>CAVQFH010000008.1:0-537939 GCA_963711775.1 uncultured Actinomycetota bacterium | reverse complement strand
TCTATGCCGTGGTCGGCCGGTTCGCGAACCTTGCCGCCGCCGCTCGACAAAACCGCCCTCATCGTCATCACCTCGACGATCGTGCTGGCATGGGCGCTGATGCTGTCGCAGGCGATCGAATTGGTGACGCGGGTGTTTTACGCCCGCGCCGATCTCGATCTGATCATGTCGTCGCCGGGCAAAGCTGGAGAACGTATTTTCGGTCCGGATCGCGGCGATCGCGCTGACGGTGACGGCGATGGCGCTGGTGCTGTCGACGCCTTTCGTCGATGTGCTGGTGATCGGCGGCGGCGTCCGGTGGTTTGCGGCCTACGGGGTCGTCGTCGCCATCGGGCTGTCCGCCGCGGCGATCGCCATCGCCATGGCGATCGTGCTGTTTCGCCTGATCGGCGCTAGCCGGACCCGGCTGGTCGCGCAGATTCTCGCGGCGATCATCGGCGCCGGCTTTGTGATCGCGTTACAGATCGCCGCGATCGTGTCCTACGGCACGCTATCGCGGTTCGCGGTGTTGACATCCGATGCCGCGGCGGCATTGCGCCTGATTCGACAGCATCGCCTGGTGGCCGGCACGCGCGGCGCTCGGCGACGGCGAAGCGCTGCTGCTTCTATCGCCGTCGGGCTCGGGCTGCTCGGAGCGGTGATGGCGATCTTCTCGCCCCGCTTTGCCGACACCGCCGTCAGCGTTCGGCGAATGCAGCCCCGGCCCATCGCGGCCACCGCGCCAGAACGTTTCGTTCCGGTTCCCGGCAACAGGCGTTGCGATGGAAGGAATTCCTGCTGCTGCGGCGCGACCCGTGGCTGGTGTCGCAACCCTGATGCAACTGCTTTATCTAGTGCCGCCGGCGCTGATGCTGTGGCGGAGTTTTGCCGGCCGTTCCACCGCCATTGTACTGATCACCCCGGTCGTTGTCATGGCGGCGGGCCAGCTTGCGGGGGCCTGGCCTGGCTGACGATTTCGGGCGAAGACGCCGCCGATCTGGTGACGACCGCGCCATTGCCGTCCTCGCGGGTGACCCGCGCCAAGATCGAGGTGGTGTTGATCGCGATCGGCATGCTGTTCGCGCCGCTGATCATCGCCCTGGCCTTTGCCTCGCCGCCGCAGGCGGCCCTCACCGCGCTCGGCATCGCCGTCGCCGCGGCTTCCGCCACCGCGATCCAGCTTTGGTTCCGGGTGCAGGCCAAGCGCAGCCAGTTTCGCCGCCGCCAGACCTCGTCCCGGCTGGCGACATTCGCGGAAGCCTTTTCCTCGATCGGATGGGCCGCAACCGCGGCGCTGCGCTGACGTTCCCGATCGCCGCCGATCAGCGGCCTCATGACAGCAGGTATCCTCGCGGCCACCTGGAAGATCAGCCCGCGGCAGGAGTGAGCGGCGCTCGACGAGGCGTTGCGTCGTTTCGCGGCGACACCAATGATGGGAACGACGACTCAGCCGACTTAAGCATATATACGGCGCCGCCGAGCGCCGGCGCGCCCGACCAAACCTTAAAACCCTCCTGCAGAAATCTTAACGGCGTCTCGTTCGGCACGCCGGCCGACTCCGCGAAAGGCGTGGCCTGGGACTTGCTCAATTAGGACGCAGGCCAAACGTTTTTCGCAGGGGTGCTTTATTATGGGTCAGATTGTCCAGGCACCGGTTCATTCCGGGGACGCCGCGCACGCAACTGCTTTCGGTTCAGTATTTGAGAGCGATCGCGGCCTTGAGCGTCCTGGTGATGCACGCCCTGCAGTGGCCGCTCTCCGAGATTAACATGTACTACTTGAAGACCGGGCAGGCTCGGCGTCGAGATTTTCTTTGTCATCAGCGGCTTCATCATCACGACCATCGCCGGCGACGGACCGTTCCGTCCGAGGGTTTTTCTGAGCCGGCGCGCTCACCGGATTGTCCCCACCTACTGGGCAGCCACTTTTTTGACCGCCGCGCTGGCTCCATTGCCCTGCCGAACCAGTTCAGGACCACCGTTCCCACCCTCGAAGGTCTGCTGAAATCGACGCTGTTCATCCCTTCGCTTGAACCGAAGGCACCCCTGCTGCTGCTGGGCTGGACGCTGAACTTCGAAATCTTCTTCTATTTGATGTTCGCCAGCCTGTTCTTCCTGACTTCCGGCCTGCGAACCATCGTGTTGCTCGTGCTCTTCGCCGTGCCTCGTCGGTGTCCGGACAAACAGCTCGACCGAACCTGAAGCTATGTCGAAGCCGTCTACACCAGTCCCGAGCCTGATCGGGTTCCTGCCTGGGTACGACCC
This sequence comes from uncultured Actinomycetota bacterium, assembly GCA_963711775.1. Lineage (GTDB taxonomy): Bacteria > Actinomycetota > Actinomycetes > Mycobacteriales > Jatrophihabitantaceae > Jatrophihabitans. The sequence goes on along the minus strand of CAVQFH010000008.1, from coordinate 535,696 downwards.
GGCGCAGCCTACCGGCTTGGATGGATTGCGTGGCTGGGGACAACATCTGCGATGGCCGGTCGTGGCGGCGCCGTTCCTGCCTGCTGCTGGCGTTCTACGTCGATCGAGTGGGACAGCGCCGATTCCATCGCGTTGTGGAAGCATCTGTTGATGTCGTTTTGCGCCTTGAGCATTGGGTTGCTGGCGCTCCATTGCGAGACGCAGAACCAGGTGGCTAACCTCAGATGGCTGCCGCTATCTGGGCGATGCTTCCTATTCGATCTATCTGTTTCACCTCTTCGCCGTCGCAGGCGTTTGGGGGCGATCGGGAAACGAATGTTCGAGGTCCAAGCACCCTCTGATCTACTCGATGGGCGCCACGATGGCGATACTGGCCGGACTGGCGTTTGGCCTGCTCTGCCACCATTTGATTGAACGGCCGTTGCTGGCAGCCGGCACGACCCGGCGCAGCACAGTACCAGCCGCGTAACGGGGGCTCTGAATGGAGGTTCGTCGGAGTTTCTCAACGACACCCTCGATCTCGCGTCGCGCCGCCGCGCTGCTGCTCGGCTCCTGCGTGCTGGCCCCTCCCAGGATGCTGGCGGCGATGCCCGACCGCTTGACCGGCGACGTCATCGCTCGCTCGCAACTTTCCACCGGAGACCTCGGAGCGCCTTGGCAGAGGTCTTTGCCAAAGCGAGCCGGGGCGAGCCGATCAACACTCGGCGTGATCGGCGGATCGATCACGGCCGGCGCCATCGCGAGCCAACCGAGCAACAGTTATTCAGCGCTGCCTGCTGGCCTGGTGGCGGAAGCGGTTTCCCAGATGCGATATCGACCTGATCAATGCCGGCATCGGCGGCACCGGTTCAATGTATGGCGCGCTGCGGGCGGGACGGGATTTGCTGTCCGGGATGCCTGATCTCGTCATCATCGAATTCGCGGTCAACGACAACTGGACGGACGGCGAGGCCTATGAAGGCCTGGTCCGGCAGGTTCTCGCGCAACCGAACCAGCCCGCCGTCATGCTTCTGTTCATGATGTGGGAACGCGGCGGCAACGACCAGGAGATGCAGGCAAAAGTCGGCGCGCATTATCATCTGCCCATGGTCAGTTTTCGTGACGCGATGTGGCCTGAAATGGCGGCGGGCCGCATGAAATGGTCGGACTATATCGTCGATACGGTTCACCCGAACGATGCCGGCCATGCCGCCGCGGCGCGCTTCCTCACCGCGATGTGCGAAACCGGGATGAAGGCCGCGAGGACGACGTTCAATGCCGGCGATCCGCTGCCGTCTCCGCTGCATTCCCTCGCCTTCCAGCAGGTTGAATGGCGGGATGCGGCCGATCTGGTTCCGGCTCTGAACGAAGGCTGGCGCCAGACCTTCGACGACGACAGCAAGCCGATCTGGGTCGGTGCGGAGCGCGCGGCGCGGATTTCATTTGACTGGTGGGGCACCGGGCTTGTCGCCGTGTTGGCGCATGCGCCGGACGACCGCCATCGCTTGCGGGTTGGCATCGACGGCGGCTCATTCCAGACGCTCGATGGCTCGATCCAGCCGAAGCGCGGAATTATCATCCTTGCCAGGGATCTTGCCCCCGGACGTCATACGGTCGAACTCGTCCTGCTGGATGAAAGCGGCCAACCGGACACCGACGGCGTTCGCCTGGTCGGCCTTGGTAGTATCGGTGTTGGAAGTATTGGCCTTGGGAGCACCCGTCAGGGCGCCGCCGATTTGGACTTCAGGCGGAAACGCGAGATGTAGTGCAGGCCAAAAACCGCGACCAGGAAGGTGAACCAGATCGGGTCGGCGCGATCCAGGATAAAGCTCTCCATCGATGACAGATAGATGCCGAACAGCCAGAGCCGCATGAACAAGGTTGCCAGCGGTCCGGCGTTTCCGGATCGCGTTGCTGTGTTGAAGTCTTTCAGCGGCAAATAGACAAAAACGAAGATGATCAAGGCGAGGCCGGGATAGCCCAGGGTCAGCGCGCTATCGAGATAGCCGTTATGGCTGTGCGACGAGCTGGCAGCCCATTCAATTTGATCGTTCTTGACGAGCTTCTCGATCGAGCTGGTTCCCCAGAAAGCGGCAAAGCCGTAGCCCAGGATGGGTCGAAGCGCGAGCGATGAAACCGCAAACTCCCAGATATCGGTGCGGCCGGTAAATGTCGTGTCGATCGGCAGCAGCTTCACGACTTCTGCAAGCCGGTCGTCGAAAACGGAGCCGACCGTCAGCGCGTTCAGGGTGAGCAGCGGCGTGAAACAGACCAAGGCCCGAAGCCACGGGCTTTTCAGCGCACCGACGAGGCTACCGAGCGCCAGCGTGACCACGCACAGACCCGTCGCGCTCTTGCCGCCGGAAAATATCAGAAAGACCGAGGCAAGCCCGGTAATCGCAATTCCCGGCGATCAGGTGCTTCGTGCTGACAAGATACATTCCCACGAATACCAGCATGGCCATGACGGGAGCCGCCATGTTCTTGTGCCCGAATGAGCCCCTCCAGTCGCCGGCAAGATGTGCCTCGAACATGTCGCCGGCGGTATGCATCGAGTAGGTCGGCGCCAGCAAAACGCCGAGATAGCACAGCGCCAGCAAGATCAGCGCGGCCGTACTCAACCACAGCTCCAATTCTGACTGGGAGCGGGGCAGCAGCAGCACGGATGCGGCCAAGGCGACGACCAAGATCGCCAGCACGAGGCGCTGAAAGGACAATCCGACATCGTTGGAGAACAGGGTATTGATGCCGATCCAGCAACACAGCAGCAGGAACGCCGGTGTCATGAGGCTCTGGAAAGCCTTCAAATTCCCGGAAGCCGCCAACGCCACGGCGAGGATTGAAAGCATCCCGAGCGTAACATAGGTGGAGACAAACTTCCCGCTCTCGACATCGGTAAAATCGGCCGCCGTCAGGTCAACAAAGGGTCGAAGCGTCACCCACATCGCCAGAACCGTGGCAAGAAAAGTCACGCAACGCGCGATCTGCAACACGTCCAGTCGCCCGAGCGTGTTGGCGACGAGCGGGAATGGCCCACCCACAGCCTGGTCATGTCGGTCGGTGCTAGCCATCACCCCAAAATCCTAGCCGGACCAGATCGCAACGAATGCACAGGCGTCGGGCGAAGCGACCCCGGTTGCGTCTGCCTTCATCCACATCGAAGATACTGACCTGAGGGTGGCATGGGCTGTATCACTGTCACCCATCCCGGGTTAACACGTTGTTAACGATCGCGCGCAGGAACCGGTTTGACAGACGGGTTTCAAAAAGTTTCGACAAAAGCAAAAACAGGGAGAGACAATCCAATGGCCACCAGCAATACCGCCGCCTCGAAAATCCTGCTCTACGGCGCACCGCGCGACGACTGGCTGACGCACATCAGGAAGACATCATCGATCCGACACGGCCGATTGTCGATGCCCATCATCATTTGTGGGAACGCGGCGGCGAGCGTTACATGCTCGAGGAGATCACCGAGGATATCGCCTCCGGCCACAACATCGTCGCGACCGTCTATGTCGATTGCCGCTCGATGTATCGCGCCAACGGACCGGAAGCTTTCCGGCCGGTCGGCGAAGTCGAATTCGCCAACGGCGTCGCGGCGATGAGCGCGAGCGGCGGCTATGGCAGCGCCGCGATCTGCGCCGGCATCGTCGGCCACGTCGATCTGCTGCTGGGCGAAGGCGCGCGGCCGGTGCTCGAAGCGGAGATCGCCGCCGGCAGCGGCCGCTTCCGCGGCATCCGGCATTCATCGGCGTGGGATGCCGATCCGAGCGTCGCCGGCATCTACGCCACGCGCCCGAAAGGACTGTTGCTCGATCCGCACTTCCGCGAGGGTTTTGCCTGCCTCGCGCCGCTGGACCTGAGTTTCGATGCGTGGCTGTTTCACCCGCAGATCGGCGAACTGACCGATCTTGCGCGCGCCTTTCCGGACACGCAAATCGTGCTGGACCATTGCGGCGGACCGATCGGCATCGGCAGCTATGCCAACCGGCGCGAGGAGATTTTCACGATCTGGAAAGCCTCGATCCGCGAAATCGCCAAATGCCCCAACGTCGTCGGTCAAGCTCGGCGGGCTGGCGATGCGGCTGCTCGGCTATGATTTTCACGAACGGCCGATGCCGCCGTCGTCGGAAGAACTGGCGGCGGCGTGGCGGCCCTATATCGAGACCTGCATCGAGGCGTTCGGCCCCGAACGCTGCATGTTCGAAAGCAACTTTCCGCCGGACAAGGGCCAGTGCAGCTATCAGGTGATCTTCAACGCGTTCAAGCGCATCGCCGCGCCCTATAGCGAGACCGAGAAGACCGCGCTGTTTTCAAAAGACGGCGACGGATTTCTACCGGCTTATGCTCGATTTTCGATGCGATCCGGCGGCTCCCGTCGCCAGCCCGGCTGCCGCCCGCTCTCCGGAAGAGCCATGACGCTTCGCTGGATCTCGGTCGGCAGCATGTTCCCAACTCCGGAAAGCCCGCAACGCAAAAGGCAGACGTGGGGTCTTGCGGCAGAACGCCAGCTTGCGAACCCGGCCCTCGACATGCCACCGGGCATGCGCGCCGTCCTTGAAGAATACGATATCGCCGGGACCATACCGGGTCGGGGCAGGTGTCGTTTTCGAGCACGATCGAGCCTTCCAGGATCAAGATCGTTTCGTCGAAATCATAATACCAGTTGAATTTGCCTTCGCTGCATTCCCAGACCATGGTGCACGCCAGGCCGTCGGCGCTCGCGGACAGAACCGATCGCGCATCCGGCTTGCCCTCGATGATCCAGGAGGACTCGATCGGCAATGGGACGAGAGTAACGGCGGTTTTGCCGGTTTCGATAAGCGCGCGAGACATGGCAGACCTCAAACGGGTACAATTAAAAATCGGTTTGATATTCAACGAGATGCAGCCACACGGCTGCAACCGGCGGCAACCTATCGGCGGCGGTTTAAACTTTTCTTACGGCGATTGCTCAAATCAGCGCGATACGAGCGGCCAATGGCCGCTACAATACCCGCGGGCCACCGCGGGTCGCCGAAACCGCCGCCTCCTCGGTGTCCTTTGCCGATGTGCGGCGGCCAAAAAAGGCGACACGGCTGGCCTCGGTCGATTTCGCCGTGGCGCGGATCCGCAGCAGATCCTTGCGCGAGACCAGGCCAACCAGACCCGGGTGCCTCGCTCGACGATCGGCACCCGACCGAGATCGGCGAGCACCATGCGGTCCGCGAGATGCGAGACCGGCTCGTCGGCATAGCCGACGTTCAGCGAACGATCCGAAATCGCGTCGAACAGGGTCTCCTCGCCATGCGGGCTTTCCGCGCGCCAGCGCAGCACGTCGGCGCGGGTGACCATGCCGCTATGGCCGCCGGCATCGAGTCAGCGGATAGGATTTGTGCCGACGCGCTCGCCCGAGAAGAACGCCACCGCCTCATCGATCGGCATCGCGACCGGCAGCGTGTCGACCTCGCGCACCATGACCTCGCCCACGCGCATCAGTTCGAACGGGTCGATGCTGTATTCGCGCGCGATGTGCTGGCCGCGGCGGGCGATCTTCTCGGTCAGGATCGAGCGCTTGAGCAGCAGCACGGTCACGGCATAGGCCGCGCCGGTTGCCGCCAGCAGCGGCACCGAGCATGCGCGAAATCGCCGGTCAGTTCGACCGCGAACAGCATGCCGGTCAGCGGCGAGCGCATCGTGCCGCCCATCATCGCGGCCATGCCGAGCAGCGCCCAGAAGCCGGGATCGCCCGGCAGACCATGGCCTTCGAGCCAGCCGAGCGCGCCGCCGAAGATCAGCAGCGGCGCCAGCACGCCGCCGGAGGTGCCCGACGCCAGCGCGACGACCAGATCACCGCCTTCACCAGCAGGATGCCGAGCAGCGCTCGTCGACGACGATTGCCCGGCGAGCAGATCGCGCGATGACGTCGTAGCCGACGCCCAGCGCGCGCGGATCGATCAGGCCGCCGAGGCCGACGACGAGGCCGCCGATCGCCGGCCACCACATCCAGTGGATCGGCAGATGTTCGAACAGGTCCTCGATCGCGTACAGCAGCCGTGTCAGCAGGCCCGACTGCAGGCCGGCGACGATGCCGACGCCGACACAGGCGAACAGGCCCCACCACGGCAGTCGAGCTGTGCCGGCGAACGGAAACAGCGGGCCGGCCCCGAACAGCAGCGGCCGCCAGGCCGACGCGACGACCGCAGCGCCGCGATCACCGGGAATGAAGCTGCGCGGCCTCCATTCGAACAGCAGCAGTTCGACCGCCAGCAGCACCGCCGCCATCGGCGTGCCGAAGATCGCCGTCATGCCGGCGGCCGCGCCGGCGACCAGCAGCGTTTTGCGCTCGGCCGCGCTGAGATGGAAGAACTGCGCGAACAGCGAGCCGATCGCGCCGCCGGTCATGATGATCGGGCCCTCGGCGCCGAACGGGCCGCCGGTGCCGATCGAAATCGCCGACGACAGCGGCTTGAGCACCGCGACCTTCGGCTGACATCCGGCTGCCGCCGATCAGGATCGCCTCGATCGCCTCGGGAATGCCGTGGCCGCGGATCTTCTCCGAGCCGAACCGCGCCATCAGCCCGATGACCAGGCCGCCGAGCGCCGGCGCCGAGCACCATCCAGGCGCCCGGTTGCGGCATGCCAGCGAGACGGCTCTGCGCGCTGAATGCTCCGAACCAGACCAGATTGGTGACCAGCGCGATCAGCTTCAGCAGCACCCAGGCCGCCACGGCACTGCCGCCGACCACCAGCGCCATGCCGACCAGCATAAGCACGCGGCGGTCGGCGGTAAAATCTCCGAGCCGTGGTAAGGAGTTGACGGAAGCGGAGCGGGCCATCGTGATCTTTCACCGGGAATTGCGGGATGGGGTGTACCGCTCATGGCAACGCACAGACGGCGGGATGTAATTATATCGCAATGCGATATAACGCAACGGATGAAAATGGTAAAAAAATCGTCACCCGCGGCGCTGCCGCGCTCACAGCGGATGAATGAAAAGGATTATGCAGCACTCGCTTCGTTCAGGCGGTCGCTGCGGGATTTTCTTGCCTTCAGCGAGCAGGCGGCACGGCGGGCGGGACTTCGCCCGCAACACCATCAGGCGATCCTCGCCATCCGGGAGTTTGGATCCGAGAAGGGAACGTCAATCGGCGACCTTGCGCGTCATCTTCTTCTCAAGCACCATACGGCGGTCGGTCTGGCTGATCGGCTGGTTCGCGCGAAACTCGTGGTGCGGACGATTGACGCCCAGGACCGGCGACGGGTTCTGTTGACGCTGACGGCCAAGGCGGACAAGGCGCTAAACAAACTAATCCGCGACGCACCGCTCGGAAATTCGCCGCAACGCCCCGCAACTGATCCGACTGCTGAGCCACTTGTCAAAGCAGCTGGTCGCAGGCCGGCGGCAAGACCGCGCATCGCGACCCTTGACGACGCCGGTGTTCGGCCTGACTATGCGCGGCATCGCCCGCCTTTTTTGCCCCGCTTTTTCGAGTTCGTCATGCCCGCACCAAAACCGCCCGCCTTCGAGACGCTCAGCCTGCATGCCGGCCAGCATCCCGATCCGGTCACCGGCGCGCGGGCGGTGCCGATCTATCAGACCACGTCCTACGTGTTCCAGGATTCCGATCACGCCGCGGCGCTGTTCAACCTCGAACGCGCCGGCCACATCTATACCCGCATCTCCAATCCGACCACGGCGGTGCTGGAAGAGCGGCTCGCCGCGCTGGAAGGCGGCGTCGGCGCGGTCTGCACGGCGAGCGGCATGGCGGCGCTGCATCTGGCGATCGCGACGCTGCTCAATGCCGGCGACCACATCGTCGCCTCGTCCTCGCTCTACGGCGGCACCATCAACCTGCTGGCGCATACGCTGCCGCGCTTCGGCATCACCACCACCTTCGTCAAGCCGCGCGAGCTCGACGAATTCCGCACCGCGATCAAGCCCAATACGCGGCTGGTGATCGGCGAGACCATCGGCAATCCCGGCCTCGAAGTGCTGGACATTCCCAGCCGTCGCGGCGATCGCGCATGACGCGAAAATCCCGCTGCTGATCGACAACACCTTCGCCACGCCCTATCTCAGCCAGCCCGATCGAGCTCGGCGCCGATATCGTCATGCACTCGGCCACCAAATGGATCGGCGGCCACGGCATCGCCATCGGCGGCGTGATCGTCGACGGCGGCCGGTTCGACTGGCGCGGCTCCGGCAAATTTCCGCAGCTGACCGAGCCCTATGCCGGCTATCACGGCATCGTCTTCGACGAGCAGTTCGGCCCGGCCGCCTTCATCATGCGCGCGCGCACCGAAGGCCTGCGCGACTTCGGCGCCTGCCTGTCGCCGACCAACGCGTTCCAACTGCTGCAGGGCGTCGAGACGCTGGGCGTGCGCATGGAGCGCCACGTCGCCAACACCCATGCGGTGCTGGCAGTTCGCTGACCGCGAACAAGGCGGTCGAGTGGGTGCTGCATCCCTCGCTCGAGAGCCATCCCGACCATGAGCTCGCCAAACGGCTGCTGCCGCGCGGCGCGGGCTCGATCGTCAGCTTCGGCATCAAGGGCGGCCGGCCGGCCGGCAAGAAATTCATCGAGAGCGCTGCGCATGATCAGCCATCTCGCCAATGTCGGCGACGCCAAGACGCTGGTGATCCATCCGGCCAGCACCACGCATCAGCAGATGGATGCCGCGCAGCTGAAGGCCGCCGGCATCGGCGAAGAGCTGGTGCGGCTGTCGGTCGGCATCGAAGCCGCCGCCGACATCATCGACGATCTCGGCCAGGCGCTCCGCGCTTCGCAGAAGGCTTGAATGACCATGCAGCTCACAGTCAACGGCGCTGAGACCTTCGCCGCCACCGGCGGCCGGGAATTCGATCCGCGCTAGCCGGCCGTCGTGCTGCTGCACGGCGCCGGCTTCGATCACACCACCTGGGCGCTGCACAGCCGCTGGTTCGCCCATCACGGCTATGGCGTGCTGGCGCCGGATCTGCCGGGCCACGGCCGCTCAGCCGGCGCGCCGCTGCGACGCATCGCCGACATGGCCGACTGGACCGCGGCGCTGATCGATGCCGCCGGCGCCGCGAAGGCAAGGCTGGTCGGCCATTCCATGGGATCGCTGATCGCGCTGGAGACCGCGGCGCGGCATCCGGCAAGGTCTCGGCGCTGAGCCTGATCGGCACGGCGGCGACCATGACCGTCGGACCCGATCTGCTCAAGGCCGCCGAGGCCAACGATCACGCCGCCATCGACATGGTCTCGATCTGGGGCCTCGGCTTTCAGGCCGAACTCGGCGGCAGCCTCGCGCCGGGACTGTGGATGCACAGCGGCGCGCAGCGGGTGCTCGAACAATGCCGGCCCGGCGTGCTGTTCAACGATCTCGCCGCCTGCAACGCCTATCAGAACGCGCTGGCCGCCGCGGCGCAGGTCACGGTGCCGGACCACGTTCATCCTCGGCGAACGCGACATGATGACGCCCGCCAAGGCCGGCAAGGCGCTCGCCGCCGCGTTGCCGAATTCACGCACCGTGGTGCTGCGCGGCGCCGGCCACATGATGATGGCCGAACGGCCCGACGAATTGCTCGCGGCGTTGCAAGGCTGATCGAGGGAACTCGGGGCCATCAACCTGTTCCGCCGCGCGGGAAGCGTTGTGATCTCCCCAGCCCGGGTATATCGTTTAGAATAATTATAAACGATGGGAGGACGTCATGTGCGGGCTATTCGCGCATCAACCGCAACGCGACTATACAATCGCAGACCCGATCCCTGCGGATCGGAGGTCATTGCACCTCGATTCGTCTCGAATTGGCGTTTTGGGAAACCTTGGAAGAGATCGCGGCCAAGGAAGGCATGAGCCTTGCCAAGTTCCTGACCAAGCTTCACAGCGAAGTGCTCGATCATCACGGCGAGGTCAACAATTTCGCATCGCTGCTGCGCTGTTCCTGCCTGATCTATCGGTCAAGGCCGCCGGTTGCGGCGATGCCCGAGTTTCGCGGCAGCACCGCGCAGTTGGTGCTCGACGCCGCCGAATAATGCTCGCCGGCGCGAGCTCAACAGTAATGGGCCACGTATAGCTTTGGCGAAAAAGGCTCCGCCACGTTCAGCGGACGGAGCCTTTGCTTATTTAGATCTCCTTCCTCTGCATCGCACCCGCGATGTGATCGGCCTGGCGGATCGCCAGTGCGACGATGGTCAGCGTCGGGTTGCAGGCCGCGCCGCTGGTGAACTGGCTGCCGTCCGAGACGAACAGGTTCTTGACGTCGTGGGTCTGGCCGAACTTGTTGACCACGCCGTCCCGCGCCTTCGCGCTCATCCGGTTGGTGCCCAGGTTGTGGGTCGATGGGATAGGGCGGGGTCGGATAGGTCACGGTCGCGCCGACCGCTTCATAGACCGCCGAGCCCTGCTTGTAGGCATGGTCGCGCATCGCGATGTCGTTGGGATGATCGTCGTAATGCACGCTGGCGACCGGCATGCCGAACTTGTCCTTGGCGTTCGGATCGAGCGTGATGCGGTTGGTCTCCTGCGGCATGTCCTCGCCGACCAGCCACATGCCGGCCATCCGCGGATAGGCTTCCATCGCCGCGGTGAACGGCCGGCCCCAGGCGCCGGGATTGAGGAACGCCGCCATGAACGGCAGGCCGAGCGACAGCGTCTCCATCTCATAGCCGCCGATGAAGCCGCGCGACGGATCGTGCGCGGCTTCGTCGCGGATGATGCCGGCCATGGTGGTGCCGCGATACATGTGCACCGACTTGTCGAACACGCGCATAGACGCTGCCGGTCATGTGGCGCATGTAGTTGCGGCCGACCTGGCCGGAGCTGTTGGCGAGACCGTCCGGGAACATGTTGCGAGGCGCTGTTGAGCAGCAGCCGCGGGCTTTCGATCGAATTGCCGGCGACCGCGACGACGCGGGCCTTCTGCCGCTGCGGTCTTGCCGCTTCGTCGGCATAGACCACGCCGGTGACCTTGCCCGATGCGTCGTGCTCGATCTTGAGCGCCATGGCTGTCGGGGCGCACTTCGAGATTGCCGGTCGCCTCGCCCTTCGGAATTTCGGTGTAGAGCGTCGACCATTTGGCGCCGGACTTGCAGCCCTGGAAGCAGAAGCCGATCTGCTGGCAGGAGCCGCGGCCGTCGCGCGGCTCGCTGTTGATCGCCATCCGGCCGGTGTGGACTTCCTTGTAGCCGAGCTTCTTGGCGCCGGCTTCCATCACCTTGAAGTTGTTGTTGCCCGGCAATCCCGGAATGTCGTTGGTGCGGGTGACGCCCATCTTGTCTTCGGCCTTGGCGTACCACGGCTCCATCTCGGCCAGCGTGATCGGCCAGTCGAGCAGGTTGGCGCCGGGCACGTCGCCGTAGGCGCTGCGGGCCTTGAACTCGTGCTCCTCGAACCGCAGCGAGGCGCCGGCCCAATGCACGGTCGAGCCGCCGACCGACTTTCACGATCCAGGCCGGCAGGTTGGCGAAATCCTTCGCGACGCGCCAGTTGCCCGACGTCGTGCGCATGTCGGTCCAGGCGAGCTGGGTGAAGCTCTCCCACTCGTCGTTGATGAAATCCTGGATTCTCGGTGCGCGGTGCCCGCCTCGAGGATCACGACCTTGACGCCCTTCTGCGCCAGTTCGTTGCCGAGCGTGCCGCCGCCCGCGCCGGAGCCGACGATGACGACGACGCCATCGTCGTTCAGATCGAATTTTGCCATGATATCCTCCCAACTGATGTTCTGCTCGACGTTTCCGTTACCGTGCGCTCAGACCTTCGGCAGCCAGTCGATGTCGTTGAAGCCGCGGTTGATGTAGCCGCCCTGCTCGGCGGAGGAGCCCTCGTAGCCGAACTTCGGCCACACCTCTTTCTGGTTGTAGAGCGAGACGACGAGATCGGCGCGCAGCTTCTTGAAGAAGCTCGGTCTGCTCGATGCCCTGCAGCAGCACGACCCGATCGGCCTCCCACGGCACCTGCGCGTAGGCGACCTTGTGCTGGTCCCTGGCGTCCTGATCGAGCCGGCGCGACGCCGTCTTCCAGCAGGCTCTTGACCGCCGGATCCTTCGCGGCCTTGCCGTCCCATGGCTTGATCGCGGTGATGTAGTAGCTGTCGACCAGGAAATCGTGCGGATAGATGTCGCGCGCCACCTTCACCAGCGTCTTCAACGTCGCCGGCGACAGTGCCGTGGCATCCTCGGCCCAGGCCTCGTCGATGCCGAGGCCCGCGCCGGTCGCGACCGCGACCACCGGGACCGCGCCGCGGCCCCCTTGCAGAAAGATCCGGCGGCTGTATTTGCTGCGACGATCGACTTCTCTCATGGGTGTCCTCCGTTGCATGCTTGTTTGTTGGTTTCAATCGTCAGCCGAAGCGTCCGCCCTTCTGGATCACTTCGATCTTGTAGCCATCGGGATCAGCGACGAAAAAGAAGCGAGCCAGTGTCTTGCCGTCGTGCTTGAAATCACGCAGCGGTCCGGGCGCCAGTTTTTCCCGCTCAAAACGCGCATGCTCGGCGTCGAGGTCGTCGACCACCACGGCGAGATGGCCGTAACCGTCGCCGAGCACATACGGCTCCTTGCGATCGAAATTGACCGTGAGCTCCAGCTCGAACGGCGATGACGGATGGCGCAGATAGATCAGCGCGAAATCGGGAAATGCGATGCGCTCGGCGATCTGCAGTCCGAACGCGCGGGCATAGAAATCGAGCGCCTTCGCTTCATCGAGGACACGAATCATCGAGTGAACGGGTTTGCCCATCAGTTCAGATCCCTGAGATAGGTGATGATGGCGGCGCGCATCTCGGGCTTGGCCTGCCGATAAGCCATGATTGCACCGGGAATCACGGCCTTGCGGATTGGCCAGCCACGCATCGAGCTTGCCGTCGTCCCAGGCGAAGCCGGCTTTGGAAAAGCCCGGCGAATAATGGAAGCCTTCGACCGTTCCGGCTTGGCGGCCCACCACCTTCATCAGCGGCGGGCCCTGCCGCTGCGCATCGGATGAGATTGGTGGTGTGGCAGGTGGCGCACTGCTGCTTGAACAGCGCAGCGCCATCGGGTGGCTTGCTGTCGGCAACGGCATTTGCGCCGACCGCGACATCGGCGGCCAGCATGCGCCGCAACATCCCAACCCGATTTCAGGTGCCGAACGCAATTTTCTCATCAACGTCTCCGTTGGTGCGCAAAGATTTAGGCCACCGGGAACCGGCGGTGGTAGTAGCGGGCTGTTTCGCGGGGATTAAAAACGGTGGCCGGTTATGGGCAACGCATCCGCCGATCCGGAATGCTGCGTTGCACGTATCGGAATGGGCGGCACGCCGGCTACGGAAACGGCGCTGAAAAGTTTCACCTTTCGGCTCACCGGAATGGGCTAAGCGGCAGGCGCCTGTTCTTGCGACCCTTCAAGGAAAGCCCTATCGTTCCACCAAAAGTTGCTGGCAAGGCATCGGGATTGGCACGAGAGGGAGACAACGGTGGGTCGAACCGATCCTCGGCTCAGCAATACGCAGGCTTGCCGTTGCTCAAGCAAAAGCTTCGTCCGCCCATGAGGCTGCGGCGGACATTGCCAGGCAATTGCCTTCGAATGGGCCGGCGATGGTACTCGTTTTCCTGTCACCCTATTACGACCCCCATGAATTTATCGCCGAACTCGCCATGCTCTACGGCGGCGTCCCCGTGTTCGGCTGCACCACCGCGGGCGAACTGGCGCCCGACGGCTGGGACGAAACAGCGTCGTTGCCTCGGATTTGGCGCTCAGGATTTCTCCGTTTTTGCGCGCCCATTTCCCGATCTTGGCAATTTCCGCGTCGAAGACGGCCGCAGGATTTGCACCGAACTGCGCCGCGAACTGGCCCGGGAATGCCGGAGGCGAGGGCAGCATTCCTTCGGCCTGTTGCTGATCGACGGGCTGTGCAGGCGCGAAGACGCGGTATGTCCGCGATCTATGCGTCGCTGGACAATATTCCGGTGGTCGGTGGATCTGCAGGCGACGGATTGCGGTTCGGAGAGACCTGGGTTTTCTATGACGGCGAGCGCATTCCGATGCCGCCATCCTTATTCTGCTGAAAACGTCGCTGCCGTTTCGCCTGTTCAAATGCGATAATTTCGAGCCGACGATCGACAAAGATGGTCGTGACGAAGGCCGACGTTGAGCGCGCGTTGTCCAGGAATCAACGCCGAACCGGCGGCCGAGGAATATTCCCGCGCTGTCGGCATCGCGGGCACCAACCTCGACATGTTTTCCTTTGCCTCGCACCCGTGCTGGTCCGGGCCGGCGGCGCGTACTACGCGCGATCGATACAGCAGGTGAATCCGGACGGATCGCTCAATTTCTTCTGCGCGATCGATGAGGGGATGGTGCTAACTGTTGAAGGCGCGCAATCCGGTGGGCGCAACGATCGACGCGTTCAATGAAACCCGCAACGAGATCGGAGAGGTCTCGCTTTATATCGGCTTTGAATGCCTTCTCCGGCGGCTCGACGCCGAGCAGCATCAGTTCGCCCGCGACATGTCGGAACTTTACCGCGCAAACAATGTCGTCGGCTTCCACACTTACGGCGAACAATTCAGATCGATGCACGTCAACCAGACATTAACTGGCGTTGCGATCGGCAAGAGGCCCGCTTCACCATGATGCGGCGCGATCGTGAAACCGTGGAAGAACTGCAGCGGGAAACCACGAAACTCCGGAAAATAAACGCCGCGCTGATGTCGCGGGTCGAAAGATCCATGGATCAGCAATTCAATGCCTTTTCATTATTTGAGACCGCGATCGCGCTGGACCATCAGGTCTGAACCGTACCCAGCAATTGCAGGACGCACTGCGCTCATCGAACGATCCAACGACTATCTTTATCGGGCAAAGCAGCAGGCCGAGGCGGCCAGTTCGCTGAAGTCCTCAGTGTTGATCTCGTGTTACTCACGATCTCCTGCAGCCTCTGAATGCGGCGAGGTTGACGCTCTCGACCTTCGCGGAGATGGCGATTTCGGACGGGAACGCGCTCTCGAACAGGTCGACCGGTCCCTGCTCACGCTTGAGGATCTGCTGAAGACATTACTCGATATTTCGAAGCTCGACGCTGGCGTTTTGAAGCCGGAGGCGCGGCCGATACTGTATCGTCGCTGTTCGATCCGCTGGTAGGAATTCTCTCCGCTTGCGGCAAAGCGAGGCTTGTCGCTGACGATCCAGCCTTCCGCCCAGCCGTTATTTCGGATCCGCTGATGTTGCGCCGGATCCTGCAAAATCTGCTGACCAACGCGCTGCGATACACCCAGAGCGGCGGCGTGCTGATGGGGTGCAGGCAGAGCGGCGACGAAGTCCGGATCGAGGTCCATGATACCGGCCCGGGATACCCGAAGCCCAGCGGCAGGCGATCTTTCAGGAATTCCAGCGCGGCGAAGCCGACGCTGGAGACGGCGCCGGATTCGGGCTCGGTCTCTCGATCGTGCGGCGGTTTGCGACAGTCTCGGTCACGAGTCCATCTTTAGTCGCGTGTCGGTTATGGGTCCAGCTTTTCGATCACCCTGCCGCGTACCGAACTCGAGCCGGGGTCGGAGCGGGACGCGAACTTCAGCATTCGATTTCCAGTTCAGCGGGCTCGAAGGCGCGAAAATACTGCTCGTTGAAAACGACGCGTCAGCGCGGACGCGATGGCGCTGTTGCTGGAAAATGGGGTTGCGATGTCGCCAAGACGATTTCCACCTCGGACGCACTCGAGCGCATTGGCGCGCTCGGCGGCGCCCCCGATGCGATTATCGCGGATCTGCATCTGGACAGCGAAGAAACGGCCTCGAGGCCTCAACGCGATCCGCGAGCAGATCAAAAGCGAGATCCCCGCCATGATCGTTACGGCCGACTATTCGGTTGAAGCGGCAAGGGAGGCCGCGGTTTTCGGCCTCGAGCTTGCTCAAGAAGCCGGTCAAGCCGGCCGAAATGCGCTCGCTGCTGTCATTCCTGCTGGCATGACTTGGCCGATTCGAGTGTCAGACTCGAGCTGGCCGGTCGGCTCGATGGTCGCCGGGCGCGCCCTTGGCCAGGCTTGCGAAATCGATCTTCGCAGATCTCGATGATGGCATTGGTCCGGCTGACGACGCTCAATTTGCGCAAGATATCCGACACATGAACCTTCACCGTGGTCTCGCAGATCTTGAGCTCATATGCGATCTGCTTGTTCTGCAAACCCGTGCGCAGCATGTCGAGCACCCGCAATTGCTGCGGCGTGAGGTCGTGCAGACGCTTTAACAGCTCTTGATTGTCGATCTTCGGCCGTTGCGTGATCGCGACATTGCGGTAATGCCTGGGAAGATAGATCGTGCCTCGCAACACCTCGGCGATGGCGTCCGCGATCTCGCGCCGCGAGGTCGATTTGGGTATGTAGCCGGACACGCCGAGCGCGAGAACGTTCTGGACGATCTGCACGTCCTCATAGCCTGAAACGATCAGCATCGGTACTTTTCGGAAAGGCCTTCCGGACCCGCATCACTCCGGATAGCCCTGTCGTGCCGGGCATCGACAGGTCGAGCAGCACGAGGTCCAGCGGATGGGTGGAGGAAAGCACCTCGATCGCACCGTCGATCGACGTCGCCTGCAAAATTTCGGCTGCGGGATCGGCGAGGCAAACCGCACTCTCCAGCGCCTCGCGAAACAGCGGATGATCTTCGACGATCAGGAACCGCGTCACTTGTCGGCCATCCTTTCGCTCACCCCGATCATGCGCGGAGCCTTATATCGTCACACCGCGTCATGATATGCCCGTTACCACATTGGACCCATTCCACTATAGTTAGACAAACGGGTGAGCCAATGCTGATCCGGCGCTGGATCACTACGCCGTCCATTAGGGAACCAGGCGGCGGCGTGGATCGGAGAGGTGGTGTCTTTCGTGCCTTACGACTTAGTAGGCCCTTGTATCATCGCGGCTATTGATGATTATACCGAATGCGCCGGCAGCCAATGTCGGGCAGATTGACGAGGGGGAGCGTCGCACGCGAGGCTATGCCGGACAGTGCGCGCCGGCCATCTGCGTTTCGCGCGAACCGTTGCCGCCGGCTTCCGCGTCAACCGATCGGTCCTGGTCGCACCGGGACTTTGGCCGATGGCCCCCGCCGACGGGTGCAACCCATCTGACGAGTCCCGGGTATTGCCTTTCCCATTGAGAATGCTTCGATCCATAAGCTCGCCGGTCCGCCATCTCCGCCCTCGATGTCGATCGACGTCGGCCATCGCTATGGTCCGCAGGTCGCACTTGACGACGTCAGCCTGAGCGTGATGCCGGCGTCATTCACCGTGCTGCTTGGCCTGAACGGCGCCGGCAAGTCGACGCTGTTTTCGCTGATCACGCGGCTCTATGCGATCCGCTCCGGCAGTGTCCGCATTCTCGGCCATGATGATCATGCGCGCGCCGGCGCGGCCTTGAGCCGGCTCGGCGTGGTGTTCCAGTCGCGCGCGCTTGATGTCGATATCTCGGTCCAGCAGAACCTGACATATCACGCGGCGCTGCATGGCATTGGCCGCAAACAGGCGGATCTGGAAATCGCGCGGTTCTGGAACTGGTGGCCATGACCGACCGGCGCCGCGACCGGGTCAACACCCTGTCGGGCGGGCAGATGCGGCGCGTGGAAATCGCGCGCGCGCTATTGCATCGCCCGAACTTCTGCTGCTCGACGAGCCGACGGTGGGCCTCGACATCAAATCGCGCGCCGACATTCTCGGGCACGTCCGGCGGCTCCTGACTGCGGAGAATATCGGTGTGCTCTGGGCAACGCATTTGATCGATGAAGTCGGAGACGACGACAATGTGGTGGTCCTGCACCGCGGCCGGGTGCTGGCCGAGGATCCGTCAAGAACGTGGTTGCCGCCTCGGCGACCCCGAACATGGCATCGGCTTTCACCAATTGACGCAAGGCTGCCGGCGCCAACGCGGCGGGAAGCGTCGCATGACTGACGTCACCACCAGAGACATCACCACTGATGTAACCGCGGTCTGGCCACACGCTGGCGCAATATCTGATCTGCATGCAGGGCATCGTCTGGCGCGAAGCCCTGCGCTTCATCCACCAGCGCGAACGCTTCGTCTCGGCGCTGGTGCGGCCGCTGGTGTGGCTGTTTATTTTCGCCGCCGGCTTCCGCCAGGTGCTCGGCGTCTCGATCATTCCGCCCTACGAGACCTATGTGCTTTATGAGGTCTATATTGCGCCCGGGCTGATCGCGATGATCCAGCTTTTCAACGGCATGCAGTCGTCGCTGACGATGGTCTATGACCGGGAAACCGGCGGCATGCGCACGCTGCTGGTCAGCCCGTTCCCGCGCTGGTGGCTGCTGACATCGAAGCTGCTGGCCGGCACGCTGGTCTCGATCCTGCAGGTCTATGCTTTCCTGCTGATCGCCTGGTTCTGGGATATCGAGGCGCCGCCGCTCGGATATCTCGCTCTGATCCCGGCGCTATTGCTGTGCGGTTTCATGCTGGGCGCGCTGGGGATGCTGATCTCCTCGCTGATCAAGCAGCTGGAGAATTTCGCCGGCATCATGAACTTCGTCATTTTCCCGATGTTCTTTGCCTCGTCGGCGCTCTACCCGCTGTGGCGGGTGCAGGAATCCAGCCCGCTGCTCTATTATATCTGCCTGTGCAATCCCTTTACCCACGCGACCGAACTCATTCGCTTCGCGCTTCTACGCCAGATCTCCTGGGTTTCGTTGGCGGTCGTGGCCGGCTGCACCACGGTGTTCCTGGTCGGCGCCATCGTCGCCTACGATCCGGCGCGCGGCTTTCTGGCGCGCAAAGGCCCTGGAAACTGAAGCGTTTTCGAGCAAAAGCCTGCCCCGCACTTGATGCGGGGTGGAAACCGGTTCGCGAGAAGAAAACGCGTCATGTTGGGGCGACGACGTCAGTCAAAACGTTTGGCGCAACCTCATATCGGGATTATATCCTGTATTATTCGGGAATATTTCCCGATTGATCAAAGCCATCGTCAAGACAACGCTCGCCTTGGCGATTGATCCGGCACGAAATCAGGATTTTTTCCCGATTACAGGTCCGCAAATTTGCCCGGCTTCAGGAACGCCTTTTGAGGTGCCGACAGACGCCTGATATCCTGACATTTATCCAGCTTGCAGGGGTGATGGATCGCAAGCAACGATTGATAAGGGGAAGCGGGCATGAAGGGGCGTTACGGCTGGTCGACGCTGGCGTTGCTGGTGGGCACCAGCGGATACGGGTTCGCGCAGGACGCGGCAAATAGCGATGTCGGACCCAGGGACAACAATCTTCCGGCCATCAAGGTCGAAGCGCCCCCGGCGCCGAGGCCGGCGCAGCGTACCGAAAGGAACCGGGGCGGAGACAGCAACAGAAGCCGCGCGGTCGTGCAACGCCCGGCGCCGCAACACGTCACGGTCAATGCGCCGACGCCGCTACCGGGACCTTCGCAAGTCACACCGGATAAAGCCTTTGATGCCGACAAGGTGCCCGGCACCATCACCACCGTCGATACCAACCAGATCGCACGCACCAATTCGCTGAACATCACCGACTCGTTGCAGCACTATATTCCCAGCGTGAACGTCAGCAGCGTCAACGGCAACGAATTCGCGCCAAACGTGGAATTCCGCGGCTACGTGTCTTCGTCGGTGTCCGGCACGCCTCAAGGGCTCGCGGTTTACCAGAACGGTGTTCGTATCAATGAAGCCTTCGGCGACACCATGAACTGGGACCTGATCCCGACCGCGGCCATACGCTCGGTCACCATGGTCACCAACGATCCGGCTTACGGCCTCAATGCGCTCGGCGGCGCGCTGAACATTCAGATGAAGAACGGCTTCAACTATCACGGCGCAGAGATCGACGTGATGGGCGGCTCCTATGGTCGCGCGCAGGCCTCGCTGCAATGGGGCAAGCAGATCAATGACTGGGCGATCTACGGTGCCTTCGAAGCCATCCACGACGACGGTTACCGGCTGTTCTCGGAAGCCAACATCCTGCGCTTCTATGGCGATATCGGCCATCGCAACATGGACAGCGAGATCCACCTCAATATCGGCGCGGCGCAGAGCAACTACGGCGCCGCTGCCACCACGCCTGCCGAATTGTTGCAGACGAGCCTGGAACGCGGACTACACGACGCCGCAGACAAACTCGAACCAGGTTGGCTATCTGAACCTGACCGGCCGGTTCGACGTATCTCCGACCTGGACCATCGACGCCAATGCCCACTACCGCGCCTTCAGCCAGCAGACGCAGGACGGAAACCCGAGTGCGAATGACGTCGCTCCATGTTCCGGGAATCCGGCCTTGCTTTGCAACGGGGACGGCTCGCCCAGCAACGGCCTGAATGGTCAGCAGTTATCGTCGAGCCCTTACTCCCCGACCGCAATTATCGGCGAGAACGACCGGACCTTCACCACGACCAACACGTTCGGCACGACACTACAGGCCACCGACACCGACAAGATCTTCGGCATGGACAACCGGTTCACTGTCGGCACGTCGTTCGACCGCAGCGTCACGCATTTTGGCAGCAGTGCCGAGCTCGGCACCGATCTAACAACGCCTACCAGATTATCGGCTCAGGCCAATTCCTCGGCACGGATAACCCGGCGGATGGCCCCGTCAACCTCCGCACCACCAACCAGTATATCGGCGTCTATGCGCTCGAACTCGATCGACCTGACCAAAAGACTGACCGTGACCGGCGGCGGCCGTTTCAACACCGCCACTGTTACGCTCGAGGACCAGCTCGGCGGTCCGACCAGCCTATTGAACGGCGATAACACCTACACCCGGTTCAATCCGATGCTCGGCGCCACCTACAAGATCACTTCGGAATTGACCGCCTATGGTGGCTACTCGGAGGCCAACCGCGCGCCCACGCCGCTGGAGCTCGGTTGCGCCGACCCGATGCACCCTTGCATCCTCGCAACCTTCCTAGTGGCTGATCCGCCGCTGCAACAGGTTGTCTCGCACACCTGGGAGGCCGGTTTCCGCGGCAGCCACAGCTTCGGCCCCGACATCGGCATCCTGACCTGGAAGGTCGGCGGCTTCCACGCCGTCAACACCAACGACATTCTCTCGATCCCGGCGCCGAACGATCAGGGCTTTGGCTACTTCGCCAATGTCGGCTCGACCCGGCGCCAGGGCATCGAGGCCGAAGCCAAGCTCACCGCGAAGCGTTTCGACATCTATGCGAGCTACTCGTTTGTCGACGCACGCTTCCTCAATTCGCTGCAACTCTCCTCCAACAGCCCTGCCGCCGACGTCAACGGCAACATCCAGGTCTCACCGGGCAATATCGTCCCGGCGATCCCGCGGCATCGAGTTCAAGGCCGGGTTCGACTACGCGGCGACCGACAAGTTCAAATTCGGCGCCGACGTCGTCTATCTGAGCAGTCAGTATTTCGTGGGAGACGAGTCCAACCAGTTCGCGCAACTGCCCGGTTATACCGTGGTCAACCTGCATGCGTCCTATCAGATCAACCAGACGTACCAGATCTACGGACGCGTCGACAACGTCTTCAACAATCACTACGCCACTTACGGCGACGTTCTTCGACACCACCGAATTGCCGAATTTCAGCACCGGCAATGCCTTCTCCAATCCGGATTCACTCAGCCCGGCACGCCCATTGGCGGCCTATGCCGGCATCAAGGCGACCTTCTAGAGCCTTTTCCGTTCCGATCGAATTGGAACGGGGCTCTAAATTTTTGTTTGACGCGTTTTCTTCACGCGAACCGGTATCCACTTCGCTCGAAAACGCTTTGACGGCGAGCGTAGACGCCGGCGATCGTCGGATAGCAATTGTTAGATTGCTATCCGACGGAAGGCCGTTGGTGGTCCCCGCGAGGAACCACGGCCTCGACCGTCGAATCCCCCTTCGGTCGAGGCCACGGTCATCGTGCCGCCCAGCGCCATCACGCGCTCGCGCATTCCGGTTAGCCCGAGACCGAATTTGTGGTCGGATGGCAGCCCTTCCCCGTTGTCCTGCACCCGCACCCGCGCCGCGCCACCCTGAACGCCGTTGCCCGGGGATTTCGACACCGGCTCGATCGTCACCGAGACATGGGTCGCGCCGGAATGGCGGAAGACATTGGTCAGGGCTTCCTGAACGATCCGGTAGATCGTCAATTCGGCGGTCTCGCCCATCTCACCAAGGGATTGCGAGACGCCGGTTTCGACGACAACACCGGGATGGGCGTGATTACTATAGTCAATGATTCTGACGATGTCAAAGTGAGATCTGTCGCGCGTAGGGGTCGGTGATCTCGCGAAGTTGACCCAGGATCTGGCCCAGCAACGTGAAGTTGCGGGTGCCCAGGTACGCCTTCCACTCGGCGTAGATCTCGTCGAGTGTCGCCGTGGCAACTCGGACCGCACGGCGGCCGCGTTGCTCGAGTGCGATCAAGCGGGCGCGGCCGTCCGTGGGGTCCGGGATCCGGCGCACATAGCCCAGGCGTTCCAGTTGATCGACCAGCACACCGGCGCTCTGCTTGCTCATCTGCGCCTGCTCGGCGAGATCCGTCAGGCGCGAGCCGTCCGCGGCGATGCGTTGGAACACCCGGCACTGGGCGAGGGTCCAGTCGTCGAATCCGGCATCCTGGAGTGCCCGGAAGATCCGGTCCTCGGTGTAGCGGTACGGGATGAACAACGACACCCCTAGATCGATCTGCTGCTCGTCGCCCGTGCCGCGCTCGCTCATCGCCCACCTGACCCTTTGATTCGCCCCGTGCGCCAGCTCAGTGACGTCGCACCTATAACTGCGGTCGCACCGTACCTAGTAAGACTAGCTGACTAATACGGGCGCCACTAGCAAAGCAAGTTCTCGCTGGTGGGCTGCCATCTCCACATACTGTCGGTGGCTTCACCGGTCAGCTGAAGCGCGTGAACAGGGTCGTCGTACTCACTGACTCGAATCCGAGTCGACGATAGATCGCCAACCCTGCTGGGCTGGCGTCCAGACTGGCTTGCTGCGCGCCTGCCTCGTAGGCCCAGCGCAACGCGGCCGCGGTCATCGCGGTGGCCACGCCGTTGCCTCGCCAGTGCGGATCGGTGCTGACAAAGTAGGCATTCGCGTCCGTTCCGAATGCGCTCGAGCCCGCGGTGGCCAGCACGGCGTCGTGCTGGTCCACCGCGGCGAACAGGCGGGTGTTGCCGGGCAGCGACCGCAGGAAGGCCAGGAAGGCAGGTAACGGGAAATCCGCCGTGTGCGAGTCGGCGCGTAAGCAGGCCTGGGCGGCGTCCTCGAGGGCGACGCCATCCACCGGATCGTCTGTTACGCGACGCACGGCTCGGATGCTGAGATCGGCGGGCAGCGGTGGTGCCGGAAGCCTCGTCAGGTCTCGGCAGATCATGGCTGTCGCCGGTTCGCCTTGCCACCGCTCGGCCTGCTCGATCAGCGCCCGGCACCGGACCGCACGGGAGAAGACGTTCACGATCTGCGCGGCGAACTCGGGCAGCATCGCCTCGAGCACCGGCGCAGCACGGTCGTCTGTGATCAGTAGCCGTCCGGCTGGACGTCCCGCTGCGCCGAGGAATCCGCAGATGCCCGGCCGGTCCAGCACAGCCTGATCCGGGCCCGCCATCACCGCGCTCCGGCGAGCGAACAGCTCGCGGTACACCTCGTCGCCCGGCACCTGCATGTCGGCGAACATAGCCTTGACTGCACGGTCCGTGCGGTACCCGAACTCTCGTGCAAGCAGGCAACGACCGATACCGTCGGCCGATGACGGCCTGGACCTTCACCGGAGAGTTGCTCGACGGCGCCGTCGGCGAAGAGCTGGTGATCGGCACCGGCGAGCGACGAGACCTGCCGGGCCGGTTCGCCTTGGCCGGTCTTGTTGATGCGCACGCCCATCCGAGCGTCGACGTCGACGAGCGCGGTCCGTTCCTCGCGGACCGGCTCCACGCCGAGGCGAAGCTCGACGAGTACGCCGCGCACGGCGTCAGCGTCATCCGCGACGTCGGCGGGCTGAACACCGTGACTCTCGACTTCGCGCGGACGCCGATGCCAGGCCGGCCGCTCGTGACTGCGGCCGGGCGCTTCCTGTCCGCACCGGGCCGATACTTCCCCCGCATGTACACCGCTACGTCGGCCGACCATCTGATGGACGCGATCCACGAAGAGGTCGGCGCGGGCGCGGAATGGATCAAGATCATCGGTGATTTCCCGCGTCTGGGCGACGACGGACCGGTGCCCGGCTCCGCCGAAGCGACGTACGACCTCGACACGCTGCGCCGAGCCGTGCAGACCGCGCATGCCGTCGGCGCGCGAGTGGCGCTCCACTCGACCCTGCCGGCCGGTGAGCTGGTCGCCATCGGCATCGACTCCTTCGAACACGGAACTGCGCTGACGCGCGAGGACGTCGAGGAACTCGGCGCACGCGGCGGCGCGTGGACCCCGACACTCGCCGCAGTCCTCGCCCAACGGCGCTCCGACGACCCGGCGGTACGCACCCGGGTCGCCGCGCTGCGCGAGCACGTCAGCGACGTCCTGCCACACGCGATCGCCCACGGCGTCCGGGTGCTCGCCGGAACAGACGTCGTCGCCGGCATCGCCGAGGAGGTCGCCCTTCTTGCCCAGTGTGGACTCACTGTCGAGCAGGCGCTGGCGGCGGCCGGCTCGACCGCGCGTAGCTATCTGCGCGTGGCACCCGAAGGAGACCTGGTCACCTATCACGCCGACCCGCGTAGCGACCTCGACGTGTTGACCACGCCGGCCGCAGTCGTGATCCGCGGCGTCCGCGTGGCCTGACCGGCACAGACGTCGCCTGCTGCGAGCAGGCGAGCAATGTTCGCGACCGGGCCGGTGCGACCGCCGACGAGCGGTCAGCTGAATCGCGACCACGGGTGAACCGCGAACGGGTTGCGCGCGTATCCCGCGTAGAGGCACCCGCCCGGGTAGCTCCGACCACTGGTGAGGTAGCGATGTCAGCCTTCGGTATCGGCAGGTTCGGCATGTACGCCGCAGGAACCACCGCGGTCCTGGCTCTGGTCGCCGGGTGCGCGAGCAGTTCGTCCGGCGGAAAGGCGACGGCCGGCGCATCGGGTAATGCGCAGAGCACGTCGGTCGCGAGCGCGTCAGCCGGCGGCCTGAAAAGCAGGTCGACGTCCATCGGCACCGTTCTCGTCGATGGATCAGGGCACACGGTGTACGAACTCGTCGGGGACTCCGGCGCCAAACAAACCTGCACCGGTGGCTGCCTGGCCATCTGGCCAGCCGTGAAGTCGAACGGCGCCCAGGTGATCGTGCACGGCCACCCCGCGTTCACTTATGCCGCCGACACATCGGCTGGCCAGACGAAGGGCCAGAACGTGACCGATCAGTGGGGACGTTGGCTGGCCCTCGATGCCGGCGGCAACCCGATCGGCGCGTCGGCCGCGGCCGGTTCGACACCGCCGGCATCCCGGTCCCACACGACGAAGAGCAAGGCTCCCGGTGGCGGGGGCCCAGCGTTCTAGCAGCCGAGGTTCGTCGTTCCCCGGGAGTCGACGACGGGGTGAAGGAGAGTCACCGATGACGCAGATCGCCCGCGGGACCACCATGTCGACGGCGACCACGGCGAAGTCCGACACCGGCAAGCGGGTCACTCTCGGGAAGGCCTGGGCCAGGTTCTCCTCCGTCGTCTATCCCCCGGCTCTGCTGGTCCCCGCGGGCGCCCTGCTGCTGGTGGGGGCCGGCTGGGCGACCGGGTGGGGTGGCGTCGACTTCACCGCGTCGTTGACGAACCTTCGCTTCGTGACGGTCGGTCCGCTCGCCGTCGCGATGATCGGGCTCTTCCTCGTCGTCGAGCGGGTCCGCCCGGCGCAGCTGCGCCCACTCGTGGCCCGCGGCCATCGCCACGACGTTCTGTTCACCGTCCTCAATGTCGTCATCGTCCTGCCTCTGGTGACCGCACTGACGCTTTCCCTCTCCGACGTGCTGCAACGCCTCGCGCCGTGGGTGGTGCTGCCCAGGATCGGGGTGATGCCGAGTTGGGTTTCGATCCTGCTCATCCTGGTGGCGATGGACGGTTGCAACTGGTTCGTGCATCTGGCCAACCATCGGGTGCAGGTGTTGTGGCGGTTCCACGAACTGCACCACTCGCAGGAGGACATGAACGTCCTCACGGTGTTCCGCACCCATCCCCTGATCCACGTCTCCTACGTGCTGGCCGTGATTCCCGCGTTGGTGTTGCTCGCCAACGGCGAACTGCCGACACTGCTGCTCGTCGTCTACGGCGGTTCGGTCGCGTTCGCGCACTCCAACACCAACCTGAGCTTCGGCCCGCTCGAGCGGGTGTTCGTCAGTCCGAACTACCACCGGATCCACCACAGGGTGCGCGGGCGCCAGGACGTGAACCTCGGTTTCGCGTTGACGATCTGGGATCAGCTCTCACATCGTGCCGTCTTCCCCACGGCCGAGACGATCAGGACCGAGACCGGCCTGCCGCAACGACCGCTCCGGGTCGAACAGCAGGGATCTCGTGCGCGTCACCTGACGGTCCTCGGCGCGCAACTGCTCGGACCGTTCCGCCCGCTGAACGAAGGCGAGGGGCCCATCCTCGGCACCGGAGCCGGCGTCGACCACAGCGACGGCGGTCAGCGAGCCGGCGGCACCGCAATGCTGAGCGCGACCGTGCCTCGGCGCCGCCCCGCCCAGTGGCTGCGCCTGCTGTTCGGGACGACATCGGGTGGGCGCGCGGTGGATCTCGCGCTCCTTGCCGTGCGGGTCGCGGTGGCCTGGGTCTTCATCTACTACGGCGCCGCGAAGCTGTTCGGCGCGTTCCCCGGCGCCGGACCGCACGGCATCCACCAGACCGGGCTCTTCATGTCCCGGACGGCGCACCTCCGGCCCGGGGAGTTCTTCGCCGTCCTGGCCGGGGTGACCGAGTTCGGCGGCGGTATCGCGATGGCTCTCGGCCTGGGTACGCGCCTCGCCGGCGTGGCGTTGTTCGGTGACATGGTGCTGGCGATGATCACCGTCACGTGGGCCACCGGAATCAATTCGGCAAGCGCCCCTCCCGGTTACCAGCTGAATCTGGCATTGGCTGTCCTGGCACTCACGGGGGCGCTCGTCGGCGCGGGCCGATTCAGCATTGATGCCGTGCTTTGCCGTGCACTCGATCGGCAGAGAGGCGTTGAGTCGACGAAGGGCGACCCCGCGGTCATCCGGTCTGCGTAGCCGCGGTCGCAGCCGCCATCGGACGATGGGACTAGTACCAGACACGCACCGCCCCGCTGATCGGTTCAGGGCAGCGTGCGGTGAATCAGCGGCTGACGCCGACTCCCGCTTGCTCAACCGTCTCGGGGGTGCCCACTGGCGCCCTGACGGTCAGGAATCCGCGCATGTCTGTGCGCGCGGCGAGGTCTGCCAGTTCCTCGACCCGCCGGGAGACGGAGGGGTCAGCGGCCGCGACGGCAGCGGTGCAGGCTGCGTCCAGGGTGTAAGCGAGCACCCACTGGTAGGTGTCCGGCCATCGCACGCACCGGGCGCGGGCGTCGTCGAACAGGTCCAGCGCAGCGGCCGGGTCGTCACAGGCGCGCAGTCGGGCAAGGCCTCGTGCCGTGACCGCTTCCCAGCACGGGTCGGCCAGATGGCACGACATCGCGAACGCCTCGGTGAGTCGCTGGTACGCAGATCGGTGTGCGCCGGCGGCGATGTCGAGTTCGGCGCGGAACGCCTCGGGCCACGGCTGGAACGCGATCCATCGTTCCCGCTCCACAAGGTCCAACGATGTGGCCAACGCCCGTGCGGCGTCGTCGAACGAACCGCGCAACAGGTGCAGCCGGCCGACCAGCGAAGCCGACCATGCGGCTTGGCGGCGGCTACCGCAGTGCAGCGCACGGTCGACGGACGCGGTGAGGACGGGTAGCGCATCGTCGTAGAGCCCCGCGTCGGAGAGGTTCATCCCGCGCACACCGTTGATGGCCGCGATCTCGCGATCGTCTCCCCCGGCCGCGGCGTGCGCTCGCTCGAGCCAGTGGGTGGCGCGGGCTCGTCGGCCGGCCTGGACGTCGACGAAGCCGAGCTCGCGGCACGCGGCGGCCGAGTCGGTCAGCTGCACACTCTCGTGCAGCAGGGCAGCCCCTTCCTCGTCGCGGCCCCGGACCGCGTGCACCAGTGCGCTGCCCAGAGCAGTCAGCGACGCCGCCAGCAGCGGCGGGTCGTCACAACGTCGGGCTTCGGCAACGGCCCTGCGCAGACAGTCGAGGCCGGCTTCGGTTGCCCCGGCGGCCAGTGCCGCGCCTCCCGCCTTCAGCTGCGACCGCGCGGCCGTGCGATCACCCGGCGTCGGCGCAGCCGAACGGCCGGTGCCCGCGTCGACGGCTGCACGCACCGCTGACGACGGCGGTGTGCCCAGCTCGCGCGCGAACAGCGCGGCACACTGCTGGGCGGCGCGGGCGGCCGCGTCCCGGTCACCGGCGACGGCCAGGCAGCGCACGAGCAGCGTGTGCCCGGCCTCGTCCAACGGCGCGAGCTCGACGAGCCGTGCCGCCCGGTCGACAGCCCGCTCGTGCCGTCCGGCGGCGAGATCGATCAGCGCTGTCTCGCGCAGCAGCGCATGGACCGCGGCGGCCTGCCGGCGACGCTCGAGCAGCAGCCAGTTCTCGAACATCGGGCTGGCGGGCAGATCGATCCCGTCCAGGAGCTGGTCGCTGTCCGGGACGGTGTCGCCGACCGGGACGTCGACCCGGTGGCCGGCGCCCCACCGGAGCTGCACCGGATCTCCGCTGAGCTGGACGTCGAGCGACCGCCGCAGTTCCGCGAGGGCCCAGCGCAGCGCGCCCAGTGGATCGTCGGCGTCGGCGAACAGCAGCTCGGCCAGCCGACGACGGCTCGGCCGACGCTCGTCGAGCACCAGCAGCGCCAGCAGCGCCCAGCTCTTGCGCCCCCGGGGTCCGCGGGCGGGGCGGCCGTCGAGCAGCACGCACGGGCGGCCGAGTAATCGCACCTCGACGGCCATGGGCTTCCTCACCACCGCGGGGGTCACCGGGCCGGCGACGGCTCCGCGGCAGTCACCCTACCGGCGCGCCGGCGGCAAGGGCCTGCACGTCCTGGGTGGTCAACGCGCGCCCGCCGATACCCCAGCTGCCGCTGCGGATCTCCTCGACGATCACCGTGGTGACCCCCCGCATGTTCTCACCCTCGATGCCGACCATTGCGGTGGTCAGTTCCTCGACCATGTGCTGCTTCTGCTCGGCGCTGAAGACCCCTTCCAGCACCTTCACCTCGATCAACGGCATGACTGCTCCTTCTCGTGCGGTGCGACGCGGCGTATCGCGCGGTCGTCGTCACGAGCGTCGCGCTCAGGCGTGTGAGCGGGCGTGTGACGCGTCGACGGGTCGCCCGTAACCCACGGCGGCCCGCACCTGCGCCGGTGCGCGATCGCCGACTTCGGCGTCAGGGCCCACACCCAGCCCGGCGTTCACCGTCGAGAACGCCATCCGCAACGCCGCGAACACGGTCACTGCGAAGACCTGCGCGTCGTCCCAGCCCGCGGCCCGAAGCCGGTCCACATCGGCCCCCGTGGTCGAGTTCGGCGTCGATACCACCAGGCGCACCCACGCAGCCAACGCCCGATCCGCCGCGGGCAACTCGTGGTCGTCACCGTTGAGAACGCCCGCCGCGGTCGCGTCACTCGAGGCAGCCGCCAGTTTCGTGCCCCATGCCAACGCGCAGTACGAGTCCCCCACCGTCGAAGCGCAGGCGGCCACGACCACACCGACCTGCCGGTGCGACAACCCCTGACCGGTCAGGGTCTCCCGCATCAGGTCGAAAACGCCGTTCAGTACCTCCGGCTGGTAGCCCCACAGCCGACTGACGTTCATCACGAAGCCGATGTCCCGCGAATCCTCTTCGCACAGCGTCCTACTGCCCGGACTGTCCGGCGGCGACGCAAGGTGCCCCACGGCAGCCCGTTGACGTTCGGCAGTCACGACGATCCACGCGGCGTGCGCGCGAAGTACCCGACGACATCGATCAGGACCCGCAACGGCAACCCTGCACGCTGGTGCGCTGCGGCCGCGGTCACAGCCGCGTCGTGAAAGTGCTCGACACCCACGTTCTGGATCGCTTCGTACGCCGGGCCGGTGGACGCCAGCGCGCGCGCGTACGTCTGCGGGTCGCTGAACTCCCACGCGAACGGCACCGTCGCGCGCCGCACGTCGACGAAACCCGCCGCGGTAAGTGCGGCCTCACCGGCGCCGGCACGCCCGAGCGACACCATCGCCGCTTGCTGGGCCACTTTCGGTGTGGCAGCGAGCCGGAACGGCGCAAGTGCCCACGCACCCGGCGACGCTTTGAGGTGCCCCCACACCGTCACCGCCAACCGACCGCCGGGCTCGAGCACCCGGAACGCTTCTCTCAGCGCGGGCAGCGTCGTGCCCCAGATGCCGCGAAAGCTCGTCACCGCAGTGAACGATCCGTCCGGCCACGGCAACGCTGCCATGTCACCGACACGCAGATCGGCACCCGGCGATCGGTCCCGGGCGATCGCCACCAGACGCGGTGACGCGTCGATGCCCGCGCACTCCGTTCCGCGCAATGCCGCCAACTCCAGCGCGAGCCCTGCACCACACGCCATGTCGAGCAGCCGGTCACCGGCACCCAACGCGAGCCGGTGATGCACGGCCACGTACTCGCGGCAGTTCGCCGGCTCGCTCAACGCGGCGAAGTCCGCCGCCGCGTGACCCCAACCCTCATCAACCGTCCGCCACTGCGGCGTCGCCTCGGGCGTACCGGCATCGGGTGCGATCACCATGAACGCAGGCAACCACCGGCGCGTGTGAAGTGCTGTGTGACGATGTCGCGTCGGTGCGGCACGGTCGCGTCCTGCGACGGGCGAGAGACGTGTCCGGGTGATTGCTCCCGTGCTTGCGCGATGACAGCTCGAATCCGCTCGCCGTCGACGTGGTCGTCGCCGGGCGTTCATGGAGCGCCGTTAGCGTCGCCGGCATGGGCAGGTGGTTTCTCGGCCACGACCAGCGTTGGCGGCACCCGTTCGAGGCGTGGAGTGCGTGGCGGTACTGGCGCACTTTCGAGCGCATCACCGGCTGACCGCCTGCGTTCGGCGAGCATGCGGCGTCGGCACACGCACAACAGGCCGATTGGCCGCGGGCCGCTGCCCGACGTGATCGCCGCCGCACTGAGGTGACGTCACCCTCAGCGTCGGGGTAGGCCAGATCGACGAGCTGATGCCGAACGTGCTCAGCATCAGGCATCGGCGACAGCAGAGAAAGCGACCCTGGCGCCGAGCTCCTGGGCGTCTCAACGATCTGCACCCAAGCCGTCAGTCATCGGCTGACCTACCCGCACAAGGAAATTCGATGTCAATTATGTCGACGATGCGCCGCGCCTTGCCGGCCGGACACGACTCCGCGGTCGCTGTCAAGCATTCGCGCGTGTACACCGCATCAGCAGTTCTGGTCCTTGCGTTGATGACCGGCGCCGCGTGCGGTCTGATCTTCGGCCCAGTACGCGGGGCCCGGGCTGACATCGGACATGTCCGGGTGGATCTTCACGCATCGCGAAGCGGCATCTTCGCCACCCTCGACCGGATCACAGCACAATTGAAGACGACCGAACGCTCACTTGCCGTCCAGAAGCAGGGCCTGGTGGTCGCCACCAACGCCGAGCAGGCAACGCGCACGACGAGCGACAACACCACCCAGTTGCTCGCGCAGACGTCGGCAACCCTGACCACGATCCGCCAGGTGGTCACGTCCCTCGGACCGTTGCAACGCCTACAGGGCGACATCGACCAGGTGACCCGCGACGTCAGCACCGGCGTCGCTCTCGCGCGCAGCACACTCGCGCTGGCGCAGCAGACGCTGGCCAACGGTCAAGCAGCACTCAAGCTCGCGGCCAAGACGCTCGGCACGTTGCGTAACTCGCTCGCGGTCCAACGGCAACAACTGGCCGTCGCACGCAAGACGCTGGAACAGACAACCCAGATCAACCGCAAACTCCCGTTGCCCCCGGTCGCACCGACGGCTCCCGTTACTGCAAAGTCCACTCGGTCAGGCCAGTGAGCACGAGGGGGCCATCGGACGAATGACCGGGCGCGCGCCGAGCTCAGTTGTTGTCCAGCCTGTCGCACCGAAGAACCATCGGCACTCGTCGCTTTGCGGACGCTGATCGTCGCGCCTCAAACAGTCGGTGCCGGGGCGTCTCGCCGGGGCTGCCGCACGGCGATGCGGGCGCTGTTCTCCGGGTCTGGAAGCTCCCCGAGAAACATGATGTCATCGGCGACGTCCCGCAATTTGCGGTTCAGGCGCTGACTGGACATCACCAACAGACCGAATGCGTGCTCACCCGTGATCTTCAAGGTGCTCATCAGAATGCCGATCGCAGCGCCGATACGGCGAGCCGTCACCAAGGCTCTATGCAAGTCTTCGATCTGCCGCGCGGCCTCTCTCGCCTCGTCTTGCAGGTAGGCGATGGCCTGCCGATCCACTTCGGCCTGTGCGTCGAGCTTGCCGATCTGTTCCTGATCTTCGCGGTGCTGCTCGCCGTCACGCGGTTCATGCCGAGCTCGAAGCCGGCCTCTTCGAGCAGACGTTGCGCAGTGTGGAGCGAGGGAGACGTGGCGCCGTGATCGCACGCTTGCTGGTGGCGATCATTGACGGGCGCGCTATGTTCAAGATGTTTTTCGAGCTTCACCGCTAAGTACAGATGGCCAAATGCTCGGGGGGTTCACGATGAGACAGCTGTTATCTTCGTGGTTCGACATGAACAATCGAAGCAAAATCCGTCTCGTCCCGAGGAAGAATACGCGACCAGCTCTCGTGACGATAAGCGGGGCGGCCGCTCTCATGATCCTTTCTTTTGCGGTCATTCCCGCACAGGCGACTTCTGCGCCATCCGGTTCGGCGCAAAACTCTCCCACGCCATACATTAATGAATACCCAGTTCCGGGTAACGACAGTCAGCCGAACGACATCGCAGGCGGTCCAGACGGCTCGCTCTGGTTCGGTGTAGGCGGGGCCGCTGACACCGTTGGTCGAATCAGCACCGCCGGCATAGTTACGGAATATCCATTTTCAGATCCGGACTCAGAGGGCGACAGCACAGTCGACTCCATCGCTCCGGGATCCGATGGCGCCATGTGGTTTACAAACGAAAGCTCTTTCAATATTGGTCGCATAGACGACACCGGGAAAGTCACATTATATCCATTGCCGGACCGTAGTCAGGGGACCTACATCGCCCAAGGTCCAGACGGCGCCATGTGGTTCACCGATCAAGGCGACTCGATTGGCAGAATAGACACGTCAGGAAATGTCACGCTTTACCCGCTCCCCAATGATAGGGATGGCAACTATTTCCCGCTCCGCATAACAAAGGGGCCGGACAATGCCATGTGGTTTACCGTCCGGGCAAGTAGTGGAAACAGCAAGATTGACCGCATCGACATGTCCGGGAATATCACCGAATACTCGCTCCCGGACGCCGAGCTCCCCAACGGCATAACGACTGGTCCGGACGGGGCGCTTTGGTTTGCGGACGACGACCCCGGCGGCCTTGGCGGCGAAATTGGTCGGATTACGACGAGCGGTTCTGTATCGCTTTACGGGACACCTTCTGGCCAGTCATCGCCGCTTGGCATTACGAGTGGTCCGGATGGGAACATTTGGTTCACTGATTTCGCATCGGCCCAGATCGGGATGGTGACGACGGCCGGCGCAATCACCGAGTATCCGACGCCGACTCCTCTTTCTGAACCCGTATCCATCACCACTGGACGTGACGGCGATATATGGTTTACCGAGCAATCGAATGATGACGATAACAGTCCAACCGATAATATCGGGCAACTCAATCCCGATCCCGAGTTAACGGCGGCCTCGCCGGTAAACATTCCAGTCCTCACGTACGACGCGGCCCCCGGAGCGAACTCGTACAACATCTATCGTAACGGACAGCTGCTCGCGACCAGCACGACTAACACTTACACGGACAACACTGCACCCCTCGGCACAGACACGTATTACGTGACGCCGGTGAACGGTGGCGTAGAGGGCGACAAGACGAACAGCATACGAGTCAGTGTCGTCACCTACTCGAACCCATCGTTTACAAGCTCGAACACCGCAACTACGCCTATGCGCACCAATCCAGGCGATTTCTTCTTCAACGTCACCACCACCGGTTCGCCCCAAGCAAACATAAGTGAAACCGGAGCATTACCGACTGGGATCACCTTCACCAATTATCGCGACGGAACTGCCCGGATAGAGGGAGTCGCCCCGGCAGGTACGCAGGGCAACTACCCTCTAACGCTGACTGCAACCAGCGCCGCCGGCACCACAACCCAAGCCTTCACATTGACGGTCACAACCGCACCTACTGCTCCGTACTTTACAGGACCGAACAGCCAAGATCTTCAGTTCGGTACGCCATTTAGCATCAGCTACAGCAGTTCGGGCTACCCGGTGCCGAAATTCACCAAGTCAGGCACGCTCCCTGCAGGAGTCAACCTGACCGACAATGGCGACGGATCCGCAACACTGTCGGGAACGCCAACCGGCAGTGCCATAGGCGCCTACAGCGTGACGATCATCGCTAAAAATTTGGCTGGCAGATTCACTCAGTCGCTCAGCCTAACGGTATTCAAGAGTCCGGCATTCAAGAGCGTTCCGGTGAAAAATCTTACCGCATCGGTCGGCACCGCCTACTCGCTCACGACCACGAGTTCTGCCTACTACACGGCAGACATCGCTGAATCGGGCGGTTTACCCGACGGGCTCAGCTTCGTAGACAATGGCGACGGCACCGCAACTATTTCCGGTACGCCCGCGACGGGAACGGGCGGCACTTACACAGTTACTGAAAAGGCCACAAATTCGTATGGCTCGGCGACCTTGAGTTTGCCGATCAAAGTCGACGAGGTGCCAGTAATCACAAGCGCGAGTAGTTCGACAGCTACAGCAGGCAGCGCCTTCACGTACCAAGTTACTGACACCGGCTACCCAAAGCCGAGCCTGACCGAAACTGGCAGCTTGCCAAGAGGGGTCACATTCAAAGCGGCGACAGGCGCCTTCGTCGGCACACCCAAAGCTGGCACCGCCGGAAGCTATCCCGTGACCATAACAGCGAAGAATAGTGCCGGCACGACTACCCAGAATTTCATCCTCACCGTCCATTGAGCGTCCTCATTTACGGCGCACAACTGGCCACCGGCGCCGGTCGTACCGCGTTGCGCGACGAGCCTGGTGGGCGCATGGGTTCGTCTAGGGGGCGTTACGGCCGGGCATGTGTGTTGCCGCGGCTGTGGACATCGACCAAGAAGTGACTGGCGGTGAACGTCCGCAGCCATGGCGGCAGGGGCTTGGTGCTCGGAATCGCCGAGAGAAGGCCCACCGCTTGTGTGCGCACTTTGCACCCGGGCCGCACTTCGTGATCTTGATCAACACGCCGGTGGGCTGTGCCCGCAGCAAATTGGGGCCAGTAGTGGTGGGCGATACTGGGATCGAACCAGTGACCCCTGCCGTGTGAAGGCAGTGCTCTCCCGCTGAGCTAATCGCCCGGGACGTGCCGGCGACGCACCGGCGGGCACCAGATTACACAAGCCCGCGGCGGCGCTACGGTCTCAGCGCGCCAGCGCGCCAGACCGAGGTAAGCCGACGGCGGCGATGATCGCCAACGTCACCAGGGCGATCAGCGCGCGCACCCAGGTCGGCCGCTGACGCAGCCACTGCGTCCAGTCGCGTACCTTGTCGCGGACCCAGGCCAGCAGCCGCGCGGCCCAGGTGTACTCGGTGGCCAGCAGTCCGAGGCCGGCGAAGATGATCAACCAACCGGGTCCGGGCAGCGGCAGCAGGACTACGCCACCGGCGATGATCACGACGCTGATCGCAGTGACCCCGATGCGCCAGGCCAGCGCGCCGCCGGGGCGGGCCCGCACCCGCGTCCGCAGTGCCGTCACCCGGGCGAATCGCTCACTCGAGGACGCCGGGGCCGTGGCCGGGCCGCCGGCGGATCGCGTTTGTGCCATACCTGCACGGTACGGCCGCCGCGGGGCACGAGGCGCGGGTCGCGCACCGGGCGCCACGCCGCTCGAGCGGCAGTCCGAGCCTCTCGTTAGAGTCTGAGCATGGAGCTGGACATCGACGTCGAAACCCCGCCGAACTCGGGCGACACCGTGCTGGTGATCACCGGTTCGGTCGACGTGCAGAGCCGCGACTGGCTGCTCGACGAAGGCCGCGAGGCGTTGCGCACCGAGGGCATCACCGGGTTGGTGCTCGATCTGTCCGGAGTCACGTTCCTCGATTCCACCGGCATCGGCGCGCTGGTCGACCTGTCGCACGACGCCGACGACCTCAGCGTGACCTTCGCGTTGCGCAACCCGGCGCCGCGCGTGCAACGCATCCTGCAGATGACGGGGCTGGACGCGCGCTGGCCGATCGACACCGTCGGCGCCTGAGCGCCTCGGCACGGCGCGACGGTCACTGCGTCGCGCTGAGCGTCGTCGCCGCGTGCATCATCGCCAGGTGGCTGAGCGCCTGCGGCAGATTGCCGAGGAAGTCGCCGCTGTGCCGCGGTCGATCATCTCGGCGAACACGCCGACGTCGTTCCCGGCGCCCGACGAGTTCGTCCATCAGCTGCGAGCGCCTCGTCGCGCCGGCCGACGAGGGCCAGCGCCGACGCCATCCAGAACGAGCAGGCGACGAACGTGCCCTCGTCCTCGTCAGCGCCGCTGTAGCGGTACAGATGCGGGCCGGCACCGAGCTCGCTGCGCAGGGCGTCGAGCGTCGAGCTCATCCGCTCGCCGCGGTCGAAGCCGCTGATGGCATGCAGCACCACCGAGGCGTCGAGCTCGTCCGAACCCGGGTACCAGACGTAGGCGTTGCGCTCGGGTGACCAGCAGTGCTCCTCGATCCAGCTGCGGATCCGCTCGCGCCTCGGTGCGCCACCGTTCCGGGCTGCCGGGTATCTGGCCCGATCTCGGCGAGCGCGACGGCGTCGGTCAGCGCCTTCCAGCAGCCCATCTTCGATGTCGTGTAGTGCCGCGTCGGTCGGGCAGCTCCCACATGCCCGAGTCCTTGCTGCTGCCAGGCGTCGCACGCGGTATCGGCGACGCCGGCCAGCTTGCGGCCGGTCTCGGCGTCGAGCACGTTGCCGTTGTCGACGTAGAGCCGCACGATGCTGAACAGGTCGCCGAACACGCCGAGCTGCAGCTGGTCACTGCGCCGCGTTGCCCGACGACGCACCGGCCCGTGCCCGCGCCAACCGGGGACGTCGTACTCGTGCACCTGGCCGCCGGGGATCGCGCCGTCGAGGCGGTAGAAGATCCGCGGGTCGGGGCCGTGCCGGCGGATCGTGGCGAGCAGCCAGCTGATCGCGCCGTGCGTCTCCTCGCGCAGCCCGAAGCGGAACAGCGCCTCCAGCGAGTACGCCATGTCGCGGGTCCACGCGAAGCGGTAGTCCCAGTTCTTGCGGCCGGTCAGCGACTCTCGGGCAGCGACGTCGTCGCGCGCAGCGGCAACGGCGCCGGTGGGCGCGTAGATCAGCAGCTTCAACAGCCAGCGCGCTGCGCCGCACCTGCGTCGCGCCACGGGCCGTCCCAGCCGAACGTGTCCGACCACGTCCGCCAGTTGCCGATCGTGCGGTCGACGCCCTTGTCGATGTCTCGCGGCTCGGGCAGGAACAGCGGTTCGCGCTCGGTCGCCACGACGCGCCAGCAGGTGCCGCGAACCGGGTGACGTCGCGGTCGAACGCGCAGCTCGATGCTGCCGTCGTCGTGCACGTCTCGACGCCGATCTCGTCGAGCGTCCGCACCGCCATGGTCAGGCCGTCGACGCGCAGCACCGGCCGGCCGCAGTCGGTCTGCTCGACCCACGGCGAGGCCGTGTTCAGGCAGGTGCCCGGCCGGACGTCACGCGCGCAGTTCGACCTCGCCGTCGAGGCCGTCGATGCGCCGCGCGAGCTCGGCCCACGGCAGCCGGCCGGCGACGCCGGTGTTCATGCGCGTCCGTCACCCGCACCGAGCCGGACGCCGGTGTGAACGTCGTGGCCAGCACGTTGGTGTCCTCGACGTAGGCGCGCTCGACCGTGAAGTCCTCGACCGGCGCAGCGCGATGTAGCCGCCGTGCTCGGCGTCGAGCAGCGCGGCGAACGCCGGCGTGAGCGTCCACGTCGGGCAGCGGCAGCCAGTCGATGCGGCCGTCGCGCGCGATCAGCGCGATGGTGCGGCCGTCACCGATCGCGGCGTAGGACGCGCAGATCGGCGTACCCGTCGGCGTCGCGGTCGGTCGCCGACCGGCGGGTCAGCCGAGTTCGCGCAGCCGGGGCAGCACCTCGTCGCGGTAGAACTCGAAGAAGCCCTCGGCGTCGGTGCCCGCGTCGTTGCGACCGCCGATCTGCGAGACGTGCACGACGTCGATGCCGGCCTCGGCGAACGGCCTGAACGCCTCGACGTGGCGGTCGACGTCCGGCCCGCACGGCATCGCCTCGCGCGATCATCTGCTTCGTGACGAGCGTCGCCGCCTGCTCGAAGTGCCGCGGGCTGGACAGCATCTGCGCCAGCTCGCCCGGCAGCGCCTCGTTCGGCCCAGAGTCTGCGTGCGCGACGTCGACGCACGCCTGCTCGTCGTCGGGCCCCAGCACGACCTTGTAGCCGGCGTGCACCGGCTTGCCCTCGCCGCCGGCGTCGCGGAACGCCTTGATCGACTCCGCGTCGGGCTGCACGGTGACGAAGCCGTCGCCGATCGCGCCCGGCCACGGCGCTGGCCCTCGGGCCGAACCCGCTGACGTACACCGGCGGCGGCTCGTCGGGCAGCGTGTAGATGCCGCGCGTTCTCGACGGTGTAGTGCGGCGCCGTGGTGATCGACGAACTCGCCGGTCCACAGCTCGCGCATGACCTCGACCGACTCCTCGAGCATCTCCAGCCGCACCGTTGGTGTCCGGCCAGCGCGCGCCGGTGATGTGCTCGTTCAGCGCCTCGCCGCGTGCCGACGCCGAGGACGAACGTGCCCTCGGTCAGCACCGCGCTCGTCGCGGCGGCCTGCGCGACGATCGCCGGGTGGATGCGGATCGGTCGGGCAGGTGACCGCGGTGGTGATCGGCAGCGAGCACACCTGCGAGATCGCGCCGATCATCGACCAGACGAACGGGCTGCTGCCCTGCTCGTCGTTCCACGGGTGGAAGTGGTCGGAGATCCACAGCGACTCGAAGCCGGCCGCCTCGGCCGCCGCGCCTGCTCGATCAGCTCTGCGGGCGTGTACTCCTCGCAGGACAGGAAGTAGCCGATTTTCATCACGCGGTCTCCTCTCGAGTCGGGCTGTCTCATCGAGCGAACTACCCCCGCCGCCGTCCGGCTAACGGCGCATCAATAGGTCGCGCTCAGCCACTCGTCGAAGGTCTGCGTGCCGCGCGGGCCGTCGCCTGTCGGCAGCAACGCGCCTCCCGCCAGCGCGCGCCCGGTCGCGCCCGGCACCCTCACCGCGACAACCTGCGGCGCTGATCCCTGCGCGGTGAGCACCTGCCGGGCGAGGTCGGTCAGCTCGAGCACCTGCGGCCCGGCGAGCTCCGGCGCCATGCCCACCGGTACGTCGAAGGCCAGCTCGACGAGCGCCGCAGCCACCTCGCGCGCGGCCACGGGTTGCACGCGCATGCGCGGGACGACGGCGAGCGGGCCCGGTGAGCGGCGCAGCAGCTGCGCCGCGAACTCGTGGAACTGCGTCGCACGCAGCACGCTCGCCGGGACGGGCGCGTCGGCCAGCAACCGCTCCTGCGCCAGCTTGCCCTGGTAGTAGCCGAAACCGACGCGGTCGACCCCGACGATCGACACCGCGACGTGGTGCACGACCCCGGCGGCGCGGCCGGCGGCCAACAAGTTGCGGGTGCCCGTCTCGAAGAACTCGACGGCGGCGCTCTTGCGTGTCGTCGCGATGTTGCTGGCGTCGATGACCGCGCCGCAGCCCGACACCGCCCGCTCCACGCCGTCGCCGGTGACCAGGTTGACGCCCTTCGTGCGGACCAGCAGCACCGGCTCGTGCCCCTGGTCGGTCAGCGCCTGCACGACGAACCGGCCCAGCACTCCCGTCCCGCCCGCGACCGCCACCTTCATGGCGATCAGTCTGCCGCATGCTCCGCGTCGTCGAGTCCCGCGGGCAACGCATCGTGGTGGATCACGTGCAGCCGCTGCGTCGGGCGGGTCAGCGCCACGTAGAGATCATTCGCGCCGCGCGGCGAGGCCGCGACGATCGCGCCCGGCTCGACCACCACCACGGTGTCGAACTCCAGGCCCTTGGCCGCGGCGACGGTCAGCACCGACACCGGCGGGCCCAACACGTCGGTCCCGGTGGCCACGGTGCCCGGCGGCAGCGCTGCGGTGACGAGCTCGGCGACCGCGCGGTGGTCGGGCCCCGCGGTCAGCACCGCCAGCGTGCCGTCGCCCACCGCCCGGCGCTCCTGCTCGACGATCGCGCCCAGCTGCGCGGACACGCCGACCGGCTCCGGCAGCCGGGTGAACCGCGGCTCGTCACGGCCGCGGCGTGCCGAGGTGGGTGCCTGCACCGACGTCCCGGTCGTGGCGAGCACCGCGGCTGCCAGATCCATGACCTGCTCCGGCGTGCGGTAGTTGACGGTGAGCTCCGCCAGCCGCCAGCGGTCACCGACATAGGGCGACGAGGACCTCGGCCCACGACCGCGCCCCCGCCGCCGAACCGGTCTGCGCGACATCACCGACGATCGTGAACGACCGCGACGGGCACACCCGCATCAGCAGTCGCCACATCATCGGCGACAGCTCCTGCGCCTCGTCGACGACGACGTGCCCGTACGCCCACGTGCGGTCCGCCCCGGCCCGCTCGGCGACACTGCCGAACGACGCACTGCCCGCGTACCGCTCGGCGAGGTCCTGCGCCGACCCGAACTCGGCACCGCCGAAGGTGTCCTGCACCTGCCGGGCGTAGTCGACCTCGGCCCGGCGCTCGGCGTCGGCGCGGCGTCGTTCGTGCACCACCGCGGAGTCGTCGTCCCCGAGCAGCTCGGCCGCCTCGTCGAGCAGCGGGACGTCGGCCACCGACCACGCGGCTCCGCGCGGGCGGTGCAGCAGTTCGCGTTCCTCGCGCGTCAGCCGAGGGGCGGCATCACCGAGGCGCCCCGCGTCGGCGTAGAGATCACGCAGCAGCCGCTGCGGGCTCAACGGCCCCCACGCCAGGTTGAGCTCGCGGCGCACGTCGCTGGACTCGTACAGCTCGGCGAGCAGCCCGCTGCGGGTGTCGTCGTCGACGTCCGTGCCGCGCGCGTTGGCCAGCGCGCGCACGAGGTCGCGCATCACCTGGCGCACGAAGGTCACCCGCGCGGCGTTGTGCGGGGCCCGGGTCTGCCGCGCAGAGGCGCGCGCGTCCTGCACGGTGCGCGGCTGCAGCCGGATCCGGGTGCCGCCGATGTCGAGTTCCCGTGCCTTGTGCAGCAGCCGCTGCCGCTGCCGCACCGCGTTCGCCAACACATCGGCCATCCGCAGATCGCCTTTCAATGCGACGACGTC
This sequence comes from uncultured Actinomycetota bacterium, assembly GCA_963711775.1. GTDB lineage: Bacteria > Actinomycetota > Actinomycetes > Mycobacteriales > Jatrophihabitantaceae > Jatrophihabitans. The sequence goes on along the minus strand of CAVQFH010000008.1, from coordinate 494,310 downwards.
GGCGGGCTCGTCGGCGGTGGCGACCACGCCGGGGTACAGCTCGCCGGGCGTGGCCATGACGACGACGTCGGCCTCGCCGAGCGCCGGCAACACCTGGTCGATGTAGCGCAGGAACACCCGGTTCGGGCCGATGAGCAGCACACCCGAGCGTGCGATGCGAGCCCGGTTGGCGTAGATCAGGAACGCCGTGCGGTGCAGCGCCACGGCCGTCTTGCCGGTGCCCGGCCCGCCCTGCACCACCAGCACGCCGGGCAGCGGCGCGCGGATCGCCTCGTCCTGGTCGGCCTGGATCGTGGCGACGATGTCGCGCATCCGGCCGCTGCGTGCAGCGTCCAGGCTGGCGAACAGCGCGCCCTCGCCGACCACCACGTGGCCGCCGTCGACGCCGCTCGCCGAGAAACCGTCGCGATCGAGGACCTCGTCCTGCACACCGGTGACGCGCCGGTTCTGCGTCGAGATCTGGCGCCGGCGCAGCACCCCCTGCGGCTGCGCCGCGGTCGCGCGGTAGAACGGCTCGGCCGCCGGCGCGCGCCAGTCGACGAGCAGTTCGTGCCGCTCGTCGTCGGACATGCCGATGCGCCCGATGTAGCGGCGGGTGCCGTCGTCGAGGTCGAGCCGGCCGAAGCACAGCCGCGACTCGACGCCGGTCAGCGTGCGCAACCGCTCGCTGTACATCCGCACGAACGCGTCGCGTTCGGCGCGCGCCCCGGGCGTCCCGACCGTCGCGCTGCCCACGGTCCGTTCGAGCGAGGCGCGGGCAGCGACGGTCAACTCGTCGAGCTGGGTGTAGAGCCGCGTGACGTGGTGCTGCTCGGCCTCGATCTCGTGCTGGGTCGCCGATTCGTCGGCCGCACCGGTGAAGTCGGCGATGACTGCTCCTGTCGCTGTGCTCGCGGACCCGACAACGCTACCCACCTGTCCCGGCAGGGTTTCGCGCGGCGCACGGCCCGGATGGCGCAGTGCATTCCCCCGTCGACGGCACCGCATCGCTCAGGACTCGGGCGCGTCCTGTGCCTCGATCTCCTCGAGCGTGCGGCCGGTCAGCACCGAGTGCGGTTCGGTGCTCGTCGGGTTGCGCCGGGCGTCCGCGTCGGCGTCGTTCTTCTTGATCAGCAACCAGGCGTCGTCGTCGCCACGGGTGCGGATCAGGCTGTAGCCGCCGCGGACCTTCGCGCCGTGCAGCACCACGGACAGGTGCCCGTCGGCCAGCGCGTCGCCCGCCGGGATGGGCCGGCCCTTGCGCGCGCTGACGTTGTCGAAGGTGCCGCGGTCCCACACCTGGACGATGCCGCCGCCGCGGCGCTGCACGGACAGCACGCCCTCGTAGTCGCCGTAGTCCAGCGAGTGGTCGCCCACGCGCTTCGCGTAACGGCGCACCCGTGGGTCGGTGGACGGCCCTTTCGGCACCGCCCACGACACCAGCACGCCGTCGATCTCCAGCCGGAAGTCGTAGTGATCGGCGGTGGCCAGGTGGTGCTGGATCACGAACACCGGCGGATCCGACTCGGCCATGATGCTCAGTCCAACACACCGGCGGGGTACATCACAGGAGCCATCCGAACCGAGACCGATCGAGGAGGACCGATGACCGTCACGAGTTTCCACGACCTGCCCCTTGCCGACGAGGACCATTCCTGGGACGGCTCCGCAGCGGAGAAGCGGGTGCGTTCGTGGGCCGGCGCCGAGGACGGCCCCAACGACAAGTACCGGCAGGCGCACGTCTGGTACGACGGCGACCGCAAGGACAACTTCACCGCCTACAAGCTGCTGATCGCCGACGTGGTGGACGGCGAGCTGAAGGTCGTCCCGCGCGCCGTGATCGCGGCCGGCGGCATCGTCGACGGCGCTCGCGGCGGCATCGACATTCCGTCCGGCGACGTCCCGCGGGTGCGGAGCCACCTGGCGAAGTACTACGCCAAGATGGACCGGCAGCCGCCCTGGGAGTCCTGACCACGGCCGTGAACTCGCGCGCGCAGTCCCGCCGCGCGGTGCTCAGTCGGCGACGTCGATGAGCACCTTGCCGACCGCGCCCTCCTCGACGGCCGCGTGCGCGTCGGCAGCACGCTCGAGCGGGAAGTGGTGCAGCGGCAGCCCGGCGTCGCCACCCACCCGCGCGGCGCCGTCGAGCACCGCAGCGGACACGTCCTCCAGTGCGGCGGCCTTCGCCGCCGACGGTGCCGTGTAGAGCAGCACGAACTGCCAACGGGCGTTGATCATCATCGAGGGCCGGATCGGCACCGTGACCTCGTCGCCGCCGTTGTTGGCGTAGATCGCCACGGAACCGCTGTTGCGCAGCACCGCCGCGTCGAGTTCGGCGTTGGCCGAAGGCGCGACCTCGACGATCGAGTGCACGCCGTCCGGTGCGATGCGCCGCACCGTGGCGACGACGTCCTCGGCCGTGTAGTCGATGATGTGATCGGCGCCGGCGGCCGCGGCCAACTGCCCCTTGCGCGCGCCGCTGACCGTGGTGATCACTGTGGCGTCCGACCAGCGGGCGAGCTGGATCGCGGCGTTACCCACCGCACCGGCACCTCCTGCGACGAGCACCACGCGGCCCTCCAGCGTGCCGGGACCGAGCCGCGCCGGCCCGTCCTCGGCGACGGTCAGGCAGCGGTGCGCCGTCACGAACGGCACACCCAGGCTCGCGCCGAGGTCGAAGCTCGCCGAGTCCGGCAGCGTCACGACGTGCGAGCGCGGCACCAACGCGTACTCCTGCGCGGTGCCCTCGGGCCGCTGGTGCGCGGCTTCCCGGATCCAGACCCGCAGGCCGCGCAGCGCGTCCTCGACACCCTCGCCGACGGCGTCCACGACACCGGCGCCGTCCTGGTCGGGCACCTGCGCCGGGTCGACGGGCTCCCCGGATTTCTGGCCGCGCCGTGTCTTCCAATCGGTCGGGTTGACGCCCGAGCGGTGGATGCGCACGCGCACCTCGCCGGGCCCCGGCTCGGCCAGCGGCTTGTCGACGAGCGTCAGCACGTCGGGGTCGCCGGTGCGGGTGTAGGTGATCGCGCGCATCTCGCCTCCGGGCGGTTCGGGGTGCCGTCCCTGGGTAGCTACCCGGAAGCGGCCGGTGCGACGCGCCCGCCCGTCGCCCGGACTCTGCCAAGCTGGGCAGGTGCCCACCGTTCCCCAGGAGCCCCGATGACGTTCACCGCCCCGGCGCGCTCGCGGCGTACCGACGCCACCCTGCTGGTCGCGCTCGCGGCGGCGACGTGGGGGCTGGACAGCTGGCTGCGCCAGCCATTGTCGACGGACCTCGACGCCGGGACGGTGGTGCTGTGGGAACACCTGATCGCCTTGGTGCTGCTGCTGCCGTTCGTGCCGCGCGCGCTGCGGGCGTTCGCCCGGTGCGGCATCCGCGCACAGGTGGCGGTCGTGCTCGTCGGGGTCGGGGCGTCGGCGCTCGCCACCGCGCTGTTCACCGAGTCGTTCAAGCTGGCAGCGGCGTCCGGTGACTACGTCACGCCGGTCGTGCTGCAGAAGCTGCAGCCGCTGTTCGCGCTTGCGCTCGCCGTGGTGTTGCTGCGCGAGCGGTTGCGGGTTCCGTACGGCATATTCGCGGTGCCCGCTCTCGCCGGCGCGTGGCTGCTGACCTTCCCCGATCCGTTCCACGTCACCGTGGCCGAGCTCAAGCCGTCGCTGTTCGCGATCGCCGCAGCCGCGCTGTGGGGCGCGGGCACGGTGCTCGGCCGCTACCTCGCGTTCTCCCTGGAGCCCCGCGACATCACCACGCTGCGGTTCGTCTTCGGCCTGCTCGGCTCGATCGTCGTCGTGCAGGTCACCGACGCGGGGGTGGCCCCGGGTTGGCACAACAGTGTCGGGCTGGTGCTGCTGGCGCTGATTCCCAGCCTGCTCGGCCTGGAGCTCTACTACTTCGCCCTCGCGCGCACGCCCGCGGCGCGCGCCACCCTGGCCGAGCTGGCCTACCCGGTGACCGCGGCGATCGTCGGTGTGTTCGTGTTGCACAGCCACCTGGTCGGCTCGCAGTGGCTGGGCATGGGCATCGTCGTGGCCTCCGTGCTGGCGCTGAGCTGGTTCGAGCACCGGCCGCGTCCGTCGGTGGAACCGACCCCCGTGGAGCCCGTCGGCGTCGAGGCCTGACCCGACCCGCTAGGCCGAGGCCGCCACCACGATCTCGGTCACCGCGGCACGGCACCGCTCGGCGTCGGCGGCGACCAGCCCGATGCGGGTGCGGCGGTCGAGCACGTCCGCGACGTCGAGCGCACCCTCGTGCGTGACCGCGTACTCGATCTCGGCGCGGGTGACGTCGATGCCGTCGGCGATCGGCGCGAGCGGTCCGGCACCGTGGCCGCGTCCACGACCTCGCGCGGCCGAGCCCGCCGTAGCGGGCGACGAGCGACGGCGGCAGGCCGGCGGTCGGCGCGACTGTCCGGCCGCGACCGGGCGCGCCCACCAGCGGCGACGTCGCGGGTGAGGCACGGGCGGGCGGTCAGACCGGCGTGCGCGACGGCGCGCGTCGACGACGTCCTGCGCCATCCGGCGGTACGTCGTCAGCTTGCCGCCGATGATCGACTGATGATGCCGGACGGGCCGCGGTGCACGGCATGCTTGCGCGACACGTCGGCCGTCGCCCGTCGCCGGCGTCGACCAGTGGCCGCAACCCGGAGTAGGTGCCGAGCACGTCGGCGCGGGTCAGCGCGCGGTCCGAGCGCCGGGTTGACGGTGTCGAGCAGGAAGTCGATCTCGTGCTCCGCGGCCACCGGCTCGTCGGGTATCGGGCCGGGCGCGTCCTCGTCGGTGAGGCCGAGGTAGACCCGGCCGAGCTGCTCGGGCATCGCGAACACGAACCGGCTCGTCGAGCCGGGCACCGGCACGGTGATCGACGCGGTCGGGTTGCCCAGTGCGGCGGCGTCGAGCACGAGGTGCGTGCCGCGTGACGGCCGCAGCCGCACCGATGCGTCGACCTCGCCGGCCCACACCCCGGCGGCGGAGATCACCGCGCGCGCCGAGACGTCCAGCGTCTCGCCGCTCAGCGTGTCGACGAGCCGGGCCGAGGTGCCGGTGACGTCTGCGGCCCGGACCCGGTTCAGCACGGTGGCGCCGCAGGCGGCAGCCGTGCGCACGAGCGCGACGACCAGGCGCGCGTCGTCGATCAACTGCCCGTCGTAGGCGACCAACCCGCCGCGCAGACCGTCGGCGCGCACCGCAGGTGCGAGCTCCCGGGCCCGCGCGGCACTGACCCGCCGGGCCCGCGGCAGTACCCGGGCGGGCGTGCGGGCGCCGGCCCGCAGGACGTCGCCGGCCAGGAACCCGGCGCGGATCAGGGCCGCCTGCCGCCGGTCGACCGACGGCAGCAGCGGCACCACCGTGGGCAGCGCGTGCACCAGGTGCGGGGCGGTGCGGGTCATCAGCACGCCACGCTCGACCGCGCTCTCGTGCGCCACCCCGATCCGTCCGCTCGCGAGGTAACGCAGCCCGCCGTGCACCAGCTTCGAGCTCCAGCGGCTGGTGCCGAACGCCCAGTCGCGCGACTCGACGAGCACCACGCGCAGCCCGCGGGTGGCCGCGTCGAGCGCGGCGCCCGCGCCGGTGACACCGCCGCCGATGACCAGCAGGTCGATGTCATGCGTGTCGGCCAGCATGTCGAGCTCGCGGCGCCGGCGCGCGGCGTCCAGGCGCGCGGGTGCGCTCACGGGGCGAGGTATCCGTCCAGCGCGCGGGCCAGCTCGCGGCGCCAGGCCGCGCCCGGCAGCTGCTCGGCGATCATGCGGCGCGACTGGATGGCCGACTGCGCGATCAGCAGCACCATGGCGGCCAGTTCACCGGGCTCGCCGGCCCGGACGGTGCCGCCCGCCTGCACGTCGGCGACGGCGTCGCGCAACGCGTCCAGCAACGCCCGCTGGCCGGTGCCCAGCCGGTCCAGGATGTAGCGCGCCACCAGCGTCGGTTCGGTGACGAAGGTGCGCGCCAGCGTCTGATTCGTGCTCAACCGGTCGGCCAGCTCGACTACCTGCTCGACCAGGGCGCCGCGATCGTCGCCGGTGCGCGGCGTCCGGGCGAGCAGGCGGCGGATCTCGCGGTCCCACAGCGCGCGGAAGACCGCCGACTCGTCGGCGAAGTGCCGGTAGACCGTCGGCCGCGAGATCCCCGCGCGGCGGGCGAGTTCGGCGATGCCGGGACGCCGGTCGGACACGGCCAGCGCACCGGCCGCGGCATCGAGGATGCGGGTGGGCGCGTCGGCCTCCGTCGACGTTACGACTTGACATGATGTGTAAAACCGTAGCATGACGACTCCGCGCGCCGCTCTGCCCGCTCCCCCGATGGCCTGGGACGCGTGGGGTGATCCCGGCGCGGCCACCGAGCTCAGCAGCGCGCAGCTGGCGATGGTGCACGACCTGCTGAAGGTGAGTGCGGCCGATGTGCCCGCGGTCGCCCGCGAGGACGTCCGGCTCCGCCCGTCGACCCTGACCGACGACGACCGGGCAGCACTCGACGCCGCTGTGGGCGCGGCCCACGTCAGCACCGCGGACGTCGACCGGTTGCCCCGGGCGGGCGGCAAGTCGACGCCCGACCTGTTGCGTCGCAAGAGCGCGAACCAGCAGGACGCTCCCGACGCCGTGGTGGCGCCGGGCACCGACGAGGAGGTCGCCGCGGTGCTGGCTGTGTGCGCCGAGCGCGGCATCGCGGTCGTGCCGTTCGGCGGCGGCACCAGCGTCGTCGGTGGTCTGGATCCGGTTCGTGGCAGCTTCGCGTCGGTGATCTCGCTCGACCTGGGCCGCTTCGACGCCCTCCAGGATCTCGACGAGACGAATCAGGTCGCGACGCTCGGCGCCGGGCTGAGCGGGCCGGCGGCCGAGCAGTTGCTGGCCGAGCGCGGCTTCGAGCTCGGTCATTACCCGCAGAGCTTCCGGTACGCGACGATCGGCGGCTTCGCGGCCACCCGCTCGTCGGGCCAGGACTCGGCGGGGTACGGCCGCTTCGACGACATGGTCCGCGGGCTGCGGGTGGTGACGCCGCGCGGCACGCTGGACCTCGGCGGCGCCGCGCCCAAGACCGCTGCCGGACCGGACCTGCGGCAACTGTTCCTGGGCAGCGAAGGCACCTTCGGGGTGATCACCGCCGTACGCGTGCGGGTGCATCCGCTGCCGGAGGCGAAGACCTACGAGGCGTGGTCGTTCCCCGACTTCGCCACCGGCGCCGATGCCCTGCGCGCCGTCGAACAGGCCGGCACCGGCCCGACGGTGCTGCGACTGTCCGACGAGGTGGAGACCGCGTTGAACCTGGCCACCGTCAGCGACGCCGGCGACTCGGGCGGCACCCCGCCGCAGGAGGGCGGCTGCCTCGCGATCACCGCCTTCGAAGGGTCGCCGGACCTCGTCGCCGCCCGGCACGCGGCAACGCGCGCGCTGCTCGAGTCGCACGGCGGCACGTCGCTCGGCCCGCAGCGCGCCGAGCAGTGGGCGCAGCACCGCTTCGACGGGCCTTACCTGCGCGACCCCCTGCTGGCCAACGGCGCGCTCGTGGAGACGGTCGAGACGGCGACGTCGTGGTCGCGGCTCGCCGCCCTCAAGCAGGCGGTGACCGAGACGGTGCAGGGCGCATTCACCGAGGCCGCCTCGGTGTCGCTGGTGCTGTGCCACATCTCGCACGTCTACGACACCGGCGCCTCGCTGTACTTCACCGTCGTCGGGGCGCAACGTGGCGATCCCATTGCGCAGTGGCAGCGGGTCAAGGCGGCGATCGGCGACACGCTGGTGGCACACGGCGCCACGATCACGCACCACCATGCTGTCGGCGCCGACCATCGCGCCTGGCTGCCGGCCGAGGTCGGCGAGCTCGGTGTCGAGGTCCTGCGCGCAGTCAAGACCACCCTCGACCCGATCGGCATCCTCAACCCCGGCAAGCTGTTGCCGTGATCCGCAGCGTCGCGCTCGTCACCAACCCGGCCGCCGGGCGCGGACGGGCGCAGGGCATCGCGCATCGCGCCGCCGCCCGGTTGGCCGAGCGCGGCGTCACGGTCCGCGAGCTGTCGGGCGGCACGCCGGAGCAGTCTCGTGCGCTGGCCGCGACGGCGGTGGCCGACGGGGTCGACGCCCTCGTCGTTGTCGGCGGGGACGGCATGATCCACCATGCGCTGCCGGCCGTCGTCGGCACCGGCACGCCGCTCGGCGTCGTCCCGGCCGGCACCGGCAACGACCAGGCCCGCTTCTACGGTTGGCCGCGCTCGTCGCCCGAGGCGGCGGCCGACGTGATCGCCGACGGGCGCACCCGCAGCGTCGACGTCGGCGTAGCGGTGACCGCCGACGGCCGGCGCTCGCTGTTCGGCTCGGTGCTCGCGTCCGGCTTCGACTCGCTCGTCAGCGACCGCACGAACCGCATGCGCTGGCCACGCGGGCGGGCGCGTTACAACCTGGCGATGCTCGCCGAGTTCGCGAACCTGCGCCCGCTGCCGTGCTCGGTGACCACCGCCGAGGGCGAGACGATCAGCGAGGACGTGCTGCTCGTGGCGGTGGGCAATACGTCGTCCTACGGCGGCGGCATGCGCATCTGCCCGGCGGCCGATCCCGGCGACGGCGTCTTCGATGTGACGATCGGCGCGGCGCTGGGCCGGCGCAGGGTGCTGGCGCAGCTGCCCAGCGTGTACCGCGGCACGCACATCGACCGGCCCGAGGCCCGCACGCTGCGCACGGCAGCCCTGCGCATCGACTCCCCCGGCATCAACGCCTACGCCGACGGCGAGTACCTCGGGCCGCTGCCGGTCGATGTCACGCTCGAGCCGCGCGCCCTCACCCTGCTGGTGCCTGCTTGACAATGTTGTGAGTGCTCACTAACTTAGCCGGCATGGCACCTAGGGGAGTCCGCGGCAGTGCGGAGGAGCGTCGTGAGGACGTGCTCGCCGCCGCGATGATCGAGTTCGCGAAGCGCGGCGCCGATGGCACGTCCACCGAGGCGATCGCCCGGCGCGCCGGCATCAGCCAGCCCTATCTGTTCCGCCTCTACCCCACCAAGCGCGCGCTCTTCATGGCCGCCGTCGAGCGAACCTTCGCCGAGGTCAGCACCGTCTTCCGCACGGCCGCCGACGGACTGATCGGTCTCGAGGCCAAGCACGCGATGGCCGAGGCCTACAACACCCTGCTCCAGCGCGACCGCACCTTCCTCGGCATGCAATTGCAGGCCTACGCCGCCTGCTTCGGTGATGCCGAGATCCGTGCGCTGACCCGCCGCGAGTTCGCGCGGCTGTGGGAGACGATCGTGACGATCAGCGGCATGAGCGAAGAACTCGCGCAGGCCTTCTTCGCGCACGGCATGCTCTGCAACCTCACCGCTGCCTTCGACATCGAGGACGGCGACACCGATTCGCTCGCCCGCCGGATGACCGCCGCACCTGCCCTGATGACCGCGCTGATCGACGAACCGGTCGCCGCGCACTGACCCGATTCCCGCACTTCGCCGTCTTCCGCTGTCCTCAGTTGCTAGTGACTACTCACAACCTCAAGGAGTGATCATGACCCGAACCGCTTGGACGTTCGTCGTCACCTCTGTCGCCGCCTTCATGGTGGCGCTGGACAACCTGGTCGTGACGATGGCGCTGCCGTCGATCCGCGCCGACCTGCACGCGAGCCTGAGCCAGCTCGAGTGGACGGTGAATGCCTACACGCTCACCTTCGCCGTGCTGCTGCTGCCGGCGGCCGTGCTGGGTGACCGGCTCGGCCGGCGCCGGGTGTTCTCCGGCGGCCTCGCGCTGTTCACCCTGGCGAGTGCCGCGGCGGCACTCGCGCCCAACGCCGACTTCCTGGTCGCTGCCCGCGCGGTGCAGGGCGTCGGCGGCGCCGCGGTGCTGCCGCTGTCACTCACCCTGCTGACCGCCGCCGTCGCCCCTGAACGGCGCGGCGCTGCACTGGGCGTCTGGGGTGCGATGAGCGGGCTCGCCGTCGCGCTCGGACCATTGCTCGGCGGCGCGATCACCCAGGGCGGCTCGTGGCAGTACATCTTCTGGCTCAACGTGCCCATCGGCGTCGTCGCGGCGCCGCTCGCAATGCGCCGTCTCGCCGAGTCGCGCGGCCCGGCGAAGCGTTTCGACCCGATCGGCCTCGCCCTGGTCAGCGCCGGACTGTTCGCGCTCGTGTTCGGGCTGGTGCGGGGCAACTCGCACGGGTGGTCGAGCCCCGGTGAGCTCGTCGCGCTGGTCGGCGGCGGCGTGCTGCTCACCGCGTTCGTGCGCTGGGAACGACGGGTCACCGAACCGATGCTGCCGCTGACGCTGTTCCGCTCGCGCGGCTTCACCGCCGTCAACATCGCGTCGCTGCTGATGAGCCTCGGGATGTTCGGCTCCATCTTCCTGCTGTCGCAGTTCCTGCAGACCGTCCAGGGCTACGACCCGCTCGCCGCGGGCTTGCGCACCTTGCCGTGGACGGCGATGCCGGTGTTCGTCGCACCGCTGGCCGGCCCGCTGTCCGACCGCATCGGCGCTCGCCCGCTGCTGGTCACCGGGCTGTTCCTGCAGGCTGCCGGGCTGGCCTGGCTGGGGGCCGATCTGTCCACCGGCATGTCGTACTCGTCGATGCTGATCCCGTTCATCCTGTCCGGCGTCGGCATGGGCCTGTTCTTCGTACCGGTCGCGTCAGCGGTCATGGGCAGCGTCCCGGCGCACCTGCAAGGGGTGGCCAGCGGTGCCAACAACGGCATCCGCGAACTCGGCGGCGTGCTCGGCATCGCGGTGCTCGGCGCCATCTTCGCCGCACGCGGCGGCTACACGAGCGGCCAGTCGTTCGTCGACGGGCTGCACCCAGCCCTGCTGATCGGCGCGATCGGGGTGGCGGTGGGCGGCGCGGCAGCGCTCGCCATTCCACGGCGCCGTCGCGCTTCGGCCACCGACGATCCCGCCCAGGCACCGACCGCGGACCTCGTCGCCGCCTGACCATTCGTGATCATCGCGCTCGTAAGCCCGGCTTCGCGGGTCTACGGGCGCGATGATCACGTCGTCGCCGGGGACGGCCCGCCGCGCGCGTCAGCGCCAGCCGAGCTCCGGCGCGACGTGCGTCAGCAGCGACTCCAGCACGTGCGCGCAGTAGTCGACGCCGAGCTGGTTCGGGATCGTCAGCAGCAGCGTGTCGGCGGCGGCGATGGCCTCGTCCTCGGCCAGCTGCTCGATCAGCCGGTCGGGCTCGCCGGCGTAGGTCTTGCCGAAGCGCGCCTTGCCGCCGTCGAGGAAGCCGACCTGGTCCTGCGAGTCGCGCTCGCTCCAGAAGTACGCGCGGTCGAGGTCGTCGACGATCGGGAAGATGCTGCGGCTGACCGAGACGCGCGGCTCGCGCTCGTGCCCGGCGTCGGCCCACGCCTTGCGGAACCGCTCGATCTGCTCGGCCTGCAGCTGGTGGAACGGCACGCCGGTGTCCTCGCTGAGCAGCGTCGAGCTCATCAGGTTCATCCCCTGCTCGGCAGTCCACTCGGCCGTCTTGCGCGTGCCGGCGCCCCACCAGATGCGCTCGCGCAGGCCCGGCGAGTGCGGTTCGACGCGCAGCAGGCCGGGCGGGTTGGGGAACATCGGCCGCGGGTTCGGCTCGGCGAATCCCTCCCCGCGTAGGACGTCGAGGAAGATCCGGGTGTGCTCGCGGGCCATGTCCGCGTGGTCCTGACCGTCGGCCGGGACGTAGCCGAAGTACCGGAAGCCGTCGATGACCTGCTCGGGTGAGCCGCGGCTGATGCCGAGCTGCAGCCGGCCGCCGGAGATCAGGTCGGCCGAGCCCGCGTCCTCGGCCATGTACAGCGGGTTCTCGTAGCGCATGTCGATCACGCCGGTGCCGATCTCGATGCGGCTGGTGCGGGCGCCGACGGCAGCGAGCAGCGGGAACGGCGACGAGAGCTGGTTGGCGAAGTGGTGCACCCGGAAGTAGGCGCCGTCCGCGCCGAGCTCCTCGGCGGCGACGGCGAGCTCGATGGACTGCAGCAGCACGTCGGAGCGCCGAGCGGGCCTGCGAGTGCGGCGAGGGCGACCAGTGGCCGAAGGACAGGAACCCGATGCGCTTCATGCCTGCTTCAACGGCACACGGGTGCGCGTTCTTCCGGGCGGCCGGTCACCCGAAGTCGGACTCGTCCGCGCGTTCCGGCACGGACCTGATGCGCACGTTCGCCATGACGCTCGTGTCCGGATTGTCCGGCCAGTAGCTGAGCACCACATCGTCGACGTAGTAACGGACGTCGTCGATGTAGATCTCACTGTCCTGCGGCGGAACGGGCACATCGGTCATCTCGATCGTGCGCTCGCTGTCCTCGAACTCGAAGACCACCAGGTTGTTCATGCAGCAGAGCGTGCCAGCACGACGCGGCCGCGGCCAGCGCGACGAGCAGCAGTTCGACGCCCCGCCGTACATGCGACGAAACCTCAGGTAAAGATCCACACGGTGCGTTCGCGCTTGAGAAGCTCCATCGGAAGCCGACGCGCGGCGGCGTACATCTTCGGTATGCCGACACGCGGACTGAAGGCAGATCTAGTCGAGCAGGCCATCCGCGTCGCGGAGCACATCTTCGAGCGTGCTGCCGAGGGTGAGCAGATCACGGTCGGCACCGGCCGCGGCCGAGATCATGATGCCGACCGGCATCCCGTCTTCGGCGGACAGCCCTGCCGGGACGGACAGCGACGCGAGACCGGTCAGGTTGGCCAACACCGTCCAGCAGTCGGTGTAGGGCGCGGCCATCGGGTCGGCAAGTTGCTCCATCGACGGAGTGGATGCCACGCCGCCGTCGAGCAACGGCGCGGTCGTCGGCATGGTCGGTGAGATCAGCGCGTCGCAGCGTGTCAACGCGAGGCGGGTCTGCGTGATCAGCTTCGCCTCGGTGATGCGCGCCTGCGCGATCGCGGCGGAGGTCAACGAGCGGCCGATCTCGTAGCGGCGGAGCACCTCGGCGCCGGACCGGCCGGTCGCCACCGCCGCGGCGAGCGTTCGCACGCACGCTGCGGAGGTGAGGGTGAAGTAGGCATCCAGCGCTTCCAGCGCAGCCGGGATGCGCACCGCGATGACGTCGACGCCGGCGTCCGCCAGGCCCGCGAGCATGACCTCGAAGCGGGCGCGCACAGCGGCACGGTTGTGGTGGCCGCAGACGTCCTCGATCACCCCCACCCGAAGACGACCGACCGGACGGCCGGGGGGCGCCGGCTCGCCGTGGTCTGCAAGTGTCGTCAGCAGGCGGTCGAGGTCGGCGCAGTTGCGGGCGAACGGTCCGACCCGCTCGTATGCCGGCGCGAAACGCACGAGACCGTCCGTGGGCACAAGGTCCGGCGACGGCGCCATGCCGACCACGCCGCACTGCGCCGCCGGTTCGCGAATAGAACCCCCGGTGTCGCTGCCGATCGCCAGCGCCGACATACCGGCTGCCACCGCAGCGGCGCAGCCGCCGCTGCTCCCGCCGGGGCTACGGCGTAGATCCCACGGATTGCGGGTCGGGCCGAAAACGGACGTCTGTGTCGACGCGCCCAGGGCCATCTCGTCCATGTTGGCCCGCCCGATCAGGACCGCGTCGGCCGCGAGCACGTGTGACACGACTGTCGCGTGCCGGCGCGCCGCGGCCGGTTCACGTGCGCGCGAGGCGCACGAGGTCGGCTGGCCTGCGACATCGAGATTGTCCTTGACGACGATCGGGATGCCGGCCAACGGACCGAGCACCCGGCCGGCAAGACGCGCGCGGTCGACGCGGCGCGCCGAACGCAGCGCCCGCTCGCCGTCGACGCGGATCAGCGCGTGCACCGACGGATTGCTCTCGTCGATGCAGCGCAAGTGCGCCAGCGTGACGTCTTCGGCGCTCAGTTCGCCGCGCACGACCAGCTCGACGATGTCGACCGCCCGAAGCGCGGCGAGGCCTGTGGCCGCGACCGATGCCGTCGTCTGCGGGCGCACTGTGCGCGTATCGGCCTGGTTCATCGCGACCTCGTGATCGATCGGCGGAACGTCATGCGCTGCAACGGTGAATGGGCTACGGCGTCGGGTGACCGTCGAGACGCGCCGTGTACCACTGCAGAAAGTGCTCCACTGACGCCTCGACGACCTGCGACAGCGGCCCGGGCCGGTAGGCGGGCGAGCAGAGACCCGCGTAGTTCGCCTCGCACAGCTGCCAGTCCTGCTCGCTGGTCGCCGTCCAGACGTCGACCAGCCGGGGCAGGTCGACGTCAGTCGTCCGACGCGGCACCGTCGACCAGGAAGCGTGACGTCGACGTCGGTGCACGACGGGCTGATCGGGGTCAGCCGCGTCGTGACGGCGTAGTCGAGGTTGGCGTGCGCCCACATCGTGGGCAAGGTGATCAGCCGCAGGCTGCCGGGGTCGTCGCCGACGCGGCCCATCGTCGGCGCGACCGGCGCGCCGTCGATGCGACTCGGTGCGGTACCCGGGGCGCAGCGGCAGCCGGGCGACGCGGTACCAGGAGCCGTCCGGGAAGTTGATCTCGTGCGGGCGACAGCCCGTCGGCGATCCAGCGTCGGCGTGCCTGCGCCAGCGCCTGCTCGTACTGCTCGGAGCGCCGCGGGTCGCCGTGCGTGCCGAACTCGAAGTTGGCCTGCAGGAACTCCGGATGGCTGCCCCGGCAGTGGTAGCACTCGCGGTTGTTCTCCACCAGCGTCTTCCAGTTCGCGCGCGACGCGGTAGTGCGCGCGGTGCAGCGACCCGCGCACCAGACAGGCTCGTGCGGCCCGAGCTGGGCGCTGATGGCCGCGGCGGCCGGTTCGAAGTCCGGCGGCTGCGTCGGCGAGGCAGACGAAGACCAGCCCGGCGACCTCGCGGACCGTGCGGGCGCCAGCGCATGTACCGTCGGTGCGAAGTCGGTGCCCATCAGCCGGGCGGCGCGCAGCTCCCGTCCAGCCCGTACACCCACTGGTGGTACGGGCAGACGAACGCGCGGGTCGTGCCGCGGTCGGCGGCGCAGATCCGCGAACCGCGGTGCCGGCACACGTTGTGGTGCGCGCGCAGCGTCCCGGTCTCGTCGCGCACGATGATCACCGAGTCGGCGCCGAGGGAGAACGACGAGGTAGTCGCCGGGCTCGGTCAGCTCGCAGCTGTGCCCGGCGAACAGCCATCCCGGGCCGGAAGACGGTGTCGAGCTCGGCCGCGAAGATGTCCGCCGAGACGTAGTACGCCGCGGGCAGGGTCCAGTGCGGCCGGCGTCGCGGCGCCGTGCGCAGCGCAGTGTCAGACATGGACGCTCCTGGCGAAGGCGGGATCGGTCAGGGCAGGCACGGTCGAGGCGGAACTCCTCGATGGGGTGGCGGCTCTTGCCGCGCAGCGTGAGATCGGCGAGCACCTGTCCGATGAGGCTGGCGAACTTGAACGCGTGCCCGGCGCCTACCGACGACCGCGATCTGGGGATGGGCGGGCAGCACGTCGAGGACGAAATGTTGGTCCGGCGGGACGGTGTAGAGGCACGTCTTGCTGTACAGCTGCGGCCCGGCGAAACCCGGCAGGTGGTGCCGCCAGGAAATCGCGCTGCCGCTGCTCGCGTACCGGGTCCGGGTCGAAGGTGCGCGTCTGCGCCGTGGTCTCCGGCGCCGCCGTTGTGCTCACCGAGCTTGGTGGCGACCTCGCCGTACACGGGGAATCCGTAGAAGTTGTGCCGGCCGTGCCACATGAACACCGGGAACCGGCCGGGCGAGAACTCGCAGCAGGTTCGGCGTCGCGTAGTACGTCACCTGCTCCTGGGTCACCCGCAACGGCAGCGTCGTGCCGAGGTCGCTGAGCAGGGCGTTGGTCCACGCGTCCGCGGCGAGCACGACCCGCTCGGCCAGGTACGTCTCCTCGGCCGTGACCACCTCGACCCGCCCGCCGCGCGGACGCAGCGCGAGCACCGGGGTCCGGTCGACGGATCGTCGCGCCGGCCGCGCGGGCGAGCGCGACATGGGTGGCGTTGGCCTTCGCGGCGTCGACGATCCCGGACTCGGACTGGTAGATGCCCTGCTCGCCGCCGGCCAGTCGGAACTGCGGCCAGCGGGCGGTGATCTCGTCCGCATCGAGCAGCTCGAAGGCGACGCCGTGGTGGCGCAGCACGTCCGCGTAGCCGGCGATGTTGCGGGTGCCCGTGTCGGTCGCCTGCTCGCTCCGGCGACGTCCTCGATGACCAGGCCGCCGGTGCGCACGACCAGCTGGACACCGGAGGCGGCCTCGACCTCGTGCCACGCTGCGTAGGCGTGCGGGGCGAGGGCGGCGTAGGCGTCCTGGTGCTGGGCCAGCCGGATGATGCGCGAGTGGTCCTGCGACGCACCGCGGTGAGTGACCGAGCGCGAACTGCTCGAGTCCGAGCACGGCCGACCCGGCCTCAGCGGCCAGCCAGTGACACGCGGCCGAGCCCAACCCACCGCACCCGACGACGACGATCGGATAGCTCGTGTTCATGACGCGACTCGAATCACGCCTTCTGTCTAACCGATGCGCACGCGGCACCGGCGCCAGCGGCGATGCGTGTTGGTACTGCTTGCATAAGCTGCGTCCTATGGATGCCGACGTGCGGCAGCTGCGGATGTTCCTCGTCGTCGCGCGGGAGCTGCACTTCAGCCGCGCGGCCGAGCAGCTGCACATGAGCCAGCCGGCGTTGAGCCAGCAGGTGCGCGCCCTCGAACGCGATCTCGGGGTCGAGCTGTTCACCCGGACCAGTCGGCAGGTCGCGCTGACCCCGGCCGGCGAGGCGTTGCTCGCGGCGGCACCGCGGGCGATCTACGAGATGGACGAAGCGGTGCTCACGGCCCGTCGCGCGGCGAGCGGTGCCACCGGCCGGCTCATCGTCGGGTCGGTGCGCAGCGGGCTGTCCAGCGTCGTCCCCAGCCTGATGCGCGCGTTCTGGGACGCCCATCCCGAGGTGCGGCTGGAGGTCTACCAGATGGACACCAGTGCGCAGCTGCGCGCGCTGACCGAACGGCGCATCGAGGTCGGCGTCGTGCGGGCGGCCGGGCCGACGCCGTCGTTGAGCATCGAACCGCTGGTCATCCGAGCCGCTGGTGCTCGCGCTCCCGGCCGACCACCCGTTGACGGCGACTGACGCCATCGACCCGGCGCAGTTGGCCGGCGAGAGTTTCGTCATCTCCCCGCGGCACCTCGGAGTCGACTTCTTCGACATCGTCGTCGCGTACTGCCGCAGCCACGGCTTCAGTCCCGACGGATCAAGGCCGAGGGCGACGACGTGGACACCCAGCTCGCGCTCGTCGCAGCCGGGATCGGCGTCTCGTTGCAGCCGGCGTTCTTCGCCGGCGCCGCTCCGAACGGACGTGGTTTTCCGGCCGCTGGCCGCGTCCAGCCCGCACGTCGCCCTGCAGCTGGCATGGCGCAACGACTGCTCCGCGGCGACGGAGGCGTTCGTGCGCATCGGCCGGCACGTTGTCGGTTCCTAGTCGGATGAACGACCTCAACCGCCCTCGACGAGCTACGCCCGCGAGGTCTAGAGAGGGGTGACGTATGCCCCCGAGATCCCGCCGTCGACGAGAAAGGTCGAGGCCGTGATGAACGACGCGTCGTCGCTGGCCAGGAACGCTACGGCCGCCGCGATCTCCTCCGGCTCAGCGAATCGGCCCAGGGGTACGTGAACGAGGCGACGGCCGGCCCGCTCCGGATCGTTCGCGAACAGTTCCTGCAGCAATGGCGTGTTCACCGGTCCGGGACACAGCGCGTTCACCCGGATTCCCTGGCGGGCGAACTCGACGCCGAGCTCGCGCGACATCGCCAACACGCCCCCCTTGGATGCGCTGTAGGAGATCTGCGATGTGGCGGCGCCCATGACCGCCACGAACGACGCGGTGTTGATGATCGAGCCCTTGCCCTGCGCCTGCATGTACGGCAGCACTGCTTTGCAACACAGGTAGACGCTGGTGAGGTTGACCTCTTGCACCCTGCGCCACGCGTCCAGGCCGGTGACCAGGATCGAGTCGTCGTCAGGCGGCGAGATCCCGGCGTTGTTGAATGCGATGTCGACCGAACCGTAGGTCTCGTTGGCGACCTGGAACAGGTGGTCCACCTGCTCCGGGGACGTCACGTCGACAGCGACGAACGTCCCGCCGATCTCGTCGGCGGTCGCAGTCCCGGCACTCCCATCGATGTCGGCGACGACCACGTTCGCGCCCTCGGCGGCGAAGCGGCGCACGGTGGCGAGCCCGATGCCACTCGCCCCTCCGGTGACGACAGCTGTCCGTCCGTCGAGTCGGTTGTTCACGATCAGTCCTCCGTGGAGATGTAGACGTTCTTGGTCTCGGTGAATCCGTCGACTGCGTCGGGGCCGAGTTCCCGGCCGACGCCGGACTGCTTGTAGCCACCGAACGGCGTCCAGTACCGGACCGAGGAGTTCGTGTTGACGGACACGGTCCCGCACTGCAGGCCACGGCTGACGCGCAGGGCACGGCCCACGTCGCGGGTCCAGATGCTGCCCGACAGGCCGTACTCGGTGTCATTGGCCAGGCGCAGCGCGTCGACCTCGTCGTCGAAGGGAACGACGGCGACGACCGGGCCGAAAACCTCTTCGGTCCAGGTCGGTGCTGACGTCTCGACCGGGGCAAGAACCGTCGGCGCGACCCAGTAGCCGGGGCCGGCGGGGACCTCGCCGCGGAAGGCGACCGGCGCGTCGTGCAGGTAGGAGGTCACCTTGTCCCGGTGGACGGCGGACACGAGCGGGCCCATCTGGGACGTGGGATCGGAGGGCTGGCCGACACGGAAGCCCTGCACGGCGGGCTCGAGCAGTTCCATGAAGCGGTCGTAGACGCTGCGCTGCACCAGCAGGCGCGTGCGTGCGCAGCAGTCCTGGCCGGCGTTGTCGAACACCGCGCCCGGAGCGGCGGCGGCGGCCTTCTCCAGATCGGCATCGGCGAAGATGATGTTGGCGTTCTTGCCGCCGAGCTCGAGCGTGACCCGTTTGACGGTGCCGGCGGCAGCCCGCAGCACGTGTCTGCCGGTGGCGGTGGAGCCGGTGAAGACGATCTTGCGGACGGTCGGATGCTCGACGAGCCGCGCGCCGGCGACCTTGCCCTCCCCCGGGATCACCTGGAACACGTTCTCCGGGATGCCTGCGTCCAAGCGCGAGTTCGGCCAGCCTCAGGGCGGTCAGCGGGGTCCACTCGGCGGGCTTGAGCAACACGGTGTTCCCTGCCGCCAGTGCGGGTGCCAGGCCCCAGCCGGCGATCGGCATCGGGAAGTTCCACGGCGCGATGACGGCCACGACGCCGAGCGGCTCCTTGAACGTGATGTCGATCCCCCCGGCGACCGGGATCTGTCGACCCATGAGCCGCTCGGGCGCGGCCGCGTAGTACTCGAGTACGTCACGGACGTTGCCGGCCTCCCACGTCGCGTTGCCGATGGTGTGCCCGGAGTTGGCCACCTCCGTCCGAGCAAGGTTGTCGATGTCGGCGTCGACGGCGGCGGCGAACCGGCGCAGCAGCCTGGCGCGGTCGCCGGGAGCGACTGCCGCCCACTCCGGCGCCACCTTCGCTGCTCGATCGACGGCGGCGTCGACATCGTCGACGTCGGCCATCTCGACCTGGGTGAGGGTCTCCTCGGTGGCGGGGTTGATGAGGTCGAGCACGGCCACTCCGCTCGTGGTTGTCGTGGTGGTCACCGTTGCGGCACGGCGGTCGGTTCGAGGTGCGCGCGTCGCTGCGCGGCCCGGACCAGGCCGGTGAACAGGCGCAGGTCGATGCTGTCCTGCTCGGGGTGCCACTGCACGCCCAGCAGGAAGTCGCGGTCCGGGTCTTCGGCGGCTTCGACGGTGCTGTCTTCCTGGGCGTGGGCGACGGCGCGCAGTGACGGTGCCGGCGTGAGCAGTGCCTGGTGGTGATGGCAGGACACCGTGATCCGATCGCCGACCAGACGGTTGAGCAGCGAGCCCGGCTCGACCCGCACGTCGATCTCGCTGAAACGGCCGGGCGCGGGTCGGTGCCGGTCGTGGCCGACGCGGTCGGGCACGTGCTGCTCGAGCGTTCCGCCGAGTGCCACGTTGATGAGTTGCAGGCCACGGCAGACGCCGAGGACGGGAATGTCGCGCTCGAGCGCCGCTGTCAGCAGGGCCGTCTCCCAGCTGTCGCGTTCGGGGCGGTAGCTGCTCTCCGGCTGAGCGGAGCCCTGGTAGCGAGCCGGGTCGATGTCCGCCCCGCCGGTGAGAACCAGCGCGTCCAGGCGTTCGACCACAGGGCCGGCGGCGCGGTCGTCCTGAGGGGGCAGGAGCACGGGGACGCCACCGGCAGCGGACACGAGCTGCACGTACGCGTAGTGCAGCAGCGCGAACTCGGTGTCCCACGCCAGGGTTCGCGCCTGCTCCTTGTAGGTACTGAGGCCGATCAGTGGCGGACGCGTCAGGTCAGAGGCGCTCAAAGCCGCGGATCCTCTCCCAGTCGGTGACCGCAGAGTTGAACGCCGCCAGTTCGACGTCGGCGGCGTTGACGTAGTGGGCCACGACCTCTGCGCCGAAGGCGTCGTTCGCGATCGCACTGTGTGCGAACAACTCGCGCGCGTCGGCAAGGCCGGCCGGCACCCGTGCGCGATCAGAGCCATAGGCGTTGCCGGTGCACTCCGGCTCGAGGGCGAGTTCGGCCTCGATCCCGTGCAGCCCACTGGCGATCAGCGCTGCCAGGGCGAGGTAGGGGTTGACGTCCCCACCGGGCACCCGGTTCTCCACCCGCAACGAATGTCCCGAGCCTACGACCCGCAGCGCGCAGGTGCGGTTGTCCAGTCCCCAGGCGATCGCGGTCGGCGCAAAACTCCCTGCGACGTATCGCTTGTAGGAGTTGATGTTCGGCGCGAGCAGCAGCGTGATCTCCGGCAGCGCAGCAAGTTGCCCGGCGATGAAGTGTTCCATCAACGGGGAGAAGCCGTGCTTGCCATCGCCGGCCAGGACGGCCTCGCCGGACTCGGACCGCAGGCTGAGGTGGACGTGACAGGAGTTGCCCTCGCGCTCGTTGAACTTGGCCATGAACGTGAGGCTGCGCCCGTGCTGGTCGGCGATCTCTTTCGCGCCGGTCTTGAACACGACGTGGTCGTCGCAGGTCTGCAACGCCTCCGCGTAGCGGAAGGCGATCTCATGCTGTCCCAGATTGCACTCGCCCTTGATGTTCTCCGTGTACAACCCGGCGCCGTTCATCCCTCGGCTGATCGCGTCGAGCACGGAGCCGGTCTGGGCCACCCCGAACAGCGAGTAGTCGACGTTGTAACGGTTGGCGGGCTTGAGGTCCCGGTAGCCCTGTTGCCAAGCCTGGTCGTAGGTGGTCTCGAACAGCAGGAACTCCAACTCGGTGCCCGCGTAGGCCACCAAACCCTTCTCGGCCAGCCGGTCCACCTGTGCGCGCAGCACCTGCCGCGGTGACGGCGCGACCGGCCGGCCGTCGGACCAGACGATGTCGCACTGCACCAAGGCCGATTTGTCCTGCCACGGCAGCAACCGCAGGGTCTCCAGGTCCGGGCGCAGGACGAAGTCGCCGTAACCCCGCTCCCAGGAGGTGAGCTCGTAACCGTCGACCGTGTTCATGTCGACGTCGACCGCGAGCAGGTAGTTGCACGCCTCTGCTCCGTGCCCGAGCACTTCTTCGAGAAACCATCGGACCGAGCATCGCTTGCCCTGCAGACGGCCCTGCATGTCGGTGAGCGCCATCGAGACGCTTTCCACCGCACCGGACTCGGCCAACGCTCTCAACTGGTCGACGGAGATCCGGCTGTCGGATGACATCACAATGCGCCTCCAGGGGCGGCGGTCGGTGTCGGGCGTCACGGCGTCACGGCGTCACGGCGTCACCTATGGATACAGAAGAGCGACGTCGATCGGTAGTGCCGCACCGCGTCCGTCGTGCGGATTGCAGACAATCGGGGCTGTGCTGTCGCCCAGCAACCCTCCTCGGCGAGGCGGTGTTGTCAGCGCCCCCGCACAGGCGGCGGCGACTTCGCCGACGCGATCGCGTGCGAACCGCGACGTGCTTCGCCATTCACGCGGTCCAGGTGAGCGCCTGAGGTGAACTACATCTTCCGTACATCCCTTGGGCGGCATGGTCACAGAGGCCCAGGGAAACGGAGTTTTGCATGTCCACCGCGCAGCAGGATGTCGCCTTCGCCGTCGTACCGACCTACAACGAGCGGGACAGCCTGCCGGTCGTTGTCGACCGCCTGCTGGCGTTGCCCGCACTTGATCTGCACGTCCTCGTCGTGGATGACGGGTCACCCGACGGAACCGGCGAACTCGCCGACCGGCTCGCGCGCGCCAGTCATGGCCGCGTCCACGTGCTGCACCGGCAGGTGAAGGACGGTTTGGGCCGGGCGTACGTCGCGGGCATGACCCACGCGCTCGCCGAGGGCGCGTCCGTGGTGATCCAGATGGACGCCGACTTGTCTCATCCTGTGGACGCCATCCCGATCATGCTGGCCGCGCTCGACACCGAGCCCGCTGATGTCATCGTGGGTTCGCGCTACGTCCCCGGAGGTTCGACCGCAGCGGAATGGCCGAGACGACGACGCGCGCTGTCCAGGACGGCGAATGCCTATGTCGACCGCGTGCTTCGCCTGGGCGTCCACGACGTCACGTCAGGCTTCAAAGCTTGGCGGGCCCAATCGCTGAAAGCCATGGATCTGTCCTCGCTGCACGCCCAGGGTTACGCCTTCCAGATCGAGATGGCCTACCGGTGTAGCCGAGCAGGACTGGTGGTCCTGGAACTCCCGATCCACTTCTCTGACCGGACGCACGGCCGGTCGAAGATGACCCTCGGCGTCCAGGCGGAGGCAGCACTGCTGCCGTGGCAACTGCGCCGCCATGGCAGTGCACGCCGTGCTGACACCCGGCTGCCGCACACCGTGGTCGAGACGACCGTCACCGGACGTTGAGCCCGCAGGGATGACGACGGTCAGCTCAACCGTCCGCGGACCTGTCGCGTCCGGGCCGCATGCGGCGCGGCCCACACGAAGCATCCGGACCAGACCGGGTGCTACGAGCATCCAGCTCGGCGTGTTCGTGCTGGCGGTGGTGGCCCGGGTCTCGGTGATCGTGCGGCACGGGGGCCTGCACGGGAATTTCGGCTACGACGCGGGCGTGTACTTCGCGGCCGGCGACGCCTTCGTGCACGGACGCCTGCCGTACCGCGATTTCGTGCTGATCCATCCACCGGTCGAGATGCTGGTACTCAGCCCCTTCGCGGCGCTCACGCGGGTGATGAGCGACGAGTCTGCCTTCACGACATCGGTGCTTGCCTTCACCGTGCTGGGCGGCATCAACGCGGTCCTCGTCGTGCGTGTTGCTCGCCGACTCGGGCTGGGGCTGCGCTGCGCGTCGGTTGCGGGGCTGTTCTACGCATTGTGGTTCGGCGCGATCGGCAGTGAGTACCTGATCAAGCTGGAGCCGGTAGGCAACCTGTTTTTCCTGCTCGGTGTGCTGGCCGCTCTTCGCGCCCTCAACAGCGGCTCGGCGCGCTGGGCGGTTGCGGCCGGCGCAGCGGTGGGTGCAAGCGTCAGCGTGAAGATCTGGTGGATCGTGCCCGTCCTCGCGCTCGTGGTCTGGATGTGGCGCGCCCACTCTTCGCGAGTGGCCGTGCAGGCGCTAGCCGGCGCCGCCGCCGTGAGCGTGCTGGTCGACGGGCCGTTCTTCGCAATCTCCCCGCGGGCCATGTGGTCGTCGGTGGTCGTTGACCAGGTCTCCCGCGGATCCATAGCGGCCTCGCCGTTGACGCGCTTGGCAGATCTCAGCTCCGTCACCCGCCTCACGGGCCCGCTCCCCCAGGCGGCCATGGCCGCCACGAGTGTCGTGCTGCTCCTGGCCTCCGTCTGGGTGGGGCGGCGCGCTTGGACGCTGCGGGTCGCACGCCCCGCGGTCGTGCTGTGCGGGATTCAAGGCGCGCTGCTCCTTGCGGCGCCCTCGTGGTTCCCCTATTACGCCGACTTCATCGCCGTGGCGGCCGCGATCTCGGTCGGCGCAGCCGCGCGGCGGGTGGGGCCGGTGCGTCAACGTCTCCATTGGCCGGCCGCCGGATGGACGGTCACTGTGGCCGTGGCCGTCATCACCGTGAGCGCGATAGCGTCCGGCCGCAGCGCTGTGCGGCCGTTCCCGGGTGCCGCGGTGCTGGCCCGAAGCGCTGCCTCGGCTCGCTGCGTCATGAGCGACTCCGCAATGGGTCTCATCGAGCTCGACGCGTTGTCCCGAAGCTTCGCTGCCGGATGCCGCGACTGGGTCGACGTCACCGGCCGCACCTACGGCCCGGACCGCAGCAGCCTCGCGCGGGTGGACAATCAGCGCTGGCAACGGGATCTGCGCGCCTATCTGCGCACCGGCGATGCCGTCATCATCGTGCGCGGAAGCGGTACCGGTCTCTCGCCGCAGACATATCGAGCCATCCACCGCGACGGCGTGCTGGCCCGTGCGGGTGGTTACGCGCTCTACCGTGTGCGTCGATGATCGTCAGTGCACTGCGAGCGCCGTCGGCCCGCGTCGCACGACACCGCGGCCGGCCGGCCCGACCACGTGCCGCAGCTCACCCGCCCGGGTGGGCGGGTAGCCGTACGGTCAGCCTGGCTCCCCCCGAGGCCCGGTTCGCGGCGGTCACCGTTCCGCCGTGTGCCGTCACGAGCGTCTCCACAATGCTCAGCCCGAGACCGCTGCCGTAGTCGGCGTGCGAGCGGCTGCGACTGCGCTCCGCGCGCGCGAACCGCTCGAAGGCGTGCGGAAGGAATTCCACCGGGAATCCCGTCCCGGTGTCCTCGACAACAAGGACGACATCGTCGTCGCCTTGCGTCAGGTGGACATCGATCGAACCACCGGCGGGCGTGTGCCGCAGTGCGTTGGCGAGAAGGTTGTCCAGCAGCCGTCGAAGCGCAACCGGATCGAGCTCGGCGACAGGAGCCGGGCCGTCGGCGTGTACCGACAGTTGAATACGACCAGCAGCCGCGTCGTCTCGGACGGCTGCCACACTTCCCGCGATGATCTCCAGCGGCTCGGCGAGTTCGTGGTGAATGAGCGCGTTCGGGCCGTCGGTCTGAGCCAGCAGCAGGAGGTCTTCGGACAGCGTCGCCAACCGCGCGGCCTCAGTGCGCGCGTGCCTGATGGATTCGACGAGGTCGTCGCGAGAGCGCCCGGCGCGGTCGGCCAGTTCCAGTTCGGTCTGCAGGACAGCCAGGGGTGTCCGCAGCTCGTGTCCCGCGTCGGCAACGAGGTCACGCTGGCGGTCGAGTGAGGAGTGCATGCGGTTCAGCAGTTCGTTGAACGTGGTGGCGAGGCGGTCGATGCTGTCCGATGTCCCCGGCGTGCCGATCTCGCCGCGCGCGCCGGTGTCACTGAGCCGCTGCGCGTCAGCGCGCATCCGATCGACCGGGCGCAGTGCGGCGCCCGACAGCAGCCATGCGCCGAGCCCGGACAGTGCGATGGCAATCGGTACCACGACGAAAAGCGCATGCTCGGCGTCGTCGAGGGCGTCGCTCGAGGCGCGCAGGCTCTGCCCGACGATGATCACCCATCTGCGGCCACGGTGGTCGGTGGTCGTGCGCCGCAGGAAGCGGAAGGTTCGGTCGCCGTACCGAACGGTGCGGAAGCCGACGCCGGGAACGGATCTGGCAGGGTCGGCCGGCAGCCGCGCGGGTTCGGCGTCGACGAGCGCACCTGTCGGGTCATAGACCGCGAGGACGGTGACGAGTGGTCCGTAACTGGTCCCGAGCTCCGGGCGCTGCGACGTTGTTGCGATCTGGTCGTTACGTATTTCCCCCGCTGTCGTGACGGCGTTTGCAGCGAGGTCCGAGTCGACGTTCTGGTTCAACGCGCTGTCGAGGAGGTAGACGAAGACCGCGAAACCGGCGCTCGCCGCCGCTGCCGCCACCAGGAGGTAGACGACGACCAGCCGAGTGCGTACGCCGCGCAGGCGCGAGCGCAGATGGAGGGACACCTCAGCCCTCGCTCGTCGGCAGGTCGTCGTCGCGCCGCAACCGGTAGCCGGCGCCGCGGATCGTCTGTACGTCGTCTCGCCCGTAGGGGCGGTCGAGCTTGCGACGCAACGAGGCGATGTACTGGTCGACCACGTTGCTGGCCGGATCGAACGCGTGATCCCACACGTGGTCGTAGATGAAGGTCCGGCTCAGGACATCTCCCCGGTGACGAAGCAGCAGCTCGAGCAGGGCGAACTCTTTCGTCGTGAGCTCGATGCGCTCCCCGGCGCGCGACACCCGACGCGACGCGGGGTCCAGCATGAGGTCGCCGTTGCGCAACACGGCAGGACGCGCTGCGGCGCCGCGCCGCAGCAGCGCCCGCAGCCTGGCAGCTAGCTCGCCGTAGTTGAACGGCTTCGCGAGGTAGTCGTCAGCACCCGCATCGAGGCCTGCAATGCGGTCGTCGAATCCTGCGCGGGCGGTGAGCAGCAGAACCGGGGTCCAGCGTCCGGCGTTGCGCAGCTGCTGCACGACCTCGACGCCGTCCATCCCGGGCAGCATGCCGTCCAGCACCACTGCGTCGTAGTCGCGCTCGGTCGCCATCCACAGCGCTTCGCTGCCGTCAGTTGTGCTGTCCACGGCGTACCCGTCCTCCTCGAGCACGCGGGTCAGCAACGTGACCATGCGGGGGTCGTCCTCGACGATCAACAACCGCACGACGCCGCTCCCGCCTTGGTAAACCGAGGCGAGCGTCTCATAACCGACCAGCCCGCTGTATCGGGCACACATATGTGGTCAGCGTGGGTGTGAGCCGATCACACCGTGACGGAACCCGCCTCCGTGATCGTCGGCGCGCCAAGCACCGGCAGCGCTCAGCACGAGCGCGGCGGTGAGCCCGGCTACGGCAAGCGTCGCGACGAGCAAGGCGAACCGCCGCGCGTGGCCGGGCACACCCTCGGTCGCGTTCGCGGCACGGCGGCCGGCGATCAACGTCACGGCAGGCACGATCCGGGCGAGAAGATGCAGCCCCGCGACCACAGCGAACACGATGAACAGGACCTGGTGCAGCGTCAGCGTGTCGATGCGCTGACCGAGGACATTGACGATCGTCGTACGGCTCGCGGACGGACCCAGGGCGATCATGGCCAGGCCGGAGCCGAGCAGCCCGAGCGTCGACAGGACGACGAGCGGACCCAGAACACGAAGCAGCGTGGGAGGCGGCCCAGCGACCCGGTACTCGCGGTGCCCTGTGTAGTAGCGCCCCAAGCGCCAGGACGTACTGGCCGTCTTCACCAGTGCCAACGGAACGAGCAGCGTCCCGAGGGCGACATGCCAGCCGATCAGCCCGTGCACGTCCAGCACCGTGACCAACTCGGCCAAGATCAGCACCAGCAGGACCGCGCCCGTCCAGGCCGTCACCCGCGCATTGCCCGCCGGGCCGCCGGTGCTCCCGACAACCGGATCCACCCGATGGCGCCGACCGGCTGCCTCGTCGACGACCGAAGCCAGCAGGGCAGGCAAGGGCATGTGCACTCCGAGGTCGGCGCAACCGTCACGGGATTCGACGACGGTTCTGTCCGGGGCCGCGGACGGCAGACGGCGCGGCTCCCAACCTGATAGTGCCCACTGCATCAGAAGATGGCCGCCTCGGATTGCTCTGCGTTCTCTCTGAACGTCAAACCGCTCGTGCCGGGACGGCCGTCACAGGGCGGCCGAGACGTTCGTGCCACGAGAGCGCCCGCCGAAGTCAGGTTGAGGTCAGAGTCCGCGACCTACCGTGGCGCGATGCTCTACCCGGCGCCCGAACGGCTCGCCCGTCGTCGCTTCGCTGCGTCGACCCCGACGTTCGGGCTGTTCGCGATCATCGTCGGGCTCGTGTGCGCTTCGGGTCGGTGGGGACCGGACTGGCCGGCGCAGGAATTCCGTGCCTGGTCGGCGGCACATGACGGGCTGACCACATGGACCAATTCGTGGTATTCCGGCCTCGCACTGCCCGGTTACTCGGTCATCTATCCCCTCGTCGCCGGGGTCATCGGGGCGGCGCTGACCGGTGGGATCGCCACCGTGGCTGCATGGTGCGGGGCAGCGCGTTTCGCACCTGCTCCGCGCCGCCTCGCATTCGGCTATCACGCGTCGGTGGCGTGGGTGCTGCTCGCCGATCTCGCTATCGGTCAGGTTCCCTTCCTGCTCGGCGTGGCGTTCGGGGTGTGGGCGCTGTGCGCACTTGCCGACCGGCGTCCGCGGCTCGCGTTGCTCGCGGCCGCCGCCTGTTCGCTGTCCAGCCCGTTGGCCGGCGGCCTGCTGCTACTCGCCGCGATCAGCGTTACGGCAGCAGTCGGTGTCCGACGCTCCGCCCCGCTTCTGGCAGGCACGGTCGGTCTCGTTGTAGCCGAATTCTGCGGGGGCACCGGCGGCGAATTCCCCTTCGTCCCCCGAATCGCGTGCTGGATCGCCGTGTTCGTTGTTACCGCGACAGTGATGGTCCGAGGCGCCGACCGGCCCGTCCGCGTCTTTGCCGTCAGCTACGGCGCGGTGAGCCTCGTCCTGCTGCTTTTCGCCAATCCCGTCGGCGGCAATGTCGCTCGGTACGGTCAGCTCGTCGCACTGCCGTTGTTCTGGTATGTGTACCCACGTCTTCGCTGGCGGCACTGGACGGTCGCGGTAGGGGTCAGCCTGGCGGCAGCGCTGTGGACGGCCTGGCCGGCGCATGACGGCCGTCTACCACGGGGCGGGCGACCCCTCTCAGCAGTCCTCGTACTACACAGGTCTGCTGCGCTACCTCGATCGCCACGATGCCCGCCACGGGCGAGTCGAGGTCGTGTTCACCCGCGAGCACTGGGAATCGTTCCTCGTCGCCAGGAACGTGCCGCTCGCTCGCGGCTGGGAACGCCAGGTTGATCTGGCCGTCAACGACGTGCTGTACCACCCTCTCACCGACGCGCGCTACGCAGCGTGGTTGCGCACGAATGCCGTTGACTACGTCGCCTTGCCAGACGTGGCGATCGACTACGGCGGCCGGGCCGAGGCCGCACTGCTGCGCCATCCGCCGAACTACCTGCAAAAGGTGTGGGGCGACCGGCATTGGACACTGTGGCGGGTCCGGAACGCTCGCCCGATCGTGGTCGGACCGGCGGCCATTCGCGCCCAGGGGCCCGCTTCGTTCGTCCTCGACTTCCGCCGCGGAGGCACCGCCGTGGTGGACATCCGCGCCAGCCCGATGTGG
The DNA here is from genome assembly GCA_963711775.1 of uncultured Actinomycetota bacterium. Classification (GTDB taxonomy): domain Bacteria; phylum Actinomycetota; class Actinomycetes; order Mycobacteriales; family Jatrophihabitantaceae; genus Jatrophihabitans. The sequence continues at coordinate 465,299 of CAVQFH010000008.1, read as the reverse complement.
ACGGCTACCAGCGGTGAGGCGTGTGTCGGCTCGCGTGGCCCGTGGCTGACAGTGTCGTCGCGAACCCCCGGCAGCGTCATCGTGCGCTCGCAGCTGCACCTGCCGGACATGGGGACCGATTCCGGCGAGCGCCGCTGTTCCTGACTCCCGCGCCCGAGACCTGCCGGACGCGAGGAGAACGGTGGTTACTGACTATCGGTCAGGTCGAGACCCCGCCTGATCTGCCGGGCAAGGGCGTAGGCGTCACCGACTTTGAGCATGTGGTCGAAGTACAGCTGCGGATGCTCGTTGGTCTCCTGGTTGTACAGGCAGCCTTGGAACCAACCTTGCTCACGCATCAGGCGGACCACCGGGGTGACCTCTGAGGCTTCCATTGCGAAGTCCGGACCCACGGCGGCGCGCGACCCGGTAGCAGACAACGGCTTGAACTGGATCTCCGTGTAGATGTTGGCTTCCGGTGACACGTGCACGTCATCGATGACAATTCTGTCGGTGCGCTCGACGGTCACCGTGACAACGCCCTCCTCACCCACGTCTGCGCTGCCGTGCAAGATCGCAGCGAGACGATCCGGATCCAGTGGCGTCGTCGGGTGCGCCGGCGGTTGCTGCGGGAACGGCGTCGACGTCACGTCGAGGACGTTCTTCACCGCGCGAGCCAGCCGAAGCGGGCGGCCTTCTCCGCGCCAATGGATGAACCAGACATTCGGGTTCGTCTCGATGTAGTGCTGATGGAAGGCCTGGAAGGTCAAGCCGTTGGCCAGGATCGCATCGATGAAGGGGTTGCACTCCTCGGGCTTCAACGCCAGGTCGCCGTTGAAGAACGCGTACTCGTCCCCGAGCGGCTGAAAGGTCAGCGTCCCGTTGATCTCGAATGCCGGCGTGAAGGTGACGCCGAGCGGGCCGCGCGCAGTGCCGATGTCATCGCGAGAGAGATCAATTCCCAGCACGCCCTGGGAAACCGTTCCCTCGGCCTGCAGGATTCGTTGCATGCGGTCCACCGGCAGATGCCCGTGCTGCGTTCTGACGGCGGACACCGGATCGGCTGTGGCGTTCGCTGCCAAGGCGGCCGTCATGAACCCGCCTGCAGCCAGCCCGCCGCCTAGTGCGAGGGCGCGCCTGCGACTTACCGGCCGGTCAGTTGGGGGCTGCCATTGGTTCTCGGCCATGGTCACTCCGACGACAACGGACGGTCATGTGTTCAGACCGGACCCGCTTACCTACCTTCCTACCCCGCCTGGGGAGCAAAGGGAACACTTCGCTGCTCAGACCAGCTCTGGTTGAGCGTCCGCGCCGCAACGCGTCTCTTTCAGGCGTCGTCATCTACCGGACCGGTGTCCAGATCGGCCACTAGGAGGTGATGTCTTTGGTCGTTATCCGTGCCCACGCCAGGCTGAGGAAAATCGCGGCGTAAGCGAGATGTAGGCCGCTCCAGCGACTCAGGTCGCGGACGCTGATGGAGGAGCGCAGCAGTTCGCCGAAGCCGAGCCAGTTGTGCGTCAGCAGGACGCCGTGGATGGCCGACAGTTGCGGAACGGCATCGAGCAGCGCAGAGAAGACGGCAATGCTCACCGTCGCCGCCATGGCCGCGATCGCGTTTTCGGTGAGCGTGGAGATGAAGACGCCGCCGGCGGCGAGGGCGAACAGCGCAATGCTGACGTACACGACGATGCCGAGGACGCGCAGCAGGGCGTTGCCGATGCCGACGGTTGAACCTGACAGCAGAACGAGCGCGTGGATGCCGAACAGTCCCGCGCCGGCGACCAGCCCGACGAGCGCGACGATCAGCACGGACAGGACGGTGACCGTCGCGACGGCGGATGCTTTGATCGCCAGCAGCCGCCCGCGCGCGACGGGCACCGTGAGCAGGTACCGCAACGTGCCGAGCCCGGCCTCCCCGGCGATGGAGTCCCCCGCGATCACACCGAGAACCAGCGGCAGGAAGAAGGGGATCGAGACCGTCAGCGCGGTGAAGATCAGGAAAAGGCCGTTGCCGGTCACCTGGCCGAGGAACTGCGGGCCGTCGTGGTTGTCGGGCGCGCTCACCTTGACCGCGATCCCGATGAACAGCGGGACCGCTGCGAGCACCCCGAAGAGGATCATGTTGCGCCGCCGCGTGAGCATCAACCGAACTTCCTCGGCATAGGCACGCGAGAACGCCCCACGGAATCGTTTGGGATATGGGACGTCGTCATCGAACCGAGCTGCCGACGCGGTGTCTCGTGCGCCGGAGCGCATCGCGGCCTCAGGCGAGGACATCGAAACCTTCGCCCGTGATTGCTACGAACAGGTCCTCGAGATCGGGACGCTGGACGGTCAACGCGTTCAACCGGACACCGTCGCGTACCAGCAAGCTCGAAACCTCGTGGGCAGCCAGCCCGTGCAAGCCGGCCGTGACCGTTCCCTCGTTCCCCGAGTCCACAACCGGGTCGAGACCGGATCGGCGCAACACCGAGACCGCGGCTTCGATATCGGGCGTCTCCACTCGCACCGTCGGCGCGCCTTCCGACAGAACCTCGTCGAGCGTCCCCTGCTTCACCAGGCGGCCGCCGACCATCATGCCGACATGCGTCGCGACCTGTTCGATCTCGCTGAGCAGATGACTCGATACGAGGACTGTCGTGCCGTCGGAGGCAAGCTCGCGAACAAGCTTGCGCACCTCGCGGGTGCCTTGCGGGTCCAGGCCATTGGTCGGTTCGTCCAGGATCAGCAGCGACCGCGGTTGAAGCAGCGCAGCCGCCAACCCCAGCCGCTGCTTCATACCGAGGGAGTAGTTGCGGTACTTCTTGTGCCCCGCCGCAGTCAGGCCGACTCGATCCAGCGCAGCGGCGATACGCCGGCGCGAGGTCGAGGGGTCGGCGGTCGCGTCCATTACATCGAGACGGCGCAGGTTCCGCTCGCCGGTCAGGTACGGGTGGAAAGCCGGGCCTTCGATCAACGCACCGACCCGCGGCAGAACACGACCCGCGCCCTGCGGGATGGCGTGGCCGAGCAGCTCCATGCGGCCGGAATCGGCCGACAACAGCCCGAGCAGCATCCGGATCGTCGTTGTCTTACCGGACCCGTTGGGCCCGAGAAATCCGTAGACCGCTCCTCGCGGCACGCGCAGATCGACCTCGTCCACCGCGACCTGCGATCCGAACGTGCGGGTCAACCCGACGGTCCGCACCGCCAGCGCGCTCGATTCCTGGTTCAGCTGTTCGGACGGCGCGGTGGCTGCGGGCACATACGTCGAAGGGACAGTCACGGCAGCCGGCTAGCGCGTTTTCGACGCGATGCGCTCGAGCAGAGCAGGCCTGACTGCGCCGACGAACACCCGCCCGTCCGGCTGCAACACCGCGTTGATGAGCGCTGTATGCAGCAGGCGCTGCCCGGACGTGCCGGTCGACGTAGTCAGGTGGTCGACGAGACCGTTGTCCAGGCTGACATCGTGCGCCCCCCCGCTGAGCTCGACAACCGAGGTCCAGCCGGTGCCCAACAGGGCGGTGCCCTTCGCCGGGCCGCCCGCCGTCGCACCGCTCGGAATCGGCCGGGTCGAGCCGGACCGCCTCGCGCCGATGCCGTGGCGTCGGCCGTCGCTGCCGCCGAGCGGGTCGGACGTCACCGATGCGCCGGCCGGGCGGGTGAAAGCAAAAGTTGACGAGCTGGGCCGGGCAAACGAGATGCTGGTGAAGCCGACCTGTAGCGCCGGGGCGGAGCCGGCACCGAACAGCTGCACGCGTAACGGGACGAACTTCTTCGCATCGATCGTGATGCGCGCCTGGCGCACAGTGGACCGCGAGTCACGGGGGCGCAGGACAAGCGTGTAAGCGGCACGGCCCGCGACGCGCTGGGTCGTTCCGACGCTCACCTTGGTGGTCGGGTCGATCGCCTTCAACAGTGCGGCCGACAACTGTGCGGGCGTGCGATCACCCGTCGCCGACGAACGGGAGTCCTCGTTGGCATGGCCCAACGTGGTGTGCGAGACGGTGTTGTCGCTCGAGGTGTAGGTCCACACGTCCTTGCCGTTGTGCGTGACATCGGCTTCGGAAAGCTGCCCGATCAGAGCGATACGTTGGCGGGTCGGCCCGTCAGACCACACCTTGGCCGAATGTGAGCCGGTCAGGAAGTCCTGCCACGAAAGCGACGCGTTCGACTGGCCACCGGGCAGGCTGGGGATTCCCAGGTCAGCTGTCATCGTCACCTGACCGGACAAGGGGGTGTCGGCGCTGCCTTGGAGGGAGGTCAGCAGCTGTTGAGGCGTGCGTGCCGGCAGTGTGGGGCTCGCACCGGATGCGTTCGTCGACGTGACGACGGCACCCACCGCAACGGCGCCCGCAACGACGACGGGCACCGCCCAGGCGAGTCTGCGGCGCCGGCCGCCGGCCATGCGATCTGCTTCGGAGCCGGTGGTCGTCGTCATGTAGCCAGCATGCGCTTGGCAGGCTGAGAACGCACCACTGGCGGATGACTGGCGGCGGAATGCACAAGGGCGCCAACACCGGCGCTCGGCACGCCAACGGCTCGGTAGAACTCGGCAACCGCCTGAGCGTTGTAGGCGTTGTCATCGAACGTCGGGATGGGAACCTCTCCGCGGAGAAAGGCGCGCATCCCGCCGGCCAGCGCGTGGACGTCGCGCCGGACCACTAGACCGGCGCCGTCCGGGAGCGCTCCGAGGACCGACCCGAAGTCGGTGGTCACGACGGGCAGCCCGAGGACAAGCGCCTCCAACAGGACCACCGGTTGTCCCTCATAGTCACTGGACAGCACGAAGCAGTCCGCGCCCGACATCACCGCGTACGGATTGTCGATGCGGCCGGTGAAGTCGACCACGTCGCTGATCGCCAACTGCACCGCTGCCGTGCGCAGCTCGCGCTCCAGCGGCCCATCTCCGACGATCAACAAGCGGGTGTCCGGGTACTCCAGCCGTACCTCGGCGAAGGCGTTGAGCAAGCGCAGGTGGTTCTTCTGCTCCGACATCCGCCCGACGGTGACAAAGGTCCGCGGCCCGTTCGTCACCCAGGGTCCGGTATCACGCTGGTGTACATCTACGGCAGCCAGCTCTCTGATCCTGGCCGCGTCCACGGTGTTCCGGGCAAAGGTGAAAAGACGAGCGTCGACCCGGCCGGCGAAGGCGCGGCGATTGACCTCGTTCAGCGTGGCCGACACCGAGACCAGGGCGTCGACGGTGTTGTACATCGACACCGTGCGCCGAACGTTGGCACGCAGCCACGGGCTGCGGCCAGACCGGGTCATCTCCGCATACATGTCGTTGTGCAGCCACGTCGCGACCGTCCCTGCGGGTGCGCAGCGAAGGAGTTTGGCGAAGAAGGCCGAGTAGCCGCCGAAGTTCACGACATGGTCGAAGTGCGCGTCACCGAAGCACCGTCGCCACTCGTCGCGTAGCCGCTGCTCGCAGCGCGTCCGCTCGCCGTGGAAGCGCCCGCGGCCGCCGACGAAAGGGAAAGGGGTGGCGCGGACTTGTGTCCAGGTTGTCCGGCCGAGGCGGGGTAGCACCCTTGCGCGGGGGTCGATCAGTTCCGCGTGCCGATGTGCGTCAGCCGAGCGCGGGGCCGGGAACGTGACGGTCACGTCGAGGTGCTCGTAGTCCAGCTTGTGCAACAGCGACAGGGCGGACGTCGTAATGCCATTGGTTCCCTGGCCACCGAGGTAGATGAGCATCGATCGTCGGCCACGCTCGACGGTGGGCGCGTGGTTCGGATTGCGGAACACCGCGTCGATCACGCGTTCGGCGGCGTGGCCGTCCTCGAGGCTGCAGAACGTTCGCCGGGCGTGACTGTAGGCCGGCGTCGCAGGCATACCACTCAGGTCGGAGTTCAGGACGTCGGTGAGTTCCTGGGCGGTGTGGCACACCGGGCCGGGCAGAGCGGCCAGGTCGATCGTCATGCCGCGGTCTGCCAGGTAGTCCTGCAGGTCGGGCACGTACCGCACGATGGGGCGCCCGCTGGCGAGGAAGTCGACTGTGACTGAGGAGTAGTCGCTGACCAGGACGTCGGTGACCGCGAGCACGTCGTTGGCGGGGATGGCGTTGCCCACCAGTGCCCCGGCCAGGCGGGGATCAGCCGCGGCGTGGGCGTACACGCGCTGGTGGACCTTGACGAGCAACACAGATCCCGGTTGCAGACCTCTACGGATCGCGCCGACGTCGGCACACAACCGGTCGAGGTCGAAGTCGGGTGCCGCGAACGCGCCCCGCCAGGTCGGCGCGTACAGCACCACCCGACAGCCGTCGGGGAGGTGCATGCCGTCCGAGCGCAGCCGCATGAGCGTGCGCAGGCGGTCGCTCTCGACCGCGAACTGACGGTCGATACGCGGTGTGCCGGTCTCGAGCAGCCGGCCGGCCCACAGGTGCCGAAGTCGGTAGGTGTCGAGATACATCGACGCCGTCTGCGCGTTGGGTGCCAACAGGTAGTCAGCAGCCAGGAAATTCCGCAACACGTTCGCCGACTCCAGCGCGCCGCCGGGCATGTCATAGCCCATCGTTTTCAAGGGCGTGCCGTGCCACGTGCCCAGATAGACCTGCTCCGGCCGCTTCGCGAACGCCACGGGGAAAGTTGCGTTGTTCACCAGGTATCGGGCCCGGCCGAGCTCTCGGTAATAAGCGATGGAGCGGCGGCCGACAATGCGCACCCGCGGGTTCCCTGCAAACTCGGTTCGAGCTGCCGAGTGCCCGCCACCGGCGAGCGCCCACACAAATCGCAGATGAGACATGTCCGGCTCGGCCAGCAAGGTGCGAAAGATCGCCTCGGGGTTGCAGAGCATGCCGCTGCCGGCGAATGCCTCGAGGAAGACGGCGTTGCCGTCCATCGCGTCGCGCCGCATGCGGGCGGCCAACTCGTGCTCAGCGAGATTCCCTGCTCGGTCGGCGAGGGAGCGAAGCCTCATGGCTGGGGGCGTCTTCCGGCAGAACCTGCCTCGCCTCCGAGCCGACCCATCGCGCGGGGTTCCGACGCCGGAGCCGCGCAGCACCGTCTGCTGGCTGCCCGGATTCGCGAGGTACGCACCATCGCAACTGTGGTCGGCGAAGATGTACCGACGATGTCGCGCAGTGAACGGGCGCCCTTCGCTGCACCAGGGCGCGAGCCGCTGGCCGCCCTGCCTTCGACGCGCAGGCGACGGTCAAGACATCGCCGTGGTGTTCGACGCTCGGATCCCCGGCTTACGCGCAGCCTTTCGACAGGCAGCTTTCACGCCAGAAAAGCCGGCGTCGTCACCGTCGCCATCGGCGTGATCGCGATCGCGGCGCTGGTCGTCGGGATGGCCTTTCACCTACGCCTCGTATACGCAGTGTGCCGGCCGCTGATCCGCGTTCCGACTTGTCTAACGGGAGCCTTGTGGCGCCAGGTCCCGAGAATGCCTGCGCCGCAGCCGCGGCAGCAGCGCGCTCACGGCCAGTACGGCAACGACGGCGGCAAGGCCACCGAGGAACAGTCCGGCGAGCACGTCTTGCAGATGGTGCACGTGCGCGGCCACCCTGGCCCATGCGACGACGAAGGCCGCAACAGCGAACGCGGCTCCGAGCACGCGATGTCGGGCCAGCACCAACGTCGCGATCAGACCTGCCGCCACGCTGTGATCAGAGGGGAATCCGTCATCGCGGCTGTGGCCGAACAACGGCTTGATACGCGGGTTCTCCACGAACGGCCGCGGATCGTGGTGCACGGACTTGGCGACATAGAGGAATGCCACCGCAAGGATCAACCCGACGACAGCCTGAGCACCAACCTGCACCCGAGCATCGCGGCGCTCGGCGAACAACCACACCGCCGCGAAACCGGCGACCATCACCCATAAGAGGTCTTGAGCCAACCAGGCGATGACAGCGTCCACGCGGGCATCATGCCCCTAGGTGTCACCGCCGGGACCCGAGTCGTCAGGCCCGATTCAGGTGCGCAATTACCTGTCCCGCTCAGCAGGCCCCTCGCGACATCTGATCCACAATGGTCACCAGGCGTGAGTCGGGCTCTGCCGCCAAACGCTCGCTGGCGATGTGATGGTGGCCCGTAACCGGGTGCGGCGGACGGTTCGCGCTCGTGCAGCCGCCGGCGCAAGGGTCGGCGTGCGAGCATCGACCATGCGAATTGCCGATTTCCCCGCGCCGGACACCGCTGCCGCACGCGGCGCCCGCGCGCTGGCCATCGAATACCAGTCCACGGCAATCACCGCGCACGCGATCCGCTCGTGGTTGTGGGCCGAGGCGTTCGCCGTCCTCGAGCAGCTGTACGACGTCGACCACGAGCTGTTGTACGTTGCCGCCCTGCTCCACGACATCGGCACCGTGACGGAGTTCGACAACCACACGATCTCCTACGAGCACGCCGGCGGACACGTGGGCGTTGCCCTGACCGCGGGCGCAGGATGGGCCGCCGAACGCCGCCGACGCGTGCTCGACGTGATCGTGCGACACAACTGGCCGAGCGTCGATCCCGGACTCGACGCCGAGGGTCACCTGCTCGAGACCGCCACCGCCCTCGACATCTCTGGGGCCCGGCCCGACGAGCTCCCAGAACAGTTCCGCCGCGACGTTCTCGCCGCGCACCCCCGTGGTGCTTTGGCGCAAGAGTTCACCGCCTGCGTGACAGACCAGGCCGAGCGCAAGCCCGCAACCGCGGCCCGCCGCCTCGTCGACAACGGGTTGGCGCAAAAGCTTGATGACAACCCGCTCGAACGGCTCAGCTGACCCGAGCTCGCCCTGCGTTGTGGCTAAAGGCTCGTCGTTCCTGCGGTGGCGAGCGCTTCTGTCAACAACGCGACCAACGCTTCGTGCTGCACGTCCGCGGAGGACCACACGTCGTCATCCGAGCCGTCGAGCGCTCTGGCGGCGAGACCCGCCTTGCTGTCGATCAACTCGGCAATCCTGCTGTCGATCGTCCGCGCGGCGATGATGCGCCACGCGGTGACGGGTTCGGTCTGGCCGATGCGGTGGCTGCGGTCGATGGCCTGGGTCTGCTCCGCGTCCGTCCAGGACAGCTCGGCCAGCACGATGTTGGACGCGACCTGCAGGTTGAGGCCGACGCCGGCCGCCGTAAGTGAGCAGACCGCGATGGCGACCTCGGGATCGTTCGCGAAGGCGTCGATGTTCTTCTGCCGCGACGTCGGCGTCTGACCGCCGCGGATCGACGAGAAGCGCATTCCCTGCTTGGCGAAGACCGTTTCTGCGACGTCCATGACGTCGACGTGCTTGGCGAAGAAGACGACCTTGCCCGCGCTGCGGGCCAGCTGCGCCGCGTAGTCGGCCGCGAGCCCGGCCTTGGCCTGTCCGATGCGTCGCATCATGCTGAACACGTTCTCGCCGGTCGTGGTGGTGCTCGAGTCCTTCTGCTCCCACGTGGCCACCTTGCGAACGAGGTCGTGGTCGATCCCGTCGACCGCACCGGACCGACGGTTGGCCAGCGCGGACTCGTACCTCGACACCAGTCGGCGAGCGAGGTCGCGCTCGGCCGCCCGGATGGAACGGGCGACCTTCTCGTCCAGCTCGACGGGCAGGTCGGCGGTGCGGCGGGCGGGGATGTCGGCCGCCACGTCCACCTTGCGGCGACGGACGATGCCGAGGTCGATCACGCACCGCCGGGCGGCCGCGGCGAAACCCGGGTCGGCGGGAGTCAGCCCGGTCTCCTCGAGCGCGTCCAACAGCTCGGCTTGCGGCTCGGTCTCATCGATCCAGCCGAGGAATTGCCAGATGGCCAGGAAGTCCTCGATGTCGTTGATCAACGGGGTGCCGGTGAGGGCCATCAGCAACGGCCGCGTGGTGCGCGACCGGATGCGCTTCGAGAGGTCCAGGACGTGCTGCGAGCGCTGGGAGGACTTGTTCTTGATGAAGTGCGCCTCGTCGACGACCATGCCGCGGAAGCCGAAGTCGCCGAACCACCCCACGTGGCGGTCCAGCACCTCGTAATTGACCACGACGATGTCGGCGTAGCCGTCGACGGTGTCGCCGTTGCCGTGGACCACCGTGGTCGAGCGGTTGGGCGTCCACAGGTCCGCCTCCCGCGCCCAGTTGATCTTCACGACGCTCGGTACGACAACAAGCAGCGGATACGCGTTCGCCGCCTGCGCGGCGAGCAGCGCCTGGGCCGTTTTGCCCAGGCCCGGCTCGTCGGCGAGCAGGAAGGTCCGATGGCCGGCCGCGGCGGACGCGATCACTTGCGCCTGGTGGGGCATGAGCGTCCGGTCCCCGGGCACGCGCACGAAGGCCGGTGCGGGAAGCGCCATGCACGCCGGCGCTCCGCTGTCGGCCCTTTCGAAGGAGCTGAGGAGTGGTTTGAGCAGCTCCCAGCCGGCCAGGCGACGCGGTCCCGCCGGGCCGCGGCGGACCGCCGAGAAATCTGGGGCGACGAACGTGGTCGTGAGCTGTCGAGTCACGACCGACCGAGGCACGACCCGACGCTCGTTGCCGGCCGGAGGGTCTGCGCGCTCCGTCGGCACGGCCTCCTCGACGGCCGGCTCGATACCCACCGACTTGAGCATGTCGTTCTTCAGGGTCTTGACCGCGTCCGGGACAGCGGCATCCTCCGACAGAAGCGCGAGCAGCTTCGGGTCACGGACGGCAGTCTTCGCGAGGATCGTCGCGATCCCGTCCAGGCGCTTCAACTGTTCGGCCCGTCGGCCCTGGCCACCGGTTTGATCCGCCTGGACCCGAGCGTGCTCCTCGCGCACCAGCAGCGCCACAACCTGGAATCTGGTGCGCACTGCCGGCGTCACACGGCCGCGCTCCACGGCTGCTTCCACCGCACGGACGGCGCCGGCCAGCATGGAGATGACGTCTTCGGGTTTCGGCGCGCGCCGCTGCCGTTGCGCAGCGCCACGGCGAGCGCCCGATTGACGCCGGCCCGGTCGAGACACGAACTCCTCCTCTGCACGCAGGAACCGGGTGTCCAGGCGCGGATGCGCAGACTTTCGACGACCGGATGACAACGGTCGCCAGAAAGCCCCGGGCGCCTGCTCGGGAACGCCGGGCCACTCTGAACTCCGCGAGGTGGCCTCGGCTGAACCGGAGAAGGCGGCCACTGCGGGCCGCACTTTTGGGCTGCCAGTGAACCTGCGGTCGATGACCGGGCGAAGTTCGTTCCCGAACCGCGCGGCGCCCGTTACGGGGGCGCTGTGACGAATGCTACCGCGCCGGTCGGCCATGCCGCGGTACCTGCATCACTCGGCGTCGACGTAGTACCAGCGGCCGCCCTCGCGAACGAAGCGAGACCGCTCGTGAAGCACGCGGACATCGCCAGGACCTGCCAGGTAGGTGGCGCGGAATTCGACCACGCCGGTCACGTCGTCGACCGATCCGTCGACAACGTCCACGATCTGCAAGCCACGCCAGGTCGGGTTGTCGCTCAGCTCGACCGCACTCGGTCGGGTGGACGGGTGCCAGGACGCGAGCAACCACTCGGCATCTGCGTCACGGAACGCTGCGAACCGCGATCGCATCAGTCCTTCGGCCGTCGGCGGCCAGACTCGATGCCCCACCGCGGGATTGTCACCACCCGTGCCCGGCCCCAGCAGCGCATCAGCTGTGCTGGACACACCGAACCGCCCAAGGTCGGACCTCGAGCCGTTCTTCACCGATCGGCCGGCCGCACACCTCGCAGATGCCGTAGCTGCCGTCGGCTACGTGACGCCGAGCGCGGCGTACGTCCTCCAGCATCGCGAGCAGATGCTCCTGTGTCGATACTGCGGCCAGACGATCGACAGCGAGCGAGGTCCCCTCGCCGACACGCTTGCCGAACGAGATCGTGCCGAGCTCGTCGCTCGGCTTGGTCAACTCACCCAGCTGAACTCGAAGCTCCTCCTCCCGATCGGCCAGCAGGCGTTCGACGTCAGGATTCACCTCGCCAGACTAGGGCGCCCGGTGACGAGACAGCCTCAAGCAGCGCATCGCATCGGACGCCAGCCGGCTGGTACGGGTCGATGGTCGACGGTCATGGGTGGGCATGTTGGGAGGCTGCGGCAGTCGGATCGAGATCGCCGAGGGCGAGCGGCTTGGACGGCTGCGGCGGGAACGGTGTCTGCGCGTCAATCGTCAGGTCCGGCCCGACGTGGACGAGCTCGCCGGAATCGAGCAGTCGCCAGCCCGCCTCGCCGTCCATCGGTTCGCTGGCCAGCACGATGCTGGGTCGCCCGCCCAGCTCGCGCGAACGCGCGTGGATGCGATCCGAACGCGCGTCCAGGGCAGCGCCGGAGCCGGCGGAGTCGCTCCGGCGATCGAGCAGCCACAACTCGTTCGTTTGCGGGTAGCGCAGCGCCCAGACATCCGTCGCGGTAGTAAGCACAAAGTTGAGCGAGTAGACGGGCAGGTGCTCGGCGATCCAGCTGATTGCCGCAACCACGCCGGCGCCGACGTCGCCACCATGCCGGAGGGTCTCAGCCGTGATGAGCGCGAATACTCGCTCACTGTCGGTCTCACCCCGGACGAGTCGCGAGGCAGCCAATTCGCTCAACCGGACATCCAACTCATCGAGCCCCGCGACAACGCCGTTGTGCGCGAACAGCCGCCCGTCCTGCAGGAACGGATGAGTGTTGGCAACGGTGTGAGCACCAGTGCTTGCATGCCGCACGTGCGCGACGAACGTCGTGCCGGTCAGCTCGTGCGCAGCAGCAGCGAACTCGGTGTCCTCCCACGCTGCGATCGGCTGCTTGCGCATCACGGGCCGATCGCCCGCGTCGAAAACACCGATACCCACGCCATCGGGATTGCGATGGCTCTGCGCGCGCAAGTTGTCCGGCGCGTCAAGCAGCCAGAACACAGCGCTCACCGGATCTGTCCCGGCGTGCAGACCGAACAGGCGGCACATATCAAGAATCCCCTCACCGCCGAGCGCCCGACCCGTCCACTGCCACGGCGGATGCTCACGATGCTGCAATCAGACGGCACGGCGCAAGCGCGGCGGCCGGCGCATCGGCCAGATGTGTGGGAATTCCGCGGGCAGCTGCGGGGCGGTCAGGTGTTCGAACCCCAGTCGCGCGTACAACGCTGCGCTGCGCTCAGTGCTGGCTTCGATGTACGCGGGAAGACCTTCTCGGTCGCACCGGTCGAGCGCCGGCGCCATCAGCGCGCTGCCCAGTCCGTGGCCCTGCAACTCCGGTGTGATCCCGATCCAGCGCACGTAGTAGTGCAGCTCGGCAAGGTGGTGTTCTTCCAGCGCTCGCACGAAGGAGCTCGCCCTCGGCAGCTTCGTCCCGAGCGCCCGAAGCCACCGCAGTGCGGTCCGTCCGTCCATGCTGAGCGGCGTCTGCCACCGGCCCGGTGGGAGCACAAGGCATCCGCCGACCGGTGCGCCGCTGCCGTCGTCGGCGGTCAACGCCACTCCGCCCCCGTGCAGGATGCACTGTTCGATCTCCAGCGCGAACATCAGCTCACGGCGTGCAGTGCGTCGGGTGCGCTGCGGCACGAGCCAATTCACCACCGGCTCGCCTGCGCTCATGTCGGCTGGTGGTGGGCGATACTGGGATTGAACCAGTGACCCCTACCGTGTCAAGGTCTCCGAGCACCTCCACGGACGATCCCGGCAACGCGGCGATGCTGCCCGAAGGCCCGTGAACGATGGGCTGCGACACCCTCGGACGATCACGGTTGTCTAGCTGTACGGCAGTCCCTTTTGGACCTCCGGTTGCCCCAGCGTTGCCCCGCGAAGATCGTCCCCGGAAACTGTCGGTGGCTGCTCGTAGCGTCGTGGGCGTGGACGACGTGGACCGGCAGATCCTGCAATTCGAGCGGCAGTGGTTCCGCTTCGGTGGCCGGAAGGCGCCGCGATGCGGGAGCTGTTCACCTCTCCGACACGATCTACTACGCGCGGCTGAACCGGCTGCTCGAAGACCAGGACGCCGCCAGGTTCGATCCCGAGCTGGTCAACCGGCTGCGGCGCCTACGTGAGTCCCGGGACCGACAGCGAGGACGTCGCGCGTCCTAGACGCCGTCGGTCGGTTGCGCCGCTAACCGGCGTACGACGTCAGCGAGCCGCGGAAGCTCAGGCTCAGCAAGTAGTCCTGCAAAAGGTGCTCGTAGTCGACACCGCTGTGGTCCATGGCGTCGGCGTCGGGCGCGGCGTCACTGACGTGCATGTAGGCGTACCACTCGTTCCCGGTCTCCATCGAACCGCCCCACGCACATGCGTTTCCGAGGTAACAGTCGGTCGAGAACGGGATCGGACCGTTCGCGCCCAGGTGCAGTTTCGTGACGTCAACGGCAGTGCTGAAGTGCGAGATGCCAGGCGCGACGTCGGCCGCGTTCACCTCGACTTGAGCGGTAATGCTGTCCGAGTGACGCGTCGTCGCAGAGTCCACCGATTCATTGCAGGAGATCGCCTGGCCCGGGTGGACATCTGCTTCCGGCGGCGCACCGGTGCCCGCAGGGTCGACGTGGAATTTCAAACGCGTGGGCAGCGCGGCCACCGTGAGTCGTGTCAGCTGCAGACACGCGGGCGAGAGTGACGCCGCCTCTGCCGGATAGACGCTTAGCCCGGTTGAGTGCTCGGGTTGCGCGCTCGCACTCGAAGCAGTCGATGAACTCGACCGGGTGCTGGACTTGGGCACGGTCGAAGACGCGACGGACGCCGTCTGCGATGAGGACCGCCCCGACGCACCAGACGATGTGCAGCCGGCCAACGCGAGGACTGCCGCAGGCAACAACAGCAACCAGCACCAAATTCGACGACTCATCATCGGCCCCCGTGTGAATCAAGTTCGCAGAAGTATGCCGAGTGGTCTTCAGTGGTTTCGACGCGGCCCACGCCTCGGGCGCCCCGAGTAGGACACGCGAGGGCCTGCTGTTTAGGCCTGACGCTCGGGTTTCAACGTCCGCCCGGGGCCTAGCACCAACCAGCCAGGCCGACGGGCGCTACCGCGGCGGTACCCGTACCGGGGCATCTCGCAAACGCCAGCGATCAGGCGTCGAAGTACTCGCTGCCGACCGTTTGGGCGAGGACGTCGACGTGCGGCGGGTCGAAGTTGTCGGTGTGGCAGTCGAGGCAGTGCCGGATCCGGTGGCCACTCCCCCGGCGCACGGGCATTGCAGCCAGCCGACCGTGATGTGCGGCTGCGCGAGGACACCTTGGCAGCCGGCGCACCTGTTCGGGCCGTCCCACACCTCGACCGCGGCCATCGGGTCGGGCACCAGGTGCATGCGGTGACGGTAGCGCCGCACAACGACGAAAGCCGCCTCACCCGGCCTCGGTTGGCCAGGTGGGGCGGTGGTTTCTGGCGACCCCAAGTCATCCACTTGCGGGCGTCAAACGTGGCTGCTAATTCTTCGACCGTGGCCCGTGCGCGAGCTTCTCGACATCCCGTCCGTGCGCATCTGCGTGCGCGCTTTCGGTTACATCGTTTCGAGGGATCCGGTGCCTACTGGGAGTCGCGGTACGCGAAGGGCGGGACGTCGGGCGCTGGTAGCTATGGCGAAGTGGCGCAGTACAAGGCGGACTTCCTGAACGCATTTATCGCGGAGCACGGCGTCGACTCGGTGGTCGAGCTCGGATGCGGTGACGGCAATCAACTGTCACTCGCCGAGTATCCGCGCTACCTCGGCCTGGACGTGTCGCACACTGCAGTGGAGACGTGCCGTCGCCTGTTCACCGGGGACGCCAATAAGAGCTTTGAGTGGTACGACTCGCAGCACCCCGCTGAGACGGCCGCGTTCCCTGGCGCGGACCTTGCGTTGTCTCTCGATGTCATCTTTCATCTGGTCGAGGACGCGGTGTTCGAGAGATACATGGTGGACCTGTTCAATGCCGCCCGGCGGTGGGTGATCGTGTACGCAGCGGATATCGCAGATGTCGACGGCGCCGCGCACGTGCGGCATCGTCGCTTCACCGACTGGACCGAAGTCCACGCCACCGAGTGGCGCCTGGTGGATAAGGTGCCGAACCCGTTGGTCGGTCACCTCGACACGGTGTCTCAATTCTTCGTGTTCGCACGCCTGACCACGTCGCCCGACGTGCACTAGGCCATCGGGTGTCAGCGGTCGCGCTCGTCCGGCCGTAGCGGGTCGGGCCACCGGTAGCCGGGGCAGTCGCCTTCGGTGTGCAGCGGGTACGGCGGGTAAGCCCCGTGCTCGGCTGCCGGTTGCCCGCAGGCGGCGCAGTCGGGGGCGTCGTCGTCGAGGTAGAACGGTTCGTCGTCGACGTCGTCCATCAGGACCGGCCGCTGGTGGCAAGGTCGAGCAGCGGCGGCGCGAACGGGCTGCGGGTGACGGCTCGGGTGAACATGTCGAGGGCTGCGGGGTCGGTGCCTGAGCTGTCGATGGTGAAGTTGCCCTCGCTTGGGTCGGGCCGTTCCCACTGCCCGACTGCGAGGCAGTCAGGGATGTCTTCGCGGAGCATGTCGAACAGCCGCCCGTACCAAGCGGCTTTGCCGCCGGTCGCGGTCAGCCTGGGGTCGTTGGCACAGCCGACCTCTGCCAGCATGAACGGCTTGTCTGTGAGCTCCCGCAGCGCCTGGTAGTTGCCGAGGAACAGGTCGGCGGGCTGCTGCACGGTCGTGGTCTTGACCGTCATGTATCCGTCGAGGCCGATCAGGTCGACGTAGTCGTCGCACGGGTACCAGTCGGTCGGGTTGACGGTGGCAGCACTGCCCCAGATGTTGGGGCACCAGCACCACAGGGCGTTGTCGGCGCCGGCGGTGCGGAACAGGTTCACGATGTGATGCCAGGCGGCGACGAACGCGGCGGCGGTTTCCTTGCTCGCGCCGTAGCCGTTCCAGGTGCCGTTGAACTCGTGGCACAGCCGCAGGATCACCGGGTCGGCCGTATCCGGCGACGGTGGCGGCCTGGGCTTTCCAGTAGGCGTCCTGCGTCCCGGTGGCGAGGCTCGATAGGGGCTGCGTCGAGCTGAGGGTCACGTACAGGCCCGCGCCGAGCTGTCCCGCCCATGTCGGGTACGCCGAATACCAGACGGCTCGGTCGGCGCGGATTGGAAGAACATCAGCGGGTCAAGCTGCCGGGGTGCGATCTTCGCGTTGACGGCCTGGAAGTCGGCGAGCGCAGGGTTCGACTTACCGGGCGCGGCGAGCAGCATCATCGGACCGTCCTCCCGCGTACATCTTGGGTAACGTGGCGCAGCATGGTTCCGCGCAGCGATATTGAGCGTTCCTCGTGTGGCTCGTGTATCTACAGCGTCGTCGCGTCATCGGCTGGTTCGCTTCCCGGCTGCTGATGTGGCGCGGCACGGACATCAACAGCCTCGCGACGGTCGGCCCCGGGCTTCGTCTCCCTCACGCCGGGACGGGGATCGTCGTGCACTCGCACACACGTATCGGCGCTGGGGTGGCGATCTATCAGAACGTCACGGTCGGCCGCGCCGATGTGTGGCGGCCGGATGCGCGGTTCGCGGGCGTAGAGATCGGTGACGGGGCCGTTCTGTGCGCGGGGGCGGTCATCCTCGGCCGCGGGAATCAGGTGCTGCAGGTTGGTGCCGGCACGATCGTCGGCGCGAATGCTGTGTTGACCCGCTCGACCGGCGAGCGGGAGATCTGGGCGGGCGCGCCCGCGGTTCGCGTCGGTGATCGGGATCAGATTTCCCGGACCGCGAACACGGGTAGGAGTTCCCGGTCGATGTCAACGCGCCCGTGGTGGTGAGGGTGGTGCTCGCGTCGAATGCCACCATCCGGTATCCGTTGCCGTCTGGATGCGTTGCGCGCGAAAGCTGGTGTTGCCCCAGCGTTGCCCAGCCCAGCCGAGACGGTGGCCGGGATGGGCGCGGATACCGCTGCAGCCCAGTGATTCTGGGGCCTCCGTTGGTGGGCGATACTGGGATTGAACCAGTGACCCCTACCGTGTCAAGGTAGTGCTCTCCCACTGAGCTAATCGCCCCTATGTGCACCACGGATGTGGTGGTTGTCCTGCGAGGCGGCGGCGGGAATCGAACCCGCGTACAGGGCTTTGCAGGCCCTTGCCTAAGCCACTCGGCCACGCCGCCGTTGTCGAGCTCGTCGGCACCACGCCGACCGGGCGCTCGCGTGCCGGTCACCGGTCCCGCGCTACCTCGAGCGGACGACGGGATTCGAACCCGCGACCCTCACCTTGGCAAGGTGATGCGCTACCAGCTGCGCTACGTCCGCGTTACGCACCGGCCGATTTGTCTCGACCGAGCGCCGACGGACGACTCTATCCGATGCCCATCAGCGCCTTCAAACCGCTACGGCCGGGTGTCGCCCAGGGCGCCGGTCAGCCGCTGCCAGACAGCGTCCACCTGCTGCGCCAGGGCGGCGCGCGAGCCGTCGTTGACGATCACCTCGTCGGCGACGGCGCGGCGCTGCTCGTCCGTGGCCTGGCTGGCCATCCGGGCGCGGGCGTCGTCCTCGGTCATGCCCCGGCCGGCGAGCCGCTCCAGGCGCAGCTGCGTCGGCGCCTCGACGATCACGACGCGGTCGAACCCTGCCGCCATGTCCGACTCGACGAGCAGCGGCACGTCATAGACGACTATCGCGTCGTCGCCCGCGGCCGCGGTCAGCTGCGCGGTCCGCGCGCCGACGCGCGGATGCACGATGGCGTTCAGGTCCCGGCGCGCGGCTTCGTCGGCGAAGACGACCTTCGCCAGCGCGGGGCGGTCCAGCCGGCCGTCGGTGACGACGTCGTCGCCGAAGCGGGCCACCACCTCGGCGAAGCCGTCCGTTCCCGGCTCCACGACCTCGCGGGCGATCTTGTCGGCGTCGATCGACCACGGCGCCACGCTCGGCGAACATCGCCGCCACGGTGCTCTTGCCCGACCCGACTCCCCCGCTCAGCCCCACGCGCACCGACTCACCGTAACCGCAGTCGCTGCCGCCCGAAGGCGGGGCGAAGACGACGGAGCCCCGAGGCAGTGCCTCGGGGCTCCGTGACGACGTGCTCTCGGACTACCGCCCGGCGAGCTTCTCGCGCAGGGCGTTGAGCGCCTCGTCCGAGGCGAGCGAACCACCGCTGGCCGCCGGGGCTTCGCCGCCCTCGGGTGCGGCGGCGGGCTCGGAGCTGTACGAGGTGGCCTCGCCGGTGTCCGAGGCAGCGGCGGCGTCGGCCTTCTGGGCCTCTTCGAGCTGCTTCTTGTGCGCCTCGAACCGCTCGCGAGCCTTCGCGTAGCGCTTCTCCCACTCCTCGCGGGCCTCTTCGAAACCTTCGCGCCACTCGTTGGTCGCGGGGTCGAAGCCGTCGGGGTAGATGTAGTTGCCCTTCTCGTCGTACTGGGCTTCCATGCCGTACTGCGCCGGGTCGAACGAGTCGTCGGTCAGCGCGCCCTCGTTGGCCTGCTTGAGCGAGAGCGAGATGCGCCGCCGCTCGAGGTCGATGTCGATGACCTTGACCAGCAGTTCGTCGCCCACCTGCACGACCTGCTCGGGGATCTCGACGTGCCGCTCGGCAAGCTCGGAGATGTGCACCAGACCCTCGATGCCGTCCTGGACGCGCACGAAGGCACCGAACGGGACGAGCTTGGTGACCTTGCCGGGCACGACCTGACCGATCTGGTGCGTGCGGGCGAAGTGCCGCCACGGGTCTTCCTGCGTCGCCTTCAACGACAGGGACACGCGCTCGCGGTCGAGATCGATGTCCAGGACCTCGACGGTGACCTCCTGGCCGACCTCGACGACCTCGGACGGGTGGTCGATGTGCTTCCAGGACAGCTCGGACACGTGCACCAGGCCGTCGACGCCGCCGAGATCGACGAAGGCGCCGAAGTTGACGATCGAGGACACGACGCCGGTGCGAACCTGGCCCTTGGCGAGCTTGTTGAGGAACTCGCTGCGGACCTCGGACTGCGTCTGCTCCAGCCACGCGCGGCGCGACAGGACGACGTTGTTGCGGTTCTTGTCCAGCTCGATGATCTTCGCCTCGAGCGACTTGCCGACGTAGGGCTGCAGGTCGCGCACGCGGCGCATCTCGACCAGCGACGCGGGCAGGAAGCCACGCAGGCCGATGTCCAGGATCAGGCCGCCCTTGACGACCTCGATGACCGTGCCCTCGACGACCTCGTCGTTGTCCTTCTTCTCCTCGATCGTGCCCCAGGCGCGCTCGTACTGCGCGCGCTTCTTGGACAGGATCAGCCGGCCCTCCTTGTCCTCCTTCTGCAGGACCAGGGCCTCGACCTCGTCGCCCACGGAAACGACCTCGTTGGGGTCGACGTCGTGCTTGATCGAGAGTTCGCGGGAGGGGATGACACCTTCGGTCTTGTAACCGATGTCGAGCAGGACCTCGTCCCGGTCGACCTTGACGATGGTGCCCTCGACGATGTCGCCGTCGTTGAAGTACTTGATGGTCTTGTCGATGGCGGCGAGGAAGTCATCGGTGGAGCCGATGTCGTTCACTGCGACTTGCGGTGTTGCGGGCCGGGCTTCGATGGTGGACGTCATTGAGTAGATGGATCCTGACGGGTGCTCGTAGGTGTGGACGGTTCCGGTCCGGGCGGCGGGTGCCGTCGCGGGCGATCTGCTCCAGGTAGAGACCGCAGAACTGTCCACAGCAAGCCTAGCCTTTCCGGGGCCGCCGCGGGAAATCAGCTGTGCCCGGCGCGCTCCTGGCCGGGAGCGGCGGGGACCCCGGCACCGAGGGTCTCGCCGATCGTCGCGACGACCTCGGCCAGCGCCTGGGTGACACCGACGGTGACGTGCGGCAGCGAGATGAAGCCGTGCACCGCCTGGACGTAGTTGGTCAGGCGCACCGACACGCCGGCCGCCCGCAGGGCCGCCGCGTAGGCCGGGCCCTGATCGCGCAGCGGGTCGAACTGCGCCGTCTGGATCAGCGCGGGCGGCAGGTCGTGGTGCTCGGCGTGCAGCGGTGAGGCGTACGGGTGTGCCGGGTCGGCGTCACCCTGCACGTACAACCGCCACGTGGTGTCGACGTCCTTGCGGGTGAGCACCGGGGCGTGCGCGTTCTCGTCCTTGGACGGGAAGTCGGCGCCGAGGTCGACGGACGGGTAGATCAGCACCTGCAGCGCTATCGCCGGGCCGCCCCGGTCGCGCGCCATCAGCGCCACGACGGCCGCCAGGTTGCCGCCCGCGCTGTCGCCCATCACGGCCAGCCGGGCGGCGTCGACGCCCAGTTCCGCGGCGTGCTCGGCCACCCAGGCGGTAGCCGCGTAGCAGTCCTCGGCCGGCACCGGGAACGGATGCTCCGGCGCCAGGCGGTAGTCGACCGACACCACGACGACACCGGCGCGGGCCGCGACCGCCGAACACCACCACTCGGACTGCTGCGGGTCGCCGGACACCCAGCCGCCGCCGTGGAAGTTGACGACCACCGGCAACGGGTCCGCAGTGGCATCGGTGTCGCGCACCCGCGGGCGGTAGACCCGCAGCGGCAGCGACGGTGCCGTCGGCGAGTGTGCGCCGCGGACTCGCTCGATCGTCGCGTCGCGGTCGGGACGCCCGAGCAGCAACCACATGCCCGGCAACCGCGACATCCGGATCCGGGCGTCGCTTGCTGCCCGGACCTTGTCGGCGGACTGCTGCATCACCGGGTCCCGCTCGACGAGCCGGTAGATCGACCAGAACACCTTGGTCCGCAACGGGAGCGCCATCGCTGCACCGTAACGCTGGCTAGGGTCGACAGGTGCGCGCAGGTCGGCTGGCAGCTGTCGGGGGTCGTCGTGCCGGAACCCGTTGAGTCCGTCCGCCGCGCGGTCGGCGTCGGCCGGCGAGCGGCGTCGACCGCGGCCACCGTGCGCGCCAACCGCGCGTCGTGGGACGGCGACGCCGACCACTACCACGCCGAGCACGGCGCGTTCCTCGGCGTCGCGGACTTCGTGTGGTGCCCGGAGAACCTGCGCGAGGACGACGCGCACCTGCTCGGCGACGTCACCGGCCGGCGGGTGCTCGAGGTCGGCTGCGGATCGGCGATGTGCGCGCGCTGGCTGGCGGCGCACGGCGCGCACCCGGTCGCGTTCGACCTGTCCGCCGGCATGTTGCGCCACGCGGTCGACGGTGCGCGACGCGACCGGCATCGACGTGCCGCTGGTGCAGGCCGACGCGCAGTACCTGCCGTTCCGCGACGAGTCCTTCGACCTCGCGTGCACCGCGTTCGGCGCGGTGTCCTTCGTCGCCGACAGCGCCCGGGTCATGCGCGAGGTCGCGCGCGTGCTGCGCCCGGGCGGGCGCTGGGTGTTCGCGACGACCCACCCGACCCGCTGGTCGTTCCCCGACGACCCCGGGCCGGCGGGACTGACCGCGACGATGTCCGTACTTCGACCCCACGCCGTACGTCGAGTTCGCCGCGGACGGCACGCCGACCTACGTCGAACACCACCGCACCCTCGGCCAGCGGGTCCGCGAGATCGTCGCCGCCGGCCTGCAGGCTCGTCGACGTCGTCGAACCGGAGTGGCCCGACGGCCACACGCAGGTGTGGGGTCAGTGGTCGCCGCTGCGCGGCGCGATCCTGCCCGGCACGGCGATCTACGTCTGCGAGAAGCCGGCGTAACGGCGCCCGCGCCTAGTGCGCGGCCTCGTGCCAGGTGCGGCCGACGCCGACGGAGACGTCCATCGGCACGTCGAGGTGGTAGGCGCCGCCCATCTCCCGGCGGACCAGCGCCTCGACCGCCTCGCGCTCGCCGTCGCGATCTCGAGCACGAGCTCGTCGTGCACCTGCAGCAGCAACCGTGAGCGCAGCCCGGCTCGGCGAGCCCGCGGTGCACGCCGAGCATCGCCACCTTGATGATGTCGGCGGCGCTGCCCTGGATCGGCGCGTTCAGCGCCATCGCGCTCGGCCATCTCGCGCAGGTTGCCGGTTGTCGCTGGTCAGGTTCGGACAGGTACCGCCGCCGGCCCATGATCGTCTCGGTGTAGCCCGGTCTGCCGGGCGTCCTCGACGACGCTGCGCAGGTAGTCGCGCACCCCGCCGAAGCGGGTGAAGTACGCGTCCATCTGCCCGCGCGCCTCGTCGGGCGTGATCTTGAGCTGGCGGGACAGCCCGAACGCGGACAGCCCGTACGCCAGCCCGTAGCTCATCGCCTTGATGCGCCGGCGCATCTCGGGGTCGACGTCGTCGGTCGGCATGTCGAAGGCGCGCGAGGCGACGAAGGTGTGCAGGTCCTCGCCGGTGGTGAACGCCTCGATCAGGCCGGCGTCCTGGGACAGGTGCGCCATGATCCGCATCTCGATCTGGCTGTAGTCGGCGGTCATCAGCGACTCGAAGCCCGGCCCCGACGATGAACGCCTCGCGGATGCGCCGGCCCTCGGCGGTGCGCACCGGGATGTTCTGCAGGTTCGGGTCGGTGGAGGACAGCCGGCCGGTGGCGGCGATCGGTCTGGTTGAACGTGGTGTGGATGCGCCCGTCGTCGTCGATCAGCGGCAGCAGCGCCGTCGACGACCGTCTTGAGCCGGGCGACCTCGCGGTGGCGCAGCAGCAGCTCCAGCACCGGGTGCTCGGTCTTGACGTACAGGTCGGCCAGCGAGTCGGCGTCGGTGGTGTAGCCGGTCTTGATGCGCTTGGTCTTCGGCAGCCCGAACTGGTCGAACAGGATCTCCTGCAGCTGCTTGGGCGAACCGAGGTTGAACTCGCGGCCGACCAGCTGGTGCGCGTCGGCCTCGACCGCCTTGACGCCGGCGCCGAGCTCGGCCTGCAGCGCGGTCAGCGCGTCGGTGTCGGCGGCGATGCCGACGGCCTCCATGTCGGCCAGCACGTAGGTCAGCGGCAGCTCCATGTCGGCCAGCAGCTCGGCGGCCCTGCTCTCGCCGAGTTCGCTCGTCGAAGGCGTCGGCGAGGTCGCGCGACGGCGGTGGCACGCACCGTCTCGACCTGGGCGAGCGCGTCGTCGGACTCGTCGGCGCCGCCGTCCAGGGTGAGCTGGCCGGATTCCTCGACGTTGCTGCGCAGCTCGCGGTGCAGGTGCGCAGCGCGAGGTCGGCGAGGTCGAAGGTGCGCTGGTCCGGGCGCAGCAGGTAGGCCGCCAGCTGCGTGTCGCTCGGCGACCCCGGCGAGCGGCCACCCGTGCTGGCGCAACGCCAGCAGCGGGCCCTTGACGTCGTGCACCGCCTTGGGCACGTCCGGGTCGGCCAGCCAGGCGGCCAGCGCCGTGTCGTCGTCGGGGCTGAGCACCTGCGGGTCGACGTAGGCCGCGGCGCCGTCGGCCGCCGCCAGCGCGAGGCCGGTCAGCGCGCCGGTGCCGCGGCCCCACGTGCCGCGGAACGCCAGCCCGACGCCGCTCGCCGGAGCGGGCGTGCTCGTCGAGCCACTGCGCGACGTCGTCGGTGCCGAGCCGGCTGAACGCGACGTCGAAGCCCTCGTCGGCCTCGGGCTCGGCGGCGTCGACGCTGGCGAACAGCCGCTCGCGCAGCACCCGGAACTGCAGGTCGTCGAAGAGCCGGTGCACCTCTTCGCGGTCCCACTGCTGGCGGGCCAGCGTCGCCGAGCTCGGCGTCGACGTCGCACGTCGCGCACGAGCTCGGTCAGCCGGCGGTTGAGCTCGACGCCGCCACAGTGCTCGCGCAGCGCGTCGCCGACCTTGCCCTTGACGGTGTCGACGCGGTCGATCAGCTCGCGCAGCGAGCCGTACTCGCGGATCCACTTCGCCGCCGTCTTCTCCCCGACGCCGGGGATGCCGGGCAGGTTGTCGCTGGGGTCGCCGCGCAGCGCGGCGAAGTCCGGGTACTGCGCGGGCGACAGGCCGTACTTCGTCTGCACCTCTTCGGGCGTGAACCGCGTCATCTCGCTGACGCCGCGCTTGGGGTACAGCACGGTGACGTGGTCGTTGACCAGCTGCAGCGCGTCGCGGTCGCCGGTGCAGATCAGCACGTCGATCCCCGCCGCGACGGCGCGGGTGGTGACGGTGGCGATGACGTCGTCGGCCTCGAACCCGTCGACCATCATCGTCGGGATGCGCAGCGCCTCGAGCACCTCGCGGATCAGCGTCACCTGCCCGCGGAAGTCGTCGGGCGTCTCGCTGCGCCCGGCCTTGTAGCCGGCGTAGGTCTCGCTGCGGAAGGTCTTGCGGGAGACGTCGAACGCGACGGCGACGTGGGTGGGCTCCTCGTCGCGCATCAGGTTGATGAGCATCGAGGTGAAGCCGAACACCGCGTTGGTGGGCTGGCCGGTCGTGGTCGACATGTCGACCTCGCGCAGCGCGTAGAACGCCCGGTAGGCCAGTGAATGGCCGTCCAGCAGCAGCAGCGTGGGCGTCTTGGTCTGCACCGCGGAGCTCACGGGCCCACTCTAGGGCCGGGCCCCGACAGTGCCGTTCAGCGCGGTTCAGTGCCCGCGGGCCGCCGAGTACGACGCCATGCCCGCGCGCTGGGCACGGATCAGCCGGGCGCGGCGCAGCACCGCCGCACCGTGCATGGGTTCGGCCATGCCGAGCGAGCGCCGCAGCCGGCTGGTCTGCGCGATGCGCGCCACGACCAGGGGCGCGAACCCCAGCCGGGCCAGGTAGCGGTTGCTCTCGCGCGAGTCGCTGGCAGTGGTCGCCAGCACGTGCTCGACGCCGAGCCGCTCGGCTTCCTCGACCGCGCGGGTCAACAGCGCGCGGCCCACGCCGCGTCGCCGGTGCCGCGGATCGACCATCAGGTGGGTGACGTGCAGGACGCCGGTGAGGTCGATCGCGCCGATGTCGTCGCGCCGCGCGGCGAGCATGCCGACGATCCCGCCGCCCGCGGCGTCCTCGTCACCGTCGCTGGCCGCCCCGTCCGCCTTCTCGCCGTCCGCCGCCCGCGCACCGCTCGGACCGCTGTCGCTCGCACCGGCATCCACGGCGACGAGCAGCTCGCGCTCACCGTCGCTGATGATCTCGGTGAACCGCTCGCACAGGTGCGCGATGCCGGAGTCCTGCAGCGGCCGGCCGCTGAAGACTCCGGAGCGGGTGTTGAGTGACCGCACCAGGTGGGCAAGGGGCAGTACGTCGTCGGTGGTTGCGCGACGTACGCGAACGTTCGAGCGAGCCAAGACGAGCGCCTCCCCTGACACTCCGGCCGAGCACGATGGGTTGCACCCGCAACCATAAGGGTGTCCACGATGATCGGACAACGGGCGGTGCCCCAGGACCGAAGCGGTCGGTGTTGCGGGTCAGGCGGTGGCGATCTCCTCACCCAGGTACGCGGCCCGCACGCGATCGTCGGCCAGCAGTTCGCGCCCGGTGCCCTGCAGCACGATCTCGCCGGTCTCGAGTACGTACCCGCGGTTGGCCAGATTGAGGGCCTGCGCGGCGTTCTGTTCGACGAGCAGCACGGTGACACCGAGCTGGTTGATCTCGCGGATGATCTCGAAGATCTGCGCGACGACCAGCGGTGCCAGCCCCATCGACGGCTCGTCGAGCAGCAGCAGCTCGGGCTTGCCCATCAGCGCACGGCCGATGGCCAGCATCTGCTGCTCGCCGCCGGACAGCGTGCCGGCCTGCTGCTTGAACCGCTCGCGCAACCGCGGGAACATCTCGAGCACGCGTTCGATCTCGGCACGGTCGACCGTCTTGAACCGGAACGCGCCCATCTCGAGATTCTCCGCGACGGTCATCCGCGGGAAGACGTGCCGGCCCTCCGGCACGTGGCAGATCCCGAGCCGGATCAGGTCGTGCGCCGGGATGCCGTCGATGCGCTTTCCGGCGAGGGAGATCGAGCCGCGAGCCGGGCGCATCATGCCCGACACCGTCTTCTGCG
This sequence comes from uncultured Actinomycetota bacterium, assembly GCA_963711775.1. GTDB lineage: Bacteria > Actinomycetota > Actinomycetes > Mycobacteriales > Jatrophihabitantaceae > Jatrophihabitans. Next base: position 438,768 of record CAVQFH010000008.1, on the reverse strand, counting down.
TCGTCGTCTTGCCTGCGCCGTTGGCGCCGAGCAGCGCGACGATCTCGCCCTTGCCGACGGTGAAGCTGATGCCCTTGATCGCAGCGATCGCTCCGTAGCGGACCTCGATGTCCACGACGTCGAGCAGCGTCTCGCGCGGCCCTTGGTGCTCGCCGGGCGCAGCAGTCGGGTTCGACGTCGTGTCAGTCATCGCCGGCGTCCTCGCGGATCTCGTCGTCGCGCGCGTGCTCGGCGGCGACGGCCTCGGTGTCGATCAGGTGAATGGTCGGCTGCGCGTCGACGGCGTCCTCGACGTCATCGGCCGAGCTGCCCAGGTAGGCCGCGACGACGACCGGGTCCCGCTGGATCGCCTGCGGGCTGCCCTCGGCGATCTTCTCGCCGAAGTTCAGCACCACGATGCGGTCGGCGATGGACATGACCAGCTTCATGTCGTGTTCGATCAGCAGCACGCTCGTGCCGCGCTCGGTGTTGATGCGCCGGATGAGCTCGGCGAGGTCGCGCTTCTCGACCGGGTTGGTGCCTGCGGCCGGTTCGTCGAGCAGCAGCACGCCGGGATTGGTGCCGAGCGCGCGGGCGATCTCCAGCCGCCGCTGCTCGCCGTAGGCGAGCGACCCGGCCAGCTCGTTCGCGCGGTCACCCAGCCGGACCTCGTTGAGCAGCCGGTACGCGGCCTCGGTGCTCTGCCGCTCCTCGCGGCGCTGCCAGGGCAGGCCGAGCATCGACGACACCGGCCCGGACCGCTGCCGCGTCTCGATGCCGATCTTGACGTTCTCCAGGGCAGTCAGTGCGGGGAACAACCGGATGTTCTGGTAGGTGCGCGCGACGCCCAGGTGATTGATGACGTGTGTCTTGCGGCCGAGCACGCTGACCTGCGGCTCCCCCGGCCGCCCCGACACCATGATCGTGCCTTCCTGCGGGGTGTAGACGCCGGTGAGCGAGTTGAACAACGAAGTCTTGCCCGCACCGTTCGGCCCGATCACCGCGAGGATCTCGCCGCGGCGCATCGTCATCGAGACGTCGTTGAGGCTCACGACGCCGCCGAAGCGCAGCGTCACGTGCTCGATGTCGAAGACGACCTCTGCAGTACTGGTCGCGGCGGTCATGTCACAACCCCTCCGACGCCGGCACGGCGGTGACCTCGGGCGCGGCCGACTCGAAGCCGGACAGCTCGGCTGCGCGGCGCCGGGCGGGGATCAGCCCGGCCGGCCGGAAGATCATCATGGCGAGGACGACGACGCCGATCCACATCTGGCGATCCTCCAGCGGCACCTGCGCCTTCAGGAACTGCGGTAACCAGGTGAGCGCTGCGGCGCCCGCGATGGCGCCGGTGAGCGAGCCCATCCCGCCGAACACGACGTAGGCCACGATGAGGATCGAGTTCTGCAAGGTGAACAGCGAAGGGTCGAAGTAACCGACCTGGGTCGCGAAGAACACGCCCGCGAGGCCGGATGTCGACGCGCCGATCGCGAACGCCAGCAACTTGATGCGGGTGGTGTTGATACCGGTGGCCTGCGCCGCCACCTCGTCCTCGCGCACCGCCGCCCAGGCCCGGCCGATCCGCGAGCCCTCGAGGCGGTAGAACAGCACGACGAGGATGATCAGGAAGGCGAGCAGCAGATACCAGTACGGCAGGTTGTCCAGGCCGAAGTGCACCGTGAACACCCCGACGTTGAGCACCGGGTTCGGCACGTTCGGTCCGGTGGGGCCGCCCGTGACGCCCGAGAGGTTGATCGCGACCACCTGGACGATCTCGCCGAACCCGAGGGTGACGATGGCCAGGTAGTCCCCGCGCAATCGCAGTGTCGGAGCGCCGAGCAGCACACCCGCGATCAGGCACGCCGCGATGGCGAAGGGGATCGCCCACAACGGCGACAGGTGCAGCCACGACGGCGGCTTGATCGGCAGCGAACCGGTGATGTAGGCGGTGGTGTACGAGCCGATCCCGTAGAACGCGATGTACCCGAGGTCCAGCAGGCCGGCCCACCCGACCACGACGTTGAGTCCCACGGCCAGCAGCAGGTACGGGCCGATCTGCGTGACGATCGTGGTCTGCCACGTCGTGGGCAGTGTCGGCGGGTAGAAGATCGCGATCAGCAAGGCGACGGCGATACCGGCGCGCACGGTGGACGAGCTGCGCGCACGCTCGACGACCTTGCGCACCGGCAGCGTGTCGACCGGATCGTCGCTGGCCGCCCGCACCGGGCCCACCCACGCGGCCACCGCGCCGGCCACGGCGAACAGGCCGGCGGCGATGCACACGATCCAGCCCCCGTTGCCGAGGTTCTGCCACAGCGAGCCGTACTGCTTGGCGTTCTCGACCGCGGTGTGCGACAGCTGGTACATCGACACGACGGTGATGACCAGGGCGGCCAGGCCGACCACCGCGGCCACCGCTGACAGCACCCGCTGGCGCAACCAGGTGCCCGCGAGCGCCAGCACCGCAGCGGCGATCACCAGCACGTAGGCGAGCCAGCTGACGTACGCGGTCGCCAACGGCGCCATCCCGTAGCCGGAGAAGTCCGAGCTGAGGTCGGCGAAGTCCAGGTTGAGCTGGGTCGGCGCGAACCACGACGCGTTGGTGAACGCCAGTACCGCCAGCACCGCGCCGACCACGGCGAACGGGAACCCGGGGCGCCAGGCCAGCACGGCGTCGACCCACTCACGCGGCGAGGCTTCCTCGGCGTGCGCGTAGGCGATCACCAGCCCGCTGCCGGCGAAGATCAGGAAACCGATGCACGCCATCTGCGCGCCCAGCGAGTGGTCGATGCCGCCGGCGAAGCTGACGACCTGCGAGTGGGTGAGGAACGTCAGCACCGCGGACACCGCGCCCAACGCCGCGAGCGCCCAGCCGAGCAGCCGGTTGCGGGTGATGACCGCGGCCCCGCCGAGCAGCAGGCAACCGAACCACAGCACGTAGGCCAGCCAGGCGAAGTACAGCGACGCCAGCGCCGACAGACCGGTCGTCTCGGACACCTTGCTGGCCAGGTCCGTGAACTTGCCGACGGGGTCGTACCAGTTCATCAGCACGATGGCGACGAGCACCACGAGGAACGCGACGGCCACCCCGGCCGCCGCTGGTCGCTTGACGTAGGGGACGAGCAACGGCCGGAACGTGATGATCAGGAAGATGACGACGCCGACGAGCAGGAAGATGACGATGCGCGGGAACGACGTGGCTTCGCGGAATGCGATGCCGAAGTCGGTCTGCGTGCCCTCCTGATCACCGATCATCAACGCGAGCACGAAGCCCGCGACGAGGCACGCGGCAAGCCGCTTCCACTCCGTGCGTGTCAGCTTGAACCTCATGCTGCACGCCCGAGGCGCTCGCCGAGGATGCCGGTGGGACGGACCACGAGGACAAGCACGAGGACGACGAAGCTGATGACGTCGACCCACTGCGACCCGACGAAGTACAGGTTGCTGATGAGCACCTCGACCTCACCCAACAGCAGCCCACCGATCATGGCGCCGCGGATGTTGCCGATGCCGCCGAGCACCGCGGCGGCGAACGCCTTGACGCCGGGCGTGAAGCCCATCGTGTAGCTGACTCCGAACGCGGCACCGAACAGGAAGCCCGCCACCCCGGCGAGCGCGCCGCCGATGATGAACGTGCGCGAGATGGTCTTGTCGATGTCGATGCCCATGAGCGCCGCCGTGGGCGCGTCCTCGGCCACCGCGCGGATGCCGCGCCCCAGCTTGGTCTTGTTCACGAGGCGGTCGAGACCGATCATGATCGCGAAGGTGATCACGATGATGATGATCGCGATCGTGCTGACCTTGAAGTGCGCGGTGTTGATGACGTTGTGCGAGAGGTTGTAGTACGTCTTCTCGCCGCCGGTGGTGCCCGGGAACGCGTTGTTGGGCAGATGGTTGAACAGCTTGCCGGCGAGATTGGACAGGAAGAACGACGCACCTATGGCGCTGATCAGGAACGCGAGTTTCGGCGCCCCCCTGCTCCGTAGGGTCTTGTAGGCCACCTTCTCGAGCGCCCAGGCGATCAGCGCGCCGGTGATGGCCCCGGCGAGCAGACCGGCGACCAGCGACAGCGGAACTGCGGCGCCGGTGAGATGTCGATTGCCGAGAATGCCGTTGACCACCAGGTAACTGCCGAAGGCGCCCGACATGAACACCTCGCTGTGCGCGAAGTTGATCAGTTGCAGGACGCCGTACACCAGGGTGTAACCGAGTGCGACGAGCGCGTAGAGCGATCCTTGTTCGAGGCCGATGATCAGGTTCTGTGGGAGCTGTTCGAACCAGCCCTCTGCAGCCACGGTGGTGCACTCCTATCGACGGCGACGATCGACTGCGTACTGCCCTGGCAACGGAGTGGGACGGGCCGGCGAACCGACCCGTCCCACTGTCCGTGCGAGGTTCCTACTTCTGGTCGGCGATGTTGCCGAGCACCTTGATGACGCCGTTCTCCTGGCGGTAGAGGTTCACCACCTGGCCGGACGGGTCGAGGTCGCCGTCGCTCTGGAACTTGATCTCGGCGGTGATGCCCTTGTAGTCGGTGGCGCTGACCTTGGCCTCCACGCTCGCCTTCGTCGGGTTGGCACCGGCGTCCTTGATCGCCTGGATGAGCAGGTTGGTCGCGTCGTAGGCCTCCGGCGAGTACGTCGACGGCGGGGTGTTGAACTTGGCCTGGTACGCCGCGGCGAAGGACTTCGCGGCCGGGGCCACGGTGGCGTCCTGGCAACCGCAGGTCATGTACCAGCCGTTGCCGGCCGTACCCGAACCCTTGGTGAACACCGAGGACTTGATGCCGTTACCGCCCACGGTCAGGCCCTTGAAGCCCGCCGCCTTGAGGGACTTCGCGAGCAGCGCCGCCTGGGCGTCGTAACCGCCGTAGAACAGCGCCTGGTCACCGGACGCCGCGATCTTCTGCGCGATCGGGCCGTAGTTCTTGGTGCTGGTGCCGTCCAGACCCTGCTCGTCGACCTTGATGCCCTTGGCCTTGGCCTCCTTGGCGACGGTGTCACCGACACCCTTGCCGTACGGGCTGAGGTCCTGCAGCACGAACAGGCGCTTGATGCCCTTGCGCGCGAGCCAGTCGGCGCCCGCGCCGCCCTCGGCGTTGTCGTTCGGGATCACCCGGTGGAACGTGCTGAAGCTCTGGTCCTGCAGGGTGGCGTTCGAGGCCGACGGCGTGACGAACGGCATGCCGTCCGCGGAGTAGATCTTGCCGACCGCGAGCGTGCTGCCGGAGAAGCTGGGGCCGACGACGCCGAGGATGGTCGGGTCCTGGGTCAGCTGACGAGCGGCGGCCGGCGACTTGGTCGGGTCACCCTCGTCGTCGGACTTGACCAGCTGGACCTTGAAGCCCAGCGAGGAGTTGGCGTTGGCCTGTTGGACGGCGATTTCCGCGCCGTACTCCTCGTTGATGCCGAGCTGGGCGTTGGCGCCGGACAGCGGGCCCTCGAAACCGATCTTGTAGGTCTTTGCCGCTGCTGCCGGCCGAGCTGCTGTTGCCGCCCGTGTTGCCGAGGCCGGTCCCCTTCTTCTTGCTGCCGCCGCTGCTCGAGCAGCCGGCGAGCGCCACCGCGCCGGCCGTCGCGAGCACGAGCGCCGTGGTCATGGTCTTGGATCGCACTACTTGCCTCCTGAGGGCACTGGATCATCCGGCGGCGTGGACACATGTGACGCCGGTTGGCGGGACGTTAGCCCATCGGGTCGGGTGTGCGGACGCCCGGCACCCCGTCGTGACCAAATCTCCACCACACTGAGCGTGACTACTGAGCAGTAGCCGGGGACCCTGTTTCGCTGCCGTTGATCACGAGCTCGGCGACGGCGCGCATCGACGTGCGGTTGTCCATCGCGGCGCGCTGGATCCAGCGGAACGCCTCCGGTTCGCTCAGCGCGTGCCGGGTCATCAACGATCCCTTGGCGCGTTCGATCAACTTGCGGGCCTCGAGCCGCTCGCGCAGCCCGGTGACCTCGGACTCCAGCGCCCGGATCTCGGCGAACCGCGACGCGGCCATCTCGATGGCAGGCAGCAGGTCACGCTTCTGGAACGGCTTGACCAGATACGCCATCGCGCCGGCGTCGCGGGCGCGTTCGACGAGGTCGCGCTGGCTGAACGCGGTGAGCATGACCACCGGCGCGATCCGGGCCCCGGTGATCTGCGCGGCCGCGGCGATGCCGTCCATCTTCGGCATCTTGACGTCGCAGATGACAAGGTCCGGCGTCAACTCCTTGGCCAGGGCGACGGCCTGCTCGCCGTCCGCGGCCTCGCCGACGACGTCGAAACCCTCTTCCTCGAGCATCTCGCGCAGGTCCAGGCGCAGCAGGGCCTCGTCCTCGGCGATCAGGACGCGCATCGACGCGGGCGCCGGGGAGCTCGCTGGTGCGGCGGCCACGGTGTCCCTCCGGTTCCTCGTCGAACGGGTCCCCAGCGTAAACCGGCTAACATTTCCAGCGCGTCACGCCCCTGTGGCGAAATCTGGCAACCGCGGTGGTCTCAAAAACCATTGCCGAAAGGCTTGTGGGTTCGAATCCCACCGGGGGCACCGAGGACGCCGGCCCTCGATCATGCGCAGTCGTCCGGGCGGTGGCGCAGCGGCGGCACATGGTCGGGACGGTCGGGCGTCGGGTTACGGTGCGGCGCATGAGCGATGTCGCGCCGCCGCCGCGCCCGCCGAACCGCCGCACATGACGCCGGCGCAGTTCCGGCGGCACGGGCACGAGGTCATCGACTGGATCGCCGACTACCAGGAACGCCTCGAATCGCTGCCGGTGCTCTCGCAGGTGTCCCCCGGTGACGTCCGGTCCGCCCTGCCGCCGCACCCGCCCGAGCACGGTGAACCGTTCGCGGACCTGCTCACCGACCTCGACGCGGCGATCCTGCCGGGCATCACGCACTGGCAGCACCCGGCGTTCTTCGCCTACTTCCCGGCCAATGCCAGCGGCCCGGCCATCCTCGGCGATCTGCTGGCCTCGGGCCTCGGCGTGCAGGGGATGTTGTGGGCGACGTCGCCCGCGGCCACCGAGCTGGAGACGCACGTGCTGGACTGGCTGGCCGAGCTGCTGGACCTCCCGGCGCGCTTCCGCTCCGCGACGGGCGGCGGCAGCGCCGGCGGGGGCGTCATCCAGCACACCGCGTCCGACGCCGCGCTCGTGGCGCTGCTCGCCGCACTGCACCGGGCGAGCGGCGGCGCCACGCTGCGCGACGGCGTCGCCGCGGGCCGCTTCGCGGTGTACACGTCTGGACAGACGCATTCGTCGGTCGAGAAGGCGTGCCGCGTCGCGGGCCTGGGCGCGGGCGCGTTGCGGCGCATCGACGTCGACGCCGGGACGCTGGCCGCCCGACCGGATCACCTGCGCGAGCTGATCGCCGCCGACCTCGCCGACGGCGTCGTACCCGCGCTCGTCGTGGCGTCGGTGGGCGCCACCGGGACGGGCGCGGTGGACCCGGTGCGCGAGCTCGCGACCGTCGCCCGCGAGGCCGGCGCGTGGGTGCACGTCGACGCCGCCTGGGCCGGCGTAGCGGCTGTCGCTCCGGAATTCCGCGGGCTCAACGACGGCCTGGAGCTCGTCGACAGCTACGCCACCAACCCGCACAAGTGGCTGCTGACGAATTTCGACTGTGACGCGTTCTGGGTGGCCGACCGCGCGGCGCTCATCGGCGCGCTGTCGATCCTGCCGGAGTACCTGCGCAACGCGGCCTCGGACAGCGGCGCGGTGATCGACTACCGCGACTGGCACGTGCCGCTCGGGCGCCGCTTCCGGGCGCTCAAGCTGTGGGCGGTGATCCGCTGGTACGGAGCCGAGGGCCTGCGCGCGCACATCCGCTCGCACGTGGCGCTCGCGCAGGAGTTCGCGTCGTGGGTCGCGGCCGACGAACGCTTCGAGGTGCTCGCGCCGCATCCGCTCGCCCTGGTGACCTTCGCGCTGCGCGCGGGCGACGACGCCACCATGGCGCTGCTGCAGAGCGTCAATGCGAGGGCCGGGCGTACCTGTCGCACACCAGCGTGCACGGCCGCGCGGCGTTGCGGCTGGCGATCGGCTCGCCGCAGACGAAGCGGCGCCACGTGGAACAGGTCTGGGCGCTGCTGCGCGATCACGCCTGAACGCGGTGCGGCGGCCACCGCGTCAGCCGCGGACGCGGATCATGCCTTCCTGCACCACGCTCGCCGCCTGCGCGCCGGCCGCGGTGAAGAACCGTCCGGTGGCCAGGCCGCGGCCGCCCGACGCCGACGGCGAGGTGCTGGCGTAGAGCAGCCAGTCGTCGGCACGGAACGGCCGTTCGAACCACATGGCATGGTCCAGCGACGCCATGGTGATCTGGTCGGGCCCGTTGGCCAGCCCGTGCCGCGCCAGCACCGAGTCGAGCAACGTCATGTCCGAGGCGAAGGTCAGCACGCAGACGTGCAGCAGCGGGTCGTCGGGCAGCGTGCCGTCGGCCTTCATCCACACCCGGCTCAACCCGGGGCGCGGGCCGTGCGCCCGTTGCTGCCACGGCGGGTCGTCGACGTAGCGGATGTCGATCGGGCGCGGCAGCACGCGGTAGAACGCCGCGACCTCCGGCGAGTCGCCGATGCGCTCGTCGAGCATCGGCAGCCTCTGCGGGTCCGGTGCGTCGGGCATCGGCTCCTGGTGCTCGATGCCGTCCTGCACGAGCTGGAACGACGCCGACAGCGAGAAGATCGACTTGCCGTCCTGGATCGCGATCACCCGCCGGGTGGAGAACGAGCGTCCGTCGCGCACGCGGTCGACCTCGTAGACGATCGGGATGGCGGGGTCGCCCGGGCGCACGAAGTACGAGTGCAGCGAGTGCACCCGCCGCTCGGGGTCCACGGTGCGCCCGGCGGCGACCAGCGCCTGCCCGGCCACCTGGCCGCCGAACACCCGCTGCCAGCGCGACTTGGGGCTGACGCCACGGAAGATGTCGTGCTCGATGCGTTCGAGGTCCAGCAGGCGGATCAGGCCGTCGACAGCGTCCTGGCCGACGAGCGGTTCAGCCATGCCGCAGGACGTCGCCGATGTGGTGGACGCGGATCGTGTTGGTCGTGCCCGGGCGTCGACGGTGGGGTGCCGGCGACGACGATCACCAGGTCGTGCGGATGGCACACGCCGCGGCTGACCAGCGCGGAGTCGACCTGGCGCACCATGTCGTCGGTGGTGTTCACCGTCCACACCAGGTGCGCCTCGGCGCCCCACAGCAGCGCCATCTGCCGCTGCACCGTCTCGAGCGGGGTGAACACGAGCAGCCGCTGCGTGGGCTGCAGCCGGGCGAGGCGGCGCGCGGTGTCACCGGTCTGCGTGAACGCCACCAGGGCGACGGCGCCGAGCGCGTCGCCGATGTCCTTGGCGGCCTTCACGATCGCACCGCCGGGCGTGCGCGGGATGTGCTGCAGTCCGGACGGCTTGGCGCCGGATTCCTCGACCGAGCGGATGATCCGGCTCATCGTGGCGACGGCCTGCACCGGGTACTTGCCGACGCTCGTCTCGCCGGACAGCATCACGGCGTCGGCGCCGTCGATGACGGCGTTCGCGACGTCGGACGCCTCGGCGCGGGTAGGGCGCGAGTGCGTGATCATCGACTCCAGCATCTGCGTCGCGACGATGACCGGCTTGGCGTTGTTGCGGCAGATCTGGATCGCGCGCTTCTGCACCACCGGCACCTGCTCGAGCGGCATCTCGACGCCGAGGTCGCCGCGCGCGACCATGATGCCGTCGAAGGCGAGCACGATGTCCTCGAGGTTGTCGACGGCCTCCGGCTTCTCGACCTTCGCGATCACCGGCACGCGGATACCGACCTCGTCCATCACGCGGTGCACGAGCTTGACGTCCTCGGGGTTGCGCACGAACGACAGCGCGACGAAGTCGACGCCGAGCTTGAGCGCGAACTCGAGGTCGGCGGCGTCCTTGTCCGACATCGCCGGCACGCTGACCGCGACGCCGGGCAGCGACAGGCCCTTGTTGTTGCTGACCGTGCCGCCCTCGGTGACGTCGCAGACGACGTCGGTGCCGTCCTCGACCTCGACCGCGATCAGCCCGACGTTGCCGTCGTCGACGAGCAGGCGGTCGCCGGGGCGCACGTCGTCGGCGAGCTGCTTGTACGTGGTGGACACGCGGTCGTGGGTGCCGACGCAGTCCTCGACGGTGATGCGCACGCGCTCGCCGGTCGCCCACACGACCGGGCCGTCGCCGAAGCGTGCCGAGGCGGATCTTCGGGCCCTGGAGGTCGGCGAGCATCGCGACGTTGCGCCCGGCGGCACGGCGCGGCCTGACGGACCTCCTGGAAGCGGCGGCCGTGATCGGCGTGCACGCCGTGGCTGAAGTTGAGCCGGGCGACGTCCATGCCTGCCTCGACGAGGGCGCGCGCCCGCTCCGGCGTGTCGGTGGCCGGGCCGAGCGTGCAGACGATCTTCGCGTGCCGCATCACGTGTCCAGGGTAGGGGTTACCGGCCGGAAACCGCTTCCGCCGCCACCGTGCGCGGGGGCGCCGCACGCGTGGCACGATCGCCCGGTGACCTCCCAGCAGGGCACGTCGCCGGTGGCGCTGGCCGGCCGGTGGCAGCTGGCCCGGCGCGTGCACGACCGCCGGCTCGGCGCGTTCGGCACGGTGACCGGAACGCTCACCCTCGTCCCCGCGGCGATCGGGCTGCGCTGGCTCGAGCGCGGCCGGTTCGTGTTCGGCGGTGCGGCGTACGACTCGACTCGCGAGCTGCTGCTCGTACCCGACGGCGACGGGTGGTCCGTGCGCTTCGCCGACGGCCGCGACTTCCACCCGTGGCGGCCGGGCGTGGTGGTGACGCACCCGTGCCGCGATGACATGTACCGCGGTGTGGTCGACGTGGACGCCACCGGTACCCGGCTGCGCACGCTCTGGGACGTCACCGGACCGGCCAAGGACCAGCGCCTGATCACCCGCTGCGTGCGCTGCTGACCCTGCGCCGGTGGCGGGTCAGCCCTTGGCAGCAGCCATCACGGCCTCGTCGACGTCGAGGCCTTCCGCCTCGGCGCGGCGCGTCGCCTCGACCACCCGCGCGAAATCACGCGGCACCACGGCGCTGAACCGCGCCACCGCGGCCGGCCAGTCGGCGAGCAGCGCGGCCGCCACCGCGGAGCCGGTGTGGCGGGCGTGCGTCGGTGACCACCTCGCGCAGCCGCTGCGCGTCCTCGTCGCTCAGCGCCGCGACGTCGACGAGCTCGCGGTTCACGAGGTCGGGGTCGAGATCCAGCACGTAGGCGTAACCGCCGGACATGCCCGCACCGACGTTGCGCCCGGTGCGGCCGAGCACCACCGCGACGCCACCGGTCATGTACTCCAGCGCGTGGTCGCCCACACCCTCGGCCACGACCGTTGCGCCGGAGTTGCGCACGCAGAACCGCTCCCCCACGACGCCGCGCAGGTAGATCGCACCGCTGGTCGCGCCGTAGGCGATGACGTTGCCGGCGATGACGTTGTGCTCGGCGACGAACGGCGAGTCGTCGTGCGGGCGCACCGCCAGCACCCCGCCGGACAGCCCCTTGCCGGCGTAGTCGTTGGTGTCGCCGAGCAGCCGCAGCGTGATGCCCGCGCGGCAGGAACGCACCGAACGACTGCCCGCCCGAACCGGTGAAGGTGATGTCGATCGTGCCCGGCGCCAGCCCGTCGGCGCCGTAACGGCGGGTGACCAGCGAGCCGAGCATGGTGCCGACGGTGCGGTTGACGTTGCGCACGGGCAGTTCCAGGCGCACCGGCGAGCGCGTCGAGCAGGGCGCCCTCGCACAGCTGGATCAGCGTGTTGTCCAGCGCGACGTCCAGGCGCGTGGTCCTGCTCGCGGGTGCGGCGCAGCCGACTGCCCGTACGGGTTCTGCGGCACGCCGAGGATCGGCGCGAGGTCCAGACCGTCGGCCTTCCAGTGCTCGACCGCCTTCGGCGGTGTCGAGCACGTCGACATGCCCGATCGCCTCCTCGAGCGAACGGAAGCCGAGCTCGGCGAGGATCTCGCGCACCTGCTCGGCGACGTACTCGAAGAACGTCTCGACGAACTCGGGCTTGCCGGTGAACCGCTCGCGCAGCAACGGGTTCTGCGTGGCCACGCCGACCGGACAGGTGTCCAGGTGGCAGACGCGCATCATGATGCAGCCGCGACACGATCAGCGGCGCGGTCGCGAAGCCGTACTCCTCGGCCCCGAGCAGCGCGGCGATCACGACGTCGCGGCCGGTCTTCATCGCACCGTCGACCTGCACCGATGATGCGGTCGCGCAGCCCGTTGAGCAGCAGCGTCTGCTGGGTGTCGGCCAGCCCGAGCTCCCACGGCAGCCCGGCGTGCTTGAGCGAGGTCAGCGGCGCAGCGCCGGTGCCGCCGTCGTGACCGGAGATCAGCACGACGTCGGCATGCGCCTTCGACACGCCCGCGGCGACCGTGCCCACGCCTGCCTCGGACACCAGCTTGACGTGCACGCGCGCCTGCGGGTTCGCGTTCTTCAGGTCGTGGATCAGCTGCGCGAGATCCTCGATCGAGTAGATGTCGTGGTGCGGCGGCGGCGAGATCAACCCGACGCCCGGCGTCGAGTTACGGGTGCGCGCGATCCACGGATACACCTTGAAGCCGGGCAGCTGGCCGCCCTCGCCCGGCTTCGCGCCCTGCGCCACCTTGATCTGGATGTCGTCGGCGTTGACGAGGTAGTGCGACGTCACGCCGAAGCGTCCGGACGCCACCTGCTTGACCGCCGAGCGGCGCAGGTCGCCCTTCTCGTCGCGCTCGAAGCGGCGGGCGTCCTCGCCGCCCTCGCCGCTGTTCGACTTGCCGCCGAGCCGGTTCATCGCGATCGCCAGCGTCTCGTGCGCCTCGGCGGAGATCGAGCCGTAGGACATCGCGCCGGTCGCGAACCGCTTGCACGATCTCCGACGACCGGCTCGACGTCCTCGATCGGGATCGGGCTGCGCTCGCCGGTGCGGAAGTCGAACAGCCCGCGCAGCGTGCCGCCCGTCGCGGTTGAGCTGCTCCACCTTGTCGGTGTATTCGCGGAACACCTCGTAGCGGCGCCCGCGCGTGGCGTGCTGCAGCAGGAACACCGTCTCCGGGTTGAACAGGTGCAGCTCGCCCTCGCGCCGCCACTGGTACTCGCCGCCGACGTCCAGGCGCCGGTGCGCGCGTGACGTCGCGACCAGCGGATAGGCGGCGTCGTGGCGGGCAGCGACCTCCTCGGCGAGCCGTCGACAGCCCGACCCCGCCGAGCCGGGACGGCGTCGCGCCGAAGTACTCGTCGACCAGCGCCTTGGACAGCCCGAACGCCTCGAACACCTGCGCCCCGGTGTAGCTCTGGATCGTCGAGATGCCCATCTTGGACATCACCTTCAGCACGCCCTTGCTCAGTCCCTTGACGTAGTTCTGGACGGCGGTGCGCGCGTCGGCGCCTGCACCTGCGGTCGGCGCACCCTGTACATCGGTGATGGCCCCGTTGGCGACGATGTCCTCGATCGTCTCGAACGCCAGGTAGGGATTCACCGCGGCCGCGCCGTAACCGATGAGCAGCGCGACATGGTGCACCTCGCGTGCCTCGCCGGTCTCCGACGATCAGGCCCACCTGGGTGCGTTGCCCGGTGCGGACGAGGTGCTGGTGCACGGCCGAGGTCAGCAGCAACGACGGGATCGGCGCGTGGTCGGGATCGCAGTCGCGGTCGGACAGGATCAGGATGCGCGCGCCGGCTTCGACCGCCGCCGAGCACTCGCGCCGCACGCGCTCGAGCGCCGCGGCCAGCGCCTCGCCACCGCCGTGCACGCGGTACCGGCCGTCGATCAGCTGGCAGCGCAGGCCGGGCATGTCACCGTCGGCGTTGATGTGCCAGATCTTCGCGAGCTCGTCGTTGTCCAGCACCGGGCGCGGGATGACCACCTGCCGGCACGACGCCGGCCCGGGATCGAGCAGGTTCTGTTCCGGGCCGACAGCGCCCGCGAGCGAGGTGACGAGCTCCTCGCGGATGGCGTCCAGCGGCGGGTTGGTGACCTGCGCGAACAGTTCGGTGAAGTAGTCGAACAGCATCCGGGGGCGTTTCGACAGCACCGCGACGGGCGTGTCACTGCCCATCGACCCGATCGGCTCCGCACCGGCCGTGGCCATCGGCGCGATCAGGACACGCAGCTCCTCCTCGGTGTAACCGAAGATCTGCTGCCGGCGGGTGACCGACTCGTGGGAGAAGACGACGTGCTCGCGCACCGGCAGGTCGTCCAGGTGCATCAGCCCGGCGTGCAGCCACTCGTCGTAGGGGTGCTCGGCGGCGAGTTCGGCCTTGAGGTCGTCGTCGCTGCGGATCTCGCCGCGCTCGGTGTCGACCAGGAACATCCGCCCGGGCTGCAGCCGGCCCTTGGCCACGACCGTCGCAGGATCGAGGTCCAGGACGCCGGACTCGCTGCCCAGCACGACGAGGCCGTCGTCGGTCTGCCACCAGCGTCCCGGGCGCAGCCCGTTGCGGTCGAGCACGGCGCCGATCACGGTGCCGTCGGTGAAGTTGACGCACGCGGGGCCGTCCCAGGCCTCCATCAGGCACGAGTGGAACTCGTAGAACGCGCGGCGCGCCGGGTCCATGGCCGGGTTGTTCTCCCACGCCTCCGGGATCATCATCAGCACCGCGTGCGGCAGGCTGCGCCCGCCCAGGTGCAACAGCTCGAGCACCTCGTCGAAGGTGGCGGAGTCGCTGGCGTCCGGCGTGCAGATCGGGAACAACCGCCGCAGGTCGCCCGGGATCAGGTCGGACTCGAGCAACGCCTCGCGCGTGCGCATCCAGTTGCGGTTGCCACGGATCGTGTTGATCTCGCCGTTGTGCGCGATGTAGCGGAACGGGTGCGCCAGCGGCCACGAGGGGAACGTGTTCGTCGAGAAGCGGCTGTGCACGAGCCCGATCGCGCTGACGAACCGCTCGTCGGACAGGTCCGGGAACACCTGAGCCAGCTGGTCGGTCGTCAGCATGCCCTTGTAGACGATCGTGCGGGTGGACAGCGAGGGGAAGTAGAGCTCGGTGCGTTCCTGCCTGCGCGCCGCTCCGCGACCTTGCGCAGTGCGAACGCCCGCCGTTCCAGCTCCATCCCGCGCTGGCCGGTGGCCCCGGCCACGAACAGCTGCGCGAAGCTCGGCATCACGCCGCGCGCCGTCGGGCCGAGCGTGTCGGTGACGGTCGGCACCGCGCGCCAGCCCAGGACCGTGAGTTCCTCGTCGGCGGCGACGGCTTCGACCATCGCCCGCACGGTGGCGGCGGCGTCCGGATCGGCGGGCAGGAACGCCATGCCGGTGGCGTAGGCGCCACGCTCGGGCAGGTCGAAGTCGACGACGCCGCGCAGGAACGCGTCCGGGAGCTGCACGGTCAGGCCGGCGCCGTCGCCGGACGACGGTTCGGCGCCGGCGGCGCCGCGGTGGTCGAGGTTGTGCAGGGCGGCCAAGGCGTGCTCGACGATGCGGTGACTCGCCCGCCCGTGCAGATCCGCGACGAAGGCGACCCCGCAGGCGTCGGACTCGTACTGCGGGTCGTAGAGCCCCTGAGCCGGGGGCAGCGCGGAGAAGGCAGGCACGCGGGCTCCTGTCGGGGGGACGCGCGGCGCTGCGCGGGACGAGTGGTGCACGGACGGATGATGCGCGAGGCCCCGAAGGGGTGGGCGGCTGCTGTGCCGGTCGCGCTGGGGACGGCGTCGGCCCGTCAGCGGGATTCAGGTTACCGGCACGTTTCGCCGCGGCGCGAGCGAGAAGCCTGTGAGCAAGTTCGCTGCAGGCCGGCCCTGCGAGCCCGCGCCGGCGGCCTCCGGAACCCGCTCGCGTGCTGCACGGGCGGTCTGACACGCTGCGAGGCCGTCCCCACCACCTTCGGGAATCGAGTTGTCCGCACTGTCCGCCGCGCCCGCGCGCCCGCGCTTCGGCGTCGCCCAGATCTGCCTGGCCGGCATCCTCTGGGGCACCGGGGGCCTGGCCGTGCAACTGATCCGCCGGCACGCACCGCTGTCCCCGCTGACGATCAGCGGCTACCGCAGTGCGATCGCGGCGTTGGTGCTCGTCGCGTTGGCGCTGGCATCCGGCCGGCGCCGGCAGGTGGGTCGGCTGGTGCGGACGGACCCGCTGCGCGTCGCCGTCGTCGGGGTGCTGACCGCGAGCTACCAGTTGCTCTACTTCGGCGCGGTCGTGGCGGTCGGCGTCAGCGTGTCGACGGTGGTGGCGCTGGGCCTCGCACCGGTCCTGCTGAGTGCCGCGGATGCGCTGCGGGCACGCCGGCGGCCGCCTGCGGGCGATCTCCTCACGCTCGGCGCCGCGCTGGGCGGGCTCGTCCTGGTCGCCGCCGGCAGCGGTGACGGCAGCACCGGCCCGCACCCGATGCTCGGGGTGCTGGCGGCGGCGGGCTCCGGTGCCACCTACGCGGTCGCCGCGCGCATCGGCGAGCCCCTCGCGGCGCGTGCCGACCCGCTGGTGCTGGCCACCGCCGCCACCTGTTTCGGCGCACTCGCGCTTGCGCCGGTCGCCGCCGTCGTCGGGGTGTCCACCGGCGCGGCCGTCGCGACATCGCAGCCGGTCGCCCTGGCCTGGCTGGGCTACCTGGGCGCGGTGACGATGGCGCTCGCCTACGGGCTGCTCTACGCCGGCCTGCGCACCACCCCGGCGCGTGCCGCCGTGCTCGCCACGCTGCTCGAGCCGGTGACGGCGGCGGTGGCGGCGACCCTTGTGCTCGGCGAGCATCTCGGCGCGCCGGGGATCGCCGGAGCCGTGCTGATCCTGCTCGCCCTGGCCTCCCTCGGCCGGGCCGCGAAACCGGTGGCGACGCCGCCGCCCTGATGAGCGACGGCGCTAGGCCGGCCACGCGGTGCGCAGCCGCTCCTCCACCGCGGGCCGGTCGGCGCGCGCGATCTGCGCGCCGCGGGCGTCGGTGACGTAGAACGCGTCGACGACCGCACCGGCCACCGACGACACCCGGGCCGAGCGGACGTCCAGCCCGGACCGCTCGAGCGCCACGGTGATCCGGTACAGCAGGCCGATCTCGTCGTCGCCGCGGAACTCGACGACCGTCGCCTCGCTGGAGTCGTCGAACCAGTGCACGGCCGGCAGCCGCCGCGGTGCCCCGCCCGGCGTGCGCGAGTAGATGCGTTCCTTCTCGGCCAGCTTGTCGGCCAGCCCCAGCTCGCCGTCGAGCGCGCGGGCGAGATCGTTGCGGACCAGCACCGGGTCCGGCATCCGGCCGAAGCGCGGCGCCACCGCGAACCGGTTGACGGCCATCCCGGCGTGCGTGCGGATCGACGCCTCGCGCACGTCCAACGAGTGCAGGGCGAGCACCCCTGCGGTGCGGTAGAGCGTGCCGGTGGCGTCCGGCGCGGCCACGACCACCTCGTCCGGACGCACCACCACGGCCAGCTCCCCCGCCTCGGCGAGGGCGATGCGCTCGTCGTCGAGCGGGGTCACGGCCGGCGCGCGGGTGCCGCCGATGGCCGCGTGCGTGCGCCGGACCAGATCGGCCACCAGCGACGCCTTCCACTCGCTCCACGCGGCCGGTCCGGTGGCCGCGGCGTCCGCAGCCGCGAGCACCTGCAGCAGGTCGAGCAACGCGCCGTCGTCCTCGACCGCCGAACGCACGATGCTGATCGTCTTGGGGTCGTCGGGATCGCGGCGGGTCGCGGTGTTCGGCAGCAACAGGTGGTGTCGCACCAGCGCGACGACGGTGCGCAGGTCGTCGCCGGTGTAGCCGATGCGGGTGGCGACGGTGCGCGCGACCTCGGCGCCGACGACGGAGTGATCCTGCGGTGGGTAGCCCTTGCCGATGTCGTGCAGCAGCGCGCCGATGACGAGCAGGTCGCGCCGGTCGACGCCGGCGTCCGCGGCAGCCGCGGCGGCCGCGGTCCCGAGCAGGTGCCGGTCGACGGTGAAGCGGTGCACGGGATTGTGCTGGGCGCGGCAGCGCACGGCCTCCCATTCCGGGATCAACGCGACCAGCAGGCCGGCCTGGTCGAGGGACTCCATGACCGGCACCGCGTGCGCGCCGGTGCCGAGCACGCCGAGCAGATCGTCCAGGGCGCTGCGCGGCCACGGCGTGGGCAGCGGCGCGGATTCCGCGGCGAGGCGTTCGAGCGCGAACGGGGCGATCGGCAGGTCGTGCTCGGCAGCCACCCGCGCCACGCGCAGCACCAGCCCGGGATCGGCCCACGGATCGGCATCGCGGGCGAGTACGACCTCGTCGTCCTGCGCCACCACGTTGAGCGCCAGGCCGACGCGGGTGGGTTCGGCGCGCCCCGAGCCGAAGATCCGACGGCGCAGCGGGCGCGGGCGGCCGGCCTGCGCGTCGACGCGTCGCCAGGCGAGGTCGAGCGCGTGCGCGACGGCGCGGGCCGACTCGTTCACCCGGCGCAGCAACACGTCGCGCGCCTGCGCCGCGCCCGGCGACTCGCCGCTGTCGTCGCCCGCGCCGTCGTCGGTGATGCCGAGTGCGGCAGCCACCGCGTCGTGTTCCTGCTGGTGCAGCACGTCCTCGGCACGGCCGGTCACACGGTGCAGCTCGTCACGGACGTCCAGCAGCACCGGATAGACCTCGCGCACCCGCACCGGGTAGTCGACGAGCTGTGCTGCAGCCAGCGCACGCAGTGCCTGCGCGTCCCGCAGGCCGCCGCGCGACTCCTTGAGGTTCGGCTCGAGCAGGTACGCGGCCTCGCCGGCGAGCTCCCACCGCGCGCGGGAGATCTCGCGCATCTCGGCGAAGCGCTTGGTCGCACTCGCGCGCCACACGTCCAGCACCGCCGAGCGCACCCGGCCGGTGATGCCGGCATCGCCGGCGACGTGCCGCACGTCCAGCAGCCCGAGCAGCGCCTTGAGGTCGTTGCGCGCGACGTCGACCGCCTGGTCGGGGGTGCGCACCGAGTGGTCCAGGCCGATCTTCGCGTCCCAGATCGGGTACCAGATCGCGTCGGCGATATCGGCGAGGTCCGCGACCTTGCCCTCGTGCAACAGGACGAGGTCGAGGTCGGAGTACGGCGCGGGCTCGCGGCGGCCCAGGCCGCCGACGGCCACCAGTGCCACGCCCGGGCGCTCGGCCAGCTGCTGGGCGAGCCACGTGTCGTAGGCCTGACACAGCTGCGCGCGCAGGGCGGCACCGACGAGTCCGGGCCGGCGAAGGACGCCGGCCCGGACCTCGTTCAGGGTGTCAGGATCAGATCGCGTCGGCGTCGCGTTCTCCCGTCCTGACGCGCACCAGCGACTCGACGGGCGTCACCCACACCTTGCCGTCGCCGATCTTGCCGGTGCGCGCGGCCTCGACGATCGCCGCGACCAGCTTGTCGACGTCGCCGTCGGAGACGATCACCTCGATCTTCACCTTCGGCACGAAGTCGACGGTGTACTCGGCACCGCGGTAGACCTCGGTGTGCCCGCGCTGCCGGCCGAAGCCCTGGACCTCGGCGACGGTCAGCCCCTGCACGCCGAGCACCTCGAGGGCCGCCTTGACGTCGTCGAGCTTGAACGGCTTGACGACTGCGGTGATCTGCTTCATGCCGCTCCTCGCATCGACTCGGTGGTGCTGGACTGCCCGGGCTGCGTGCTGGTGCGCAGCCTACGGACCCCGGGCCGCGCGCTCATGCGTCCACCCTTTCGCGCGGCGCGCCCACGGGCGTGCCCAGTCCGCCTATCGAGCCGCCGATCGGGCCGAACTCGTACGCGGACTCGCCGTGGATCGCGGTGTCCAGGCCTTCGTCCTCGGCCTCCTCGGACACCCGGTTCTTCATCACCAGGTTGATCACCAGGGCGATGATCGCGGTGGCCACGAAGGAGTAGATCGTCACGGCTCCCGCGGCCAGGAACTGGTGGAACAGCAGGTTCACCCCGCCGAAGTGCCCGCCGCCGCCGTAGAGGATGCCGTTGTTGCCGAGCGAATTCGTCTTCGTCGTACTGAAGAAGCCGATCGACAGCGTGCCGATCCAACCGCCGATGAAGTGCACGCCGACGACGTCGAGCGAGTCGTCGACGCCGAACTTGCTCTTCAGGCTGATCGCGAAGGCGCACACGAAGCCGGCGATGAAACCGATGAAGATCGAGCCCATCGGGCTGACCCAGCCGGCACACGGCGTGATCGCCACCAGACCGGCGACTGCGCCGGACGCGGCGCCCAGCGCCGTCGACTTGCCGTAGCGCAGCTTCTCCGCCAGCAGCCAGCCGAGCATCGCCGTCGCGGTGGCGGTGTTCGTGTTGACCCACGCGAAGCTCGCGATGTTGTCGGCGCCGAGCTCGGAACCGGCGTTGAAGCCGAACCAGCCGAACCACAGCAGGCCGGCGCCGAGCAGGACGAACGGGATGTTGTGCCCACGCATGTTCGTGCCCGGCCAACCCTTGCGCTTGCCCAGGATCAGGGCCATCGCCAGGCCGGCGGAGCCGGCGTTGATGTGCACGACCGTCCCACCGGCGAAGTCCTCGGCGAAGAAGTGCCCGCCGGGCTCGATCAACGAGCGGTTCAGCCAGCCGTAGCCGTCGAAGACCCAGTGCGCCACCGGGGCGTAGACCAGGATCGACCACGCCGTCACGAACGCCACGAACGAGCCGAACTTCCACCGGTCGGCGGTGGAGCCGGTGATCAGCGCCGGGGTGATGATGGCGAAGGTCAGCTGGAAGGCGAACACGACGGGCGTCGGGATCGTCTGCAGCGAACCCAGCGTGGGAACGGCGTCGTTCATGCCGTGCATCAGGGCGAAGTGGGCGTCACCCAGGTACTTGCCGGTGCCGCCGAAGGCCCAGCTGAACCCGATCAGCGCCCACGTGACGCTGACCACGCCGATGGCTGCGAAGTTCTGCATCAGCATCGCCAGCACGTGCTTCGCGCGCACCATGCCGCCGTAGAAGAACGCCAGCGCGGGGGTCATCAGCAGCACGAGTGCCGACGACGCCAGGATCCATGCGGTGTTGCCCGAGTCCAGCTGCGGACTGCCGGCGCAGGGGGTCGTGCCGTCGGTGCCCTTGAGGTTGAACGGGAGGTACGTCCCGAACGACTTAGGGCTCGGACAGCCGGCGACAGCCAGCTGATGAGCGAGAACAAGGTGAGACACCTTTGAGGTCCCCCGATCGATTGCCAGGCGCCGTTGCGGATGCTGCGGGGCGCGGTCTTGGGCGCAAGGGTGCAAGGACGCTGTTTCGCGCAGCACAACGCAATGTTTCGCGCGGGTAACCGAGGGTGCGGCGCGCTCGCGCCGCCGGTTCAGCGAGCGGTGACGGTGTCGCGCGCCGCCACGAAGGCGGCCACCGCGGTGTCGACGTCGTCCGCGCTGTGCGCCGCCGACAGCTGCACGCGGATGCGGGCGCGTCCTTGCGGCACGACGGGGTAGCTGAACGCGATCACGTAGACCCCGTGGTCGAGCATCGCGTCGGCGATCCGCCCGGCCAGCACGGCGCCGTCGGCACCGCCGAACATCACCGGCACGATCGCGTGCTCGCCGGGCAGCAACTCGAAGCCGGCGTCGGTCATGCCGGCGCGGAAGCGCCCTGCGTTGGCGCGCAACCGCGCGCGGTCGTCGGCGCCGTCGCGCACCAGCCGCACCGCCGCCAGCGAACCCGCGACCACCGACGGCGCGACGGCATTCGAGAACAGGTACGGGCGGGCGCGCTGGCGCAGCAGTTCGACGATCTCGGCCCGAGCGCTGACGTACCCGCCCGACGCACCGCCCAGCGCCTTGCCCAGCGTGCCGGTGTTGATGTCGACCCGCTCGGCCACGCCGAACAGGTCCGGGGTGCCTGCGCCGGAAGGGCCGACGAAGCCGACGGCATGCGAGTCGTCGACCATCACCAGCGCGTCATGACGCTCGGCCAGCGCGCAGATCTCGTCCAGCGGCGCGAGGTAACCGTCCATGGAGAACACGCCGTCGGTGACGACGAGGCGCCGGCGCGCGCCCGCGGCGGCACGCAACTGCGTCTCCAGGTCGGCCATGTCGCGGTTGCGGTACCGCAGGCGCTGCGCCTTGCACAGCCGGATGCCGTCGATGATCGACGCGTGGTTGAGCTCGTCGGAGATCACCGCGTCACGTTCGTCGAGCAGCACCTCGAACACCCCGCCGTTGGCGTCGAAGCAGGACGAGAACAGGATCGTCGCCTCGGTACCGAGCAGCTGCGTCAGCTCGCCCTCGAGCTCGGTGTGTTGGGTCTGCGTGCCGCAGATGAAGCGCACGCTCGCCATCCCGAAGCCCCACTCGTCCAGGGCGCCACGCGCGGCGGCGACGACGTCCGGGTGGTCGGCCAGGCCGAGGTAGTTGTTGGCGCAGAAGTTCAGGACGTCGCGGCCGTTGGTCCGCACGTGCGCGCCCTGCGGCGAGTCGAGCCGACGCTCGGCCTTGTACAGGCCGTCCGCGCGGATGGCGTCGAGCGTCTCGCGCAGTTCGGTGCGCACGTCGGCGGGCATGTTCATGGCTGCATCCTCAGGTCGACGTCCAGTCGAGGACCACCTTGCCGCAGGTGCCGGCGCGGGCGGTGGCGAAAGCGTCGCGCCAATCGTGGGCCGCGAATCGATGGGTGATCACCGGCGTCACGTCGAGACCCGAGCGTTGCATCGCGCTCATCGCGTACCAGGTCTCGAACATCTGCCGGCCGTACACGCCCTGGATGGTGATCATGTGCGAGACCACGCGCGACCAGTCGATCTCGATCGGCTGGCTGGGCAGGCCGAGCATCGCGATCCGGCCGCCGTGGTTGAGATTGGCGATGACGTCCGGCAGGGCACCCGCGTGCCCGCTCATCTCCAGCGCGACGTCGAACCCCTCGACCATGCCGAGTTCGCGCTGCGCGCCGGCGACCGTGTCGCGCGAGACGTCCAGCGCGAGGTCGACACCCATGCGACGCGCGAGCTCCAGGCGGTACGGCGAGACATCGGTGATCACCACGAAGCGCGCACCGACGTGCCGGGCGACGGCCGCGGCCATCAGCCCGATGGGTCCGGCGCCGGTGATCAGCACGTCCTCGCCGACGAGCGGGAACATCAGCGCGGTGTGCACCGCGTTGCCGAACGGGTCGAAGATCGCGCCGAGGTCCGGGTCGATCGGCGTGTGGTGCACCCAGACGTTCGACTCCGGCAGCACGACGTACTCGGCGAACGCGCCGTCGCGGTTGACGCCGACCGACGACGTGCGGATGCACAGGTGCCGGCGGCCGGCACGGCAGTTGCGGCAGGTGCCGCACACGACGTGACCCTCGCCGGAGACGACGTCGCCGACCCGGACGTCGCGCACGCCGGCGCCGACCTCGACGACCTCGCCGCAGAACTCGTGGCCTGCGACGAGCGGGGCGTCGACCGCGCCGGCGGCCCAGGCGTCCCACGACTCGATGTGCAGGTCCGTGCCGCAGATGCCGGTGCGCAGGACACGGATCTTGACGTCGGCCGCACCCGGCTCGGGTTCCGGCCGGTCGGCGTAGTCGAACCCGGGCGCCGCTGCGGCTTTGAAGAGCGCCTTCACTCCCCGACCGTATCCCGCCCGTCCCTCGCGCCTGCTACCCAGCTGCGGTCGTGATCTGCGCCGAAATCACGACCACTACTGGGTAGAAGGCGATCAGACGGTGTCGCCGAGCAGCGCGTCGACGAACTGCTCGGGGTCGAACGGCGCAAGGTCGTCGGCGCCCTCGCCGAGCCCCACGAGTTTGACCGGCACGCCGAGCTCGCGCTGCACGGCGATGACGATGCCGCCCTTCGCGGTGCCGTCGAGCTTGGTCAGCACGATTCCGGTGACGTCGACGACCTCGGTGAACACCCTCGCCTGCGTGAGCCCGTTCTGCCCGGTGGTCGCGTCGATCACGAGCAGCGTCTCGTCGACCGGCCCCTGCCGCTCGACCACGCGCTTGACCTTGCCGAGCTCGTCCATCAGCCCGACCTTCGTGTGCAGCCGTCCCGCGGTGTCGATGAGCACGGTGTCCACGCCCTCGCCGGTGCCTTGCTTGACGGTGTCGAACGCGACGGAGGCGGGATCGCCGCCCTCGGGACCGCGCACCGTCTGCGCGCCGACCCGCTCACCCCAGGTGGCCAGCTGGTCGGCTGCGGCAGCGCGGAAGGTGTCGGCCGCGCCCAGCAGGACGGTACGGCCGTCGGCCACGAGCACCCGGGCGAGCTTGCCGCACGTCGTCGTCTTGCCGGTGCCGTTGACGCCGACGACGAGCACGACGGCCGGGCGGTCGCCGGTGGGCGTGCTGTGCAGTGTGCGGTCCAGATCGGGCTGCAGCGCGGCGACGAGCTCCTCGGCGAGCAGGGCCCGCAGCTCGCCCGCCGACCGCGTGCCGAGCACCTGGGTGCGCGCACGCAGCCGGTCGACGATCTCGGTGGTCGGCCGCACGCCGACGTCGGCACTGAGCAGGGCTTCCTCGACCTCGTCCCACGCGTCGTCGTCGAGATGCTGGCGCGAGAGCACCGACAGCAGGCCGCGGCCGAGCGTGTTCTGCGACCGCGCGAGGCGGGCCCGCAGCCGAACCATCCGCCCGGCCGTCGGCTCCGGGGTCTCGAGCCCGGTCTCGAGCCCGGGAGCACCTCGGGGACGGCGGGTGCCGGTGCATCGACGGTGGGCGGGGCCACGACGCCCGGGACGGGCAGTTCCGCGGTGTCCACACCGGTCGGCGCGGGCGGCGCGAGCGTCGTCGTCCGGCCCGGCGCTGTGTCCGGCGGCGGGATCGACCGGCCGCGACGGCGCGGGACGACCAGCGCGCTGATCAGGACTGCCGCGACCACCAGGACCGCGAACACGATGATGAGGAAGACCACGAACTCATCCTGTCAGTCGGCGCCCGGCGACGTGCCGGGCAGCGGCGCCGCGACGGCGGCACCGGGAGATCGTCAGGTGGTGCTGACGAGACCGCCGGTCTGCCAGGTGCCCCAGTCGACGTTCCAGTCGCCGTAGCCGATACCCAGCTGCATCTGCTTGCCGTCGGCGTTGGGGTACTGGATGACGTCACCGACATGCAGGAAGTGGTACAGCTTCTCGGCGTCGGTGGGCAGCAGGTTGGTGCACCCGTTGGACGAGTTCACGCCGTTGTCGATGTTGCGCACGTTCCACGGCGCGGCGTGCAGGTACTCGCCGGAGTACGTCAGGCGCTGGTCCCACTTGATGCCGCACTCGTAGTACGTGTGGTTGGTGCCGTGCATGCAGATGGTCAGGCCCTGCTCCATGATCACCTTGATGCCGTGGTAGGTGGGCGTGTTACTGGCACCGAGCGACACCGGGAAGGTGCCGTACTGCTTGCCGTCGCTGGTGATCGTCAGCTTGTGCGTCGAGTCGTTGACGATGCCGATGTTGCGCGGGCCGGTGCTCCAGCTCGAGGTCAGGCTGTCGTCGAAGCCGTAACCGCCGCCGGCCGACAGGCCTTTTGCCGGGATGTTGATGAAGACCTTGGCGTGCGCCGGCCAGTAGTTCTGCAGCCGGTAATGGCCCTCGATCGGGTAACCCTTGTTGGCGTCGGAGTACTCGAAGTACCAGGCGCCCTTCTGCGACTTGCCGTTGACGGTGACCGTCGTCTTGGCCTGCAGATCCTTGGCGCTGGCGATCTTGTGGCTGAAGTACGCGATGAGCGGCATGCCCACGCCGTAGGTGGCGCCGTCGGAGTTGAGCAGCTTGATGTGCACCGGCTTGAGCGCGACAGCGGGCGTCGACGCGCTCGACGATGCGGCGCTCGACGAGCCGGTCCCGGCGGCCGAGCTGGACGGGCCGCCGCGCCTTGCCGGCGTTGCTGCTGGCGCTGCAGGCGCTGACGAGCAGGGCCGCGGCGGCGAGCAGCGCAGCGACGGCGATGGCGGGGCGGCGGCGCCCGGGGAACGAGTTCAGCACGACGCAACGGTAGTTGACAGCGCGCGCGGGCAGAAACCGGCTGATTCTTCTCACAGGTTGGCAACCTATGGGCGTCCCGGTGCCCGACCCCGCTGACGAGTCAGGTCAGCTGGCGTCGCGCAGCCGCTGGCTGATCACCTGGGTGACCCCGTCACCACGCATCGTCACGCCGTACAACGCGTCGGCGATCTCCATCGTCCGCTTCTGGTGGGTGATCTGGATGATCTGGCTGCTGGTGCGCAGCTCACTGATCAGCTCGAGCAGCCGGCCGAGGTTCGTGTCGTCCAGCGCGGCCTCGATCTCGTCCATCACGTAGAACGGGCTCGGCCGCGCCCGGAAGATGGCGACGAGCAGCGCCACCGCGACGAGCGACCGCTCGCCGCCCGACAGCAGCGAGAGCCGCTTCACCTTCTTGCCCGGCGGGCGGGCCTCGACGTCGATGCCGGTCAGCAGCATGTCGTCGGGCTCGGTGAGCACGAGACGTCCCTCGCCACCCGGGAACAGCGCGGCGAACACGAGCTGGAACTCGCGCGCGACGTCGGTGTAGGCACTGGTGAAGACCTCGAGGATGCGGTCGTCGACCTCCCGCACCACCGTCAGCAGGTCGCGTCGGGTGGCCTTGAGGTCCTCGAGTTGCGTCGACAGGAACTGGTGCCGCTCCTCGAGCGCCGCGAACTCCTCCAGCGCCAGCGGGTTGACCTTGCCCAGCAGCGCGAGGTCACGCTCGGCGCGGTTGGCCCGCTTCTGCTGCGTCGCGCGGTCGAACGGGCCGGGCTGCGGCGCGACGACCTGCTCGCCGCGCTCGCGTGCCTGCTCGTACTCGGCGGTCTCGACGGCGCTCGGCGGGCACGGCAGGTGCGGGCCGTACTCGTCGACCAGGGCGTCCGCGCCGATGCCGTATTCGTCGGCGGCCCTGGTCTCGAGTGCCTCGATGCGCAGCCGCTGTTCGGCGCGCATCACCTCATCGCGGTGGACGGCGTCGGTAAGCCGGGCGAGTTCCGCGGCGAGCTCGCGTACGCGGGTACGCAGCTGGTCGACGTCGCGTTCGCGCTCGGCACGCCCGCGCTGCACGTCATCGCGCTCGCGGACCGCCTCGGCCACCGATTCCCCGATGCGCGCCAGCACCCGGGCCGCGACGTCGCGCACGGCCGCGGCGACCACGGCACCACGCGCCCGGGCAGCGCGGGCCTCCTGCTCGCGACGACGCGCCTCGCGCTCGGCGGCGGCGGACCGCAGCAGTTCGTCGGCGCGCCCGTGCATCGCACGCACCCGCTCCTCGCCGCTGCGCACGGTCAGTCGCGCCTCGAGCTCGGTGCTGCCGGGCGGTGACGACGGACTCGCGCAGCGTGTCGCGCCGCGACGTGTCCGGCTCGGCGGGCTCGTCGGCCGCGGACTCGGCCAGCTGCAGACGCTGCTCGAGTTCGGCCAGTGCCGCGAGGTCCTGCTCGCGGCGCGCGTCGATGATCGCGCGGGCGTCGTCGAGCCGGGCTGCCTCGGCGGCCGCCGAGCGGGCCACCTGGCCGAGCTCGGCCAGGTGCTCGGCCACGGCGGACAGCTTCGCGTCCGACGCGTGCAGGGCCTCGAGCGCGGCCTCGACCTCGGCGCGCAGCACCTCGGCGCGCGCCCGCGCGTCGGCGAGCTCGGCGTGCGCGTGGTCGTGGCGCACCGCGGCTTCGTCGGCCTTCGTCCGGGCCTCGTCGACGGCGGCGCTGATCTCGATGGCGCTCGGCGCGGACGCGGACCCGCCGAAGGACCAGTGAGCGCCGAGCACGTCACCGTCGCGGGTCACCGCCCGCACCTGCGGGTGCTCGGCCACGAGCTCCGCGGCGGTACCGAGGTCGTCGACGACGGCCACCCGGTGCAGGGCGGCCGACACCGCCGCGCGCAGCGGGGTCGGGGCGTCGACGGCCTCGTGCGCCCACCGCGCGCCGGCAGGCAGCGCCGGCGCGTCCGGGTCGGCGCGGACCGGGTCGGTCCCCTCGGGGTCACCGACCAGCAATCCGGCCCGCCCACCGTCGTCGGCCTTGAGCAGTTCCAGCGCCCGCACCGCGTCGGTGGCGCTGCCGACGGCAACGGCATCGGCGACACTGCCGAGCGCGGCAGCGACGGCGGCCTCGTAGCCGTGTTCGACGGCGAGCAGATCGGCGACCGAACCGAGCACGCCCGGCAGGTGGTCGCGCGCGTCGAGCAGTGCGGCGGTGCCGTCCTTGCGGGTGAGTCCGACGACGAGCGCGTCGGCGCGGGCGGTCCAGGTGGAGCGCTCGCGTTCGGCGTTGCGCTCGGTCTCGGCGCATTCGCGCACCGTCGCCTCGACGGCCTCGAAGGCGGCGACGGCGTTCTCGTGCCGCACGTCGAGGCCGAGCTCTCCCGCGTCCAGTGCCCCGACCTCGTCCTGCACGCGGGTCAGTTCCGCTTCCGCCTGCTCGGCGCGCTCGCGGGCGTCGGCGGCCGCGGCAGCCAGCCGGGCGCCCTCGTCGCCGCTGGCCGCGACCCGCGCGCGCAGCGCGTCGACCTGGCCGGCGAGTTTGGCCAGCCCCTCGCGGCGGTCGGCGACGGCGCGCGCCGCGGCCACCAGCGCGCGGTCCGCCTCGGTGAGTCGGTTCTCGAGGTCGTTGCGTTCGGCGACGGCCGCGGCGAGCTGCTGCTGCGCGGTGTCGAGCTCGCCGGTCAGCCGGCCTTCCTCGGCGCGGACCTGCACCGCCTCGGCCTCCAGCTGTTCGGGGTCGCGGCCGGCGCGCGAATGCTCCGGCTCGGCGGCCAGGTGGCGCGCCCGCTCGGCGGCGAGCGACGCCGTGCCGCGGAAGCGTTCCTCGAGCGTGGACAGCCGGTACCAGGTGTCCTGTGCCTGCGCGACGCGTGGCGCGTCCTCCGCCAGCTGCGCGGCGAGCTGCGTCTCGGCCGACTGCGCGTCGGCGAGCGCGGCCTCGACCTCCGCGCGGCGGGCGCGGATCGCCTCCTCGTCGGCGACCTCGCGGTCGAGCTCGGCGCGCAGCGTGACGAGGTCGTCGGCGAGCAGGCGCAGCTTGGAATCGCGCAGCTCGGCCTGCACGCCGGCCGCGCGGCGGGCGATCTCGGCCTGCCGGCCCAACGGTTTGAGCTGGCGGCGCAGCTCGGTGGTGAGGTCGGTGACCCGAGTGAGGTTCGCCTGCATCGCGTCCAGCTTGCGCAGCGCCTTTTCCTTGCGCTTGCGGTGCTTGAGCACGCCGGCGGCTTCCTCGATGAACCCGCGGCGGTCCTCGGGACGGGCCTGCAGCACGGCGTCGAGCTGCCCCTGCCCGACGATCACGTGCATCTCGCGGCCGATGCCGGAGTCGGACAGCAGCTCCTGGATGTCGAGCAACCGTGCGGAGTCGCCGTTGATCTCGTACTCGCTGCTGCCCTCGCGGTACATCCGCCGGGTGATCGACACCTCGGTGTAGTCGATCGGCAGCGCGTTGTCGGTGTTGTCGATCGTCAACGTCACCTCGGCGCGGCCCAGCGGCGGCCGCCCGGCAGTCCCGGCGAAGATGACGTCCTCCATCTTGCCGCCGCGCAGAGCCTTGGCGCCCTGCTCGCCCAGCACCCACGCGATGGCGTCGACGACGTTGGACTTGCCCGAGCCGTTCGGCCCGACCACTGCGGTGATGCCCGGCTCGAAACGCAACGTGGTGGCCGAGGCGAAGGACTTGAAGCCCCGAAGCGTCAGCGACTTCAGATGCATGGCGACGGTGGAACGGCGAGGTGCACGGAACTCCCGGGGAGGCGCGCTGCGGCGTGGGCAGCGCGGCCAACCTATCGCGGTGGGCGGGCGGCGTCGTACCGGGCGCGCGGCACGACGTGTGCCGAGTGCGCGGCGTCAGGCGAGGGCGGCGGCCGCGTCCTCGGTGATGCGGTGCAGTTCGAGGTCGATCTCGGCGGTGCCGCTGGCGCGCAGCTGGGCCAGTTCGGCCTCGAGCTCGCCGACGCGACGGCGCAGGCGGGCGATCTCGAGAGCGAGGACCTGGTCGTTCGGCAAACCGACGTGACCCATCAGGGCGCGTGCCATGAGGCGATCCTTCACTTTCCGGTCGGGTGCCGGGCTGCGGCGCGGGCCGGGTCGGCGCGACGCACCTCGGGCGGTGTGTACCTGTGCGACACGGGCGAACCTGCGGGCGGCGACGTCGGCTGCTGGCCTTGCGGGCTGCTGTGCGAGCAGGCACGCGCGGGGCGCCGGACGGGGGCTCGTCGGTGTCAATTCATGGTCTCACCGATGTAACGACGCGGTCAACAATGCGGACAGACCGGGCAATTCGCCCGACCGCAGGAGTCAGCCGGACGCGCGCGGCGGCCGCTGGCAGACCGGGCAGAAGAAGCTGGACCGGTTCATGAACGTGGCGCGCCGGATCGCGGTCCCGCACCGCGGGCAGGGCTCTGCGGCGCGCCCGTAGACGGCCAGCGCACGGTCGAAGTAGCCGCTCTCGCCGTTGACGTTGACGTAGAGGGCGTCGAACGACGTCCCGCCGGCGCGGACGGCATCGGTCAGCACGGCGCGCACGTGTGTCAGCAGGTCGGCGACGACCGGCCGGTGCAGCGCCCGGGTGCGCCGCGCACCGTGCAGCTTCGCGCGCCACAGTGACTCGTCGGCGTAGATGTTGCCGATACCCGAGATCAGCGACTGGTCGAGCAGCGCACGCTTGAGTTCGGTGTCGCGGCGGCGCAGCCGGGCGTTCCACGACGCGTCGTCGAAGTCCGGGTCGAGCGGGTCCCGGGCGATGTGCGCGATCTGCGCCGGCACGTGCTGGTCCGGGCGGTCGGCGGTGGGCACGAGGTCGTCCAGCAGCATTCCACCGAAGGTGCGCTGGTCGACGAATCGCAGCTCGGTCCCCTGCCCGGAGCCGTCCACCAGCGGCGCATCGCCGTCGGTGAAACGCACCCGCACGTGCAGGTGCTTCTCGTCCGGCGCGCCCGTCGGGCGGACGAGCAGCTGGCCGCTCATCCCCAGGTGCAGCACGACGCACAGCCCGTCGGCACCGTCGAGTGGCAGCCACAGGTACTTGCCGCGTCGCGACACCGCGCTGATCCGCCGGCCGGCGAGGCGGGCGGCAAGGTCCGCCCCGCCGGCGACGTGGCGGCGCACCGCACGCGGGTGGCGCACCTCGACCGAGGCGATCGTGCGGCCGGTGACCCACCGCGCGAGGCCGTCACGGACGGTCTCGACCTCGGGCAGTTCCGGCACGGCGCAGCAGCGACGGCCCGGTCAGCCGACGGCCGGGTGCCGCGCGGAGATCTCCCGCCACGCGGTCTCGGCGGCCTGCTGCTCGGCTTCCTTCTTGCTGCGCCCGGTCGACGCCGCGAACAGCTCGCCGGCGACCTGCGCCTGCGCCGTGAACGTCTTCTCGTGGTCGGGACCGTCGGACTCGATCACGTAGTCGGGAACGCCGAGCCCGAGCCGGGCGGTCAGTTCCTGCAAGCTCGTCTTCCAGTCCAGCCCGGCGCCGGCGACGGCGGCTTCGTTGAGCAGGCCGTCGAACAGGTCGTGGATGACGCGGTTGGCGACTGCGAGGCCCAGGCCGAGGTACACGGCGCCGAAGACGGCCTCGAGGGTGTCGGCGAGGATGCTGGCCTTGTCGCGCCCGCCGGTGGCTTCCTCGCCGCGGCCGAGCAGCAGGAACGAGCCGAGCCCGTCCGCACCGATGCCGCGGGCAACGGTCGCCAGCGCGCGCATGTTGACCACCGAGGCGCGCAACTTCGCGAGCTTGCCCTCGGTCTGATCCGGGTGCTCGCGGTAGAGATGGTCGGTGACGACGATGCCGAGCACCGCGTCACCGAGGAATTCCAGCCGCTCGTTGTGCGGCAGGCCGCCGTGCTCGTAGGCGTACGAGCGGTGCGTGAGGGCGCGCCGAAGCAGCTCGGGGTCGATGTCGATCCCGAGAGCCTGCGCCAGCAGGGCTTGGTCGGCAGGCTGCCTGGCCCGCGCGGCGGCTTTCACCGTGCCGCCGACTGCTCGTCGAGCTGCGGCGACAAGTTCAGACCGACAGGACTTGTTTGCCGTCGTACTGGCCGCAGTTGTCGCAGGCCGTGTGCGGCAGCTTCAGCGCGTTGCAGGCCCCGTTGGGGCAGCGCACGAGCGTCGGCGCCGTCGTCTTCCACTGGGAACGGCGCGCGCGGGTGTTGCTGCGCGACATCTTGCGCTTCGGTACGGCCACTTCGAACTCCTGTTTCTCGGGTGTTGCATCGTGCGGGGCGGTGCAGTCAGCGTTCGGCGTCCGAACCGGCACCGGTCGAGCTGTCGTCCGGCTCGGCGAACGCGGCGAGTGCCGCCCACCGCGGGTCGAGCCGATCGTGTGCGTGGTCGGCCGGCAGGTCGGCGAGCCGCTGCCCGCACTCGGGGCACAAGCCCGGGCAGTCCGCCCTGCACACGGGCGTCCAGGGCAGGGCCAGGACGACCGCGTCACGCACCACCGGTTCGACGTCGAGCAGGTCGCCGTCGATCCGGTGGACCTCGTCCTGCTCGCTCGTCTCGTCGGTCGTGCTGTGCGCGTACGCGAACAGCTCGCACAGCGAGACGCTCAGCTCATCGCGGATCGGGTCGAGGCATCGCCCGCACTGGCCGGTCAGCGGCGCCGTGACGGTGCCGGTGACCAGCACGCCCTCGGACACCGCTTCCAGGCGGAGGTCGAGGTCGAGCGAGGCGCCTTCCGGCACCGCGATGAGATCGAGACCGAGCTTCGTGCCCACGGGAACGCTGCGCCGGTGCTCTCGCATGGTGCCCGGCGATCGGCCGAGCTCGCGCAGGTCGAAGACGAACGGACTGCGCGCGGAGGTGGTGCGCTGCGAATGCATCGGTGTGGTGTTCTCGAGGTACGACGGACGGTCACGACCAGGTTCAGGCCGTTGACCAGCCTAGCCGAGGGGCGGCCCGGACGACGAATGCTGCTGCCGCCCGCCCGGCGCGACGGCCTCGTGACGGTCAGGCCGACAGCGACGTGGGGCCGTCGGTGCCCTCGGCATCGGCGCCGGAGACCCATTCGCCGGCGCGCCGCCCGGCGATCGACGAGCGGCCCTGGTCGACCGTGCCGACCGCCTTGTGCAGGACGGCGGACAGCTCGCCGAGGGTGCGTTCGGCGTACGCGTCGGCGTCGGCGGTGAGCTTGGTGGCGTAGCGCTGTGCGGCCGAGCGGGCGTCCGCGGCGTAGCGCTCGGCCTCGCCGCGCACCTTCGAGTCGTAGAGCTGCGCGTCGGCCGACAGCTGCGCCTGGTACTTCTCGGCGTCGGCGCGCAGCGCCGCAGCGGCCTGCGCGGCGGCCTGGTGCACAGTGGTGGCCGCGACCAGCCGGCCGTGCTCGGCCTTCCCCGCGGCGACCGTCTCGGCGGCGTCCTGCTCGGCGGCCGTGGTGATCTGCTCGGCGCGGTGCCCGACGTCGGCGAGCACGGCATCGGCTTCCTTGACCGCGCGGTTGCGGGTCTGCTCGGCCCGCTCGTAGGCGTCCTTGAGGATGCGCTCGCGGGTGGCGATGACGGTGCGCGCCTCGTCCATCTCCGGCGGCAGGACCTCGCGCAACTCATCCAGCAGGTCCAGCAACCGCTCGCGGGGCAGCACGCAGGACACCGACATCGGCAGGGCGCGGGCGGTCTCGACGACCTCGATCAGCTCACTGAGCAACTCGTCGGCACGGCGCAGGGCTTCGTCGGTCATGGTCGGGCCTCCGCGGGACGGCGCCGGTCCGCGGCGCAACGCGGTCTACTGCGTCGGGTCGGCGCGTTCGATGAGTCGTTTGAGAACGTTCGGCGGGACGAGCGAGGCGACGTCGCCGCCCCACTTGGCGATCTCCTTCACCAGGCTAGAGGCCAGGAAGCTGTATTCCGGGTTAGTCGGCATGAACAGCGTGTCGATGCCCGCGAGCCCCCGGTTCATCTGCGCCATCTGCAGTTCGTAGTCGAAGTCGCTGACCGCGCGCAGACCCTTCACGATCACCGGGATGTCGAAGCGACGGCAGTAGTCGACGACCAGACCCTCGAAGGTGTCGATGGTGACGTTCGGGTACTCCGCGCTGACCTCGGTGAGCATCGCCTTGCGCTCGTCGACGGAGAACATGCTCGACTTCGACTGGTTGACGAACACCGCCACGACGACCTCGTCGTAGAGGTTCGCGGCGCGGCCGATGATGTCGATGTGGCCGTTGGTGACCGGGTCGAACGAGCCCGGGCACAGGGCGCGGCGGACCTTGGCGATACCGCCTTCGGCGCGGGGTTTCATCGGGCGCGACCGTACCAAAGCACGGTGTCCCCGTAGCGCTTCTCGGCACTCGATGTGACGCAAGTCAGACCGCAGGCGCCCGGTCCGGCGCTGCGCGCGCCGTGCTCGACGACGACGACGCCGTCGCGGGCGAGCCAGCCGGCGGCGACACCAGCGACCACCTCGCACAGCTTCGCGAGGTCCAGGGCGTACGGCGGGTCGGCGAAGACGACGTCGAACGGCTGCTCGGTGCCCTCGGCCAGGAATGCGCCGACCGGCCGCGCGACGACGCTGGCGCCGGGCAGCCCGACCGTGTCGACGTTGCGGCGCAGCACGTCGAGCGCGGCGCGGCCCTTCTCGACGAGCACAGCCTCGGCGGCACCACGGGACAGCGCCTCCAGTCCGACGGCGCCGGTGCCGGCGAACAGGTCCAGCACCCGCGCACCGTCCAGGTGCACCGACGCGGCGAGACTGCTGAACAGCGCCTCGCGGACCCGGTCCGACGTCGGGCGGGTCCCCGCCGGCGGCGTGGCCAGGCGGCGGCCGCGCGCCGCGCCCGCGACGATCCTCACCGGCCGCCCCTCACGCCTTCTCCAGGAATTCGGCCTGCTCGTCGCGGACCAGGTCGGCCACCTGCGCGGCCAGCACCGGGTGCGCGGCGAGGGTGGGGTCGGCGTCGACGATCGTGGCAGCCTCACGGCGCGCGGCGGTGATCGTGTCCTCGTCGCGCAGCAGCGAGAGCAGCTTCAGCTGTCGGCGACGTCCCGACTGCGCGGCACCGAGCACGTCGCCCTCGCGGCGTTGCTCGACGTCCAGGCGGGCAAGGGCGAAGCCGTCGAGCGTCGCCGCGACGGCGTCCAGCCGCTCGCGGGCCGGTGAGCCGTCCGGGGCGTCGGTGACGAGCAGGCACAGGCCCGGGTGGCCGCCGCGACCGACGCGACCACGCAGCTGGTGCAGCTGCGAGACGCCGAAGCGGTCGGCGTCGAGCACGGCCATCACCGTCGCGTTCGGCACGTCCACGCCGACCTCGATGACCGTCGTCGCCACGAGCACGTCGACGCGCCCGGCTGCGAAGTCACTCATCGCGCGGTCCTTGTCCTCCGGCGCCAGCCTGCCGTGCAGCACGCCGACGCGCAGTCCGGCGAGCGGGCCGTCGGCGAGCATGGGGGCGACGTCGGACACGGCGAGCGGCGGCCGGCGAGCGGCGTCGCCCTCCGGCGGCTCGAGCTCGAGGTCCTCGACGTCGTCGGCGAATTCCGTCATGTCCGTCGCCGATGCGAGGGCACACGACGTAGGCCTGCCGGCCGGCGGCGACCTCCTCGCGGATGCGCTGCCATGCGCGCTCGAGCCAGCCCGGCCGTTCGGCCGCGGGCACCACGCTCGTGGCGATCGGTGAGCGGCCGGCGGGCAGTTCGGCGAGCGTCGAGGTGTCGAGATCGCCGAACACTGTCATCGCCACGGTGCGCGGGATCGGCGTGGCGGTCATCACGAGCAGGTGCGGCGGGTTGGCGGCCTTGCCGCGCAGCGCGTCGCGCTGCTCGACGCCGAACCGGTGCTGTTCGTCGACGACCACCAGGCCGAGGTCGGCGAAGGACACCTGGTCCTGGATCAGCGCATGCGTGCCCACGACGATGCCGGCGGCGCCGCCCGCGGCATCGAGCAGCGCCGCGCGCTTGGCAGCGGCGGGCAGCGAGCCGGTCAGCAGGGCGACGCGGGTCGCGTCGTCGGCGCCGCCGAGCCGCCCGCCCAGCGCCAGCGGGCCGAGCAGCGTGTCGATGGTCCGCGCGTGCTGCGCGGCCAGCACCTCGGTGGGGGCCAGCAGGGCGGCCTGTCCCCCGGCGTCGACGGTCTGCAGCATGGCCCGCAGCGCGACGACGGTCTTGCCGGAGCCGACCTCGCCCTGCAGCAGCCGGTGCATGGGGTGCGCCCGCGCCAGTTCCCCCGCGAGGACGTCCCCGATCTCGCGCTGGCCTTCGGTGAGCGCGAAGGGCAACCGCGCGTCGAACGCCGCGAGCAGGCCGCCCGGCCGGACCGGGCGAGGGGTCGCCGGGTTCGCGCCGGCGAGCCACCGGCGCTGCGCGAGCGCGAGCTGCACGCCGAGCGCCTCGTCCCAGGCGAGGCGCTTGCGCGCGGCCTGCCACTGCGCGAAGTCCTCGGGTTGGTGCATCGCGCGCAGGGCCGCGTCCGCGCCGAGCAGGCCGTGCCGCTCGCGGATGGCGGCGTCGAGACCGTCCGGCACCGGGTCCAGGGCGTCGAGGGTCAGCGAGACGGCGCTCGCGATCGTCCAGGTGCGCACCGCCTGAGTCGCCGGGTAGACGGGGATCAGCCGGCCGGCGTAGACGTCGGCCTCGGCGTCGTCGAGGTCGTCACCGCGCAGCAGCAGGTAGTCCGGGTGCACCAGCTGGCGGGCGCCGCGGAACTCCCCCACCTTGCCGGAGAACAGCCCCCTGCTGCCGGGCACGAGGTCCTTGCCGCGCCACACCGCGCGGCCGAAGAAGACCAGCTGCAGCCGGCCCTTGCCGTCGCCGACCACGACCTCGAGCCGCTGCCCGTTGCGGGCACGCTTCACCTGGTTGGACAGCACGTCGGCGACGACGGTGACCTCGTCGTCGACGCGCAGGGACGACAGGTCGGTCAGCCGCCCCCGCTCGGCCATCCGCCGCGGGTAGTGCGTGAGCAGGTCACGCACGGTGCGCATGCCGAAGGCCTTTTGCAACGCCTTCGCGGTGCGCGCGCCGACGGTGTCGACCAGGTCCGTCTCCAGGGTGGGCACGTCGCTCACTCGACCCCGATGATCACCGCGTGGTCGGCCTGGCCGCCGGCGTAGACGGTGACGTCGGTGAACGGCGAACGCCCGCGCACGTGGGCCGAGATCAGGTCGCCGGTGCGCGGCGGGGCGCCGCTGCCGATCAGCACGGTCATCAGCTCGGCACCGACGGCGAGCAGCCGGTCGACGAGCGTGAACACCACCGCCAGCATGCCGCGGCCGATCTCGACGACTTCGCCGTCGATGAGGCCGAGCACGTCGCCGGCGTGGCAGATGCCGACCGCCGTGAGCGCCTCGGCGTCGGCAACGGTGATCTCGGCGAAACGCGTCGCGGCGGCGGCCTCGGCCATCGCGACGACGTCGTCGTCGAAGCGGCGCTGCGCGTCGTGCACGGCGATCGCTGCCAGCGCCTGCACCGCCGAGCGGGTGGGGACCACGGACACGCCGATGCCGTCGGCACGCGCGTGGTCGGCCGCGGCCTCGGCGACACCGGTGACGCGGGAGGCGTTGGGCAGCAGCACCACCTGCGCCGCCCCGGTGCGGTGCACGGCCGCGATGACGTCGGCGACCGCGGGCAGGTCGTCCGGGCCGCCGTCGACCACGTGCACGCCGTCGACTCCGGCGCCGGTGAACAGGTGCCCGAGACCCGCGCCCGGTGCCACCGCCAGCACCGCGACACCGTCCGACGCGCCGGGGCGCGCGCCGTCCCGGGGAACGGCTCGCTGCGCGGAGCTCGGTTGACGCAGCCCGACGACCCGGATGTCGTGCGGGCGCCCGGCCTCGACCCCTGCCTCGACGGCCGCGCCGACGTCGTCGACGTGCACGTGCACGTTCCAGGACGTCGCGCCGGCACCGGTGGGCACCACCACGACCGAGTCACCCAGCTCGGCGAGCCGGGCACGCAACACGTCGAGGTGCCCGGCGGGGGCGTCGAGGCGGTACTGCACCTCGAACCCGTACTCGCGGTGCACGGGCTCGGCGTCGCCGGAGACCTCGACGGGGTCAGGGGCGGGGTGTGGTGCCTGCACCGGTTCCACAGCGACGGCTTCGCCGGTGACGGTGCGGGCCAGGGCGTCGAGCAGGAGCACCAGCACCCGGCCGCCCGCGTCGACCACGCCGGCCCGCGCGAGCTCCGGCAGCTGCTCAGTGGTGCGCTGCAGAGCGGCGTCGGCGGCCTGGGTGGCCGCGACCACCGCGGCCCCCAGCGCGCGGCCGGCGCCGACCTCGTGCGCGGCGGCGTCCGCGGCGGCCTCGACGACCGTCAGGATCGTGCCGGCGACCGGTGTGACGACGGCCTGGTGCGCGTAGGCGGTTCCGGCGTCGAGCCCCTCGGCGAAGGCCGCTGCGTCCCACTCGCCCGCGCCGGAAGGCTCGCTGCCGATGCCGGCCAGCCCGCGCAGGATCTGGGACACGATGAATCCCGAGTTGCCGAGTGCCTCGCGCGCCGCGCCGTCGGCCATGATCGCGAACGCCCCGCGCACCGTGGCGACGTCCGGGTCCGCGGCGAGGGCGGCGTCGGCGGCCTGCAGCGTGCTCAAGGCGTTGCTGCCGGTGTCCGAATCGGCGACCGGGAAGACGTTGAGCGCGTCGATCTCGCGGCGGTGCTCACCGAGGAGTTCGAGCGCGACGCCGCTCCAGCGACGCACGGCGTCCACGTCCAGCGCGTCGAGCACGGCCACTTCCCTTCGGATGCGCGGCACTTTACTGTCCGGGTGCGTCGCCGCCGGGAGCCGCGACGCCCAGCAGCACCGCCCGCACCGCGGTTTGGCCGGTGCGTCGCGCAGCCGTTAGACTGCTCTGGTTGCCCTGCTTCACGCCGGGCGCCACTGCATCACCACCGTCCCACCCCGTCGTGCAAGGAGTTCACTGTGGCCAGCGTCTGCGATGTCTGCGGCAAGGGGCCTGGCTTCGGCATGTCCGTCTCGCACTCCCACCGGCGTAACCACCGCCGCTGGAACCCGAACGTGCAGCCCGTCCGCGCGCTGGTCGCGCCGGGCACCCGCCGTCGGCTCAATGTCTGCACCTCCTGCCTGAAGGCCGGCAAGGTCACCCGCGCCTGACCGCCGCCGTCCGGCGAGAACACGCCCGCTTCGCGATCGCGAGGCGGGCTTTCTCGTCCCTGCGCGAGGTCGCCCGCACCGCGGGGCCGGTCAGCCGGCCGGCAAGTCGGCCGGCAAATCGGCCGGCAAATCGGCCGGCAAATCCTTGCCCAGGAACACCGCGCTGGGCGAGTCCGCGTAGTGCCCGAAGTTCGCGGTGGGCGTGTAGCCCGCGCTGCGGTAGAGCGCGATCGCCGGCTGCTGTGGTTGCCCGGTGATCAGTTCCAAACGCCGCACGCCGGCCAGCGCCGCGGTGCGCTCGAGCTCGGCGAGCACCGCCCGGGACAACCCCAGGCGCCGCGCGGCGGGGGCCACGTACATCCGCTTGATCTCGGCGAGGCCGGCGGCCGGGTCACCGACGCGTCGCCAACCGCCCATGGCCGCGGGCACGCCGTCGACCGACGCGACGACGAACAGGCCCCGGGGCGGCGCGAACTCGCCCGGGTCGGTGGTGGTGTCGTCCGGGCCGCCGTACATGACGACGTACTCGCCCTGCACGTCGGCAGTCATCCGCTTGACGTCGGGATCGTCGTAGGCACGGACCTCGAGCGTGAGCTGCACGCCGTCCGACGTTAGCCAGCGCACTCAGCGGAAGTGCTCGTACCCCCCGGCCGGCCAGCGCCGGCCGTCGACCCGCACGCCCTCACCGTCGCTGACGGCGCCGATGACCCGCCAATCGGGCGGCAGGGCCCTGGTGCGCGGGAAGGTCGCGACCAACGCGTAGTCGTCGCCGCCGGTGAGCACCCACACGAGCGGGTCGACGTTCAGCGCGGCGCCGACCTCACGCAGCTTCGCCGGCACGTCGAGCAACTCCGCGCGCAGGTCGATGCGCACGTTGCTGGCGGACGCGATGTGCCCGAGGTCACCGACCAGCCCGTCGCTGACGTCGGTCATCGACGACGCGCCGGCGAGCGCCGCGGCCGGCCCCTGCCGATACGGCGGCTCGGGGCGGCGGTGCGCGGCGACGACCTGCACCGGTGAGCGGAACCCGCGGCCGAGCACGGCGAACCCGGCAGCCGCCCAGCCGGTGCGCCCGCACACGGCGACGAGCTCGCCCGCCCGCGCGCCGGCGAGGGTCACCGGGGCACGACCCTCCAGATCGCCGAGCGCGGTGACGTTGAGCACCACGGCGTCCGCGGCGGTGACGTCGCCGCCGACGATGGCGGCGTCGACCTGCGCGCACTCGTCGCGCAGCCCGGACATCAGGCCGTCGATCCAGGTCAGTTCGAGATTCCCGGGGGCGGCGAGTCCGACGACGAGCGCTGTCGGCCGCGCGCCCATCGCGCTGATGTCGGAGAAGGCCCGGGCCGCGGCCTTGTGCCCGACGTCCTCGGCGCTGGACCAGTCGCGACGGAAGTGCCGCTGCTCGACCAGCGTGTCGGTGGACACGACGACGCGCCCGTCCGGCACGGCCACCACGGCCGCGTCGTCGCCCGGCCCGAGCAGTGTGCTGGGCGAGGGCTCCAGGCCCGCGGTGACGCGGGCGATGAGCCCGAACTCCCCGACATCGGAAACGGTGATGGTGCTCGCCCCTCACGCTCACCCGGGCGGGTGATGATCGTCCGTGCTGCGGGGTCGGTGCGACCCCGCCTGCGCTACGTTCTACCGGTCCGCGCGTCACGCCGAACGCAAGGACTCGCCGCGCCGGCCCGGCGCGGGTCCCGCCGCCCGCCGGACAGCAGGGCCACCAACGGATCGGAGTGATTGTCCGTGAGCGTCAGCGCCTACATCTTGATCCAGACCGAGGTCGGCAAGGCAGCCGCCGTGGCGTCGCGGATCGGCGCCCTCACCGGCGTCGCGACTGCCGAGGACGTCACCGGGCCGTACGACGTCATCGTGCGTGTCGAGGCCGACACCATGGACGAGCTCGGCCGGATGGTCGTCGCCAACGTGCAGTCCGTCGAGGGCATCACCCGCACGTTGACGTGCCCCGTCGTTCATCTGTGACAGCAGGGACCACCGGGTGAGCGACCCCGTCCGGCGCCGAGCGGCGCTGATCGCGACGGCGGTGGCGGTGCCGTTCGTCGTCCTCGCGGCATTCGCCATCAGCGCCGTCAGCGGCAACTCCCCCACCCCGTCGGCCTCGCCGTCTACGCCGCCGGGGCCGATCACCGCTGCCGCGCCGCCGCTGGCGACCGCGCAGACGGCCAACTGCGCGAAGGTGCTGGCCAAGCTGCCGGTGTCCCTGGACGGGCTGTCGCCGCGGGCCGTCCACACGACGCCGTCGACCCCGTTCGTCGTCGCCTGGGGCAACCCGCCGATCGTGCTGAGCTGCGGCGTGGCGAAGCCGAAGCAGCTCTATCCCGGTTCCTCGGTGAGTACCTCGCCGTCGACGGGTTCGCGTTCGTGCTCGACCACGGGAAGAACTCGACGACGTACACATCCGTCGACCGCGCCGCGTTCGTGTCCGTCAAGTTCTCGGCCGGCGTCCAGCCGGCGACCTACCTGCCGACGATCGCCGACGCGCTGCGCTCGGCGCTGCCCGCGGTCTGCTCGACGAACTCCGCGGCCGCGAACCCGGACACGTTGTGCACCCGGCGCACGTAGCGGGTCAGCTCTCCAGGCGGCGGTGCGCCGCCTGGTCGGCCGCCCGGGCGAAAGCGCCCAGCAGGCCCTGCAGCGCCATCGGCCGCAGCCGCGTCAGGATGGCCATGACCTGTTCGTGGTCCAGTTCGCCGCGCTGATACGGGCCCCACACCGCGCTGGCGAACACGTCGGTGAGCCCTTCGGCCACGGCGTGCGCGTGCTCGGCGATGATCCGCGCCGATCCCTCGAGCACGGCGCGGGGCACGTCGAGACGCAGCAACTCGGCCGCGTGCCCGAGCATCGACGGCGACACCCGGAACCAGCCGTCGCCGCTGCGTTCGAGCGCGCCCACCGATTCCAGGAAGTCGATCTCGACGTCGTCGATCGGGTGACCGAGGCGACGCACCAGGCCGGCGCGGTCGATCAGTTCGGTCTGGTCGGCCAGCCAAGGGGCCAGTACCGCGCTCTGCACCGCGTACTCGACCGGCTCGGCGTCGTCGGGGATGCGCGCGAGCACCCGTTGGATGGCCGACAGCGTGTAGCCGTGCTCCTGCAGGGTGCGGATGAGCTCGAGACGCAACCGGTGGGTCTCGCCGTAGTAGGCCACCCGACCGCGTCGCTCGGGCGCCGGCAACAGCCCCTCGCTGGCGTAGAAACGCAGGGTCCGCACGGTGGTACCGGTGCGCTCGGCCAGCTCGTCGACCGTCAGGGTGGCGTCGGCAGCGCGCCCGGCGACGCCTGCGCCGCCCGGTGCACCCATGGCGAGCAAGCCTAGACGCCCGCCGCGGGCCGGTCAGGGCGTGCACATCGACACAAAGACTGGCGCGGGGCGCACGGTGACAGTAAGACTGGCAACATCTGTCGGCGCGTCGCAGGCCTGCGCCACCTCGTTGGACCCCAACACGGAAACGGTAGGGACATGACGGCTACACGCTCGGGTGACGAGCTCCCCTCGCAAGCATTCGTCTACGACGCGTTGCGCACCCCGCGCGGGCGTGGCAAGGACACCGGCTCGCTGCACGGCACGAAGCCGGTGTCGCTGGTGGTCGGCCTGCTCGAGGAGGTGCGCCGGCGCAATCCGGGCCTGGACCCCGCGGCCGTCGAGGACGTCATCCTCGGCTGCGTCTCGCCGATCGGCGAGCAGGGCGCCGACATCGCGCGGACCGCTGCACTGGCCGCGGGCTACGAGACCTCCGGCCCCGGATTCCAGCTCAACCGCTTCTGCGCCTCCGGCCTCGAAGCCGTGAACGTCGCCGCGCAGAAGGTGCGTTCCGGCTGGGAGGACCTGATCATCGCGGGTGGCGTCGAGGCGATGTCGCGGGTGCCGATGGGCTCCGACGGCGGCCCGTGGGCGCAGGACCCGGAGACGGCGTACCGGACCAGCTTCGTGCCGCAAGGCGTCAGCGCCGACCTGATCGCGACGCTCGAGGGCTTCAGCCGCACCGATGTCGACACCTACGCCGCCGAGTCGCAGCTGCGCACCGAGAAGGCCCTGGCCGACGGCGCCTTCGACAAGTCGATCGTGCCGGTACGCGACATCAACGGCCGGGTCGTCCTCGACCGCGACGAGTTCCCGCGGCCCGGCACGACCGTCGAGTCGCTCGCTGCGCTCAAGCCGTCGTTCCAGGCGGTCGCCGAGATGGGTGGTTTCGGCGCGGTGGCGCTGCAGAAGTACCACTGGGTCGAGAAGATCAACCACGTCCACACGCCGGGCAACTCGTCGGGCATCGTCGACGGCGCCGGGCTGGTCGTCATCGGCAGCGAGCGCGCCGGCAAGGAGCACGGGCTCACGCCGCGCGCGCGGATCCGCTCGGTCGGCGTCGTCGGGTCCGAGCCCACGATCATGCTGACCGGCCCCACGCCGGCCGCGCAGAAGGCCCTGGCCAAGGCGGGTCTGACCGTCGAGGACATCGACCTCTGGGAGCTCAACGAGGCGTTCGCCGCGGTCGTCATGAAGTTCATGCGTGACCTCGACGTCCCGCACGAGAAGCTCAACGTCAACGGCGGCGCCATCGCGCTCGGCCACCCGCTGGGCGCCACGGGCGCGATGATCCTCGGCACGCTGATCGACGAGCTCGAACGGCGCGACCAGCAGCTCGGCCTGGCCACGCTGTGCATCGGCGGCGGCATGGGCGTCGCCACGATCGTGGAGCGGATCTGATGACCGACAACACTCTCGCCACGCAGCGTCGCCGGGCACGATCCGGTACGACAAGGATGCCGACGGCGTCGTCACGCTGACCCTTGACGACCCGAACCAGCGCGCCAACACGATGAACGACGACTTCCGCACGTCGCTGTCCGACGCCGTCGACCGGCTCGAGGCCGAGAAGGACTCGATCACCGGCGTGATCGTCACCTCGGCGAAGGACACGTTCTTCGCCGGCGGCGACCTCAAGCTGCTCTCGCAGGTGACACCGGACAACGCCGACGAGTTCGCCGCGGGCGTCACCAAGATCAAGGCCGACTTCCGCCGGCTGGAGAAGCTCGGCAAGCCCACCGTGGCCGCGCTCAACGGCGCCGCGCTGGGCGGCGGCCTCGAGATCGCGCTGGCCTGCAACCACCGCATCGCGCTGGACAACCCCAAGTCGCAGTTCGGCCTGCCCGAGGTCACGCTCGGCCTGCTGCCCGGCGCCGGTGGCGTCACCCGCATCACCCGGTTGCTCGGCATCGCCGACGGCCTGATGAAGGTGCTGCTGCAGGGCAACCGCTACAAGCCTGCCGCAGGCCGTCGAGGTCGGCATCGTCGACGAGCTGGCCGCGAC
The DNA here is from genome assembly GCA_963711775.1 of uncultured Actinomycetota bacterium. Classification (GTDB taxonomy): domain Bacteria; phylum Actinomycetota; class Actinomycetes; order Mycobacteriales; family Jatrophihabitantaceae; genus Jatrophihabitans. The sequence continues at coordinate 394,697 of CAVQFH010000008.1, read as the reverse complement.
GCCGGACGAGATGTTCGCCAAGGCGCGCGAGTGGATCAAGGCCAACCCGCAGACCGTGCAGCCGTGGGACGACAAGGGCTACCGCATGCCCGGCGGCGCGCCGATCAGCCCGAAGCTCGCCGGCATGCTGCCGGCCTTTCCCGGCAACCTGCGCAAGCAGCTCAAGGGCGCACCGATGCCCGCGCCGCACCACATCATGTGCGCCGCGGTCGAGGGCGCGACTGGTCGACATCGACACCGCGCTCAAGATCGAGGGCCGCTACTTCGTCAACCTGGCCACCGGCCAGACCGCGAAGAACATGATCCAGGCGTTCTGGTTCGACCTGAACTCGATCAACGCCGGCGGCTCGCGACCGGACGGTTACGACGAAGCGCAACGCCGCAGAAGGTGGCCGTGCTCGGCGCCGGCATGATGGGCGCGGGCATCGCCTACGTCACCGCCCGCAACGGCATGCAGGTCGTGCTCAAGGACGTCTCGCTCGAGGCGGCCGAGAAGGGCAAGGACTACTCGCAGAAGCTGCTGGACAAGGCGGTGTCGCGCGGCAAGATGGACGCAGGCCAAGGCCGACGAGGTGCTGGCCCGCATCACGCCCACTGCCGACTACGCCGACCTCGCCGGCTGCGACCTGATCGTCGAGGCCGTGTTCGAGAAGGTGTCGCTCAAGCACGAGGTGTTCGCCGAGGCCGAGAAGGTCGTGCTGCCCGACGCGCTGCTCGGCTCGAACACCTCGACGCTGCCGATCACCGTCGCTGGCCGAAGGTGTCGCAGCGCAAGCAGGACTTCATCGGCCTGCACTTCTTCTCCCCCGTCGACAAGATGCCGCTGCTGGAGATCATCCGCGGCGAGCAGACGTCCGACGAGGCGCTGGCCCGCGCGCTCGACTACGCGGCGCAGATCAAGAAGACGCCGATCGTCGTCAACGACAGCCGCGGGTTCTTCACCTCCCGCGTCATCGGCACGTTCGTCAACGAGGCGCTGGCCATGCTCGGCGAGGGCGTCGCGCCGTCGACGATCGAGCAGGCGACGACGCAGGCCGGGTACCCGGTCGGCGCGCTGCAGCTGGCCGACGAGCTCAACCTCGAGCTGTTCCTCAAGATCCGCAACGAGACCCGAGACGCGATGGGCGACGCCTACGTGCGCCACCCCGCCGAGGACGTCGTCGAGAAGATGGTCGAGCTCGGCCGGCCCGGGCCGGCTCAAGGGCGCGGGCTTCTTCGACTACGACGAGTCGGGCAAGCGCACCGGCCTGTGGCCGGGGCTCGCCGAGCACTTCCCGGTGCAGGGCGACCCGTCGCAGGTCGACCTGCACGAGCTCGAGGAGCGGATGCTGGTCATCGAGGCCGTCGAGTCCGCGCGCTGCGTCGAGGAGAGCGTGCTGATCACCACGGCCGACGCCAACATCGGCTCGATCATGGGCATCGGCTTCCCGCCGTGGACCGGCGGCGTGCTGCAGTACGTCAACGGCTACGAGGGCTCCACGGGCAACGGCGTCGCGGCGTTCGTGCAGCGCGCCGAGCAGTTCGCCAAGGCCTACGGCGAGCGGTTCGCGCCCAACGACCTGCTGCGCACGCAAGGCGGAGAAGAGCGAGACGCTTCTAGCCGTCGTCTGCCCGCCCGTCCCGTCGAGTGGTCAGTTGCCGCGTGAGTGGTCACTTGTCCGTGACCACTCGAGCGCGCAACTGCACCACTCGATGCATGTCGGGCGAGAGGTGATCGATCGATGAGCGGTCCGCTGGCCGGCGTCCGCGTGCTGGAGCTGCCGGCGATCGGCCCGGTGCCGTTCGCCGGGCATGCTGCTGGCCGACCTCGGCGCCGAGGTCGTGCGCATCGACAGGCTCGGGGCCGGCGGCGGCCTCGCCGACGCGTGATCGCGTCGAGCCCGATGGGCCGCGGCCGGCGCTCGATCGGGCTCGACCTGCGCACGCCCGGCGGGGCCGAGGTGGCGCTGCGGCTGGCCGACCACGTGCGACGCGCTGATCGAGGGTTTCCGCCCGGGCGTCGCCGAGCGGCTCGGCGTCGGTCCGGACGACGTGCTGGCCCGCAACCCGCGGCTCGTCTACGGCCGGATGACGGGGTGGGGCCAGAACGGCCCGCTGGCCGCGACCGCCGGGCACGACATCACCTACCTGGCGGTGACCGGCCTGCTGCACGGCATCGGCCCGGCCGCCGGGCCGCCGGTGCCGCCGGTCAACTACGTCGCCGACTTCGGCGGCGGCGCGATGTTCCTGGCCACCGGGCCTCCTCGCCGCGATGCTGCACGCGCGCGCCACCGGCGAGGGCCAGGTCGTCGACGCGGCGATGACCGAGGGCGCGGGCTACCTCGGGTCGATGACGCGCACGTTCGCGGCGTCCGGCGGGTGGCGCGACGAGCGGCGAGGCCAACCTGCTCGACGGCGGCGCGCCGAACTACCGCTGCTACGAGACCGCCGACGGCAAGTGGGTGGCCGTCGGCCCGCTGGAGCCGCAGTTCTGGGCGGTGCTGGTGGCCACGCTCGGCCTCGACGCGGACACCGTGCCCAGTCCGTACGACCCCGACCAGTGGCCGCGGTGCACGCGGTGCTGGCGGAGGCCTTCCGCACCCGCACCCGCGACGAGTGGGCCGAGCTGTTCGCCCCGCTCGACGCGTGCGTGGCGCCGGTACTGACGCTCGACGAGGCGACGCGCCACCCGCACAACGTCGCCCGCGGGTCGTTCACCGAGGTCGGCGGGCGCGACGATGCCGGCGCCCGCGCCGCGGTTCTCGCGCACGCCGGGGACGGCCGGCGACGTGCCTTCGCTCGGGTCGGCGACGGCGCAGCTGCTGGGCGAGCTCGGCTACGACGAGGCGGGCATCGCCGAACTGCGCGACGCCGGCGCCATCGCCTGACGGCGCTCAGGCCGGCCCGCGCCGCGGGACAGGTCAGCCGGTGTGCGGATCGCGCGGCACCGACAGCCGCGGCACCCCGCCGAGGCCGAGGTTGTAGCGCGCGTGCTCGCGGTACTCGGCGAGCTTGTCCCACAGCGCGGCGTGCGCGGGCCACGGAATCGGTTCGTCGCCGTCCTGCCAGCTCTCGCCGAAGGTGATCCACACGAGCGTCCAGTCGGCAGCGTGCGCCCACTTTCCCTGGCTCCACTCGATGAGCGAACGACGGATCTGGAACGCCAGCCGGGACGCGTCCGGGAAGGTCGAGACCTCGCTGACGATCCAGACGCGGAAGTCGTGCGACATCAGGTCCAGCTCGAAATCGCCGAGCACGGACGGGTCGACGAGCACCGTCGCCACGTTCTCGTGACCGCGTCCGTTCACCCCGTCAATTATCCACATGGCACCGACGCCGCGGCCGCTCCGCGAGACTGTCCGAGGCAGTCGTTACGTTCGCGGCACCGCGACCGACGAGCGCCTGGAGGAGATCATCGTGAATTACCGTCTCGAGCTGGTGTGCATCCCGGTCAGTGACGTCGACGCCGCCAAGGCGTTCTACGTCGACCAAGCCGGTTTCGTCGCCGACCACGACCAGCGCGTGAACGAATCGCTGCGCTTCGTCCAGCTCACCCCGCCGGGCTCGGCCTGCTCGGTCTGCTTCGGCGAGGGGCTGACGACGATGGCGCCGGGCTCGCTCGAGGGCCTGCAGCTCGTCGTCGACGACGCCGACACGGCCCACGCCGAACTCGCGCAGCGCGGCGTGCAGGTCAGCGACGTCGTCGACCTGCCGTGGGGCCGGTTCGTCTACTTCGCCGATCCGGACGGCAACCGGTGGAACGTGCAGGAGGTCAAGCGCCCTCCGACGGGCTGAGGCCGCCTACGGTCGCCGTCAGCGGGCACGGCGCAGCGCGGCGGCGATCAACCTGTCGACGACCTCGGGGTAGGGCACGCCGGTGGCCGCCCACATCTTCGGGTACATCGAGATCGGCGTGAAGCCGGGCATCGTGTTGATCTCGTTGACGATCACCCGGTCGTCCGGGGTCACGAAGAAGTCGACGCGCGCCAGGCCGGCGCAGTCGATGGCCCGGAACGCGCGGCAGGCCGCCGCGCGGACCTCGACCGTGACCGCGTCGGGCAGCGGAGCGGGGATGTCGATCCGGCACGCGTCGTCGAGGTACTTCGCCTCGAAGTCGTACCACTCGTGTTCCCCGGGCAGCACGGTGATCTGCGCCGGCACGCTGGCCCGCGGCTCGCCATCGGCGTCCTCGAGCACGCCGCACTCGATCTCCCGGCCGGCGACCGCCCTCTCCACCAGCGCCTTCGGGTCGTGCGACCACGCCAGCTCCAACGCAGCGTCCAGGTCCTCCCACGCGTCGACGCGGGTGATCCCGACGCTCGACCCGGCGCGCGCCGGTTTCACGAATACCGGCAGTCCCAGGCGGTGCAGGTCGAGCTGCGCGTACGGCCGGCCGCGGTGCAGCACCGCGAACTCGCCGACGTCGAGGCCTTCGGCGCGCAGCAGCTTCTTCGTGTACTCCTTGTCCATGCCCGCGGCGCTGGCGAACACGCCCGCCCCGACGTAGGGAACGCCGGCCATCTCCAACAGCCCCTGGATCGTGCCGTCCTCGCCGAAGCGCCCGTGCAGCACCGGGAACACGACATCGACGTCGGTCAGGGCCTGCACGGCCTCGCCGGCCGCCGCGGCCACGAGAGAGGGGCCGGTGGGATCACCCGGCAGGATCACCGCGGCGCCCGAGGTGACCTGCGGCAGCGTGCGCCCGGCGATGCGCAGGCGGTCCGGGGTTTCGTCGGTGAGCAGCCACCGGCCCTGCGGCGTGATGCCGACCTGCACGACGTCGTAGCGCGCCGGGTCCAGCGCGGTCAGCACAGCACCCGCGGACACCACGGAGACGCCGTGTTCGGAATTGCGTCCGCCGTACACGACCGCCACCCGGATGCGCGCGTTGCCGGTCGCGTCGCTCACGGCCGGCCGCCGGTCCGCGCGCCCTCGGCCTTCATCGATCGCGACATCAACAGCTCGAGCATCTGGCGCGGCGTCATCTGCCCGGCGCAGACCGCCTCGACGGCGGCGGTGATGGGCACGTCGACGCCGTGGTGCTGGGCGAGTTCGAGCACCGCGCGGCAGGACTTCACGCCTTCGGCCACCTGCCCGTGCGTCGCATCCTGCGCCTGCTCCAGCGTCTCGCCGCGCCCGAGCCGCTCGCCGAACGTGCGGTTGCGTGACAGCGGCGAGCTGCAGGTGGCCACCAGGTCACCCAATCCGGCCAGGCCGGCGAACGTCAGCGGGTCGGCGCCGAGACGCTGGCCCAACCGGGCGGTCTCGGCGAGCCCGCGGGTGATGATCGAGGCGATCGAGTTGTCGCCGAAGCCCATCCCCTGCCCGATTCCGCACGCCAGCGCGATGACGTTCTTGACCGCACCGCCGAGCTCGCAGCCGATGACGTCGGCGTTCGTGTACGGCCGGAAGTACGCGGTGCTGCACATCTGCTGCACCGCCACAGCGCGCTCGTCGTCCACGCAGGCGACGACCGTGGCCGTCGGCTGTTCCAGCGCGATCTCGCGCGCGAGGTTGGGTCCGCTGAGCACCGCGATGCGTGCCGGGGGCACCGCTGCGACCTCGGCGATGACCTCGCTCATCCGCTTGGTGGTGCCGAGCTCGACGCCTTTCATCAGGCTCATCAGCGCGGCGTGCGGCGGCAGCAGCGCCGACCAGTCGGACAGGTTCGCACGCAACGTCTGCGACGGGATCGCGATCGCCACCAGGTCGGCGTCGCGCAACGCGGCCGCAGGGTCGTGCGTCGCGGTGAGCGCAGGCGGCAACGCGACACCGGGCAGGTAGCCGGCATTGCGGTGCTCGCCGTTGATCTCGTCGGCGAGCTCGGTGCGCCGGGCCCACAGCGTCACGTCGTTGCCCGCGTCGACGAGGACCTTGGCGAAGGTGGTGCCCCACGAGCCGGCGCCGAGCACCGCGGCTCGGCTCACGCGACATCGTCCCTTCCGGACCTGCCCCGCCGCCAGACGAACAGGTCGCCCTGCGGAGCAGGCTCGTCGCGCAGCTCGGCGAGATCAGCGCGCAACCGGCGCATGATGACGTCGGTCATCTCGCGCAGCATGCGCGCGGTGGGCTCACGGTCGCGGAAGGCGCTCAGGTCGATCGGCTCACCGACCGACATGACGTGCCGCGGGCGCGGGATCAGCTTGAACCGCTTCTTGTAGAGGTTCACCTGCTCCTGCACACCCCACTGCACGATCGGGATGACCGGGACGTCGGGCACCAGCGAGGCGAGCCGGGCCGCGCCGGTCTTGCCGGCCATCGGCCACCATTGCGGGTCGCGGGTGACCGTGCCCTCCGGGTGCAGCACGATCACGCCGCCCGCGTCGAGGCAGGCAACGGCCGCAGCCAGCGACTGGCGCGCATCAGTGGTGCCGCGCTTGACCGGGATGTGGCCCATCGCCCGCATCGCCGGGCCGACGGCGGGCACCTCGAAGATCGACTCCTTGGCCAGGAAGCGCGGCGTGCGTGCCGCGTCGAGCACGAATTTCGCCACGAGGAACGGGTCGACGTGCGACACGTGGTTGACCACGATGATCATCGGCCCGTCGAGCGGCAGGCGGTCCATGTGCCGGTAGCGCAACTTGAACGCGGCGGAGAACGGGTAGTAGAGGACGAGCCAGACGAAGCGCCAACCCGGGCCCATCTTCTCGCCGAATCCGGGCCTGCGCCGCTTGTGCAGCCGTGCCACCTGTCCTCCTGCCTCCTTCGTGTCGGTAGCAGTCTGCCGTATGGCGGTGCGGGCGCCGCTGCGGTGCGCGGTGTGCCGTCCCGATCACGTTCGTAGACTCGCAACCGTGCGCTGGTCCGTTCTCATTCCGACCAAGTCCCTGCCTGCGGCCAAGTCGCGGCTGCTGGGCGCCAGTGCCGACGCCGCAGCGCACGCCCGCCTGGTCGAGGCCATCCGCGCCGATACGCTCGCCGCCGTCGTTGCGGTGCCCGAGGTCGCCCGCGTCGTGCTGGTCACCGACCGCGCTCATGCCGCGGCGGCCCCCGTGCCGGCCGCGGGCCCCGGCCGCGCGGAACAGCACGTGGTGGTGCAGCAGGGTGCCGGTTTGAACGCGGCCCTGCGCGAGGGCGCGGCGCACGCCCGCCACGCGTGGCCCGACGACGCCGTCGTCGCACTGGTGGCGGATCTGCCCGCGCTGCGGCCCGCGGAACTGCACGCCGCCCTGGTCCTGGCCGAGACGCACCGCCGCGCGTTCGTCCCAGACGCGGACGGCTCCGGCACCACGATGCTGAGCGCGCTGCCCGGCGTCGAACTCGACCCGCAGTTCGGGGTGGGGTCCGCGGTGCGGCACGCCGCCCGGGCGACCGCACTCGACGCCGGACCGGGGCTGCGACGCGATGTGGACACCGCCGAGGACCTGCGGGCCGCCGCCGGGCTCGGCCTCGGACCCCGCACGGCCGCCGAGCTGACTCGCGCAATACCGTCCGTTCAACTTCGCCCGGCATGATGTCGGCCATGTGCGACTGCTGCCGGCCCGGGGCCAACGCGTGAGTGCGACGACGTCGGCCGATCCTGCCGACCGGGCGTTCGACGTGTCGTCGGACACCGTGCCCGACGACCTCGACGCGGGGCCCGCGCCGCAGGCCGACGACCTGCCCGACGATCGCTTCGGCAACCGCGAGCTGTCCTGGCTCGCCTTCAACGAACGCGTGCTCGCCCTGGCCGAGGACGAGTCCCAGCCGTTGCTCGAACGGGTGAAGTTCCTGGCGATCTTCGCCAGCAACCTCGACGAGTTCTACATGGTGCGAATCGCCGGACTCAAGCGCCGCGCGGACATGGGGCTGCAGGTCGCGTCGCCCGACGGGCTGTCACCGCGGGTGACGCTGGCGAAACTGGCCGAGCGGATCCGCGAGCTGGTCGACCGGCACGCGCGCTGCTTCCGCGACATAGTCAATCCGCAGCTGGAAGCCGCAGGCATCCACATCCGCCGCTGGGACGACCTCGACGACGACGAGCGCTCCACGCAGGCCCAGTACTTCCGCGAGAAGGTCTTCCCCCTGCTCACCCCGCTGGCGGTCGACCCCGCGCACCCGTTCCCCTACATCTCCGGTTTGTCGCTGAACCTGGCCGTGCTGGTGCGCGATCCGGACGAGCAGGTGCAGCGCTTCGCGCGGGTCAAGGTCCCCAACAACGTGCCGCGGTTCGTCGTGGTGTCCGAATCGTCCGCCGAGATCGAGTTCCTGCCGCTCGAGGACCTGATCGCCGCGCACCTGGAAACGCTGTTCCCGGGCATGGAGGTCGTCGAGCACCACCTGTTCCGGGTGACCCGCAACGCCGACTTCGAGGTCGAGGAGGACCGCGACGAGGACCTGCTGCAGGCGCTCGAGCGCGAACTCACGCGTCGGCGTTTCGGCCCGGCTGTGCGGCTCGAGGTCACCGACGACATCGACGGCGAGATCGTCGAGCTGCTGGTCAGCGAGATCGACGTCCAGCCCGACGACGTGTTGCGCGTGCCGGGACTGATCGACCTCAGCTCGCTGATGCAGGTGTCCGACGTCGACCGCCCGAAGCTCAAATACCGGCCGTTCGTGCCGGCCACGAACCCGCGCTTCGCCGAGGGCGAGACGCCGAAGTCGGTGTTCGCGACGATGCGCGACGGCGACGTGCTGGTCCACCACCCGTACGAGTCGTTCGCCACGAGCACGCAGCGCTTCATCGAACAGGCCGCCGCCGACCCGCGGGTGCTCGCGATCAAGCAGACCCTCTACCGCACGTCGGGTGACTCGCCGATCGTCGAGGCGCTCATCGACGCGGCCGCTGCGGGCAAGCAGGTCGTGGCCCTCGTCGAGATCAAGGCACGCTTCGACGAGCAGGCCAACATCAAGTGGGCGCGAGCGCTCGAGCGTGCGGGCTGCCACGTCGTCTACGGCTTCCTGGGTCTGAAGACGCACTGCAAGACCGCATTGGTGGTGCGCCAGGAAGGCAATCAGATCCGGCGCTACGCGCACATCGGCACCGGCAACTACAACCCGAAGACCGCGCGGATGTACGAGGACCTCGGACTGTTCACTGCCGACCCCGATATCTGCGCGGATCTCACCGATCTGTTCAACGTGCTGACCGGTTACTCGCGCCAGACCACGTACCGCTCGCTGCTGGTGGCACCGCAGGGCATCCGCGCCGGCCTGATCGAGCGCATCGAGCGCGAGATCGAACTCGCCAAGGCCGGCAAGGACGCGCACATCCGGTTCAAGACGAACCACCTCGTCGACGAGCAGACGATCGACGCGCTGTACCGCGCCTCGATCGCCGGCGTGCGGGTCGAGCTGCTGGTCCGCACGTTCTGCACGATCCGCTCGGGGGTGCAAGGACTGTCCGAGAACATCCGGACCCGCTCGATCCTCGGCCGGTTCCTCGAGCACTCGCGGGTCTACTACTTCGGCAACGACGGCGAGCCGGAGTACTGGATCGGCTCCGCCGACCTCATGCACCGCAACCTCGACCGCCGGGTCGAGGTGTTGTGCCCGGTCGCCGACAAGCAGTCGCGGGCCAACCTGAGCTCGTTGCTCGACGCCGCCTTCGACGCCGACACCGCCGCGTGGGAACTGCAGCCCGACGGGCAATGGACACGCACGCCCGGCGCACGCAACGATTTCCAGGACCTGGTGATGCGCCAGCTCGTCGCCCGCGGCGAGTAGCGGTGGCACGCAAACCGGCGCCGGGGATCCGCGCAGCGGGCGGAGTGGTGTGGCGCGTGCGCGACGGTCGCACCGAGGTGGCGCTGGTGCACCGGCCGCGCTACGACGACTGGTCGCTGCCGAAGGGCAAGCTGCACGACGGCGAGACCGAACTCGCGGCCGCGGTGCGCGAGGTCGAGGAGGAGCTCGGCGCGCAGGTCGCCGTCTCGCGGTTCATCAGCACCGCGACCTACGACACGCACGCCGGCCGCAAGCAGGCCGCCTACTGGGTGATGCGCCACGTCGACGGTGACTTCACCCCGAACGACGAGGTCGACGACGCGCGGTGGCTGCCGCCCACGGCGGCGCGTGACCTGATGAGCTATCACATCGATCGCCGGATCATGGCGGACTTCGCCGCGGTGCCGGTGCCTGACGCCGTCGTGCTGCTGGTGCGCCACGGCAAAGCCGGCCGACGCAGCGAGTGGCGCGGTGACGACGACGAGCGTCCGCTCGACGACACCGGCCGCGCGCAGGCCGACACGCTGGCGCCGTTCCTGGAGTGCTTCGCCCCGACCCGCGTGCTGTCCGCGGAACCGGTGCGGTGTCAGCAGACCGTCGCGCCTTTTGCCGACAAGCACGGCCTGCAGATCGTCATCGAGCCCGCGTTCGGCGACCGCCGGTTCACGAAGTCACCCGAGCAGACGGAGACCGCCTTCTGGTCCCACGCGAAGCCGGGCACGGTGACGGTGATCGCCAGCCAGGGCGACACCATTCCCGGGCTCGTCGACCGCCTCGCGCGCGGCGTAAGGCCGTCGGACACCCGCAAGGGCGCGGTGTGGGCGCTGTCGATCGTCGACGGCACCGTGGTGTCGGCCGACTACTACGACACCGCGGCGCGCTGAGCGCTCAGCTGCGCTTCTTGGCCGCCGTTCTTCGCCGCCGACTTCTTCGCCGCCCGCCGCGACTTCTTCGCCGCGGTCTTCTTCGCCGCCGACTTCTTGGCTGCCGCCTTCTTCGCGGGTGCTTTCTTCGCGGCCGACTTCGTCGCGGTCTTCGCCGCCGACTTCGTCGCCGCCTTCTTCGCGGCGGACTTCTTGGCCGCGGCCTTCTTGGCGGCGCCCTTCTTCGCCGGCGACTTCTTGGCGAGGTTCCTGGCCGCCACCTTCTTCGAGGCGGCCTTGCTCGTCTTCTTCGCCAACGTGCTGCCTGCTGCCGAGCTGGTGGCCGACGCCGCCCTGTCGACCGTGGCGCCACGCGCTGCCTTCTTCGCCGCGCCGGCCTGCTTGGCCGCACGCTTGCGTGCCTTGTCCGCGGCCTTCTTCGCGGCCCTCGACGCCGGGGTGTTGCGCACGGCGTCGGCGACGTCGCGCACCGTGGAGGTCGCGAGGTCCTGTGCATCGCGCACCGCAGTGGTGGCGCGGTCCTGCGCGTCACGCACGACGGCCGCCGCGCGGTTCGGCGCCTCGCGCACGCTGTCGGCGGCGCGGGTCATCGCGGCCTGCGCGCGTGCGGTGCGCTCGGCGGTGAACTCACGCGCGCCGCTTGCGATCTCGCGGAACTCGGTGCCGGGGCGGAACGCCGGCACCCGCGACGCCGGCACGCTGACCGAGGCGCCGGTGGCGGGGTTACGTGCCGTGCGCGCCGCGCGCTCGCGCCGCTCGAACACGCCGAAGCCGGTGATGGCGACCTTCTCGCCGCGCGCGATCGCCGCGTAGACGTTGTCGATCACCGCGTCCAGCGCCGCTGCCGCACGCCTGCGGTCACCGTCGAGACGCTCGGCGAGCTGGTCGATGAACTGAGCCTTGTTCGGCACGTATCCCTCCAAGGACGAACGTCAATCGGTCGATTGCACGACACGCTATGCGCTTGTGCCCGCATGGACAACGGCGCAACGCCTGCGCCGCAACAGCGTGCGCCCGCTCGGCCGGTGCCGAAGCAGCTCGTTCAGACGTTGGCGGTGGGCAACCACGGCTTGCGGGTGTTCTCGAAGCTCGCGATCTCGTCTGTGTGCCGCAAGGTCAGGTCGATGTCGTCGAGACCTTCGAGAAGCCGCCACCGGGTGTAGTCGTCGAGCGCGAACTCGTGGATCTCGCCCGACCAGCGCACGTTGCGCTCGCGCAGGTCGATGGTGACCTCCGTGGCGGGATCTTCCTCGATGTCGTCCCACAACCGCTGCACGATCTTCTCCGGCAACTGCACTGTGAGCAGCCCGGACTTCAGCGAGTTGCCCCGGAAGATGTCGGCGAAGCGCGGCGAGATGACGGCCCTGAAGCCGTAGTCGGTCAGCGCCCACACCGCGTGCTCGCGCGAACTCCCGGTGCCGAAGTCCGGGCCGGCCACCAGGATCGACGCGCCGGCGTACTCGGTGCGATTGAGCACGAAGTCCGGTTCGTTGGTGCGCCACGCGCTGAACAGGCCGTCCTCGAACCCGGTGCGGGTGACCCGCTTGAGATAGACGGCGGGGATGATCTGGTCGGTGTCGACGTTGCTGCGCCGTAACGGCAACGCCGTACCGGTGTGCACCGTGAATGCGTCCATCGTCAGGTCCTTTCGTGGCGCTGTCGCGCGGCTACAGATCCGCGGGGGCGGTGAGCCGGCCGGTGATCGCGGTGGCCGCGGCCACGACGGGCGACACCAGATGCGTACGCCCGCCCTTGCCCTGGCGGCCTTCGAAGTTGCGGTTGGACGTCGACGCGCTGCGCTCGCCCGGCTGCAACTGATCGGGGTTCATGCCGAGGCACATCGAGCATCCGGCCTGGCGCCATTCGCCACCCGCCGCGCGGAAGATCGCGTCGAGACCCTCTTCCTCTGCCTGCTGGCGTACCCGCATCGACCCGGGCACGACCAGCAGCCGCACCGACTTCGCGATCGTGCGGCCGTCGAGGATCTTCGCTGCCGCGCGCAGGTCTTCGATCCGCCCGTTGGTGCACGAGCCGACGAACACGGTGTCCACGGCGATCTCGCGCAGCGGCGTCCCGGCGCGCAGGTCCATGTACGCCAAGGCTTTCTGTGCTGCGACGCGGTCGTCGTCGTTCTCGAGCGCGGCGGGGTCGGGAACGTTCGACGCCAGCGGCGCACCCTGGCCCGGGTTCGTGCCCCACGTGACGAACGGCGAGAGCTCGCTCGCATCGAGCGTGATCTCGGCGTCGAACTCGGCGTCGTCGTCGGTGCGCAGGCCGGTCCAGTACGCCACGGCGTCGTCCCAGTCGGCACCCTTCGGTGCGTGGTCGCGACCCTGCAGGTAGTCGAAGGTCGTCCGGTCGGGCGCGATCATCCCGGCGCGGGCACCCCATTCGATGCTCATGTTGCACACCGTCATGCGGCCTTCCATCGACATGTTCTCGAACACCGAGCCGCGGTACTCGACCATGTAGCCGGCCCCCCGCCGGTGCCCGCCTTCGCGATGACGGCGAGGATCACGTCCTTCGGCGTGACGCCGTCGGGCAGCTCGCCGTCGATGGTCACCGCCATCGTCTTCGGCCGGTCCATCGGCAGGGTCTGGGTGGCCAGCACGTGCTCGACCTGGCTGGTGCCGATGCCGAACGCCAGCGCGCCGAACGCGCCGTGGGTCGACGTGTGCGAGTCGCCGCAGACGATCGTCATGCCCGGCTGGGTGATGCCGAGCTGCGGGCCGATGACGTGCACGATGCCCTGCTCGACGTCGCCCATCGGATAGAGGTTGATGCCGAACTCCGCGCAGTTCCGGCGCAGCGTCTCTATCTGCGTGCGGCTGACCTCGTCGCGGATCGACTCGGTGCCGACGAGCGGCAACGTGTAGTCGGTGGGCGTGTTGTGGTCCTCGGTGGCCAGGGTCAGGTCCGGCCGGTGCACGGGCCGGCCGGCCAGTCGCAACCCGTCGAACGCCTGCGGGCTGGTGACCTCGTGGATCAGGTGCATGTCGATGTAGAGCAGGTCCGGTTCGCCGGCCTTCGCATGCACGACGTGACTGTCCCAGAGCTTCTCCGCCAGCGTCCTACCCATTGACGCGCCTCCTTGCATCTCACTTGCATCCCACATCGTGAGACCCTAATATCGTCCTGTGGGACAGCCTAGCAGCGGGATCGGCGTCGTCGACAAGAGCGTGGCACTCCTGGCGTCGGTGGCCGCGGCGCCGCGCTCGCTGGCCGAACTCGTCGAGGACACCGCACTGCCACGCGCAACCGCCCATCGCCTCGCGCTCGCGCTGGAGACCCACCGGCTGCTCGACCGCGGTCCGGACGGCCGCTTCGTGCTGGGGCCACGCCTGGGCGAGCTGGCCGCTGCGGTCCCTGATCCGCTGGTCGCCGCCGCGACGCCGGTGCTGGCGTGGTTGCGCGACGAGTGCGGCGAGAGCGCGCAGCTCTATCGGCGCGACGGCGCCGAACGGGTGTGCGTGGCGGCGGCCGAACGCACCCACGGGCTGCGGACGACCGTGCCGGTGGGCAGCCGGCTGCCGCTGACGGCGGGCTCCGGCGCGCAGGTGCTGTGCGCGTGGGCTGCGACCGCCGACCACATGGACCTGCGCGCTGCCCGGTTCACCGAGCGCACGCTGGCCGACGTGCGCCGCCGCGGCTGGGCGCAGTCGGTCGGCCAGCGGGAAGCGGGCGTCGCCTCCGTGTCGGCGCCGGTGCGCGTCCCCGGTGCAGGCGCGACGGGCGTGCTCGCCGCCGTCTCGGTGTCCGGTCCGGTCGAACGGCTCGGCCGCTCGCCGGGGGCCCGGCTCGCGCCGCAGGTCGTCGCCGCCGCGCAGCGCATCGGCGCCGCGCTCGGCTGAGCTGCGCGCGGGTTCTCCCGTGCGTTGATCGATCATCAGCCGGTCTTGCCGATCTCTCAGCGCGCGGCCATAATCCGTTCGTCTCGCTTGTCCGCTTTGTCCCCGTCCGTCACGAGCGGCCGGTCGACTGCGATCCACACCACTGGGAGAGCGCCTGATGTCACGAGTTCGGCCCACCCGGGCCGTCACCCTGATCGCGGTCACCGCCGCGACCGTCACCTGCGCCGGCAGCCTCACCGCCGCCGCGTCCGCAGCACCGTCCACCCCGTCGGCGTCCGGCTCCTCGGAGTCGGTCATCGTCGTGCTCAAGGACCAGCTGGGCTCCACGCCGGCCACGGCCACGCACCTGAGCGCCCGCCGCGACCGCGCACATGCCGCGCAGTCCGCCGTGCTCGCCCGGCTCACCGGTGCGAAACCGGCACACGTGCAGAAGTACACCGTCGGCAACGCGTTCTCGGCCACGGTGACCAGCGGGCAGGCCGCGCAACTGGCTGCCGACCCGGCCGTCGCGAGCGTCGTGCCGAACCGCAAGGTGCAGGTCTCCCCCACCACTCCCACGGCGCCGACCGCCCCGAGCGCCGAGCCCAAGGCGGCCCCGAGGACGGCGTCCGGCGTTCCCTCCGTCGACCCGAAGGCCTGCTCCACGGACAAGAACAAGCCCTTGCTGGAACCCGAGGCGTTGCAGACGATGCGCGTGCGCTCCAGCGACCCGAACGCCAAGACCGCCGCCGCGCTGGGGATCGACGGCGCCGGCGTCAAGGTCGCCTTCATCGCCGACGGCATCAACCCCGAGAACAAGGGCTTCCTGCGCAGCAACGGGAAGTCGTCCATCGTCGACTACCAGGACTTCTACGGCGACGGCCCGAACGCACCGACCAGTGGCGCCGAGGCCTTCGGCGACGCCAGCGCCATCTCGGCGCAGGGCAACGTCACCTACGACGTGGCCGACTACGCGAACCCGAGCTCGGTGTCCTTCCCGGCCGGGCACTGCTACATCAAAATCGTCGGGGTGGCGCCTGGTGCCGACGTCGTCGCGCTGAAGGCGGGTAGCGAGTTGCTGCCGAACTCCTCGATCCTGCAGTCGATCGACTACGCCGTCACCGTCGACCACGTCAACGTGATCAACGAGTCGTTCGGGTCGAACATCACCCCGGACAGCGGCGCGCGCAACACGATCCAGCTGTTCAACGACCAGGCCGTCGCCGCGGGCGTCACGGTCACCGAGTCCTCCGGCGACGCCGGCATCACCAGCACGATCGGCAGCGATGCCACCGACCCGGACGTCATCTCGGCCGGGGCCTCCACCGACAGCCGCCTGTACGAGCAGACCAACTACGCGCTGGCCACTCGATTCGGCAACGGGTCGTGGGAGGACGACAACACCTCGGCGCTGTCGTCGGCCGGCATCACCCAGAACGGCCGGACGATCGACGTCTCCGCGCCCGGTGAGGCCGATTGGGCGGTCTGCGACAGCAGCGGCAGGTTCAGCGGCTGCACGTCGTTCGGCAACCCGAGCCACCCGTACTCCGACATCCAGGCGTTCGGCGGCACGAGCCAGTCGTCGCCGTTCACCGCGGGCGTCGCCGCGCTGGTGATCCAGGCCTACCGCAAGACACACGGCGGCACCGCTCCGACGCCGGCGGTCGTCAAGCAGATCATCACCAGCACCGCCGACGACCTCGGCCTGCCCGGTGACGAGCAGGGGTCCGGGCGCATCGACGCGCGCTCGGCCGTCGAGGCCGCGCTCACCTGGCCAGGTGCCGCCACGGCCGCGCCGGCGGGCGCCGCGTCCAATATCGCGCTGTCGACCGATCAGCTGACGCTGACCGGCAAGCCGGGCAGCACGCAGACCGGCACGGTGACCGCGACCAACGTCGGCAACAAGACGCTGGACCTCGCCACCGCCACCCGGCGTTACGCCTCGCTGGGCACGACGTCGCAGACCGTGCAGCTGGACACGACGTCCAGCCAGACGACGCCGTACCCGACCACCGGCGCGCCGTGGGTCTACAAGAAGGTGACCTTCACGGTGCCGTCCGGCGCCGACGAGCTGCGCTCGACGATCCGTTGGAGCAGCGGCGCCGCCTACTCCGGCGCAGGCCCGGTCGTGCGGTTGTCGCTCTTCGACCCGAGCGGCGCGTTCGCCACCAACACCCGCCCGCAGGGCGGTGCCGTGCCGGCGAACTACGGTCTCGCCACGGTGAAGCACCCGGCGCCCGGCACCTGGACCGCCGTGCTCTACACGCCGGTCACGGGCGGCTTCTCCGGCCCGGTGTCGCTGAGCAACGAGAGCGACCGCGCGGTCCCGGTCGGTCGGGTCACGCCGGCCACCAGGTCGCTCGCGCCCGGCGCGTCGACGAAGATCAAGCTCGCGTTCCCGGTCCCGGCGGTCGGCGGGGACACCGTCGACACGGCCTCGATCGCGAGCTCGAACGGCCACCGCGTGGCAGTGCCGGTCATCGTGCGTTCGCTGATCCCGAACACCGGCAAGGGCACGTTCGCCGGGCAGATCACCGGGGGCAACGGGCGGGCCTACTCGCCGGCGCAGACGTTCAGTTACGCGTTCGACGTGCCGGCCGGCAAGCAGAACATGGAGGTCGGCGTGACGTTGGCCGACGACCCGCAGGATCTGCTCGAGGGTGCCCTGATCGACCCGAACGGTGAGGTCCAGTCGGTGAACACCAACCAGCAGTTCAACCGCAAGCTGAATGCCACCCCGAGCAGGGTCATGCAGAACACCGTCGCCGCACCTCGCGCGGGACGCTGGCGGTACGTGATCGTGGTCCAGGGGCCGGTGTCCGGCAAGGAGGACGTCGAGAACTTCACCGGCACGCTGCAGTTCGACAAGATCAAGGTGAGCACCCTGTCGCTGCCGTCGTCGGCGAAGGCCGGCAAGGCCGTGCAGCGCAACCTGACGGTGACCAACAACAGCACCGCGCCGCTGCTGCTGCAGACCGACGCCCGCTCGGGCAAGGCGATCACCCAGCAGCTCGCCCCGCAGTTCGCGGGCAGCACGCTGACGCTGCCGCAGAGCGTCGACGACCTGTCGCAGCTGCCGGCGTACCTGGTTCCGCCGGACACGTCGTCGCTGTCGCTGACCGCGGCCAGCACCACACCGGCGCAGGTGGAGTTGTCGTCACCGCTGGGCGGCATCGACGTCTTCGGCGATCTCACGAAGGCGCAGAACGGCAACACCGTGTCGACCGCATCGGTGTCGGAGAGCAAGGGTCAGGTCGGGCTCGGCTTCTGGTCCCCGTACGTCCAGGAGATCGGCCCGTTCGGTGACGCCGGCGCGCCGTCGGGCACGTCGCAACTGACGGCGACTGCCCACACGCCCCGCATCGATCCGGCCGTGACGACGTCGACGGGTGATCCGTTCGCCGCGACGTTCGATCCGACTGCCGACTCCGGCACGCCGGTCGTCGTCAAGCCGGGCCACACCGGCAGCATCACGGTGACGGTCACGCCGGGCGGCAAGTCGGGGTCGACGGTCAGCGGCGTGCTGCACCTGGTGACCCCGCCGGTGGGCGTGGCGCAGGTGTTCAACACCACCGGCGAGGTGGTGGCTGACGTGCCCTACAGCTACACGGTGAAGTAAGCCGCAGCACGAAGGACGGCCGGCCGGTGGATCCAGTGATCCGCCGGCCGGCCGTCTTCGTGTCCGGTGGTGGCAGCTACCAGTTGGTGGCGACGTAGGTGGTCTCGAGGTACTCGTCGATGCCCTCGAATCCGCCCTCGCGGCCGAGACCGGACTGCTTGACGCCGCCGAACGGTGCTGCCGGGTCGGAGACCAGGCCGCGGTTGAGCCCGACCATGCCGACCTCGAGCTGCTCGGACAGCCGCAACCCGCGCGCGAGATCGCCGGTGTAGATGTAACCCGAAAGGCCCACGTCGGTCGCGTTCGCCACGGCGATCGCGTCCGCGTCGTCGCGGACGGTGATGATCGGCGCGACCGGCCCGAAGATCTCCTCGGTGGCGACGGCAGAATCGCGCGGCACGTCGGTGAGCACGGTCGCCGGGTAGAAGAAGCCCTCGCCGTCGAGCGGCTCGCCGCCGATGACCGCGCGCGCGCCGGCGGACACCGACCGCGTCACCTTGTCCGCGATGCCGTCCACGGCCTTGCGGTTGATCATCGGGCCCAGCTCGGTGTCCTCCTCGGTGCCGGCCCCCACGTGCAGGGCCTTCATGGCCTCGGCGAGCTTGTCGGCGAACGCATCGGCGACCGACTCGGCGACGATGAAGCGGTTCGCCGCGGTGCACGCCTGACCGCCGTTGCGCATCTTCGCCAGCATCGCGCCCTCGACCGCGGCGTCCAGGTCGGCGTCGTCGAGCACCAGGAACGGGGCGTTCCCGCCGAGCTCCATCGACGAGTTGACGATGCGGTCGGCGCTCTGCTTGAGCAGCAGCCGCCCGACACCGGTCGACCCGGTGAACGACAGCTTGCGCACCCGCGGGTCGGCGAGCGCGGTCTCCACGACGTCGCCCGGGCGGTCGCTGGTGACGACGTTGACCACGCCGTCCGGCGCGCCGGCCTCGGCCAGCAGCTGCGCCAGCACCAGGGCGGTGAGCGGAGTGTCCTCGGCCGGCTTCAGCACGAACGTGCAGCCGGCGGCCAACGCGGGCCCGATCTTGCGGGTGGCCATCGCCGCCGGGAAATTCCACGGCGTCAGCAGCAGGCAGACGCCGACCGGCTTGCGGAACGTGACGATGCGGTTGGCGCCCGAGGGTGCCATGCGGACCTCGCCACCGACGCGCACGGCCTCCTCGGCGTACCAGCGGAAGAACTCCGCCGCATAGACGACCTCGCCCCGGGCGTCGGTGAGCGACTTGCCCATCTCGAGCGACATCAGGTACGCGAGATGCTCCTTGCGCTCGATCATCAGCTCGAACGTCCTGCGCAGGATCTCGCTGCGCTCGCGCGGCGGCGTGGCGGCCCAGCCGGCCTGCGCCCCTGCCGCGGCCTCCACCGCGGCGCGCACGTCGTCGGCACCGGCCTGCGCCACCGCGCACAGAACCTCGCCCGTCGAGGGATTCAGCACGTCGAAGGTGCCCTGCGAGCCGTCGACCCACTTCCCGCCGATGAACTGCTGGGTCGGTACCCCGTCCGGAATCATCGTCTTGTTCGACCTCTCGTCGCCGCAGCGCCTCTGCGCGCTGTTCCGCTCGTTCCTACTCCGCTTCCGGTCGCCCCGCCCGGGCGCGTCCGCTCTTGCCAGGTCGGTGTACGACTGTGCACCATCTGGGGGAGGCGGACGACGATCGGAGGACCCGGTGCGAGCGGATGAGATGCGCGACACCGGCTCGCTCGCCGGGCACCGCGCTGAACGAGTTCACCGAACTCGCCCAGGATGTGCACCGGGCGGCGGCACAGCGGCTGTTCGGCGCGGCCGAGCGGGTCGCCGGGAACGGCGCCCGACCGGTGCGGCTGCTGCACGACGGCATCGCGGCCGTCGCGTACGGCTCGACCAAGCTCGGCGTCACCTACCTGCCGGCGGCGCTCGGCTACGTGGCCGCGGCGTTCGCCGACCCGGGTGCGCCGTCCGCCCACGATTCGCCACGCGGCCGGTTCGTGCTCGGCGCGGTGGGTGGCTGGGCCGGCGACCGCGTCGCCGAGCAGCAGTCGGCACTCGCCCCGCAGATGCGCATGCGCCTGCACGACGGCCGCCTGCGGCGCCTGCCCGCGAACCTGGCCGACGACGCGCGGGCCAGCGGCACCGCGACCGGCCGGCTCGCGGTCTTCATCCACGGTCTGTGCGAGACCGACCTGTGCTGGTCGTTCGCAGCCGAGAAGCGCTGGGGCGACCTGACCACCACGTACGGCTCGATGCTGCGCGACGACGACGGCTGGACGCCGCTGTACCTGAACTTCAACACCGGCGCTGCACATCTCGCAGAACGGCCGCGAGCTGGCCGAGCAGCTCGAGGACCTCGTCCGGCTGTGGCCGGTCGAGGTCACCGAGATCGCGATCATCGGACACTCGCTCGGCGGTCTCGTCGGGCGCAGCGCGGCGCACCAGGGTCAGGCCCTGGGGCACGGCTGGGTGACGCCGCTGCGCCACATCGTCGGCCTGGGCACGCCGCACCTGGGCGCGCCGCTGGAACGGCTCACCAACTGGGGCACGCACCGCCTGGCCCGGCTGCCGGAGACCAGACCGTTCGCCACGTGGCTCAACCGCCGCAGCGTCGGCATCAAGGACCTGCGGTACGGGGCCGTGCTCGAGGACGACTGGCTCGGCTTCGACGCCGACGAGCTGCTCAACGACCGCGTCACCGCCGGCGCACGCTGCTGCCCGGCGTCGCGTACTCGGTGGCCTCGGCGACGCTGTCGCGCGAGCCCGAGGGCATCTTCGCGATGGACCTGCTGGTGCAGCACTCCAGCGCGCACGGCATCGGCAAGATCCGCTCGATCCCGTTCGACACCGACCGCATGTTCCACCTCGGCGGCCGCAAGCACCACTTCGACCTGCTCGCCGACCGCACCGTCTACGAGACGCTGCGCGGCTGGCTGGCCGGTGCCGACGGCTCGGGCAGTGCGGCCGGTGAACCGCGCCGACGGCGCCGGGCGATGCGGCAACGGCGTCAGGACTCCGGCGAGACCGGCGGTTCGCCCGACAGCGCCGCCGGCTGACGCCGGCGCCCGATCGCAGGGGCGGGCGCGTATGCGCGCGGGAAGTGCGGTAAGACTCGAGGCGACAACCGTGCCCGCCGCACCGCCGCGCGAAGGAGCGACCTGCCGTGACCCGCAACCCGTACGAAGACCTGCCCGACGTCCCGAGCTTCGAGGTGCGCAGTGACGACGTCGCCGACGGCGCGACCCTCGCCGCAGCCGCAGGTGTCCGGCGTGATGGGCGCGGGCGGGCAGGACGCGTCGCCGCAGCTGTCCTGGTCGGGCGCGCCGGAGGGCACGCGCAGCTACGCCGTGACCGTCTACGACCCCGACGCGCCGACGGCCAGCGGGTTCTGGCACTGGGCGGTGTTCAACATCCCGGCCGACGTCACCGAACTGCCCGCGGGCGCCGGCGGTGCCGACGGCAACGGCCTGCCCGACGGCGCGGTGCAGCTGAAGAACGACGCCGGCATGGTCGGCTACGTCGGCGCGGCGCCGCCGCCCGGGCACGGCACCGCACCACTACTGGGTCGTCGTGCACGCCGTCGACGTCGACCGCCTCGACGTCCCGGCCGAAGGCTCGCCGGCCTTCCTCGGCTTCAACCTGTTCAGCCACACGCTCGCCCGCGCGACGATCGTCGCCGAGTACGCGATCGACGGCTCCGCGCAGTGACCCACCGGGTCCGGGGCGTCATCGCCCGCAGCAAGGGCGCCCCCGTCGAGGTCGTCACCGTCGTCGTCCCCGACCCGGGCCCGGGCGAGGCGCTCGTGCGCGTCGCAGACCTGCGGGGTCTGCCACACCGACCTGCACTACCGCGAGGGCGGCATCAACGACGACTTCCCGTTCCTGCTCGGGCACGAGGCGGCCGGGACGCGTCGAGGCCGTCGGCGCCGGACGTCACCGACGTCGTCGCCCGGCGACTTCGTCGTCCTCAACTGGCGCGCGGTGTGCGGGCAGTGCCGGGCGTGCAAGCGCGGCGAGCCGCAGTACTGCTTCGACACGCACAACGCGACGCAGAAGATGACGCTCGAGGACGGCACCGAGCTTTCCCCCGCCCTGGGCATCGGCGCGTTCGCCGAGAAGACGCTGGTCGCGGCCGGGCAGTGCACCAAGGTCGACCCGGACGCCGACCCGGCCGCCGCGGCGGCTGCTCGGCTGCGGCGTCATGGCCGGCCTCGGCGCCGCGGTCAACACCGCGGCCGTCAAGCGCGGGCAGAGCGTCGCGGTCATCGGCTGCGGCGGGGTCGGTCGGCGGCGATCGCCGGCGCCGGCTCGTCGGCGCCGGCACGATCATCGCGCATCGACGTCGACGACGCGCAAGCTCGAGCACGCGAAGCGAGTTCGGCGCCACCCACACGTCAACTCGAAGGACCTCGACCAGGACGGCGTCGTCGCCGCGGTGCAGGAGCTGACCGGCGGCTTCGGTGCCGACGTCGTCATCGACGCGGTCGGCATCCCGGCGACGTACAAGCAGGCGTTCTACGCCCGCGACCTGGCCGGCACCGTCGTGCTGGTCGGCGTGCCGAACCCGGACGATGACCCTCGAGCTGCCGCTGATCGACTTCTTCGGCCGCGGCGGCGCGCTGAAGTCGTCCTGGTACGGCGACTGCCTGCCCTCGCGCGACTTCCCGATGCTGGTCGACCTGTTCCAGCAGGGCCGGTTGCCGCTCGACAAGTTCGTCAGCGAGACGATCGGCATCGACGACGTCGAGGCCGCGTTCGACAAGATGCACCGACGGCGGCGTCCTGCGCTCGGTCGTCGGTCCTGCGAGTGACCGCCGGGTCGACACGCCGTCACGTCCGGCACGTTCAGCCTCGACGGCGGCACCTGGGACGTCGACAACAACGTCTGGGTGGTCGGCGACGACACCGAGTGCGTGCGTGATCGACGCGCCGCACGACGCCGCGCCGATCGCCGCGCTGATCGGCGACCGCACGCTGCGCGCCGTGCTGTGCACGCACGCCCATGACGACCACGTCACCGTCGCGGGCGAGCTCGCCGACCGTTTCGGCGCGCCGGTGCTACCTGCACCCGGCCGACGACGTGCTGTGGCGGATGACCTACCCGGACGGCGACGTACGACGCCGCTCGCCGACGGCGAGACGATCGACATCGCCGGCACGACGCTGCAGGCACTGCACACGCCCGGCCACGCGCCCGGAGCGGTGTGCTTCCTACGCGCCGGACCTCGGCGCCGTCTTCACCGGCGACACCCTGTTCCAGGGCGGCCCCGGCGCCACCGGCCGCTCGTACTCCAACTACGACACGATCATCGCGTCGATCCGCGACGGCTGTTCGTGCTGCCGCCGGACACGGTCGTGCACACCGGGCACGGCGACGACACCACGATCGGCGCGGAATCGGCCGCAGCGGACGGCTGGACCCCGCCCGACTGACGCGCCAGCGCGCCTACGCGCTCTCGCCGGCGGGCACCGCGTTCGTCAGTTCCTCGACCTCGTCACGGTCGAGCTCCACATGGGCCGCAGCCACGTTCGTCCTCGAGGTGCGCGACGCTCGACGTGCCCGGGATCGGCAGGATCACCTGGGCGCGCCGCAACAGCCACGCGAGCGCGATCTGGCCCGGCGTGGCGTCGTGGTTCTTGGCGATCTCGTCCACCGGGCCGCCGTTCTCGGCCAGCTTGCCGGCCGCGATCGGCGACCACGGGATGAAGCCGATGCCCTCACGTACGCAGTAGTCGACGACGTCCTCGGACCCGCGGTCGGTCAGGTTGTACCGGTTCTGCACCGTGACGATGTCCGCGATCTTGCGGGCGGCGTCGATCTGGTCGGGCTGGACCTCGGACAGCCCGATCGTCGCGATCTTGCCCTCGTCCTGCAGCTCTTTCAGCACGCCGATCTGCTCCTCGAGCGGCACCTTCTCGTCGATGCGGTGCAGTTGGAACAGGGCGATCCGGTCCACGCCGAGCCGGCGCAGGCTCATCTCGGCCTCCTGCCGCAGGTACTCGGGGCGCCCGACGGGCAGCCAGACGTTCGGCCCGTGCCGCACGAGGCCGGCCTTGGTTGCCACGAGGACGTCGTCGGGATAGGGGTACAACGCCTCGCGGATGATCTCCTCGCTGACATAGGGGCCGTAGGAGTCCGCGGTGTCGATGAGGTTGCACCCCGAGCTCGACGGCGCGGCGCACGACCTTGACGCACTCCTTGCGGTCGGCGGGATCTCCCCAGATGCCGTCCCCGGTCAGCCGCATGGCCCCGAACCCGAGGCGGCGCACGGTCATGTCGCCGATCTCGAACGTGCCGGACGGGTGTGCGGTCAGGTCCTTGGTCGCCATGTCAGCGGTCTACCCAGCGACCGGCGTCGCGTCCCCCGCGCCGGGACCCGCGGCGCGTGCCGTGTTGGATCGCTGCATGACCGTGCGCACGTTCGACGCGATCACCACGTTGCAGCCCGCCGGGGACGGCGCCTTCACCGCCGACGTCCATCCCGACTGGACGATCGGCGGCAAGCCCAACGGCGGTTACCTGCTCGCCCTCCTGGGCAGGGCGGCCGCCCGGTCGGGCCCGCACGAGCACGTCGATCGCCGCGAGCGCGCACTACCTGCACGCACCGGAGCCGGGCCCGGCGCGCATCGAGGTCCGTGATGCTGCGCAGCGGCCGCAGCGCGAGCCAGCTGCGGCGTGCGGCTGATGCAGGACGGCCGGGGCTGCGTCGAGGCGCTGGTCACCACGGCGCGCCTCGACACCGGGGTCGCTGCCGTACTGGGCGGCGGGGTGTCCCCGTCCCGCCGGACGCCGACGTTCGCCGACGCGGTGCGGCTGCCGGCCACCAATCCGGCCGGCCTGCGGGTGGCGATCATGGACCAGGTCGACCTGCGGCTCGACCGCGCGTCGCTCGGCTTCGCCGACGGCCGGCCGAGCGGGCGCGGCGAGTTGTGGGGCTGGCTGGCGCTGCCCGGCGATGCGGCCTTCGACCCGACGTCCCTGTTGTACGCCGTGGACGCGTTCCCGCCGGCGACGTTCGACATCGAGCTGACCGGGTGGGTGCCGACGCTGGAGTTGACGGTCTACGTCCGCGCACTGCCCGCACCGGGCCCGGTCCGCGTGCTGCAGCGCGCCCACCTCGTCGACGCCCAGCGCGTGGACGAACAGTGCTGGGTGTGGGATTCCACGGGCCGGGTCGTCGCCCACGGCACCCAGCTGGCGGGCATCCGGCTCGGCTGATCCTGGTGGTCTCCTGGGCGGCTCACAGCCGCCGAATCGCGTGCCTCGCCGATTCCGGGGGCAAGATGGGAGGCGTGAACCTGCCTTCGACGCGAAGCCGCGTCGTCGCCGGCCGTGAATGGCTGGCCCGCAGCCTCTACGGCAGCGGGTACCGGCGCATCCGCGAGCTGGACCTCGACACGCACGCGCTGGCGCTGTGCGCGCAGCAGGTGCTGTGCACCGCGCCGCTGGTGGTGGCGATGTCCGCGGTGCTGGAGCGCACCACCGGCCATGGCGTCAGCGTTGTCATCGCACGTTTCTTCGGGCTGAACGACGCCTCGCGCGACGCCGTCGAGCGGCTGTTCGGCCGCAGCGCGCCGTCGATCAGCACGCTGGCGCTGGTCTTCGCGATGGTCACCGCGGTGGTGTTCAGCACGAGCGTCGGGGCGGTCCAGCAGCGGGCCTTCGAGCTGATCTGGACCCTGCCGCGCCGGATCGGCGTGCGCCCCTACGTGCGCCAGCTCGCCTGGGCGGTCGGCCTCGCGGTCTTCAGCGGCGCCGTGCTGCTGGCCGGGCGGATCGGCCGGTGGGTGAACGGCAGCCTGTTCGACACCGGACCCGTCGCCGCCGTGCTGCTGCAGGCGGTCGTGACGTTCGCGTTCTACTGGTGGTCGCAGTACTGGCTGTTGGGCGGCCGGGTCGGCTGGCGCGCGCTGCGCCTGGGCGCCTTGGGCGTGGCGGTCGGCACCACCGTGTTGGTGCGCCTGTCGCGGTGGATCATGCCGGGGCAGATCTCCTGGCAGGTGCACGCGTACGGCCTGATCGGCGCGGTGTTCGTCCTGTCCGTGTGGTTGATGATCCTCAGCGTGGTGATCTTCGGTGGCGTGCTGCTCGGGGCGTTGATCGAGCAGCGCCGTGCCGGGGAGCGCGAACGCACCAGCTCCGACTTCGACGCCAACCCGCCCTTGACGCTGTCCGGCCTGGATTCCGCGGCGAGTGCGACCGCGCCGGACGACGACTCGGTCCCGGCCTGAGCCGGGCGACCCGACCGCACCCGGGTTCTGGCTCAGCTGTTGCGTTCGATGTAGTCGTCCGGATCCCTGTCGCTGGTGTCCACGTCCTTGCCGGCCTGGTGCGCCGCGTAGAACGCGAGCCACTGCATCGCCAGCTCGTGGCGCAGTTCCAGTGACGCGCTCTTGATGAAGTCCGGCATGGCCTCGCGCTCCTCCTCGTCGAGGTGCTCGCCGTTCTCCGTGCGTGCCTTGCCGACCGCTTCGTACCAGTCGTGCGACCCGATGTCGTAGCCGTCGGCGTCGCGGACCGCGTCGCGGATGGCGTTGTGGTCCTCGATCGCGTCCTCGGTCTCGTCGCGCGGGTCGCCGGAGTCGCCCTCCTTCAGCAGCGCCGGGTAGAACACCGTCTCCTCGGCCTGCGCGTGCGTGTCGAGGCGGATCGCGAGCGGCTCCCAGACCGCGCGCAGTTCGTCCTCTGTGCGCGCATCGTCGAGGCGGAAGAACTGCCGGCGCAACCAGTCGTGATCGGCGTAGATCAGGTCGATGATGTCGGCCATGTGCAGCGCGCTCCCTTGCCCGGCGATGTCGTCGCGTGTCGAGCACGGAAATTACCCGAGGCGGCTGCTGCGCAATCGCGCGGCCGTCAGGCGTCGATGCGGCTGAGCGCGTGCCCGAGGTGCGTGGCGAGGCCGCGCGCGTGCGCGATGTCCTCGGTCGTCCAGCGCCGGTGGCGGCGCTGGATCAGTTCCAGGACGCCGATCGCCCGGTCCCCGACGGTCAGCGGCATCATCAGCAGGCTCGCGCCGTTCAGCCGGCGCAGCAGCGCGACCTCCGCGGCGTCGGCGTCGGAGTCGGCGGTGTGCACCTCGACGGACTGGCCGGTCCGCAGCACGTTCGCGGTCAGCGGGTAGTCCTCGAGCCGGTAACCGGCGGTGTCGAGCACCTCGCCGAACGAACTCACCTCACGCAGGACGTCGTCACTGCCGAGCACCGAGACGGCGATGACATCGACGCCGAGTTCGCCGCCCGCCTCGGCCGCGGCCGCGTGCAGTTCGGCCAGGCCGGTCGCGTTGTACACCGCGGACATGACCGCGTGCATGCGACGCGTGGTGGCGGTGCTGTTGCTGCCGCCGCCTTGCGGGCGCGGGTCCATCCGGCGCTGCAGCAGCCGTCCGCGCGCGCGGTGGCACGCCGTGACGACCATCGGCCGGATCGGGGTCAGTTCGCGGCCTGGGCGCCCGATCGCCCAACCCTGCCCGTAGTCGACGTCGAACTCGGCGAGCGCCGCCAGGTCGGCCAGGGATTCGACGCCCTCACCGATCACGGCGGCGCCCATCCGGTGCGAGAAGGTCACGAGCGCCTCGAGCACGGCGCACTGCGCGTCGCTGTCGCGCACGCCCGCGACGACGGTGCGGTCGAGCTTGACGTAGTCCGGACGCATCATCGCCAGGCGCAGCAGGCCGGCGTATCCGGTGCCGACGTCGTCGACTGCGATGGCTGCGCCGCGCAGGCGCAACTGGGCCAGCTCGTCCTGCAGCGCCGCCGGGCGGTGCGCACGGTGTTCGGTGACCTCGACGATGACGCCGTCGAGATCCGGCGGCCAGCGGCGCGCGACGATCGGGTGGTGCACGACGTCGGGGCTGACGTTGACGGCGAGCTTCACGCCGGCCGGCAGCTCGTCGCGGCGCTCGAGCGCCGCCCGCAGGCACGCGGCTTCCAGGGTGTAGCCGTAGCCGTTCGCGTGCGCCTCGGCGATGACCTCATCGGCGCGCAGGCCAGGAGCGTGACTGAACCGGGCCAGGGCCTCGGCCGCCAGGACCGATCCGGTCGCGACGTCGACGATCGGTTGCAGGTGCATCGACAGACCATCGAAGATGGTCGCGATGTCGATCTGCGGCGCGGGGGCGACGCGGGGGGCCTTGCGGCTCATGATGATCCGTACCTCCTGGTAGGCAAACACTAACCTCACGCCAGGGCGGTTCGTCAAGTTAAGCGGTCGTATCGACTGGTCAACTCAGCGCAGTATGGACATCCAGGACAGGTCCATGCTTACTTCACTACCAGCTGATGTCGTCGTTGCTCCAAGCCCGAAGTTGCTGCCACGAACGACACGGGACCCGGACAACTTGTCCGGGTCCCGTGCACGCTGCGTAGTCGAAGCTGCTTATTCGAGCGAGCGCTGCTCCTGCTCGAGAGCATCAGCCTTCTTCTCGTGGGCCTGGGCCTTCGCGCGGTCCTCGGACTCGCGGCTCTGCTCCTCGCCCTTCGTCTGCTGGGCATCGCCCTCGGCGCGCAGACCGTCGTTGTCGGTGACGTCACCGATCTTCTGCTTCGCCGCGCCCTTGATCGTCTCGCCGACACCCATCAGTGCACCGCTTCCTTGGTCTGCTGCGCGCTGCGCTGCGCCTGACCGGCTGCGCCGGCCTTGGTCTCGTGCGCGTCGGCCTCGAGCTGCGCGCGGATGGCCTTGATGCGCTCTGTGCCCTTCTCCTGCTGCACCTGACCGGCCTGGGTCAACCGGTCCTGCCCCGTGGCGGTG
Organism: uncultured Actinomycetota bacterium; assembly: GCA_963711775.1. Lineage (GTDB taxonomy): Bacteria > Actinomycetota > Actinomycetes > Mycobacteriales > Jatrophihabitantaceae > Jatrophihabitans. The sequence continues at coordinate 366,016 of CAVQFH010000008.1, read as the reverse complement.
CCGACGATCTCCTTGCCCAGTCCGACGATCTTGTCGACCAGCCCGTAAGCATTCTTCGGATCGATACGCGGAATCTGCATCTGTTCTGCTCCTCACGTATTACGCGGGCCGCACGCCTCGAGCCGGGAGATCCCGGCGAGCACGAACCCGCACTGCCTTCCAGGGAAGGTCTACCCGCCGGTAACCACGATGCCCGGCAAGTGTGAGGCGCTGCACGCCGCCACGACGGCGCGGTGCCGCCCCACGAACGACGAGCACCCCCGGACGTGTCCGGGGGTGCTCGGTCGTAGCCCCAACGGGATTCGAACCCGTGCTACCGCCTTGAGAGGGCGGCGTCCTGGGCCTCTAGACGATGGGGCCAGGTCGGTGTCGCGATCGGTTCCTGCCTGCGCGGCGCTGGGGTACCAGGACTCGAACCTAGACTAACTGAACCAGAATCAGTTGGGCTGCCAATTACCCCATACCCCAATGGCACGGCCCCGACCGGTGACGGCTGGGCCAGCAGGTGACTTTACCGGACCGTGCACGGCGTCGCGAACAGGCTCACGAGCGGCTCAGAGGAACCGCGAGATGATCTCCTTCATGATCTCGTTGGTGCCGCCGTAGATCTTCTGGATCCGCGCGTCGGTGTACAGCCGCGAGATCGGGTACTCGGCCATGTAGCCGTAACCGCCGAAGAACTGCAGGCACTCGTCGGCGACGTCGCACTGCATCTGCGTCGTCCACCACTTGGCCATCGACGCGGTCGGGATGTCCAGTTCGCCGCGCAGGTGCTTGGCGATGCAGTCGTCGATGAACACCCGGGCGATCTTGGCCGTCGTCGCGATCTCGGCGAGCTTGAACCGGGTGTTCTGGAAGGCGAAGACCGGTTTGCCGAACGCGTGGCGGTCCTTCGTGTACTCGAGCGTGCGCTCGAGGGTCACCTCGATCGCGGCGACCGCAGCCACCGCGATGATCAACCGTTCCTGTGGCAGCTGCTGCATGAGCTGCACGAAGCCCTGCCCCTCCGCGCCGCCGAGCAGGTTGTCGGCCGGGACGTGCACGCCGTCGAAGAACAGTTCCGCGGTGTCCTGACCGTGTTGGCCGATCTTCTTCAGCAGGCGGCCTCGACTGAAGCCGTCGAGGCCGCCGGTCTCGACGACCACCAGCGAGATCCCCTTGCCGGCGTCGTCCGGATCGGTCTTGGCCACGGTGACGACCAGGTCGGCGTGATAGCCGTTCGAGATGAAGGTCTTGCTGCCGTCGACGACGTAGTCGGCACCGGTGCGGATCGCCCTGGTCCTGATGCTCTGCAGGTCCGACCCGGTGCCGGGTTCGGTCATGGCCACCGCGCCGACGTACTCCCCCGTCGCCAGCTTGGGCAGCCATCGGGCCTTCTGCGCCTCGGTGCCGTAGGAGTTGATGTAGTGCGCCACGATCGTGCTGTGCACCGAGGTGCCCAGGCTCGGCGCGAAGGCCCGGGCCTGCTCCTCGATGAGCGCGGCCTCGAGCGCGAACGTGCCGCCGCCGCCGCCCCACTCGGTCGGGATCGACGGGCAGAGCAGGCCGAGCCCGCCCGCCTTGGTCCAGACCTCGCGGTCGATGTGCTGCTGCTCGCCCCAGCGGGCCTCGTGCGGAGCGCACTCCTTGACCAGGAACGTGTGGGCGAGGTCGCGGAACGCCTCGACGTCGTCGTCACTCCAGGCGGGCCGCGCCGGTCGGGTGGCGGTCATGGCGAACCTCTCCGTCGGGTGACCGTGACAGTACTACTGTCACGACGGCATGCCGGGCTGCGCGACACGTCGGGCGCGGGTGCCGGGCGCTGCTCAGCCGGCGACGAGGCCGGCCTCGAGCCGGCGGATCGACCGCTCGCGGCCGAGCAGCTCCATCGACTCGAACAGCGGCGGTGACACCGCGCGTCCGGTCACCGCGACGCGCAGCGGCCCGAACGCGTTGCGCGGCTTGAGACCGAGGCCGTCGACCAGGGTCGCCTTGAGCGCTGCCTCGAGCTGCGCGGCGGTCCAGTCCGTCGAGCGCTGCGAGCGCGGACAGCGCCGCGCGCAGGACCTCGCGCCCGGCGTCGCCGAGCTGCTTGGCCGCCGCGGCCTCGTCGACCCGGAACTCCGCGTCGCCGACGAGCAGGAAGCGGACGAGGTCGACGCCCTCGCTGAGGGTGTGCACCCGCTCCTGCACCAGCGGTGCAGCCGCCGCCACCACGCCGTCCGGGTCGGCGAGGCCCGTCGCGTGCGCCTGCTCCTGCAGCCGGCTGGCGAAGTCGGCCGGCTCGAGCAGCGCGGATGTGCGTGGCGTTGATCGCGTCGAGCTTCTTCGGGTCGAATCGAGCAGGATTGGCGTTGACGTCGGCGACGTCGAACGCGTCGACCATCTCGGCCAGCGAGAACACGTCGTGGTCCGGGCCGATGGACCAGCCGAGCAGCGCGAGGTAGTTCAGCAGCCCCTCGGGCAGGTAGCCGGCCGCGCGGTAGACGTTCAGCGACGACTGCGGATCGCGCTTGGACAGCTTCTTGTTGCCCTCGCCCATGACGTAGGGCAGGTGGCCGAACTGCGGCACCTGGTCGGTGACACCGATGTCGATCAGCGCGTGGTACAGCGCGATCTGGCGCGGCGTCGAGGACAGCAGGTCCTCGCCGCGCAGCACGTGCGTGATCCGCATCAGGGCGTCGTCGACCGGGTTGACGAGCGTGTACAGCGGGTCGCCGTTGGCGCGCACGCACCACGAAGTCCGGCACGTCCTTCGCGGCGAACGTCACCTCGCCGCGGACGAGGTCGTGCCAGGTGATGTCGTCGTCGGGCATGCGCAGCCGCAGCACCGGCTGCGCGGCCCTCGGCGCGGTAGGCGGCGCGCTGCTCGTCGGTCAGGTCGCGGTCGAAGTTGTCGTAACCGAGCTTCGGGTCGCGGCCGGCCGCGCGGTGGCGTGCCTCGGTCTCCTCCGCAGTCGTGTAGGACTCGTAGAGATGCCCGGCGGCGAGCAGCCGGCCGGCGACGTCGCGGTAGATGTCGTGCCGCTCGCTCTGCCGGTACGGCCCGTACGGGCCGCCGACCTCGGGGCCCTCGTCCCAGTCCAGGCCGAGCCAGCGCAGCGAGTCCAGCAACTGCTGGTAGGACTCGCGCGGTGTCGCGCGCGGCGTCGGTGTCCTCGATCCGGAACACGAACGTGCCGCCGACGTGCCGCGCATAGGCCCAGTTGAACAGGCAGGTGCGGATCAGCCCGACGTGCGGGTTGCCCGTCGGCGACGGGCAGAAGCGGACCCGGACGCCGGCCGGGGCGGTGTCACTCGCGCCGCGTCACCGGGTTGCGCAGCGTGCCGATGCCCTCGATCTCCACCGTCACGGTGTCTGCCCGCGACGATCGGCCCGACGCCCGCGGGCGTGCCGGTGAGCAACACGTCGCCGGGCAGCAGCGTCATGATCGCCGAGACGAACGCGATCTGGGCGGCGACGTCGTGCACCATCTGGCTCGTGCGCCCGTCCTGGCGCACGCTCGCCGTTGACGCGCGTGACGATGCGCAGATCGGCGGGGTCGAGCACCGTCTCGACCCACGGCCCGAGCGGGCAGAACGAGTCGTAGCCCTTGGCGCGGGTGAACTGCACGTCGGCGCGCTGCTGGTCGCGGGCGGTGACGTCGTTGGCCGCGGTGTAGCCGAACACGTGCCGCAGTGCGTCCTCGGCCGCGACGTTGCGCGCCGGGGCGCCGATCACCACGGCCAGCTCGCCCTCGTAGTCGCACCTGCTCCGACGACGGCGGGCAGCCGGATCGCGTCGCCGTCGCCGATGACCGACGTCGACGGCTTGAGGAAGATCAGCGGTGTCGTGCGGCGCGTCGCCGCCCATCTCCTTGGCGTGGTCGGCGTAGTTCTTGCCGATCGCCACGACCTTGCTGGGCAGGAACGGCGAGAGCAGCCGGACGTCGGGCAGCGCCCAGCGGTCGCCGGTGAAGGTCAGCGGGCCGAACGGGTGGCCGTCGATCGCGGCGACGGTCAGCGCGTCGCGGTCGGCCTCGGCCGGCCCTTCGACCGTGCCCCAGGCGACGCCGGACTCCTGGCGTGGCAGAGCCGGGATGGACGAAACGGGCGATGCGCACGTCTGGCGACGCTACCGGTGCGCCGCGCCGCGCACCGCCGCACCGGGCGGATCCGGCGAGGGGCGTCGGTCATAATCGAGGGGTGAGTCGCGCTGTCCGCCATCCCGGTGCACAAGCGGCGCCGGTCGTCGGCCGCGCTCGGGCTGTTCGCGGTGCTGCTCGTCGCCGTCGGCGCGGTGGCCGCCACAGGCTGGTCGACGGCCGGCGATGAAGGCGTTCGTCATCGTCGCCCTGGTCGCCGGCGGCGTCCTCGCCGTCATGGCCTGGGGCGTGCGCGCTGTCGGTCCGCGGCGACCTCGAACAGGCCGGCTGGACACGGCGATCGCGGACGCGGTGGCCGAGCACGGCCGCGCGGCAGGCACCGGCTCGTCGGCCTGCGGCTGCGGGCACGAGCACGACCCGGACGAGCTGCACGTGGCCGACGACCCGTGCGCGCACGACGGTGCGGGCCGCGCTGTGCAGCCGCACCTGCGACACCTGCGTGCTGTCGCGGCTGCGCGCGACCGCTCCGCCGACACCGTGCCGGCCCGCCCCGCGCGGCAGGTCCGCGGCCGTCACCAACCCGCTGACGCGCGGTACCGCCGTCCTCCAGCCGCGCCTTACTGTGCGGGCGGCTCCGCGCCGCTGAGCAGGCCGTACCGCACGGCGTCGTGCAGCGCCAGCCAGGACGCCTCGATCGACGTTGCCGTGCACGCCCGACCGTGGTCCACTCGCGCTCGTGGTCGGTGGTCTCGATGAGCACCCGGGTGACCGCGTCGGTGCCGTGCCTTGCCGGCCATGATGCGCACCTTGTAGTCGGTCAGTTCCATCTTCGGCCAGCTGCGGGTACGCGCGCTCGAGCGCCTTGCGCAGCGCGCGGTCCAGCGCGTTGACCGGGCCGTTGCCCTCTTCGGTGGAGATGACCCGCCGGCCGCCGGCGTGCAGCTTGACCGTGGCCTCGCTGACCAGCGCGCCGTCCTCGCGGCGGTCGATGATCACCCGGTAGGACTCGACCGCGAACGGCGCCGCGGCGCTGCGCCGGCAGCTCGTCGCGCAGCAGCAGCTCGAACGACGCGTCCGCGGCCTCGTAGGACCAGCCCGCGGCCTCGCGCTCCTTGACCCGCGTCGACGACCGTGCCGACGACGTCCGGGCGGCCGGCTGACGTCGACGCCCGAGCTCCGCGCGACTTGAGCTCGACCGACGCCCGGCCGGCCATCTCGGTGACGAGGATGCGCTGGTCGTTGCCGACGACCGTCGGGTCGAGGTGGTTGTACAGCTCGGGGTCGACCTTGATCGCGCGACGCGTGCAGCCCGGCCTTGTGCGCGAACGCCGACGGCGCCGACGTAGGGCGCGTGGGTGTCCGGGGCGAGGTTCGCGATCTCGGCGATCGCGTGCGACACCCGCACCATCTCGGCCAGGCAGCCGTCGGGCAGCACGTCGCGGCCCATCTTGGTGACCAGGCCGCCGATGACGCGTGAAGATGTTCGGCGTTGCCGGCCCGCTCGCCGTAGCCGTTGGCGGTGCCCTGCACGTGCGTCGCGCCGGCATCCACGGCGGCCAGGGTGTTGGCCACCGCGCAACCCGTGTCGTCCTGGGTGTGGATGCCGAGCCGGATGCCGGCGCGACGCGCGCACGTCGGACACGACGTCGTGCACGCCCATCGGCAGCATGCCGCCGTTGGTGTCGCACAGCACGCCGACGTCGGCGCCGGCCGTCGGCGGCCGCGTCGAGCACGCGCACGCCGTAGTCGGGGTCGTGGTTGTAGCCGTCGAAGAAGTGCTCGCAGTCGAGGAACACCCGGCGGCCCTCGGCGCGCAGGAACGCGACGGTGTCGCGCACCATCGCGAGGTTCTCCTCGAGCGTGGTGCGCAGCGCGCGCTCGACGTGCCGGACGTCGGACTTCGCCACCAGCGTGACGACCGGCGCCTGCGAGTCGAGCAGCGCGCGCACCTGCGCGTCGTCCTCGACCCGCACGCCGGCCTTGCGGGTGGCGCCGAACGCGACGAGCGTGGCGTGCTGCAGCGCCAGCTCGCCCGCCGCGGCGCGGGCGAAGAACTCGGTGTCCTTCGGCATCGCGCCGGGCCAGCCGCCCTCGATGAAGCCGACGCCGAGCTGGTCGAGCAGCCGGGCGACGGCGAGCTTGTCGGCCACCGAGTAGCGTGATGCCCTCGCGCTGGGCGCCGTCGCGCAGCGTGGTGTCGAAGACGTGGAACGTCGTCGGTCTGCATCGGGTCTGTCCTTCGTGTCGTCGAGCGGAAACAAAAGACCCCCCGCGGGCTGCGGAGGGTCTGCGCGTCGGTGTGGTGCTGCTACCGACGCGCTAATTCGATAATGAGGGCGAACGCGCACGGGCCGAGTGTGCCATAGCGCGGCCCGACGCCGCGAGCGGCCGAGCATCATCGCCGGCGGCGGCCTTCGCGAGCCGCTCGCCGATCTCGCCGGTGCGTGCCCGGGTTGCTGCGGGTCGCGCGCGGCCAGGTCGGCGGCCACCGCGGCCTCGACCCGGCGCCGCGGCGTCGGCCTCGCCCACGTGCGCGAGCAGCATCGACACCGACAGCACGGCCGCGGTCGGGTCGGCCTTGCCCTGGCCGGCGATGTCGGGCGCCGAGCCGTGCACCGGCTCGAACATCGACGGGTTGGTGTGGCTGACGTCGAGGTTGCCGCTGGCGGCCAGGCCGATGCCGCCGGCGATCGCGGCGGCGAGGTCGGTGAGGATGTCGCCGAACAGGTTGTCGGTGACGATCACGTCGTAGCGGCCGGGGTCGGTGACCAGGTAGATCGTCGCGGCGTCGACGTGGTTGTAGGCGACGCGTGACGTCCGGGAACTCCGTCGCCGACCGCGCTCGCACGGTGCGGAACCACAGGTCGCCGGCGTTGGTCAGCACGTTGTTCTTGTGCACCAGCGTCAGGTGCTTGCGCGGGCGGGCCTGCGCGCGCCCGAACGCGTCGCGCACGACCCGCTCGACGCCGAACGCGGTGTTGACGCTGACACTCGGTGGCGATCTCGTGCGGCGTGCCCTTGCGCAGCACGCCGCCGTTGCCGGCGTACGGGCCCTCGGTGCCCTCGCGCACGACGACGAAGTCGATCGCCGGGTCGCCGGCCAGCGGCGTGCTGACGCCCGGGTACAGCTTGGCCGGGCGCAGGTTGACGTGGTGGTCGAGTTCGAAGCGCAGCCGCAGCAGCAGCCCGCGCTCGAGCACGCCCGACGGGCACGCGTCGGGTCGCCGACCGCGCCGAGCAGGATCGCGTCGTGCCCGCGGATCTCCTCGAGCACGGAGTCGGGCAGCACCTCGCCGGTGCGGTGCCAGCGCGCCGCGCCGAGGTCGTAGTGCGTCGTCTCGACGCCGGGATGCGACCGCGTCGCAGCACGCGCAGCGCCTGCTCGGTGACCTCGACGCCGATGCCGTCGCCGGGGATGACCGCAAGTTTCATGCGGGCGAGCCTAGCGACGGCCCGCCCACGCCGGACGGACCGTCCCCGCGGCTGGAGCGGTGATCATCGCGCCGGCAAGCTCGCCCAGCCGGGTCTGCGGGCGCGGTGATCACCTGAGCGCCGAGCAGGTCAGCGGGCCGCGGTGCCCTCGGTGTAGTCGTCGTCGGACTCGCGACCCAGCTCATCAGCCCGCGCAGCTTGCGCCCGGTCTCCTCGATCGGGTGCTGCTCGCCCTTGGCCCGCAGCGCCTTGAACTCCGGCGCGCCGGCGTCCTGGTCGGCGATGAACCGCTCGGCGAACGCGCCGCTCCTGGATGTCGGCGAGCACGGCCTGCATGTTCTCCTTGACGTGCGGGTCGATGACCCGCGGCCCGGAGACGTAGTCGCCGTACTCGGCGGTGTCCGAGACCGACCAGCGCTGCTTGGCGATGCCGCCCTCGTACATCAGGTCGACGATCAGCTTCAGCTCGTGCAGGCACTCGAAGTACGCGATCTCGGGCGCGTAGCCGGCCTCGGTCAGCACCTCGAAGCCGTACATGACCAGCTGCGACGCGCCGCCGCAGAGCACCGCCTGCTCGCCGAACAGGTCGGTCTCGGTCTCCTCGGTGAACGTGGTCTGGATCGCGCCGGCGCGGGTGCCGCCGATGCCCTTGGCGTAGGACAGCGCGAGCTGCAAGCGCCTTGCCGGTGGCGTCCTGCTCGACCGCGACCAGCACCGGCACGCCCTTGCCGTCGACGAACTGGCGGCGCACCAGGTGGCCCGGGCCCTTCGGCGCCACCATGCGCGACGTCGACGTTGCGCCGGCGGCTTGATGTAGCCGAAGCGGATGTTGAAGCCGTGGCCGAAGAACAGCGCGTCGCCGTCCTTGCAGGTTCGGCTCGATCGACTCGGCGTACAGGCCGCGCTGCGCCGGGTCGGGGACGAGGACCATGATCAGGTCGGCCTCGGCGGCCGCGACGTCGGGCGTGACCACGCGCAGGCCCTCGTCCTCGGCCTTCGCCCGGCTGCTGCGAACCCTCCTGGAGCCCGACGCGCACGTCGACGCCCGAGTCGCGCAGCGACAGCGCGTGCGCGTGGCCCTGGCTGCCGTAACCGAGCACGGCCACCTTGCGGCCCTGCACGATCGACAGGTCGGCGTCGTCGTCGTAGAACATCTCCACTGCCATCGTTACGTCCGTCCTCTTCCGTTGGTCGATGCGTGCTCACGCGCTGCGCTCGACCGAGCGCAACGCAGCCTGGGTCATCGAGCGCGGGCCGCGGCCGAGCGCGACCATGCCGGACTGCACCATCTCGCGGATGCCGTACGGCTCGAGCATCTGGAGCATCGCGTCCAGCTTGTCAGGCCGGCCGGTGAGCTCGACGGTCAGTGCCTCGGGGCCGACGTCGGCGACCTTGGCCTTGAACAGCTCGACGATCTGCAGCACGTCGCGGCGCGTGGTCTCGTCGGCGCGCACCTTGACGAGCAGCAGCTCGCGCTGGACCGCCTGCTTCTCCTCCAGCTCGACGATCTTCAGCACGTTGATCAGCTTGTTCAGCTGCTTGGTCACCTGCTCCAGCGCGGTGCCCTCGACGCTGACCAGGATCGTGATGCGCGAGATCGTCGGGGTGCTCGGTCGGCCCGACGGCCAGCGACTCGATGTTGAAGCCGCGGCGCGCGAACAGGCCGGCGACCCGGGCGAGCACGCCGGGCTTGTTCTCGACGAGCACCGACAGGGTGTGCGTGGTCATGCCCGGCCTCCGGGAGATGCGCCGAGGATGAAGTCGACGAGCGCGCGGCAGTGGACGTCGGTGGTGTCGACGAGCGGCACGCTGCGTCGCCGTCGGCAGCAGCATGCCGAGTTCGGTGCACGCGAGCAGGACCTGTCTCGGCGCCGCCCGCGACCAGCTTGTCGATGATCGCGAGATAGTCGGCGCGGGCCTGCTCGCGTGACGACGCCGTGGGTCAGCTCGGTCGTAGATGACCTCGTGCACGCGGTCCTGCTCGTCGCTGCCGGGGATCAGCACGTCGATGCCGTCACGCGCCGAGCCGGTCGGGGAACATCGCGCTGGTCATGGTGAATCGGGTGCCCAGCAGGCCGACGCGCCGGGCGCCGCTCACCGCCTGCGCGGACAGGTCGACGAGGTCGATCAGCGGGGTGTCGCCGATCGCCGCGCGCACGTCGTCGGCGACCAGGTGCGTGGTGTTCGCCGCCAGCGCGATCCCCGCGCACCCGGCGTCGACGAGCCGCCGGGCCGCGTCGCACAGCACCCGCGAGACGCCTGCCCAGTCGCCGTGCGTGCTGCATGCCGGGCGAACTCGCCGAACTCGACCGACCACAGCGTCACCGGTGCGCTGCACGTTGCCGCCGGCCGCGCGCGCCACGCCCTCGTTCAGCTCGCGGTAGTAGTGCTCGCTCGACGCCCAGCTCGTGCCCGCCGACCAGCCCGAGCCGTCGCAGCTGCGTCATTCGACACCGTCCCAGTCGGGGCGGATGTCGCGCGCGGCCTGGATCTCGTCGTTGCTCGGCGCCGGCGGCCACCATCGGCCACACCATGGCGTCCTTGCCGACGGTGAAGTCGACGACGACGGGCTCGTCGTCGATCGCCATCGCCTTCTCGATCGTCGCGTCGACGTCGGCCTTGGTCTCGCACCGCAGGCCCGACGCAGCCCGAGCGCGTCGGCGAGCTTCACGAAGTCCGGGATGCGGTGCTTGTGCGTGCCGAGCTCGGTCTGGCTGTAGCGCTCCTCGTAGAACAGCGTCTGCCACTGGCGCACCATGCCGAGGTTGCCGTTGTTGATGACGGCGACCTTGATCGGGATGCCCTCGATGGCGCAGGTGGCGAGCTCCTGGTTGGTCATCTGGAAACAGCCGTCGCCGTCGATGGCCCACACCAGCTTGTCCGGGCAGCCGACCTTCGCGCCCATCGCGGCCGGCACCGCGTAGCCCATCGTCCCGGCGCCCCCGGAGTTCAGCCACGTGTAGGGGTGTCTCGTAGCGGATGAACTGCGCGGCCCACATCTGGTGCTGCCCGACGCCCGCAGCGAAGATCGTCTCCGGGCCGGCGATCTGGCCGAGCCGCTCGATGACGTACTGCGGCGCGAGCGTGCCGTCGGCCGGCTCGTCGTAGCCGAGCGGGTAGGTGTCGCGCCACTGGTCGAGCTGGCGCCACCAGCCGGTGAGGTCGGCGCGATGGTCGGCGGCGTACTCGGCCTCGAGCGCCGGCGCCAGCTCGCGCAGCACCTCGCGCACGTCGCCGACGATCGGGACGTCGGCGACGCGGTTCTTGCCGATCTCGGCCGGGTCGATGTCTGCGTGGATCACCGCGGCGTGCGGCGCGAACGTGTCGAGCCGGCCGGTGACGCGGTCGTCGAAGCGGGTGCCCAGCGCGATCAGCAGGTCGGCCTTCTGCAGCGCCGTGACCGCCGCCACCGAGCCGTGCATGCCGGGCATGCCGAGGTGCTGGCGGTGGCTGTCCGGGAACGCGCCGCGCGCCATCAGGGTGGTGACGACCGGGATGCCGGTCAGTTCGGCGAGGCGGCGCAGTTCCTCGGTGGCGCGGCCCTTGAGCACGCCGCCGCCGACGTAGAGCACCGGGCGCCGGGCGGCCGCCATCAGCCTTGCCGCCTCACGGATCTGCTTGGCGTGCGGGCGGGTCACCGGCCGGTAGCCGGGCAGGTCGAGGCGCGGGCGGCCAGGAGAACGTCGTGGCGTCCTGCAGGACATCCTTGGGCAGGTCGACCAGCACCGGGCCGGGCCGGCCGGTGGCGGCCAGGTGGAACGCCTCGGCGATCGCCTGCGGGATGTCCGCGGCGTCCTGCACCAGGAAGTTGTGCTTCGTGATGGGCAGGGTGATGCCGGAGATGTCGGCTTCCTGGAAGGCGTCGGTGCCGATCATCGGCCGGCCGACCTGGCCGGTGATGGCGACCATCGGCACCGAGTCCATGTACGCGTCGGCGATCGGGGTGACCAGGTTCGTCGCGCCCGGGCCCGACGTCGCCATGCAGACGCCGACCTTGCCGGTGGCCTGCGCGTACCCCTCTGCGGCATGTCCCGCGCCCTGCTCGTGACGGACGAGGATGTGCCGGACCTTCGTGGAGTCGTACAGCGGGTCGTAGGCCGGCAGGATCGCGCCGCCGGGGATGCCGAACACGACGTCGGCCCCGACATGCTCGAGCGAGAGGACGAGCGATTGCGCACCGCTGACCGACCCGTCGGCGGTTGCCGCAGGGGTGGTACCGGCCGTGGTGCCGGTGATGTCCGTGGTCATGCCGATCAGCCCTTTTCGTCCTGCCGGGTCGAGCGTCGAGGCAACAAAAAACCCCCCGTGCCGATGCACGAAGGGTTGGCGCGCCGCGAGGACTCGAGTTCGGAACCTACGCGGCGCGCTCGATAACGAGTACGAGGAAGCGCACGGAACGGACACTACAGGGCGGATCGCCGCCGCAACAGGGTCCGTCCACCGGGCAGCCAGGGCACCCGCCCCCGCGTCCGGGCACGGAGGGTGACAGGAGTGGCCGTGATAGGTATACGATAGGCGGACTTCACACACGGCGGGGACCGTCGAGAAGTCCGGCTTCTCGCGTGTACGTGGCCCGTCCGGGTCCTCGCACGCGGCAGCCCGGTTGCTACACAGCGTAGTCAGACCGCGGGGGTCAACGTACCTGCGAGTTCCGGACGGTGTCCCCGTGTTGGCTTTCCCTGATGTCGCGCCCCGCCGCGGGCGTGCCGTGCTGGTTGCTGTGCTGGCCGCCGCGCTGGGCGCGACGCTGCTGGCCGTGTCCCCCGCAGCCGGCGCGCGGACGACGCACGCGCGCACGGCCTACGAGGCGCGGATCGCGAACCGCATCCTGACCATGATCAACCACGAGCGCAGGGCACACCACCTCAAGGCGCTGTCCTCGAGCCGGCAGCTGCAGCTGTCCGCCCGCCGACACGACCTCACGATGTCGCAGTTCAACTCGATGTCTCACCAACTCCCGTCGGAGGCCTTCTTCGGCACGCGCCTGCGCGCCGCCGGCTATCGCTGGAAGTGGGCAGGGGAAAACATCGGGTACAACTCCCGGATGGACACGGGCGGCGTCCGTCGACTCGAGACCCTCATGTATCACGAGAAGGCCCCGAACGACGGTCACCGCCGCAACATCCTCAACCCACATTTCCGCAATGTGGGTGTGGACGTGTACATCGACCGGGCGCACCACAAGGTGTGGCTGACAACAGACTTCGGGCGCCGCTGACCGACTCCCGCCCGGGCCCGTCGCCCGGGCGGAGCGGTCAGTCGCAGACTGCGCCGTTGGCCGCCGAACCAACCAGCTTGGCGTACTTGCGCAGCACCCCGAAGTCGAACTGCGCGTCGACGGGCTTCCATTCGGCCCGTCGGCGCGCAAGTTCGTCCTCGTCCACATGCAGGTCCAGCGTCCGCGTGGTCATGTCCAGCCGGATGGCGTCACCGTCGCGCACGAAGGCGATCGGGCCGCCGGCCGCTGCCTCGGGCGCGATGTGGCCGATGCACAACCCCGTCGTGCCGCCGGAGAACCGGCCGTCGGTGAGCAGCAGGACGTCCTTGCCCAGCCCGGCACCCTTGATCGCACCGGTGATCGCGAGCATCTCGCGCATGCCCGGACCGCCCTTGGGACCTTCCCACCGGATGATCACCACGTCGCCGTAGCGGAGCTCACCGGCGGCCAGCGCGTCCATCGCCTGCTGCTCGCGGTCGAAGACGCGCGCGGTGCCCTCGAAGACCTCGGCGTCGAACCCCGCGCTCTTGACGACGGCGCCGTCGGGAGCGAGCGATCCGCGCAGGATCGCCAGCCCGCCGGTGCGGTGCAGCGGCTCGCCGATGGAGCGGATGATGTGCCCGTCGGGATCCGGCGGCGCGATCTCGGCGAGATTCTCGGCGAGCGTCCGGCCGGTGACGGTGAGGCAGTCGCCGTGCAGCAGGCCGGCATCGAGCAGGGCCTTCATCACCACCGGCACGCCACCGATGCGGTCGACGTCGGTCATGACGTAGGTGCCGAAGGGCTTGACGTCGGCCAGGTGCGGGGTGCGGTCGCCGATGCGGTTGAAGTCGTCGAGGGTGAGGTCGACCTTCGCCTCACGGGCGATGGCCAGCAGGTGCAGCACCGCGTTGGTGGAGCCGCCGAGTGCCATCACCACGGTGATCGCGTTCTCGAACGCCTCCTTCGTCAGGATGGTGCGGGCGGTGATGCCGGCGTCGACGAGATGCACCGCGGCCTCGCCCGAGCGCTCGGCGTAGTGGTCGCGCCGCGCATCGGGCGCGGGCGGCGCGGCGCTACCGGGCAGCGACATGCCGAGTGCCTCCGCGGCGCTCGCCATCGTGTTCGCGGTGTACATGCCGCCGCACGCGCCTTCACCGGGGCAGATCGCGCGCTCGATCGCGTCGACCTCGTCGCGGGTGATGTGCCCGGCGAGGCAGGCACCGACCGCTTCGAACGCGTCGATGATCGTGACGGTGCGGTCGCCGAGCTTGCCGGGCAGCGTGGAACCCGCGTAGAGGAACACCGACGCGACGTCGAGGCGCGCGGCCGCCATCAACATGCCCGGCAGCGACTTGTCGCAGCCGGCGAGCAGCACGCCGCCGTCCAACTGCTCGGCGCGGAACACCGTCTCGACCGAGTCGGCGATGATCTCGCGCGAGACCAGCGAGTAGTGCATGCCGCTGTGCCCCATCGAGATGCCGTCGGACACCGAGATCGTGCCGAACTCCATGGGGAAGCCGTCAGCGCCCCTGACGCCGACCTTGGCCTGCTTCGCCAGTCGCGCGAGCGACAGGTTGCACGGCGTGATCTCGTTCCACGAGGACGCCACGCCGATCTGCGGCTTGCGCCAGTCGTCGTCGCCCATGCCGACGGCGCGCAACATGCCCCGTGCCGCGGCGCGTTCCACGCCGTCCGTCACGGTGCCGCTGTGCGGCTTGCGGTGGGTGCGGGGCTGGGCGGTGGGATCCGGTTCCTGCGTGCTCACCTGCACGACCCTAACCGCACCAGCGGTCGGTGGACGGGTCGCGCGCTTCGCGCGAACTGGTTCGCGCCGCGGCGCCGCAGCGGCGCGCCGGCAGACGCCCCTGTCGCGAAACGCCACGGATGGTTGCCGTCGGGTACGGATCGTTGCCGGTCGGAACGGATCCGTTGCGGTTGCGAGGAGAAGCCTGGACACCGCTGGCCGCCGTCGGGGCCCTGTCGGGCGGTGAGTCGTCGGGCGGTGAAGCGTCGGTGGGGTGACCGGTACCGTTTTCGACGTGGCCGAACCGACGACGCCGACGCGGGTGTTCCGGCTGCCGCGCATGACGTTCATCGTCGTCGTGTTCCTGTTCTTCGGCGCGATCCCGCTCGCGCTGACCGCCGACGGCAGCGAAGGTCCGCCCGCCCAGGCCGGCCTGCAGACGCTGATCTTCGTCGTCCCGGTGCTGGCCGCGGTCTACGTCGCGCGCACGGCGACGCTGGTCGATGCGAGCGGCATCACGGTGCGCGCCGCGTTCGGGTCGCGCCGGCTGCCGTGGCGTGAGGTGCGCGGGCTGTCCGTCACCGGCCGCAACGTCTATGCCGTGCAGGCCGACGGCTCGGTGCGCCTGCCGTGTGTGGGCATCAACGACCTCGCCGCGCTCGCCCGCGCGAGCGACGGCGCACTGCCGGCCATCGCCGACCCCACGCCGAAGTACGCACCGCAGCGGCGCCGCCGGCGCTGACCACCCGGCTTCCCGCCGCCCTTGCTCAGTAGCCGTGCTCGACGCGGTTGTGCAGCGGTTCCCCCGCGTGCAGGCGCAACACCTGCTCGCGCACGAGCCGGTACGCCCGCTCGCTCCACCCGCGCGTGCCGCCACCGACGTGCGGCGTCAGCACCAGGTTGGGCGCGTCCCACAAGGGGTGATCCGCAGGCAGCGGCTCGGGATCGGTGACGTCGAGGAAGGCCCGCAACCGCTCGGCGCGCAGCTCGGCCAGCAGTGCGTCGGTGTCCACCAGTTGTCCGCGCGCGATGTTGACCAGCACCGCGCCGTCGGGCAGGGCGGCGAGGAACGCGGTGTCGACCATCCGGTGGGTCTGCGGCGTGTGCGGGGCGGCCAGGACGACGACGTCGTGGTCGGGCAACAGCTCGGGCAGCTGCTCGAACGCGTGGACGCCGTCGCGTTCGGTCCGGGCCACCATCGTGGTGCGCGCATCCAGTGCCCGCGCCACGGCGGCGACGCGCTCGCCGATGTCGCCGGCCCCGACGACCAGCACCGTGCGCTCGGCGATGCTGTCCGTCTGGGCGGCGTCGCGCGGGCGGTCCCACCGGTGCTCGCGTTGCGCCGCACCGAAGCGCGGCAGGTCACGCAGCACCGCCAGCAGCCCGGCGACGGCGAGTTCGGCGGTGGTGGCACCGTGCACCCCGCGGCCGTTGCACAGGATCACGCCGTCGGGCACGACGTCGAGCCACGGCTCGACGCCCGCCGACACGAGCTGGATGACCTGCAGCTCGGTCAGGCCGGCGAACACCTCCCGCGGCGGCGGCGCCGCGTCGTAGCGCCCTACGAACAGCTGCGCCTGCCGCGCGCGGTCCGGCGGTTCACCGGTGCCGTCCCACACCAGCACGTCGATGTCGTCCGGCAGTTCACCCAACAGCGGGACGGCGTCGGCGGTGGGGACGGTGACGGTCAGCACCCTGCGACGGTACGTCGCGGCGGACGTCAGCCCGTCGGCAACGTGACGAAGCTGTACCCACGGTGCAGCAGGATCGGGATCACCTTCTCCAGCGCGTGATACGTCTCCACCCGATTCCCGCCGCCGTCGTGGCACAGGATGATCTGGTGCGGGCGGACCTTGAGGATCGCGCGTTCGATCGCTGCCGTGCCGGGCCTCGCCCAGTCGCGCGGGTCGACGCTCCACCCGAGCGGCAGCATCTGCAGCCTGGCGAGCTCGGCGTAGACAGCGCTCCCCCAGGCGCCGCCGGGGTTGCGGAACTGCCGCGGCCGGTAGCCGGTCGCCGTGTGGATGGCGTGCTGGGTGCGCTCGATCTCCGACCGGATGTGCGCCGCGGAGCCGTACGCCAACGCCTCGTCGTGGTTCCAGGTGTGGTTCGCGATCGTGTGGCCGTGCTCGTGGACGTCCTTGGCGAGGTGACGCAGGCGTGGCACCTGCTCGCCGATCATGCAGAACGTGGCGTGGATGTCGTACCGGGCCAGCAAGGTGAGGTACTTGGGCGTCCACTCGGCGCTCGGGCCGTCGTCGATCGTCAGCATGATCGCCTTGCGGGCGAAGTGCGTGGTCCGGCTGCGCTCGGTGAAGTCGTGCAACGTGTCGACGGGGTGGTGCCACCGGCGTGCCCACGCGGGGCGGACAGCTGTGGCGTGCGCGTCGGCGGCCACGGTCGGGGTCCGGTGGCCGTCCTCGCTGGTGCCGCGCCGCGCGCGTGCCCCTGCCGGCACCGCGCCGGAACCGAGGTCGGCGAGCGTGGCCGCGGCGGTGGTCAGCAACGCGGCGCCGGCCACGTGCAGCGTGCGTCGCCGGGTCGGGCCGCGGTGCGGGGTGAGGCGTGGTTCGCCTGGCATGTCGGTTCCTTGTACGTCGCCGTGGAGGGCGTTGATTGTCGCCCCGCGCGCCCCGGCTCGCAGCTCGACCCGCCGGGCCCCGCCCACAGTTCGGCGAGGCACACTGGAGGCCATGCGCCGCGCCCGCCTGTCCGCCCTGCTGGGCGCTGCGGCACTGGCACTCGCCGCCTGCGGGTCCGGCGCGGGCGGCAGCACGCCCACCTGGGAGCCCAGCCCCGACTTCGGCACCAACGGCGAGGGGCCCGGCGTGCAGCTCACCCCGATCATCCCGGTGCCGTCACTGAGCCCGCAGGCCGGCGGTGGCGGCGGTTCGGGCGGCAGCCAGGGCAGTCCGGGGGCGCCGGGCAAGAGCACCACCACCGACCCGGACGTCGTGGCCACGCACCTCACCGCCCCGACGGGCGTCGCCATCCTGCCGGACAACACCGCGCTCGTCGGTGAGCGGACGACGGGGCGCATCGTGCGCGTGCAGCCGCGCCCCGACCAGCCGGTGCCGACGGTGCGCACGCTGACCGGCCTGGACACCGCGGGTGGCGGCGGGCTGCTCGATCTGGCGCTGTCGCCGACGTACGACGAGGACAACCTGATCTACGCCTACATCAGCACCCGCACCGACAACCGGGTCGTCGACTTCACGCTGCACGGGCCCGTCACGCCGGTGCTCACGGGTATCCCGCGCGGGCGCAGCGACAACACCGGCCGGATCGCGTTCGGGGCCGACGGCGACCTCTACGTCGGCACGGGTGACGCCGGTGTCGCGGCCCGGGCCGACGATGCGCACAACCTCGCCGGCAAGGTCTTGCGCGTCAACGCGATCGGCAAGCCGGCGACCGGCAACCCGACCCGTGGCTCCGCGGTGTGGACCACCGGTCACCGGGTCGTGGACGGGCTGTGCGCGGTGCCGCAGACGGCATCGATGCTCGAGACGGAGGCCGGCGCCGCCGGGCACGATGACGAGGTCAACGTGCTGCAGGGCGGCGACTACTACGGCTGGCCGCGCTCAGCGGGCTCCATCCACGAGCCGGTCGGCACGCTGCCGGCGAAGGACCGGGGCCCGGGCGGCTGCGCGGTGCTCAATTCCACCCTGTACGTGACCTCGCTGGACGGCACGGCCCTGCTGGCCGCCCCTTTGAACGGCGGGGGCGCCACGCTGGCGACCGGCACGTTCGGCGAGCAGTTGCGCGGTAAGTACGGCCGACTGCTGACCGTCGTGGCAGCAGCGGACGGCGCGCTGTGGCTGACCACGTCGAACCGGGACGGGCACGGCACGCCCGTGGCCGCCGACGAACGGGTGATCCGCTACGTGCCGTCGGCCACGCCGGCGGGCCGCAACCCCGCCTGAGGCCATCGGTACACCGTTCGGCCCGCCCGGCTCACTCCTTCTCGCGGACGGCCAACCGGATCTGGTCGATGTTGTCGCGCAGGGTGTCGGACACGAGCTCGTCGGTGCGCGGGTCGGCGAGGATCTCCAGGATCACCCGCAGCGTGGTCTCGCTGACGGCGTCGATCAGCCGATCGTGGAACGGCAGGAGGTTGATCGCGCCCGCGGTCGGGTCCTCCTTGATCTTCTCCGCCACCATCTGTTTGAGCTCTTCGCGGTTCTCCTCGAGCGCGGCGGCGAGGTTACGGGTGTAGTTGCCGGTGCGCAGGACGTCGGCGACCTCTTCGAGCACGGCGACGGTGATCGGCTTCTTGACGACGTCGACGACGCGGTCGGACGTCCGGTTGATCAGCCGGACGACGAAAGGTTCGCGCAGTCCCCGCCGGATCAGGTACCGGCCCACCACCGCGGCCAGGACCGCGAGAACCACCAGGCCGACCAGCGACCACCCGGTCCAGAACAGCACGCCGTGCTTCGCCGCGATCGGCACCGCGCCCGTGCTGGCGTAGGACATGGCGCCGATCACAGCTCGGCGAAGGCCGGGGCGCTTGCGTCCTTGGCCGACACCACGGCCGGGTCGGTGGGGTCCGGCGTGATGGGCCAGTCGATCGCGAGCGCCGGGTCCAGCGGGTTCACCGCGACACCCGGCATCCCCGGGCGCCATTCGTCGTCGAAGCAGTACAGGTACTGGCACCCGCCGGGCGTCTCGTCGCCTGTCGCCTGAAACCCGTTGCACACGCCGGGCGGCACCAGCACCTGAACGCCGGGCTCGAGCACCACGGTGTCGACGGCGCCGAACGTCGGTGAGCCGCGCCGGGCGTCGACGTAGGCGCCGAAGGCGGTTCCCCAGGCCACCCCGACGAGCTTGGTCATCGCCTCGCCGTGCAGCCCCCGCAGCGCCCCGCGATGCGTCCAGGTCATGTTCACCTGCGCCCACCGGTCGGGTACCGGCAGGCCGACCTCGGCGAAGCCGCTCGTCCGGAAGAGCTCACGCACCGTGCCGCGCTCGTCGGTGACGGACTTGGCGCAGATACGCCACAGTCCGTCGATGGCGCCGGGCGTCACCGACATCTCGCGGACCTCCGCGGCCATCAGGTCGCCGCCGCGAACTCTTGCGCAGTGCGGCGCAGGTAGGCGCCGTAGCTCGACGTTCCCATCTGTTCGGCGAGCTCGAGCGCCGCTTCGGCGCTGATGTACCCGCGCCGCATCGCAATCTCCTCCAAGCAGGCGATCGTCAGAGCCTGGCGGTGCTGCAGCACCTGCACGAACTGGCCCGCCTCGAGCAGCGAGTCGTGCGTGCCGGTATCGAGCCACGCGGTCCCGCGGCCGAGATCGACGAGCCGGGCGGTACCGCGCTCGACATAGATCCGGTTCAGGTCGGTGATCTCGAGCTCGCCGCGAGCCGACGGCCGGAGCGCGCGGGCGTGCTCGACGACCTCGGCGTCGTAGAGGTAGAGCCCGGTGACGGCCAGGTTCGACTTCGGTCGTGCCGGCTTCTCCTCGATATCGACCAACCGGCCGGCAGCGTCGACGACCGCGACGCCATAGCGCTCCGGGTCCCCGACGCGATACCCGAACAGGGTGCAGCCGGGCTGGCTCTCCACGGCCGCAACGGCATCGACCAGCCGGCCGCCGATGCCGGTGCCGAAGAAGATGTTGTCGCCCAGCACGAGCGCGGCCGGCCCCCCCGCCAGGTGGTCCGCACCGATCAGGAACGCTTGGGCCAGCCCGTCAGGGGACGGCTGCACGGCGTAGGAGATGTCGATGCCCCACTGGCTGCCGTCGCCGAGCAGCCAGCTGAACTGCTCCCGATCGTGCGGAGTGGTGATCAGCAGGATCTCGCGGATGCCCGCGAGCATCAGTACCGAGATCGGGTAGTAGATCATCGGCTTGTCGTAGACGGGCAACAACTGCTTGCTGACCGCGCGGGTGATGGGATGCAGCCGGGTGCCTGCCCCGCCGGCCAGAATGATGCCCCTCACTCGTCGTCTTCGCCTTCGCCCGAGTACTTCTTCCACTCCTCGATCGCCCGCTCGAGATCCTCGGCGAAGTCCACTTCCACCGCGAACAGGTCGGAGATGTCGACCGGCGTGATCTTCACGGCGTCGCCGGCGATCGCGAGTTCCATGCCGCGTTCGAAGTAGTCCTGGTCGTCGCATTCGGCCAGCCGGGCGATCAGCGCGGGCTTGTCGGCACCGGACACCAGGTTGATGCCGACCGCCTCGCCGAGGGCGTCCTGTACCTGCTTGGACAGCGCGTCGACGAAGCCGTCGGCGTCGACGGTGTACTTGATCTCTTCCTCGGCCGTCGCAGCCGTGTTGACCGCGATGGCGGACCGGTCGTCGGCGAGGAACGGCTTGAGCCGGTCCAGCACTACCGGGTCGTAGACGACATCGCCGTTCATCCAGATCACCGGACCGTCGGCCGTGTTGCGCAGCGCCCGCAGCAGGCTCTTGCTGGTGTTGGTCTCGTGGTAGTCCTCGTTGTACGTGAAGAGGCCGCCGGGGACGGCTTCCATGATCATGTCGAACTTGAAGCCGACGACGATCATGACGCGGGCGTCGTCACCGAACGCGGCGCGCACGTTGTCCAGCTGCTGCGCGATGATCGTCCGGCCGTCGTCCAGCGGGGTGAGCGGTTTCGGCGCGGGCCGCCCGAGCCGGGTGCCTTTACCCGCCGCCAGGATGACGACCTGAACACTCGACACTGCCCTGCTCCCTCGCTCGGCGTGCTCCGACATTGCGTCGAACCTAGTCGGTGCCACGAAGGCCGGGCGATCGCAGCGCCGTGACGCCGCGCCGGATGCCCGCGGCCCGGCCTGCTACTGCGCGCC
This sequence comes from uncultured Actinomycetota bacterium, assembly GCA_963711775.1. Taxonomy (GTDB): domain Bacteria; phylum Actinomycetota; class Actinomycetes; order Mycobacteriales; family Jatrophihabitantaceae; genus Jatrophihabitans. The sequence continues at coordinate 344,781 of CAVQFH010000008.1, read as the reverse complement.
CAGGCGGCCGAGCAGGATCTCCCGCACCGCGGCGGCGTCCGCCTGGCCACGGGTGGCCTTCATGACCGCCCCCACCAGCGCGCCGACCGCAGCCACCTTGCCGCCGCGCACCTTGTCGGCGACGTCGGGGTTCGCCGCGATGGCGTCGTCGGCCGCCTGCTCGAGCGCCGCGGTGTCCGACACGCGCCGCAGGCCGCGCTCGGCCACCACCGCGTCGACGTCCTGGCCGGTCTCCAGAACACCGTCGACGGCCTGCCGGGCCAGCGCAGTCGACAGCGTGCCGTCCGCGACCAGCGCGACGACCCGGGCCACCTGCACCGGCGTGATCGGCAGGTCGGCGGCGGCGATACTCGCGCTCGTTCGCGCGCTGCGCCAGGTAGCCCAGCCACCAGTTGCGCGCCTCGGCTATCGGCGCGCCGGCATCGACGGTCGCGGCGACCACGTCGACGACCCCGGCGTTGGTCAGCTGCGTCATGTCGTCGTCGCTCACGCCGAGCTCGGCACGCATGCGTGCCCGCCGCGCGGCGGGCAGTTCCGGCAGCCCGGCGCGCAGCGACTCGACCCAGGCCGGGTCCGGCGCCATCGGCACGAGGTCCGGCTCGGGGAAGTACCGGTAGTCCGTCGCCTCTTCCTTCGTGCGCCCGGGCCGGCGTGTCGCCGCTCTGCTCCTGGAAGTGCCGGGTCTCCAGCAGCACCCGCTCGCCCGGCGTCGAGCACCTGCGCCTGGCGCAGCATCTCCGAGCGCACCGCGCGCTCGACCGAGCGCAGCGAGTTGACGTTCTTCGTCTCGCTGCGCGTGCCCCAGGGCGTCGCTGCCGCGCTGGGCCAGGGAGACGTTGACGTCGCAGCGCAGCGAGCCCTGCTCCATCCGCACGTCGCTGACGCCCAGCGTGCGCAGGATGTCGCGCAGTTCGCCACGTAGGCCCGCGCCACCTCGGGCGCGAGCTCGCCGGTGCCCGCGACCGGCCGGGTGACGATCTCGACGAGCGGGATCCCGGCCCGGTTGAAGTCGACGAGGGAGTAGTCGGCGCCGTGGATGCGCCCGGACGTACCGACGTGCGTGTTCTTGCCGGTGTCCTCCTCCAGGTGCACCCGCTCGATGCCGACGCGCACCGTGCGCGCCCTCGACCTCGACGTCGAGATAGCCGTCGACGCACAGCGGCTCGTCGTACTGCGAGGTCTGGAAGTTCTTCGGCATGTCCGGATAGAAGTAGTTCTTGCGGGCGAACCGGCACCACGCCGCGATGGAGCAGTTGAGCGCCGAGCCCGATGCGGATCGTCGACTCGATCGCGGTGCCGTTCGCGCACCGGCAGCGCGCCGGGCAGGCCCGAGGCACACCGGGCAGACGTGGGTGTTGGCGTCGGCGCCGAACTGCGTCGAGCACCCGCAGAACATCTTCGACACGGTGCCGAGCTCGACGTGCGTCTCCAGGCCGATGACCGGGTCGTAGCGGGTGAGCAACTCGGCGTAGGCGTCGCTGCGCACGGTGGTCATGCCTGCACTCCCGTCGGCGCCGCGAGGTCGGGGATGCTCGCCAGGATCGGCTCGGTGGCCGCCTCGAAGGCGGCCGCCACGCGGTAACACCGCTCCTCGCCCATCGCGGGGGCCATGATCTGCAGACCGACCGGCAGGCCCTCGCTCAGCCCGCACGGGACCGAGATGGCCGGCGTGCCGGCGAGCGACGCCGGCAGCGTGCACAGGTCGTTGACGTACATCGCCATCGGGTCGTCGATGCGTTCGCCGATGCCGAAGGCGACGAACGGCGACGTCGGCGACACCAGCACGTCGGCGGCTGCGAAGGCGGCGTCGAAGTCGCGGGCGATCAGCGCGCGCACCTTCTGCGCCTGCCCGTAGTAGGCGTCGTAGTAGCCAGCGGACAGCGCGTAGGTGCCGATCATGATGCGCCGCTTGACCTCGGCGCCGAACCCGGCCTCGCGGGTCAGCGACATGACCTCTTCCATCGAGTTGACGCCGTCGTCGCCGACCCGCAGCCCGTAACGCACGGCGTCGAAGCGGGCCAGGTTCGACGAGCACTCGCTCGGCAGGATCAGGTAGTAGGCGGCCAGCGCGTACTCGAAGTGCGGGCAGCTGACCTCGACGACCTCGGCGCCCAGGCCGCGCAGCGTCTGTACCGCGGCGTCGAACGCGCGCGAGCACGCCGGGCTGGTAGCCGTCGCCCGCGAGCTCGCGCACCACGCCCGACCCGCACGCCGGTGAGGTCGCCGTCGCGCACCCTCGCGGGCCGCCGCGACGACACCGGCGGCACCGGGGCGTCGATCGAGGTGGAGTCGCACGGGTCGTGCCCGCCGATCACCTCGTGCAGCAGCGCGGCGTCGAGCACGGTGCGCGCGCACGGGCCCGGCCTGGTCGAGCGACGACGCGAGCGCGACGAGCCCGTAGCGCGACACGCCGCCGTAGGTCGGCTTGGCGCCGACGGTGCCGGTGACCGACGGCGGGCTGGCGGATCGAGCCGCCGGTGTCGGTGCCGATCGCCAGCGGCGCCTCGAACGCGGCGAGGGCCGCGGACGAACCGCCGCCGGAGCCGCCGGGGATGCGGCTGAGGTCCCACGGGTTGCGCGTCGGGCCGTAGGCGGAGTTCTCGGTGGACGAGCCCATGGCGAACTCGTCCATGTTGGTCTTGCCGAGCATGACGATGCCGGCGTCCTTGATGCGCCGGGTGATCGTCGCGTCGTACGGCGGCAGCCAGCCCTCGAGGATCTTCGAGCCGACGGTCGTCGGCACGCCCTTGGTGACCACGACGTCCTTCATCGCCAGCGGCACGCCGGCCAGCGGGCCCAGCGTGCGCGCCGGCGGCGCGCCGGTCGTCGACCGCCCGGGCCGCGGCGAGCGCGCCGTCGGTGTCGACGTGCAGGAACGCGTGCACCGCGGCGTCGACCGCGTCGATGCGGTCCAGGTGTGCCTGCGTGACCTCGACCGCCGAGGCGTCGCCCGCGGCGATCGAGGCCGGCCAGCTCGCTCGCCGTCTTCGCGGTGAGTTCGGACGCGGCGCTCATGCCTCGTCCACCAGGATGCGCGGCACGCGGAACTTCTCGTCCTCGACCGCCGGGCGCGGCGGCGAGCACGTCCTCGCGCGGCAGCGAGGGCCGGACCTCGTCGGGCCGGTACACGTTCGTCATCGGCACGGCGTGCGACATCGGCGGGATGTCCGCGGCGGACACCTCACGCACCCGCGCGACCGACTTCGAGGATCACGTCGAGCTGGCCGGCGAAGACGGTCGAGTTCCTCGTCGGTGACGGCGAGGCGGGCGAGCCGGGCGAGGTGCGCGACGTCGTCGCGGCTGATGCCGCCGGCGTCGCCCTCCGCTGCCGCGGTTTCGGTGGTGTCGGACACGCTCGCTGAGTCTACGGACGCGCCGCCGCCGCCCGCGACCGCGTTCGGCGGCGCGCACCCGCGGCACGACAGCGACGTCCCCGTAACGGCAGCGTCACAGTCGGTGCGGCACGCTGTTGCGCGTGTCCTTCCTGCTGCGCCTCGTGCTGCCCGACCGCCCCGGTGCGCTGGGCGCGGTCGCGTCCGCGCTCGGCACCGTGGGCGCGGACATCCTGAGCGTCGACGTCATCGAACGCTCCCCCGGCTGCGCGGTCGACGACTTCGTGGTCGAGCTGCCGCCCGACCGCCTCGCCGACACGCTGGTCAGCGCGGCCGCGACGGTGCGACGGGCGTGCAGGTCGAGTCCATCCGGCCCTACGCCGGGCAGATCGACCCGCACCGCGAACTGGAGCTGCTCGAGGCGCTCGCCCGCGACCCCGCGTCGTCGCTGGCGGTGCTCGCCGACGGCGCGGCGCGGGTGTTCCGGGCCGGCTGGGCGCTGGTGCTCGCCGCCCGCCGAGCGGAGCGCCGCGGCACCGGACTCACCGGCCGGGTGCTGGCCCGCGGCGGCGCCGCGCCCGAGCGTCGAGGAGCTGGCCGATGCCCTGGTGGCCGCCGCGCCCGGCGCGTCAGCTCGACAGCCGACGCGGCGTGGGCGCCGGCCGACTGGCAGCGCCTGGGCACCGAGCTCGCGGTCAGCCCGCTGGGCGACGCCGCGCTGCTGGTCGGCCGCCCCGCGCTGCGCTGGCTGCCGTCCGAACTCGTCCGCCTGCAGCACCTGGCCGCGATCGCCGCCACCGTGACCCAGACGCACAGCGCCGGCGCGGCGACGGGTGATCCGCTGCGCCCGCTACGGTCGGCGCGTGGCGAACTGGCGCGCAGCCGACATCCCCGACCAGTCCGGCCGCACGGTCGTGGTCACCGGCGCCAACAGCGGGCTCGGCGAGGTCGACGGCCGGCGAGCTCGCCGCGCACGGCGCCCGCGTCGTGCTCGCCTGCCGCAACACCGACAAGGGCGACGCGGCGGCGGCCCGGATGACCGGCGACGTCGCGGTGCGCGAGCTCGACCTCGCCGATCTCGCCTCGGTACGCGCGCTTCGCCGGGACGTCGGCGCCGAGTCGGGCAGATCGACGTGCTGGTCAACAACGCCGGCGTGATGGCGGTGCCGCACAAGCGCACCGCCGACGGCTTCGAGATGCAGTTCGGCACGAACTTCCTCGGCCCGTTCGCGCTCACCGGGCTGCTGCTGCCGCAGGTGCGCGACCGCGTCGTGACGCTGTCGAGCTTCGTGCACCACGTCGGGCGCATCGACCTCGACGACCTGAACTGGGAGCGCCGTCGCTACCGCCGCTGGGCGGCGTACGCGCAGTCCAAGCTCGCCGACCTGATGTTCGCCTACGAGCTCGGCCGACGGCTCGGCGCCGCAGGGCTCACCGGTGCGCTCGGTCGGCGGCGCACCCCGGCTACGCCGTCCACCGAGCTGCAGTCGCACACCGAATCGGTGCTGGACCGCTTCATGGGTTTCGGCAACAGGCTGGTCGCCCAGGACGCCGCGCACGGCGCCCTCCCGCGCTGTACGCGGCCACGATGCCCGACGTCGTGAACGGCGCGTTACTACGGCCCGGACGGCGTGGCCGAGATGCGCGGTTACCCGCACGCGGGTGCGCTCGTCCAAGGCGTCGCGCGACGCGGAGGTCGCGGCCGGGCTCTGGGACGCGCGCGGCCGAACTGACCGGCGTCACGTTCCCGGCGGCCTGACCCGGGAGCCCGGCGGCGCCGCTGCCGAGGGCGGGCGCCCTGCGGGCACGCCGGCGACGCCAGCGCGCGAGCAGTGCACGCGCCGCCTTGTCCGTCCAGCGCTGCGTAACCGGCGTGACGCTGGGCAGCCACCAGCAGCACGAGCGCGCCGGCGAACCAGCCGCCGACGACGTCACTGAACCAGTGCGTGTCCAGGTAGACGGTGCCGAGGCCGACCGTGACGGACAGGAAGACCGCCGCCCAGGTGGCGAACTTGCGGTGCTTGACGGCGATCATCGCGATGACCCCGTAGAGCACCACCGTGTTGGACACGTGACCGGACGGGTAGATGTCGCCGCCGACCAGGATGTCGTGCGCGTACAGCGTCTGCCGCGGGCCCAGGCGACCCACCGCGATCTTGACCACGCCGACGCTCACGTTCAGCAGCACGAACGCGACGACGAGCATGACCAGGGGCCGCGGGGTCCGCCCGCGCCAGGACACCCAGAAGAAGTAGGGCAGGAAGAACAGCGTCGCCGGGCCGCGCTGGCCGAAGATGACGTACCGCACGATGCAGGGCTTCCACTCGGGGTACTGGCCGCGCAGGTCCAGGCGCAACAGGTCACGGTCGACGCGGATGACCGGGCTGCGCAGAGCACGCCGAGCGTCAGCGCCAGATACAGCACCGAGACGACCGCAGCGTGGCCGCCCGCCACGCTCCGGGATGGGCGTGGATCGAGGCCCGGACCCGGCCGAGCACCGGCAGATCGTCCTCGGGCTCGGATTCCTCGGCGTCGGGCGACCGGACGGCACTGGGTGCTCGTCTGGTGGGCATCGCCGGATCCACTCCCTAGGTTCTGTCCACATCCTGCCCGCCGGAACCGCGCGGGATGCGCCGGACACGACAAGCTCTTGAGCAACGCCGCCGCGCCTCACCCATGTCTGCGGCCCGTTGCTGAGCAGGGCACGGAACCCGTCCTCGTCGAGGACCGGCACGCCGAGCTGCTCGGCCTTGTCGGCCTTGCTGCCTGCATTGTCGCCGACGACGACGTAGTCGGTCTTCTTCGACACCGAACCGGAAGCCTTGCCGCCGCGCGCCAGGATCGCCTCCTTGGCCTCGTCGCGGGAGAACCCGGCAAGCGAGCCGGTGACGACGACGGTGAGCCCGGCGAGGGTCTTCGGCGCGGAGTCGTCGACGTCGTCGGCCATCCGCACGCCGGCCGCGGCCCACTTGTCGACGATCGCGGCGTGCCAGTCGACGGCGAACCACTCGACGACGGCCTCGGCGATCGTCGGCGCCGACGCCCTCGGCGTCGGCGAGCTGCTCGACGCGACGCGGCCGCGGATGTGCGTCAGTCGACCGAACTGGGTGGCCAGCGCCCGGGCCGCGGTCGGCCCGACGTGGCGGATCGACAGCGCGACGAGCACCCGCCACAGCGGCCGGTCCTTGGCCTGCGCGAGGTTGGCGATCAGCTTCTCGCCGTTGGCCGACAGCACCCGGCCGTCGTGCACGTGCTCGGGCGGATCGGTCTTCTTCGCCGCGCGGGTGTAGCGGCACGCGGACAGCACGGCCGCGCCTCGGTGTCGTCGCCGTCCGGACCGGGCGCAGGCCGAACAGGTCGCCCTCGTCGGTCAGCACGCCGGCGTCGAGCAGCGCGGCGGCGCCCTCGTAGCCGAGCGCCTCGATGTCGAGCGCCGCGCGCGACGGCCGAGGCTGAACAGCCGCTCGCGCAGCTGGGCCGGGCAGCTAGCGCGCGTTCGGGCAGCGGATGTCCTTGTCGCCCTCCTTCTCGCGGCGCAGTTCGGTGCCGCACGCCGGGCAGGTCGGTCGGCATGACGAACGGCTGCTCGCTGCCGTCGCGCAGCGCCACGACCGGGCGCGACGATCTCGGGGATGACGTCGCCGGCCTTGCGCAGCACGACGGTGTCGCCGATCAGCACGCCCTTGCGCTCGACCTCCCACTGGTTGTGCAGCGTCGCCATCTCGACGGTCGAGCCGGCGACCTTGACCGGCTCCATCACGCCGTACGGGGTGACCCGGCCGGTGCGCCCGACGTTGACCCGGATGTCGAGCAGCTTGGTGTTGACCTCCTCGGGCGGGTACTTGAACGCGATCGCCCAGCGCGGCGCGCGGCTGGTCGACCCGAGCCGGCGCTGCAGCGCGAGCTCGTCGACCTTGACCACGACGCCGTCGATCTCGTGCTCGACGTCGTGGCGGTGCTCGCCGTAGTACTCGATGAACTCCTGCACGCCGGCGAGGTCGGGCACCACGCGCACCGCGGTCGGACGTCGGCAGGCCCCAGCCGGCGAGCACGCTCGTACCACCGCGACTGCGCGGTGACCGTCGGGCCGCCCTCGACCCTGCCCGACGCCGTGCACCACCAGCTGCAGCGCGCGCGTCGCGGTGACCCGCGGGTCCTTCTGCCGCAGCGAGCCGGCCGCGGTGTTGCGCGGGTTCGCGAACGGCGCCTTGCCCGCCTCGACCAGCGCGGCGTTGAGCTCGTCGAACGCGCGCGACCGGGAAGAACACCTCGCCGCGCACCTCGAGCACGCGCGGCACGTCGTCGCCGGTCAGCCGGTCGGGCACGTTCGTCGATCGTGCGGATGTTCGGCGTGACGTCCTCGCCGGTGCGCCCGTCGCCGCGGGTGGCGCCGCGCACCAGCCGGCCGTCCTCGTAGACGCAGGTTGACGGCCAGGCCGTCGACCTTGAGCTCGCACAGGTAGCCGGGCACGTGCCGGCGTCGCGCTCGACCCGCTGCGCCCAGGCCGCGATCTCGTCGGCCGAGAACGCGTTGTCGAGGCTGAGCATCCGCTCGAGGTGGTCGACCGGCGGTGAACAGCGTCGAGTAGGTGCCGCGCGACCCGCTGGGTCGGCGACGACGGCGTGCGCAGCTCGGGGAACTCGTCCTCGAGCTCCTGCAGCCGGCGCATCGCCGTGTCGTACTCGGCGTCGCTGACCGTCGGCGCGTCGAGCACGTAGTAGCGGTAGGCGTCGTCGTCGAGCTGCTGCGACAGCTCGGCGTGCTCCTGCCGCGCATTCGTCGTCGGCCACCTGCTGATCGGCTCCCGTCGACCGCTGCCATGGCCCCAACCTAGCCCGCGGGTCGGACGACGCGCGGCTGCGTCGGCCGGCGTCAGGCGGCGTCGTCGAGCAGCACCTGGCCGAGATCGCGCAGCAGCGACAGCGCCCGGCGCACGTAGGCCGGCGACGCGCCGGCCAGCCCGCAGGCCGGGGTCGGCACGACCGACGCGGCCAGCTGCGCCGGCGCGAAGCCGAGCGCGCTCCACAGGCGCCGGATCGCGTTCGCGCAGCCGGTGTCGAGCGACGATCGGCCGCGTCGGTGCCGGGCAGCACGCCGAGCCACAGCGACGACGCCGGCGTCGACGGCCTCGCCGAGCGCGTCGTAGGCCGCGGTGTCGAGCAGCGCGGCGTCGAGCGCGATCGCGTCGGCGCCGGCGGCGTGCAGCAACGCGATCGGCACGTCGGCGGCGCAGCAGTGCACGACCCGCGCGCCCGTCGTGCGCCACCGCCAGCACGTCGCGCAGCGCCTGCTCGGCCACCGTGCGCGTCGAGCGCGCGGACGGTGCCGTAGCCGGACGGGGTCGGCGATCCGCGCGGCGAGCACCGCCGGCAGCGACGGCTCGTCGAGCTGCACGACCAGCACGGCGCCCGGCACCCGGGCGCGCGACGTCGGCGAGGTGCGCCCGCGATGCCCTCGGCCAGCGACGCGGCCAGGTCGCGGGTCGCGCCGGGGTCGGTGAGCACGCGCGTGCCCGGTGGGCAGCTCGACGCCGGCCGCGAGCGTCCACGGGCCCGGCGACCTGCACCTTGAGCGGGCCGGTGTAGCCGGCGGCGGCCTCCTCGAGCGCGTCGAGGTCGCGGGCGAGCAGGTCACGCGCGCGGCGCAGGTCGCGGCCCGGGGCGGGCGGTCAGCCGCCAGCCGGACGGCACGAGCTCGACCGGCAGGTCGACCAGCAGGGCCGCGCCGCGGCCGACCATGTCGGCGCCGGGGCCGCGGGCGGGCAGCTCGGGCAGGTGCGGCAGGTCGGGCAGCTCGCCGAGGACGAGCGCCGCCGCCTCGGCGGGGTCGGTGCCGGGCAGCGAGCCGATGCCGGTGACCGCGCCGGGCGCCCACGGGCGCTCGGTCATGCCGGCCGTGACGCGGCGGTGCGCGGCGGTGATGGTCGCCGAGCCGAGCACGGCGTCGCCGTCGTACATGACCAGCGCCTGGCCGGCCGCGACGCCGCGCTGCGACGCCGTCGAGCGACGCGCGGTCACGACGCCGGCCGTCGACGTCGCACCGTGCGCCGGCGCGGTCATCCCGTGCGCGCGCAGCTGCACCATGCAGTCGAACGGCGTCGCCGGGCGCGCGCCGGCCGTCCAGACCGGGTGCGGCGGCCTCGACGACGTCGGCGGCCAGCCGCTCGCCGGGCACCGACGACCACGGTGTTGTCGGCGGGGCGGATCGACAGCACGTAGCGCGGCTCGCCGCCCGGCGCCGGGCCGGCCGAGGTTCAGCCCGCGCCGCTGGCCGACGGTGAAGCCGAACGAGCCGTCGTGCGTGCCGAGCACCTCGCCGGTCTCGGCGTCGACGATCGGGCCCTGCCGCGCGCCGAGCTGCGCGGCGAGGAAGCCGCGGGTGTCGCCGTCGGCGATGAAGCAGATGTCGTGCGAGTCGGGCTTGTCGGCGACGGCGAGCCCGCGCGCGGCGGCCTCGGCGCGCACCTCGTCCTTGGTCGAGTCGCCGAGCGGGAACATCGCGTGCGCCAGCTGCTCGCGGGTGCAGCACGGCCAGGACGTAGGACTGGTCCTTGGCCGGCGTCGACCGAGCGGCGCAGCCGCGCCGTCGCGCCAGCCGGGCGTGGTGGCCGGTGACGACGGCGTCGAAGCCGAGCGCGAGCGCGCGGTCGAGCACGGCGGCGAACTTGATCTTCTCGTTGCAGCGCAGGCACGGGTTCGGGGTGCGGCCGGCGGCGTACTCGTCGACGAAGTCGTCGATCACGTCGGCGCGGAACCGCTCGGCGAGATCCCAGATGTAGAACGGGATGCCGAGCACGTCGGCGGCCCGGCGGGCGTCGTTGGCGTCCTCGAGCGTGCAGCAGCCGCGGGCGCCGGTGCGCAGCGTCGCCGGGCTCGGCCGACAGCGCCAGGTGCACGCCGGTGACGTCGTGCCCGGCGTCGACCGCGCGCGCCGCGGCCACCGCGGAGTCGACCCCGCCGCTCATCGCGGCCAGCACCTTCATCGACGCCACGCGTCACGAGCCGACCGACGCCAGGCCGCGGCGGGCGCGCTCGACCGCCGGGCCCGATCGCGTCGACCACGGCGTCGACGTCGGCCGCGGTCGAGTTGTGGCCCGAGCGAGAAGCGCAGCGAGCCGCGGGCGTCGTGCGGCGGTCAGCGCCCATGGCGAGCAGCACGTGCGAGGGCTGGGCCACCCCGGCCGAGCAGGCCGAGCCGGTCGAGCACTCGACGCCGCGGGCGTCGAGCAGCATCAGCAGCGCGTCGCCCTCGCAGCCGGGGAAGGACAGGTGGGCGATGCCGGGCAGCCGCTCGGTCGGGTGGCCGTTGCACGACGCGCGTCCGGGACGGCCGGCGACGACGCCGGCGACGAGCGCGTCGCGCAGCCCGGCCACCCGGGCCGCCGTGCGTCGGCCGTCGCTCGGTCGGCGAGTCGGCGTCGCGACGGCGAGCCCGACGGCGCCGGGCACGTCGAGCGTGCCCGAGCGCACGTCGCGCTCCTGGCCGCCGCCGTGCAGCAGCGGCGACGCAGGTCGACGTCGCGGCGCAGCAGCAGCGCGCCGGCGCCGGCGGGCCGCCGAGCTTGTGCCCGGTCATGGTCAGCGCGTCCAGCCCGGACGCGGCGAAGTCGACCGGCACCGCGCCGACGGCCTGCACGGCGTCGGTGTGGAACGGGCACGCCGTACTCGCGCGCGACGGCGGCGAGCTCGGCGATCGGCTGCACGGTGCCGACCTCGTTGTTCGCCCACATCACGCTGACCAGGGCGACCGAGTCGGGGTCGTCGCTCGAGCGCGGCGCGCAGCGTCGTCGGGCGCAGACCGGTCCGGTCGTCGTCGACCGGGCAGCCAGGTGACCTCGGCGCCCTCGTGCGTCGACCAGCCACTCGACGGCGTCGAGCACGGCGTGGTGCTCGACCGCGCTGACCAGCACGCGGCGCCGCCGCGGGTCGGCGCCGCGGCGGGCCCAGAAGATGCCCTTGACCGCGAGGTTGTCCGACTCGGTGCCGCCGGCGGTGAAGATCACCTCGGACGGGCGGGCGCCGACGGCGGCGGCGAGCGTCTCGCGCGACTCCTCGACGCGCCGGCGGGCGGCGCGGCCGGCGCCGTGCAGCGACGACGGGTTGCCGACTCGGCCCATGGCGCTCGGCGACCGCGGCGATCGCCTCGGGCAGCATGGGCGTCGTCGCGGCGTGGTCGAGGTAGGGCATCGCCGCCCAGCTTACGACCGGGCCCCGCGCGCCCCGCCCGCGTCGGCCGGGCGGGCACGTCCGGCCAGCCGCGACGCCGACCAGCGCGAGCGCGCACATCGCGAGGTCGAAGCCGACGAAGGCGCCGGTGAAGCCGAGCGCGTGCCGCGCGGCCGCGGCGACCAGCACGCCGGCGATGCCGGTGGTCAGCGCGTTGCGACGTGGAGTCGGCGAGCTGCAGGGCGGCCGAGTCGGCGCCGCGGGTCGGCGTCGGTGGTGCAGTTGAGCAGCAGCACGCTGACGCTCGACATCGCCAGCCCGGCGCCCAGGCCGCCGGCCAGCCACGCGACGTAGGCGAGCCAGCCGGTCCGGGCCGGGCAGCGCGGCGACGCTCATCAGCCGCGGCCGCGAGCGCGCAGAGCCCGAAGCCGGCGCGGATCAACCGCACCCGCACGTGCGGGCCGCGGGCGTCGTCGGCGCGGCCCTGCAGCCACGACCCGAACGCCCAGCTGATGCCCGCGCACGCCAGCGGCAGCCCCGCGGCCGTCGCGCTGAAGCCGTGCTGCAGCGGTCAGCGACAGCGGCACGGTCGCCTCGACGCCGAAGAACGCGCCGGCCAGCAGCCGCGCGCAACGCCACCGGCGCGGCGACGCCGGGGCGCACCGCGGAAGGTGCCGGCCGGCAGCAGCGCGCGCACGCCCCCACACCAGAGCGGCGAGCCCGACGACCGCGACCGCCGATCGACCACGGCGACGGATGCTGGCCGGCCTGCTCCATCGCCGCGACCCCGGCCGCGACGGCCAGGGCGCGCAGCAGCCGCAGCGCGGTCGGTGACAAGCCGCGGCCGGCCGCCGGCACGGGCAGCGCGCGCAGCGCGGGCGCGATGCAGGACCCCGCCGACGACGCAGAACGGCGCCAGCCCGAGGAACACCCAGCGCCAGCTGGCGTGCTGCGCGAGCACCCCGGACACGGCCGGGCCGACCAGCGACGGCACCACCCACGCCGACGACGTCGCGGCGAACAGTCGCGGCCGCAGCGCCGCCGGGTATGCCTCGCCGACGACGACGTAGATGGCGGTGATCATCAGCCCGCCGCCGAGGCCCTGCACCGCGCGGCCGGCGACGAGCTGCACCATCGTGGTGGCGGTGCCGGCGACGACCAGCCCGGCGGCGAAGCAGGCCACGCCGGCCAGCAGCGGCCGGGCGCGGGCCGCGGGCGTCGCTCACCTGCCCGGACGCGACCATCGCCACCACGTTGGCGACCAGGAAGGCGGTGAACGCCCAGCCGTACGCGGCGAGGCCGTGCAGCTCGCGGGCCGCGGTCGGCAGGGCGGCCGACACCGCCATCGCCTCGAACGCGATCAGCGTGATCAGCGTCAGGATGCCGGCGCTCGTGGCGCGCAGCGACGGCGCGAAGATCGACGTCAGCGAGCCCTTCCCGGGCGCGGCTGCGTCGTCGTCACCCGGACCAGCATGCACAGCGTGCAACGCGCGACTTCCAGGTCAATCGACCCCGGCCTGACGGGCGCGTACGCCTACTTGCGCTTGGTGATCTCGTCGGTCAGCTGCGGGGCGACCTCGAACAGGTCGCCCACGACGCCGAAGTCGGCGAGCTCGAAGATCGGCGCCTCGGCGTCCTTGTTGATCGCGACGATCGTCTTCGACGTCTGCATGCCGGCGCGGTGCTGGATCGCGCCGGAGATGCCGACGGCGACGTAGAGCTGCGGCGACACGGTGACGCCGGTCTGGCCGACCTGCATGGTGTGCGGCACCCAGCCGGCGTCGACGACCGCGCGCGAGGCGCCGACGGCCGCGCCGAGGGAGTCGGCCAGCTTCTCGATGATGTCGAAGTTGTCGGCGTTGCCGATGCCGCGGCCGCCGGAGACGACGACCGAGGCGTCGGACAGCTGCGGGCGCGAGCCCTTCTCCTCGACCACCGTGTCGGTGATCTTCGCGGCCTTGCCGGCGTCGGAGACGGTGACGTCGACCGTGACCTCCTCGGCCGCGCCGGTCGACGGCTCGGGCGCGAACGAGTTCGGCCGCACGGTGATCACCGGCGTGCCCTTGGCGACCTTGGACTGTGACGGTGACCGCGGCACCGAAGATCGGACTGCGTGACGCTGCCGTCGGCGTCGACGCCGACCGCGTCGTAGAGCAGCCCGGACCCGAGCTTGAGCGCGAGCCGGGCCGCGATCTCCTTGTTCTCGGCGGTCGAGGACAGCAGCACCGCGGCGGGCGACGCCTGGTCGGCGACGGCCGCGAGGGCCTCGGCCTTCGGGGCGACCGAGTAGCCGGCGATGTCGTCGCTCTCGGCGACGTAGACCTTCGCCGCGCCGTACTCGGCGAGCTGGTTCTTCAGCGGCTCGGCGGTGCCGGGCGCGCCGACGACGACCGCGGCCGGTTCGCCGAGCTGGCGGGCCGCGGTCAGCAGCTCCAGCGTCGGCTTCTTGACGGTTCCGTCGAGCGAGTCGACGAGAACGAGTACTTCAGCCATGAGTGATGTCTCCTGTCGGTCTGCGCTGGCGGGTCAGATGAGTTTCTTGGAGGCGAGGTAGTCGGCGATCTTCACGCCGCCGTCGCCCTCGTCCTTGACGCTCTGCCCGGCCTCGCGCGGCGGGGCGTTCTCGAAGGACTCGACCGCCGTCCACGCGTTGGCCAGGCCGACCTCGCCGGCGTCCAGCCCGAGGTCGGACAGCGACTTGACCTCGATCGGCTTGCTCTTGGCGGCCATGATGCCCTTGAACGACGGGTACCGCGGGTCGTTGATCTTCTCGACGACGCTGATGACGGCCGGCGTCGAGCCCTCGACCTTCTCGTACCCGGTGTCGGTGACCCGCTCGATCGTGACGGTGGAGCCGTCGACGGTCACCTTGCGGGCCTGGGTCAGCTGCGGGGCGCCGAGCACCTCGGCGAGCAGCGCCGGGACGACCGCCCCGCGGGCGTCGGTGGCCTCGGAACCGGCGATGGCGACGTCCCACTCGATGCGTGCCCAGCGCCTTGGCGAGGGCCTTGGCGGTGCCGATCGCGTCCGAGCCGTGCAGCGCCTCGTCGGACACGTGCACGGCCTTGTCCGCGCCCATCGACAGCGCCTTGCGGATGGATTCGGTGGCCCGCTCCGGGCCGACGGTCAGGATGGTGACCTCGCCGCCGTGGGCCTCCTTGAGCCGCAGGCCCTCCTCGATCGCGAACTCGTCGATGTAGTTGATCACCGGGTCGACGGACGCGCGGTCGACGGTGTTGTCGGACGGGTTGAGCTTGCGGTCGCCCTCGGTGTCGGGCACCTGCTTGACCAGCACGACGATGTTCATGCGCTCGCTGACCTCTCAGACTTCTCAAGTCGCTGACCCCGCAGGCCGGTGCCGCGGGAGTTCGGACGCGCACGTGATCCGGGCGTCCGCCACAGGGTGTTCCCTGCCGGCGCGTGCCGGATCACCGACACGACATGTTCACTTGCCACAATGCCGAAGTTACTCACCGGTAGCAATATGACGCTGCTCTCCCGGCGTGGTCAGCGCGGTTCGTCGCCACTCTGTGGACATTCCGGCCCTCCGCCGTGGACGAGGTCATCGGCGGGAGGGCATGTGTCAATGGTGCAGCGCGGTCGCGCCAGGGCTGCGCGAGGCGCCACTGCTCGCCGAGCTCCGTGCGCTGCCCGTCGCCCCACAGTCGCGGCCAGTCGCGAGCAGCGGCGATGGTGCCTATGGTAATGCTGAGCGCCATCGCGATGGAGCGCCGGCGCCACTCGGGCTGCACATAGATCCGGTCCACCTCGCCGGTGCCCGGATACCAGCGGACGGCGCCGAGCTGGTCGGCGGAGACGACATCGGTGTCGGCCAACGCGGACTCGTCGAGCAGCGCGCCCTCACGCACACCGTGCCCGGTGAACGCGAGCAAGACCACCGCCGGCGGCCGCGCCGCGGACTCGCGCAACTCGCCGAACCACAGCGGCGGCGCCTTCGGCGCTGCCAGCCGCGTCACCCGAACGTCAGTGATGATCCGTTCGGCGCCGAACCGGATGTAACACGTGGCGTCGTCGCCGATCTGCCGCGCCGCTTCGTCCGCAGTGAGTTCCACACGCGTCCTGTCGGGGTAGCGACCGGAGCGCACGCTGGTGAACGTGAGCCATGTCCCGGCTGCGTCGACGGTCCGGCAGCCCCAGTGGCCGCCGGAGGACGCCCCAGGGTCAGTGGCTTCGGCCACCGCGTGCCGTCGCCCGACGTCGTCCGGCAGTCGTGGCGATCCCACCGGCAGCCAACAGACCGGCACCGACCTCGAGGAGCAAGCCGGTCGGCACCCCGGTGCTCGCGAGGTTGTCGTTGGCCGACGCCGGCTGCACCGCGTGCGAGGACGTCTTTGCCTTGGTCGGCGCGGCCGAGGCACTCGACGAGGTCGGGGGCGGAGCCAGCACAGTCACGGCAACTGCGCGGAGTCGCTGCCGTTCGCTGTCGTCAGGGTGTACTGGAAGGGATCGGCGCCGCTGTATCCGGCGGCGGGGGTGTAGCTCAGGGTGAACGAACCGCTGACCGGCTGCGCAACCAACAGCTGCGTGCCGCTGCTGATCGGCGTCGAGCCGGTCGAGTTGACGGTCACCTTGCCGTGCGCGGGCTGCGTCACGTCGACGCTCGTCACCGGTGCGCCGGCGGTGTCGTCATTGCTCGCCACGTCCAGCGTCGTCGTCTTGTCGGCGTCGACGCTGTAGGAGTCGTCGTTCGCCGTCGGCGCCACGCCGTTGTCGGCGAAAGTAAAGTCGTTGGGCGGGTAGTCACAGAATTCGCCGAAAGGGCTGTCGCCGCACGATTCCGGTCCGGTGGCCTGCGACTGAGCCGGAGCGACGACAAGACCTGAGGGAGCGCTCGTCTGGGTCACCGTCACACTCGTCGCGGCTTCATCGATGATGACTGAGCAGGTGCTGCCCGTCCCGGTGGCGTTCCCCGTGGTAGTACACGTCTCGGGCGTCCCAGTGGCATCGCCGTCTGTCACGGCTAGATCGAAGACCGACCCCGCCGTCGTCGTGCCGGGTGGCACATAGGCACCGGGCGTGATGTCCACCGAGATGTCCACAACCCGCGGCTTCTCGGGCAAGTCAGCCGCGACCGCCGCCTTCTTCACCTTCGTCGATGGCGCACTCGAGGTAACCGACGACGCCGGAGCGGAGGACGACGAGGACGCCGACGACGAAACGGAAGAGGAGGAGGAGGAGGAGGAGGACGCCGAAGACGACGCGGGAGCGGCCGACGAAGAGGAAACGAGGAGGACGAGGCGCCTGACGACGACCCGGCCGACGACGACCCGGCAGCGGAGGACGACGCCGCGGACGAGCCGGTCGCGGCGGAGGACGAGGGGTCCGCCGGGGCCGAGGACGACGTGTCACTCGAGGTCGGCGTCGGTGCGGCGTGTGCGAACGGCGCCGCGGCGAGCATGGCGGTCAGGCCGGCGGCACCTGCTCCGACGGCGCGGCGCGACAGCGTGCGCGAGCGTGCGGAGCGGGAGTGTCGAGCGGACACGGGCCCTCCCGGGGCATGTGTGACCCGTGTGAACCACGAGCAATCTGAGAATCATGTCTGGTGCGCGCCCTCACGTCAATCTTCGCGAACGCACAGCCGCGGCGTGTCGTGGGGACCGCTGAAGACGGGGCTCAGAAGCCGGCGACGACCGGCACGATCCGCTCGCCCACGAGCTCGATCGGCGTGATCGACGCGACGTCGGCGAGCCGGCCGTGCACGTGCTGCACGCCGAGCCCGGCGAGCCGCTCACACTCGGCGATCAGCGCATCGACGTTCTCGCCCCCCGCACCCAGATCGAAGGGCATCATCACCGTCTTCTCGATCTCGGCGTAGTCGCGGCCGAGGTCCGCGCAGTGGCCCTGCAGGACCTCGAGCTTGCGTTCGAGCTCGGGCCCGGCGAACAGGTTGCACGCCTGCGCGTACTGCGCGACGAGCCGCAGCGTCTTCTTCTCGCCGCCTCCGCCGATCAGGATCGGTGGGTGTGGCCGCTGCAGCGGCTGCGGCACGTTCATCGTGCGAGCCAGGTGGTAGTGCCGGCCGTCGAAGGCGCCGTCGTCGTCACTGCACATCTGCAGGAAGATCTGCAGCGTCTCCTCCAGTCGCTCGAAGCGTTCCGCGGTCGGCGGGAACGGCAGGCCGAGGCCGGCGGACTCCTCGTCGTTCCACGCCGCCCCGATGCCCAGCCAGGCGCGCCCACCGGACAGCACGTCGAGCGTCGAGACGCACTTGGCCAGCAGCCCGGGTTCGCGGTAGACCACCGCGGTGACCCAGGCGAGCAGCTCGATGCGTTCGGTCTTCGCCGCGAGGAACCCCAACGTCGTGTAGGCCTCGAGCATGTCGTTCTCGATCGGCCCGACGGGACGGATCTGCCACACGTGGTCCATCACGCTCAGTTTGGCGAAGCCGGCGTCCTCCGCCGCTACCGCGATGCGCCCGAGGTCGGCAGCCATGCCCGCAGGCCCGCTCGGATAGGTGAAATCAGACACGTGCAGGCCGATCTTCACGGCAGCGCCTCTCGTCGAGCAGGGGGTTCTCCCTCGACGTTAGCCCGCCGCACAGGCGGGGGTACGCACTGCGCATGGCCGACTCCGACACCTCGATCACCGTCTCGCGCGACCTCGACGCCTCCGCGAAAGCCCTCTTCGACGTCCTGTCCCTGCCGGCGAAGCACGTCCTGATCGACGGTTCCGGCTTCGTGCGCAGCGACGACCACAGCGACCGGATCACCGCCGTGGGGCAGACCTTCCGGATGAACATGCACGGCCCGCAGATGGGCGGTGACTACCAGACCGACAACGTGGTCTCCGGGTTCGTGCCCGACAAGCTCATCGCGTGGAAGACCGCACCGGCCGGCAACGAGCCGCCCGGCTGGGAATGGATGTGGGAACTCGAGCCGCACGGCCCGAACAGCACGCACGTCACCCTGACCTACGACTGGAGCAAGGTCACCGACAAGCACCTGCTGAGCAGGATCTCGTTCCCGCTCGTGCCGAAGAGTGCGTTGGAGCATTCCCTCGCCCGCCTCGGCGAGGCCGTCAGCGGCAGCTGACCGCACGCCGGCGCGGCCCGGCACGCGGCTAGGCTCCGCACATGGCCGAGCGACGCACGCCGGTGCGCGACGCGCTGTCGCGCCGCGCACGGCTGACCAAGACCCGGCCGGGCGCCGAACCCGGGACGGCGACGACGTCGTCGACGACGGGCACGGCGTCACGACCGACGGGCACGGGCTGGTCGACGCCGCGGTGTACTGCGCGGGCAAACGCACCGAGGACCCGGCGACGCTGCAGGACACGATCGCCAGCCTGCGCGAGCACCGCGACGCGCTCGCCTGGATCGGGTTGTACCGGCCGAGCGAGGCCGAGCTCAACTCGCTGGCCGGCGAGTTCGGGTTGCACGAACTCGCCGTCGAGGACGCGATCGTCGCCCACCAGCGCCCGAAGCTCGAGCGGTACGGGGACACGCTGTTCGTGGTGCTGCGGGCCGCGCGGTATCTCGACGACGTGGAGGAGGTGGAGTTCGGCGAGTTGCACGTCTTCCTCGGCGCCGACTTCGTCATCACGGTGCGGCACGCCGAGAGTCCGGATCTGGGCGCCGTCCGGCACCGGCTCGAGGAGGACCCGGAGCTCCTCGCCCGGGGGACCGAGGCGGTGCTGTACGCGATCCTCGACGCCGTCGTCGACGGGTACTTCCCGGTCGCCGACGGCCTGGAGACCGACATCGACGAGATCGAGACGCAGGTCTTCGGCGGCGACCCGGCGGTCTCGCGGCGCATCTACGAACTGTCGCGCGAGGTGCTCGACTTCCAGCGCGCGACACTGCCGCTGACCGGGATGCTGGAGGCCTTGGCGCACGGGTTCGAGAAGTACGACGTCGACGGCGAGCAGCGCCGCGCCCTGCGCGACGTCGCCGACCACGTCACGCAGGTCAACGAGCGCGTCGAGCAGTTCCGCGTGCAGCTGCGCGACATCCTGACTGTCAACTCCATCCTGGTCGGGCAGCGGCAGAACGAGGAGATGACCGCGCTCAGTCGGGCCAGCAACGCGCAGAACGACGAGGTCAAGAAGATCTCCGCGTGGGCGGCCATCGGGTTCGCGCCGACGACGATCGCCTCGATCTACGGCATGAACTTCGACCACATGCCCGAGCTGCACGTGGTACCTCGGGTATCCGTTCGCCCTGCTGCTGATGGTGCTGGCCGGCGTGGTGCTCTACCTCGCTGTTCAAGCGGCGTGGCTGGATCTGATGCGCTGCCGCTGACCGGCGAACGCACGGTGCCCGGCATCGCGCGCGAGAACTACTGGTTCCGCCGGCACGAGGCGGCCTACATGTGGCCGGCCGTGCGGGGCGCGCGGGTGCTCGAAGTCGGGTGCGGCGAGGGATACGGTACGGCGCTGCTCGCCCGTGACGCGACCTCGGTGCTCGGCGTCGACTACGACGCGCTCACCATCGCGCACGCCGCCCGCACGTACCCGCAGGCGTCGTTCGCGCGCGCCAACCTGGCGGCGCTGCCGGTGCGCAGCGCGACGATCGACGTGCTGGCGACGTTGCAGGTGATCGAACACGTGTGGCACCACCACGAGTTCCTGGCGCAGTGCCACCGCGTGCTGCGGCCGGGTGGCACGCTGCTGGTGACCACGCCCAACCGGCTGACCTTCTCGCCCGGTCTCGACGTGCCGGTGAACCCGTTCCACACCAAGGAGTTCACCGCAACGGAGCTGGTCGCGCTGCTGCGCGCGTGCGGGTTCGTGCCTACGTTCGTCGGCGGACTGCATTCCGGGCCGCGGCTGGGCGAGCTCGATGCAGCCCACGGCGGGTCGTTCGTCGACGCGCAACTGGCCGCCCCACCGGACGAGTGGCCGGCGCAGCTGCGTGCCGACGTCGCGTCCGTGCGCACCGCGGACTTCGAGGTGTACGCCGACGCCGACCGGCGCGCCGACGACTCGCTCGACCTGGTGGTGCTGGCCACCCCGTCCGGCGACGCGGGTCCCGGCGCGGCAGGATCTGCCGGATGACCGCCACGGACACCGCGCTGACGCAGCTGTCGGCCACCGAGCTCGCCGCCGCCGTGCGCAGCGGGCGAACGACGGCGGTCGAGGTCGTCGAGGCCCACATCGCGGTGCTGCAGCGCATCGAGAAGCTCAATGCCGTCGCCGCGGAACGATTCGACGCGGCGCGCGCCGAGGCGGCTGCGGCCGACGCCCGGGTCCGGGCCGGCGAGCCGGACCTGCCGCCGCTGCTGGGCGTCCCGGTGACGGTCAAGGAGATGCTCGGCGTGCAGGGCATGCCGCACACCGGGGGCTACCCGCACCGGCGCCGTTATCGCGAGGACCACGACGCCACGGTCGTCGCCCGGTTGCGCGCGGCCGGCGCGATCGTGCTGGCGGTCGGCAACACGTGCGGGGCCTTCGTGTGGATCGAGTCGAACAACCCGCTCTACGGCCGGGTCGGCAACGCCTATGACTCGCGGCGCACTGCCGGCGGCTCGACCGGCGGCGACGGCGCGATCGTCGGCTCCGGCGGCGCAGCCGTGGCGTTGGGCTCCGACCTCGGCGGTTCGGTGCGCATCCCGGCGTTCCTCAACGGCGTGTTCGGCCACCTTCCGTCGCCCGGTCTGGTGCCGCTGACCGGGCACTTCCCAGTGCCCGAGGGTCAGGTACGGCGGATGCTCTACCCCGGCGTGCTGGCCCGCCGCGCCGTCGACCTCGAGCCGGTGCTGCGCATCATCGCGGGGCCGGACGGCGTCGACGAGCACTGCACGACGGCGCCCGACACGATCGGCGATGCCGGTGCGGTGGCTATCGCCGGGCTCCCGGTGACGGTGTCCACGCACTCGTCCACGGTGCCGCTGCGCCCGGTGCTCAAACGCGCCATCGAGTCGGCCGCGGCCGAGCTCGAGGCACGCGGCGCCGTGGTGCAGGAGAAGCCGCTGCGGCACATGCGCTGGGCCTTCGCGCAGTTCACCGCGACCGCGTCCGCAGAGATCGACCTGCTGACGTCGTGGGAGACCATCACCGCGCCCACCGGCACGGCGCCGACCCGGCACGACCCGCTGCTGGTGCGCGCGCCCTCGGCGCTGCTCAAGGTGGTGGACGCCGCTCCCCTGCACACGGTGCGTACCGCGGCCGCGCGACGGCTGATCGACTCCGCACGGCGCTCCTGCGACGCGGTGCTCGAGGAGATCGGCGAGGGCGCGCTGCTCTACCCGCCGTTCCCGCGACTCGCACCCCGGCACCGCACCACGCTGGGCCAGCCGTGGCTCGCCACGAATACCGCGATCTTCAACCTGTACGGGCTACCCGCCACCCAGGTGCCGCTCGGCATCGGTGCCGCCGGCCTCCCGCTCGGCCTGCAGGTGGCCGCCCGGGCCGGCGCCGACCACGTCTGTTTCGCCGTGGCGCGCGAACTCGAGAGCGCCTTCGGCGGCTGGGTCGACCCCCGCGACGTGTGAGCTGCGGGCGCGCAGTCCGGACAGCACCAGCGGGACCCCGACAGCCAGCGCGATGGTCGCGAGCACGAGCAGCAGCCCGGACGGGTCGCCGCTCGTGCCCTCGACGTACACCCGGGGCAGTCCGGCACAGCTCACGTGGGTGCGGCCGCCGTACGGCGCGACGAACGACGCGATGGTGTCGACGGCCTTCGTGTCCGCTGCCTCGTCGGTGAGCCGCAGTGCGAGCCGGTCCTGGCCCTCGCGCTGTACGTAGCAGGTGAGCGCCGAGCGGTCGACGTCCAGCCGCCGCTCGGCGGCCACTCCACCGGGGATGGCCAGCCGGTACGTGTGGTTCTGCACGAGCTGCACCTGCCGCGGCGGCGCGTGCCCGGGCGCGAACGCGTGCGCCTCGCCGCCCGCCACCACACGGGACACAACCCACAGCAGCGCGCCGAGGGCGACCAGGGCCGCGCCGGCCACGAGGCTGCGCTGCGGCGCGCGCAGCCGCGGCCGGCTCACCGCTGCTCCGTGGCTCGCGCGGGCCCTAGCCAGCCGCGGACGCGCTCGGCGTACGGCGCGAGGTCGATGTCGCGGGCGGCCAGCCACGCGTCGTCGAAGTAGGTGTCGGCGTAGCGCTCGCCGCCGTCGCACAGCAGCGTGACGATGCTGGCGCGCTCCCCCGCCGCGTGCAGTTGCTCCGCGATCGTCATGACCCCCCAGACGTTCGTGCCGGTGGACGCGCCGACCCGCCGGCCCAGCGCCGCGGAGACACCGCGGGCGGCGGCCACCGACGCGCCGTCCGGCACGCTGATCATCCGGTCGACCACGCCGGCGACGAAGCTGGGTTCCACCCGGGGGCGCCCGATGCCCTCGATGCGCGAGCCGCGCGGACGGGTGACATCG
Source organism: uncultured Actinomycetota bacterium (assembly GCA_963711775.1). Taxonomy (GTDB): domain Bacteria; phylum Actinomycetota; class Actinomycetes; order Mycobacteriales; family Jatrophihabitantaceae; genus Jatrophihabitans. Next base: position 321,950 of record CAVQFH010000008.1, on the reverse strand, counting down.
GCGTCGGCGTCGCGCCAGCTCGCGAAGAACGCCGAGTGCTCCGGATCCACCACGGCAAGATCGGTGGCCAGCCGGCGGTAGCGCAGATAACGCCCGATCGTCGCGCTCGTGCCGCCGGTGCCGGCGCCGACCACGATCCAGCGCGGCACCGGGAACCGTTCCAGGCTCATCTGCTCGAAGATGGATTCGGCGATGTTGTTGTTGCCGCGCCAGTCCGTGGCGCGTTCGGCATAGGTGAACTGGTCCAGGTAGTGCCCGCCGCACTCGTCGGCCAGCCGGGCGGCCTCGGCGTACACGGTGGTCGGGTCGTCCACCAGATGGCAACGCCCCCCGGCGCGCTCGATGAGGGCGATCTTCTCGGCGCTGGTCGTGCGCGGCATGACCGCCACGAACGGCAGACCCAGCATGTTCGCGAAGTACGCCTCGCTGATGGCCGTCGAGCCGGACGACGCCTCGAGGACGGTCGTTCCGGCGCCGATCCAGCCGTTGCACAGCGCGTAGAGGAACAGCGAGCGCGCGAGCCGGTGCTTGAGCGAGCCGGTGGGGTGCGTCGACTCGTCCTTCAGGTAGACGTCCACGCCCTCGAAGCCGGCCAGCGGCAGCGGGATCAGGTGGGTGTCGGCCGAGCGGTTGGCGTCGGCCTCGACGAGCCGGATCGCGTTGTCCAGCCACTCCCGCGCGGAGCGCGACGTGCGGTCGATGTCGTGCACGGCCCCGAGGCTAGCGGCGCCGCCGATACTGCGGCGCTGCAGCTGGGTAGCTGGTGATCATGGCGTCCACCACCGCGCCGCACCACGGCGACCGCGAGACCGATGCGGGCGACGAACACCGACGCGTCAAGACCGTCCGGCTCATCACCGTCGTCGCGGCCCTCGGCGGCTTCCTGTTCGGCTACGACACCGGTGTCATCAGCAGTGCGCTGCTCTACATCGCGCCCGACTTCCACCTGTCGTCGGCCGGCAAGCAGGTCGTCGTCGCCTCCCTGCTGCTCGGTGCGGTGATCGGTGCGGTCAGCAGTGGCCCGCTGATCGACCGCGGCGGGCGCCGCCGCACGCTGCAGATCGCCGCCGCGGTCTTCGCGCTCGGCGCCGTGGCGTCGGCGTTCGCCCCTAACGTCGAGTCGCTCGTCGCGTTCCGGTTCGTCATCGGCCTCGCCCTCGGCGCGTCCTCGACCGCGGTGCCGGCGTACCTCGCCGAGATGAGCCCGCCCGCCACGCGCGGGCGCATCGTGTCGATGAACCAGTTCCTCATCACCGTCGGCATCCTGGTGTCCTACGGCGTCGACTACGCCTTCTCGCCGGCCCACCTGTGGCGGTGGATGCTCGGGCTCGCGGCGGTGCCGGCCGCGGCCATGTTCCTCGGGCTGCTGCGCCTGCCGGAGACGCCGCGCTGGCTGCTCGCCCACGACCGGGAGGACGACGCCCGCGAAGTGCTGGGCCGCACGCGCGCACCCGACGAGATCGACGACGAGGTCGACGAGATCCATGCGGCGATCGAGGAGGAGTCGAGCTCGACCTACCGGCAGCTGTTCAGCAAGGACCTGCGCCCGGCGCTGCGCGTCGGCGTCGGGGTCCCCGCGATCAACCAGCTCGTCGGCGTGAACGCGGTCATCTACTACGCGCCGACGATCCTCAAGCAGACCGGCTTCGGCAGCGGCGCGTCGATCCTCAGCTCGGTAGGCATAGGCACGATGAACGTGCTGCTGACCGCGGTGGCGCTGCTGCTCATCGACCGCCTCGGCCGCCGGCCGCTGGTGATCACCGGCACGGTGGTGGTCACCGTCTCGCTCGCCGCGCTCGGCGTTCTCTACCTGCTGCCGTCGCAGCGCGGCGCCGTGGCGTGGCTGATCGTGGCGGCGCTGTGCTTGTACATCTCTGCCTTCGCCGCCAGCCTCGGCGTCGCCATCTGGCTGTTCACGTCCGAGGTCTATCCCACGAACGTGCGCGGCAAGGGCTCGAGCCTGGGCACGTTCACCCACTGGGGTCTGGACTTCGTCATCTCGTTGACCGTGCTGAGCCTGATCTCGCTGCTGACCACCGCCGGCATGTTCTTCCTGTTCTGCGGCCTGGCGCTGCTGGGCACGTTCTACCTGATCCGCTATCTGCCCGAGACGCGCAACCGCACGCTGGAGCAGGTGCAGACCGATCTGACCTGACGCGCGTCAGCGGCGCGCAGCGGGCTTGCGGCGGTCCTTGATCACCCGGGCCGGCACGCCGACCGCCACCGAGTACGCAGGGATGTCGCGGGTGACCACCGCGTTGGCGCCGATGACCGAGCCGGTGCCGATGGCGACGCCGCGCGACACGGTGACCTTGCTGCCCACCCAGACGTCCGGCTCGATGCGGATGCGCGATTTCGCGATGCCCTGGTCCTTGATCGGCACGTCGAGGTCCGCGAAGTTGTGGTCGAAGTCCGCGACGTAGATGTCGTCTGCGAACAACGCCGACGCGCCGATCTCGATGTCGAGGTAACAGTTGACCGAGTTGTCCCGGCCGAGGACGCTCTTGTCGCCGATGCTCAACGTGCCCTCGTGGCAGCGCAGGGCGGTGCCGCACCCGAGATGCACCCACCGGCCGAGGATCAACCGGCCGTAGCCGCGGCGCGCGAACAGTTCCACGTTGCGGTCCATGAACACCATGCCGCGGGTGATGACGTGCGGATTGGCCAGCTTGAAGCGGAAGAAGCGCCAGTAGCGCACCAGGTACCAGGGCGTCCAGGCGCGGTGCCGCAGCACCCAGCGCACCGATGCCGGCGTGCAGAACCGGGCGCTGCGCAACGCGGTGCCGCGCTCAGGCCGATGCAGCATCGACACCCCCGCCGCCGCGGGCGGGCAGGTCAAACACCGCCGCCAGCTCGCCCGGCGCCGCACAGATCGGCGCTGCCCCGGCGTCGGCGAGCTCGCCCGGCAGGCCGTAACCCCACCCGGCGCCGACGCAGCGGATGCCGTGCTCCCGGGCGCCGAGGACATCGTGTGAGCGGTCGCCCACCATCGTCACGGTGTCCGGCGCCGGGTCACCGAGGCGGCGCAGCACCTTGGCGATCACCAGCGCCTTGGTGCGCAGCGAGCCGTCGAGCTCGTCGCCGCCCACCGTCTCGAAGAAGCCGGCCAGACCGAGCCGCTCGACGATCGGCAGCGCGTACCGCTCGGGCTTGCTCGTCGCGACGGCCATCCGCAGGCCTGCGTCGTGCGCCGCCGCGAGCACATCGGCGACACCGTCGTAGGCGCGCGTGTCGTACATGTCGCCTGCGGCGTACCGCTCGCGGTAGGCGGCGATGACGCCCGCCAGCTTGTCCTCGCCGCCGATCAGCGGCGGCAGCGACTCGTAGAACGGCGGCCCGAGCAGCGTGCGTTCGGTGACGGCGTCGAGCGGTGCGATGTCGTTGACCGCGAAGGCGTGCCGAAGCGCCGACAGGATGCCGGGCGCGGAGTCCGACAGCGTGCCGTCCAGGTCGAACAGCACGATCTGCGCCGGACGCGGGGCGTGGGTCACGGCCCGGGCTTCACGCCGGTGATCTCGGCGTTGTAGAACAGCCCGCGCGGCACGACGCCTTCCAGGCGCGCGTCCACCTTCGACAACCGCTGCCATGCGCGCAGCGCGAAGTTCGCCCACCGCATGCCCAGCTTGTCCTTGGGCACCGCGCACTCGAAGGTGCGCACCGGCCAGCCGAACCAGGACGCCAGCAGTTCCGACGTGGCCACCCGAACCTGCACCGCACCGGCCCGGCGTGCAAGATCCTCCAGGGCGCTCGGCGCGAACGTGTGGATGTCCACGACGGCCTCGAGCGCGGCCGCCCGCGAGGATTCGTCGAGTTCCGGCTGCGGCCGGCGCCAGTCGGCGAGCCAGGGCGCGCGGGTGGCGCGGGTCGCCGCCCACCACGTCAGCCGCGACAACCGGCGCGCCACCCAGTCGCCGTGCGCGGTCGGCTCACCCGCGAAGACGAACCGGCCACCGGGCTTGAGCACCCGCATGATCTCCGTGAACGCGAGATCGAGGTCAGGGATGTGGTGCAGCACCGCGTGCCCGACCACGATGTCGAAGGTGGCGTCGTCGTAGGGCAGTTGCTCGGCGTCGGCGACCTTGCCGGCGATGTCGAAGCCGAGTCCGCGCGCATTGCGCTGTGCCACCTCGACCATGCCGGGGCTCAGATCGGTGACGTGGCCTTCGTCGATGACGCCGGCGAGCTTGAGATTGAGGGTGAAGAAACCGGTGCCGCACCCGAGCTCCAGCGACGTCCCGTACGGCCAGCCGCCGGTGCCCGCGACGTGCGCGAACCGGTCCCGGGCGTACTCGACGCAGCGCTCGTCGAAGGAGATGGACCACTTCTCGTCGTAGGTGCCGGCCTCCCAGTCGTGATAGAGGATGTTGGCCAGCTTCTTGTCGTGCCAGGCGGCCTCGACCTGTTCCTGCGTCGCGTTCGGGTTCGACTGCGCCGCTGTCACGAGAACTCCGCCTTGCCGGGGCCGTTGGCGATGAACGACTGCATGCCGATCGTGCGGTCCTCGGTGGCGAACAGTGATGCGAACAGGTGCGATTCGAGACGCAGCCCGGACGCGAGGTCGCCGTCGAGTCCGCCGTCGATTGCTGCCTTTGCGGCAGCCAGCGCGAGCGCGGGTCCCTTGGCGAACTTCGCCGCCATGGCCACCGCACGCGAGTACACCTCCGCCGCGGGGACGACGGCGTCGACCAGGCCGATCTCCAGCGCCTCGTCCGCATCGACGAAGCGACCGGTGTAGATGAGGTCCTTCGCGCGGGCGGGACCGATCAGCCGCGGCAGCCGTTGGGTGCCGCCCGCGCCGGGAATGATGCCGAGCAGGATCTCCGGCTGCCCCCACTTGGCGTTGTCCGCGCTGACCCGGAAGTCGGCGGTCAGGGCGAGTTCGCAGCCACCGCCGAGCGCGTAGCCGGTGACGGCCGCGATCACCGGCTTGGGGATGCGGGCCAGTGCGTCGAGCGAGGACGTCAGCCGGCCCGCGTCGTGGAACATCCGGGCGTGGCTCTGCTGCGAGAACTCCTTCACGTCGGCGCCCGCGGCGAACACCTTCTCGCCGCCGAAGAGCACGACTGCGCGCACGTCGGGGTCGTCGGCGACCTGCGCGGCCGCGGCGCGCAGCTCTTCCTGGACCTGCGTGTTCAGGGCGTTCATCGGCGGCCGGTCGAGGCGGATGACCGCGACGCCCGGCGGCATCTGGCCCTCGACGCCGACGCCGGTCTCTACCCGGACGAGCTCTGCCATCACATCCCCTTCGGCTGCGCTGCAACCCCGCGAGCCTACGGTGTACGCGGACGAGTGACCCGACGAGAGGCGACGGCGTGAACCTGGGACGCATCGAGCAGCTGCCTGTGGTGAAGGCGATCGGCATCCGGGCGCTGAAGGTGCACCAGGAGGTCTACCTGCGCACCGGCGGCCGGGTCGGCCACCGGTTGTTCGGCACGAAGTCGCTGCTGCTGCGCACGACCGGCGCGAAGACCGGCGCGTCGCGCGTGAACGCGCTGACCTATGTCGCCGACGGCGACGACTACATCGTCGTCGCTTCGTTCGGCGGCGCGCCACGCTCGCCCGCCTGGTTCCACAACTTGCTCGCTCACCCGGACACCGAGATCCAGGTGGGCACGCGCCGCATCCCGGTGACGGCGCACACCGTCGGGGGCGACGATCCCGATCGCGAACGCCTGTGGCGCAAGGCCGACGCGGCCAATGCCGGGCGCTACAGCGCGTACCAGCGGCAGACGACTCGGCAGATCCCGGTCGTGCGCCTCATCCCGCGCTGAGCGCGCCGCCCCCGCTCAGGTGGGGTCCGCGGCGCGGGCGTACCAGCGGCCGCCGCGTCGCTCGACGGCCAGCGGCGTGCCGAACGTCTCGGACAGCACCGGCGCGGTGAGGACGTCTCGCGCGAGGCCGGACGCCACGACCCGCGCGTCGCGCAGCAGCAGCACGTGCGTGATGCCGGGCGGCAGTTCCTCGACGTGATGCGTCACGAGCACCGACGCGGGCGCGTCCGGGTCCTCCGCGAAGTCGGTCAACCGCCGCAGCAGGTCCTCGCGGCCACCGAGATCCATGCCGGCGGCCGGCTCGTCGAGCAGCAGCAACTCGGGATCGGTCATCAGGGCCCGGGCCACCTGTACCCGGGCACGTTCGCCCTGACTGAGCGTGCCGAACGTGCGCTCGCCCAGTTCGCCGACGCCGACGCGCTTCAACAGCGCCGCCGCACGGCGCACGTCGGCCCGCCCGTACGCCTCGCGCCACCGGCCGATGACCGAGTACCCGGCGCTGACGACGACGTCGAGCACGCGTTCGTTCGGCGGGATGCGGTCGGCCAGCGACGCGCTGGCGAGGCCGATGCGCGGCCGCAGCTCGAAGACGTCGACAGCACCGAGTTGTTCGCCGAGCACCCACGCCTGGCCGGCCGACGGGTGCAGCCGCGCTGCCGCGATCTGCAACAGCGTGGTCTTGCCCGCGCCGTTCGGGCCGAGCACCGCCCAGCGCTCGTCCTCCTCGACCGTCCAGTCGATGTCGGCCAACAAGGTCTTCGCGCCGCGGCGCACACTCACCCCGGCGAACTGCAGCACCGCGTCCGGATTCGCCTCCACCACGCGCACATCCTTGCGTATACCGATGAGCCGCCGCACAGCAATGCGGACCGCGACGACCCAGGGAGCGTCGTCGCGGCCCGCGGCGGAGATCCCCGCGACCGGGCGTCGGCCGTTACGCGGCCGGGCCCTCGATGGGCGTGATCTTGGCGGAGTGCGTCGACCCGTCGGCACCGGTCCAGGTGACCTTGACGGTCGAGCCGGGCTTGACGCCGTCCATCACGGCCCTGAGCTGGGTGCCCGAGGTGATGGTCTTGCCGCCGACCTTCGTGATCACCGAACCCGCGGTGATGCCCGCCCTGTCGGCCGGGCCGCCCTGCAGCACCGAGCTGATCGGCGCGCCGCCGGACGTCGATCCGCCGGCAGTACCGCTGCCGGTGCCCGGCGTCGCGTCGGCCACGCCGACCCCGAGGAATCCCGGAACGCCCTGCACGATGGTGGAGCTGGTCACGCCGGACTCGATCTGGTCCGCGATCGCCACAGCGGCGTTCGTCGGGATCGCATAGGCGTCGGTAGTCGCCGACTGCCCCTCCGAGGCGGCGGTGTTCATGCCGATGATCTCGCCGGCGGAGTCGTACATCGGGCCGCCGGAATCACCGGAGATGATCGGCGCGTTCACCTCGATGAGCCCGTGCAGCCGTTCGCTCGACGAGCCTTCGCCGTCGCTGGCGGTGATCGTCTTGTCCAACCCGGTGACCTTGCCACTGGACGCCCGCAGCGTGCCGGTGCCGCCGGCGTTGCCGACGCCGACGATCGAGTCGCCCGTGGCGACGCTGCCGGAGTCGCCGATCTTCGCCTTGGTCAGGCCGGAGGCGTTGCGCAGCTGGATCACTGCCACGTCGTCGGTGGCGTCGGTGCCCACGACGTCGGCGCTGTAGGACTTGCCCGTCGACTTCACGGTCACGGTAATGCTGGTCGCGCCGTTGATCACGTGGTTGTTGGTGAGGATCTCACCGTTCGAGCTGAGGATCATCCCGGTGCCGGCGCTCTCGGCGTTCTGGTACTTCAGCACCGACACGATGGTGACCACGCCCTGCTGCTCTTTCGTGGTGGCGACGGAGGCGCTGGTGGTTCCGCTGCCCGAGCCGGTGCCCGAGCCGCCGATCCCCCCGGAACCGAGCCCGCCGCCGAGGCCGCCGGTCGTGCCGCCGGAACCGAGGCCGCCGCCGCTGCTGCCGCTGGAGCCGCTGGAGCCGCTGCCCGAGTTGCCGGAGCCACCCTGCACGGACGGGAACAACGACCCCGAGCCGGACACCGTCGACGACGGGGACCCGGCCACGACGAACCCGAAAGCCGTCGCGGCGGCCGCCACGATCGCCGCGGCGGCCGCGACGAACGCCGAGCGCCGCCGCGTGCCGCTCCCCTGCGGCGGCGCGGGCGGCGCGACATACGCGCGCGGGTCAGGCGCGGCATACGGTGCGGCGCCGTAGGCGGGACCTCGGTCGTAGGTCCACTCGGTGTGGTGCGGGTCGTGCTGGTACGTCGGCGTGCCCCACGCCTGCGTGCCGTCCGGCTGCTGCCCGGACCACTGCGAAGGGGGCTGCGGGAAGCGGTTGGTGTCGTCGGTCATGGGATCACTCAAACTCCTGGAACGAGACGGCAGCTGAGGTCAACCAAGGCGCCACCTGAGAAATCTACGTCCACTAATGTCCGGGCGGTGCTGCCCGAGCAACTCGCCACCGCGCTCGCGGCCCGTCTCGAACGCGCCTGGCCCGGTACGCCGTTCCCCCTCGGTGCGCACTGGGACGGCGACGGCGTGAACTTCGCACTGTGGTCCACCACCGCGACCGCGGTGTCGGTGTGCCTGTTCACCGACGCGGTGGCCGGGGCTGCGCACGAACTGCGCATCCCCCTCGACGAGTCGACCTACCACGTCTGGCACGGCTATCTGCCGGGCGTCGGACCGGGGCAGCGTTACGGCTTTCGCGTCGACGGCCCCTACGACCCGACGCAGGGGTTGTTCCACAACCGGCACAAGTTGCTCGTCGATCCCTACGCCCGTGCGCTCGAGGGCGACTTCGTCGACCATCCGGCGGTCTACGCCGACAATGACGACGACTCCGCGCCCTACGTGCCGCGGTCGGTGATCGTCCACGACGCCTTCCCGTGGGGCGGTGACCTGCCGCCGAAGGTCCCGTGGGCGGACACGGTGATCTACGAACTGCACGTGAAGGGTTTCACCCGGCGCCATCCGGAGATCCCGCCGGAGCTGCGCGGCACCTATGCCGGGCTCGCGCATCCTGCGGCGATCGACCACCTGACGTCGCTCGGCGTGACCGCGGTGGAATTGCTGCCGATCCACCACTTCGTGTCCGAACCGCACCTGCAGCGGCGCGGCGCGCGCAACTACTGGGGCTACAACTCGCTCGGCTTCTTCGCACCGCACGAGGCGTACGCGTCGCGCCACGGCAACCAGGTGCGTGAGTTCAAGTCGATGGTGCGGGCGCTGCACAGCGCCGGCATCGAGGTGATCCTCGACGTCGTCTACAACCACACGGCCGAGGGCGGCCCGGACGGCCCGCTGCTCGCGTTCCGCGGCATCGACAACGGCTCCTACTACCGGCTGGCCGACGACCGCGCGCACTACGTCGACTACACCGGCTGCGGCAACACCTTCGACCCGCGCCGGCCTTTCCCGCTGCAGTTGATCACCGACTCGCTGCGTTACTGGATCACCGAGATGCACGTCGACGGTTTCCGTTTCGACCTCGCCTCCGCGCTGGCCCGCTCGCTGCACGACGTCGACAAGCTGTCGTCGTTCTTCGACACCATCCACCAGGACCCGGTGATCTCGCAGGCGAAGCTGATCGCCGAGCCGTGGGACGTCGGTGCAGGCGGCTACCAGGTGGGCGAGTTCCCGCCGCTGTGGACGGAGTGGAACGGCAAGTACCGCGACACCGTGCGCTCGTTCTGGGCGCACGGTGCGGACGGCGTGCGCGACCTCGCGTCGCGGCTGTCGGGGTCTTCGGACCTCTACGGCGACGACGGCCGGCTGCCGTTCGCATCGATCAATTTCGTCACCGCACACGACGGCTTCACCATGCGCGATCTGGTCTCCTACGAACGCAAGCACAACGAGGCCAACGGCGAGCGCAACCGGGACGGCACCGACGACAACCGCTCGGACAACTGCGGGGTCGAGGGTGAGCCCGTGCAGGGGGTGCCGCCGGCGATAGAGACGCTGCGCCGGCGCCAGGTGCGCAACCTGCTGTCGACCCTGCTGCTGTCGACCGGCGCGCCGATGCTCGTCGCCGGCGACGAGATGTGGCGCACGCAGCGCGGCAACAACAACGCCTACGTGCAGGACAACGAATTGTCCTGGCTGGACTGGGCGAGCGGTACCGGCTCACCGGGAGATCGGATCGACCCCGACGGCGCGGGCAGCGCGGCCGAGGACATGTTGCAGCTGGTGCGGCGGCTGGTGCGGCTTCGCCGGGACCACCCTGTGCTGCGGCAGAGCGCGTTCTTCGCCGGCCGGCCGATCGAGTTGCCCGACGCAGACCCGGCAGGCGTCACGAAGGACATCGCGTGGTTCCACCCGGCGGGTCAGGAGATGGCGACCCGCGAGTGGCACGACGCCACGCTGCGCACGCTCGGCATGTACCTGGACGGCCGCGGCATGCGGCACCGCGGGCCACGCGGCGAGGCGATCGTCGACGTGTCGTTCCTACTGCTGCTGCACTCCGGTGACGACACCATCGACTTCCGGCTGCCCGGGCGGCCGTGGGCGCACAGTTACACGCCGGTGATCGACACCGCTCAGCCGGGCGGCGTGCCGCAGCCCGCGACGTTCCAGGGCGGCGCCGCGCTGGCGATGCTCGCGCGCTCGGTACGGCTGCTGCGCGTCGAGCGCGGCTGAACCCGGCGCCTACCGGGCTGGGCGCCCCGCCGGGCCGCTGCCAGACTGGGCGCATGCGTGGAACCGCGGAGTGCTGGCTGACCGACATGGACGGCGTGCTGGTGCGCGAGGAACGCGCCCTGCCCGGCGCGGCGGAGTTCCTCGCCCGGCTGGCCGAACGCGGCCGCCGCTACCTCGTGCTCACCAACAACTCGATCTTCACCCCGCGTGACCTGTCGGCGCGGTTGAGTCACTCCGGCCTGGACGTCCCGGAGGAGTCGATCTGGACCTCCGCCCTGGCTACCGCCACGTTCCTGGCCGACCAGCTGCCGCAGGGCTCGGCGTACGTGATCGGCGAGGCCGGGGTGACCACCGCCCTGCACGAGGTGGGCTACACCCTGACCGACCGCTCGCCCGACTTCGTCGTGCTCGGCGAGACCCGCACGTACTCCTTCGAGGCGATCACGCGCGCGATCCGGTTGATCGAGAACGGCGCGCGGTTCATCGCGACGAACCCCGATGTCACCGGACCGTCCGAGGAAGGACCGCTACCGGCCACCGGCTCCGTCGCAGCCATGATCACCGCGGCGACGCGCAAGCAGCCGTACTTCGTCGGCAAGCCGAACCCGATGATGCTGCGCAGCGCGCTGAACCGCATCGAGGCCCACTCGGAGAACACGATCATGATCGGCGACCGGATGGACACCGACGTCATCGCCGGCATCGAGGCAGGGCTGGACACGGTGCTGGTGTTGACGGGGTCGACCCGCGCCACCGACATCGAGCGGTACCCCTACCGCCCCGCGCGGGTCATCGACTCCATCGCCGACGTCGTCGACTTCGTCTGAGGCCCCGGCCGGCCGCGAAAAGCGGTCGGCGATGTCGGTCCGTGCCCCTAAGCTGACGCGCGGACGCGCCCGGACCGAGAGGGGAAGGCCGCCGTGACCGATGTGATCCGCGCCGACGGTCTGGTCAAGACCTACGGCGAGTTGCGCGCGCTCGACGGTCTCGACCTCGCGGTTCCCGAGGGCACGGTGCTGGGGCTGCTCGGCCCGAACGGTGCCGGCAAGACCACGGCGGTGCGCGTGCTGACCACCCTGCTCGAGGCCGACGGCGGGTCAGCCGAGGTCGCCGGCCTCGACGTCGCGACCCACCCGGCGCAGGTCCGCGCGAAGATCGGGTTGTCCGGGCAATATGCGGCGGTCGACGAGTACCTCACCGGGTTCGAGAATCTCGACATGATCGGCCGGCTGTACGGCCTGGGTCGCCGCGCGTCCCGGGCGCGGGCGCGCGAGCTGCTCGACCGCTTCGACCTGACCGACGCCGGGGACCGGCCGGCCAAGACGTATTCCGGCGGCATGCGACGCCGGCTCGATCTCGCGGGCGCGCTCGTCGCGCGGCCACCCGTGCTGTTCCTGGACGAGCCGACGACGGGGCTCGATCCGCGCAGCCGCAACGGCATGTGGGACGTCATCGTCGAACTCGTCGCCGGCGGCGTGACGGTGTTGCTGACCACCCAGTACCTCGAGGAGGCCGACCGCCTCGCCGACAACATCGTGGTCATCGACCACGGCAGGTCGATCGCCGAGGGCAGTGCCGACCAGTTGAAGGCCCAGGTCGGCGGCGAGCGGGTGGAGATCGTGGTGGCGACGCCGGAGGACGTCGAGCCCGCGCGGGACGTCCTCGGCAAGCTCGCCGAGGACGGCGAGGTATTGGTCGACGAACACACCCGCAGGCTGACGGCGCCGGTGTCCGGCGGCGCGACGACCCTCACCGAGGCACTGCGGCACCTCGATGCCGCCGGCGTCGCGGTCCACGACGTCGCACTGCGGCGCCCGACGCTCGACGACGTCTTCCTGTCCCTGACCGGTCATCACAGCGAGGACGCCGAACCCGCTGCCGAGGGCGCTCCGCGGGTCGAGGCCGGCCGATGACGACCGTCGAGGCGCGCAGCGACCCGGCCCACGGCGCAGGGCTGCGCAAGGCGCTGGTGGACAGCGCCATCGTCACGCGCCGCAACCTGATCAAGATCAAGCGGGTGCCGGACCTGCTGGTCTTCTCGACCATCTCGCCGATCATGTTCATCCTGCTCTTCGCCTACATCTTCGGCTCGGCGATCGGCACGCAGACCAAGGGCGTGGGCTACCACGAGTTCCTGATCCCGGGGATCTTCGTGCAGACGGTGATCTTCGGCGCGACCGTCACCGGCGCGGGGCTGGCCGACGACATCCAGAAGGGCATCGTCGACCGGTTCCGGTCGCTGCCGATGTCGCGCTCGGCGGTGCTCGTCGGGCGCACCACCAGCGACGTGCTGAACAACGTGCTGGTCATCGTGATCATGTCGGCGACCGGGCTGCTCGTCGGCTGGCGCATCCGCTCGTCGGTGGGCGAGGCGATCGGCGGCTTCCTGCTGATCCTCGCCTTCGCGTACGCGATGTCGTGGATCATGGCACTGATCGGCCTGATCGTGCGCAGCCCCGAGGTGGTGAACAACGCCTCGTTCGTGATCATCTTCCCGATGACGTTCATCGCGAACACGTTCGTGCCGACCAACCACTTCCCGTCGGTGCTGCGCACCATCGCGAACTGGAACCCGGTGTCCTCGGCCACCCAGGCGGCACGGCAGCTGTTCGGCAACACCGGCAGCAGCCCGCTGCCCACGAACCCGTGGCCGCTGCACCACCCGGTGATCTACACCTTCCTGTGGATCGCCGGGCTGCTGCATCGTGTTCGTGCCGCTGGCGGTTCGTCAGTACAAGCGGGCCGCGGCGCGCTAGGCCGACCCGGCCGGCAGGAACGGGCGCATCGCCTCGGGGTTGCGCAGGGCGTCGCGGCTGACCGCCTCGTCCACCGGCACGCCGGCCAGCACCCGCTTGACGGGCACCTCGCACTTCTTGCCGTTGAGCGTGCGCGGCACCTCGTCGATCGCCACGATGTCGTCGGGAACGTGCCGCGGCGAGAGCTCGCGCCGGATGCGGGTGCGCAGCTCGTCGCGCACGTCGGGCAGTGCGGTGCCGGCGTCGAGCACCACGTACAGCAGCAGCCGGCCGTCGCTGCCGACCGCTGACGTGTCGACGACCAGCGAGTCCGCGACGCCGGGGACGTCCTCGACCACGCGGTAGAACTCCGCCGTGCCCATGCGCACGCCGCCGCGGTTCAACGTCGAGTCGGAGCGGCCGTAGATGACGCACGCACCGTCGGCGTCGATCCTGATCCAGTCGCCGTGCCGCCACACCCCGGGGTAGTCCGCGAAGTAGGCGGCCTGCAGGCGCGCGCCGTCCGGGTCGTTCCAGAACGACACCGGCATCGAGGGCATCGGCTCGGTGATCACCAGCTCACCGACCTCGCCGATGCGTGGCCTGCCCTGCGCGTCGTAGGCGGCGACGGCACAGCCGAGCAGCCGGGCCGCGATCTGCCCGGCGCGCACCGGAAGCGTCGGCGAGCCGCCGACGAACGCGGTGCACACGTCCGTGCCCCCGGACAGCGAGGACAGCAGCACATCGGGCTTGACGTCGGAGTACACCCACGCGAAGCCCTCGGGGGCGAGCGGGGCGCCGGTCGAGCCGATCGTGCGCAGGGCGGACAGGTCGAGGTCGGCCGGGCGGACGCCGGCGTTCATGCACGACTGCACGTAGGGCGCGGAGATACCGAAGCAGGTGATCTTCGTGTCCGCGGCGAAGCGCCACAGCGCTGCCGGGTCGGGGTACGCGGGGTTGCCGTCGAACAGCACGACGGCCGAGCCGACGGTCAGGCCGGACACCAGCAGGTTCCACATCATCCAGCCGGTGGTGCTGAACCAGAAGAACCGGTCGCCACGGCCGAGATCGAGGTGCAGCGCCAATTGCTTCAGGTGCTCGAGCAGGATGCCGCCCTGGCCGTGCACGATCGGCTTCGGCAGTCCGGTGGTGCCCGAGGAGTACAGGATCCACATCGGCGCGTCGAACGGGAGCGGCTCGAACGCCAACTCCCCCGGCTCGGCAAGCAGCTGCGGCCAGCGCAGCGCGTCCGGCAGCTGCGCCTCCGGATCCAGGTACGGGACAAGCACGGTGGCGTGCAGCGACGGCAGCTGCGCACGCAGCGCCGTCACGGTCTCGCGGATGTCGAAACGCTTGCCGCCGTAGACGTAACCGTCGACCGCGAACAGCACCACCGGCTCGATCTGGCCGAACCGGTCGACGATCGCGCGCTGCCCGAAGTCGGGCGAGCACGACGACCACACCGCGCCCAGCGACGCGGTGGCCAGCATGGCCACCAGCGCCTCGGGCGAGTTCGGGACCAGCGCCGCGACGCGGTCGCCCACGCCGACGCCCGCCGCCTCAAGCGCCGAGCGCACCGAGGCGACCTCGGCGCGCAGGTCGACCCACGTCATCGTGCGTTCCAGGCCGTCCTCGCGGCCGAAGACGACCGCGACGTCGTCGTCCTCGACCCCGACCGGCGGGTACAGCGCGTGCTCGGCATAGTTCAGCGTGCCGCCGGGGAACCAGCGGGCGCCGGGCATCCGTGCGTCGGCAAGCGCCGTCGACGGCTGGTCGTGCCAGCGCACCCCGAGCCAGCGCGCGGCGGCCGTCCAGAAGGCGCCGACGTCGTCCACCGACCACTGCCACAGCTGCGCGTAGGCCTCGGTCGCCGGGCCGTCGTGCTCGGCGAGCCAGCGCGCGAAGGCGGTCACCCGTGCGGCGTCGATCCGCGAGGCGTCCGGTTCCCACAGCAGCGTTCCTTCGGCCGTCATGCCCGCAACCTACCGAGCGTGCGCCGGGTAACAGCGACTGCCGTTGCGCGCCCATCGGCAGGTCCGGACCGCTACGGTGCTCGTGTGGCTCAGGGGCACCGGTCCGGCGCGGCCGGCGCGGGGCGGGCGGCGGACGACTCGGTCGTCGCCGACTGGCGCACGGTTGCCGCGGCCGTGGCGCGCGTGCAACGGCGTGTGGACGCCGCGCTCGAGCGGGCCGGCATCCCCGCCCAATGGTTCAGCGTGCTGCACCAGCTGCTGCAGGCCGACGATCACCGGCTCGCGATGAACCAACTCGCCCGCGAGGTCTCGATGACCTCCGGCGGCTTCACCAAACTCGCCGACCGGATGGCCCGCGACGGGTTGATCGACCGCCGTGGCTCGGCCGACGACCGCCGGGTCGTGCACGCCACGCTGACCGCGGCCGGCCTGACGATGGCGCGGGCGGCATCGCAGGTCTACCGCGAGACGCTGCAGACGAACGTGCTGGACGCCATGACACGGGACGCGCTGGCCACCGCCGCCGACAGCACCCGCGATCTGGCGACCGCAGCCGAGGAGATCCCCTCGGCCACGTTCGCCGTGGACGGCGAGCCCGGCCCGGTCGCGGGGCTGCGCCGGCGCCGCGACGACACCCGCGACTGACCGTCGTACCCCGACCGCAGTCCCCGGACGTACGAAGACCTCCGGCGGCGTGCACCTGAGCGCACCCCGCCGGAGGTCCTCGACCGGCTGCCACACGACCGGCACGCGGTGACAGTTGCCTGCCACGCCAGCGGATCGATCCCCCGACCTCTATCCGATGGCTGCCCTGAGCCGGGAGTCCCCCCGAACCCCGTACTCGGTTGCGCAGAAACATCTTCCCTGGAAGCTAAACGCGCGTCAAGAGGTCACTGCCCTGTGCAACGAAAAAAGTTGGTGACCTGCGCGGTGCCTGCTCAGGACACGCGGTCGGCGAGCGCTGCGCCGAGCGCGAGCAGCGTCGCGTCCGACCCCGGCGGGCCGGCGAGCATGACGGCGACGGGCATGCCGTCGTCGGCCGACTCGCCGGCCGGCACCGACAGCGCGGGAACGCCCGCCAGGTTGGCGCCGACGGTCCAGCAGTCGGTGTACGGCGCAGCCAGTGGGTCGTCCAGGGCCGTGACGCCGGCGCGTGACCCCGGAGCACCCGGTACGGACTGGGGCAGCATCGGCGCGGTCGTCGGCATGGTGGGCGAGAGCAGCACGTCGCACTGCCCCAGCGCGGCGGCGGTCTGCCTGCGGAGGTCGGCGCGGACGGCGCGGGCCCGGGCGAGCAGCGCACCGTCGCGGCCGCGCAGCGCCTCGCCGATGGCGTGGCGGCGCAGCACCTCGGGCCCGGCGTTGCCCGTACGCACGTATTCGACGAGCAGTGGCACGCAGGCTGCAGAGGTCAACTGCAAGTAGGCCTGGAGTGCGTCGGCGGTCGCAGGCAGCGACACCTCGACCGTGTCGATGCCCAATGCGGCGAGCCGCTCCAGTGCCCGTGCCAGCCCGGCCAGCACGCCGGGCGAGTTGCGCTGCGCGCACAGTTCGGTGACGACGCCGACCCGCAGCGTGCCCAGCGCCGCGGCTGCCGGCCGCGCGACGACCGCGAGGTCCGGCCGGGCCGCGAGCACCGACAGCAGCAGCGCGGTGTCGCCGACATCGCGGGCGAGCGGTCCGACGCGGTCGAGTTCCGGCGCGAACGGCACCAGCCCGGCGACCGGCACCAGGCCGGGCGACGGCGCCAGCCCGACGACACCGCACTGCGCGGCCGGTTCCCGGATCGAGCCGCCGGTGTCGCTGCCTATCGCCAACGGGGCGAGGCCTGCGGCCACCGCTGCCGCGCTGCCCCCGCTGCTACCGCCCGGGCTGCGGCGCAGGTCCCACGGATTGTGCGTCGGGCCGAACGCCGACGTCGACGTCGAGGCACCCATCGCCAGTTCGTCCATGTTGGCACGGCCGAGCAGCACGCCGCCGGCCGCGACGATGCGGGCGACGGCGCGGGCGTTGCGCAGCGCGACAACGCCGTCGTGGGCACGCGACCCGCAGGCGGTGGTCTGCCGACGCACGTCGAAGTTGTCCTTGACGACGACCGGCACGCCGGCGAGCGGTCCGAGCGGACGCCCGCGACGACGCGCCGAGTCGATGCGACGCGCCGCGGCGAGCGCGCCCTCGGCGTCCACCTGCACCAGCGCGTGCAGCTGCCGATCCACGTCGGCGATGTGCTGCAGGTGGGCGGCGGTGATCTCCTCGGCGCTGAGCTCGCCGTCGGCCACCAGCCGCGCGAGTTCGACCGCCGACGTCGCGGTGGGCGCAGTCGAGCGCAGCGGCGCGAGCAGTCCTGCCGACCGCGGACTCCGGCACGCTGCGCAGCGGCTCCATCGCGCGAGCGTGACAGCTGTTTGTTGCGAATGGATGACGCATCCGAGACGGCGCGGTGGAGGGCGTCATCCGGTTGCCGTGATCGTCGCCGTGATACAAACTCGGCCTTCATCGACCGCCCGGCACGCGCCGGCAGACGCACGAGGATGGCCATGACCTACCAACAGCAGACCGGCTATCCCGGGCCGGTCGCCCGGCAGAGCAACGGCCTGGCCATCGCCGCGTTGGTCTGCGGCATCATCGGCCTGCTGCTGTTCGGCATCGTGCTCGGCCCGTTGGCGATCATCTTCGGCGGCATCGGACTGTCCCGGGCGAACAAGGGCGCGCCGCACCGCGGGATGGCCGTCGCCGGCCTGGTGCTCGGCATCATCGACGTCGTCCTGTTGGTGATCCTCATCGCGGTCGTGTCGAAGAACGGCGGCAGCGTCTACTTCCACACCAGCTGACGCCGTAGGGCGCTCACGCGGTGGCGAAGCGTCCCAGTACCTGCTCGGCCCGGATGCCGCCGAGGTGCTCGGCGAAGATGCGCTGGTAGCCCAGCTCCTCGCGGGTGCGAGCAGCCGGTAGCCCGGGGATGCGCACCGCCGACCAGTCCTCGTCGGGCACGAACGACTCCGCGCGGCGCGCCATCACGCCCGCGGTTCCGGAGCCGTCGCCGAACTGCTCCTTGCGGCGCCACAGGATCTCGTCGGGGAGCCAGCCCTCGAACGCCTCGCGCAGGATCGCCTTCTCGTGGGCGCGTTCGTGCCCGTCCTCGCCCAGCAGTTTCCAGTCCAGCGGGATGCGTTGCGCCACCGCCAGCACGTCGCGCGACAGGAACGGCACCCGCGCCTCGAGCCCGTGCGCCATCGTGACGCGGTCGCAGCGCTGCAGGTTGAGGTGGTGCAGTGTCTCCAGACCTTCGGTCAGCGCCTCGCGAAGTTGGTCCGGTTCGAGACCGCGCAGGTGGTGGTAACCCGCGAACAGCTCGTCGGCGCCCTCGCCGGTGAGCACGACCTTCACGTGCTGCGCGGCGAGTTCGGCGAGCAGGTAGTTCGGGACGGCGCTGCGGATCAACGACGGCTCGTAGCTCTCGGTGGCGCGCACGACCGCGGGCAGGACCGCGATGACCTCGTCGTCGCGGTAGATGCGCTCGTGGTGCACGAGCCCGAGCTCGGTCGCCACCCGCCGGGCGGCAGCGAGGTCAGGGCTGTCCGGCGTCCCCGCAGCGAAGGAGTGCACCTGCTCCCCCGGCTCGGCCGCGCGCGCGAGGATCGCCGCGATGATGCTGGAGTCCAGGCCACCGGACAGGAAAACCCCGACGGCGACGTCGGCCATCATCCGTTCGTGGGTCGCCGTGACCAGCGCGTCGCGGATCCCGTCGTGAGCCTGCTCGCGCGTCGTGTACCTCGGCCCCACCTGCTGCTGCGCACCGAGCGGGTCTGTGCGCAGGTCGACGAACGCCTGCAGGCCGCCGTCGGGCGTCCAGTGATGCCCGGGCGGGAACTCGCGAACCAGCGGCCGCACGTCCTCGGGGAAGGCGCACAACTCGGACGCGGCCAGGACGCGGTCGTCGTGGCGTGCCCAGTAGAGCGGCTTGACCCCCAGCGGGTCGCGCGCCAGCACCACCGGCGCCGGACCGTCCGCCGGCCCCGCGACGCAGAAGGCGTACATGCCGCGCATGTCGTGCACGCCCGCGGTGCCGCGCTCGGCGATGACGTGCAGCACGACCTCGGAGTCGGACTCGGTGCCGAACGGCCCGCGCAGCTGCGCGCGCAGGTCGTCGTGGTTGTAGATCTCGCCGTTGGCGACGACCCATCGCCCGGTGTCACCGCCGGTCATCGGCTGACTGCCACCGTCGAGGTCGACGATCGAGAGCCGCGTGTGGCCCAGCCACGTGGCACCGACGGTGCGCTCGCCGCGGCCGTCCGGCCCGCGGTGCTCGATGGCGTCGAGCATCTGCGCGCCGAGGCGTTCGGCGGCGCGCAGCCTGTCCGCGCTCGGCCGGAAGTCGTGGATGGCTGCGATGCCGCACACGCGAAAGGTCAGCTCCCTGCCTGATCGGCTGTCCCGATCGTAGAGAGCCGATGTGTCCGCGCGGTTTCGGCTGTTCCGGGACCACGGGGTAACCGGACCGGTCGGTATAGTCGCTCGTCGACGAAGTGGAGTTCGCATGAACGACGTCCTGGCCGAGCCCGCACCGCTCACCGCGGCCGGCGAACGGATCGCCGAGGCCGCGGCGCGGCTGTTCTACGCGCACGGCGTGCGCGCCGTCGGCGTCGACACCATCGCGGAGGCGGCCGGGACCACGAAGAAGACCCTCTACGACCGGTTCGGTTCCAAGGACACCTTGGTCGCGCAGTGGCTCGTGCGCCGTGCCCGGGCCTGGCAGGCCTTCCTGGCCGCGGAGCTGGACCTGCACCCGCCAGGCCCCGAGCGGGTCCTGGCGGTCTTCGATGCCGCCGCCCGGTGGTCGGGTGACTCCGATCGGGGCTGTGCCTTCGTCAACACCTACGCCGAGGTGGGTGGCACCGACCATCCCGCCGTGCCCGTCATCCGTGCGGAGAAGGCCTGGATGCGTGATCGCTTCGCCGCGCTCGTGGCCGAGACCGGCATCGCGCACGGCGAGCGCGTCGCCCGCGCCGCGCACCTGCTCTACGAGGGCGCGCTCGTCACCTCGACGGCCGGCAACGATCCGCGCGCGGTCGCCGATGCGAAGCAAGCTGCGGCCGCGCTGTTCGGCTGAAATCGGTTCAGGGTGCGTCGAGTGCGGCGCGGGCGGCCGCGAGCACGACGTCGTCGTGGCAACCGCGCACGTAACCGGCCAGCCGGCGACGGATCTCACGACCGAGCACCACCCTGCCGATCGGCTCGGCGACCGGCCGCAGCCACGCCAGGCCGGCAGCGGAACGAGTACCGCCAGACGGCGCGCGTGGACGTGCCGTCGCCGGCCGGGGTGAACCGCCACCCGCCGCCGAACATGTCGAAGAACCACGGGCCGGTGATCATCTTCATGCCGACGTTGGTCGGCGGCGCGAACGACACGTACTCGCTGACCATCGACAGCCCGAACCGTTGGCGGGTGAACGTCTGCACGCCCTTGCCGGGCGCTGCGGCGCCGTGCAGGAAGCGCTGCTCGTGCACGAACGGATCCCAGCGGTAGCGCACCTGCCCGGACGTCTGCGACACCGCGAACGCGAGCTCGGGCGGGATCGGGACGATCGCCTCGGCCTCGACGCCGGCCACGCTGCCGCCTCAGGCCGTCGCGACGACGCCGAGCTCGGCCGGGTTGACCAGCAGGTCGTTCTTCGGCAGCACGCGCACCGTGTAACCGAAGCCCCCGGTGCGCCGCAGCGGGATCTCGCCCTCGTAGCGCCCGGTGCCGTCGACCGCGCCGACCGGCTGCAGGGAGACGGTGTCGTATTCGGTCAGCCGGTCCTCGGCGTCGACGCCGCCGTAGAGGGCCTCGACGTCGACGTCGGCGGCGTCGAGGCCGCCGAGCGCGATCTCGGCGCGCAGTGTCAGCGTCCCGCCGACCTGCGCCTCCGAGCCGGACAGCTGCGAGTCGACGTGCAGCACCGCGACCTCGGGCCACTTGGCCTCGACGTCGCGGGTCCAGGCCGCCAGCTGCCGCGCCCCGGCGTAGTCGTCGGCGGCCAGCCGTGCCGCCGATCGGGCGGCCGGCAGGTACAGCCGGCGCACGTACTCGGACACCATCCGGGTGGCGAGCACCTTCGGGCCGAGCGTCTTGAGCGTGTGCCGCACCATCTGGACCCAGCGGGTCGGCACCGCGGGCTCGCTGCCCGACGCCGTCGAGGCACGGTCGTAGAAGCGGGTCGCGACGTTCTTCTCGATCAGGTCGTAGAGCGCCTGCGCCTCGAGGTCGTCGCGCCGGTCGGGGTCGGCCAGGCCGTCGGCCGTGGGGATGGCCCAGCCGTTGTCACCGTCGAACCACTCGTCCCACCAGCCGTCCATGATCGACAGGTTCAGCGCGCCGTTCAGCGCCGCCTTCATGCCCGACGTGCCGCACGCCTCCAGCGGCCGCAGCGGGTTGTTCAGCCAGACGTCGACGCCCCAGTACAGGTAGCGCGCCATCCCGATGTCGTAGTCGGGCAGGAACGTGATGCGGTGCCGCACCTGCGGGTCGTCGGCGAAACGCACCATCTGGGCGATCAGCTGCTTCCCGCCGTCGTCGGCCGGGTGGCTCTTGCCGGCGATGACGATCTGCACCGGCCGATGGGGGTCGAGCAGCAGCGCGCGCAGCCGGTCGGGATCGCGCAGCATCAGGGTCAGCCGCTTGTAGGAGGGCACGCGTCGCGCGAAGCCGATGGTCAGCACGTCCGGGTCGAACACGCTGTCCGTCCAGCCGAGCTCGGCGGCGCTCATGCCGCGGGCGAGCGACGACTCGTGCACCCGCCGGCGGATCTCGCTCGACGAGCCGCGCGCGCAGCAGGTTGCGCACTCGCCACACCTCCGCGTCGCCGACGCGGTCGATCGCGTCCCAGCCCTGGCCGTCGGCGAGCGCCGCGGAACCGACCTGGCGCTCGACGATCTCCACCACCTCGCGGGCCATCCAGGTCGGCGCGTGCACGCCGTTGGTCACCGACGTGATCGGCACCTCGGACACGTCGAAGCCGGGCCACAGCCCGTTGAACATCTCGCGGCTGACCTCGCCGTGCAGCAGCGAGACGCCGTTGGCGCGCTGGCCGATGCGCAAGCCCATGTGCGCCATGTTGAAGATCGACGGGTCTTCCTCGGCGCCGAGGGCGAGTACCCGCTCGGCCGGCAGCGTGTCGCCGGCCGCGAGACCGGTCAGGTGCGCGGCCACGAGGTCGCGGTCGAAGCGGTCGATGCCCGCGGGCACCGGGGTGTGGGTGGTGAACACGGTGCCGGCCCGCACCGCGCGCAGCGCCTCGTCGAAGCTCAGGCCGTCGCCGCCGGAGGTGTCGACGAGCTCGCGGATGCGCTCGACGCCGAGGAACCCGGCGTGCCCCTCGTTCGTGTGGAACACCGCCGGCGCGGGCGTGCCGGTGGCGGCACAGTAGGCGCGGATCGCGCGCACCCCGCCGACGCCGAGCAGCAACTCCTGCTGCAGCCGGTGTTCCTTGCCGCCGCCGTAGAGCCGGTCGGTGACCTGCCGGGCGTCGGCGTCGTTGTCCTCGATGTTGCTGTCGAGCAGCAGCAGCGGCACCCGGCCCACCTGCGCCACCCAGATCTGCGCGTGCAGCGTCCGGGACTCGGGCAGCGCGATCGACACCCGGGCGGGCGTGCCGTCGGCGTTCTCCAGCGCGGTGATCGGCAGGCCCTGCGGGTCCAGCGACGGGTAGTGCTCGAGCTGCCAGCCGTCGCGCGACAGCGATTGACGGAAGTAACCCGGCGCCGTAGAGCAGGCCCGACACCGATGATCGGCACGCCGAGATCGCTGGCGGCCTTGAGGTGATCGCCGGCGAGGATGCCCAGGCCGCCGGAGTACTGCGGCAACACCTCGGTGATGCCGAACTCGGGCGAGAAGTAGGCGATGGAGTCCGGCAGCGGACCGTCGCCGGACTCCGCGGCACGCTCGGCCTCCTGCTGGTACCAGCGCGGCTGCGTGAGGTAGTCGGTGAGGTCCTCGTGCAGGTCGGCGAGGCGGCGCCGGAAGCGGCGGTCGGCGGCCAGTTGCGCGAAACGCTCCGCGCTGACCTCGCCGAGCATCCGGCCCGGGTCGTGCCCGCACGCCTGCCAGAGCTGCGGATCGACGGACTCGAGGAGGTCGAGCGACTCGGCGTGCCACGACCACCGCAGGTTGGCGACGAGCTGACCGAGCGGCGCGAGTTCCTGCGGATAGGCGGCGCGCACCGTGAGGCGGCGGAGAGCTTTCACGTGAGGCGACGCTAGCAGCTTCCGTAAGGGCTTCCGGCGGGCGCGCACGCGAAATGCCGGTTCGCGGGTGGCAGGTGTCTGCCGACCCGGAATCGCTTCCGCCGAGCCTGCACGGCGAACGACGCCCCTGGGTAACGTTGCCGGCGTGGTAGGACGTTTCGGACTGACCGACATCGAGCCCGTCGTCGGCTCCACCGTCTCCGGCGAGTTCCCGGCCCGTGCGGTCGTGGGTGAGCCGATCCCGATCTCGGCCCGCGTCTTCCGCGAGGGCCACGACGCCGTCGCGGCCACCGTCGTGCTCCGGGACGCGACCGGGCGCAAGAGCGCGACCGTCCGCATGGTGCCCGGCGCCGAGGGCACCGACCTGTGGCACGCCGATGTCACCGTCCCCGGGCCCGGTGCTGCCTCCTTCAGCGTCGAGGCATGGAGCGACCCGTACGGCACGTGGGAACACGCCGTCACCGCCAAGATGGACGCCGGTCAGGGCAGCGAGGACCTCGCCAACGACCTCGAGACCGGCGCCCGGATCTTCGACCAGCTCGCGAAGACGTTCCCGAAAACCGAACGCGCCCGCGCGCTCGCCGCGGCGACCTCGCTGCGCGACACCACGCTGGACGTCGCCCACCGTGTCGCTCCTGCCATGGACGCGCACCTGCGCCGTCTGGTGCACGCCTACCCGGTGCGCGAGATGGTCACGTCCTCCCCGCGCTACCCGCTGTGGATCGACCGGCCGCGCGCGCTGTACGGCTCCTGGTACGAGTTCTTCCCGCGCTCGATCGGCGCGCAGCTGGCCGGTGACCCGGTGAGCCCGGCGAAGCCGGCCCGGCACGGCACCTTCAAGGACGCGATCGAACACCTCGACTACGTCGCGTCCCTCGGCTTCGACGTGGTGTACCTGCCGCCCATCCACCCGATCGGGCGGGTCAACCGCAAGGGCCCGAACAACACGCTCGTCGCCGCGAGCTGGGACGTCGGGTCGCCGTGGGCGATCGGGTCGGCCGAGGGCGGCCACGACGCGATCCACCCGGACCTCGGCACGCTCGCCGACTTCAAGGCACTGGTCAAGCGCGCCAACAAGCTCGGCATGGAGGTCGCGCTCGACTTCGCGTTGCAGTGCGCGCCGGACCACCCCTGGGTCACCGCGCATCCGGAGTGGTTCACCACCAAGCCCGACGGCACCATCGCGTACGCCGAGAACCCGCCGAAGAAGTACCAGGACATCTATCCGCTGAACTTCGACAACGACCCGAAGGGCCTCTACGCGGAGTGCCTGCGCATCGTGCGGTACTGGATGAAGACCGGCGTGCGGATCTTCCGCGTCGACAACCCGCACACGAAGCCGATCAACTTCTGGCAGTGGCTGATCACCGAGGTGCGCAGGACCGACCCCGACGTGCTGTTCCTGGCCGAGGCGTTCACCCGGCCGGCGATGATGCACGAACTCGGCAAGATCGGCTTCCACCAGAGCTACACGTACTTCACCTGGCGCAACGAGCGCGACGAGCTGGTCGAGTACGCCACCGAGCTCGCGGAGTCCGCCGCCCACATGCGGCCGAACTTCTTCGTCAACACCCCCGACATCCTTCCCGAGTACCTGCAGCTGGGCGGTCCGGCGGCCTTCGCCATCCGGGCGGTGCTCGCGGCCATGCTCTCGCCGACGTGGGGGGTCTACTCCGGCTACGAGCTCTACGAGCACCTGCCGATCCGCCCCGGCGCCGAGGAGTACCTGGACTCGGAGAAGTACCAGCTGCGCCCGCGCGACTTCGCCGGCGCGCAGGCCGACGGCCGCTCGCTCGCCACGTTGATCGCCCGGCTCAACGAGATCCGGCGTGCGCACCCCGCGCTGCACCAGCTGCGCAACGTGCGCTTCCACGAGGTGGACAACCCGGAGATCCTCGCGTTCAGCAAGCGCGACGCCGATACCGGCGACACGATGCTGGTGGTCGCCACCACCAACCCGCACACGTGGCGGGAGGCCACCGTGCACGTCGACCTCGACGCGCTGGGGCTGGCCGACGACGGCTGGGACGCGACGTACACGGTGCACGACCTGCTCACCGGCGCCGAGTACCAGTGGGGCGAGTACAACTACGTGCGACTCGACCCGCATGCAGACGCGGCGCACATCTTCCACGTCACCCGCTGACCCCGCCCGGAATCCCGGAAGGATCAATGACCGCCTCGCCGCAAGCCCGACCGGCCGTACCCACCGCGCCGGCCGCGCCGGACCTGTCCCAGGACACGTCGCAGCGCAGCGAACCGGACTGGTTCAAGCGCGCCGTCTTCTACGAAGTGCTCGTCCGGGGGTTCTCCGACTCCAACGGCGACGGCACCGGTGACCTGCGCGGTCTGCAGGAGCGCCTCGACTACCTGCAGTGGCTCGGCGTCGACTGCCTGTGGCTGCCGCCGTTCTACTCCTCGCCCCTGCGCGACGGCGGTTACGACGTCAGTGACTACACCGGTGTGCTGCCCGAGTTCGGCACGATCGAGGATTTCAAGCACTTCCTCGACGCCGCCCACGAGCGCGGCATCCGGGTGATCGTCGACTTCGTCATGAACCACACGTCCGACCAGCACCCGTGGTTCCAGGCCTCACGCTCCGACCCGGACGGCCCGTACGGCGACTTCTACGTGTGGAACGACGACGACCAGCGCTACCCCGAGGCGCGGATCATCTTCGTCGACACCGAACCGTCCAACTGGACGTGGGACCCGGTACGCAAGCAGTACTTCTGGCACCGCTTCTTCAGCCACCAGCCCGACCTGAACTTCGACTCCCCCGCCGTGCAGCAGGCGATCATCGAGGCGTTGCTCTTCTGGCTCGACCTCGGCATCGACGGGTTCCGGCTGGACGCGGTGCCCTACCTGTACGTGCGCGACGGCACCAACGGCGAGAACCTGCCCGAGACGCACGAGTTCCTCAAGCGGGTACGCAAGGAGGTCGACGCCACCTACCCCGACCGCGTCCTGCTCTGCGAGGCCAACCAGTGGCCCGCCGATGTCGTCGAGTACTTCGGCGATCCGGCCGTCGGCGGCGACGAGTGCCACATGGCGTTCCACTTCCCGGTGATGCCGCGGATCTTCATGGCCGTGCGCCGCGAGTCGCGCTACCCGATCTCGGAGATCATGGAGCAGACGCCACCGATCCCGAAGAACTGCCAGTGGGGCATCTTCCTGCGCAACCACGACGAGCTGACGCTCGAGATGGTCACCGACGAAGAGCGCGACTACATGTGGAACGAGTACGCGAAGGACCCCCGCATGGTTGCGAACATCGGCATCCGCCGGCGGCTCGCACCGTTGCTGGACAACGACATCGACCAGATCGAACTGTTCACCGCGCTGCTGCTGTCGCTGCCGGGCTCGCCGGTGCTGTACTACGGCGACGAGATCGGCATGGGCGACAACATCTGGCTCGGTGACCGCGACGGCGTGCGCACCCCGATGCAGTGGACGCCGGACCGCAACGCCGGGTTCTCCACCGCCGAGCCGAGCCGGCTCTACCTGCCGGCCAACCAGGACTCGATCTACGGCTACCAGGTGACCAACGTCGAGTCGCAGACCCGCAACACGTCCTCGCTGCTGCACTGGACGCGGCGGATGATCCAGCTGCGCAAGGCCAACCCGGCCTTCGGCGTCGGCAGCTTCGCCGACCTCGGCGGCAGCAACCCCAGCGTGCTCAGTTTCGTGCGCGAGTTCGGCGACGACATCGTGCTGTGCGTCAACAACCTCTCGCGCTTCCCGCAGGCCGTCGAACTGGACCTCCGGTCCTGGCACGGCGCGCAGCCGATCGAACTGACCGGCGGGTCGCAGTTCCCGCAGATCGGCGAGCTGCCGTACCTGTTGACCCTGGCCGGGCACGGCTTCTACTGGCTGCGCATCCCGAAGGTGCACCGGCCCAGCGGTGAGCCCGCCGCCGAAGCCGGGCACGCGAGCAACAGCGAGGATTCATCGTGACCGTCACCAAGGACGTCATCCGACCGCTCGTGGCCGCCTGGCTGCCACGGCAGCGCTGGTTCGCCGGAAAGGGCCGCGACGCCGAGGTCGACCTGGACTGGCTGGCCGACCTCGACGGCACGCCACCGGTGACCATCTGGGCTGCGCGGGTCGCGTACGCCGACGGCGATGTCGAGACCTATCAGGTACCGCTGGTGCTGCGCGCAGAGCCGCTCGAGTCGCTCGAGCACGTGCTGCTCGGCACCATCGACAGCGACGACGGCGTCCGCTGGCTCTACGACGCGTTGCACGACAAGGACTCCACGCCGGCGTGGCTGCAGGGCATGCGCGAGCAGTCGGTCGAAGGTCCGGTGCGCTTCATCCGTTACGCCGGGTCGCCCGACGAGATACCGGTCGACGAGCCGAGCCTCGCGCTGACCGGCGAGCAGTCGAACACGTCGTTGATCTTCGGTGACGTCGCGATCATGAAGGTCTTCCGCCGCCTGCAGCCCGGGGTGAACCCGGACATCGAGGTGCAGGGCGAGCTGTCGCGGCTCGGCGCCAAGAACATCGCCAAGCTGCTCGGCGCGGTCGAGGCCGACGTCGACGGCGCGCCGAGTTCGCTGGCGATGCTGCAGGAGTACCTGCGCACCGCCACCGACGGGTGGGTGCTCGCCACCACCAGCGTGCGTGACCTGATGGCCGAGGCGGACCTGCACGCCGACGAGGCGGGCGGCGACTTCGCCGGCGAGGCCGAGCGGCTGGGCGCCGCGGTCGCCACCGTGCACGCGGACCTCGCCGGGGCCTTCGGCACCCGCACCGCGATCGCAGGACGAACTGCGCGCGCGCGCGCGGCGATGCGCGAGCGGCTGCCCCGCTCGATCGACATCGTGCCGGAGCTGGCCGAGATCGCCGAGGCCTGGCCGACATCGTTCGCCGACGTCGCCGAGCTCGGCGGCGGCGTGCCGGTGCAGCGCATCCACGGCGACCTGCACCTCGGGCAGGCGCTGCGCACCGTCTACCGCTGGGTGCTGATCGACTTCGAGGGCGAGCCGATGGCCGACATCGGCGAGCGACGCGAGTTCGACTCGCCGCTGCGCGACATCGCGGGCATGCTCCGCTCGTTCGAGTACGCCGGGCACCACCGCGCCAGCGAGTCCGGGCTCGACCCGCAGCTCAGCCTACCGGGCCGACGAGTGGTCGGCCCGCAACCGCGCGCGTTCTGCGCCGGCTACGCCGACGTCGCAGGCACCGACCCGCGCGCGCAGTCGGTGCTGCTGCGCGCCTACGAGGCCGACAAGGCGGTCTACGAGGCCGTCTACGAAGCACGCAACCGACCGGCGTGGCTGGCGATCCCGCTCGCCTCGCTGACCAGACTCGCCACCGACGGAGGAACGTTCATGACGTCGCACCGCAGGCGCGATTCCGCGCCGAAGACGCCCACCCCGCGCGCCGCGGAGCCGCACGCCCGCGTCCCCGACCGAGCCGCCGCCAGCCGCGGCCACCCCGCCCGGCGATCCCGGCCGAGGAGCTGGAGCGCCTCGTCGGTGGCGCGCACCACGACCCGCACAGCGTGCTCGGCGCGCACCCGTTCGGCGTACGCACACCGTCGTGCGCACGTTGCGTCCGGACGCCGCGCGACGCCGTCGGTGCTCGTCGCCGGCACAGCGCCACCCGATGCAGCGCGTGCACGACGGCGGCGTGTTCGAGGTCGTCCTCGACGGGCCCCGACCGACTACCGCGTCGAGGTCTCCTACGAGTTCGGACACCTACACCGTCGACGACCCCTACCGCTGGCTGCCGACGCTCGGCGAGGTCGACCTGCACCTGATCGGCGAGGGGCGCCACGAGAACCTGTGGCAGGTGCTCGGGGCGCACGTGCGCAGCTACGACACCCCAGGCGGCGCGGTCAGCGGCACGTCGTTCGCGGTGTGGGCGCCGAACGCACTGGGCGTGCGCGTCGCCGGCGACTTCGACTGGACCGGCCGCACGCTGCCGATGCGCATGATGGGTTCGAGCGGCGTGTGGGAGCTGTTCGTCCCCGGCATCGGCGACGGCGCCCGGTACAAGTTCAAGATCCTCGGCGCCGACGGCCAGTGGCGCGACAAGGCCGACCCGATGGCGTTCGCGTGCGAGGCGCCGCCGGACACCGCGTCGGTGGTCAGCACGTCGCGTTACGAGTGGGACGACGCCGCGTGGCTCGAGCAGCCGCGCGCAGACGCAGTGGCACAAGGCGCCGATGTCGATCTACGAGGTGCACCTCGGGTCGTGGCGGCTCGGGCTCAGCTACACCCAGCTCGCCGAGGAACTCGTCGCCTACGTGCAGCGAGGCCGGCTTCACGCACGTGGAGTTCCTGCCGGTGGCCGAGCACCCGTTCGGCGGCTCGTGGGGCTACCAGGTGTCGTCCTACTACGCGCCGTCCGCGCGCTTCGGCTCGCCGGACGAGTTCCGCCACCTCGTCGACGCCCTGCACGCGCGGGCATCGGCGTGCTCGTCGACTGGGTGCCCGCGCACTTCCCCAAGGACGCGTTCGCCCTCGGCCGGTTCGACGGCACGCCGCTCTACGAGCACGGCGACCCGCAGCGCGGCGAGCAGCTCGACTGGGGCACGTACGTGTTCGACTTCGGCCGCTCGCGAGGTGCGCAACTTCCTCGTCGCCAATGCGCTGTTCTGGCTGGAGGAGTTCCACATCGACGGCCTGCGCGTCGACGCCGTCGCCTCGATGCTCTACCTCGACTACTCGCGGCCCGAGGGCGGCTGGACGCCGAACGTCCACGGCGGCCGGGAGAACCTCGAAGCCGTCGCGTTCCTGCAGGAGATGAACGCGACCGTCTACAAGCGGGTGCCCGGCGCGGTGACGATCGCCGAGGAGTCGACGTCGTGGCCGGGCGTCACCCGCCCGACGCATCTGGGCGGCCTGGGCTTCGGGTTCAAGTGGGACATGGGCTGGATGCACGACACGCTCGACTACATCTCCCGCGAGCCCGTCTACCGGCAGTACCACCACAACGACCTGACGTTCTCGATGATGTACGCCTACACCGAGAACTTCGTGATGCCGCTGTCGCACGACGAGGTCGTGCACGGCAAGGGGTCGCTGCTGAACAAGATCCCCGGCGACCGCTGGCAGCAGTTCGCGACCCTGCGGGCGATGTATGCCTACATGTGGGCGCACCCGGGCAAGCAGTTGCTGTTCATGGGCCAGGAGTTCGGCCAGGGCGGCGAGTGGGCCGAGTCACGCTCGCTGGACTGGTGGCTGCTCGACGACCCGGGGCACCGCGGCATCTCGCGCGTCATCCGCGACCTCAACACGGCGTACGCGCAGACGAACGCGCTGTGGTCGCGCGACACCACCGAGGACGGCTTCCACTGGATCGACGCGAACGACGCGTCGGGCAACGTCTATTCGTTCCTGCGCTTCGGTGACGACGGCTCGGTGCTCGCGTGCGTCGCGAACTTCAGCTCGGTCCCGCACGAGGGTTACCGCCTCGGGCTGCCCTTCGCGGGCCGCTGGGACGAGATCGTCAACACCGATGCCGAGACCTACTTCGGCTCGGGCGTAGGCAACTTCGGCGCCGTCGAGGCCACCGACGAGACATGGCACGGCCAGCCGGCGTCCGCGCGCCTGCGGGTGCCGCCGCTGGGTGCGCTGTGGCTGCGTTACGCCGGTGGTGGGTCCGCAGCGGGTGCCGGCGGCGGTCCCATGGCCGAACTGGCCTGACGATCCGCGGCTCGCACCTGCCGGGCGGCCGGACGGTTCTCGCGCTCGCCGGGGCGATGAGCCTGGACGCGGCCGACCAGAGCACCATCGGCTCGACGTCACCGCAGGTACGGGCTGCCCTGCACATCGGCCAGACGCAGATCGGGTTGCTGGCGACGTCGTCGACGATCGTCGGAGTACTCGTCACGGTGCCGTTCGGCGTGCTCGCCGACCGGCGGCACCGGCTCAACCTGCTGCGCCTGTGCATCGGCGTGTGGATCGTCGCCACGGCGCTGGTGGGTACGGCGCCCTCGTTCGGATACATGCTCGCCGCACACTGCGTGCTGGGGCTGGTGACCGGGGCCGCAGCGCCGCTGATCGCATCAGTCGTGGGAGACCTGGTCCCCCGCGAGTCGCGTGGGCGGGTCTACAGCGTCCTGCTGCTCGGCGAGCTCGCCGGCAGCGCGGTGGGCACGGCACTGTCCGGTGAGGTGTCGGCGGCCGTCGGTTGGCGGTGGGCGTACGTCGTGCTCGCCGGCACCGGTCTGACCGTGCTGCTCGCGATGCTCGCGGCCCACGAGCCCGAACGCCGGCGAGCCACGCGGTCGTCGACGGCGGGCGCGTCCCCGGCCTCGGCCGAGCACCTGTCGCTGTGGCAGGCGGTCAAGATCCTGCTGCGCATCCGGACCAACATCGTGCTCGTCCTGGCGTCGGCGCTCGGCTACTACTACTTCACCGGCGTGCAGACCTTCGCCGTCTCGCTGTGGACCGACGACTACCACGTCAGCGCGCAGGTGGCGCCGGTTCTCGTGCTGCTGGTGGGAGTCGCGCTCGCGATCGGCGTGATGGTCGGCGGTCCGCTCGGCGACACCCTGCTGCGCCGCGGATTCACCTCCGGGCGCGTCGCCGCGGTGCTGGTGGCCTTCGGCGGCTGCGTGGTGTTCCTCGTACCCGCGCTGAGCACGACGCTGCTCGTGCTGGCCGTGCCGCTGCTGTTCGTCGCGGGCGTGCTGCTCGGCGCCGCGAACCCGCCGCTGGACGCGACCCGCATCGACATCGTGCCGCCGTGGCTGCTGGGCCGGGCCGAGGCGGTACGCAACGCCTTGCGCGACGGCGCGGACGCCAGCGCGCCGTTGTTGTTCGGCGTGCTCGGCACGCATCTCGGGCTGCGGCACACCTTCCTGATCATGACGGGCGCGCTTGTCGCCGCCGGTGTGCTCGGGCTCGTTGCGCTGCGCACCTACGCCGGCGACGCCGCGGCCGTGGACGCCGACCCGGTCAGACCGTCGCCGTGAACACCCGCCTCAGACCGGCGGCCGACGGCGGCGGCGGCCCGCGCGGGCGTTCAGCGGACCGACCAGCCGCGGGCCGGCGAGCTTGCGCTCCAGCCGGCTGCGCCTCGCGCCGCAGCGGCTGGGCGATGTACTGGCCCAGGATCACCGCCGAGCTGATGGCGATGGCGATCGCGGCGGCCGTGGCCAACGCCGTCAGGCCCGAACTGCTGTCGCGTGCACTGAACAACGCGAGTGCGCGGAAGATCGTCAGCCCGGGCAGCAAGGGCACGATCGCCGCCGTGACGATCACCAGCGCGGGCAACCGGAACCTGCCGGCCGCCGCGAAGCTCACCAGGCCGATGAGCAGCGCCGCGATGCCCGACGCCCAGGCGATGCCGACCTTGCTGTCGTAGACCGCGATGTAGAGGGCCATCGCACCGCCGGAGATCACCGCGATCGGCGGCAGGGCGCGTAGCGGTGCGTAGGACGCGAAGGCGTACGCCGCTGCCGACACTGCGCCGCCCAGCGCGATCAGCCCGGGCCCGGCGAAGGTGACGGCGCCGGGCTCGAGCGGCCCGAGACCCACGCCGACCACCCGGGCCAGCGTCAGGCCGCCGCTGACACCGGCAATGGCGCCGGCCGTCGCCATGATCGCCTCGAGGATGCGCGCACCGGCGGTCAACGGGAATGCGGTCAGCGCGTCCTGCACGGCACCGAGGAAGCTGACGCCGGACAGCAGCAGCACGATGCTCGCGGTGATCACCCGGCTGGTACCCAGATGCAGTCCGAGCGCGGCCGCCACTGCCGCGAGCAGCGTCGCGAACAACCCGCCCGCGACCTGCTGGTAGAACACCGGCCAGCGCTCGCGCGTCATGACGTACTGGATCCCGTCGATGGCGGCGGCGGCGACGAACGCGATCAGCGCCACGAGCCAGTCACCGCCGAGCACGACACCGATGCCGGCGCCCATGACCCCGAGCCCGGCCGTCACCAGCCAGCGCGGCCGCCCGTGCCCCGACGACACGATCCGGTTGAGCCGGGCCGCCGCTTCGTCGCGGTCGATCCGGCCGTTGACGAGATCGCGGACCACGTGGTCGACGCGCGTCAGGTGCCCGTAGTCGACCGCGCGGTAGCGCACCTGGCGCATCTGGATCAGCGCCGGTTCGTCCGGGCTCGCCTGGTGGCTCATCGCCAGCTCGGTGAACGTCACGTCCGCGGTGTAGCGGCGCAGCCCGCAGGCGTACGCGACGTTGTTCATCTGCGCGCTGACGTCGGCTGCGCCGGCGCCGGAGGACAGCAGCACCTCGCCGATGCGCAGCGCGAGGTCCAGCGTCTTGTAGATGTCGTTGCTCTCGGCCATGGCGCGCCCAGTGTGGCCCGTGCGCGGCGCGGGCACGACCACCCGCGCCGCGGCCGGATCAGAACAGCGCGCGCGCCATCGCCCGGCGTGCCGCGGGCACCCGCGGGTCGTCCGGGCCGAGCAGGTCGAAGAACTCCAGCAGCCGCTGCCGCACGCGCTCGCGGTCGTCGCCCGCGGTGCGCGCGAGCGTGCCGAGCAGGCGGTCGAAGGCACCCTGCACGTCGTTGCCGGCGAGCGCGACATCGGCACCGGCGAGCTGCGCGTCGACGTCGTCGGGCGCGGCGTCGGCGCGGGCCGGGGCGTCGCGGTCGATCGATTCCAGCCGCTGCAACAGCCGGACCTGGCCGAGCGCGAGCTGGGCCTCCGAGTTCGCCGGCTCGGCGGCAAGGATGTCCTGGTAACGCTGTGCCGCCAGCTGGTAGTCACCGGCGTCGAGCGCCTGCTCGGCGGCGGTGAACCGTGGGTCGTCGGGCACCTCGGGTTCGCCGCCGATGGCGCCGCCGGCGTCCGCGCCGTCTGCGAACGCTGCTGCGCCGTCCGCGGGCGGCGCGCCGGGGCCGCTCAGGTTCGCCTGCTGCGCGGCCTGCAGCACCGCCTCCACGAACTCGCGCACCTGGGCCTCGGGCAGCGCGCCCTGGAAGCCCGGGACGAGCTGCCCGGCGATCACCGCGAACACCGACGGGATGCTCTGCACCTGCAGCGCCTGCTGGATGCGCGGATTCGCGTCGACGTCGATCTTCGCCAGCACCCACGTACCGCCCGCGGCGTTGGCGAGGCGCTCGAGGATCGGCGACAGCTGTTTGCACGGCTCGCACCAGTCGGCCCACAGGTCGATCAGCACCGGCACCTGGAACGAGCGGTCGAGCACCTGGGCCTGGAAATCGGCCTCGGCGACGTCGACGACGAACTGGCCGGCCTGCGGGGCGGGGGCTTCGGCGGCGCGGGCGGCCGCCTCGTTGCGCGCCTTGAGCGCGCCGAGGTCGACGGCACCGGTCATGGCCGCCACCGTGGCGGGGTCGGGGGCGGGGCGCTGGCCGCGCTGCGGGGGTCGTGGCGGTGTTCCTGGACGCATGCCTCCAGCTTTCCAGACGGGCGCCGCGCGCGCCGGTACGGTGCGTCCATGGCCGACGTCGCCACCACCGTGCACGTCAGCGACGACGGCCCCGTCCGCGTGGTGACGATCGACCGGCCGGCCGCGCGCAACGCGGTCGACGGCCCCACCGCCGCCGCGTTGGCCCAGGCGTTGCGCGACTTCGACGCCGACGACTCAGCCGCGGTGGCCGTGTTGACGGGCGCGAACGGCACGTTCTGCGCCGGTGCGGACCTCAAGTCGATGTCCAACCCGCTGAACGTCGAGATGTCCGCCGACGCGCCCATGGGACCCAGCCGGCTGCAGCTCGGCAAACCGGTGATCGCCGCGATCGAGGGCCACGCGGTGGCCGGCGGCATGGAGCTCGCGGCGTGGTGCGACCTGCGGGTGATGGCGGCCGACGCCGTCGCCGGTGTCTTCTGCCGGCGCTTCGGCGTCCCGCTCATCGACGGCGGGACGGTGCGCCTGCCCCGCATCGTCGGGCTCGGCCGGGCCCTGGACCTGATCCTCACCGGCCGGGAGCTGGGCGCCGACGAGGCACTGGCGATCGGCTTCGCCAACCGCGTCGTCCCCCCGGGCACGGCCCGGGCCGCCGCGCTGGAGCTGGCGCACGAGCTGGCCGGGTTGCCGCAGACCTGTCTGCGTTCGGACCGCGCCTCGGTGTACGACGCCCTCGACCGCCCGCTCGACGACGCGCTCGCCGGCGAGTTCCGCCACGGCCGCGCGGCGCTGGGCACCGACGCGGCCGCGGGAGCCCGCCGCTTCGCCGCCGGCGCCGGGCGGCACGGGGCGCCGGCGAGCGAGCCAGCAGCGAACGGTGTGAGCGCGACGCCGGAGGGGAACACCCCATAGACTTGTGGATCAAGTAACAGTGAGAGATCGGGTGGCGAGCATGACTCCTCCTCTCGGCGGGACGCCGGACGCGATCGCCAACGGCGCGGGCAAGCTCACGAATGTCGCGATCGCCGTGCACGGCATCTCCCCCGGCGTCTCGGCCAACGCCGGCAAGGCCTCCGGCTCGGCCGGCGACCCCAGCGTGGCGGCAGCGCTCGACCGCTTCGGCGCCGCGTTCACCCGTTACACCCTCGACCTCGCCGCCCAGCTCAGCGCCGCCGGCACGCTGGCGCTGCACGGCTCGCAGGATCTCGCCACTGCCGGCGGCACGGCTCCGGGGGGCGGCGGCGGTCCGGAGCGGCCACGATGAGCTACCCCTGGGACCCGCCCCCGGGCAGCGCCGGTGACCTGCAGGCCGCCGCCAAGGCGCTCGGCCTGATCGCCAACGACCTCTCGCAGCAGGTGACGCGGGCGAAGGCGGCAGCCGCCCTGGCCAAGTCCGAATGGCACGCCCCGCGCGCCGACGACTTCGCCCATGCCGGCCAGGCGCTGGTCGACGAGCTCGCCATGAACATGACCGCCATCGGCAACACCGCCAACCTGATCGGACTCTGGGCGAGCGCCGTGCAGGCGGCCACGACGAACCTCGCCACGTACAAGCAGAACTACGACGCGCTGACCGTGCACCCGCCGAAGGTCGATCCGGACCCGTTGACCACGGCCCGCGAGCAGAGCAACTGGATCCAGCAGGCGATGAACGTGCACACCGACCTCAAGACGTACGCCGGCAAGATCGCCGCGGCGATCGACGGCGAGACCGCGCTGGCGGTGCCGAAGTCCGCAGGTCTGTCGCCCGACGAGATCGCTCGCCGGGTGGACACCGCGTGCGGCATGGACAATTTCACCCGCGGCGAGTTCTACGGCGGCAAGATCAGCGACGATGCCATCTGGGCCATGCTGCACACCGCCGACGGCCCGGTGTACGACACCGGGGTTCCGGCCCCGGGCGACTCGGGGTTCCAGGCGTGGTACGCGGGGTTGACGCCGGCGCAGCAACTGCTGGAGACGCAGAAGCTGAACGCCTCGTTCGACCCCGGTGAGGGCTTCGACCCCTACACCCACATCCAGGGTGGCCCGATGCCACAGTGGGCACAGACGTTCAACGACATGCACCAGAACAGCTGCGACGTCAACGGGATGATGGGCGACGGTTACGGCTACTTCGGCGGCGGCACCATTCTCGGCCCGGGCGGCACGCAGTGGCCGATCGTCATGCCGTACTACAACGACGGCAAGAACACCTACATGGACGACGACGACGGCCCCGCGCCGGATGGCGGCATCGAGCAGCTGGACGGGAAGGATCCCGGCTGGCACACCGTCTCCACCTGGACGGGCGCCGGGCAGTACGGCTCGGTCTCGACGGCTACGAAGGTGGCGACCGCGTTCCTGATCGGCACCGGGCAGGATCTGGAGACCACTGAGACCGACGCGAACGCGGTCACCGTCGGCCCGGACGGCCGCCCGTACGCCGGCAACGACACCAAGTCGATGCCGTCGGCACCACCGGACAAGGAGTGGTGGGACGTCAAGAGCCCGACGGCCTTCCCGGAGAACATCGAGAGCTCCGATCCGAGGGTCACAGCCATGCAGCCGGACCTGGAGTGGCAGGAGCCGGCACTCGGCGCGAGCGCACTGCTCGTCCAGGCCGGGCAGGCGTGGACCGCCGTGCACAACGAGGACTCGCACGCCACCCGCCAGTACTACGTCGACTACCAGGTCAACGACGACGGCCGGGCGCGCGCCGTGGTGCACACGTACTCCGCGACGCCGACCGAGGACGGCAAGACCTACGTCGGCAGCTTCGCGAACACTTTTCCGACCGGCCAGTCCGGCTACTCCACCGAGATCCCCTACAAGACCCGGCACAACCCGTACCCGCCGGGCGTCACGGTGGCGACGGCCGCGCCGGATCCGAACGTCGAGTACTCGAACGACGGTGACGACGAGATCAACCATGATCAGCCCATCCCGGAGAAGCTGAACAAGTGAGGCCTCGTCGCGTTCCCGTCGCCGTCGACGTGCGGCACGTCGGTGCCGCGGTGGTCCTGCTCGTTTGCGTGGCCGGGACCGTCGTCGGCCGGGCCGGCCTCACCCACGTTCTCGGGCTCTGGTTCGCCGCGCTGATGTACCTGGCCTTCTGCATGGAGCCCGTGCGCCGCATCCGCAAGCGTGCCCGCGTCACCTGGGCTCTCGCGACGACCTTCGTCTTCGTCACGCTGTGCTGCGTCGGGTTCGCATCCTGCCTCCCGGTGAACGAGACCGGTCCGGGGACCTACTCCCTCGTCAGCCGAGCATTCGGCGTCGGCGCGCTGTCCGGTGCCGCACAAGACCGGTTCCTGACCGCGACCTGGCTGTGCTTCGCAGGCGTCGCGATCGGCACGCTCGCGCTGTGGTACGAGGTGTTGCGGCTGGCTCGCCGGTCGGAGTGGAGATCCATCGACCACGGCGTGGGCGACGGCTCGTTCCTGACCGGCGCAACGCTGCAGAACACTGCCGGGGGCACGGGCGTCACCCGCCCGGTGCACTCGCGACCCGCGCGACGGCGATGACGGCCGGGCCCCCTGTCACCGATGGACGTCGGCGCCGACGGATCATCGCGATCTGCGTCGCCCTCGTCCTCGCCGCCGTGGCCGCGGTCGTCATCGTTGTGGTGGCGGCTACCGGTTCGACCAGCAGCAACCCCGGGTCGCCCGACACCGCCGCCGCCGCGTGGGGCAAGGCGCTGTTCACGCACGACTCTCACGCGGTCCAGAGCCTGACCTGCCCGGGACACTCGACCGCCGGCGACAACATCGACCTCATCGTCGCGCAGGGCACCGGCGTGAAAGTTCAGTCGACCACACCGCAGGGGCACGATTCCTGGGATGTCGGGCTCATCACGACCGGGCCCGGCGGCGGCACCACGTTGCACGTCGGCGTGCACAAGGTCAGCGGAAAGTACTACGTCTGCTGACCTTGCTAGAAGCGGGCGGGCTCGCGGTACTCGCCCCACATCGGCTTGAACGCGTTGCAGATCTCGCCGAGCGTCGCTTCGGCGCGCGCCGCGTCGAGCATCGCGGGGACGGTGTTGCGGCCGGCCTGCGCGTCGTCGACCATCCGCGCGAGCGCGGCGTCGACAGCGCCCTGGTCGCGCGCCGCCCGGCGCGCGGCCACCACGGCACGCTGCTCCTCTTCGACCTCGTGCGACACGCGCAGGATCTCCAGCGGTTCGCCGGTCGCGTCGCCGGTCAGCGTGTTCACGCCGACGACGCGCTTGTCGCCCTTCTCCAGCGCGACCTGGTAGGCGAAGGCGGAGTCGGCGATCTCGGTGATGAACCACCCGTCCTCGATACCGCGCAGCAGCCCGGACGTGATCGTGTCGTCGCCGCCGAGTTCCTTGATCCGCGCGAAGATCCGCTCGGCGTCGGCCTCGAGCTTGTCGGTCAACGCCTCGACGTACCACGAGCCACCGAGCGGGTCGGCGACGTTGAGCACGCCGGTCTCCTCGGCGATGACCTGCTGGGTGCGCAGCGCGATCTGTGCGGCCTTGGCCGACGGCAGCGCCAGCACCTCGTCGAGCGCGTTCGTGTGCAGCGAGTTGGTGCCGGCGAGCACCGCGGCCATCGCCTCCACCGCCGTGCGGACGATGTTGTTGTCCGGCTGTTGCGCCGTGAGCGACACGCCGGCCGTCTGGGTGTGGAAGCGCAGCCACTGGGCGCGGTCGGTCTTCGCGCCGTAGACGTCGCGCAGCCAGCGCGCCCAGATGCGGCGGGCAGCGCGCAGCTTCGCGATCTCTTCGAAGAAGTCGATGTGCGCGTCGAAGAAGAACGACAGCCCGGGGGCGAAGCGTTCGATGTCCAACCCGCGCGAGAGGCCGAGCTCCACGTACCCGAACCCGTCGGCGAGGGTGAACGCCAGCTCCTGCGCGGCCGTCGCCCCGGCTTCGCGGATGTGATAGCCGGACACCGACAGCGGCTTGTACGCCGGCACCTCGGCGTCGACGTACTCCATCAGGTCGCCGATGAGCTTGAGGTGCGGCTCCGGCGGATACACCCACTCCTTCTGCGCGATGTACTCCTTGAAGATGTCGGTCTGCAGCGTGCCGTTGAGCGCGGCCGGGTCGGCACCCTGGCGCTCGGCCGCGACGACGTACATGCACCAGACGGGCACCGCCGGGCCGGAGATCGTCATCGACGTCGTGGTGGCGGCGAGATCGATCCCGTCGAACAGCACGTCCATGTCGGCGGCGGAGTCGATCGCGACGCCGCAGTGGCCGACCTCGCCGAGCGAGCGGGGGTCGTCGCTGTCGCGGCCCATCAGCGTCGGCATGTCGAACGCGACGGAGAGTCCACCACCGCCCTCGGCGAGGATCATCTTGTACCGCTCGTTGGTCTGCTTCGCGCTGCCGAAGCCGGCGAACTGGCGGATCGTCCAAGGCTTGCCGCGGTAGCCGGTGGCGTGGATGCCTCGGGTGAACGGGTACTCCCCCGGCCAGCCGATGCGCTCCATCCGGTCGTCGGCGCCCTCGGGCCCGTACACCGGCTCGACAGGCTCCCCGGACAGCGTCGTGTAGTCGCGGTCGGCCTTGCGGGCGCTGTCGTAGCGCTGTTGCCAGCGCGCGCGGCCGGCGGAGATGTCTTCGGCGTCCATGGGTCAACCCTAGGTCGAGGCGCGAGCAGCGCGATCGCCACTACGTCCAGCTAATTTACTAGGACGTCCTACTACCTGTCACGCGGTGCCGCGGCCGAGCGCGGCCTCGATCCGGTCCAGTTGCGCGCGCAACGCGTCGACGTCGCCCTTGGTCGCGCTCTGCTCGGAGGCACGCAGGGTCAGCAGCAGGTGGCCGCCGGGTTCGAGCGCGCCGGACTCGACCTGGGTGATGTCGTCGCCGTTCTGCAACCGCACGGCGTGGTCCAGTTCCGCGCGGCGCAGCCCGAGCCGGCGCACGGCTCGGGCCACGACATTCCCGTTCTCGATCACCGTGGTCTCGCTGCCGTCGAAGATCCGGGAGAACGCGTCACTGCGCAACGCCGCGCGGTTGAGCAGCGCGTTGACCGCCACCAGCGTCACCGCGCCGACCACGCCGCCGGTCACGCTGTTGTCGCTGCCGATGATCGCGTTCTGCACCACGTTGGACAGCAGGATCATCACCACGATGTCCAAGGAATTCAGTGCGGCCAGGCCGCGCTTGCCGGTGGCACGCACGAGCACAGCGACGAGCGCGTAGACGATCACCGTCCGCAGCAGCTTCTCGGCCACCGGGACCTGTTCGACGAACATGTCATGCCACATCTGCGCACCTCGCGGACGGCGGGAAACTGTCGCGCCGATTCTGCCGCGGACCCGGCGCGCGACGAGCGTGCCCGTCGGCACCGCAGGGGATGTGCGACGTCGCCCCGCCGGGCTAATCTGCACATTCCGGGGGGAGGGTCCGGTGTCGTACCAGCTGCGCACTGCTGACGCCATGGGCGTGTTGTCGATGCTCGGCGCCCTGCACGAAGCGGGCAATCCGGACGAGGTGTCCCAAATCCTGCTGCGCCGGTTGCGTGAGCTGGTCCCGTGCGACGTCATCAGCTACAACGACATCGATGTCGCCGCCCCGGCGACGGGCGGCACCAAGACCTGGTTCGAGCCCGAGCTGATCCCGCAGCCGGAGCTGGAGTACGCGTTCGACGCCCTGCAGCACGAGCACCCGCTGGTGCGCGACTACGCGATGACCGGCGACCCGGCGCCGCGGCGGATGTCGGACTTCATCACGCTGCCGCAGCTGCACGGCCTGGACCTCTGGCACGAGGTCTTCCGCCCGCTCGAGACCAACCACCAGATCGCTTTCGCGGTGCTCGCCTCGCGCAACCGGGTGATCGGCCTCGGCATCAACCGGTGGACCCACGACTTCGACGAGCGCGACATGGCCGTCGCCGGGGAGATCCAGAAGCACGTCGGCGCCGCGTACCACCACGCCGCCCTGCGCGCGGCCGAGACCGAGAGCTCGCCCAGCGACCTGGACGCGTTGACGATCCGCGAGCGTGAGGTGCTGGCCCTGATCGCCGCCGGACGCAGCACCCCGGAGATCGCGCAGCTGCTGTTCCTGAGCCCGCGCACCGTCGACAAGCACGCCGAGAACATCCGCGCAAAGCTCGGCGTGCGCAGCCGCGCGCACGCCGTGGCGCTGTTCCATTCCAGCCGCGCGGCGACGACGGACTGACCCGTCAGTCGGTGCGGAAGTCCCCCGCCCCGACCCGCAGCGTGCGCAACAGGACGAACACCTGCTCGAGATCGCCCCCGGTCAGCGCCGCCATCCCGAAGCGAGCGGTGTTGAGTTCTGCGGTGGCCTTCGCGGCCACCGCGCGGCCCTCGTCGGTGATCACGGCCAGCGTGCCCCGCCCGTCGCGCGGGTTCGGCTCGCGCCGCACGAGACCGGCTGCCTCGAGCCGGTCGACGACGTTGGTCACCGAGGTCGCGTGCACCTGCAATCGCTCACCGATCTTGGACAGCGGCAACGCCCCGGCACGCGAGTGCACCAGCAGCACGAGCGCCTCGTAGCGGCTGAAGGTGATGCCGTGCGGGCGCAGCATGGCGTCGAGTTCAGCCAGCAGGATCTGGTGCGCGCGCATGATCGACGTGACTGCGCGCATGGCCGCATATACGTCGCCCGGCTCGTCCGGCCAGGTCTGCGTCCACAGCTGTGCCGCGCGCTCGATCGGGTCGAACTCGAGCGGCTGCGACATGCGCTAGAGCGTAACCAGTGAGCACTCCCATCGGCCGTTCCCGGCGCCGGGCACGACGGCGTAGCGTCGCGAGTCATGACCGACGTTCCGGGAACCTTGGACCGACTCGACCTGCTCGACCTCGCCGACGACCTCGACGGCGACGACCGGCTGCTGCGCGACACCGTGCGCAAGTTCGCCGACGACAGACTGCGCCCGCACATCCGTGAGTGGTTCGAAGAGGGCACCCTGCCGGCCCGGGATCTCGCGAAGGAGTTCGGTGCCCTCGGCGTGCTCGGCATGCACCTGGACGGCTACGGCTGTCAGGGCGCGAAGGCGTCGCAGTACGGCCTGGTGTGCGCCGAGATCGAGGCCGTCGACTCCGGCCTGCGCTCGCTCGTCAGCGTGCAGGGCTCGCTGGCGATGTACGCGATCCACGCCTACGGCAGCGAGGAGCAGAAGCAGCGCTGGCTGCCGGGCATGGCGGCCGGCGAGCTGATCGGCTGCTTCGGGCTGACCGAGCCGGACTCGGGTTCGGACCCGGGCTCGATGCGCACCCGTGCCCGCCGCGACGGCGCAGACTGGGTCCTCAGCGGCAACAAGATGTGGATCACCAACGGTTCGCTGGCCGATGTCGCGGTCGTGTGGGCGCGCACCGAGGACGAGGGCGTGCGCGGCTTCCTCGTCGAGAAGGGCATGCCGGGCTTCACCGCGCAGGACGTGCACCACAAGATCTCGCTGCGCGCGTCGGTCACCAGCGAGCTGATCCTCGACGACGTGCGG
Organism: uncultured Actinomycetota bacterium; assembly: GCA_963711775.1. GTDB lineage: Bacteria > Actinomycetota > Actinomycetes > Mycobacteriales > Jatrophihabitantaceae > Jatrophihabitans. The sequence continues at coordinate 278,840 of CAVQFH010000008.1, read as the reverse complement.
GTCCCGGCGTCCGCGATGCTGCCCGAGGTCCGCGGCCTCAAGGGCCCGCTCGGCTGCCTGACCGAAGCGCGCTTCGGCATCGTCTGCGGCGTCACCGGCGCAGCCCGGGACGCCCTGGCTGCGGCGCTGGACTACTCGACGAGCCGCACCCAGTTCGGCAAGCCGATCGGCGGCTTCCAGTTGACCCAGAAGAAGCTGGCCGACATGGCGGTGTCGCTGCAGCAGGCGCAGCTGACCGCGCGGCGCATCGGGGAGCTGAAGGACTCCGGCCGCGCGGCCCCGCACCACATCAGCTTCGGCAAGTTCGCCAACGTCAGCGCCGCGCTCGGCATCTGCCGCGAAGCGCGCTCGATCCTGGGCGGCAGCGGCATCACCACCGAGTACCCGGTGCTGCGGCATGCGGTGAATCTGGAGACCGTCTACACCTACGAGGGAACGCACGAGGTGCACACCCTCGTGCTCGGCTCGCGGCTGACCGGTCTCGACGCCTTCCGCTGACCCCGGCTGCCGCCGTCAGCGCTGCTGGTCGCGGCCCGGGGCCGCCGTCAGCTCGGCCAGGCGGCCGCGCAGGAAGCGCCGTTCCACCTCGTTGTCGGTGAGCAGCAAGGCCTCGTCATAGGCAGCGCAGGCCTCGTCGACACGGTCGAGCCGGCGCAGGAAGTCGGCGCGCGCGGCCGACAGGTAGCTGTAGGTCGCGAGCTGCGGCTCCGCCGCCAGCTCGTCCAGCGCGGCGAGGCCGGCCGCGGGCCCGCGCGCGAAGCCGAGCGCCGCGGCCCGGTTCAACGAGACCACCGGCGACGGCCAGAGGTCGTGCAGCACGTCGTAGAGCCCGACGAGCTCGTCCCAGTCCGTGGCCTCCCACGTCGGGGCCTGCGCGTGGACAGCCGCAATGGCCGCCTGCAACGCGAACCGCCCGGGCGGGCGGCGCCGGAGCGCCTCCTGCACGAGCGCAACGCCTTCGGCGATCTCGCTGCGGTCCCACGACGTGCGGTCCTGCTCGGCCAGCAGCACCAGCGCGCCGGACGCGTCCACCCGCGTGCTGCGCCGCGCGTCGGTCAGCAGGATCAACGCGAGCAGGCCTGCGACGTCGGCGTTGCCCGGCAGCAGCGCGCGCAGCATCCGCGCGAGATCGAGCGCGCGCTCCACGAGGTCCGCGCGGCGCAACTGCTCGCCCAGCGGCGCGTCGTGCCCGGTCGTGAACACCAGGTGGACGACGTCGAGGGCGGCCGACACGCGCGTCGGCAGCTCCGCGGCGTCCGGCACCCGGTAGGGCACGCCGGCCGCCGCGATCTTCTTCTTGGCGCGGGTGATCCGGGCCGCCATCGTCGCCTCGCCGACCAGGAACGCCCGAGCGACCTCCACCGTGCTGAGCCCGCAGACCAGGCGCAGGGTCAGCGCCACCCGCGCCTCGAAGCCGAGCGCGGGGTGGCAGCAGGTGCAGATCAGCCGCAGCCGGTCGTCGGGGATGTCCGATCCGTCGGCGTCGTCGGGTCGCGCGTCCGGCACGACCAGCAGGGGAAGCCGGCGGCGCAGCCGCTGCTGGCGGCGCAGCACGTCCAGCGCGCGATTGCGGGCGGCAGTGGTCAGCCACGCCGCCGGTCTCGTCGGCACGCCCGTCACGGCCCAGGCGCGCAATGCCTGCGCGTAGGCGTCCTGCACGCACTCCTCCGCGAGATCCACGTCGCGCGTCACGCGCACCGTCGCGGCGAGCACGTAAGCCCACTCGCGGCGGTGCGCGTCGGCGACAGCGGCCGCGACCTGCGCTGCGGTCAGGAGAACACCATGATCGGGCGCACTTCGACCCCGCCGGCAACCGTCGGGATCTGCTTGGCCAGCGCGATCGCCGCGTCGACGTCCGGCGCCTCGACGAGGTAGTACCCGCCGAGCGCCTCCTTCGTCTCCGCGAACGGGCCGTCGGTGATCACGAAGTCGCCGGCGCCGTCGGGCCGCACCGTCGTCGCGGTCGACACGGGCTGCAGGGCCTCGCCGCCCTTGATCGCGCCGGCGTTGTTCCGGCCGAACTCCGCGTGGCCCTTCATGATCGTGTCGTCGCGTTCGGTCAGCGCCTTCTCGAGCGCTGCTTCGTCGTCGTAGATCAGGATGAGGTACTGCGACACGTCTGCCTCCTGGTGCACCGCGGCTCGCCTGTCGAGCCGTCACGGTCCCGACGAACGGGTCGCGGCGAAATCGACAGCCGCATCGTCGCACCGTCCGGCCCGGCCGTCACCGTCCCCGACGCGGCCACGTCGATACGCTCGCCACCTATGGAGTGGAATCTGCGCACCTGCGCCCGCAAGGGTCACGTGACCTACGCACCGGACGAGTCGCAGTACCGCGCGAAGCTCGAGGCACGCACCCCGCTCGGCGACGCCTGGCGCTGCCTGCGTTGCGGCACCTACGTATTGGGCGATCCGCACGGCACCGGACCCGCCGACGACGCGCCGGTCCTGCTGCGCGGGAAGGCATTGCGCAGCGCCTTCGTGCTGCGTGCCCTGGCCCTCGAGCGCTGGGTGCGCGGCACGGTGCTGATCCTGCTGGCGGTCGCGGTATTCCGGCTGAAGAGCTCGCAGGTCAGCCTGCAGGAACTGTTCAGTCGGGACCTGAAGACGCTGCGACCGTTCTTCCGGCAGATCCACTTCAACATCTCCGACAGTGCGACGATCACGTCGATCGAGAACGTGCTGCACACGAAATCCTCGACACTCACCGTCGTCGGGTTCGCCCTGCTGCTCTACGGGCTGCTGCAGATCGCCGAAGGGATCGGCCTGTGGTCGCTGCGGCGCTGGGGCGAGTACGTGGCCGTCGTCGGCACGACACTGTTCATCCCGCTCGAGGTCTACGAGATCACCGAGAAGGTCACGTGGCTCAAGGTCGTGGTGCTGGCGATCAACGTTGCCGCCGTGGTCTACCTGCTGCTGTCCAAGCGGCTGTTCGGGCTGCGCGGCGGTCACCGCGCCTACGAGGCGGCGATGAACGAGGCGTCGCTGCTGGAGGTGGAGCACTCGACGACAGGCGCACCCGCCGGCCGGTGACGTAGCTCATCCTGGCGCGTGGTGCCGTCTGGCCGGCGCCACATCGGGCAGGATCCTCCCGTGGCCGACACCGATCTGCTGCCGCTGCTGCGCGAGCGGCTGCTCGGCACGTACTCCCCGCTGCTGGCCGATCGTCACGCCAGCCTGCTGTTCACCGCGGGCGGCATCGCGAACTGGACCGTCGACATCGAGAACGGCCGGGCCGCGGCACGGCGCGGCGGGCCCGCCCCACCCGACAGCGACCGTGCGGGCGTCCCTGCCGGTGCTGACCGAGGTCGTGTCCGGCGAGCGTTCCGGCGTGCAGGCGTTCCTCGACGGCGCGCTGACGGTGCGCGGCGACCTGTCGCTGGCGCTGCAGCTCGACGGCATGTTCCCCGGCGACACCGAGGACGACACCCGCACCTACACCCGCGCGGTGCGCGCGGGCGGCCTGGAGACGTTCTATCTGGAGGCCGGTCCCGTCGACGCGCCGCCCGTGGTGCTGGTACACGGGCTGAGCGCGACCAACGCCTCGATGCTGCCGCTGATCCCGGCGCTGTCGAAGAACTTCCGGGTGCTGGCGCCGGACCTGCCCGGACACGGCGGCACGCAGGCCACCAGCGCGCAGCACGCGGCGCGCTACCTCGGTGACTGGCTCGTTGCCTTCCTGCGCGAGACCTGCGACCAGCCCGCGGTGCTCGTCGGCAACAGCCTGGGCGGCCGAACCTGCCTGGAGGCAGCGCTCAATTCGCCCTACGAGGTCCGCGGCCTGGTGCTGCTGTGCCCTGCGGTCGCCTTCCGCAAGCTGCGCCAGCTGGTGCCGTTCGTGCGCCTCGTCCCGGACGAGATCGCCGCGCTGCCGCTGCGCATCCCGCGACGGATGGCGATGCGCGGGCTGCGCGGGCTGTTCGCCGACCCGAACCGGCTGCCCGACGCCTGGTACGACGCGGCGATCGACGAGTTCGTCCGGGTGCTGTCCATCCGCGCGAACCGGCTGGCCGCGTTCTCCGCCCTGCGCCACATCTACCTGGACGAGCCGTTCGGCGAGAGCGGGTTCTGGGACCGGCTGCCGGCGCTGAAGCCGCCGGCGCTGTTCGTCTGGGGCGACAAGGACGTGCTGGTGCCCGCGGGTTTCGCGCGGTTCGTCTCCGAGGCGCTGCCCAGCGCGCAGACCGTGGTGATGCGCGATTGCGGCCACGTGCCGCAGTTCGAGTACCGCGAACAGACCGCGAACCTGACCCGGGAGTTCATCACCGGCCTGGCCGGCTGACCCCTCCCGGGCCGGCGCCGAGCCGGCGCAGCTGGTTGGCCAGGTACGGCCGCGCCCGCCGCTGGCCGCCGCGTGCGGCGATCTCCTGCTGCAGGGCGAGCAGAACACGGCGCACGCGGCCACGGTCGGGATGCCAGCCCCGCCGCTCGCACTCCTCCAGCCAGGCGACGGGGGCTGCGTGCCCGCGCGCGCCGTTGCACCGGCGGCACGCGGCGACCTCGTTCGCCAGCCAGGACGGGCCGCCCTTGACCCGCGGGACGAGGTGATCGGTGGTCGGCGTCACGAACTCGCCGAACGGCCGCGAGCACCAGGTGCAGGTCGCGCGGTCGCGGGTGAGGACCGCACGCAGGCGTTCACCGCGCGCCGGTTGCGCCGGGAGCGGCGCCGCGCTCGTCACCGTCAGGCTCTCCCGCCGCTCACAGCGCAGCGACGAGGTCGTCGGCGGCGGTGTACGGATCGGTCTCCCCCGCCACCACGCGCGCAGCCGCGGCGTCCAGGGCGGCCGAGCCGTGCACGTCGGCGAAGCGGCGGCGCACGGTGCCGAGCGCGATCGCCTCGATCTCGGCCGCGGCCCGAGCCTGCCGGCGGCGTTCCAGCTCGCCGTGCTCCGCCATCCACGCGCGGTGCTTCTCGACCGCGGCGATCACGTCGTCGACGCCCTCGGCGCGCGCCGCCACGGTCTTGACGATCGGCGGCCGCCACGCGCCGGCGCTCGAGTGCCGGCCGCCGAGCGACTGCATGTACCGCAGGTCGCGCACCACCTGGTCGGCGCCGTCGCGGTCGGCCTTGTTGACCACGAAGATGTCGGCGATCTCGATGATGCCGGCCTTCGCGGCCTGGATGCCGTCGCCGAAGCCCGGCGCCACCACCAGCAGCGTGGTGTCGGCCAGCGAGGCGATCTCGACCTCGGCCTGCCCCACCCCGACGGTCTCGACCAGCACGACGTCGCAGCCGGCGGCGTCGAGCACGCGCAGCGCCTGCGGCACCGCCGCGGACAGCCCGCCGAGCTGCCCGCGCGAGGCCATCGAGCGGATGAACACGCCGTCGTCGGTGGCGTGGTCCTGCATCCGGACGCGGTCGCCGAGCAGCGCGCCGCCGGAGAACGGCGACGACGGGTCGACGGCCAGCACGCCGACCCGCCGGCCCGCCGCGCGCAGCGCCGTCACGAGCGCCGAGGTCGACGTCGACTTGCCGACGCCCGGCGAGCCGGTCAGCCCGACCACCTGGGCGTGGCCGCCGTGCGGCGCCAGCGCGGCGGCGACCTCGCGCAGCGCCGGCGAGTCGTTCTCGACCAGCGAGATCAGCCGGGCGACCGCGCGCGCCTGGCCGTCCCGGGCGCGCGCGACGAGGTCCGCGACGTCGGCGTCGCGGCGAGCAGTCGCCACCCTGGGTCATCCCTTCGCATCGATCACCTTGTCCCCGCTGCCGACCGGCAGAGCGGCCCGCGGCGGCTACCCGCGAGGAGAACGCGATCCCCGGTGGCCGGCGGCCGGTCAGCGCACCGGATCAGGAGGCAGGGACGTGCAGGAGCAGCGCGTCGCCCTGGCCGCCGCCGCCGCACAGCGCGGCCGCGCCGGTGCCGCCGCCGCGGCGCCGGAGCTCGAGGGCCAGCGACAGCGCGAGCCGCGCGCCGGACATGCCGATCGGGTGGCCCAGCGCGATCGCGCCGCCGTTGACGTTGACCTTGTCCGGGCCGCACGCCGAGGTCCTTCATCGACTGGAGGCCGACCGCGGCGAACGCCTCGTTGATCTCGATGAGGTCGAGGTCGGCGACGGTCAGGTCCTCCTTGCCCAGCGCGTGCTTGATCGCGTTCGACGGCTGGGACTGCAGCGAGTTGTCCGGGCCCGGCGACGTTGCCGTGGGCGCCGATCTCGGCGAGCCAGGTCGAGCCCGAGCTCCTCGGCCTTGGCCTTGCTCATGACGACGACCGCGCGGCGCCGTCGGAGATCTGCGACGCCGATCCCGGCGGTGATCGTGCCGTCCTTGGTGAACGCCGGGCGCAGCTTGGCCAGCGACTCGACGGTGGTGTCGCCGCGGATGCCCTCGTCCTCGCGGAACTCGATCGGGTCGCCCTTGCGCTGCGGGATCAGGACGGGGGTGATCTCCTCGTCGAAGACGCCGTTCTTGCTGCGATCGCGGCGCGCTGGTGCGAGCGGGCCGCGAACTCGTCCTGCTCCTCGCGGGTCAGGCCGAGCTTCGTCGTTGTGGTGCTCGGTCGACTCGCCCATCGGGATGTTGTCGAAGACGTCGGTCAGCCCGTCGAAGGCCATCGCGTCGAGCATCTCGATCGCGCCGTACTTGTAGCCGCTGCGCGACTTCGGCAGCAGGTGCGGGGCCTGGGTCATCGACTCCTGGCCGCCGGCCACGATGATGTCGAACTCGCCGGCGCGGATGAGCTGGTCGGCCAGCGCGATCGCGTCCAGGCCGGACAGGCAGACCTTGTTGATGGTCAGCGCCGGCACGTTCATCGGGATGCCGGCCTTGACCGCGGCCTGGCGGGCCGGGATCTGGCCGGCGCCGGCCTGCAGCACCTGGCCCATGATCACGTACTGGACCTGGTCGGGCGACACGCCGGAGCGCTCGAGCGCGGCCTTGATGGCGAACCCGCCGAGGTCGGCGCCGGAGAAGTCCTTCAGCGAGCCGAGCAGGCGGCCCATCGGCGTGCGGGCGCCGTTGACGATGACCGATCCAGCCATGAGGTAGTCCCTCCTCCGAGCGCCGGCGGCGGGTGACAATGCCCTCGACTGTATCGGCGCGCAGGGTGCCGCCGATGTGAACCGCGGCACGGCGCATCGCCCGTAAGCGGTTCAGGTTGCCAGGATTACGGGATGCACGAGCCTGTTCACCAAGATCGACCATGTCGGCATCGCGGTGCCCGACCTCGACGACGCCATCGCCTTCTACCGCGACACGTTCGGCGTGGTGAGCGTGCACGAGGAGACCAACGAGGAGCAGGGCGTGCGCGAGGCGATGCTCGCGGTCGGCGACGGCAGCACCCGCATCCAGCTGCTCGCCCCGCTGACACCGGAGTCGACGATCGCGAAGTTCCTCGACCGCAACGGCCCGGGCGTGCAGCAGGTGGCCTACACCGTCGAGGACATCGACGCGGTGTCGGCCGCGCTGCGCGAGCGCGGCCTGCGGCTGCTCTACGACGAGCCGCGCCGCGGCACGTCGGACAGCCGGGTCAACTTCGTCCACCCGAAGGACGCCGGCGGCGTGCTCGTCGAACTCGTCGAGCCGGCGCTGACGTTACCGTCCAGTAACATATCCCGAGACCGCTGCAGAGAGGCCTTCCCGTGGACGACATCCGCACCGCGATCCTCAACGACGACCTCGCCGCCGTCGCCGACCTGCCGGTGCCGGACAGCTACGAGGGCATGGTCGTGCGCGCCGACGAGGTCGACATGTTCGACGGCCTGGCGACCAAGGAGAAGGACCCGCGCAAGAGCCTGCACCTGCAGGAGGTCCCGACCCCCGAGCTCGGTCCGGGCGAGGCGATCGTCGCGGTCATGGCCAGCGCCATCAACTACAACACCGTCTGGACGTCGATCTTCGAGCCGGTCTCGACGTTCTCGTTCCTCAAGCGGTACGGCCGCTCGTCCGCGCTGGCGGCCAAGCACGACCAGCCCTACCACGTGGTCGGCTCCGACCTGGCCGGCGTCGTGCTGCGCGTCGGGCCCGGCGTGACGAGGTGGCAGGCCGGCGACGAGGTCGTCGCGCACTGCCTGTCCGTCGAGCTCGAGGACCCGCAGGGCCACGACGACACGATGATGGACCCGCAGCAGCGCATCTGGGGCTTCGAGACCAACTTCGGCGGCCTGGCCCAGCTCGCGCTGGTCAAGTCCAACCAGCTCATGCCCAAGCCCGCCCACCTGACCTGGGAGGAGGCCGCGGCGCCCGGCCTGGTCAACTCCACCGCCTACCGGCAGCTGGTCAGCCACCACGGCGCGAACATGAAGCAGGGCGACACCGTGCTGATCTGGGGCGCCTCGGGCGGCCTGGGCGGCTACGCCACGCAGTACGCGCTCAACGGCGGCGCGCACGCCGGTCTGCGTCGTGTCCTCGCCGGAGAAGGCCGAGATCTGCCGCGCCATGGGCGCCGAGCTGATCATCGACCGCAGCGCCGAGGGCTACGAGTTCTGGAAGGACGGCGAGCAGCAGCCGTCGGAGTGGAAGCGGCTGGGCGCGAAGATCCGCGAGCTGACCGGCGGCGACGACGTCGACATCGTCTACGAGCACCCGGGCCGCGAGACGTTCGGCGCGTCGGTCTACGTCACCAAGCGGGGCGGCACGATCGTCACCTGCGCCTCGACGTCGGGCTACATGCACGAGTACGACAACCGCTACCTGTGGATGACGCTCAAGCGCATCATCGGCTCGCACTTCGCCAACTACCGCGAGTCGTGGGAGGCGAACCGGCTGATCGCCAAGGGCGCGATCCACCCGACGCTGTCGAAGGCCTACCCGCTGGCCGAGACCGGCCAGGCCGCCTACGACGTCCACCGCAACCTGCACCAGGGCAAGGTCGGCGTGCTGTGCCTGGCCCCCGAGGAGGGCCTGGGCGTGCGCGACGCGCAGCTGCGCGCCAAGCACCTCGACGCGATCAACCGGTTCCGCAACCGGTAAGTCGGGCGTCCAGGCCTGACCGGCCCGAGGTGAGGACCATGGGCCGCATGAGCGAGCCGACTGACAGACCTCTTCCGCTCTACGAGTCCAGCCGCGGTTTCGACACCGCGATGCGCGGCTACGACCGCGAACAGGTCGATCGCGAGATCAGCCGCCTGGACGACGACCTGCGGGTGACCGCGGCCGAACGCGACGCCGCGGCCGCCCGCAGCGCCGACCTCGCCGCCCAGCTGGCCAGCGCGCAGGCCCAGAGTCGAGTCGCTGCGCCGCCAGCTGCGCGCCGCCACCGAGACAGTCACCACCGAGAACGTCGACGAGCGGGTCAAGCATCTGCTGTCCGCGGCGCAGGCCGACGCCGCAAGCTGCGCCAGGACGCGCAGGCGCAGGCCGAGCAGACCCGCACCGGCGCCGCCGACAGCGCCGCCCGCACCCGGGCCGCCGCGCAGGCGGAGGCCGACCGGATCTCGGCGAGGCCGCCGAGCGGAAGGCCGAGGCGGACGAGACCTACCGCGAGCGCATCGCCGAGGCCGAGGCGCACCGGCCCGGTCGAGGCCGAGCTGGCCGAGGCCGAGGAGGCGATGCGCGCCGAGCACGCCCGTCTCGACGCGGAGGCGGCGGCCGAGCGCCGGCGCCTGGACGAGAGCGCGGAGCGGACCCGCCGACGCCGACGCCGAGGCCGCCGCCGAGCGCGAGCGGCTCGACGCCGAGTCGCGGGCCGCACGCGAGCGCGCCGAACGAGGACTTCGAGATCACCCTGCGGCTGCGGCGCACCGAAGGCCGCCAAGGAGCACGCCGAGCAGAAGGCGGCCGCCGAGCCAGCGCGGCGCAGACCATCGCCGACGCGCAGGCGCGCGCCCGCCAGCTCATCGCCGACGCCACCCACGAGGTGCGCCGCCTGCACGACCTCCGCGACCACATCCACGGCTCGCTCGACACGCTGTACGGCCGGCTGCGCGCCGCCCTGGACGAGTCGCTGGCCGACACGCCGGCCGAGCCCGACCTGCCGGACACCGGTTCGACCGCCGCGCTCGACGACTCGCGCCCACGTCCGAGCCGGCCCGTCGTCGGTCACCCCCGCGCCCTGAGCCGATCTGCCTCCTGAGCCGATCTGCCTCCTGAGCCGCGCGGGTCAGTAGCGCGGCGCGCTACGGCTGCGTTGCACGCCCGGGCCGCGGGTGTCGCGCGCCGACCAGCACGCCGTGTGCCAGTGCCGGCGGTCATCCGCGTCGAGATCGTGCGCGGGCCACGCCACCACGTGCGGCTGACCCGGGCGGGTCAGCTGGTCGCAGCCCGGGCAGCGGTACTGCTTGACCGCGGCCTGACCGGTGACCGGCCGCGACGTGCGTAGTCGATGCCGCGCCACTGCACGGTCGACGCGGGTGACGACGTGCGACGGCGGTCCGGCGGCTGCGCGACGCGCGCCGGTGCCGCCGTTCGCTGCCTGTTCTTGCGGCTCAGATAGTCGCGGAAGCCCTTGCCGGTCTTGCGGCCCAGCCGCCCGGCGGTGACGAGGTGCTCGAGCAGCGGCGCCGGCGCGAACCCGGGCTCGCGGAACTCCTGGTACAGCTCGCGCTCGATCGCCAGCGACACGTCGTTGCCGACGACGTCGAGCAGCTCGAACGGGCCCATCGGGTAGCCGCAGCCGACCTTCATCGCCGAGTCGATGTCGTCGGCGGTCGCGTAGTGCGCCTCGAGCATCTTGATCGCGTCGTTGAGGTACGGGAACAGCAGCGCGTTGACGATGAAGCCGGCGCGGTCGGCGCAGCGCACCGCGTGCTTGCTCGACCTTCGCCGTGACGTCCAGCACGGTGGCCATCGACGTCGGCGCGGTCGACACCGTGTGCACGACCTCGACCAGCCGCATGATCGCGGCCGGGTTGAAGAAGTGCATGCCGATGACGTCGCCCGGACGCGATGTCGCGGTCGCGCACTCGATGACCGGCAGCGACGAGGTCGTGGTGGCCAGCACGGTGCCGGGCGCGCAGATGTCGTCGAGGTTCGCGAACAGCGTCTGCTTGACGTGCAGGTCCTCGACGACCGCCTCGACCACCAGCTGCACGCCGGCGAGATCGTCCAGCGAGGTCGAAGCGGTGATCCGGCCCAGCGCGGCGTCGCGCTCGTCCTCGGCCAGCTTGCCGCGGCCGACCGCCTTGTCCAGCGAGCGGGTGACGGCGCCGACGACCTTGTCCGCCTTCTCGCCGGAGCGCGCGACGAACGTGACGTCGTACCCGGCCTTGGCGAAGACCTCGACGATGCCGGTCGCCATCGTGCCCGAGCCGACGACGCCGACCTTCGACACGTCGCGCACCCCTTCGAGCTCCGGGTGCGCCGGCGGGGTCAGCTCGTCGGCGACGACCTCGGGCGAGTCGCTCGCCTCGTAGGTGTAGAAGCCGCGGCCGGTCTTCCGGCCGAGCAGGCCCGCCGTCATCATCTGCTTGAAGATCGGCTGCGGCGCGTGCAGGCGGTCGCGGCACTGCCCGTACATCGTGTCGAGGATCTCGTAGGCGGTGTCGATGCCGATGAGGTCGAGCAGCGCGAGCGGGCCCATCGGCAGCCCGCAGCCGAGCTTCATCGCGGCGTCGATGTCCTCGCGGGTGGCGTAGTGCGACTCGAACAGCGACACCGCGTGGTTGAGGTAGCCGAACAGCAGGGCGTTGGCGATGAACCCGGCGCGGTCGCCGATCGTGACGTCGGTCTTGCCCAGCGTCTGCACGAAGTGCCTCGACGTCGTCGACCACCTCCTGCTCGGTGACGACGGTGCGCACGACCTCGACGAGCTTCATGACCGGCGCCGGGTTGAAGAAGTGCAGCCCGACGACCTTGCCGGGGCGGCCGGTGGCCACCGCGATCTCGGTGATCGACAGCGACGAGGTGTTGCTGGCCAGGATGGTGTCCGGCTTGCAGATGGTGTCGAGCTCGGTGAAGATCGCCCGCTTGAGTGCGAGCTGCTCGGGCACGGCCTCGATCACCAGGTCGCACTCGGCCAGCGATGCCGAATCGGTGCCGAAGGTGATCCGCTCGAGCAGCGCGGTCTGCTCGTCCGCGGACAGCTTGCCGCGGTCGACGGCGCGCGCGGTGGAGCCCTCGACGTGGCCGCGCCCGCGCGCGACCGCAGCGTCGTCCTTGTCCACGGCGATGACGGTCAGGCCGTTGCGGGCGAAGACCTCGACGATCCCGGCGCCCATGGTGCCGAGCCCGACGACGCCGACCTGCTGGAACTGCCGAGCCATGCGTCTCCTCCGAAGTGGGGTTGTGGCTGCTCCCGCGGCCGACCCTGGAACCCTAACGGCCGGAAACGTTGCCGATCGCGACGATGCGGGTCAGATCACGCCCGGGACCCGCCTTGCCCTTCGCAGCCGGCGACTCACCGGGAGAACCGCGCGATCGCCTCGGCCAGCAGCGGGCTCGGCGTGGAGGCCGCCTGCGCCCACGACTCGAAATCGAGCGTCTCGGCGAAGTTGCCGCGCTCGGCGATGCCCACCGCACGCTTGATGTCGCGCGCGAGTGCCGGGTCGACCGCAGCCCACCGCGCCGCCCTCTCCAGCGCGCCGCCAGCGGGTCGTCGGCGACCTCCAGCACCAGGCCGAGCCGCAGCGCCTCGTCCGCGTCGAGCAGCTCGCCGTCGAGGATCAGCGCCAGCGCGCGCTGCCGGCCGAGCGCCTGGGTCACGAAGAAGGTGCAGCCGCCGCCCGGGTGCAGTCCCAGCTTGGTGAAGGTGACCCCGAAGCGCGCCTTCGGCCCGGCGATGCGGACGTCGCAGGCCATCGCGAGATTGACGCCCGCGCCCACCGCCGCGCCGTTGACGGCGGCGATCGTGGGGATCTCCAGGTCACGCACGCGCAGGAAGCTGTCGTAGACCGCGCGCAGCCCGGCGCGGACCTCGCTCGTGGACTGGTCCTTCGCTGCGCCGAACAGGGCGGGCAGGTCCGCGCCCGCGCTGAACGCCGCCCCGTTCCGGTGACGACCAGCACGCGGGCGTCCGCGTCGCGCGCGACCGCGTCGGCGGCGTCGCCCAGTTCGGTCAGCAGCGCCGGGCGACATCGCGTTGCGCTTGTCGGGGTCGTTCAGGGTGAGTACCCGGACGCCGTCCGGACGGCTGTCGAGCAGTACCAGGGACATGCCGTCACTCTGCCAGCCGCAGGGCTACGGCTGCGGGTCACCACCATGGGCGTGGGCAAGCGGCTCGGCCTGCGTCGCGCTCCCTATCACCGCCGCGACAGTGAGCCGGTCACTACCCGCGCCGGGCGCGCTCCCGCACCATCGCGCTGGTCAGGCGGCGGTGTGGTCGTCGTGCAAGGTGTTGCGCAGGGGTGTTTGCGCGGGGTCGATCCAGGGTGGCGGGATCCAGTGCGGGGTGCCGCCGATCATGACCGGTCGGTACCCGAGGGCGGCGTGTTCGCGGTGGTGATAGCGGCATTCCAACGCGCCGTTGGCGATGCTGGTGGGGCCGTCGTGTTCGTGACGCACGATGTGGTCGATCTGGCAGCGGCCGGGCGGTTCGGGGCAGCCGGGGAACGTGCACCCGCGGTCGCGGGCGGCGATGACGCGCCGCTGGGCCTCGGTGAAGATCCGGTGCGTGTGGCTGTAGTGGGTGACCTCGCGGGTGCTGTTGAGCACCACGGCGAGGATCTCGCTGTCACCGCCGGACCAGTACCGCGCGGCGCGGGCTGCCACGGTCGCGCCGTGCCCGGTGCGGGCCAGCCCGCGGCCGGTGGCGTACTGCTCGGCCGTCATCGTCACCACGATCGTGGCCGAGACGCCGTTGTTGGCGGGCACCTGCCCACAGCGCACGACCTGTTCGCACAGGTCGAGCAGCGCGTCGTGCTGGCGCTGGGCAACGGTGCGGGTGTCCGCGCACGCCGTCGGTGGCCGGCCTCGGGGCAGCGGCGTTGTCGAAGTAGCCGGCCAGCCGCTCGGTCAACTCCGCCGACAGCCGCCCACGAGCGGTGCTGGTGCCGTCGGTGTGCCGGTCGACGGTGAACCCGCGTCGCCGCGGCCTGCTCGTCCGGGTCGTCGAGAGTGCCGTCGGGGTCGAGGTGGTCGCTGGATCCGCCGCCCCAATTGGGCCAGCTGCCCGGCCGACAAGGCGCCCGCGTGCCGCACGAGGTCACGCTCTACCGCGTCGCCGTGCTCGGCCTGCACCGCGTGCGGCAGCTCCTGCACCGCCGTCTCTATCACCCGGGCCTGGCGCTGCGACACCACTCCCGAGCGTTGCCCGGCCGCGACGTGCGCGAACACCGGAGCGAGCGGTTCCCCGCTCGAGCGCCACCCGCGGCCCCGCCGCGTCGGCCGCCGCGGCCCGCGTCCCCGCGTCGTGGGCGTCCAGGCGCAGCAGATGCGCCAGGAACCGGCCCATCGACCGGCACCCGTGCACCGCAGGGATCCCGCGCCGGCCCACCTCGTTGATCAGCCGGATACGCGGCGGCGTCGACCCGCCGCGCCAGCCGCTCGAGCTCGCGCAGCCCGGCCAGCAACGTCTCGTCGCTGTCACCGGTCAGATTTGCGCGCCTGCAGCTCGTCGACCCTCGCATGCGCGGCAGCGAGCAGGTCGCCGACCGACCTTAGTTGCACGCCCTCGCTCACGTGTTCGATTCTACGCTCGTAACGATCATCGTGCAAGGTTCTACCCCAGTAAGTACGGGGTGTGCAGACTGTTGACCGACGTGGAGGCCAACCAGGTCAGACCGGCCGGATGCCTCAGAACAGCCGCTGCGAGGGGTCGTCGATGCCGCGCAGCGCGTCGTAGTCGAGCATCACGCACTCGATGCCGCGATCCTGAGCGCGAGCGTGCGCGCCTGCGGCTTGATCTCCTGCGCGGCGAAGACGCCGCGCACGGGCGCGAGCAGCGGGTCGCGGTTGAGCAGGTCCAGGTACCGGGTCAGTTGCTCGACGCCGTCGATCTCGCCGCGGCGCTTGATCTCGACGGCGACGGACACGCCCTTCGGATCGCGCACCAGCAGGTCGACCGGCCCGATCGGCGTCGGGTACTCGCGGCGCACCAGGCGATAGCCCTCGCCGAGGGTGTGCACGTGCTCGGCGAGCAGCTTCTGCAGGTGCGCCTCGACGCCGTCCTTCACCAGGCCCGGATCGACGCCGAGCTCGTGCGCGGAATCGTGCTCGACGGACTCGATCGTGACGATCAGCTGCTCGCCGGCCTTGTTCGTGACGGTCCACGTCGTGCCGGTCTCGGTGAGGCTGCACGGCGGGCTCATCCAGTTCAGCGGCTTGTACGAGCCGCCGTCGGAATGCACCAGCACCGACCCGTCGGCCTTGACCAGCAACAGCCGCGTCGCGAGCGGCAGGTGCGCGGTCAGCCGGCCCACGTAGTCCACGCTGCAACGGGCAATGACCAGACGCACGCGCGCGACGCTACCGCGCGCCGACTTCGCACACGCCGCAGCGACCACCGGGAACGGTCGCGCGCCGGTCGGCTCAGCCGCGGACGTGCTCGATCGCGTCGACGATCTCGCCCAGGACGTCGGTGATGGCGAAGTCCTTCGGGGTGAACACGCGCGCGACGCCGTTGTCGAGCAGCCAGGCGCCGTCCTTCTCGGGGATGATGCCGCCGACGACCACGGGCACGTCGTCCAGACCCGCGTCGCGCAGGCCCGCCACGACGTCGGGCACCACCGACAGGTGCGAGCCGGACAGCACCGACAACCCCACGACGTCGACGTCCTCCTCGACGGCCGCCGCCACGATCTGCGCCGGCGTCAGCCGGATGCCCGAGTAGACGACCTCGAAGCCGGCGTCGCGGGCCCGCACGGCGATCTGCTCCGCGCCGTTGGAGTGACCGTCCAACCCCGGCTTGCCGACCAGGAACTTCAGTGGCCGGCCGAGGCTCGCTCCCAGCGCCCGCACCCGCTGCTGGACCTCGGTCAGCTCGCCCTCGTGGCCGCCGCCGCTGGCCCCGGCCACGCCGGTGGGCGGCCGGTACTCGCCGAACACCTCGCGCAGCTCGCCGGCCCACTCCCCCACAGTGACGCCGGCCTGGGCGCAGGCGAGGGAGGCCGCCATCAGGTTCTGGTCGGTCTTCGCCGCGTCGCGCAGCGCGGTCAACGCGTCCTCGACGGCGACGGCGTCGCGCTGTTCCTTCCACTCGCGCAGCGCCTGCTTCGCCGACTCCTCGACCGCCTTGTCGACGGTCAGGATGCCGCCGTCCTCGGAGCCCTGCAGCGGGTTCGGCTCGGTCTCGGTGTACTTGTTGACGCCGACGACGACGTCCTCACCGGATTCCATCCGCCGCCGGCGCGCGGCCAGCGACGTCACGAGCGCCGACTTGAGGTAGCCGGTTTCGACGGCGGCCACCGCGCCGCCCATCTCCAGCACGGTGTCGATCTCGGCGCGGGCGCCCTGCTTGATCTGCTCGACCTTCGCCTCGACGACCTTCGACCCCTCGAAGAGGTCCTCGTACTCGAGCAGGTCGGACTCGAAGGCCAGGATCTGCTGCATCCGCAGTGACCACTGCTGGTCCCACGAGCGCGGCAGGCCGAGCGCCTCGTTCCAGGCAGGCAGCTGCACGGCACGGGCACGCGCGTCACGCGACATCGTCACCGCCAGCATCTCGAGCAGGATGCGGTAGACGTTGTTCTCCGGCTGCGCCTCGGTCAGCCCGAGCGAGTTGACCTGCACGCCGTAGCGGAAGCGGCGGTGTTTGGCGTCCTGCACGCCGTAGCGTTCGAGGGTGATCTCGTCCCACAGCCGGCCGAACGCGCGCAGCTTGCACATCTCCTCGACGAAGCGCACGCCGGCGTTGACGAAGAACGAGATGCGCGCGACGACGTCACCGAACTTGTCCTCCGGTACCTGGCCGGATTCCTTGACCGCGTCCAGCACCGCGATCGCCGTGCACAGCGCGAACGCGACCTCCTGCACCGGCGTCGCGCCGGCCTCCTGCAGGTGGTAGCTGCAGACGTTGATCGGGTTCCACTTCGGCACGTTGGCGACGGTGTACGCGATCATGTCGCTGATCAGCCGCATCGACGGCGCAGGCGGGAACACGTACGTCCCGCGCGACAGGTACTCCTTGATGATGTCGTTCTGCGTCGTGCCGGACAGCTGGGCGAAGTCGGCCTCGTGCTCCTCGGCGACGGACAGGTAGAGCGCCAGCATGTACATCGCCGGCGCGTTGATCGTCATGGAGGTGTTCATCTGCTCCATGGGAATGCCGTCGAAGAGCAGCCGGACGTCGCCGATGTGCGAGATCGGCACACCGACCTTGCCCACCTCGCCGCGCGCGAGCTCGGCGTCCGGGTCGTAACCGGTCTGGGTCGGCAGGTCGAAAGCCACCGACAGGCCCGTCTGGCCCTTGGACAGGTTGCGGCGGTAGAGAGCGTTCGACTCGCGCGCCGAGGAATGGCCGGCGTAGGTGCGCATCAGCCACGGGCGGTCACGCTCATCGTCGCTGGGAAACGGCATGAACCAGCACCTCCCAAGGTGTTGCGGCGGAGTTTATGCGCAGACACGCCGACGGAACCCGAATCCGACGGCCCCTGTGGCGGACCTCGCAGCTCTGGCAGTGTCTGACACATGACTGCCGCGGTGGGCAAACGCGAAGTTCTCACCTACGAGATGTTCGGCGTCGCGGTGCGTGATCTCGCCGAGGCCGTGCACGCCGACGGCTTCGCGCCCGACCTGATCCTGGCCGTTGCGCGCGGCGGGCTGTTCGTGGCCGGGGCGCTCGGCTACGCGCTCGGCGTCAAGAACCTGCACGTGATGAACGTCGAGTTCTACACCGGCGTGGACGAGCGGCTGCCGATGCCGGTGGTGCTGCCGCCGGTCCCCGAGCCGGTCGACATCGCCGGGCGCCCGGGTGCTCGTGGCCGACGACGTTGCCGACACCGGGGCCACCCTGGCGCTGGTGAAGGACTTCTGCGCCGAGCACGTGGCCGACGTCCGCTGTGCTGTGGTCTACGAGAAGCCGGCGTCATCGGTCGCGTGCGAGTACGTGTGGCGGCGCACCGACAGCTGGATCGACTTCCCGTGGTCGGCAGCGCCGCCCGTGACCGGAGCGCTGCACCGCGACGCCTGACCCCGCCGTCAGTCGAGCAGGCCGTCAGTCGAGCAGGCCGTCGCGCCGGGCGACGGCGGCGGCCTGGGTGCGGCCGCGCACCCCGAGCTTCGCCAGGATGTTCGACACGTGCACGCTGACGGTCTTGTCGCTGATGTACAGCCGCCGGGCGATCTCGCGGTTGGACAGGCCGTCGGCCACCAGTGCCAGCACGTCTCGCTCGCGGGCGGTCAGCGCGGCAGGTTCCGCCCCAGCGGTCTCGCCCGGCGTCGCGCTGCTGCCCAGGGTGCGCAGGGCGTCGCCGACGACCACGTCGGCGGTCGCCGCGAACACCGGGCGCAGCAGGTCGGCGACCGAGCCGGCCTCGGCACGGCGACCCACGGCCCGCAGCACCAGCGCGAGCGAAGCGCGGACCCGCGCGAGCTCGACGACGTTCTCGTCGTAGTCCGCGGCGGCCGCCGCCCGCTGCCACACCGCCACCAGCTCGTCCGCGGCCGGCGCGTCGAGGTCCGCCGCCCACCGCAACGACGCCCAGCCGGCGTCGACGCGGGCCACCCAGGCGAGCCCCTCGACACCGAGCACACGACCGCCGCTGAGCCCGTTGCGCTGGGTGTCGGCGGCGTCGCGGACGAAGCGGGCCCCGGTGTCGACGAGTTCGCGGCGCCGCTGCGGCGCGGCGGTGGCGGCGGTGGCGGCGTCGACGGCGAGCACGCGCAGCACCATCGCCGACAGCTGGATCCGGGCCAGGAACCACTCGTTGACCCAGAGCCGGCCGATGACGTCGACGACGTCGTCGGCCAGGGCCACCGCATCGTCGCTGCGGCCTTCGCGGGCGAGCAACGGCAACATCGCAAACGCGTGCTGCAGCGCGATCATGCCCTCATCGGCCCAGTGCGGGCGCAGGTCCGCCGCGAGCTGCGCGGCGTGCGGGTCGCCGCGCCCGGCCCGCACGGCCAACGCGGCCGCGGTCAAGATCGCGGCCGACAGTGGCGGGGCACCGTCGCGGTCGCGTTCGAGAACCGCCAGCGCTTCGGTCGGGCGCCCGGCCGCCCAGTGCAGCAGCCCGGTGCGGGCGCGCGACTGCACCGCGTAGCTGTCCCACCCGCGGCCGTGTTCGATGCTGTGCCGCCAGGCGTGCTCGTAGGCCCGGTGCGCCTCGTGCAACCGCCCTTGCTCGTGCAACACCATCGCGTGCAGATAGCGCGTGCGCGTCTCGGTGGCGAAGTAGCCGATGTCGTGCGCCTCGTCCGCGGTCCGGGCGAGCGCGGCGATCGCGCGGTCGGGTTCGCCCTGCCGGCGCAGGATGATGCTCTGGGTTGCCGAGGCATCGCTGAGCACCCACTTGCTGCCCACCTCGACGGCTAGTTCCATCGCCCGCGCGGCCAGCCGCTGCGCGTCGGCGTCTCGCCCCAGCGACGCCGAGATGCGCGCCTGCGCGGCGGCGATCTTTGCCTGCAGCGGCGACGGCGGGTGCTCGGCGAGGAGCCGTGCCGCCTCGGCCACCGCCGCGATCGCGGCGGCGTCGAACTCCCCCGCCGTCGCAGCCTCGACCGACGCGTAGAGCAGCGTCGCGCGGTCGACGTCGGACGTTCCCGGCGCGAGCCCGGCGAGCTCGTTGCGCACCAGGCGCAGCGCGCGCTGGCTGCGCCCCGCCGCGACACTGGCGTCGACGAACTCGTCGATGACCGCGACCCTGCCCTCGGGCTCGGTGGGCAGCTGGGCGCTCAGCTCCAGCGCCGCCTGCAACTGCTCGGTGGCCTCGACCGGCGCGCCCAACGCCAGGGCGAGGTGCCCCGCGCGCACCGAGGCTGCGTACGCCAGCGGCAGATCGTGGGCTGCGCGGGCGTGCCGGGCCAACTCCGCCGCATCCGAGGCCTCGGCCGCGCGCCCCGCCGTCCCCGCGCTGGTCCGCGCCGCGAGCCGGGCGGCGAACGCGGCGTGCAGCCGGGCACGCTCGCCGGGCAGCAGGTCGTCGTAGACCGCCTCGGCGAGCAGCGCGTGCCGGAACCGGTAGCCCGCGCGGCCCTGCGGATCGGCGGCCGGGTGCAGCACGTACGCGTCGACGGCCTCGCGCAGCGCGGCGTCCAGCCGGTCGGCGGGCAGGCCGGCGACCTCGACGAGCATCTCGTGGGCGAGCGGACCGCCGGCGACGGCCGCCAGGGCGACCACGGCACGGGCGTCGGCGCCCAGCGGATCGAGACGGACGAGCACCAGGTCGGCCAGCACGGCGGAGACGTCACCGTGCCCCGCCCCCACCGTCGCCAGCAGTTCCTCGGCGAAGAAGGCATTGCCGTCCGCGCGGCGCACGATGCCGGCGATCTCGGCGTCGGTCAGCTCGGTGCCGAACTCGGCCCCGTGCGCGCGCAGCAGGTCCGCGACGTCCGGCGGCGGCAGCGGCTCGAGGTGCAGCCGACGCACCGCGGGCAGCCGCGACCACCCGGCCAGCACGGGCCGCAACGGGTGCCGCCGGTGCAGGTCGTCGCTGCGCACGGTCACCACGACCGCGAGCCGCACGTCGCTCAGGCCCGCGAGACGGGTGAAGAGGAAGCCGAGCAGGTCGCGCGTGGCCGCGTCCACCCAGTGCGCGTCCTCGATCACCAGCAGCACGCACGTATCGCGGGCGAGGTCGACGAGCGCGCCCAGGACGGCGTCGAGCATGGCGCCGCGGTCGACGCGCTCGTCGTCGGTGTCCGGCCGGTCGGGCAGCAGCCGGGCCAGCGGCGGGAAACGCTCCACGAGCCCGCCCGCGACCGCTGGGTCGAGCGCGCCGAACGCCTCGCTCAGCGGCAGGTACGGCGGCGGGGCGTCGCCGAGGTCGACGCAGTGGCCGACCAGCACGGTGTGGGCGCCGGCGGGCTGCGGCGCGCTGTCGACCAGTTCGCCGAGCAGGCGAGTCTTGCCGACCCCCGCGTCGCCGTCGACGACCAGCGCCGCCGGCTCGCCCGCCCAGGCCTTGCGCAGCACGTCCCGGGCGGTGGCGAGTTCGCCGGCGCGGCCGACGAACGTCGAGCCGGTGCGCGCCATGTCGTCATGATGCCGTGGGCCGCCGACGACGCCCGTCGCGCCGCCCGCGGCCTGCTCGACCAGCACCGGTGCTCAGGAGCGGTGGCCCGCGTGACGGAACAGGTTGCGGTAACGGCGCAGCGCGCCGCCTACGGGACGCGACGTGCCGGCGAACTCGCTGCTCAGCTCCTGCATCCGCGCGTCGCCGAGCAACTTCATCATCGTGGGGTGCATGACGTCTCCTTGGACTGCGCCGTCGCCCGGCCGGTCGGTCCGGCGACATCCATGACGGTCGTCGTCTGAGGAGGCCCCGCGCATCGGAAGAACTCCCTAATCGGGTCCCGGGCAGGCGTCTAAGGGCCGGGCTGCACCGGCGCCGGTTGCGGAGCAGAATGGGGACGTGAGCAACGACCCGTCGTCCGCCATCGTCGCGGTGCTGGCGGTCCTGGTCCTGGCGCTGATCCTGCGGTGGGTCTTCCGCCCGTCGCACCCGCGCACGGGCGTGCGTCCCGTCGACGCCGCGGACTCCACCGATCTCGGCCTGCTGACCGTCGTGGTGGCCAATGTGTCGCACGACGAGGCGATGCACCGGCGCGCGACGCTCGGCGAGGCGGGGATCCGCTCGTCGATGTCGCGCCGCCGCGACGGCGCCCTGGACGTGCTGGTGTTCCACGCCGACGCGGACCTGGCCCGGCTGCTGCTGAACGTCTGAGAAATCGCCCCCTGCACCGGGCGGCGTTGCTTTGGCCAAGCCCCGGGACAGCACCTAGGGTCGAGTCCGTGACCTCGCCGTTCCGCCGCTGCCCGGACTTCTCCGCGGCGCAGGTGCGCAGTGCGTGGTTGCTGCACGCGTTCACCACTCTGGGCATCGTCGCAGCCATGCTCGCGCTGCGCGACGTGCTGGTCGGACGTCCCAGCTACGCCATCATCTGGCTGTTGCTGACGCTGCTGATCGACGGCGTCGACGGGCCCATCGCCCGCGCGCTCGAGGTCGAGAAGCGGGTGCCCGGCCTGGACGGTTTCCTGCTGGACCTGATCATCGACTACGTCACCTGCGTGATCGTGCCGGCGTGCTTCATGTACGAGTTCAAGGTCGTGCCGCAGAACAACTTCGGCATCGCGGTCCTGTGCTTCCTGGTGTTCACGTCCGCGATCTGGTTCGCCCGCAAGGACATGATGACCGAGGACAACTGGTTCCGCGGCTTCCCGGCGGCGTGGAACATCGTCGGCCCGCTGCTGTTCCTGCTCGAGGCCCGCACCTGGGCCGGCGCCGCCATCACGATCGTGCTCTCGGTGCTGTGCCTGACGAACATGCCGTACCCGCACATCGCCCGCGCGCGCTGGATGCAGACCGTACACGATCGTGGGTGCGGTGGTCTGGTTCGGCGGCATCTCTATCGCCACCCTGACCTACCCGCACCACTACGCGTTCGCCGCGGTGATGATGTACCTGGGCAGCGCCTACTTCCTGGCTGCTCGCCGGGGCCCGCACGCTGCACGACCGCCGGCTGCGCCGGCAGCGGCCCACGAGGTCGCCACCGCTGGCACGCCGACCGCGGCGGCGCCGGACACGCCTGCCACGCAGCCGGAACGCTCCGCTGCGGGCGCCGACACGCGCTGAGCGTCAGGCGCCGAACGTCGTCGAATCCACCCGCTGCACGTCGGCGCCGAGGTTGCGCAACTGCTCCTCGAACCGGACGTAACCGCGGTCGATGTGGTGGATCTCGGCGACCTCGGTGATCCCGTCGGCGACGAGCCCGGCGATCACCAGGCCGACGCCCGCGCGGATGTCGGTGGCGCGCACCGGCGCCCCGGACAACGCGGCCGTCCGCGTACCACGGCGTGGTGACCGTCGGTACGGACGTCGGCGCCCATCCGGGAGATCTCGTCGCAGAACATGAACCGCGCCTCGAACAGGTTCTCGGTGATCATCGCCGTGCCGTCGGCCACTGACAGCGCCGCGATGGCCTGCGGCTGCAGGTCCGTCGCGAGCCCCGGGTAGGGCAGCGTCACGACGTCGAAGCTGCGCGGCCGGCGGTCCATGGCGACCCGGAAGCCGTCGCCGAGCACCTCGACCTCGCCGCCCGCCTGCACCACCTTGTCCAGCGCGATCTTCAGGTGGTCGGCGTTGCGCGCCGCGCACCGTGATGTCGCCCTGCGTCGCCAGCGCCGCCATCGCCCAGGTGCCGGCGACGATGCGATCGGCCACCGCGTCGTGCGTCGCCGGGCGCAGCGCTTCGACGCCGGTGATCTCCAGCGTGGACGAGCCGATCCCGTCGATCTGCGCGCCCATGGCGACGAGCAGGCGGCACAGGTCGACGATCTCCGGCTCGCGAGCGGCGTTGTCGATCACCGTGGTGCCCTTGGCGAGCACTGCCGCGGTCATGATGTTCTCGGTGGCGCCGACGCTGGGGAAGTCCAGCCAGATCGACGCACCGCGCAGGTCGCGCGCCTCGGCGATGACGTAACCGTGCTCGACGCGGATGTCGACGCCCATGCGCTCGAGCCCGGCGAAGTGCATGTCCAGCGGCCGGGTGCCGATGGCGTCGCCGCCGGGCAGCGCGACCTTCGCGCCGCCGGTGCGGGCGATCAGCGGACCGAGCACGCAGATGGAGCCGCGGATCTTGCGGACCAGCTCGTAGGGTGCCTCGGGATCGAGCCGTTCCGGCACGGTGATCGTGACGCGGTCGACGGCGCCGTCCTTCGACTCGAGCGCCTCGCAACCCATGCCCTCGAGCAATTGACGCATGATCGTCACGTCGCTGATCGCCGGCAGGTTGCCGATCGTCGTCGACCCCGGGGCCAGCAGCGCCGCCGCCATCAGCTTCAGCACGCTGTTCTTGGCGCCCACGACCTCCACGGTGCCGTCGAGCCGGGCACCGCCGGCGACTCTCAAGACCTGCATCCGGTCAGGCTATCGGCGCACGACCGCGCCGGCGGTCAGGCTCTAAGGTCGAGCTATGGCAGTGCACCTCACGCGCATCTACACCCGGGTCGGCGACGACGGCAGCACCGCGCTCGGGGACATGTCCCGGGTGCGCAAGACCGACCTTCGGGTCGGCGCCTATGCCGCCTGCGACGAGACCAACGCCTCGATCGGCGTCGTGCTGGCCCTGGGCGGCCTGCCCGAGCGGGTCACGGCCGTGCTGCGGCACGTGCAGAACGACCTGTTCGACGTCGGTGCCGACCTGTGCACGCCGGTGGTCGACGCACCCGCGTACCCGCCGCTGCGCGTCGAGCCGGACTACGTCGAACGCCTCGAGGGCTGGTGCGACGAGTTCAACGCCGAGCTGCCGACACTCGCGAGCTTCATTCTGCCCGGCGGCACGCCCGGCGCGGCGCTGCTGCACCAGTCGCGCACGCTCGCGCGGCGGGCCGAGCGCAGCGCCTGGGCGCTGGCCGAGCAGGACCCGGACCGCACGAACCTCGAGGCGTTGCGCTACCTGAACCGGCTGTCTGACCTGCTGTTCATCCTGGCGCGGCTGGCCAACCCCGACGGGGACGTGCTGTGGCAGCCGGGAGGCGAGCGCTGAGCGGGCCCGCGCGGCCGCCGGTGCTCGTCGTCATGGGCGTGTCCGGCTGCGGCAAGTCGACGATCGCCGGCGTGCTGAACGGGCGCCTCGGCTGGGAGCTCGTCGAGGGCGACGACCTGCACCCGGTCGAGAACGTCGCCAAGATGGCGGCCGGCCACCCGCTCGACGACGCCGACCGCGAACCGTGGCTGCGCCGCATCCGAGCGCGCATCGACGACGCCGTGGCCGCCGGCCGGCCCGAGATCATCACCTGCTCGGCGCTCAAGCGGCACTACCGCGACGAGCTGCGCGACCCGCACGTCGTGTTCGTCTACCTGCACGGCACCCGCGACCTGCTGCTGGCTCGGCTCGGGGCGCGGCACGGCCACTTCATGCCGGCGGCGCTGCTGGATTCGCAACTGGCCGACCTCGAGCCGCCCGGCCCGGACGAACAGATGATCGACGTCGACATCGCATTGCCCCCGGCGGTTCAGGCCCAACGCGTCGTGGACATGCTGCAGGTGTGACGCCTGCCTCGTCCCCCGCCGCCACCGCCACCACCACGCTCGCCGCGGCGGCCAAGACCTCGGCGTGGACCGCCCACGACACCCGGTTGATCGTGGTGGCGGTCCTGGGCATCGCGTTGATCGTGGTGCTCATCGCGGCCGTCAAGATGCACCCGTTCCTCGCGCTGGTCATCGGGTCGGCATTCACCGGCTTCGCGTCCGGCGTCGGCGCGCAGGACGTCATCAGCAACTTCGAGGACGGCGTCGGCTCGACCCTGATGGAGGTGGGGCTGCTCATCGCGCTCGGTGCGATGCTCGGCAAGCTGCTCGCCGAGTCCGGCGGGGCGACGCGCGTGGTCAATACCCTCGTCGACAAGGCCGGCCCGCGGCTGCTGCCGTGGGCCATGGCCCTGGTGGCGGTGATCGTCGGACTGCCGATGTTCTTCGAGATCGGCCTGGTGCTGCTGCTGCCGGTGATCGTGCTGGTCGCCAAGCGGTCCGAGCTGCCGCTGATGCGCATCGCGATCCCCGCCCTGGCCGGGTTGTCCGCGCTGCACGGGCTGATCCCGCCGCACCCGGGCCCGCTGGTGGCGATCAGCCAGATCCACGCGCAGCTCGGCATCACGCTGGCCTTCGGCATCGTCGTCGCGATCCCGTCGGTGATCATCTGCGGCCCGCTGTTCTCGATCGTCGCCGCTCGCTGGGTTCCGGTCGACGCGCCCGAGTCGGCGGGCGGTGTCGACACCACGCAGGCGGAGCCGTCGGACGAGGTGAAGCGGCCGCCCTCGTTCGGCGTCACGCTCGCCACCATCCTGTTCCCGGTCGTGCTGATGCTGCTCAAGGCACTGGCCGACATCATCTGGGACGACAGCGAGCCCGCCGTCCGCAAGGTCGCCGACTTCGTCGGCGAGCCGCTCATCGCGCTGACGCTGGCGGTGCTGCTGGCGATGATCACCTTCGGTTATGCGGTCGGCTTCTCCGGCGACCAGATCACCAAGCGGCTGGGCGCGGCACTGGCGCCGATCGCCGGCATCCTGCTGATCGTCGGCGCGGGCGGCGGGTTCAAGCAGACCCTCGTCGGCGCGGGCATCGGCGATTCCATCGGCAAGGCGGCGCACAGCTCCGGGATTCCGCTGCTCGTCATCGGCTGGCTGCTCGCCGTCGGCATCCGGCTGGCCACCGGCTCGGCCACCGTGGCCACCACCACGGCGGCGGGCATCGTCGGCCCGCTCGCACACGGCCTCGGCTCCAGCCACCTGGCCCTGCTGGCGCTCGCGGTCGGCTGCGGGTCGCTGTTCCTCTCCCACGTCAACGACGCCGGGTTCTGGCTGGTCAACCAGAGCTTCCGGATCAGCGTCGGCCAGACGTTCAAGACGTGGTCGGTGATGGAGACGCTGCTGTCGGTCGTGGGCTTCGGCTTCGTATCGATCCTGTGGGCGGTGGTCTAGCGCTGATCCGGCGCGACGGGCTAGCTCGGCGCGGACGACTCCAGCCAGGACACGAAGCCGGTGTAGGCGCTCTCGCCGATCGCCAACGCGAACATCTCGCCGTTGGTGCGGCACTCGACGATCACCACGCTGGGCGGCAGCGAGCCGGATTCATTGGCGCGCGGCCCGCGTCGGCCCAGCACCTCGACCTGCCCGCGATGCAGCACCCGCGACGGCCGGGTGCCCACGCCGATGGCGCGGTACCAGCGCAGTTCGGCACCGACGTAGCGCCCGACGCCGTACAACCACCGGTTGCCGCGCTGCACGGCGAGCGGCAGGGCGCCCATGGCCCGCAGCATCTGCCGCTGCCGGGCCAGGATGGCGATCATCGCCAGGACGGCTGCAACGGCCAGGCACACCAGGACGATGTCGATGGTGTGCACGTCCGCTGCTCTACCCCGCGGCCGCGGTCAGACGTCTTCGCCGAGGGCGCGTAACCGCGCTTTCGCCCGGTTGCGCGCGGCGGTCTGCTCGGAGTCGTCACCGTTGTTGCGGTTCAGCGCGTCGCGGGCCCGGCCGGCGTCGATGTCGTCGGCGAGCTCCGCCTGTTCGGCCAGGACGGACACGCCCTTGCGGCCGACGGACAGGAACCCGCCGTGCACGGCGACGCTGAGCGGGTCGCCGTCCTCACGGTCGATCCGCACGGCGAAACCGGGCGCGAGCGCGCCGAGCAGCGGGATGTGCCCGGGCAGGATGCCGAGCTGGCCCTCCGTGGTGCGCGCGAAGACCGCGGTCGCCTCGCCGGACCACAGCGACTTCTCGATCGAGACGAGCTCGACGTGCATCGTGGCCATCGGTCAGCTGTTCTTCAGCTCGTCGGCCTTGCGCTCGAGATCCTCGAGCCCACCGCACATGAAGAACGCCTGCTCGGGGTAGCTGTCGAACTCGCCGGCGTTCAGGCGCTTGAACGCGTCGATCGTCTCGGCGAGGTCCACGAACGAGCCCGGGATGCCGGTGAACTGCTCGGCCACGAAGGTGTTCTGCGACAGGAAACGCTCGATGCGCCGCGCCCGCTGCACCGTCACCTTGTCCTCCTCGGACAGTTCGTCGATGCCGAGGATGGCGATGATGTCCTGCAGCTCGCGGTAACGCTGCAGGATCTGCTTCGTCTGGTTCGCGACGTCGTAGTGCTCCTGGCCGATGTACTGCGCGTCCAGGATGCGCGACGTGGAGTCGAGCGGGTCCACCGCGGGGTAGATGCCCTTCTCCGACACCGGGCGCGACAGCGTGGTGGTCGCGTCCAGGTGGGCGAACGTGGTGTGCGGAGCAGGGTCGGTGATGTCGTCCGCGGGCACGTAGATCGCCTGCATCGAGGTGATCGAGTGGCCACGGGTCGAGGTGATGCGCTCCTGCAGCTGGCCCATCTCGTCGGCCAGCGTCGGCTGGTAACCCACCGCGGACGGCATCCGGCCGAGCAGCGTCGACACCTCGGAACCGGCCTGGGTGAACCGGAAGATGTTGTCGATGAACAGCAGCACGTCCTGCTTCTGGACGTCGCGGAAGTACTCGGCCATCGTCAGCGCGGACAGCGCGACGCGCAGCCGGGTGCCCGGCGGCTCGTCCATCTGGCCGAAGACCAGCGCGGTCTTCTCGATGACGCCGGACTCCGTCATCTCCGCGATGAGGTCATTGCCTTCCCGGGTGCGCTCGCCGACGCCGGCGAACACCGACACACCACCGAAGTTCTCCGCGACGCGGTAGATCATCTCCTGGATGAGCACCGTCTTGCCGACACCGGCACCGCCGAACAGGCCGATCTTGCCGCCGACGACGTAGGGCGTCAGCAGGTCGATGACCTTGATGCCGGTCGTGAACATCTCGGTCTTCGACTCGAGCTGGTCGAACGGCGGGGGCTCGCGGTGGATCGGCCAGCGCTCCTTGATGTCCAGCTCGGACACCTTGACGTCCAGCGGCTCGCCGAGAGCGTTGAACACGTGGCCCTTGGTGACGTCGCCGACCGGCACCGTGATCGGCGATCCGGTGTCGAAGACCGCGGCGCCGCGGATCAGGCCGTCGGTGGGCTGCAGCGCGATGGCGCGCACCATGTCGTCGCCGATGTGCTGCGCGACCTCGAGGGTCATCGTCTTGGACAGCTCGCCGAGCTCGATCTCGGTGGTCAGCGCCTGGTTCAGCGGCGGGATCGTGTCGCGGCCGAACTCCACGTCGACCACGGGGCCGATCACGCGCACGACGCGGCCGGTGGCCTTGGTGTCGTCGCTCTTGGTCTCGGTGGACTCGTCAACTGCCGTCATTGTTCGCTCCCTGCTGATGCGAGGGCGTCGGCGCCGCCGACGATCTCGCTGATTTCCTGGGTGATCTCGGCCTGGCGGGCCTGGTTCGCCAGCCGGGTGAAGGTCTTGATCAGGTCCGTCGCGTTGTCGCTGGCGGACTTCATGGCGCGCCGGCGCGCCGCGGACTCCGATGCCGCCGACTCCAGCAGCGCGGAGAAGATCCGCGAGCTGATGTAGCGCGGCAGCAGTGCGCCGATCAGCTCGGCCGGTTCGGGCTCGAACTCGTACAGCGCGCCGCGCTCGTCCTCGTCCTCGGCGTCGTCGTCGCTCCCGGACCGTTGCGCGGAGGTGTCGCCGGACTCGTCGTGCTCGTCGGCTTCCTTCACCGGCGAGACCTGCGACGTGGTGGGCGTCTGGGTCACCGAGTTGACGAAGCGGGTGTAGATGACCCACAACTCGTCGATGCCCGGGCGGCCTTCGCGCTCGCCGTGGTCGATCTCGCCCTCGGCGGTCGCGGTGACCGCTGCGACGACGGCGTCCGTGGCGTCACGCGCGTCGGCGAAGTTGGGCTGCTCGGAGAATCCGGTCCACGCACCCGCGAGCTCGATCCCGCGGAAGCGGAAGTACGCGACGCCCTTACGGCCGATGACGTAGCGGTCGATCTGCTTGCCCTCGTCCTCGAGCCGCCGAGCGAGCTCGTTGGCGGCGCGCAACACGTTCGCGTTGTAGCCGCCGGCCAGCCCGCGGTCGCTGGTGATGATCAGGATGCCGGCCCGCCGCGGGTTCTCGACACCGGTCAGCATCGGGTGCGTCAGCGTCTTGTCGGTGCCCAGCTGCGCCAGCGCGTTCTGGATCTCCTTGGCGTAGGGCCGGGCGGCGTTCATCCGCTGCTGCGCACGCACGATGCGCGAGGCGGCGATGAGCTCCATCGCTTT
Source organism: uncultured Actinomycetota bacterium (assembly GCA_963711775.1). Lineage (GTDB taxonomy): Bacteria > Actinomycetota > Actinomycetes > Mycobacteriales > Jatrophihabitantaceae > Jatrophihabitans. The sequence continues at coordinate 249,248 of CAVQFH010000008.1, read as the reverse complement.
GGTGATCTTCTTGGTCGACTCGACCGACTTGATCCGGCGCCGGTAGACGCGAAGTTCTGCTCCCATGCGGTGACCTAGTCGTCCGAACCGGCGTCGGAGCCGTCGTTGTCGGAGTCGTTGTCGGAGTTGTTGTCGGAGTCGTTGCTGGACTTCGCCTGCTCGGACTTCGCCTGCTGGGACTTCGCGTGCTCGGACTTCGCGTCGGAATCGCCGGAGTGCTCGTCCTCGGGCTGGAACTGCTTCTTGAACTCGTCCACCAGATCGCCGAGCTCGTTGGCCATGTCGTCGTCGAACTTCGTGGCAGCGGCGAGCGTGTCGAACATCTCCGGCTTGGTGTGGCCGATGTAGTCGAGCAGCTCGCGCTCGAAGCGCCGGATCTCGTTGACCGGCACGTCGTCGAGACGGCCGGACGTGCCGGCCCAGATGGACACGATCTCCCGACCGACCGGGAACGGCGACGCGGACGGCTGCTTGAGCAGCTCGACCAGGCGCGCGCCACGCGCCAGCTGCTGCTGCGACGCCTTGTCCAGGTCGGAGCCGAATGCGGCGAACGCCTCGAGCTCGCGGTACTGCGCGAGGTCCACCCGAAGCCGGCCGGCGACGGCTCGCATCGCCCTCGGCTGAGCGGCGCCGCCGACGCGCGACACCGAGATGCCGACGTTGATGGCCGGGCGCACACCGGCGTTGAACAGGTCGGTCTCGAGGAAGCACTGGCCGTCGGTGATCGAGATGACGTTGGTCGGGATGTACGCCGACACGTCGTTGCCCTTCGTCTCGATGATCGGCAGCCCGGTCATCGAACCGCCGCCGAGGTCGTCGGACAGCTTGGCGCAACGCTCGAGCAGCCGGCTGTGCAGGTAGAACACGTCGCCGGGGTAGGCCTCGCGGCCCGGCGGGCGGCGCAGCAGCAGCGACACCGCGCGGTAGGCCTCGGCCTGCTTCGTCAGGTCGTCGAACACGATCAGCACGTGCATGCCCTGGTACATCCAGTGCTGGCCGATGGCCGAGCCGGTGTAGGGCGCGAGGTACTTGAAGCCGGCCGAGTCCGAGGCCGGCGCCGCGACGATGGTCGTGTACTCCATCGCGCCGGCGGCCTCGAGGGTGTCGCGCGCGGCGGCGATCGTCGAGCCCTTCTGGCCGATCGCGACGTAGATGCAGCGGACCTGCTTCTTCGGGTCGCCGGTCTTCCAGTTGTCACGCTGGTTGATGATCGCGTCGAGGCAGACGGTCGACTTGCCGGTCTGCCGGTCGCCGATGATCAGCTGCCGCTGGCCGCGGCCGATGGCGGTCATGGCGTCGATGGCCTTGATGCCGGTCAGCAGCGGCTCGCGGACCTCCTGGCGCTGCACCACGGTGGGCGCCTGCAGCTCCAGCGCGCGGCGCTCGTCGGTCTCGACATCGCCCTGGCCGTCGATCGCGTGGCCGAGCGGGTCGACCACGCGGCCGAGGTAGGCGTCGCCGACCGGCACGGAGAGGATCTCGCCGGTGCGCTTGACCGACTGGCCCTCCTCGATGCCCTCGGCCGCGCCGAGGATGACGACACCCATGTCGCGGACGTCGAGGTTCAGCGCGATGCCGAGCGTGCCGCCCTCGAACTCGAGCAGCTCGTTGGCCATCGCGCTCGGCAGCCCCTCGACGCGCGCGATGCCGTCACCGGTCTCGGCGACGACGCCGACCTCCTCGCGCGAGGCCTCGGGCGAGTAGGACGAGACGTAGCCCTCGATCGCGCTACGGATCTCGTCGGCGGAGATCGTCAGCTCAGCCATGATGTTTCCTCAATCTCGATGTTCTGTCGGTGTTCGTCTGGGGCGATCGACGGGCGGTCAGGTGGACCGGCCGCCGATGGTGGCGCGGGCGTTCGCGAGCCGGGTGGCGATGCTGCCGTCGATGACCTCGTCACCGACGCGGATGACCAGCCCGCCGCGCACCTGCGGGTCCACCGCGGTGCGCACGCTGATCGGCCGGCCGTACATGTCGGACAGGACGGCCTCCAGCCGCTGCTGCTGGGTGTCGGTGAGCGCCACCGCCGACGTCACCCGCGCGATCGAGCGCGCCTGCCGCACGGCGGCGGCCTCGAGTAGCTGGTCGATGGCCAGCAGGACCGAGCGCTTGCGGGTGCTGGCGACCGCGTGGTGCAGCAGCGCCAGCGTGATCGGCGTGACCTTGTCGGCCACGAGCGAGTCGATCAGCGAGTTGCGCCGCTCGGGGTCGGACACGGCCTCGTCGAGCAGGGCGACGGCGCTCGACTCGCTCTGCATGATCCGTTCGAAACGGAAGAGCTCGTCCTCGACGGTGTCGAGCTTCTTGTCCTTCTCCGCGGCCGCGAAGAGGGCCTCGTCGCCGGCTTCCTCGAGCGCATCGGTGAGGTCCCACGGCGTCGACCAGCGCTGCTCCACGGCCGTCTTGGTGATCTCGAGGGCGGGCTTGGCGATCTTGCCGGACAGCAGGCCCTCGGCCAGCTGCGAGCGCGCCTCGGCCGCCGCGGCCGGGTCACCGAGCATGCGTCGCAGCCGCGGCTGGCGGACCAGCAGGTCGGCGACGGAGTAGAGCTCGCCGGACAGGCTCGTGAGCGTCGCGACGGAAACCCGCCCGCCGAAGACCTCACGCTCCTTGTCGCGCACGGCCTGGACGGCCTGGCGGCTTGCCGACCGCATCATGCGCGTGCTCCCCCGCTCGTCTTCTCCTGCGACTCGAGCCCGGCGAGGAACGCGTCGACGCTCGCCGACACCTGGCCCGCCTGGGCCAGCCGCTGATCCACGATCCGCTGCGACAGCTCGACCGCCAGCGTGCCGATCTCGCCGCGCATCTCCCGCACGATCACGGCGCGCTGGGTGACCAGCTGATCCTCGCCGCGCGCGACGATACGTGCTGATTCCTCTTCGGCCTGGGCCTCCAGGTCCTCGACGGTGCGCTGGGCCTCGGCGCGGGCGTTCTCGCGGATCTGCGCGGCCTCCGTGCGCGCCTCGGTCAGCGCGTTCTGGAACGCGCGCTCGGCCTCGGCGAGACGCTTGCGGGCGTCTTCGGCGTCCTGGACCTGCTTCGCGATCAGTTTCTGCTGCTCGGCGAGCTTCTCCCTGATCACCGGAATGGTGATCGGCAGGGACGGCCGCAACCGCCCCAGGATCACCAGGATGATCACGAAGGCGACGACCTCGGCGATGTATGTGCTCACGTGTCGGCTCCGGTGCGTACGCGATCCTCGGCTGCGAGCCCGCCCAGGAAGGAGTCCACCGTCGCGGTGACCTCCGGGTCCTCGGCCAACGGCTCGCCGACGATCTTCTCCGAGAGTTCGACGGCCAGCGTCCCGACCTCGGCGCGCAGGTCGCGCACGATGGCCGCACGCTGCGACTGGAGTTGCTCCTCGCCGCGGGCCACGATGCGCGCCGATTCCTGCTGTGCCTGCGTCCGCGCGCGTTCGACCGTCTGCTGTGCCTCGGCGCGCGCGTCCTCGCGGATCTTCGCAGCCTCGCTGCGCGCCTCGTCCAGCGCGCTGCGATACGCCTGCTCGGCCGCGACCAGCTGCTTGCGCGCCTCGTCGGTGTCCTCGATCTGCTTGTCGAGCATCTTCTGCCGGTCGTGCAGGGTGCCCTGCACCCGCGGCAGGACGACTCGGGCCAGCACGCCGAAGATGATCACAAAGAGCAGCAGCTCGACGATGAACGTCGCATTGGGGATCAGGAAGTTGCCCGCAGCGAGGTGCTCAGCGTGTGACATGAGAATCCGTTCGGGGATGCCGACCGACTACTTCGCGCCCTGGACGAAGACGAACAGCACGGCGAAGGCCAGGTTGATGAAGTACGCAGCCTCGACCAGGCCGACAGTCAGGAAGAACAGCGTCTGCAGCTGACCCTGCGCCTCGGGTTGGCGAGCGACGCCCTGGATCAGCGAGCTGCCCGCGATGCCGTCACCGATGCCCGCACCGATCGCGCCGCCGCCGAGCGCGACGCCACCGCCGATGAGACTGCCGGAGATGACCGTCTGGTGAACCGTTGCCATTTTGCTTGCCTACTTTCCTGGATCAGGAGTTCTTCGTGGGGTATTCGTGCACGCGTTGTTCGATCAAGACCGCGATCAGTGCTGCGCACCCTCCTCGTGAGGCTTGATCGAGCTGAGGTACAGGACCGTCAGCAGACCGAAGATGAAGGCCTGGATGAGTCCGATGAACATGTCGAACAGCTTCCACAGGATCTGCGGCGCCCACAGGATGTAGGCCGGCAGGGCCGCGAGCAGCGCGACCATGATCGTCCCCGCGAAGATGTTGCCGAAGAGTCGCAGCGCCAGCGTGACCGGGCGGATGACCTCTTCGATGATCCGCAACGGGAACAGGAACCGGGGCTTCTCGAAGATGTGCGCGTAGTAGTGCGCGCCTTGCCGCTTGATGCCCACCACGTGCATCGTGACGATCACCGACAGGGCCAGCGCGTAGGTGAGATTGACGTCGGACGCAGGCGGCGGCGCGTACTCGGGATGGTGCCCGGTCGGCAGGATGGCGATCCAGTTGGCGATCAGGATGAACATGAACAGCGAGAACGCGAACGGCACGACCCACGGCGCCGTCCGGACGCCCATGGCGCCCTCGACCTGATCCTCGACCTGCCTGGTCACCAGCTCGAAGATGAGTTGCAGCTTGGTCGGCTTGCCCGAACTCGATCGGCGCGCGACCAGCAGACCGAGGCCGAGCAGGATCGCCCCGGCGATGAGCGTGCTGGTGATCGTGTCGCCGTTGAGCGTGAGCGAGCCCAGCTTCCACTCGATGTGCTCGCCAGGGGTGATGTTGATGGCCTGGGCACTCATCGGGTACCTCCTGTCGTCGCGGCGATCATGCGCGGGGCCGCAAGCTACGGAAGACCGGCAGCGCCGCACCCACGAGCATGAGCACGTGGAACACGGCCAGGCCGGCGAACGTCGCCACGCCGTCGGGACGGAAGAGCAGCGCGAGGACGGCCGCGATCACCGTCGTGCCGCCGAGCCGCAGGGCGAAGCTGCCGTTGAACCGCCCCTTCGTGACGCCACCGGTCGAGCGGGCGATGACCGACTTCTGCAGGACCCAGTTGTTGGCCGCGCCGAGGGCGAGTCCGATCGCCCCGAAAACACCCGCGAGGGGATGACCGGCGAGCGAGAACGCGACGATCGCGATCACGCTCAGCGCGATGCTGATCAGCACCGACCGGCGCAGGTTCGCCACCGCCGAAACGGGGGTGTAGACCATCGGTTCCAACGGGGTGTGCACTCCAGTCATTTGCGTAGCAACTCTCGAAACTTGGACACGGTATAGGCGACGGCTGCGACGATCCCGACGAGCAGTCCCACGAGGGCGAATACAGGCCCGGTGCCGATCAGGCTGTCGAGCAGCAGACCGAGCAGCAGTCCCGCGACGAGCTGAGCGGCGATCACGGCGCCCATGGCCAGGAAATCGGATCTGGTCGCCGGACCGGATCCCTCTGCGGGCACCGCGCGCAGCCTAGACGGCCGCGATCCGCGGACCGGGTTCGCTCATGGGCTGCTCCTCGGCTGATCGTCGACGGGCGTTGTATCGCGTTCGGGCGCCGTGGAGCTTCACGCGCACCGAAGCGACGCCCCAACCCTACCTGGGCGCTGAGCCGATGCTGAATCCAGGTCTGGCGGACTCCCAGCCCGGCGGGACGTCAGACGCCGGCCCGCGGACGCCGGCGGGCCGAGAAACGTTTGCCCGGAACCACGGAAAGGACCAGTCCGACGACGACGAGGGCCACGACGACCGTGAGGACGAGGTCGTCGCCGAGATCGAAGGACAACCCGACCACCGAGCCGAACGCCAGCAGCGCCGACCAGAAATACAGCAGCAGCACCGCGCGGCGGTGCGTGTGGCCGAGTTCGAGCAGCCGGTGGTGCAGGTGCTGCTTGTCCGGCGCGAAGGGCGAGCGCCCCTTGCCCAGGCGCCGCACGACCGCCAGCAGCAGGTCGACGAACGGCAGCGCGAGCACCAGGACCGGGATCAGCAACGGCAGCAGCAAGGACAGCAGCCCCGCGGCGTGCACGTAGACGGCGACGTTGGTCGTCGTCGTGGCGGTCGTCGTCGCGGCCGACAGCACGAGGCCCAGCAGCATGGAGCCGGAGTCGCCCATGAAGATGCGGGCCGGGAAGAAGTTGTGCGGCAGGAAGCCGACGCACGCCCCGGCGAGCGCGGCCGCGAGCAGCGTCGCCGGCGAGACGATGTCGGTGAAGCCGCTCTTGCCCAGGTGGTAGCTGTAGAGGAAGAAGGCGCCGGCGGCGATGATGGTGAACCCGGCCGCCAGGCCGTCCAGGCCGTCGATGAAGTTCATCGCGTTGATGACGACCACGGTGAACAGGATCGTCACGGGCACGCCCAGGTCGCGGCCGAGGATGAACACGGTGTCGCTCCACGGCACGTACACCTGGTTGATCTGCACGCCGCCGAGCGTGACCATCAGCCCGGTGGCCAGCACCTGGCCCGCCAATTTGGTGAGCGAGTCCAGCTCGTAGCGGTCGTCGAGCACACCCAGCAGGCAGATGACGCCGGCCGCGCCGACCACCCAGGACATCACCGGGCCGTTGGCGAACGACTCGTGCAGCGTCGGCAGCCGGCCGGCGACGAAGATCGCCAACGCGAACCCGGCGAACAACGCGACGCCGCCCAGGCGGGGCGTGGCCACCGCGTGGACGTCACGGTCGCGCGGGCGGGCCACGGCCCGCCAGCGGATGGCGATCCGGCGGGCGACGGGGGTCAGCAGATACGTGGAGGTCGCGGCGATCAGGGCGACGAGCAGGTACTCGAAGGTGGGATGCCTCATCCGGGGCGCCCACCCCCGTCGGCCACGATGTCCGGCACGACCTCGCGCAGCTCGTCGACGCCGATCGCGCCCGCGCGCAGCACCCGCGGCAGCCGGTCGGTCACGTCGACGATCGTCGACGCCACGCCGCCGCTGACCTGGCCGTCCTCGAGGTAGACCGCGACGTCCTCGCCGAGCTGCGCCCGTGCCTCGAGAGCGGTCTGGGCGGGCGGCTGACCGTGCCGGTTCGCGCTGGACACGGCCATCGGGCCGGTCTGCTCCAGCAGCTCGATCGCCACCGGGTGCAGCGGCATGCGGATCGCCACCGTGCCGCGGGCGTCGCCGAGGTCCCACGTGAGCGACGGCGCGTAATGCACCACGATCGTCAGCCCACCCGGCCAGAACGCCTCGATCAGCGCGCGGGTGCGGTCGTCGACGGTGGTGACCAGGCCGTCGATGGTCCACCACGAGCCGACCAGCACCGGCACCGGGAACTCCCGGCCGCGGCCCTTGACCCGCAGCAGGTCGCGCACGGCCACCGCGTCGAACGCGTCGGCGCCGAGGCCGTAGACGGTGTCGGTGGGCAGCACGACCAGCTCGCCGGACGAGACGCTGTGCGCCGCGGTCTCGATGGCGTCGACACGGACGTCCGGGTCACCGCACTCGAAGAACAGCGCCACGCGCGCCATCCTGCCCTAACGCCGGGTGGCGGTCGCGTAGCGCGGGCGCCCGGCGAGGTCGTCGTGCTCGACGATGTCCGCGAACTGCCCGTGCTCGCGCAGCAGGGCCGGCGCGGAGTCGGCGTGCGTGTCGTCGTGCTCGAGCGCCAGCACGCCGCCGGGACGCAGCAACTCGGCGGCCCGGTCCAGCACGGCGGGCATCAGCGCGAGTCCGTCGGCACCGGCGAACACGGCCTCGGCGGGGTCGAAGCGCACCTCGGCGGCCACGGGGGTGGCGGCGGGCACGTAGGGCGGGTTGCACACGACGGCGTCGACGCCGCCGTGCAGGTCGGCGAGCAGGCCGGCATCGGCGATGTCGGCGGCCACGACCTGCACCTGGGTGCCGGCGGTGTTGCGCTCGAGCCAGGTCAGCGCGGGACCGGATCGCTCGACGGCGACGACGCGGGCGCCGGGCACCTCACCGGCGATCGCCAGGGCCAGCGCGCCGCTGCCCGAGCACAGGTCCACCGCCACCGGCGCCGGCGCCTGCCGCAGCACGGGCAGCACCGCGTCGACGAGCAGCTCGGTCTCCGGCCGCGGCACGAAGACGCCGGGCCCGACGGCGAGCGTCACGTAGCGGAACGCGGCGTCGCCGACGATGTGCTGCAGCGGTTCGCGGGTCAGCCGGCGCGCGACGAGGCGCTCGAACTCCGCGCGCTGCCCGGCGGTGACCTGACTCGACGGCAGCAAGGCGGCGCGCGGCACGCCCAGCACGTGGGCCAGCAGCAGCTGGGCGTCGAGGCCCGGGGTGTCGATGCCCGCGCGGCCCAGCCACGAGCCGCCGACGACGATCAGCTCGCGCGCCGTCGCGCCGGCGGGCTTGCTCACCCGTCGGCCGCGGTGCCGGCCAGCAGGGCCTCGGTGTCGGCCTGCTGCAGCGCGGCGATGACGTCGTCCAGCGCGCCGTCGAGCACCTGGTCCAGGTTGTAGGCCTTGAAGCCGACGCGGTGGTCGCTGATCCGGTTCTCCGGGTAGTTGTAAGTGCGGATCCGCTCGGAGCGGTCGACGGTGCGCACCTGCGAGCGCCGCGCGTCCGACGCCTCGGCGGCCGCGGCGTCCTGAGCGGCGGCCAGCAGCCGGGCGCGCAGCACACGCATGCCGGCCTCGCGGTTCTGCAGCTGGCTCTTCTCGTTCTGCATGCTGACGACGGTGCCGGTGGGCACGTGCGTGATCCGCACCGCGGAGTCCGTGGTGTTGACGCTCTGCCCGCCGGGCCCCGACGAGCGGTAGACGTCGATGCGCAGGTCGTTGGGGTCGATCTGTACCTCGACGTCCTCGGCCTCGGGCAGCGCGAGCACGCCGGCCGCGGACGTGTGGATGCGTCCCTGTGACTCGGTGGCCGGCACCCGCTGCACGCGGTGCACGCCGCCCTCGTACTTCAGCTGCGACCAGACGGCGTGCTCGGGCTTGCGGGCGCGAACGGCCAGCGTGACGGACTTGATGCCGCCCAGGTCGGTCGGCTCGGTGTCGAGCACCTCGACCGCCCAGCCCTGCCGCTCGGCGTAGCGGGAGTACATGCGCAGCAGATCGCCGGCGAACAGCGCCGACTCGTCGCCGCCCTCGCCCGCTTTGACCTCCAGGATGACGTCCTTGCCGTCGTTCGGGTCGCGTGGCAGCAGCAGGTGCCGCAGCCGGCCCTCCAGCTCGTCGATGCGCTGCTCGAGCCCGCGTGCCTCGGCCACGAACGACGCGTCCTCGGCCGCGAGCTCGCGGGCGGCGTCCAGGTCGGCGCGTGCGGCCTCGAGCTCGGTGGCCGTGGCCCGCACCGGCGCGAGCTCGGCGAACCGCCTGCCGAGGGTGCGCGCCCGGCCGGCGTCGGCGTGCACCGAAGGGTCGCTGAGCTGCCGTTCGACGTCGGCGTACTCGGCGAGCAGGTCCTGCAGACGGCCGGGTGACTCGGTCACGTCGTCCCCTTCGGTCAGTGGCGCGGTCCGGGCGTCGGTGGCGCGCAATCCCGCACCACCGACCGCGAAGCCGCACCACCGAGCGGCCGGCGCGGGGCGCGGACAGACGAACGGCGCCCGACCCGGGTGCGGGTCGGGCGCCGTCGAGTCGGCTAGGAGTTGCGGACGCGCTTGCCGTACCGCTTCTCGAACTTGTCGACGCGGCCGCCGATGTCCATGATCTTCTGCTTGCCCGTGTAGAACGGGTGGCAGGCCGAGCAGACGTCGGCATGCAGCTGCCCGGTCTTCGACGTGCTGCGCGTGGTGAACGTCGCGCCGCACGAACACGTGACCTCGGTGACGACGTAGTCGGGGTGGATGCCCTGCTTCATTTTCCGGATCCCTTCGTGTGGCTCCGGGTCGCCTGCTGGCGTGAACCGGAACCGGGTGAGTGCTCGGCGCGCGGCTTGCGGCGCCGGCCGTCCAGTCTGCCAGGGTGACCCGGCCAGGACCAAACACTGACGGAACGCCACTCCCCCGCGCGTTGTTCCCGCGCCGCACGGCCGCTCAGACGCCGTGGTCGGCGATGATCTGCCGGTACGCCAGGGCGGATGCCTTCGGCGTGCGGGCGAGCGTGTCGAAGTCGACGTGCACGATCCCGAACCGCTGGGCGAGCCCCCACCCCCACTCGAAGTTGTCCAGCAGCGACCACAGGAAGTAGCCGCGGACGTCGACGCCGGCGTCGATCGCGTCCAGCACGGCAGCAACGTGTCCGCGCACGTAGGCGACGCGCTCGGGGTCGTCGACGCCACCGTCGGCGTTCGCGCGGTCGGGGTAGGCGGCGCCGTTCTCGGTGACGACGAACGTCGTGCCCGGGTAGTCGGCGTGCAGGTCGACGCAGCAGCTCGGCGAAGGCTGCCGGGCCGCACCGGCCAGCCCATGCCGGTCAGCGGCGGGTCCTCGGGCACCACCCACGCGTCGGCCACTCCGGGCCATGCCGAGGCGCCGGCGGTCTCGCGGGCAGCGACCACGGTGCGGGTTGTAGTAGTTGACGCCCAGGAAGTCGATCGGCGCGTGGATGGTGCGCAGGTCGCCGTCGCGCACGAAGCCCCAGTCGGTGACGCTCTGCGGTGCGCTCGACCAGCTCGGCGTTGAGTTCACCGCGCAGCACGGGGTCGAGGAAGACCTGGTTCTGCGCGAGCTCCGCGTCGCGTGCCGCCTGCGCGTCCGCGGTCGGCACTCGCCTGCCGGGCCGGCGTGTTGACCGGGTTCACGGTGATCGACAGCTGGTGTCCGGCGACCGAGCCGCTCGCGCAGCGCGCCGACGGCGAGCCCGTGGCCCAGCAGCAGGTGGTGGGCGGCGGCGTAGGCGGCCGCGGGGTCGCGGATGCCCGGCGCGTGCCGGCCGTCGGCGTAGCCGAGGAACGCGGAGCACCACGGCTCGTTGAGCGTGGTGAAGGCAGGGCACGCGGTCGCCCAGGCGCGTCGGCGACGAGCGCGGCGTAATCGGCGAAGCGCTGTGCCGTGTCGCGCGCCGGCCACCCGCCGGCGTCCTGCAGCGGCTGCGGCAGATCCCAGTGGTAGAGCGTCACCAGGGGCTGCATGCCCGTGCTCGAGCAGCGCGTCGACCAGCCGCGAGTAGAAGTCCAGACCGGCCGGGTTGGCCGGCCCGCGGCCGTCTGGCTGCACGCGCGGCCAGGCGATCGAGAAGCGGTAGTCCTGGATGCCCAGCGCCGGCGATCAGCGCGACGTCCTCGCGGTAGCGGTGGTAGTGGTCGCAGGCGACGTCGCCGGTGGTGCCGTCGGCGATCGCGCCGGGAGTGTGGCTGAAGGTGTCCCAGATCGAGCGGCCCCGCCCGTCGGCGTCGACCGCGCCCTCGATCTGGTAGGCCGAGGTCGCGGTGCCCCAGCGGAAGCCGTCGGGAAAGCGCCGAGGCGTCATCCCTTGACACTGCCGGCGAGCAGGCCGCGGACGAAGTACCGCTGCAGAGCGCAGGAACACGATCAACGGGATGACGATCGCCAGGAAGCCGGCCGGCGCCAGCAGCTCCTGGTGCGAGCCGAAGTTGCCGACCAGGTTCTGGATGCGGGCCGTGACCGGCTGCGACGACGCGTCGGAGCCGCCGAACGTCTTGGCCACGAGCAGGTCGTTCCACACCCAGAGGAACTGGAAGATGCCGAACGAGGCGATCGCCGGCATCGACAGCGGCAGCACGATCGAGCGGAAGATCCGCAGGTGGCTGGCGCCGTCGACGCGGGCCGCCTCGATGAGCGGTTCCGGGCAGCTGCGCGATGAAGTTGTGCAGCAGGAACACCGCCAGCGGCATCGAGAACATCGTGTGCGACACCCAGATCTCGGCCAGACTGCCCTTCAGCCCGAAGTTCGGGATGACGCGTGACGCCCGCGATCTGCACGCCGTCGTTGAAGTACTTCTGCAGCGGCACCAGCGCCATCTGCAGCGGCACGACCTGCAGCGCGAAGATCGTGAAGAAGATGAAGTTGCTGCCCCGGAACTGCATCCACGCCAGCGCGTAGGCCGCCATCGACGCGAGGAAGATCGGGATGATCGTGGCCGGGATCGTGATGGCGAGCGAGTTGACCAGCGGCAGGGTCAGGCCGCCCTCGCCGCTGAGCACGGCGTGGTAGTTCGCGAGCGTCGAGCTGCCGGGTGCGCGAACCACGTCCACCAGCCCGTGCGTGCCGACGTCCTCCTTGCCGCGGAAGGAGTTGATGAAGAAGCCCGACCAGCGGCATGGTCCACAGCGATCGTGATGACGACGACGACCAGCGACGCCAGCGGGCTGGCTGAACGCCTTGCGCACCGCGGCGGTCGCCGCAGGCCCGGTGAGCTTCACCGGCGCGTTCGGCGCGACCATCGGTGTCGCCGACCTTCGCCGGGGCGAGCGGGACTTCGGGTGCAGTCATCGGGTCGCCCTCTCCCGGCGCATCTGGATGACGTTGTAGGTGACCAGCGGCACCACGCAGAGGAACAGGATCACCGCCAGCGCCGAACCGCGACCGGTCTGGTTGGTGACGAACAGCTCGCTGTACATCTGGTTGGCCAGCACGTCGGTGTTGTAGTTGCCGCCGGTCACCGTGAAGACGATGTCGAAGATCTTCAGCGACGCGATCGTGATCGTGGTCGCGACGACGATCAGCGTGTTGCGGATCATCGGGATCTGCACGGTGCGGAACAGCCGAGCCCCGGTGGCGCCGTCGATGCGCGCGGCCTCGATGATCTCCTCGGGGATCGCCTTCAGCGCGGCGCCGAGCACGACCATCGCGAAGCCGACCTGGATCCAGACCAGGATGACCATCAGCAGGTAGCTGTTGAGCGGGCGAGTACAGCAGCCAGTTCGGCGGATGCTTCCAGCCGAGCGCGATGGCCATCTGGCTGAGCAGGCCGGTCTGCGAGCCGGGCGTGCCGTTCTGGTTGTAGATCGGTGCGTCGTAGACGAGTCCCAGATCAGCGACGCGCCGACGAACGGAGATGGCCGTCGGCAGGAAGATCAGCGTCTTGGCCAGGCCGGGGCGCCTCATCCGGTCGATCAGCAGCGCGAGCAGCAGCCCGATGGCGACGGTCACCAGCGGCACGATGCACGATCCAGATGACCGTGCGCAGCAGGGTGTGCAGCGTGTAGGAGTCGGTGAAGGCGAACTTGTAGTTGTCCAGGCCGACGAACTTGGTGGAGTTGGTCGACCAGCTTGCCGTTGACGATCTTGCAGCTTCTGACCGGCGGCCTGCTCGTTGGTCAGGCTCGTCATGACGGTCTGGATGCCGGAACGACCAGCCCGGCCAGCGACAGGATGACGGCCGGGGCGACGCAGCACGACGATCGCGAGCGGGCGCTCGATGCGGCCGGTGACCTTGCCGGCCACCGCGAAGATCACCGCGAGCACGGCCAGGAAGATCGACGACCGTCAGGACGACGCCGAACAGCTTGCTGCCCGCCTGCGGAGGCGGTGCTGGCGAGGATCAACTGGTGCTGCGAGCCCACGATCTCGCTCCCCCGCTGTCGTGGCTGGACGAGGTGGGTCGGCCGTCGCCGGGTGCGGTCCGCGCATCATTGCGTCCGGACCGCACCCGGCGAGCGTCTGACTCGACGTACCGGATCTCGGTCGGCCTACTTCGGCCAGGCCGCGTCGATCTGCTTCGCGATCGTCGCGTTCGGGCTGCCCTGCGAGAACCACTGCACCATGGCCTTCCACTCCGAGCCCGCAGCCGACCGCGGCCGGCATGGCGTCCGAGGCGTCGAAGCGGAACGTGGCGTTCGGGTCGGCCAGGTACTTCGCGGACAGCTTGTCGATCGGGTCGGTGTAGAGCGCCTGGTCGACCTTCTGGTTCGCCGACACCCAGCCCGGCGCGACCTTGATCCGGCTGTCGGCCCATTCGCGGGCTGGACACGTAGTTCTGCACGGCCTGGACGGCCGGGTCGCTGGAGAACGCGGTGACGAACTCGCCGCCGCCCTCGACCGGGGTCGGGATGCTCGGGTTGACCGCCGGCAGGTAGAACGCGATACACGTCGCCGGTCGGACGACACGGTCGTGCCCTTCGGCCACTGCGCCTCGTAGAACGAGGCCTGCTGCAGCATCGCGCACTTGTTCTTCAGGATCGGCAGACCGGCGTTCTGGAACGTCGTGGTGGCGATGGACTGCACGCCGCCGTAGCCGCCGTTCACCCACTTCGGGTTCTGCATGTAGCCCTTGACGGTGTTCATCGCATTCAGGATCTGCGGCGCTGTCGAACTTGACCTTGTGCGCGATCCACTGGTCATAGACCTGAGCCGCCGTAGCGTAGCCGAGCACGGCCTCCTCGAGCCAGTCGGTGGCCGGCCAGCCGCTGGCCGTACCGGAGTTGATGCCACCGCACCACGGCTTCGCGCCGTTGTTGTCGGTCGCGATCTTGTTCGACAGCGCCATCAGGTCCTTCCACGTCGTCGGCACCGTGTAGTTGTGCGCCGCGAAGTACTTCGGCGAGTACCAGACGAGCGACTTCATGTTCGCGCTCATCGGTGCGGCGTAGAACTGTGCCGCCGACGCGTGCCGTAGGTCTTCCAGGCCGGCGCTCCAGGCGTTCTCGTTGGTGACGGTCTGTGCCGGCGGCTTCTTGACCTTGCCGGTCAGCACCATCTGGGTCGAGCAGACCCGGGCTGCGGGATGATCGCGAGGTCGGGGGCGTTGCCGCCGTTGACCTTGACCGGCAGGTCGGACTCGAAGGTGTTCGACCCGGTGTACTTGATCGTGATGCCCGTGCACTTCTAGAACTGCGGCCCACGACTTGTTCAGCGAGTCGGACTCCGGGCTCAGGATCGAGCCGAACATCGTGACGGTCGCCCTTGTGGCCGGCGTAGGCCGAGTAGGGCGCGCACGCCCCGCGCGAGCTTCTTGCCTGACGTGGAGCCTGAGTGCTTGGCACTGCCGCCGCTGCTGCTACATGCAGCCAGCGCGGCAAGCGCGGCGGTCAGGCCCACAGATGATCACTGGGCTGCGTCGTGCCATTGGGTGCTGTCCCCCTTCGAGGCGACCTATGAAAGCGGTTGATGAAACCGGTTGCACGAGTGTGTACAGCACGTCACTGCGCAGGCCAAGTGCCGGTCAGCGTTCGTTATCCGGCTGTTATCAACCAGGCAACGCGGACGTAACGTCGCTGGTGGGCAGCATCGTCGAGCCGCGCACCTGCAGGTCGTGTCGCCAGCACCAGCGACTGCGCCATCGGTTGCGTCCCGGCCTGCACGTGCCGCATCAGCAGCTCCGCCGGCCTGCGCGGCCGAGCTCGCGCACCGGCTGGGCGACCGTGGTCAGGTCGAAGATCTCGGCCAGGTCGTGGCCGTCGAATCCGACGATCGCGATCTCCCCGCCGCCCGGTCGCCGCCGACCGGCATGCCGGCCGCGCGGCAGCGCGCGCATCGCCCCGTAGGCCATCTCGTCGGACATGCGAACACCGCCGTCGGCGGCTCGGCCAGCTCGAGCAGCCGGCGCATCGCCCGCTCGCCGCCCGTCGGAGGTGAACCCGCCGATCTGGCGCAGCTCTTCCGGCGCCGTCGAGCCCGTGCGCGTTCGAGCACGTCGAGGTACCCGCCGAGCCGGTCGTTCTCCGGCAGGATCGGCGTCGGCAGCGCGCGGCCGGTGATCAGAGCGATCCGCGGTGTGGCCGCGTGTCGACGAGGTGCTGCACCGCGGTGCGGGCGCCGCGCCGGTCGTCGATGTCCACGCTCGACAGGCCGGCGCGACGGGCGCCGAGCAGCACCACCGGCACGTCGATCGCCGACAGGTCGTCCCAGTCCTCGCGGGCTCGGCGACATCCCGACGACCAGCGCGCCGTCGACCCGCCGGCGCATCCGCATCCGCGGCGGCCTGCAGGCCGGCGTTGGTCATCTCGGCTCGGTGGTGTGGATCAACAGGTCCACGTCGTAAGGCCTTGAGCCGCTGCCTCGATGCCGGCGAACACCTCGGTGAAGTACCAGCGGCCGACGAACGGGGTGACGATGCCGATCGTCCCTGTGCGCCCGGTGGCCAGCCGTGACGCCGCCGGCGAGACTGAGTAGTTCAGTCGCCGGGCCACCGCGACGATGCGCTCGCGGGTGCGGCTGTCGACGTTGTCCATGCCCGCGCAGCGCGCGCGACACCGTGGCGGGCGAGACGCCGGCCGCAGCGGCCGACGTCGCGGATCGTCAGCCGCGCCGGCTCCGCCCTGCCCGCCGCGCTGTCGGCTGCGGCGTCGCCGGAATGGCCCGAGCCGTCCGAATCGGGCCGTCCTGACACCACCGGTCAGCCCAGCCGCTCGCCCGTCTCCGGATGGAAGGCGTGCTCCTCACCGGTGCGGACGTCGACGGAGACGACGTCGCCGATGCGCGGCGGGACACGGCCGTCGAACCGCACGACGTAGTTCTTGTCCTCCGGCCCCTGGCCGGCGATCGAGCCGTAGACGTACGCGTCGGCGCCCAACTCCTCGACGAGTTTGACCTCGATCTTGAGCCCGGACGCCGTGGCGTCGTCGTCGTGACCGCTCGCCTGGAACGACTCCGGCCGCACCCCGAGCACGATCTCGTCGAGTCCCGCGGCCTGCACCGCCGCGACGACGCTCGACTGCAGCGGCAGCACGATGTTGCCCAACTGCGCGCCGCCCTCGACGAGCTTCGCCCGGCGCAGGTTCATCGCCGGCGAGCCGATGAAGCCGGCGACGAAGGCGTTGCACGGTCGCTCGTAGAGGTTGCGCGGGGTGTCCACCTGCTGCAGGAAGCCACCCTCCTTCAGGATCGCCGACTCGGTGGCCCATCGTCATGGCCTCGACCTGGTCGTGGGTGACGTAGAGCGTCGTCGTGCCGAGCCGCGCCTGCAGCGTCGCGATGTTGGACCGTGTCTCGACCCGCAACTTGGCGTCGAGGTTCGACAACGGCTCGTCCATGAGGAACACGCGCGGGCGAGCGGACGATCGCGCGGCCCATGGCGACGCGCTGACGCTGGCCGCCGGACAGCGCCTTGGGCTTGCGGTGAGGTACTCCTCGAGGTCGAGCAGCTTGGCGGCCTCGCGGACCTTGCGCTCGCGCTCCTCCTTGCCGACGCCGGTCGAGCTTCAGGGCGAAGCCCATGTTCTCCGCGACGCTCATGTGCGGGTACAGCGCGTAGGACTGGAAGACCATCGCGATGTCGCGGTCCTTCGGCGGCTTGTGGGAGACGTCCTGACCGCCGATCTCGACGACGCCGGAGGACACCGGCTCGAGGCCGGCGAGCATCCGCAGGGCGGTCGACTTGCCGGAGCCGGACGGACCGACCAGCACCATGAACTCGCCGTCGTCGATGTGCAGGTCGAGTTCGTTGACCGACGGCGTCGGGTTGCCGGGGTACTGGCAGCTCGCGCGGACATAACTGACTTCAGCCATGGGGCTCACAGCCCTTCGAGACCGGTGTGCATGGACCGCGCCGGTTACGGACCCGCGCCAGGTGCTGGCAAGGCACCGGACTCGGGGCTCACGGATTTCCAGCCGACGGTGGTCTGTCTGATCCACCGGTCACGAGAACAGCACCGGCGACTGGCTTTGCGGTCGGACAGGCACATGCAACTCGGCAACGGCGACGCCGTCAATCATCAGGGCCCAAGCGCGGCTCGCAAACCTCCGCCGCGCCCCACAAACCCTGCAAACGCTTTCATTTCCGTCCATTGCCACAAACGGGTCCGCGCCGTAGCGTCCATGTGACCGTCGCCACATGGGGCACATGTGACTGCTGTGGTGACCGGTCATTGTCCGAAAGGGAGACGTTGCGGGTGAGCATGCGACCGGACCACCACGACATCCACAACACCCCGCACGACCACAGCCGGCCGCGGTCCGCGGAGCGCCGGTCCTCGCGCCGGGCGCGACCGATCCGCAGACGCCGCACCGTCGCCGTCGCGGTCGCGGCGCTGACCGCAGTCGGCGCCCTGAGCGCCTGCAGCAGCAGCGGGGGCGGCAAGGTGACGCTGAACTTCTACGCGCCGCCGGACAACTCAGGGGCCATCCAGAGCGCGGCGAACAACTGCGGCACCAGCCAGTACCGGATCAACTACATCCGCTTGCCGAACGCCGCCGACGGTCAGCGCAGCAGCTGGTGCGCCGGCTGGCGGCGAAGGACAGCTCGCTCGACATCATCGGCGCTCGACGTCACCTGGGAGGCCGAGTTCGCCGAGGCCGGCTGGATCAAGCCGTGGACCGGCGCGAACAAGGCCGCAGGCCGAGTACGGCACGCTGAAGGTGCCGCTGCAGACCGCGACTGGAAGGGCAAGCTCTACGCGCGTCCCGGAGAACAGCAACACCCAGCTGCTCTGGTACCGCTCCGACCTGTCCCGAACCCGCCGAAGACTTGGGACCGAGATGATCGACGATGGCGATCAAGCTGAGCCAAGCAGGGCAAGCCGCACTACATCGAGATCCAGGGCGCGCAGTACGAGGGCGTCACCGTCTGGTTCAACACGCTGGTCGCCAGCGCCGGCGGCAGCATCCTGAACCCGAGCCACCGCGCCGTCGCTCGGCGCGCCGGCGGTGAAGGCGCTGCACGATCATGAAGCAGCTGGCCACCTCGCCGGCCGCCGACCCGTCGCTGTCGCGTGCAGATGGAGGACGCAGAACCGGCTGGCGCATGGAGGGCGGCACGCGCAGCCTTCGAGCTGAACTACCCGTTCGTGTATCCGTCGATGAAGGCAGACAACCCAAGTCAAGCTGTGTCGAAGGCAACTTCAAGTGGGCGCCGTACCCCGGCGTCGATCGCCGGGCAGCCGGCCAAGCGTGACCATCGGCGGGCATCGACCTCGCCGTCAGCGCGTACTCCAAGCACCCGGCGCTGGCGTTCAAGGCGGCGCTGTGCCTGCGTAACCGCGAGAACCAGATCATCGGCGCGGTCAAGGGCGGCCTGCCGCCGACGATCGCCAGCCTCTACAACGACCCGGCGCTGGCGAAGCACGTATCCGTTCCACGCGACGATCCTCGACGGCGCTGCAGCAACGCCAGCGTCCGGCCGAAGACGCCGGCCTACCAGAACGTGTCGATCGTCATCTCGCACGCGGTGTCGCCGCCGGGCGGCATCAGTCCGGAGAGCACGGAGAAGACGATGAGCCAGCCAGATCAAGGACGCCCTGGCACTCGAAGGGACTGGTCCCGTGAGCGGCACCGTCGCCACCGACGCAGTAAGCCGGAGCGCGGCCCACGACGGCACGCCGAGCCGGCGACCGCAAGCGCAAGGCGCAGCTGTCCGAGGGCGCCCGCGCCGAGCGCAAGCTCGGCTGGCTGCTGTGCGCGCCGGCGGTGATCGTGATGATCGCCGTCACCGCCTACCCGATCATCTACGCCATCTATCTGTCGCTGGAGCGCTACGACCTGCGCTTCCCGCAGCAGACACAAGTTCATCGGCTTCGACAACTACGCGGCGGTGCTCTCGCTCGCCGTACTGGTGGCACGCGCTGGTGGTCACCCTGATCATCACGGTCGTCTCGGTGGCCATCGAGCTGGTGCTCGGCATGCTGCTGGCCATCGTCATGCACCGCACGCTGTTCGGCCGGGGCACGGTGCGCACGGCGATCCTCATCCCCTACGGCATCGTGACGGTCGTCGCCGCCTTCAGCTGGCAGTACGCCTGGACGCCGAGCACCGGGCTACCTGGTCGACGTCACTTCAGCAACGGCGCGCCGCTGACCAACCAGACTCAGGCGATCGCCGTCATCATCATCGCCGAGGTCTGGAAGACCACGCCGTTCATGGCGCTGCTGCTGATGGCCGGCCTGGCCCTGGTGCCCGAGGACCTGCAGAAGGCGGCCAAGATGGACGGCGCCACGGCGCTGGCAGCGGTTCACCCAGATCACGCTGCCGCTGATGAAACCGGCGATCCTGGTCGCGCTGCTGTTCCGCACGCTCGACGCGTTCCGGATCTTCGACAACATCTTCATCCTGACCGCCGGCGGCAACGGCACCGGCTCGGTGTCGATCCTCGGCTACGACAACCTGTTCACCGCGCTGAACCTCGGCGATCGGGTCGGCCATCTCGATGCTGATCTTCATCTGCGTCGCGATCATCGCGTTCGATCTTCATCAAGGGCTTCGGCACCGCGGCCCCGGCGCCGGATCGCGGGAGAGGCTGACGCGATGGCGCACCACCGCGCAAGCAGAAGGCCGGCTGGGGCGTCGCGAACGTCGTCGTCATCGCTGCTGGCGCTCGTCCCGGTGCTCTGGATCGTCTCGCTGTCGTTCAAGGACCCGGCGACGATCACCGACGCCACGTTCATCCCGCAGCAAGTGGACGCTGGAGAACTACCGCGGCATCTTCAAGACCTCGCGAGTTCACCCGGGCCCTGGTCAACTCGATCGGCATCGCGCTGATCGCCACGGTCATCGCCGTCGTGCTCGCCTCGATGGCCGCCTACGCGGTGGCCCGGCTGCGCGTTCCCGGGCAAGAGCGTGCTGATCGGCATGTCGCTGCTGATCGCGATGTTCCCGGCGATCTCGCTGGTCACCCCGCTGTTCAACATCGAGCGCGGCGCTGGGCCTGTTCAACACCTGGCCCGGCCTGATCATCCCCTACGTCGCCTTCGGGCTGCCGCTGGGCATCTACACGCTGTCGGCGTTCTTCCGGGAGATCCCGTGGGAGCTGGAGAAGGCGGCCAAGATGGACGGCGCGACGCCGTTCCAGGCGTTCACCAAGGTGATCGCGCCGCTGGCCGCGCCGGGCATGGTCACCACGGCCATCCTGGTGTTCATCTTCTGCTGGAACGACTTCCTGTTCGCGATCTCGCTGACCTCGACGACGCGTCGCGCACCGTGCCGGCCGCGATCGGCTTCTTCACCGGCAGCTCCGCAGTTCGACCGTCGCCGACCGGCTCGATCGCGGCGGCGGCCGTGATCATCACCATCCCGATCATCATCTTCGTCCTGTTCTTCCAGCGCCGGATCGTCGCCGGGCTGACGTCCGGCGCGGTAAGGGATAGGAGCAACAATGGCCGAGATCGTTCTGGACGACGTCACCAAGCGCTACCCCGACGGCGCGCTCGCCGTCGACAAGATCAGCCTGGACATCGCCGACGGCGAGTTCGTCATCCTGGTCGGCCCGTCGGGCTGCGGGAAGTCGACGACGCTGAACATGATCGCCGGGCTGGAGGACATCACCGACGGCGAGCTGCGCATCGGCGGCAAGGTCGTCAACAACATGGCGCCGAAGGACCGCGACATCGCCATGGTGTTCCAGAGCTACGCGCTGTACCCGCACATGACCGTGCGGGAGAACATGGCGCTTCGCGCTGAAGCTGGCCAAGACGCCGCAGAAGACGATCGACGAGAAGGTCGACGAGGCCGCCCGGGTGCTCGACCTCACCCAGCACCTGGACCGCAAGCCGGCGAACCTGTCCGGCGGCCAGCGCCAGCGGGTGGCGATGGGCCGGGCCATCGTGCGCGACCCGCCGGCGTTCCTGATGGACGAGCCGCTGTCGAACCTGGACGCCAAGCTGCGGGTGCAGATGCGCACCGAGGTGTCCCGGCTGCAGCGGCGGCTCGGCACCACGATGGTCTACGTCACCCACGACCAGACCGAGGCCATGACGCTCGGCGACCGGGTCGCGGTCATGCGCGGCGGGCTGCTGCAGCAGGTCGGCTCCCCGCAGGAGCTCTACGCACCGGCCGCGGCAACCTGTTCGTCGCCGGCTTCATCGGCTCGCCGGCGATGAACTTCCTGCCGGCGACGCTCGAGGACGGCAAGCTGCGCAGCCGCGCTCGGCGACATCCCGCTGACCGACGAGCTGCGCCAGACGCTCGAGTCGACGCGACGCCGCCCGCGAGGTGCTCGCTGGGCATCCGGCCGGAGAACTTCGAGGACGCCGCGCTGGTGTCGCCGGAGAACCAGCCGCACGGCATCACGTTCCGCGCCACGCATCGACGTGCGTCGAGTCGATGGGCTCGGACATCTTCGTCTACTTCACCCTCGAGTCCGACGCGAGCGTGGACAGCGCGCGAGCTCGAGGAGCTGGCCCGCGACTCGGGTGCGGCCGACACCGGCGGCACCAGCGGCGACGCAGATCACCGCCCGGCTCGACGCCGCCTCCGGCGTCAAGGAGGGCGCAGGACGCCGAGCTGTGGGCCGACTCGCGGGCGATCCACGTCTTCGACCCGGCCAGCGGGGCGAACCTGGGTCTCACCGAGCACTGACCCGTCCGCCGCGCGGGCCCGGGTGGCGCGGTACGGCCATGCGCGGCGGTCAGCCCGTGGTCAGCGGAAGTCGCGGCGGGCGCGCAGCCGCTCGATGACGTCGTCGGTCCACTCGTGGGTCCGGATCAGCCGGTACCGCTCGCCGGCGACACGCCATGTAGGCCTCGGCGTCGGTGCCGCGCGCCGAGCAGGTCGGCCTCGCGCAGCATCCGCACCACCGGCTGTACTCCTCGCTGAACCAGCGCCGGGCGATCTCGGCGCGGTCGCAGGAACACGCCCTCGGCCTGCATGCAGCGGAAGCCCCACGCCTCGACGTTCTCGCCCAGCTCGGCGTAGCGACCACGGATCGGTGACGGTGATCTTCGCGAACTGCTCGGCGGCTCAGCGGCACGCGGGCCCGGAACATCCGCTCGTGGTCCTTGATCAGCAGGTCGCCGCGGCGGCGGATCCCCTGCGCGGGCAAGCGCGGTGACGACCTCGGTCACGTAGGCGTCGATGGTCTGCCGGTTCTGCGCCATCGCGATCGACACCCGGTGGTGGCCGTCCTTGACGAAGTACAGGTCGCCCACCTGGTAGACGTCGATCGGCGGGATCGACTCGCCCCGCGCCTGCGCCAGCGCCAGCCGCTCCCAGCGCTCGCGGACCCGGCCCGACGTCGGCCGGAACCGGCGGTCGAAGTCGCGCGTCGAGTCGACCGACGCCGACGATGCGCTCGAGCTTGATCGTCCGCAGTCCCAGGTAGCGCTCGCCGCGGTTGCCGAGCGCGCGCGACGACCTCGTCGAACGGCAGGATCAGGTTGACGTCGTCGGGCTCGCGGCGCAGCCGGTGCGCGAGCCGCGCCAGCGCCTGGCGGCGGCGCACCCGCAGGAAGTCGTTCTCCACGTCGGCGCGGGGGAAACCGGTCGAGCGGGTCATGTCATGCCGTCCGCGGCGGACGCTGTGGCGGCGCCCGCCGGTGCTGGCCGCGCCCGCGAGCGGGACGTCGAACACGTGCCGCCCGACGACGTTGCGCACGACCGTGCCGCCCACCGCGAGGTCCGCCGGATGCTCGCCGTACGGATGCACGTGCCCGTGCAGCAGCAGCGGCGAGTGCAGGCGACGGGCCAGGCGCGGCAGGCACGTCGAAACCGCGGTGCGGCTGGTCGTCGCCGTCGCCGACCCCGCGGGCGGCGCATGGGTGAGCAGCACGTCGACGTCGCGCCCGTCGCGTGCCCGGCGCCAGCGGGCGCGGCGCGCCAAGCGCGCGGGCGCGGCGCGCCTGCTCGCGCTGGCCGTACTGGTTCGGCCCGTCGCTGTAACGCGGGCAGCCGCCCAGTCCGGCGATGCGCAGCCCGGCGACGTCGACCACCCGGCCGTCGGCATTGACGGCGCCCGCCGGCCAGGGCGGCGCCTCCGGCAGGCCGGCTCGCAGGATCAGCCCGCCAGCGAGCGTGCGGTAGCCGTGCACGTCGGCGTCGTGGTTGCCCGGGACGAACACCAGCGGGCGGTCGAGGACGTTCATCAGCGCGCGCAGGTAGTCGAACGGCAGGTCGCCGCAGGCCAGGATGAGATCGACGTCGCCCGCACGTCGGGGGTCGGCGTAAAGCGCCTCGTCGACCTCGTCGGCGACTGCGAGCACCCGGACCACCCGTCCAGTGTCACCCGAGAGGTCGGACATCGACACCCGCGCGGCGCAGATCGGCCTCGACGCGGTAGATCTCCGCGCGGCTGACCGGGCTGCCGCTGGGCGGCGTGACGTCGAAACGGCCGCACGCCGCGGACAGCGCGTCGAGATACGCGGCGCGCGTGGCCACGCACCGCTGGTTCTTCGCTGGCAGGTCGGAGGCGTTCTCGGTGCGGTCGAGCAACTCGTGCAGCCGACGCAGATCACGCGTGACGGTGTCGAGCGGGCGGGGCGCCGGCTCGACGCCGCGCGCAGCGATCCGCGCCACGGCGCGCTTGCCGAACACCCAGGCATAACCGACCCCGGTGGGGATCAGGCAGGCGATCAGCAGCGCGATCAACGCGCCTGAACTCATCCGCTCATTCTGAGCGTGCCCGCGGCACGCCGCAAGCAAGGCGGCGCGCCCGGCGACTACTGGTCCTGGCCGGGCGTGGTCTTGGCGATGTTGACCAGGAACTCGTAGTTCGTGCGCGTCTTGCGCAACCGGTCGAGCAGCAGTTCGATCGCCTGCTGGCCCTCGAGCGCGTGCAGCACGCGACGCAGCTTGATCGTGACCGCGTACTCGTCGGGCGAGAGCAGGAGCTCTTCCTTGCGCGTCGAGGACTGGTCGACGTCGATGGCCGGGAAGACGCGCTTGTCGGCGATCTTGCGGTCGAGCTTGAGTTCGGCGTTGCCGGTGCCCTTGTACTCCTCGAAGAACACCGTGTCACCGGCCGAACCGGTCTCGACGAGCGCGGTGGCGATGATCGTCAGCGAACCGCCGTCCTCGATGTTGCGTGCTGCGCCGAGGAACCGCTTCGGCTGGTACAGCGCGGTGGAGTCGACACCGCCGGACAGGATGCGGCCGCTGGCCGGGGCGCCGAGGTTGTACGCGCGGCCCAGACGAGTGATCGAGTCCAGCAGCACGACGACGTCGTGGCCCATCTCGACGAGCCGCTTGGCGCGCTCGATGGACAGTTCCGCCACGGTGATGTGGTCCTGCGGGCGGCGGTCGAAAGTGGAGGCGATGACCTCACCCTTGACCGAGCGCTGCATGTCGGTGACCTCTTCCGGGCGCTCGTCGATGAGCACCACCATGAGGTGCGCCTCGGGATTGTTCGCCGAGACAGCGTTGGCGATCGACTGCAGCACCATCGTCTTGCCCGCCTTCGGCGGCGAGACGATCAACGCCCGCTGACCCTTGCCGATCGGCATCACGAGGTCGATGACACGAGTGGTCAGGATGTGCGGCTCGGTCTCCAGCCGCAGCCGCTCCTGCGGGTACAGCGGCGTGAGCTTGGTGAACTCCGGGCGGTTGCGCGCTTCTTCCGGCGGGCGCCCGTTGATCGTGTCCAGGCGCACGAGCGGGTTGTACTTCTCCCGGCGCTCGCCTTCACGCGGCTGCCGGACGGTTCCGGTGACGGCGTCACCGCGACGCAGGCCGAAACGCCGGACGAAGGAGTTGGCGACGTACACGTCATCGGTGCTGGCGAAGAAGCCCTCGACGCGCACGAACCACGCGTTCTTGTCCTCGATGCAGTCGACGACCCCGGCAACGGGCACGAGGACGTCGTCGTCGTTGACGGTCGGCTCGGCGTCGTTGTTGCCTCCGCCGCCGCCCTGGGCGGCGCCGCCAGCCTGACGGTTGCGGCCGCGGCGGTCACGGTAACGCCGGCCGCGGCGGCGCCCGCCGTCGAAGTCGTCGTCGTTGTCGTCGCGGCGGTCGTTGGCGGTCTGGGTGCCGCCGCCCTGCTGGTTGTTCTGGTTGTTCTGGTTGTTCTGGTTTTGCCGGTTGTTCTGGTTCTGCTGCTGGTTGCCGCCGCCCTGGCGTTCTGCTGAGTGTTCTGCTGCTGGTTGCCGCCGCCCTGAGCGTTCTGCTGCTGGTTACCGGGGCCCTGCTGGTTGCGCTGGCGGTCCGGGCGGCGGTTCTGGCTGCGACCCTCGTGCTCGCCGGCGGGCTCGCCGTCGTTGCGCGCGGTGTCGTTGCGCGCGGTGTCGTTGCGGCGCGCGGCGCTGTCGGAGTCGGCGCGGCGCGCTGTCCGCGCGCGGGGCCTCGGCCTGCGCTGCGCGGGCGTGGCCGGCATCGCGCCGGCCGTTGCGCCGAGCGCGTCGGCCGCCGAGCCGTTGGCCGGCGCGGAGCCGTTGCCGCGAGCCGTTGCCCGAGCCGTTGCCCGAGCCGTTGCCCGCGGCGCGGATCGCGGCCACGAGGTCGCTCTTCTTCATCTTCGCGGTGTTGATACCGAGACCCTTGGCGGTCTGCTGCAACTCCGGCAACAGCATCGTCGAGAGGCCGCGCTTGGCCGCGGGGCGAGCAGCGGCCCCGTTCGCGGCGCCGTCGGCGCCGGCGGGAAGGGTCTGCTCGTGGGTGTCCGTCACGTAAATCGGAACCTTTCGAAAAGGTGGTCGGCGCACGAGAGGTGCTGCACGACGTCAAGCCTCGGATCGGAGGCCGGATGGCGATCGATCCGGTTCCCGGCCGATGAGCCAGGAAGTCTGAGATGGGTCAGCGTCTGCCGCGCGTTCGCGCCTCGGCGCGAAATCTGCGGATCGACTCTGTTATGCGAACCGGCGGCGGGTCGTCGTACCCGGTGCTGACAGGATCAAGCGTAGACGCTCGAATATTAGGCAGCAACAGTGGGCAGTCCGGGGATGTTCCGCCGCCGCGCAGGTCACGGTTCGATCACGCAGGCGACGGCGCGGACAGTTGTGCGCCCACCGCGTCAACCGGCAGCGCCGTCGCGCGCCATCCGTTCGGTGCCGCGGCGACCACCGCCTCGGCCTCGACGTGACCTCGAGCCAGCACCAGCACGGTGGGGCCGGCCCCGGACACGACTGCGGCGTGGCCGCGCTCGCGCAGCGCCGTCATCATGGCGATCGTCTGCGGCATGGCCGGTTCCCGGTACGCCTGGTGCAGGCGGTCCTCGGTCGCGTCGAACAGTGCCTGCGGCGTGCCGGTCAGGGCGGCGACGAGCAGGCGCGGCGCGCCCCGCGTTGAAGGCGGCGTCGGCATGTGGGACCGTGCGCGGCAGCAGCGCGCGCGCCGCCTCGGTGGACGCCGCGAACGGCGGGATCAGCGCCACCGGCACGATCGCCGGGTCCAGGTCACGGCGCACCGCGCGGTACTCGCCCGTCGGCGCGGCCCAGGCGACGGTCAGCCCGCCGAGCAGGCACGGCGCGACGTTGTCCGGGTGCCCCTCGAGGCGCGCGGCGAGCGACAGCACGTCCGCGGCCGGCAGCTGCTGCTGCGCCGTCCGGCACCAGCGCGCGGGCCAGCGAGACGCCGGCGACGATCGCCGCCGCCGACGAGCCGAGGCCCCGTCCGTGCGGGATGCGGTTGACGCAGTGCAGCGCGATGCCCGGCTGGCCGCACCCGCAGGTGCGTCGAAGGTGGCCCGCATCGACGCCAGCACCAGGTGCGACTCGTCGCGCGCCACCTGCGCCGACGCCTCACCGTCGACCTCGATGCGTACGCCGTGCTCGACGACCTGCGCGGTGACGTCGTCGTGCAGGCCCAGCGCCAGACCGAGCGCGTCGAAACCGGGACCCAGGTTGGCGCTCGTCGCGGGCACCCGCACGCGCACCGGCGCGCCGACGAACACCGTGCTCAGGCCAGCCCGAGGGCGGTGGCCGCGGCGCGCCCGTCGACCGGCACGGTGATCGGCTTCGGCGCGCCGGAGATCGCCCATTCCGGGTCCTTGAGCCCGTTGCCGGTGACCGTGCAGACGACGCGTCGAGCCGCGCGGCAGCCGGCCGTCGGCGGCGGTCATCAGCAGGCCCGGCGACGCTGGCCGCCGAGGCCGGCTCGACGAACACCGCCTCGCGGCGCGGCGAGCAGCCGGTAGGCCTCGAGGATCTGCCGGTCGGTGACGGCGTCGATCAGCCCGCCGCGACTCGTCGCGGGCCTGCTCGGCCAAGGTCCACGACGCCGGGTTGCCGATGCGGATGGCGGTCGCGATCGTGGTCGGTCGCAGCACCGGCGCGCCCATGACGATCGGCGCGGCGCCGGCGGCCTGGAAGCCGAACATCCGCGGCGTGCGTGTCGACGACGCCGTCGGCCGCGTACTCGCGATAGCCCTTCCAGTAGGCCGTGATGTTGCCGGCGTTGCCGACCGGGATGCAGTGCACGTCCGGCGCCCGGCCGAGCACGTCGCAGATCTCGAACGCGGCGGTCTTCTGCCCCTGCGATCCGGTCCGGGTTGACCGAGTTGACCAGCGCGACCGGGTAGTCGACGGCGAGCTTCTGGCCAGCTCGAGGCAGTCGTCGAAGTTGCCGTCGACCTGCAGCAGCTGCGCGCCGTGCACGAGCGCCTGCGCCATCTTGCCGAGCGCGATCTTGCCCTGCGGCACGAGCACGGCGCAGGTCATGCCGGCCCGCACGGCGTAGGCGGCGGCGCTGGCCGAGGTGTTGCCGGTGGACGCGCAGATGACCGCCTGCGCGCCGTCCTCGGCGGCCTTGGAGATCGCCATCGTCATGCCGCGGTCCTTGAACGACCCGGTCGGGTTGGCGCCCTCGACCTTGAGGTAGACCGTCGCAGCCGGTGCGCTCGGACAGCGACCGGCGCCGGCACCAGCGGCGTGCCGCCCTCGAACAGGGTGACCACCGGGGTGCGCGTCGGTGACCGGCAGCCGGTCGCGGTAGGCCTCGATCAGGCCGCGGCCACGGACGCGCGTGCGCATCGGCACCTGCACGTCAGTCACCGCGTCATCGCCTTCGACCCGCATGACGCTGGCGGCGCGGCGCACGAACGCCATCTGCGCCAGCTTCGTGCGACGGTGCGCGTCGAGCGCGGCGTCGGTGGCCGCGTGGGTGACCAGCACCAGGGTGGCGGCGTCGCCGCGACCCTCCTGGCGCACGGTCTGGATGCTGACGCCCTGCTCGGCGAACGCCTGCGCGACGCGCGGCCAGCACGCCGGGCTGGTCGCGACGTCGAGGGCGACGTGGTAGCGGGTGCTGACCTCGCCCATGCGGCTGCATCGGCAGGTCGGCGTAGGCGCTCTCCCCCGCGCCCCGGCTGCCGCTGACCCGGTTGCGGGCGACCGCCACGAGGTCGCCGAGCACGGCGCTGGCCGTGGGCGCGCCGCCGGCGCCGCGGCCGTAGAACATCAGCGAGCCGGCGGCCTCGGCCTCGACGAACACCGCGTTGAACGCGTCGCCGACGCCGGCCAGCGGGTGCGTGCGCGGGATCA
The DNA here is from genome assembly GCA_963711775.1 of uncultured Actinomycetota bacterium. Classification (GTDB taxonomy): domain Bacteria; phylum Actinomycetota; class Actinomycetes; order Mycobacteriales; family Jatrophihabitantaceae; genus Jatrophihabitans. Next base: position 220,385 of record CAVQFH010000008.1, on the reverse strand, counting down.
TCGCCGGGTGCGCGCGCACCGCGACGCGCTCGGCGCCGTCGGCGCCCGGGCTGCGCTCGCAGATCGCGAGCAGCTTGACCGTGCAGCCCATCGCGCGGGCGCTGGCCATGTCGGCGGCGGTGACCTCGCCGATGCCCTCGCGGTAGACGTCGGACAGCGTCGACCCGGGTGTGGAACGCCAGCCCGGCGAGGATCGCCGCCTTCGCGGCGGCGTCGTAGCCGTCGACGTCGGCGGTCGGGTCGGCCTCGGCGTAGCCCGAGCGCGGTCGCCTCGGCGAGCGCCTCGTCGAAGCCGGCGCCGGTGGCGTCCATCCGCGACAGGATGAAGTTCGTGGTGCCGTTGACGATGCCCATCACCCGGGTGATGCGGTCGCCGGCCAGCGACTCGCGCAGCGGGCGCAGCAGCGGGATCGCGCCGGCCACCGCGGCCTCGTAGTACAGGTCGACGCCGGCGCGCGGCCGCGGCGTCGTGCAGCGTCGCGCCGTCGTCGGCGAGCAGCGCCTTGTTCGCGCTGACGACGCTCTTGCCGCCGTCGAGCGCGGTCGAGCAGCAGGCCGCGGACCGGCTCGATGCCGCCGATCACCTCGACCACGATGTCGACGTCGTCGCGCGCGTCACCAGCGCCTCGGCGTCGGTGGTCAGCAGGTCCGCGGGCACGTCGGGGTGCCGGGCCGGGCGGCGCACCGCGACGCCGACGAGTTCGAGCGGCGCGCCGACGCGCTGCGGCGAGATCGCCGGCCTGCTCGTCGAGCAGCCGCACGACCTGCGAGCCGACGACGCCGCAGCCGAGCAGCGCGACCGTTCAGCGCACCGGCTCATCCGCGCCGCCCGGTGTCGAGCGCGCAGCAGGTCGTCCTCGGTCTCGCGGCGCACCAGCACCTGCGCGGCGCCGTCGCGCACCGCCACCACCGGCGGGCGCGGCACGTGGTTGTAGTTGCTGGCCATGCTGCGGCAGTAGGCGCCGGTGGCGGCGACGGCGAGCAGGTCGCCGGGCCGGACGTCGCCGGGCAGCCAGGTGTCGCGCACGACGACGTCGCCGCTCTCGCAGTGCTTGCCGACGATGCGCGACAAGCGTCGGCGGCTGCGGCGGACGCGCGGTTGGCCAGCGCGCAGGTGTACTCGGCGTCGTAGAGCGCGGTGCGGATGTTGTCGCTCATCCCGCCGTCGACCGAGACGTAGCGCCGGGTCTGCCCACCGTCGAGCGTGACGTCCTTGACCGTGCCGACCTCGTAGACGGTGACGCCGCTCGGCCCGACGATCGCCCGGCCCGGCTCGACCGACAGCCGGGGACGCTCGCAGCCCGACCGACGCGCACTCCAGCTCGACGATGCCGCTGAGCCGTTCGAGGGTCTGCTTCGGCGACTCGGGGTCGTCGCCGGCGACGTAGGCGATGCCGAGGCCGCCGCCGAGGTTGATCTCGTCCACCTGCACGCCGTGCACGTCGCGGATGGTGGCGGCGAGACCGACGACGCGGTGCGCGGCGACCTCGAAGCCGGTGGTCTCGAAGATCTGCGAACCGATGTGCGAGTGCAGCCCGGCGAAGTGCAGCGACGGCCGGTCGAGCACCTGTGCCACGGCGCGAGCGGCCGAGCCGTCGCGCAGCGAGAAGCCGAACTTCTGGTCCTCGTGCGCGGTGGCGATGAACTCGTGCGTGTGCGCCTCGACACCGACGGTCACCCGCACCAGCACGCGCTGCTGCACGCCGGCCGCGGTCGGCGATCTCGGCCAGCCGCGCGATCTCGTCGAACGAGTCGACGATGACCCGCCCGACGCCGGCCCCGACCGCCCGGGTGAGTTCGGCGACGCGACTTGTTGTTGCCGTGCAGGCCGATGCGCTCGGGCGGGAACCGCGCGGCCAGCGCGACCGCGAGCTCGCCGCCGGTGCACACGTCCAGACCGAGGCCCTCCTCGGCGATCCAGCGGGCCAGCGTGGTGCACAGGAACGCCTTGCCGGCGTAGTAGACGTCCACGCCGGCGAAGCGCCGCGGTGTAGGCTGCGGGCCCGCGCGCGCAGGTCCTCCTCGTCGAGGAACAGCGCCGGCGTGCCGTGCTCGGCGACCAGCGCGGTCACCGGCGCGCCGCCCAGGTGCAGCTCGCCGTCGATCCGCTGCGGCCGAGCCGGGCCAGATCGGCCGGGTCCAGCGCGTTCGGGTCGGCCGGGCGGCGCGGTCGGCGCGCGCGTCGGGCAGCACGTCGCCGTGCCGCGGCCCGGCCGGGTGGGCGTTGCGGCTCATCGCGGCGCCCTCACATCCGCTCCGGGGCGCTGACGCCGAGCAGGCCGAGGCCGTTGGCGAGCACGATGCGGGTGGCCTCGTTGAGCCACGCGCCGGGTGCGGTTGGCGTCGGTGATCTCGTCGTCGCCGCGCGGGGTGATGCGGCAGTGTGTCGTACCAGCGGTGGTACGTGCCGGCGAGGTCCTCCAGGTAGCGCGCGACCCGGTGCGGCGCGCGCAGCTGCGGCGGCGGTGGCGACGCACGCGCGGGAACTCGCCGAGCGCGGTCAGCAGCGCGGCCTCGTACGGGCTGGTCAGCAGCTCCGGGGCGAAGACGTCGAGCGTGATGCCGTACTCCGCGGCGTTGCGCTTGGCGTTGCAGGTGCGCGCGTGCGCGTACTGCACGTAGTAGACCGGGTTGTCGTTCGTCCGCTTCGTCAGCAGGTCGAGATCGATGTCGAGCGTGGACTCGATGGCCGAGCGCTCGAGGGCGTAGCGGGCGGCGTCGACGCCGACGGCGTCGACGAGGTCGGCCATGGTGATCACGGTGCCGGCGCGCTTGCTCATCCGCACCGGCTTGCCGTCCTTGACCAGGTTCACCATCTGGCCGATCAGCACCTCGACGACGTCCGGGTCGTCGCCGAACGCGGCCGCGGCCGCCTTGAGCCGGGCGATGTAGCCGTGGTGGTCGGCGCCGAGCAGGTAGATGCACAGGTCGAAACCGCGGCCGCGCTTGTCGCGCAGGTACGCGAGGTCGCCGGCGATGTAGGCCGGCTGGCCGTTGCTCTTGATGACCGGCCGGTCCTTGTCGTCGCCGAAGTCGGTGGAGCGCAGCCACCAGGCGCCGTCGGCGAAGTAGAGCTGGCCGGACTCCTTGAGCTGCTGCACCGCCTTGTCGACCGCGCCGGACTCGTGCAGCGAGTCTCTCGTGGAAGTAGACGTCGAAGTCGACGCCGAAGTCGTGCAGCGACTGCTTGACCTCGGCGAACATCAGCTCGACGCCCTCGCGCCGGAACATCTCCTGCGCCTCGTCGTCGGGCAGGGACAGCACCTCGGGATTCGGCGGCGACGACCTGCTGCGGCGATCTCGCCGACGTAGGCGCCGCCGTAGCCGTCCTCGGGTGCAGGCTGGCCCTTGGCGCGCGGCGAGCAGCGAGCGCGCGAACCGGTCGATCTGCGCGCCGTGGTCGTTGAAGTAGTACTCCCGGCACGACCGACGCGCCGCATGGCCTCGAGCAGGCGGGCAAGCGCGTCGCCGACCGCCGCCCAGCGGGTGCCGCCCAGGTGGACCGGCCCGGTCGGGTTCGCCGACACGAACTCGAGGTTGATCCGCCGGCCGGCGAGCGTGGTCGGAGCGGCCGTAGGCCGCGCCGGCCTCGACGATCGTGCGCGCCACCTCGCCGAGCGAGTCGGCGGCGAGCGGTGATGTTCAGGAAGCCCGGACCGGCGACGTCGACCCGGGCGATGCCGGCCGCGGCGCGCAGCCGGTCGGCGATCGATCTCGGCGACCTCGCGCGCCGGACGGCCGGCCGGCTTCGCCAGCCGCAGGGCGATGTTGGTGGCGTAGTCGCCGTGCTCGGGGTTGCTCGGGCGCTCGATCGACACGTCGTCCGGTACCGGCGCGGCGAACTCCCCGGCCGCCACGGCGGCCTCGACGGTCGTCGCCACGGCAGCAGCGAGTTCGGCAGGAGTCACCGGGTCAATCGTAGTGGCCGCGGCGAGCCGGCGATTTGCGCGCACAGCGCCTGCTCATAGGGGTGCGACCTACACTTCGAGGTCGGTAACCCGCATCCGATGCGCAAGAGAGCAGGCCATGGCCGAGCGCAAGGCACCCCCCGCACGCACGTCGACGTCGGGGTCGGCACGCTCGTCGGCACGGTCGGGCAACGCGCTCGGCCGGCAACGCCACCCGCAGCACCACCAGCCGCCCGGCCGGCACCACGACGTCGGCCAGCGGCGCCGGTGCGCGCCCGCGCAAGAACGCCGCGCCGCCGCCGCGCAACGCCGCGGGCAAGCCGCCGCAAGCGCAAGCCCGGCAAGTCGATCGTCAACCAGAAGCAGACGCCGTGGGGCCTGATCGCGGTCACCGCCGTCATCGTGGTCTTCGCCGCGGCGATCGTGGGCGTGGTCGTCGCCACCAGCGGCAGCAAGCACAAGTCGACGGCCGCGAAGGCCGCCACCTCCAGCACGCACGGCGGCCAGGCCGTCGACGCCAACGACCCTTACCGGCACCCCGAGCTGGCCGCGGCGAAGGCGATCCCCGGCGTCACGTACAAGGTCGAGGGCGAGCACAACCACGTCGACGGCGTGATCAAGTACGACTCGTCGCCGCCGGTCGGCGGCAACCACGACGCGCTGCTGGGCCGACTGCGACGGCAACGTGTACACGCACCAGATCGCCAACGAGAACGCCGTCCACATGCTCGAGCACGGCGCGGTGTGGATCACCTACAACCCGAAGACGCTGTCGAAGTCGGGCGTCGCGCAGCTGGCGAAATACGTCTAGGGCGTCGACCGCATGGCGATGTCGCCCTACGCCGGCCTGAAGACGAACGATCTCGCTGCAGGCCTGGGGTTACCAGCTGTTCCTGAACAGCCCGTCCGACCCGCGGATCGCGCAGTTCATCAAGGCGCTGAAGTACAACCCGCAGACCACGCCGGAGAACGCCGAGCTGCACGAACCCGTACTTCAGCGCCGGCAAGAGCACCTTCGGCCACCCGCAAGAGATCCAGTGACATGACCGTCGATCACCTAGAGCCGCCGACCGTCGCCGACTCCGGCGACGACCCCACCGACGTGCCTGCCTCCGGCGGCCGCAGCGTCACCCGCGTGCTGGTAGCAGTCATCGCCGTCGCGGTGCTGGCCGTGGCCGTCGCGGGCGGCTACTTCTGGGGGTCCCGCGGCTCCGGCTCGTCGTCCGCGGCGGGCGCGCTGCCGGGCGTCAACTCGGTGGATGCGGGTTTCGCGCGCGACATGGCCACGCACCACCAGCAGGCGATCACGATGGCCGGCTACACCCGCGACAACTCGACCGACCCCGCCGTGCGGCTGCTGGCCTACGACATCGAGACCGGACAGACCATCCAGATGGGCGAGATGGAGGGCTGGCTCGACACGTGGGGCATCTCGCGCACCTCCGGCACTCAGATGTCCTGGATGGTCGCGTACATGGGTTCGTCGGGCAGCGGCTCGACGACGCACATGGCGATGGCCGGTGAGGGCCTCGCGTCCGGGTCCGGCTCGATGCCCGGGATGGCCACCGCGGCGCAGATGGACAAGCTGCAGACCCTGCACGGCAAGGCGCTGGACATCCTGTTCCTGCAGCTGATGATCCGCCACCACCAGGGCGGCCTGCCGATGGAGCGCATCGCCGAGCAGCACGCCGGCGAGTCCTACGTCCGCACCCTGGCCGGCAACATGCTCGCCAACCAGGGCACCGAGATCGTGCAGATGGAGCAACTGCTGCGCAAGCTCGGCGGCCAGCCGCTGCCGGCGCCCACCTACTGATCAGCGACTGATCACCGCGCCGGAAGCCCGCTGTGGCCGCTGTTAGGCTGGCGCGGGCCACGGCCCCCGTAGCTCAGGGGATAGAGCACCGCCCTCCGGAGGCGGGAGCGCAGGTTCGAATCCTGCCGGGGGCACCACCCTGCAGGCCTCGTATCCCGGAGCCTGCCACCGTTCATCGATGTGCTGCGGCTCAGCCGCGGGCAGCAGCCACGAAGCGCTCGAGCTCGCCGGGGATGTCGGGGCCGCCGGGCTGGTAGGCGATCTCGGTGATGCCCGCGTCGTGCCACTCGGCGAGCTGGTCGGCGATCTGCGACGGCGGCCCGACCAGAGCGGCCCGCGTCATCATCTGGTCCGCGGCGGGAAAGAGCACCTGGTCGGCGGCGTTGAGCGCGACCTGGTGGCCGGCGTGCACGGCCAGATGCCGCCGAGCGGCCGGTACCTGCTCGACGGCGGCTCGCCACTGCCGCCCGGCCGGCAGCGCGTCGACGGCGACACCGCCGCGGTCGTAGGTTGCGTGGTACAGCACAGCGGTCGCCGGACGCAGCGCCGCCTGGACCCGCGCCGAACCGATGTCCTCACCCGGGCCCAGCACGCTGCCCCACATCAACAGGATGCGGCGCCGCGCAGGCGCGTCCTGCAGGAAGGACGGATTCGCCGAGAACACCCCGTCGCCGATCGCCTCGGCCACCGCCAGCCCGCGGGGACCGTCTGCGCCGATGACGATCGCCGGGTCGATCGGGCGCGGTGCGGCGCACCGGTCGGGATGCAGCAGCTCGACGGCGGCGCCGTCCCATTCGGTTATCTCGCCGCGCAGCAGTGCCCGGACGACCTCGACGTAGCGGTGCACGTCCGACCACCGCATCGGCCGTTGCCCCAACGCCACCCGTCCGGTGAAGCCGCTGCCGACGCCCACCTGCACCCGCCCCGGCGCCTGCGCGGCCAGGGTGCCGATCGCGGCGGCTGTGACGACGGGTGAACGCAGGCTGGGAATGAGCACGCCCGGCCCGAGCCCGATGTACCGCGTCCGTTCGGCCGCGAGCGCGAGGATCATCCACACGTCCGGGCAGACGGCGGGCGAGTCATAGCACCACGCAGTGCGATAGCCGAGCCGCTCGGCCACGGCGATGTGATCGGGCGTCGCCAGCTCGGTGGCGAACGCACACGAGATCTGCAGGGTCATCGCCGCTCTTTCTGCCGGTGCGGCACGCGCCCGAGGACGACGTCGGTCAGCTGAGCTCGCGAACCCTCGCGGTGTCGACGTGCTGCTGGAAGGCGACGACCTTGCCACCGTCCATCGTCCATACGTGAGCCATCTTCACAACCGCCGGATCGCCAGAAGTCCTGTGCTGCCACATGTAGTTCCCGAGCACCACAACGGTGTTGCCGTCCGCCACGAACTGCTCGGGCAGAACGGCGTAGTTGTCACCGATCTCGCCGAGTCGCATGAACACGCCTTCGAGCACTGCTTGGGGACCGACGTAGGTGCCGGCGAGGGGGAAGCCCTCGGCCTCGGTCCACTTGATGTCCTCCGCCATGACGCCGAGGACGGCGGGAACGTCGCCGGTTGCGAAGCTCGCATAGATGCCTTCGGCGATTTCCTTGTTGGTGGTCATCACGTGCCCACATTCCTCGGCTGGAGGGGCGAGACTGTCCGCGCCACGATGGCACACACCGCGCCTCCAAACCAGACTCACCGCGACACAGGTACGCCCAACGTCTCGTTCAGCATGATCACAGTGCGGCTGTGCGACGTTCCGCTGGACCATGCCGCGGAGGTCCGCATGTTCACACGTCGCAACGTCGCGCAGTTCGGTGCACTCGCCCTGCTGGCTTATGGGCTCATCAGCAGCGCGGCGGCGGCCGCGCCGGTGGCCGCGAGCTGCGCCCGGACGGACTCCGAGTACCAGGTCGACAACGACATCCAGAACGACAGCTATCCCGACTCCGTCATCGGGGTGCCGCGCGCGAGCGTCGGTGGGCAGCGCAACGCCGGGGTGGTCGACATCCAATCGGCGGGCGCCGGCAGCATCCAGCGATTCGACGAGTCACTGTTCCCGCAACTGGGGACGCCCACTGCCGGAGACCAGTTCGGTACAGCGGTGGCCTTCGCAAACCTCGACACCGCCGGGCAGGCCAGCGATTCCTGCGCGGACCTCGCGATCGGCGCGCCGGGCGCCGACGGCGGACGCGGGGCCGTCGTCGTGGCACACGGGTCCAACGACGGCATCACCTCCGATGACGCCGTCGTGCTGACCGGTCGTACGGCCGGGGAGAGGTTCGGCGCGCAGATCACCGTGAGCGGCGCCGACCTCTGGATCGCCGCACCTGACCGCGCTGTCGACGGTGCGCAGCAGGCCGGCGCCGTCGACCACTACCTGATCAGCGGCACGGGCGGCGTGACCTTCGTCGGCACGATCACGCAGAACACGCCGGGCGTCCCCGGTGGCGCGGAGAACGGCGACCATTTCGGCAGCGTCCTGTCGGCGTTCGGCAGGCCGCTGGCGATCGGCGATCCGGACGAGGACATCGGCGCCGCGGCCGACGCCGGGTCGGTGACCTTCGTGTTCGACGACTCCCGGACGGGCGCCTTCACCGCCGCCGCCACGTTCTCGCAGAACACACCGGGCATCCCCGGCAGCTCTGAGGCGGATGACCACTTCGGCGCGAGCATCGGCACGTTCGGCACCCGGTACGACGTCGGTGTGCCGGACGAGGCGCTGGGCAACGTCAAGCAGGTGGGCACCGTCGACATCTTCGGCGTGCGGCAGGGATCGGCCACCCCGTCGCAGCCCAGCGCCCTCACGCAGAACAGTGCCGGGGTTCCCGGCAGCGACGAGGCGGGTGATCACTTCGGCGCGGCGCTCGTCAGCACGTCCGACGACGGCAGCTGCATCGGCGTACCCGGCGAGGACCTCGGCACGGTCAGCGACGCCGGCCGGGTCGTGTGCGATCGCGGCGGCACCTGGCACGAGTTCGACCAGGGCGATTCCGTGCAGGCCGGAGCGCAGTACGGCGCGCGGCTGGGCGCTCAATCCGATCGGGACTTCACCGATCAGGAGTGCTACCGCATCGGCGGGCAGCGAGTGTTGATCGACGCGCCGGGCCGGTTCTTCGACCAGGCCCCGGACGCGGGACTTGTCACGACCGACGACGGCACGCCGGACGACCTGGGCACCGGTTTCCTGGATAGCTCGGGCCCAGAGGCCGGGGAGCAGTACGGCATCATCGCCACGGCCCCGATCATCGGCGTCAGCCACGCCCCCTGCGACAACAAGGTGCGGTGAGCTGAGCCTGCCGGACGCAACCCGTTACACCGCGGCGAAGCACAACCGGGAACGTGCCGGACCGGCCAGCAGCGGAGCCGACGGGCGGGTGAATGGGGTGGTTCAGCCCGCGTCGGCTGCGCCCGACTCGACCTCGTCCGGGCCGCCGTAGGACTTGTCCGGCGGCAGGGCCACGAGTGCTGGACGACGTCGTCGGACGCGCCGTTCGACCTCGCCGTCCACCAGGGCCGAGTGATCGCAGGACTCAGGTCAGCGCATCGCAGGCAAACCGAAGACACGCGGCGTGCTCGGTTGGGCCGAGCAACAGGAGCACGCGTGCGGGCTCGAGGCCGGCGTCCTCGCCGGCTACGACGTCAGCTGCGGAAGGCCGTCACCGCGCCGGCCGTGTACTCGATGGTCACGGTGCCACCCGTCGCGTCGATGGCCGCGGCGAGCCCGGTGAGCAGCTCGTCCAGCTTGCCGGGCGGCAGGGTGCGGTGGCCGCCGAAGCTGGGCACCTGATCGAGCCACTCCTCGGCCGTGTAGGTGTGCGACCAGTCGACGAACCACCGTTCGGGCTCGGTGAACCGTTGCGCGCGGATGATGCCGTCGGCGGCGAGGTCGTAGAAGACGGTGTAGCTCTCGCGGCGCCCGGATTGCGCGAGCACCGTGTCCGGCAGCGTGCGGCGGTAGACCTCGCGCAACGCCGGCGGGTACTCGGCCGCGTTCCAGAACACCGCGAGCCGGCCGCCCGGCCGCAGCAGGGTCGCCGCCTTCGTAGCGCCCGCCAGCGCGTCGATCCAGTGCCATGCCTGGCCGGCGATCACCGCGTCGAACGAGCGACCGGCCGGATCCCACTCCTCGAAGGCGGCGACCTCCACAGTGAAACCCTGCGCACGCGCGACGGCGGCCATCCGGGGGTCCGGCTCGACGCCGAGCACGGTGCACCCGCCGTCGCGGAACGAGCGGGCAGCCGTACCGGTCCCCATGCCGACGTCGAGCACGTCCCTGCCGGGACTTGCCGCGATGACCCGTTCCACGAGGGCACTCGGATATCCGGGCCGCGCACGGTCGTAGCGCGCGGCGTCGCCCCCGAACGACTGCGCCACCTCCCGTTGCCGGTGCAACCCGGCGGCCTGCTCGGCGTCGTCCGGCGACGCGGCTGTGGGCATCGGCCCATCGGACACCGAAACGGCCCTGCGGGCAATGGTGTCCGTACCGTCGCGGATGTGCAGGACGACGACGCCGACGAGCCGCTGGCCGGGCGCACCGTGGGCATCACCGCGGCCCGGCGGCGCGAGGAGCTCGGCAGTGCCCTGGAACGGCGCGGCGCGCAGGTCGTCTACGGCCCGGCGATCCGCATCGTGGCACTGGCCGACGACACCCAGCTGCGTGACGCCACCCGCCGCTGCCTGTCGGACCGGCTGGACTACGTCATCGCCACCACGGCGTCGGCTTCCGCGGCTGGCTCGACGCCGCCGACGGGTGGGGCCTGCACGACACGCTCCTCGACGCGCTGCGCGGCGCCGTGATCCTCGACCCGCGGTCCGAAGGTGCGCGGCGCGGTGCGCGGCGCCGGCCTGCGCGAGGCGTGGTCGCCCGAGTCGGAGTCCAGCGCCGAGGTCCTGGACCACCTGCTCGCGCTCGACGGGCTCGCGGGCACCCGCATCGCCGTCCAGCTGCACGGCGATCCGCTGGCCGAGCTGGTCCACACGTTGAGCTCGGCCGGCGCGGAGGTCGTCGAGGTGCCGGTCTACCGCTGGGAGCCGCCCGAGGACGCCGCGCCGCTGCACCGGCTGCTGGAGCTGGTCGCCGCGGCACGCATCGACGCGGTCACCTTCACCAGCGCCCCCGCGGCGACCAACTTCCTGCGCACCGCCGACGAGCGCGCATGCGGCGACGCGGTCCGCGCGGCGTTGCGCGGGCCGGTGCTCGCCGCGGCGGTCGGCCCGGTGACGGCAGCACCGCTGGTGGCCGCGGGCATCCCCGTGGCGCAACCCACCCGGGCCCGGCTCGGCGCGCTGGTCCATGAGGTCGTCGACCGGTTGTCGGCACGACCCGCCGAGGGCCCCACCTCCTGAGCCACCGGTGGTGCACAGGCGTGGGCGCGCCCTTTATCCTGCGTGCCTCACTGTCGCAGCCGGGCGGTGACCATGAGCTGGCTTCGGCGAGGAGCACGTGATGGCACCGCGGCGTGCGGACCTCATGCGGATGGCCTTCGCGGCCGCGGGTGTCGGCATGTACGCCTTCGACCGCACCGGTTCGCTCGTCGTCGTCAACCAGGCCGCCGCGGACCTGCTCGGCTGGCCCGCTGACGAGCTGGTCGGCCGCAACGCGCACGAGACGTTCCACCACACGCGCTCGGACGGCACCGCCGCGCCTATCGCCGACTGCCGCGCGTTCGACGTCGCGCGCAGCGGGGTGGGCGACCACGACGACGCAGACCTCTTCTGGCGCCGCGACGGCCGGCCGCTCGCCGTCTGGTGGATCTCGTCGCCCATGCGCGCGACGGCGGGTGCGCCCGCTCACGAATCAGCTCCCGACGACGTCGCCGGGGTCGTGGTCTTCGGCGACGCCACCGAGCGGCGCGCGCGCGACGTCGACACCGACGTCAAGATCGCCGCAGCCGAGTTGCGGCGCGAGGCAGCCGAGCGCGCCTTCCGCGAGGCACGGGCGGCGACCGACGCCGCCGAGGCGGAGAACGCCCGGCTCACCACGCTGGCCCGGCTCTCCGAGTTGCTCAACGCGCTGACCGTGCTGGACGGCCTGGACGCCGTCAGCGGCCTCGTCGCCGGAGACCTGGCCGACGGCTGCATCATCCACCGCGTCGACGCCGAACGCCTGATCCACCGAGTCTCCGTGGCCGGGACCGGGCTGACCAGTGAGGACACGGCCCGGCAGCTGCGCCAGTTGCCGCCCGCGACCTCCCGTAGCCAAGGGTCACTGGCGCAGGTGCTCTCCGGCGCCATGACGCAGGTGGTCGTCGACCGCACCGACAGCAGCGCCCGACCGTTGCCGGACGCGCTCGACGAGGCGCAGGCCACCATGTTCGACCTGCTCGGCGCGAGCCATGCCGTGGTGGTCCCACTGCGCTCGAGCGGTCGCGTGCACGGGGCGATGACCTGGGTGCGCCGCCGCGCAGACGACCAGTTCAGCGCCACCGACCTGCTCGTCGCCGACCTGTTCGGGCTGCGTATCGGCCAGTGGCTGGAGAACCGGCGGCTGCACGAGCTGCAGCAGGACGCCGCAGCCGCATTGCAACGCAGCCTGCTGACGTCCCTGCCCGAGCCGGGCCACCTCGAGCTGGTCGCCCGGTACCTGCCGGCCACCGAGGGCGTCGAGGTCGGCGGGGACTGGTACGACGCGTTCATGGCCTACGACGGCCATACCGTCCTGGCGATCGGGGACGTCACCGGTCACGACATCGGCGCCGCCACGCGGATGGCACAACTGCGCAACATGCTGCGCTTCGCGGCGCTGCACCAGCCGCTGCGCCCGGCAGCGGCGTTGCGCGCGGTCGACGAGGCCATGCCGGCGCTGGACATCCCGGGCCTCGCCAGTGTGGTCATCGGCGCCATCTCGCGTGCAGCCGGTGATGCCTACTGCTTCACCTGGACCAACGGCGGCCACCCGCCGCCGCTGGTGGTGCATGCCGACGCGACGGTGCAGGTGCTCGAGCGGCCCGCGGACCTGATCCTGGGCGTCGATCCCGCCGCCCCCCGCCAGGACCACGTCGTCGAGCTGCCGGAGGGGTCCACGCTGGTGCTCTACACCGACGGCCTCATCGAGCGGCGTGGCGAGGATCTGGACGACGGGCTCGTCCGGCTCATCGACGCCGCCGGCTCGCTGGCGAAGCTGCCGTTGACACAGCTGTGCGACGGCCTGCTCGCCGCACTGACGCCGGATGCCGGGCCGGCCGACGACATCGCGATCATCGCCGCGCGTTTGCATCCGCAGGACCGTCCGCGGCCGGTCGAGGCCGGACCGGAGTCCGTTCCCGAGGGCCACCCGGCAACCTGATCGCACCGCGCCGCGCGCCACTGGACTAAACGCGGACTTTATGTGAACATTCCCGCATCCGTTGCGGGGGTCAACGCAAGGATCGTCATGAAGCATCTCGTCAGAGCCCTGTGCCTGGTGGCCGCCCTGGCCGTGTCGGCCGTGCTCGTCGCGGTTCCCGCGCTCGCCGGCGTGCGGCCGTCGGTGTCCTCGATGTCGTCGCACCACGTGACCTATTGGGGCGGCAGCACCGTCACGGTGCACGGCCACAACTTCACGCACGTGCAGAAGGTGATGTTCGGCGGGGCGTACGCCTACGGCTTCTCCGTCAACTCCCCCACCACCCTCACCGTGCGCAGCCCCTACCACCACTACGGCTCGGTCTACGTGCGCGTGGTGACCGACGCCGGCTGGTCGTCGAAGGACGCGGCGAGCAAGGTGACGTTCACGCACCCGACGATGAACAGCCACATCCAGGGCGGCCTCACCGGCCATCAGGAACAGCGGATCTCCGCACGGGTCCGCCGGGCGCATCACGGCGTGGCCACCGCGCACCGCTCGGCCCACTGGACCGCGGCGATGGGCGTCACCGCGGTGCGACGCGCACGATCGTGGCTCGGTCTCCCCTATTCGTGGGCCGGCGGCAACGCCAGCGGGCCGACCACCGGCGTCTGCGCACACAACGGCGGCGACATGGACTGCCACATCGTCGGCTTCGACTGCTCGGGCCTGACGTTGTACTCGTGGGCGCCCTACGAGCGTCTCGCGCACTACGCGGCCACCCAGCACCGCCAGGCGGGCCGCTTCCACCCGACGATCGGCCAGCTCGTGCCCGGCGATCTCGTCTACTTCTCCGACTCACCGAACGACGTCATCGGGCACACCGCCATCTACGAGGGCAACGGCAACGTGATCCAGGCCGAGGAGAGCGGCACCGTCGTCATGCGCTCGCGGCTGCGCGACGTGATCGCCTTCAGCGGGACCTACCGTGGCGCCACCCGGCCGCTGTCGTCGGGCAGGCAGGCGCCCGGGCCGAGCGTGACGGCCGTGACGCCGCAACTGTCGATCAAGGGCGGCTACCTGACCATCAAGGGCAGCCGCCTGAGCACCGCGACGTCCGTCGTCGTCGACAAGACGATGCTGTACTCGTTCAGCAAGCGCACCGCGTCGCAGCTCGTCGTGAAGGTGCCCGCACACCGCGCCGGCAAGGTCTCCGTCGCCGTGTCCAACCCGTGGGGCACGGCGTCGCGCTCGGTCACCTACGTCAGCGCTCCGCAGGTCTCGACCCTCAGCCCGGCGTCCGGAGCGGTCGGCGGCGGCAACACCGTGGTGTTGACCGGCACAAGCCTCACCGGTGCCACCAAGGTGACGGTGGGCGCCGTCGCTGCCGCGTTCCACGTCGTCTCGGCCACCAGCGTCTCGGTGACGATGCCCGCGCACGCCGCCGGAGCGGTACCCGTCACCGTCTCCACGGCGTTCGGGACGTCGACACCGCGCACGTACACCTACCTCGCGCCGGCACCGACGACCTCGGCACCACCGGCCACATCGTCGTCCTCGGCGCCTGCCACGGGATCGTCGACGGCACCGGCATCCTCGTCTTCGTCAACGGGATCGTCGACGGCACCCGCGTCGTCGTCGGCACCGGCGTCCTCGTCGTCGGCATCCGCGTCGTCGTCGGCGCCCAGGTCGTCGTCCGGATCGTCGTCGGCATCGGCGGCGGGGTCTTCGGCGGCGACGGGCGGTTCGAGCGCGCAGCAACCCGGCGATCCGGCGCCCTGAGCCCAGGGCGACGTCGTCGGCTGACGACGCCGAATTCTTGCACTTTCACACGGAGTTAATGTGCCGTATGGTGCTGGAGGGGAACAAGAGCACATCTGCCGCGGGGGCAGTGCACCGAACTCGACTCGAAGGATTCGTCGTCATGCCCGCCTCCGCATCGCCGCGCAGCCTGCGCGTGCCCACCTTCAGCCGCCGGGCGTCAGCCTTGAGCGCGATCATCGCGCTGCTGTTCGCCGGCGCCACCGCCCTCGTCACGGCTGCTCCCGCCGTCGCGGCGCCGTCGGTGAAGTACACCGCCGGCCACGACCCGATCGGCGCGGTCACCAGCGTGAGGTTCGTCGCGACCGGCCTGCAGGTCAGCGGCTGGGCCGCGGACCCGGACGCCCGCACGTCGAACGTCAGCCTGCTCGGTGTCCTCGACGGCCGGACCCACTCCGGCGCCACGACCACCTCGCTCGCCGACGCCGCGGTGACCAAGAAGTACAAGCTGGGGCCGACGCCGGGGTTCACGATGACCATCCCGGTGCCCGCGGGCAACCACACCGCGTGCGTGCTGGTCACCAACCGCGGCGCCGGACTGCGCACGATCCTCAAGTGCATCGCCACGCCCAAGGGCCGCACGCTGACAACGGCCCAGATTGCCGCGCGCAGCCCGAAGGGCACCTTCAGCGCGGCGACCGCGACGTCGAGCACCATGCGGGTGCGCGGCACCGCTTACGACCCGGATTACCTCTACCGGCGCATGGTCATCGTGGTCTACGTCGACAACCGCTCGGCAGCGACCGTCCGGACGGTCGGCGGCGACGCGTTCGACACCACGGTGAAGGTCTCGCGAGGCACTCACGTGGCGTGCCTGTGGGCGGTCAACGTCGGGTGGGGCCACAACAGCTTCCTCGGCTGCAAGGCGGCCGACACCCGAGGCCAGGGGTCGGGTGCGCTCACGCAGCCGACGCTGAACACGAAGGTCCTGGCTGAGGCGAAGAAGCACATCGGCCAGCGCTACGTATGGGGGGCCACCGGCCCGAAGACCTTCGACTGCTCCGGGCTGGTGATGTACAGCTACCGCAAGAACGGCTACACCACCCCGCGGGTGTCCGAGGCGCAGTTCCTCGCTGCCCGCCTGATTCCGCAGTCGCGTGCGTTGCCGGGTGACCTCGTGTTCTACAGCGACGACGAGGGCGACATCTACCACGTGGGCATCTACTCGGGTCCGAACATGTCTGTTGCCGCGATCGACACCCAGGAAGGCGTCAACTACCAGCGGATCTACCCGTCGGGCCAGACGTTCTTCGGTTCCTTCACCCACTCCTGACCGGTCAGCGCTCCTGCGTCGGTTCGTAACCGACGCAGGAGCGCACCGGCAGCGTCGGGTACTTGGACAGCCGGTCGTCCCAGGCCGCACGGGTGCACCGCAGGTAGGCGGTGCCGCGTCGCGTGACGTTGGTGCTCGCGTGCCGGCACAGTGCGCACAGTCCCGGTTCGGCGCCGAACCGGGCGGGCGTGTGCACGAGGACATTCAAGCGCGCGCTGCCATCATCTACAGCCATGACATCCACCACCATTGCCGCGGCGAAGAGTCAGCACCCCAGCGTCGTCGGTCAGGCGCGTGAGCGTTCCCAGAGCGTCCAGCTGCGCGTGGCCGACGGCATCACCCGTTTCGCGGGCTCGATGACGTTCGTGTACCTGCACGCGGTGGTGTTCGCGGTGTGGATGCTGTTCTTCGAGAAGAGCCCGTGGCCGACGCTGACGCTCATCGTGTCGCTGGAGGCGATCTTCTTGTCGACGTTCGTGATGATCGGCCAGAACCGACAGGCCGACTTCCAGCAGCGCAAGGCCGACCACGACTTCAACGCCAACGAACTCGAGCTGCGTTCGAACACCGAACTGACCCGCCACATCGCCGACCTGACGAAGGAGATCCACGGGCACGTGTGCGGTGGCACGCACGTATGACCGCGGGCCGGCGCAGCGCCGGGTTGCTGCTGCACCGCACAGGGGGCCCCGACGCCGGCGAGCACCTGCAGGTGCTGATCGTGCACCCGGGCGGCCCGCTGTGGGCCAAGCGCGATGCCGGCGCGTGGTCGATCCCCAAGGGTGAGTACGACGCCGGCGAGGACCCGTTCGCGGCAGCGTGCCGGGAATTCAGCGAGGAGCTCGGCTCCCCGGCACCCGCGGGCGCTACAAGGGAGCTCGGCGAGGTGCGCCAGCGCGGCGGGAAGGTCGTGGTGGCCTGGGCCGTGGCCGCGGACTTCGACGTCACCAGCGTCACGAGCAACACCTTCGAGCTGCAGTGGCCACCTCGATCGGGGCGCGTGCAGCGCTTCCCCGAGATCGACCGCGCGGCGTGGGTGGACATCGTCACGGCGCGCGGGAAGCTCGTCGCCGCCCAGGCCGAGTTCCTCGACCGGCTGTGTGCGGCCTTGCGCGAGGTGTGAACTCGGGGTGCCCGGATGGGTACACCTCTATTGTTCGGCTTTCAACGATCTAGGAGTTCTCACCCCGCATGACCTCTGTCACCGCATACGCCACCCCCGCCGCCAAGGCACCGTTCGAGAAGACGACGATCGAGCGCCGGGACGTCGGCCCCAAGGACGTCCGCATCAAGATCGCTTTCTGCGGAATCTGCCACTCCGACATCCACACCGGCCGTGGTGAGTGGGGCGAGGTTCCCTACCCGCTTGTGCCCGGCCACGAGATCGCCGGCGTCGTCGCCGAGGTCGGCTCGGACGTCACGAAGTTCTCGGTCGGCGAGCATGCCGGCGTGGGATGCATGGTCAGCTCGTGCGGCACGTGCGAGCAGTGCACCAGCGGCGAGGAACAGTTCTGCACCAACGGTGGCATGGTCGGCACCTACGGCGGCGAACTGGACGGCAAGCCCACCGACGGCGGCTACAGCGCGGAGATCGTCGTCGACGAGAACTACGTGCTGCGCATCCCGGACGGCATCCCGCTCGACGAGGCCGCGCCTCTGCTTTGCGCGGGCATCACCCTCTACTCGCCGCTGCACCACTGGGGCGCGGGGCCGGGCAAGAAGGTCGCCATCGTGGGCATGGGCGGCCTCGGGCACATGGGCGTCAAGATCGCGCACGCCATGGGCGCCGACGTCACCGTCCTGTCGCAGACCACCTCGAAGGAAGAGGACGGCAAGAAGTTCGGGGCCGATCACTACTACGCCACCAGCGAGCGGAGCACCTTCAAGACGCTGGCCGGCAGCTTCGATCTCATCGTCAACACCGTCTCGGCCACCTTGCCGATGGCCCGCTACCTCTCGTTGCTCAAGCCACGCGGGGCCATGGTCAGCGTGGGCGCGCCGTCCGAGCCGCTCGAGGTCCCGGCGTTCGCCCTGATCGGCGGCGGCAAGACCTGGGCCGGCTCGCAGATCGGCGGCATCCAGGAGACCCAGGACATGCTGGACTTCTGCGCGGAGCACAACATCGGCGCGACGGTCGAGCGGATCAACGCCGACCAGATCGACGAGGCCTGGGACCGCGTGGTCGACAGCGACGTGCGCTACCGTTTCGTCATCGACACCGCGTCATTCGGCGACTGATCGCGACATCCCGGCCGGCCCGCACCGCGTCTCGCGGTGCGGGCCGCGCCACGTCCGGGAATGCACAGCCTCCCAACGGGGTACTCCCTGATGCAGCCGGAGTCGACACCAGGAGGCGCTGTGAGTGAGGGCACGTTCCACCGACATCACGTCGTGATCATCGGCTCGGGCTTCGGTGGCCTGTTCGCGGCGAAGAAGCTCAAGCGGGCGAACGTCGACGTGACCATGATCAGCCGGACGACGCACCACCTGTTCCAGCCGCTGCTCTACCAGGTCGCCACCGGCATCCTGTCCGAGGGCGAGATCGCCCCGGCCACGCGCGAGATCCTGCGCCGGCAGTCGAATGTGCAGGTGCTGCTGGGTGAGGTCACCGACATCGACCTGAGCACCCGCACGGTGCGTTCGGTAGCCGGCGGCAAGGCAACCAGCACGTCGTACGACTCCTTGATCGTCGCCGCCGGTGCCACCACCTCCTACTTCGGCAACGACGAGTTCGAGGCCTACGCGCCCGGCCTGAAGTCCATCGACGACGCGCTCGAGATCCGCGGGCGCGTGCTGTCCGCGTTCGAGTACGCCGAACTCGAGACCGATGACAAGATCCGCGCCGAATGGCAGACGTTCGCGGTGGTGGGCGCCGGGGCGACGGGCGTCGAGCTCGCCGGGCAGATCTCCGAGCTCGCGCACCGCACGCTGGTCAAGGACTACCGCAACATCGACACGAGCAAGACCCGGATCATCCTCATCGACGCGCTGGACGAGGTACTCGGCTCCTTCGGCACCAAACTGTCCGCCGGCGCCGCCAGGCAGCTCGACAAGCTCGGCGTCGAGGTGTGGCTCGCCGAGAAGGTCGTCGGCGTCGACGCGCGCGGCCTGACCGTGCAGGACAAGAGCGGCGTCGAGACCCGGGTCGACGCGCGCACCGTCATCTGGGCAGCCGGCGTGCAGGGCTCGTCGCTGAGCGCATCACTCGGCAAGCAGACCGGCGCCGATGTCGACCGCGGCCAGCGCATCGCGGTGCAGCCGGACTGCTCGCTGCCCGGGCACCCCGAGGTGTTCGTCATCGGCGACATGATGACGCTGAACAACTACCCCGGTGTCGCGCAGGTCGCCATGCAGCAGGGCAGCTATGCCGCGCGCCAGATCACCCGCCGGCTGTCCGGCAAGGCCGACCAGAAGCCCTTCCACTACTTCGACAAGGGCAGCATGGCGACGATCTCGCGGTTCAAGGCCGTGGCCAACGTCGGTCCGCTGCGCTTCGGTGGCCTGATCGCCTGGCTGTTGTGGCTGGTCATCCACGTCTTCTACCTGGTCGGCTTCAAGAACCGGGCGACGACCGTCCTGCACTGGGCGGTGTCCTTCCTCGGCCGGGGCCGGGCGCAACGGACCACCACGCACCAGCAGATCGTCGCGCGGGACGCGATGATCGAGCTCGGCCTGCCGGACGAGAGCCCGCCGCCGGAAGACGCTGCCGCGCAGACCCGCACGTCCGCCGCCAAGGCACATTGACCGTCAGGCCCGAGGAGGCTGGATGACCTGCTTCGAGGCGACCGTCGACTCGGACGCCGACATCAGCGCCCTGCGCGAGGACGTATGGGCGGCACTGACCGACGCCGTGCTGCTGCCGAAGCTCACGCCGCTGCTGAGCCGCATCGATGTCGACGGCGACACGTGGCGCTGGCACATGATGAAGATCGCCGCCCTGGGGGTCAGCGTCATCCCGGTGTTCACCGAGACGATGCACTTCGAGGACGGCAAGCGCATCGAGTACCACCACACGCCGCCGGACGGCAAGCGTGAGCGGGCCGGCGCCGAGGGGGTCTACGAGCTGTCCGACATCGACGGCGGGACCCACCTGACCATCTCGCTGACGCTGCGGGTGGACCTCCCGCTGCCGAAAGCATCCGCGCGGGCGGTGCAACGCGTCATGAGATCGACCATGGAGCGCACCGGGGACAGGTTCTCGCACAACCTGCTGCACCACCTCGGCGCCCACGAGCTGTAGTCAGCCCCGCCCCACTGCCTTTTCGAGTTCGGCCTTCGACATGCTCGAGCGCCCGGAGACGTTCTTCTTCCTGGCCTCTTCGTAGAGCTGCGCCTTGGTCCGGCCGGCCGCGCCGCTGTGCGAGCGGAGCCCGCCTCGCCGACTGGACGAGATGTCGTTCGTCGAGGTCTTGCTGGCCTGCTTGGACTCCCCGGCCCGCGCGCGGTTCTTGTTGACCGTGCGCGACGCGATCTCTTTCGCCGCCTTCTCGTTGCGGCCGCGGTCCTTCAGGCTGTCCTTGATGTCCTCGTACTGCTTCTCGCGCTTCTTGCTCCACGCCTGCTGCGGCATCGCCGACTCCTCTCGGTCACCTATCACTTACCCGGCGCGGCGCGCTTCATGCGCACTGCGGTGGGGAATGATCGGCCTGTGCTCGGACTGCCAGACATGATTGCGGCCTGCCTCTTCGACCTCGACGGGGTGCTGACCGACACCGCCGCCGTGCACCGCGCGGCGTGGGGCGCGGCGTTCGACCCGGTCCTCAAGGCGCACGGGCAGGGCGAGTTCACCGAGAGCGACTACAACGACTACGTCGACGGCAAGCCGCGCCTGGACGGCGTGCGCGACTTCCTTGCGTCGCGCAAGCTCGACCTGCCCGAGGGCTGCGGCCGACGACCCGCCCGACGCCGAGACCGTCCACGGCATCGCCACGCGCAAGAACGACGACGTGCTGCGGCGGATCAAGCAGGACGGCGTGCACGTCTTCCCCGGCTCCCGCCGCTACCTCGAGGCCGCGCGCGACGCGGGACTGCGCCGCATCGTCGTGTCGTCCAGCGCCAACACCAAGGACGTGCTCGACGTGACCGGTCTCGCAGAGCTCGTCGAGGACCGCGTCGACGGCGTGACGATCAAGCAGGAGGGCATGGCCGGCAAGCCGGCGCCGGACTCGTTCCTGGCCGGCGCGCAGCGTGCCGGCGTGGACGCCGGCGCAGGCCGTGGTGTTCGAGGACGCGACGTCCGGGGTCGAGGCCGGCCGGCGCGGCAACTTCGGCTTCGTCGTCGGCGTCAACCGGCTCGACGACGCGCACGCCGCGGCCCTGCACGAGCACGGCGCAGACGTCGTGGTCGACGACCTGGCCGACCTGCTGTGACCGAGTCATCGACCGCCCAGCAGCGCAGTGCCCGGCCGGACCCGTGGTGCATGCGGGAGATCGGGCCTGGACCAAGCCGCGCTCGCCCAGACCGAGTCCCTGTTCGCGCTGTCGAACGGGCACATCGGCGTGCGCGGCAACCTCGACGAGGGCGACCCGAACGGGCTGCCCGGCACCTACCTCAACTCGCTTCTACGAGACGCGCCCGCTGCCCTACGCCGAGGCCGGCTACGGCTACCCCGAGTCCGGGCAGACGATCCTCAACGTCACCAACGGCAAGCTGATCCGGCTGCTGGTCGACGACGAGCCGCTCGACCTGCGCTACGGCGCGTTCTCGAGCACGAACGCGTGCTCGACATGCGACGCGGCGTGCTCGAGCGCACGGTGCGTCTGGCAGTCCCCGGCCGGCACCCGATCCGGGTACACAGCCAGCGGCTGGTGTCGCTGGCCCGGCGCTCGCTCTGGCCATCCGCTACCGCGTCGAACCGGTCGACGAGCCGGTCCGCATCGTCGTGCAGTCCGAACTCGTCGCCAACGAGACCGTCCCGGCGCAGTCGAAGCGACCCGCGCGTCGCGCAGGTGATCGAGCACGCGCTGCGAGGCGGTCGAGCACGACGCCGACGGACCACCGCGCGCATGCTCGTGCACCGCACCCGGGCCAGCAAGCTGCACATGGCCGCGGCGATGGGCCACGTCGTCGACTCCTCGCACGGCGCGTCGACGGTGCAGGTCGACTCGCATCCCGACTGGGCACGGCTGACCGGCGCGACCACGCTCGATGTCGGCGAGCACCTCGAGCTCACCAAGTTCGTCGCCTACGGCTGGTCGAGCCAGCGCTCGGTCCCCGCGCTGCGCGATCAGGTTGCGGCGGCGCTGATCAGCGCGCTGGACGCCGGCTGGGACGGGATCGTCGAAGAGCAGGCCGAGCGCTTCGAGTCGTTCTGGCAGGTCGCCGACGTCGAGATCGACGGCCCCGCGCAGATCCAGCAGGCCGTGCGCTTCGGGATGTTCCACGCCTACCAGGCGGGCGCGCGCGCCGAACACCGGGCGATCCCGGCCAAGGGCCTGACCGGGCCCGGGCTACGACGGGCACGCGTTCTGGGACACCGAGATGTTCGTGCTGCCGCTGCTGACCGCCACCTGCCCCGGCGCCGCGGCCGACGCGTTGTGCTGGCGGCACGCGACGCTCGATCTCGCCCGCGAGCGCGCCACCACGCTGCGCCTGCGCGGCGCGGCGTTCCCGTGGCGCACGATCCGCGGGCAGGAGTGCTCGGCGTACTGGCCGGCCGGCACCGCGGCGTTCCACGTCAACGCCGACATCGCCGACGCCGCCGCGCGGCACGTGTGGTGGACCGGCGACGAGGACTTCGCCCGCGACTGCGCCTGCCGAGATCCTGGTCGAGACCGCGCGGCTGTGGTCGCTCGCTCGGCTACCCGGGCGAGGACGGACAGCTTCCACATCGACGGCGTGACCGGTCCCGACGAGTACAGCGCGATGGCCGACGACAACATCTACACGAACCTGATGGCGGCCGCGAACCTGAACTCGGCGGTGCGTGCGGCGCGCCGGTTCCCGAGACCGCGCGAAAGAACTTGCCGTCGACCGAGGACGAGCTGCGGGCATGGACGTGGGCGGCCGACCACATGGCCGTCCCGTACAGCGACGAGCACCACGTGCACGAGCAGTCGCGCCGGTTCACCGCGCACCGGGTGTGGAACTTCGCGCATTCGAGCGAGGCGGACGAGTACCCGCTGCTGCTGCACGCGCCGTACTTCGACCTGTACCGCACGCAGGTGGTCAAGCAGGCCGACCTGCTGCTCGCGATGCATTGGGCGGGCGACGAGTTCACGCAGGAGCAGAAGGCGCGCGCCGTTCGCCTACTACGAGCCGATCACCGTGCGGGACTCGTCGCTGTCGGCGTGCACGCAGTCTGTGCTCGCGGCCGAGGTCGGGCATCTCGATCTCGCCGCCGACTACCTCGCCGAGGCAGCGCTGATGGACCTGCGCGACAGCGAGCGCAACTCGAAGGACGGCCTGCACATCGCGTCGCTGGCGGGCGCGTGGCTGGCCGTCGTGGCCGGCTTCGGCGGCATGCGCGACCAGGGCGAACGGCTGATGTTCCGCCCGCAGTTGCCGCCGGGATGGAAGCGGCTGCGGTTCGGCGTGCTCGTGCGCGGCCAGCAGTTGCATGTCGAGATCACCGACGAGCACGTCACCTACTCGGCCACCGGCGACCAGCCGATCCACCTGACGCACTGCAACCGCAATCGCCGCTTCGACGTCACCGTGCAGCCCGGCAAGTCCGCGCGGCGCAAGTGGTCGCCGGTGCAGCCGATGACCGAGCCGCCGACCCAACCACCAGGGCGCGAGGTCCCGAAGGCGCCCCGCTGAGCGTCGGTCAGTGGCGGCGCGCGGCCCGGGCGCGCTGCACGTCGCGCAGCACCAGGCGGGCCAGCTCGTCCAGCACCGCACGCATGCGGCGCCAGTCGTAGGCCTCGTCGCGCAGCTGCGCGCCGATCAGCGCGTTCATGCCGAGCCGCGCCAGGCGCCGGGCGTCCTCCCGCGCGACGCCCAGGCTCACCAGCGTGTCCGCGGCGCGGCGCTCGCGGCGCCGGTCGACCCGCGCCTGCGCGGCCGCGACGTCGGGCCGGCTCGCCCCCCAGCCGCGCAGTGCGGCCTCGACGCCGTGCGGCAGTTCGAGCACCGCGTCGACGAGGGTTTCCAGCCGCTCGGCCGCCGGGCCCTCGGCGCGCGGCACCGCGGCTAGCCGCGCCTGCTGGTCTGCCTCCCAGAACACGATCAGCGCGTCGATGAAGGCCGGCATGCCGGCGAAGTGGTGGTAGAAGGAGCCCTTGGTCACGCGCAGCCGGGCGCACAATTCGGCGATCGTCAGCCCGTCCGGGCCGTGCTGGCCGAGCACGCGCAGCGCCTCGCGGAAGTAGTCCTCGCTACCGAGCGTCTCGTCGCTCACTCCCAGCCCCGCGGGCTGAGCGAGTGCGCGGCGAAGATCAGGTCCGGGGTCAGGTCGCGGTCGGCGAACGAGGCGCTGAGGCCGTCCAGGCCGGCGAGCCAGTTGCGCAGCGCCGGTGGCTCGAGACCGCGCATACGCAGGCACCGCACGGCCGCCACGAGCTCGCCGGCGAGCACGTTCTGCACCACCGGCACCGAGTCCAGCGCCTGCCGGGCACCGAGCGAGGCGAAGCTGGCGTCCTCCTCGACCCCGTGCGACAGCGTGACGGTCTGCACGCTGGCCGGGGTCGCGCGCGCCCGCAGCGCCGCCAGCGCGGACGCGACGACGTACTCCACCGTCATCACGCCGGACGCGCCCGGGCGCCCGTCGCGCGAGGAACGGCGCGAGGCCGGTCATCGACGGGTCGCACAGCATCGACAGCCGCGCGAGCGACAGCTGGCAGGCCTGCGCGAGCGCCAGCCGTACCGCGTCCAGGGCCTGCGCCAGATAGGCCACGTGGAAGCCGCCGTGATGCGCGACACTCTCCTCCGGCACGAAGATCGGGTTCTCGCTGGGCGAGTTCGCGAGCGTCACGACCACCGTGTCCAGGGTGTCCAGGGCGTCGAGCAGCGGTCCGTGCACCTGGGGCAGGGCGCGCAGCGCGAACGGGTCCTGGATGCGCGCGCCGGGTACCGCCGGATCGATCAGGGTGCGCATGACGGCGCACACCCGCCGTGCCCCCGGGAACGGCGTCACCTGCTCGACGACGCTCGAGAAGGCCTCGGAATTGCCGTCGACGGCGGTGAACGTCGCAGCCGCGATCACCAGCGCGCGCTCCGCGAGGTCGCGCAGGGCGATGCCGGCCAGCGCCGCGTCGGCGATGGTGAAGGCATTGCTGGACAGCAGCGGCAGGGCGTCACCGATGCCGAACGGCACGGCGCCGGGCAGCGGGTGCGTCGTCGGCACCTCGCCGAGCAGTGCCAGCGCGGTGGTGGCCAGCGCGGCGAGATCGCCGGTGCCCACGCCGCCGAGTTCGCGCACCGGCGGCAGGGCGTCGGTGCGGATCATCGTCGCCAACCCGTCGATGACGGCCGGATCGACGCCGCTGCCGCCCGCCGCCAGCTGATTCAGCCGCACGAGCAGCCCGGCGCGCACGCGGCGCACCGATCGGGTGGGTCCGGCCGAGGACGCATGACTTCTCAGCAGCCCCAGCGAGGAGTCGAACGCGGCGTCCGGGCCGTTGTCGAGCGCGACCAGGCGGTTGCCGCCGACGCCGGTGGTGCGGCCGTAGATGGGCCGGCTGCTCGCCATCTGCTCGGCATACGCGCGGGCCGCCTGCGCCCGGGTCATGGAACTGACGCGGACGTCCAGCCCCCCGTCGGCGACGTCGGCGATGTCGCGCAGGGCGAGCGACGACCCGTCGATGGACAGCATGCGCACACTGTCCCAGCCGACGGGCCACATCCGGCGCCGGAGGGTGCGCCGCGGCCGGCGCGCCGCCCCGGCGCGGGCAACGTCGCGCTCGCGGGCCTGCGTGGCGCGAGTGCGTTACGCGATCGCTCATCTCGATCATGGTGGAATGGCCGCATGAGCGCACCGCCGCAGGATCCGCGCGGCCGCGTCGTCGTCGACGACCTGACCAAGGTCTTCCGCGGCGGCGTGCGCGCGGTCGACCGGTTGAGCTTCACCGTGGAGCCCGGCTCGATCACCGGGTTCCTCGGTCCGAACGGCGCCGGGAAGACCACGACGCTGCGCATGGTGCTGGGGCTAGTAGCGCCCACCAGCGGCCGCGCCACCGTCAGCGGACACGTCTACCGTCACCTGCCCACGCCGTCGGGCGTCGTCGGGGCCGCGCTGGAGTCATCGAGCTTCCATCCGGCTCGCACCGCCCGTAACCATCTGCGCATCATGTGCACCGTCGCGGGGTTGCCCGACCAGCGCGCCGACCAGGTGCTGGAGATCGTCGGGCTGCGCGACGCGGCCCGACGCAAGGTGCGCGGCTACTCGCTCGGCATGCGACAACGCCTCGGCCTCGCCCAGGCGCTGCTCGGCGACCCACGGGTGCTGATCCTGGACGAGCCCGCCAACGGCCTCGACCCCGACGGCATCCGCTGGCTGCGCGGGCTGCTGCGCCACCTGGCCGCCGAGGGACGCACCGTGCTCGTCTCCAGCCACCAGCTGAACGAGGTGCAGCAGATCGCCGACCGCGTCGTCATCCTCAACCGCGGCCGGCTCGTCCGCTCCGGGGCGATCAGCGAGCTGATGGCCGGCACCGACAGCGTGCTGGTCCGCTCGCCGGCCCCGGCGGCGTTGCGCGACGCCCTGCGCGCGGTGCCTCCGTGCAGATCGAGCAGCTCGACGAGCGCACGCTGCGGCTCAGGGGCATGGCCACCGCCGAGGTCGGGCACCGCGCGTTCCTGGCCGGGGTGGAACTGCACGAGCTCGCCACCGAACGCTTCGACCTCGAGGACCTGTTCTTCGCCCTGACCGCCGAAGGCCGGAGCCGGCGATGATCCGCCTCGTACGCGCCGAGTTCCGCAAGCTGCGCACCACCCAGGTCTGGTTCTGGTTGTTGCTCGGCACGATCGCGTCAGCGCCCTGCTGGTCGTCGCCCAGATCGCGCCCCACGACGGCGTGCGCACGGCATCGGACGTCCCGGACCTGTTCACCTCGTCCGTGCAGGCCGACATCCTGGTCTTCGTCCTCGGGGTCCTCGGCATCACCACGGAGTTCCGTTACCAGACGATCACTCCGACGGTGCTGCAGACGCCGTCGCGCTGGGCCATCGTCACCGCCAAGATGATCACCTACGCGCTGCTGGGCATCGCCTACGCGCTGGTGTCGGTGGGCGTGCAGCTGCTGGTCGCCGTCCCGTGGCTGTCGGCGAAGCACGTCAATGTCGACTTCGGCGACGCCCACGTGATCCATGCGATCGTCGGCGTGTTCGGCGTCGTCGCGCTGTACGGCATCGTCGGGCTCGGCGTCGGGGCGCTGCTGCGCAACCAGATCGTCGCCGTCGTGGTCGGCATCATCTTCCTGCTGGTCCTCGAGAACGTGGTGCTCGCCATCCCGGTCGTGCGCAAGGCCTGGCCGTTCACCCCGGGCGGGGCCAGCGCGGGCATCCTGCACACCACCGGCTCGACCGAGGTCACCGACGGCGTCCACCTGCTCTCGACGGGCGCCGGCATCGTGGTCCTGCTGCTGTGGGCCTTCGTCCCGGCGATCCTCGGCGCGGCGTTCACCCTCAACCGCGACATCACCTGACTGCGTCGGGTCGCCCACATCGGCGCGCTGCGCCCGGCCGTGACGCCGCTGAAACGCGTAGGCTCGAGCACCGGTAACGCACCCGAAACCAGCTGAGGACGGCCAGGCAACAGTGGCGACCACGCAGCAACCAGCGCAGCCCGCACCCACCGGCTCACGCCCCGCGAATCCCGCCCCGGTCGGCGATTTCGGTGCCAACGAGTGGCTCGTCGAGGACATGTACGAGCGCTACCTGGCCGACCCGGACAGCGTGGACGCCGCGTGGCACGACTTCTTCGCCGACTACGGCGACACCCCCGGCAACGGCACGGGCGACACGGCCGCCGACGACACTGACGCCACCGACGGCACGACCGGCAGCGCCGCGGCGCCGGCGAACGCGAACGGGAGCGCCGCGGCCGCCAAGCCCGTCGACGCCCAGCCCATGGACGCCAAAGCCGACCCGAAGCCGTCGGACGCGAAGCCGACCGACGCCACCCAGGCGGCGGCCACCCCGAAACCCGCCCAGCCGAAGACCGACGCGGGGCGCGCGACCGCCCGAGTCCGACCCGAAGGGCACCGCGCGCAGCAACGGCGCCACACCGGCCGCGGCCACCGCGCCGAGCGACCCGGGCGCCGCGACGTCCGAGAAGCTGCGCGGCGCCGCCGCCCGCGTGGTCGTCAACATGGAGCAGTCGCTGCAGGTACCCGACGGCCACCAGCGTGCGTGCCGTGCCGGCGAAGCTGCTGTTCGACAACCGCGTCGTCATCAACAACCACCTGCGCCGCGCGCGTGGCGGCAAGATCAGCTTCACCCACCTGATCGGCTACGCCGTCGTCAAGGCGCTGGCCGTCCACCCGGAGATGAACAACGCCTTCGGTGAGGTCGACGGCAAGCCCGCCGTGATCATGCCCGAGCACGTGAACCTGGGCATCGCGATCGATCTCGTCGGCAAGAACGACTCGCGCTCGCTGGTGGTCGCGTCGATCAAGGCCGCCGAGGCGATGGACTTCGCGACGTTCTGGAACTCCTACGAGGACATCATCCGGCGGGCGCGCAACGGCAAGCTGACCGCCGAGGACTTCGCCGCCACCACGATCAGCCTCACCAACCCGGGCACCATCGGCACCAACCATTCGGTGCCGCGGTTGATGGCCGGGCAGGGCACGATCGTCGGCGTCGGCTCGATGGAGTACCCCGCCGAGTTCAGCGGGATGAACCCCGACCAGCTGGTCGACCGCGCGATCAGCAAGATCATGACGCTGACCTCGACCTACGACCACCGCATCATCCAGGGCGCGCAGTCGGGCGAGTTCCTGCGCAAGATCCACGAGCTGCTGCTCGCCGACGAGTTCTACGACGAGATCTTCGCCGCGCTGCGGATCCCCTACGAGCCGGTGCGCTGGCGGGTCGACCGCGACACCTCGCACGAGGGCCAGATCGGCAAGAACGCGCGCGTCATCGAGCTGATCAACGCCTACCGCACCAACGGCCACCTGATGGCCGACACCGACCCGCTCGAATACACCGTGCGCACGCACCCGGACCTCGACATCACCCGGCACGGGCTGACGCTGTGGGACCTCGACCGCGAGTTCTCCGTCGGCGGGTTCGCCGGCGAGCTGCTGATGTCGCTTGCGCGACATCCTGGGCGTGCTGCGCGACGCCTACTGCCGTCGCGTCGGCGTCGAGTACATGCACATCACCGATCCCGAGCAGCGCAGGTGGTTGCAGGAGCGCATCGAGGTCAAGCACGCACCGCCGAGCCGGGACGACCAGCTGCACGTGCTGAAGCGGCTGAACGCCGCGGAGGCGTTCGAGACGTTCCTGCAGACGAAGTACGTCGGCCAGAAGCGGTTCTCCCTCGAAGGCGCCGAGACGGTGATCGCGCTGCTGGACGCGGTGCTGGCCGAGGCCGCCGAGCAGGGGCTCGACGAGGTCGTCGTCGGCATGCCGCACCGCGGCCGGCTCAACGTGCTGGCCAACATCGTCGGCAAGCCGTACGCGAAGATCTTCAACGAGTTCGAGGGCAACATCGACCCGGGCACCGCGCAGGGCTCCGGCGACGTGAAGTACCACCTCGGCGCCGACGGCACCTTCACCTCCGGCGCGGGCAAGCAGATCGCGGTGTCGCTGACCGCCAACCCGTCGCACCTCGAGGCCGTCGACCCGGTCCTCGAGGGCATCGTGCGCGCGAAGCAGGATCTGCTCGACAAGGGCGATGACGGCTACACGGTGCTGCCGGTGCTGATGCACGGCGACGCCGCGTTCGCCGGGCAGGGCGTCGTGGCCGAGACGTTGAACCTCTCGCAGCTGCGCGGCTACCGCACCGGCGGCACGGTGCACGTGATCGTCAACAACCAGGTGGGGTTCACGACGTCGCCGTCGTCGTCGCGCTCGTCGCTCTACAGCACCGACATCGCCCGGATGATCGCGGCGCCGATCTTCCACGTGAACGGCGACGACCCGGAGGCGTGCGTGCGGGTCGCCGAGCTCGCGGTCAAGTACCGCCGCGAGTTCCGCAAGGACGTCGTGATCGACATGGTCTGCTACCGCCGGCGCGGCCACAACGAGGCCGACAACCCGTCGTTCACCCAGCCGATGATGTACGACATCATCGACCGCAAGCGCAGCGTCCGGAAGCTCTACACCGAGGCTCTCGTCGGTCGCGGGGACATCACCCTCGAGGACGCCGAGGCCGCGCTGAAGGACTTCCAGGCGCAGCTGGAGAAGGTGTTCGTCGAGACCCGCAACACCAGCAGCAGCCCGGCGCCGCGAGCCGGAGACCCAGCGCGACGCCCCGGCGCAGCAGGTGACCACGGCGATCCCGCTGGACTCGATCAAGCGCATCGTGGATGCGTACTCCAATCCGCCAGAGGGTTTCACCCTCCACCCGAGGTTGAAGCCGCAGATCGACCGGCGCGTCGCCATGGGCAGCGAGGGCAACGTCGACTGGGCCACCGCGGAGCTGTTCGCGTTCGGCTCGCTGACGATGGACGGCCGCGCGGTCCGGCTGACCGGGCAGGACACCCGGCGCGGCACCTTCACCCAGCGACACGCGGTGCTGATCGACCGCAACAGCGGCGCCGAGTACACGCCGCTGCGCGAGCTCGGCGGCGCCACCAACGGTCAGGCGCCGTTCTTCACCTACGACTCGCTGCTCAGCGAGTTCGCGGCCATGGGCTTCGAGTACGGCTACTCGGTCGTGCGCGAGGACGCCCTGGTGTGCTGGGAGGCGCAGTTCGGCGACTTCGCCGACGGCGCCCAGACGATCATCGACGAGTTCATCGCGTCCGGCGAGGCCAAGTGGGGCCAGCGTTCGGCGTTGAGCCTGCTGCTCCCGCACGGCTACGAGGGCCAGGGCCCCGATCACTCGTCGGGGCGCCCCGAGCGCTTCCTGCAGCTGGCGGCGGAGAACAACATGACGATCGCCATGTGCTCCTCGCCCGCGAACTACTTCCACCTGCTGCGCCGGCAGGGCCTGTCACCGGTGCGGCGGCCGCTGGTGGCCTTCACACCCAAGTCGTTGCTGCGGCACAAGCGCGCCGTCAGCCAGCTGGACGAGTTCACCGAGGGCCGGTTCCGGCCGGTGCTGCCGGACCAGGGCGCCGACGCGGCGGCCGTGCGCCGGGTGCTGCTGTGCGCCGGCAAGGTCTACTACGACCTGCTCGCCGCGCGCGAGGCCGAGCACCGCACCGACGTCGCGATCGTGCGGGTGGAGCAGCTCTACCCGCTGCCCGCCGACGACCTGCGCGCCGAGCTCGAGCGCTTCCCCGCCGACGCCGAGCTGGTGTGGGTGCAGGAGGAGCCGGCCAACCAGGGTGCGTGGCCGTTCATGGCGCTGCACCTGCCCGACGAGCTGGGCGGCCGAGCGCTGCGCCGGGCGTCACGCGGTGCCGCGGCATCGCCCGCCGTCGGGTCGACGTCCGTGCACGAGGCGCAGCAGAAGGACGTCGTGGCGCAGGCCTTCGGGTGATCCGCTGGGGCATCCTCGGTGCCGGCGCGATCGCCGCGACCGTCGCCGCCGACATCGCCGGCACCCCGGGCGCGGCACTGCAGGCCGTCGGCGCGCGCGACGGCGACCGCGCCGCAGCGTTCGCGGCCGAGCACGGCGTCGCCCGCTCCTACGGCAGCTACGCCGAGCTGCTCGCCGACCCCGACGTCGACGTCGTGTACGTGGCCACCACGCACGGCCAGCACCTCGAGCACGGGCTGCAGACGTTGCGCGCGGGCAAGCCCGCACTGATCGAGAAGGCGTTTGCGCTCAATGCCGCGCAGGCGCGGCAGCTGGTCGGCGAGGCACGCGAGCGCCACCTGTTCTGCATGGAGGCGATGTGGCTGCGCCTCAACCCGCTGGTGCGCCAGGCGGTCGAACTGGCGCACAGCGGGCGGATCGGTGACGTCCTGGGCGTGCGGGCCGACCTGTCACGCCACTTCCCCTACGACCCCGCGCACCGGCTGTTCGACCTCGCGGCCGGCGGCGGCGCGCTGCTGGACCTCGGCGTCTACCCGGCCACGTTCACCTGGCTGGTGCTCGGCCGGCCGGACACCGTCCAGGCGACCGGTTCACTCGCGCCGACCGGCGCGGACCTGACCGTCGCAATGCAGTGGGGGTACGCCGACGGTCGCGTGGCGCAGGTCTACGCGAGTGCCGCAGGCACCAGCCCACTGGCCGGGTTGATCACCGGCACCGACGGCTGGATCGGCGTCGAGCACCGCATCCACCGCCCCGACCGGCTGATCGTGCACGGCCCGGACGGCGACGACGTGATCGCCGCCCCGCCCACGCGCGGCAACGGCTACGGCACCGAGATCGAGGAGGTGGGCCGCTGCCTGGCCGCCGGCCTGCTCGAGAGTCCGCTGGTGCCACTCGACGACACGGTCGGCATCCTCGAGGTCCTCGACGAGGCGCGCCGCCAGGTCGGCGCCCGCTATCCCGGGGAAGGCTGAAGCCATGTACTTCACCGACCGCGGAATCGAGGAGCTCGCGCAGCGGCGGGGCGAGGAACAGGTGTCCGTCGAGTGGCTCGCCGCCGCGTTGGCGCGGTTCGTCGACGAGCACCCGGAGTTCGAGACCGCCGTCGACCGGCTCGCCACCTGGCTCGCCCGCGACGACGACGAGTAGCCATTCCGGGATTCCGGTTGGCGACGCGCCGTCGCGGGTAGCTCACTGGGATGCCACGCTGCCGGGCGTGGCGCCGATGACCGGGGCGTCGACATGACCAGCAAGCACTCGAGACAGACCCGCCTTGCCGGGCGTCCGACCGCGCTCGCGCTGCTGATCGGCGGGCTCGTGCTCGCCGGCGGCATCGCGCTGATCGTGGTGACGACCAGTGACGGCTCACGCGGTGGGGGTAGCCGATCGACGCACGCCGCCGCCATGATCAGCTCGCCGGCGCCCGAGCACACCGCGTCGGCCACCGCCGCTGCCGGCACGCCGGCCGCAAGCACACCGACCCCGAAGACCTCCGCGGCCGGCAGTACCCACACGGCGGCGAAGGCACCGAAGCCGATCGTCTACACGGTCAAGCACGGGGACAACCTGACCGTCATCGCTCGGTGGTTCCACGTCCACGGCGGAGTCATCCCGCTCTACCAGTGGAACAAGTCGGTCGTCGGCCGCAACCCCGACCTCATCTTCGCCGGGCAGAAGATCATCGTCGCGCCGAACGGCCGGATCAGCGTCGGTCACTGACGCCGGCGACACCGTCGGCGACGGCCTGGGCTGCGACCGCCGACGCCACAGCGGGCGCCACCCGCTCGTCGAACGGCGACGGCACGATGTATTCCGGTGACACGGCGTCGCCCACCACGGCACTGAGCGCCTCGGCCGCCGCCAGCTTCATGGTCTCGGTGATGGCGACGGCGCCGGCGTCGAAGGCACCGGCGAACACCCCCGGGAACGCCAGCACGTTGTTGATCTGGTTCGGGTAGTCGCTGCGCCCGGTCGCGACGACCGCCGCGTACCGGTGCGCGACGGCCGGCTCGACCTCCGGGTCGGGGTTCGCCAACGCGAAGATCATCGAGTTCGGGGCCATCGTGCGCACGGCAGCCTCGCCGACGGCGCCCGCGCTCAGCCCGAGGAACACGTCGGCGCCGGCCAGCGCGTCGTCGAGCGAGCCGGTGAGCCCGAGCCGGTTGGTCACCGACGCGATGTCGGCCTTCACCGGGGTCAGCTCACCGCGGGACGCGTGCACGACGCCGCGCGAGTCGGCGACCGCGATGTCGCCGATGCCCGCCGCAAGCAGGATCCTCGTGCACGCGATGCCCGCGGCGCCCGCGCCGGACACGACCACGCGCAGGTCGCCCAGCGTGCGACCGGTGACCGCGGCGGCGTTGCGCAGGGCGGCCAGCACCACGATCGCGGTGCCGTGCTGGTCGTCGTGGAAGACCGGGATCTGCAGCCGCTCGCGCAGCCGCGACTCGATCCCGAAGCACCGGGGGGCGGAGATGTCCTCCAGGTTGATGCCGCCGAACGACGGTGCGATGCGCACGACGGTCTCGACGATCTCGTCCGGGTCGGTGGTGCCCAGGACGATGGGTACGGCATTAAGGCCGGCGAACTCGCTGAACAGCGCGGCCTTGCCCTCCATCACCGGCAGCGCGGCCGCCGCGCCGATGTTGCCCAGCCCCAGCACGGCGGTGCCGTCACTGACGATCGCGACCAGCCGTGACCGCCAGGTGTAGTCCCGCGCGAGCGCCTCGTCGGTGGCGATCGCGCTGGACACCTCGGCGACGCCGGGCGTGTAGGCGATCGACAGTGAGTCGCGATCGGTCAACGGCAGCGTGCTGCGGACCGTCAGCTTGCCGCCGACGTGCGCACGGAACACCGGGCTGTCCGGATCGAACCCCACGACGAATCTCCCGGGTGCGACGGTCGGTGATTGTGCTCGCGCCGGGTCCCGGCGCGCGGTGTCGGTCAGTCGGGGTTCGCCCGCGGCAGCGAGTCTGCCACTTCTCCCTCGGTGGGCAGTGCGCGCACCCGCCGCACGCTGCGCCACGGCCCGGGTCCGCCGCGTCGGATCCGCAGGACCACGCGGGCCAGCACGTCCGCGACACCGTGCACCGCGCTGTCGCCGCCGGCGAACGGATTGTCCGAGGCGAGCCACCAGCCGCCGTCGACGGGCCGCACCGTGCGCTTGAGCACCAGCCGGTCGGGCATGGCGCGAAACCGCGCCAGCACGACGTCACCGGGACGGATCGCGGCGCCGTGGCGCACCAGCACGGTGTCACCGTCGCGCAGGACGGGGACCATCGACGGGCCGCGCACGGCCACCCGCTGCACCGGCAGCACGAGCACCTCCGTCGCGTCCGGACGCCGGTAGTAGGGTCGGAAACCGGTGACTGCGTGAACGCCACGCCGTCCCGTCAACTCGTGGAAAGGTCAACGATATGCGTCTGTTCCGTACTCCCGCCGTTGCGTACGCGCACTGCGATCTGCCGTGCGGCGTCTACGACCCCGCCCAGGCCCGCATCGAAGCCGAGTCGGTGAAGGCGATCATGGAGAAGTACCAGGCCAACGACGACCCGGTCTTCCGCACCCGTGCGCTGATCATCAAGGAACAGCGCGCCGAGCTCGTCAAGCACCACCTGTGGGTGCTGTGGACCGATTACTTCAAGCCCCCGCACTTCGAGAAGTACCCGCAGCTGCACGAGCTGTTCAACAAGGCCACCAAGCAGGCCGGCGCGGCCGGCGGCAAAGGCGAGGTCGACCCTGCCCAGGGTCAGGAGCTGCTCGACCAGATCGCCGAGATCGACCGCATCTTCTGGGAAACCAAGAACGCCGCCTGACCAGAAGCTGCGCATGACGACATCGGAGGCCGGCCCCGACGCACCGCCCGAGGGGCCGGCCTTCGCCGCGCCCGACCTCCCCGACTCGGCGCAGCTGTGGCTGCTGCGCCACGGCGAGACGGAGTGGAGCGTGTCCGGCCAGCACACCGGACGCACGGACGTCCCGCTCACCGAGCACGGCATCGAGCAGGCGCGGGCGATGGACCACATGCTCGGCGACGTGCGACCTGCCCTGGTGCTGTGCAGCCCGCGCACCCGCGCGCGTGACACCGCCAGGCTGGCCGGCTTCGACGACGTGCAGATCGACGACGACCTCGTCGAATGGGACTACGGCGACTACGAGGGCCGCACCACCGAGGAGATCCGCAAGGAAGACCCCGGCTGGGACCTGTTCACGCACGGCGTGCCCAACGGCGAGACCATCGAGCAGATCACCGCGCGTGCCGACCGGGTGCTCACCCGCGCCGTCGAAGCCATGCACGACGGTCCGGTGGTGCTGGTCGGGCACGGCCACTTCAGCCGGGTACTGGGCGCGCGCTGGGTGGGCATGTCGGCGTGCGGCGGGGCCAACCTCATGCTCGGCACCGCGGCACCGTCACAGCTGGGCATGTACCACGGCCAGCCGGTGATCGTGCACTGGAACATGACCAATCCCGCAGCCCGGAAGGACTGACTTGCCATGACGAGCCCCGAAGCGGTCGGCGACGACGTGCTCGACACCGAGACCGACGTCGTCGAGGTCCGGGTGCCCGCGCGGGTCGTGTTCGTGTCGACGCTGCGGCGCACCGCCGTGAGCCTTGCCGCGAGCTGCGACCTGACCGTCGACGACATCGAGGATCTCCGGCTCGCCGTCGACGAGGCGTGTGCCCTGCTGCTGCCGCACGCCGACGCCGACTCGCGGCTGGAGTCGCAGTTCCGGCTCGGCGACGGCTCGATCACCGTCACGACCACCGTGCAGACGGCCCAGCGCTCGACCGCCGAGCCCGACCGCAGCGGTTTCGCCTGGACCGTGCTCGACGCGCTGTCCTCGGCCGTGGACGTCTCGGCGACCGACGGGCAGCTCGCCATCACGGTGACGAAGAACCGCGAGGCAGCGCCGCGGTGACGACTCCGCAACGTCCGAGCCGCGACGACCGCGCGCACGCCGGCGATCTGCTCGCGCAGTTGCACGAGCTGCCGGAGAACAGCGCGCGGCGCCAGAGCCTGCGCGACCAGCTCGTCGAGCTGCACATGCCGCTGGTCGTGTACCTCGCCCGGCGCTTCTCCGGCCGCAACGAACCGATGAACGACCTCGTGCAGGTGGGCGCGATCGGGCTGATCAAGGCGATCGACCGGTTCGACCCGTCGCGCCAGTTGGAGTTCTCCACGTACGCGACGCCGACCATCCTCGGCGAGATCAAACGGCACTTCCGTGACACCGGTTGGCTCATCCACGTCCCGCGCCGCGCGCAGGAGATGCAGACCACCCTCAACGCCGCCCGTGCGGACCTGAGCCAGGAATTGGGCCGCGCACCGACGGTGCCCGAACTCGCCGAGCGCATCGACGCCGACCAGGACACCGTCCTGGAGGCGCTGGACGCGGCGCGGGCCTACTCCGGTGTGCCGCTCGACGTGCTGGCCGCTCCCGGCGAGACCGTCCCCGAGCACCCGATGCTCGGTGTCACCGACGAGGGGTTCGACCAGGTCGAGCAGCGCGCGATGCTGCGTGACGTCATCGCGAAGCTGCCCGAGGCCGAACGCGAGATCCTGTTGCTGCGCTTCATCGCCAACAAGACGCAGACCGAGATCGCGGCCATCGTCGGGGTGTCGCAGATGCAGGTGTCCCGGCTTGTCGCCCGCGGTCTCAAGCGGCTGCGGGAGAGCCTCGGCGCCCCCGAACCGCAGGTCGAGCAACGCCGCCGGCGCAGCTGAGCGCGCCGGAGCCTCAGTCGGGCGGCTCGCGATCGAGCGCGGCTCGCGCGGGCGGCGTGAACAGCAGGTAGAGCACGGCCACGGCGACGACGAGGATCGGGCCGCCGTAGCCGACCCGCCCCGCCTGGAAGGCGAGCGTGTAGGACACCGGCAGGGCCAGCAGTTGCAGCACCACGACAGGCGTCCGCGCGGCCGGGCGCAGCCGCAGCAGCCCGCGCCCGGCGAGCACCAGCACCGCGGCACCGAGCAGCGACAACGCCGCGCCGGACAGCGCGGCCCCGATGCTGGTCGGGCGCCCCGACAGGGTCTCGACGACGAGCCAGACGCCGATCACCGCCAGCGCCAGCGCCTCGAGGCCGACGAGCACGCAGGCGAACCGCAGCGGTCGCGGCGCCGTGTCGCCGGTGCCGGGCGCGTCGCTCACGCCGCCACGATAGCCACGCGCGCCCGGCCCGGCGCCGAGCCGACCCGTAGGCTGCGACGATGCGCGTTCTCGTCGTCGTGAACCCGCGCGCCACGGCGATGAGCCCGCGCGAGCGTGACGTCCTCGCCCACGCCCTGGCCGGTGAGGCCACCCTCGAGGTCGTCGACACCGCCAACCGCGGGCATGCCGCGGCCCTGGCCTGCCGGGCGATGCGCGCCGGCACGGACGTCGTCGTCGCGCTCGGCGGCGACGGCACGGTGAACGAGGTCATCAACGGGCTGCTGACCGACGGGGTCCACCCGCGCGTCCCCGCGCTGGGCATCGTGCCGGCCGGGTCCACCAACGTCTTCGTGCGCGCCCTCGGGCTCGCGAACAACCCGATCGAGGCCACCGGCCAACTGCTCGAGGGCCTGCGCACCGGCGGCCGGCGGACGGTGAGCATGGGCCTGGCCGACGACCGCTACTTCTGCTTCGCTGCCGGACTCGGTTTCGACGCCGCGATCGTGCACGGCGTCGAGCGCGCCCGGCGCAAGGGCAAACGCTCCACGCATGTGCTGTACGCCCGCGTCGGCGTCAATCAATTCCTGCATGCCGATCGCCGGCACCCGCAGCTACACGTCGAACTGCCCGACGGCAGCACGCTCGACGACGTGTTCTTCACCGTGGTCACGAACGCCGACCCGTGGACCTACGTGGGCAACCGGCCGCTGCGCCCGACCCCGCAGGTCGGTTTCGACACCGGCATCGCCCTCTACGCCCGCCGCCGGATGAGCACTCCCGGCATGCTGTGGAGCATGGCGCGGCTCTCGGGCGACCGCCCGCACGTCGGTCGGCGCGGCGCCTACGTGCTGCACGACCTCGACCAGTTCACCGTGCGCAGCGACCGCAGCCTGCCCTTCCAGGTCGACGGCGACGCCCTGGACGAGCGCGAGAAGGTCACCTTCCGGTCGGTCCCCGCCGCGATTCGGGTCGTCGTGCCGCCGCTCGACCCCGCCTGATCGACCGATTTGACCCTCGACGAGGGGTCGACCGGCGCCCGCGACTCGCGTAGCGTCGATGACAACGCCTCGAGCAAGCGGGCAGTTGTAAGCCTTTTACGCCCGATTAACCGGGCGGTCGACTGCGGTGATCTGGCTTTCAGTCGGCCGAAATCCTTGAAGCCCGGGGCAGCTCGTGAAAGGATTCACAAGCGAGGGCATGCCCGACGGATGTCTTCGAGTCGAGTCGAGAGTGAGACGTAGCCAATGGATTGGCGGCACCGCGCGCTCTGCCGTGACGAGGATCCGGAGCTGTTCTTCCCGATCGGGAACACCGGACCTGCGCTGCTGCAGATCGAACAGGCGAAAGCTGTCTGCCGAC
The DNA here is from genome assembly GCA_963711775.1 of uncultured Actinomycetota bacterium. GTDB lineage: Bacteria > Actinomycetota > Actinomycetes > Mycobacteriales > Jatrophihabitantaceae > Jatrophihabitans. The sequence goes on along the minus strand of CAVQFH010000008.1, from coordinate 181,258 downwards.
GCTGCCCGGTCACTCAGGAGTGCTTGACCTGGGCGTTGGAGTCCGGCCAGGACGCCGGCGTATGGGGCGGGCTGTCCGAGGACGAGCGCCGCGCGCTCAAACGCCGCAACGCCCGGGCGCGCACCGCCCGCCTGGCCTAGCCGGCCGCGGCCGGGCGCGACTGCCCGGCCTCACTCCGAGCGCCTGCGCGCCGTCGGCATGGTGACCGTGACAACGGTCCCGCCGTCCGGGGCTGCCCGGCGGAACTGCACGCTTCCTTCGAGTTCCGCGGACACCAGCGTGTTCACGATCTGCAGACCCAGGCGGTCGGTCTTCGACGCGTCGAAGTCCGCCGCGATGCCGACGCCGTCGTCGCGGATGGTCATGACCAGCTCCCCGTGCCCGCGCTCGGCGGCGAGCTGCACGGTCCCGGCGTGTTCGTCGGGAAACGCGTGTTCGATGGCGTTCTGCACGAGCTCGGTCAGCACCAGGACCATTGCGGTGGCGACCTCGGCCGGGATGACGCCGAAGCTGCCCTCGCGGCGCACCTGAACCCGCTCGGCCGAGCCCATCACGTCGCTGAGCATCATCAGCAAGCGGTCGACGACGTCGTCGAAATCGACGGTCTCGTCGATGGACACCGACAGCGTCTCGTGCACCAGCGCGATCGACTGCACCCGGCGCATCGACTCCTCGAGCGCGGTGCGTGCGCCCGGCACCGACACCCGCCGCGCCTGCAACCGCAGCAGCGCCGCGACGGTCTGCAGGTTGTTCTTCACCCGATGGTGGATCTCGCGGATCGTCGCGTCCTTGCTCATGATCTGACGGTCGCGGTGGCGCAGCTCGGTGACGTCCTGCATCAGCAGCAGCGCGCCGAGCGTTTCGCCGCGCGGGCGTAGCGGCAGGGCGCGGAACAAGATGATCGCGCCGCCGCCCTCCATCTCGATGCTGGCCGGCTGGCCGCCGTCGATCGCCTCGGCGACGGCGGCGGCGAGGTCACTCGCGTCGAAGGGATCGTCGGCGACCGTTCCGGTCAGCGCGTCGACGGGTTCGGACAGCACCGGCCCGGTGACGCCCAGGCGGTTGAACGCCGACAGCGCGTTGGGGCTCGCGTAGATGATCGTGCCGTCCGGCTCGAGGCGCACCAGGCCGTCGCCGGCACGCGGCCCGACACCCTCCTCCGGCGGCGAATCGGGGACGGGAATGTCCCGTCGGCCACCATGCCGGCCAGGTCGGCGGCGCTCTGCAGGTACGCGAGCTCCAGCTCGCTGGGGGTACGCACGCTCGCCAGGTTGGCGTCGCGGCCGAGCACGGCGATCACGTCGTCACCGAAGCGCACCGGGATGGCCTCGCGCCGGATCGGCAGGTCACCGTCCCAGTCGGGATCGACCTCGCGGAAGATGCGTCCCTCGGTGTACGCCACGCTCAGCGCGGCGATGCGCTCGCCGGCCAGCACGACGCCCACCTGGTCGTGCTGGTAGGCCGTCGGCCCGGTGGTCGGCCGGCACTGCGCGACGCACAGGAAAGCGGGGACGGTGTCCGCCTCGGCCGCCGGCAGCGCCACCGGGGCCCACAGCAGCAGGTCGGCGAAGGCGAGGTCGGACAGCAGCTGCCACTCCCCCACCAGGCGCGCGATGTGCTGCACCTGCGCATCGGTCAGCTCCGTGCGCGCGGCGAGCGTGTCGGTGAGGGCGGACATCGTGGCAAAGCCTGCCATCTCGCGCGCGCAGCGTGCGTAGCCACCGCCGCGACACCGGTCCACTGCCGCAAATGCCCCGAATGAGGCTAAGGTCCCTTCCGTCGCCGTGACGTGCCCGGTGTCGCGGCCCGAGCGAAGGAGCGGTTGCCGATGCCGAGCGCACCCGAGGACGAGCTCGTTCCCGTCGAGCCACCCGCCCGCCCGCCGCGCCTGTCGGTGGGCGTCGGCGTGGTGGTGGCGGTGCTGCTCGCGATCCCGTGCATCGCGCTCGCAGCCGTGCCGACCTACTCGAGCCGGACACCGATGCTGTTCGGCTGGCCGTTCTTCTACTGGTACCAGGTGCTCTGGGTGCTGATCACGCCCGTGCTGACGTACACCGCGTACCTGCTGATCAAGAAGGCGCGCAGCAAGTGAGCGCGCTGGCTAGCGGGCACGGCGTCAACGGCGTCGAGCTCGGGGTGGTGCTGTTCTTCTTCGTGGTGGTCACCGTGTTCGGCTTCATCGCCGCGCGGTGGCGTCGGGGCGAGTCCATGGCAACCCTCGACGAGTGGGGTCTGGGCGGCCGCGGCTTCGGCACGGTGGTCAGCTGGTTCCTGCTCGGCGGCGACCTGTACACCGCGTACACGTTCGTCGCGGTGCCGGCGGCGATGTACGCCACGGGCGCGGTGGCCGGCTTCTTCGCGGTGCCGTACACGATCGTCGCCTACCCGATCGTGTTCGTGTTCCTGCCGCGGCTGTGGAGCGTCGCGCACCGGCGCGGGTACGTCACGCCCGCCGACTTCGTGCGGGGCCGGTTCGGCAGCCGGACCCTCGCGCTGGCCGTCGCGCTCACCGGCATCGTCGCGACCATGCCCTACATCGCCTTGCAGCTGGTCGGCATCCAGGCCGTGTTCGACACGATGGGCATCGGCGGCAGCGGCAACGCATTGGCCAAGGACCTGCCGCTGATCATCGCCTTCGCGGTGCTGGCCGCGTACACCTACTCGTCCGGGCTGCGCGCGCCCGCGCTGATCGCGTTCGTCAAGGACACGCTGATCTACATCGTGATCATCGTCGCGATCGTCTACATCGGCGTGAAGATCGGTTTCGGCGGCATGTTCGAGTCGGCCCGCACGCAGTTGACCACGCCGGACCCCAAGACCAAGGTGCCTCCCGGCCTGTTCACCACCGGGCCCGGCTCGTACTGGGCCTACGGCACGCTGGCCTTCGGCTCCGCGCTCGCGCTGTTCCTCTACCCGCACTCCATGACGGCGGTGCTGTCCAGCCGCGCGCGGTCGGTGATCCGCCGCAACACCGCGATCCTGCCGGCGTACTCGCTGCTGCTCGCGCTGCTCGCGCTGCTCGGCTTCGCCGCCATCTACGAGGTGCGCCAGGGCAACATGAACGTCTACGGCCAGGACGGCGTGGCCAACGGTCAGCTGGCGGTTCCGCACTTCTTCGCCTTCGCCTTCCCGTCGTGGTTCGCCGGCGTGGCGTTCGCGGCGATCGCGATCGGCGCGCTGGTGCCCGCAGCCATCATGTCGATCGCCGCGGCCAACCTGTTCACCCGCAACATCTACCGCGAGTTCTTCCGGCGCGACGCGTCACCCAAGCACGAGGCGCAGGTGTCGAAGATCGTCTCGCTGGTGGTGAAGTTCGGCGCGTTGCTGTTCGTGCTGGGCGTGGACAAGCAGAACGCGATCAACCTGCAGCTGCTCGGCGGCGTGTGGATCCTGCAGACGCTGACGACGATCGTGCCCGGGCTCTACACCCGCTGGTTCCACCGCTGGGCGCTGCTGGCCGGCTGGGCAGCCGGGATGATCTACGGCACCGTCCAGGCCTACCGCCAGCAGATCCCGAACGTCACCGTGACGCAGGGCGCCGACGGCAAGCCGGTCAAGGCACTGCACGGCCTGCGGCACTTCGGGTCGTCCACGGCGCCGTTCCCGTTCACCGACGAGAAGCTCTACATCGGCGTCACCGCGCTGATCCTCAACATTGTCGTCGCGGTCGTCGTCACGCTGGTGCTGCGCGCGGTCCGGGCGCCGGGCGGTGCGGACGAGACCGAGCCGCTCGACTACTACGCCGATTCCGCGCCGGTGCCGGGCCGCGGCCGCCGCACGGCAACGGCGTCCGCCGCGGCTGCCCCGGCAACGGGCGGGCGGACGTAGGCGTGCTGCACATCGTGTTCGTCGAGCCGAAGATCCCGCCGAACACCGGCAACGCGATCCGGCTCGCGGCGGTCACCGGGGCGCACCTGCACCTGGTCGAGCCGCTGGCGTTCACGATGGACGACGCCCGGTTGCGCCGCGCCGGCCTGGACTACCACGATCTCGCCGTCGTCACCGTGCACCCGGACCTGGACGCGCTCTGGCAGGCGGTGTTGCCGGCGCGGGTGTTCGCGTTCACCGCCCGCGGCGACGTCGGGTACGCCGACATCGCCTACCGCGACGGCGACGTGCTGATGTTCGGCCCGGAACCCGACGGCCTCGCCGAGCACGTGCTGGCCGATCCGAACGTGACGCACCGGGTGCGCATCCCGATGCTGCCCGGGCGGCGCTCGCTGAACGTGGCCAACGCGGCGTCCGTGGCGGTCTACGAGGCGTGGCGCCAGCTCGGCTTCGCCGGCGCCTGATCCGGCGCCCTTGACAGCGCCTGCACGATGGAGCGATCCGATCGAGGAGCAGGCAATGACGCGCCGTCTGGCCCCGCTCGTCGCCACGTTGGCCGTGCTCGGTGCCGCGTGCACGGTATTCGCCGGCCCGGCGCAGGCGCGGGTCAGCTGGCCGCAACACGGCCAGTTGGCGTACGCGATCGGCACCGGGCACATCCATGCCGGCCCGCACCAGCACGCCGCGCCGATCGCCAGCGTCGCCAAGGTGATGACGGCCTATCTGGTGCTGCGCACGCACCCGTTGCACGGCTCGGCACCCGGATTCGTGCTCAGGGTGACCCGCCGTGACGTCGCCGACTTCCGGCGCCGGGTGGCACGGGGCGAGTCCACGGTGCCGGTCCGGGTGGGCGAGCGGTTGACGGAACGTCAGGCGCTGGCCGCGTTGCTGCTGCCGTCGGCCAACAACGTCGCCGTCATGCTGGCCCGCCGGGTGTCGGGCAGTGTCGCGCGGTTCGCGCGCCTGATGACCGCGACGGCACGCGCTCTGGGCATGCGGCACACGACCTACACCGACCCGAGCGGTTTCGACGCCCGCACGCGGTCGAGCGCCGCCGACCAGGTGCGTTTGGCGCTGGTGGCGATGCGCACCACGGTGCTGCGGCGGATGGTGTCCCGCAGCCGGTGGCGCATCCCGGTGGCGGGCGTCGTGCACAACACCGATGTGCTGCTGCACCACGACGGGTTCGCCGGGATCAAGACCGGCTCCATGGACGCGTCGGGCGGGTGCTTCATGTTCCGCTCGCGGCGCTGGATCCACGGTGCGCGGGTCTGGGTGACCGGCGTGGTGCTCGGTCAGCGCGGCGGCCCGCTGGTGCTGGCCGGTCAGCGCGCGGCGCGCGCTTTCGTCAACCGATTGGCGCCGCGAGCGGCCTAGCGGGGCCTACTCGGCGCGGTACTCGAGGTGCGCGGTCTCGGCCGACACCTCGGTGATGCGCACCCGGATCCGTTCGTGCAGGCTCGGCGGGGCCTGGTCGCCGCCGCAGCACCGGGCCACCAGCGATCGGACGTCCTGCTCGAGGCCGTACTGCTCGAGGCACGGCGGGCAGTCGGCCAGGTGCCGGCGCACGCGGTTGCGCAGATCGTCGTTGGTCTCGTCGTCGAGGTAGAGGTAGACATCGCGCAGTACTTCGTCGCAGTCGATGTCCCCGGGACCGAACCCCATGCGGCTCATGACTCGCTCCCTGCAGCGGCGCGGGTGACGCCGCGATCCCTGGCGTAATCGGCCAGCATGCCCTGCAGTTGCTTGCGGCCGCGGTGCAGTCGAGACATCACGGTGCCGATCGGCGTGCCCATGATCTCGGCGATCTCCTTGTACGCGAAACCTTCCACATCGGCCAGGTAAACGGCCAGCCGGAAGTCTTCGGGCAGCGCCTGCAGCGCGTCCTTGACGTCGGAGTCGGGCAGGTGGTCGAGCGCTTCCATCTCTGCCGAGCGCAGGCCCGTCGACGTGTGCGATTCGGCCCGCGCGAGCTGCCAGTCCTCGACGGCCTCGTTGCCGGACTCCTGCGGCTGGCGCTGCTTCTTGCGGTAGTTGTTGATGAAGGTGTTCGTCAGGATGCGGTACAGCCACGCCTTGAGGTTCGTGCCCTCGGTGAACTGGTGGAACGCGGCGAACGCCTTGACATAGGTCTCCTGGACCAGATCCTCGGCATCGGCGGGGTTGCGCGTCATTCGCATACCCGCGGCGTAGAGCTGGTCGATGAACGGCAGGGCATCGCGCTCGAACCGCGCGCGGCGTGCCTCGACCGTCTCTTCTGTCACGCTGATCCTCCCGGCGTCCCGGGACGAGACTATCGCGCCTGCGGCATCGGGCCCGAGGGGCCGGATCGCGGCAGCGACCCTGCCGGGACGCGTCGGTGCGGTCACCGTCATGTGTGCTCATTCCTCTCGCGTGCTCTAGGGGCACAACCGCGCGGCCTGCGCCGACATTCCGGCAGGATTGCGGTCATGGCCGGAAAGACGGCAGGAACGCCCGCGATCGTGGCGCTACGGCAGCTCGGCATCGAGTTCACGCTGCACCCCTACGAGCACGACGCGCGCTCCCCGGGTTCGGCGACGAGGCCGCCGCCGCGCTCGGCGTCGATGCCGCGCACATCTTCAAGACGTTGATCGCGACCGTGGACGGCTCGCTGGTGTGCGGGGTGGTGCCGGTGTCCGGGCGACTGGACCTGAAGGCGTTGGCCGCCGCTGTCGGGGGCAAGCGCGGCGAGCTCGCCGAGCCTGCGGCCGCCGCCCGCGCGACCGGCTACGTGGTGGGCGGGATCTCGCCGGTGGGACAGCGTGCGCGGCTGCCGGTGGTGATCGACGGGTCGGCGTGCGCGCTGGACACGATGTACGTCTCGGCCGGCAGGCGCGGCCTGCAGATGGCACTTGCCCCGGACGACCTGTCACGGGCTGCCGGGGCGAGCTTCGCGCCGATAGCCGCCGTCAGGTAGGGCGGGTCGGGCCCGCCCAGCCCGCAGTTCAGCGCTGCGGCGGCGCCGGGGCCAAGTTGCTGATCCATTCGACGGCCTCGCGCGCGATCTGCGGCAGGTCACGCTTGAGGCCGTGGTCGGCGCCCGCGACGACGACGACTCGTCGGTCTTCGGCGCCCGGTGGCATCCCGAACGGGTCGCGGTCGCCCTGGATCACCAGCGTCGGTACGCCGGCAGCGTCGAGCTCGGGCAGGCGGCTGCGCTCAGGGCGTCCCGGCGGGTGCAGCGGGAACGCCAGCGCCAGCACGCCCTGGGCACCGGACGCGAGCGCGGTGCGGCAGGCGACGCGGGCCCCGTTGGACCTGCCCCCGACCACCAGCGGCAGGTGCCGCAGCCCGCGGCGCCGGGTGATCGCCTGCACGGCGGCGAGCCAGTCGGCGTCCTGCTTGTCCGGCGCGGCCGGGGTGCGGCGGCCCGCGACCCGGTAGGGCTGGAGCACCCGCGCGACAGCCGTCCCGGCGCGCAGTGCGGCAACGCGGATGGCGAGCAGATCGGCCGTGTCGACACCGCCGCCCGCGCCGTGGGTGAGCACGGCCAGTGCCCGCAGGTCGCCCCGCGGACGGTCCAGCTCGACGACCGCGATGCCGGACGGCGTCGGGATCTCGAGTCGCATCAGCCGGAGTCTGGCACGTCGGCGGCCCTAGATGTCGAGGGTCTGCTGCTCGGCGACGGCGCGTGCGTCCCCGGCCCGTTCCGGCTCGGCCTGATCGGGGTCGGCGACCGGCTCGATCAGCTGCGGGCCGTTGTTGCGGACGTTGCCGACCGCGGCGGACACGACGTACGGCGCGAGATGCGCCTCCGGGATCTGCTCGAGCAGGGTCGCGGCCGTCGCGGCGTCGTCGCTCGTGCAGTCCAGCCACGCGGCGCGCAGCTCGGCCGGGACCACTACGGGGTTGCGGTCGTGGATCTCGCCCAGCTGGTCGGTGGCCTGCTGGGTGATGATCGCGCACGTCCACAGCCAGCGCTGCGGGTCGTCGTCGGCGCGCGTGTGGTCGCGCCAGAGCTCGTACAGGCCCGCGAACGCGAGCGGCGCGCCGTGGGCGTCGTGCAGGAAGTAAGGCACCTTCCTGCCGTCACGGCGCTGCCATTCGTAGTAGCCGAGCGCCGGGACCAGGCAGCGGCGTTTCGCGGCGGCACGCCGGAAGGCCGGCTTCTCGGTGACCGTCTCGATCCGCGCGTTGATCATCCGGGCGCCGCCCTTGGCATCCTTGGACCAGCTCGGCACGAGCCCCCAGCGCACGGTGCGCAGTTGTCGTTGCGGCGCGTCGGGCCTTGCGTCGGCGGCGGTCGACGTCGCCGGGGTGCGGCGGCCGTTCGACGATCACCCGGACCGGATCCGTGGGCGCCACGTTCCACGACGGCGCGAGCGGCTCGTCGACGACACGTTCGATGTCGAACTCGTCGGTCAGATCGGCGTCGGACTGCACCGACACGTAGCGCCCACACACAGGTCCAGTATCCGGCTCGCGGCCCCGGCGCTGCATACCGACAGTTCGGCAGACGCCACGGATGTGTGCCTACCGGCACGGATGTGTGCCTACCGGCACGGATGTGTGCCTACCGGCACGGATGTGTGCCTACCGGCACGGATGTGTGCCTACCGGCACGGATGTGTGGCGGTTGCGCGGAGGGATGTGCGCACGCACGCGGCAGACACCAGCCGATGGCCGATGATGTCGGCGTGGCTGAGCGTGGGTTGATCTTCGGGAAGGTGGCAGCGCAGTACGAGCGCGGTCGACCGGGCTATCCGGCTGCGGTTGTCGAGCAGATCCTCGCCTACGCGAACCGCCGGCTGGAGGATGCGCTGGAGATCGGCGCCGGCACTGGCAAGGCCACTCGCCTCATGGTGGCGAGCGGCCTGCGCGTCACCGCCAGCGAGCCCGATCCGGCCATGCTCGCCGAACTGCGCCATCACGTGCCCGGCACGGTGCGCTGCGTGCAGAACGCCTTCGAGGACCTGCCGCTGCAGCGTGGCTACGACCTCGTCTACGCGGCGGCGTCGCTGCACTGGACCCGCCCGGACAACCGCTGGACGCGCGTGGCGGCGATGTTGCGACCGGGCGGCGTATTCGCCTCGTTCGGGGCCCCGCTGCACCTCGCCGACCCGTCGGTACGCCAGGTGTTTCACGCGGCGCGCTCGCGCTACCTGGCCGACGACGACATCCCGACCCCGGACGGCACCCCGGTCGACAGCGGGCTGCAGTGGCCGGGCACCGAGCTGTTGCGCTGCGGCCTGTTCACCGACGTCACGCAGTCGACCATCGCGCGGCGGCTGTCGATGACCGCGGCCGAATGGGTGGCGCACCTCGCAACGCTGTCGGCGTACCTGCAGTTGCCGGTCGAGAGCCGCCGACGCGCATTCGACGATGTGCTCGCCGCGCTTCCGACGCGCCTGGACGTCGACGCCGATGTCACCGTCCACCTGGCCCGGCTGCGCTGACAATTACCGCCCCGTGGGATCGACAGCTACGGCAGACTGTGCGCATGCCGAGCTGGGCCGCCCCGCGTGCGACGTCGCCCGTGCGCGCGTCGGTGGCGCTGCCCGGTTCGAAGTCCCTGACGAATCGCCTGCTGGTGCTCGCCGCGCTGGCCGAGTCGCCGACCCGGCTCGTCGCGCCGCTGCGCGCCAGGGACACGTTGCTGATGATCGAGGCGCTACGCGCGTTCGGTGTCGAGGTGCACGACGACGCCGGCGACATGGTGATCATCCCGCGCGACCTGCACGGTGGGCGCGTCGACGTCGGCCTGGCGGGCACGGTCATGCGATTCGTCCCGCCGGTGGCCGCGCTGGCCACCGGCGATGTGCTCTTCGACGGCGACGAGTACGCCCGCGAGCGGCCGATGGCAAACCTGCTCGACGGGCTGCGGCAGCTCGGCGTGCAGGTGGACGACGGCGGCACCGGACGGTTGCCGTTCACCGTGCACGGCACCGGCTCGACCCCCGGCGGCCGGGTTCAGTTGGACGCCTCCGCGACATCGCAGTTCATCTCCGGCCTGCTGCTCGCCGGGGCGCGCTATGACAAGGGCGTCGAGGTCGTGCACGTGGGCGAGCGTGCGGTGCCGTCGCAACCGCACATCGACATGACGCTCGACGTGCTGCGGCGCTGCGGGGTCGAGGCCACCGCGATCGACCGCAGTGCCTGGCACGTCGCGCCGGCAGTGGTGCGCGGCGGCACGCACGAGATCGAGCCCGACCTGTCCAACGCCGCGCCCTTCGCGGCCGCCGCGCTCGTCACGGGCGGCGAGGTGCACATCCCCCACTGGCCGCATGCGACGACGCAGGCCGGCGACTCGTTGCGCGCGCTGGTGGGCGCGATGGGCGGCGACGTCCGACTGGACGCCGACGGGCTATGGGTGCGGGGCACCGGCGTGATCACCGGCATCGACGCCGACCTGCGTGACGTCTCCGAGCTGGTCACCGTGATCGCCGCGCTGGCTGCGCTCGCCGACGGGCCGTCGCAGCTGCGCGGTCTGGGGCACATGCGCGGGCACGAGACCGATCGGCTCGCCGCCCTGCACACCGAGCTGACCGGCCTCGGCGGCGATGTCACCGAACACGCCGACGGGCTGACGATCCACCCCGCGCCGTTGCACGCCGGTACCTGGCACGCCTACGCCGACCACCGGATGGCGACGGCAGGCGCAGTGCTGGGGCTGGCCGTCGACGGCGTGCAGGTCGACGACATCGGCGCCACCACCAAGACGCTGCCGGACTTCCCCGGGCTGTGGTCAGCGATGCTGGGCGGCTGAATGCCGCGCGGACTGGACGAGGACGACGTCCGGAACCGGGCCAACCCGCGCGGCACCCGGCCGCGCTCCAAGCAGCGACCGGCGCACGACGACGCGCGCACCGCCACCGTGTACGCCGTCGACCGCGGGCGCTTCGGGGTGCTCGTCGACGGCCTCGAGGTCACCGCCATGCGCGCGCGCGAACTGGGCCGCACACCGCTGGTCGTCGGGGACCGTGTCGGCGTGGTCGGCGACCTGTCCGGTGCGCCGGACGCGCTCGCGCGCATCGTGCGCCTGGACGAACGCGAGACCGTGCTGCGCCGGACCGCCGACGACAACGACCCGCACGAGCGCGTCATCGTCGCGAACGCAGATCAGCTGGTGATCGTCTCCGCGCTTGCCGACCCCGAGCCGTCGTACGGGTTGATCGACCGCTGCCTCGTCGCGGCGCTCGCCGCGGGCATCGAGCCCGTGCTGTGCCTGACGAAGGCCGACCTCGCGAGCCCCGACCCCGTCCTGGCCCAGTACGAGCCGCTGTCCGTGCCGGCGCTGGTGACGCGGCGCGGCGGTCCGCTGGACGAACTGCGGGCGCAGCTGGCGGGCAAGGAGTCGGTGCTGGTCGGGCACTCCGGCGTCGGCAAGTCGACGCTGATCAACGCGCTGGTGCCCACCGCCGAGCGTGCCACCGGAAGGGTCAGCGCCATCGGCAAGGGCCGGCACACGTCGTCGTCGGCCGTCGCGCTGGCGCTGCCCGGCGGCGGCTGGGTGATCGACACGCCGGGTGTGCGCTCGTTCGGGCTGGCGCACGTCGGCGCCGACGACCTGCTGTGGGCGTTCCCGGACCTCGAGGACGGCGCGACGCAGTGCCTGCCGGGGTGCGAGCACCTGTCGGCCGAGGCGGGGTGCCACCTGGACGAGTGGGTCCGCGAAGGGCACGCCGCGCCCGCCCGACTGGCCGCGTTCCGCCAGCTGCTGGTCAGCCGTTGACGCCTTCTAGGCTCGTCGCGTGACCGCGACCCTGCAGGCGATCAACCGGTTCCCGGTGAAGTCCTGCCGTGGCGAGGCGATGAATTCGGCAGTGGTCGAGCGGCAGGGCCTCGCCGGTGACCGTCGCTGGATGCTCGTCGACTCCGACGGCATGGTGATCACCGCCCGGGAGTACGCGCAGCTGGTGCTGGTCGTGCCCGAGCTGCACGCCGACGACAGCCTCGACGTGGTCGCGCCGGACCTGCCGCCGCTGCACGTCGCCACACCGATCGACGCGCAGCGCGTGCCGGTGCACGTCTGGGCGGCCGAGGTCGTCGCGTCGCTCGCCGACGACGCCGCGCACGCCTGGTTCTCCGACGTCATCGGCAGGCCGGCGCGGTTGGTCTACCTCGACGACCCGGACCGGCGCCGGGTCAATCCGAAACGCTCGCGCCCCGACGACCGGGTGAGCCTGGCCGACGGCTACCCGCTGCACGTGATCACCACCGCTTCGCTGGACGCGCTCAACGACCTCATCCTCGCCGGCCCGCGCGCCGAGGAGGGCCCGCTGCCGGCCATCCGCTTCCGGCCGAACCTCGTGGTGGACGGCACCGACGCCTGGGCGGAGGACGGCTGGCGGCGGGTGCGCATCGGCGAGGCGTACTTCCGGAGCGTCAAGGGCTGCGACCGCTGCGTGCTGACGCTGGTCGACCCGGTCACCGCCCGGCGCGGCAAGGAACCGATCGCCACGCTGGCGCGGCACCGGCGGTGGGACGGCGCCACGTGGTTCGGCATGGACCTGATCCCGGACAACCCCGGCGCGTCCGTGCACGTGGGCGACGAGGTCGAGATCCTCGCGGCCGTGCCCGCGCCCGACGGCCCGCCCCGCTGACGTCCGGCACCGGCCACCACCCGCCACTCAACGGGAGGTGGGCTGGACGGCGAGCCAGTCGCCGAGCTGGCCCACGGCGCGCTCGAGCTCGGCACCGTCGCCGGCGAAGCACATGCGGATGAACCGGCCGCCGTCCACCGTGTCGAAGTCGGGCCCGGGCGCGACCGCGACGCCCGCCTCGTCCAGCAGGCGCCCGGCGAACGCGACGGAGTCGTCCGTCCAGCGCGAGACGTCGGCGTAGACGTAGAACGCGCCGTCCGGCGGGGCGATGCGGTGCACGCCGACGGCGGGCAGGCCCTCGAGCAGCAGACGTCTGTTCCGCGCGTATCGCTCGACGTTCGCGTCCAGCTCGGCGTAGGCGTCGAACGCGGCCACGGCGGCGAGCTGGGACAGCGCCGGCGGGCAGATCGTGAAGTTGCCGGTCAGCCGGTCCACGGCATCGAGCAGGGCGTCGGGCACCAGCAGCCAGCCGATGCGCCAGCCGGTCATCGAGAAGTACTTCGAGAAGGAGTTGACGACGATCGGTTCCCGGCCGAACGACCACGCACTCGTCGCCGCGGTGGCGTAGGTGATGCCGTGGTAGATCTCGTCGCTGATCAACCGCGTGCCGTGCGCGTCGCACCAGGCGGCCAGCGTCGCCAGTTCGGCGCGGGGCACGACGGTGCCGGTGGGGTTGGCCGGGCTGGCGAGCACCAGGCCGGCGGGCGGCTCGGGCAGCGCCTCCAGGTGCGCGACCGTCGGCTGGAAGCGGGTGCTGGCGTCGCAGGCGACCTCGACCACGCGGCACCCCAGCGCGGCGAGCATGTTGCGGTACGCCGGATACCCCGGGCGGGCAAGCACCACGGTGTCGCCGGCGTCGAACGCCGCCAGGAACGAGAGCAGGAAACCGCCGGACGAGCCGGTCGTGACGACGACGTTCGCGGCGTCGACGTCGAGGCCGCCGCGGTCGCGGTAGTGCTGCGCGATGGCCGCCCGCAGTGCGGGTATGCCCAGCGCGGCGGTGTAGCCGATGCGGTCGGCGTCGAGCGCGGCGTGGGCGGCGGCACGGACGGTCGCCGGGGCGGGCGTGGACGGTTGGCCGGCGGACAGATCCAGCACCGGCAGTCCGGCCCGGCGGCGCGCCACCACGGCGTCGATCACCCGCATGACCAGGAACGGCGCGACAGCGCTGCGTGCGGCGGCGCGGCGCGCGGTGTCGTCGAACCGGGTCACCGCACCGACGCTAGCCTGACCGCGTGCCCGCCGCGGATCAGCTGACCGACGACCTCGCGCTCGCCGTGCGTCTGGCCGACGCCGCGGACGCCATCACGATGGCGCGCTTCGGTGCGGCCGACCTGCGGGTCGAGACGAAACCGGACCTGACACCGGTGAGCGACGCCGACCGCGCCGTCGAGACCGCGCTGCGCGACGTGCTCGAGAACGAGCGCCCGGCAGACGCCGTGCACGGCGAGGAGTTCGGGTCGACGGGTGCGCCCGGCGACGCCACCCGCCGCTGGGTGATCGACCCCATCGACGGCACGAAGAGCTTCGTGCGCGGCGTCCCGGTGTGGGCGACATTGATCGGCCTGCTCGACCGACCGGCGGACCCGGCCGATGACGACACCGACGACGCGCTGCTCGGCATGGTGTCCGCCCCCGCGCTGGGGCGGCGCTGGTGGGCGGTGCGCGGGGGCGGCGCCTGGGCGAGCGTCTTCGGCCGCGAACCGCGCCGGCTGCAGGTGTCGCGGGTCGGCCGGCTGGCGGACGCGAGCCTGTCCTACGCCTCGCTCGGCGGCTGGGCGGACGCCGGCTTGCGGGACGCGTTCGTGGCGCTGACCGAGCAGGTGTGGCGCACCCGCGCGTACGGCGACTTCTGGTCCTACATGCTCGTCGCCGAGGGCGCCGCCGACCTCGCCGCCGAACCGGAGCTGTCGCTGTGGGACATGGCCGCGCTGGCCCCGATCGTCACCGAGGCCGGCGGCCGTTTCACCGGTCTCGACGGCGTGCCCGGCGTGCACCGCGGGCAATGCGGCGGCCAGCAACGGCCTGCTGCACGAGAAGCTCCTGGCCGCTCTGCGCCACTGAGCCCTACCGCCGCGCGCCTTCACGCTCGGGCAGCAGCAGACAACTGTCGCCGAACTCGTGCCACAGGTACCCGGCGTCCACGGCGGCCGCGTAGGCGCGCTCGACGAGGTCGCGGCCGGCCACCGCACGAAGCAGGTCCAGGTGTGAGGCACCAGGCGCGTGCCAGCCGGTGACGAGCCCGGTCACGACGCTCGCGGGTCGCTGCTCGCCGAGCACGAGCTGCGTCCACCCCGCCCGTGCCCGCACGACGCCGTCGCCGCCGGCGGCCGTCTCCAGCGCCCGCGTGACCGTCGTGCCCACGGCGATCACCCGGTTGCCCCACGCGCGGGTCATGTTCACCAGGCGCGCCGTCGACTCCGGCACGCGGAACCGCTCGGCCTGCGGCGGCTCGCCGGCGTCGGGCGACGACAGGCCGGTGTGCAGCGTGATCGGCGCGACGCCGATGCCGGCGGTGACGAGGTCGGTGACGAGCCGGTCGGTGAACGGCCGTCCGGCGCTCGGCATCTCGGCGCTGCCCGGCTCCCGCGCGAACACGGTCTGGTACTGCTCGAGCGGCTGCTCGTGCGGCACGTAGGCGTAGCGGATCGGCCGGCCGTGCCGTGCCAGGTAGCCGGTCACGTCACCGTCCACGGCGATCTCCGCGCGCCACAACCGCGCTTGTCCGGCCGGATGCGGGCGCGTGACGTGTAGCCGGACGGCGTGCGGCAGGGCAACGGTGTCGCCGGCATGCACGTCGCCGAGCGGTCCGTCGGCACGGCCGGCCGGGCGCAGTTCGACCACCCACGCGCCGTCGTCCAGCGCCGTCGCGAAGTGCACGGTCACCGGCCGGCCGCCGCGCGTGCCGTCCACTGCGGCTGCGAGCGTGCCCGACGTGTTGACCACCACCAGGTCGCCGGGCTGCAGGTACGACGCGAGGTCGTCGAAATGCACGTGATCGAGCCGGCCGGGCGTGGCGACGAGCAGCCGCACGCCGTCCCGCCGGGGCGGCGGCTCGCCCGCCTCGAGGCCGCGCGGCAGGGTGAAGGCGGTCATGCCGGCACCGCCAGGTCGGCGGCGCGGACGCGTCCGGACGGCGGCCGCTCGTCGATCAACCGCAGCACCGCGGGCACGACGGTCTCCGGTGCCGGCCGGTCGCCGATGTCCTCGCCCGGGAACGCGGCCTGGTGCATCGCCGTCCGCATGTCGCCCGGGTCGAAGGCGTAGGCATCGATGCCCGGTTCCTCGACGGCCAGCACCGCGGTCAGGTGGTCCAGCGCAGCCTTCGCCGAGCCGTAGCCACCCCATCCCTCGTACGCCTCGACGCCGGCGTCCGAGCTGACGTCGACGACGACGCCGCCACCCGCGCGCAGCAGCGGCAGCGTCGCCTGGATCAGGGCGAGTGGCGCGACGACGTCCGTCTCGTACACGCGCCGCAGCGCGTCGACGGGGTAGTCGGCGAGGCGTGGCAGGGGGCTCGGCCCGAGGTCGCTGGCGTTGTTGATCAGCACGTCGAGCCGCTCCCCCACCGCGGTCACGAGTGCCTGGCGATGGGCGGCGTCGGTGACGTCGCCGCGCACGGCGACGATGTCGGGCAGCTCGGCCTGCAGGGCGGCGAGCGCGTCGGGCGTGCGGGCGTCGAGCACGACCCGCCACCCCCGCGCGGTGTAGGCGTGCGCCAGTGCCCGGCCGAGCCCCTGCGAGCCGCCGGTGATCAGGACGGTTGGTTGCGTTTCTGTGTTCATGCGACCTAGCGTGAAAGTTGAAGCCAACTTCATGTCAAGGAGAAAGTCGTGCGAGCAACGGATCTGCTCACGGTCAGCGAGGTGTCGCGGCGCAGCGGGTTCTCACCCTCGGCGCTGCGCTTCTACGAACGCGAAGGGCTGGTGGCGGCGCAACGCACCGGTGGGAACCAGCGCCGTTATGAACGCACCGTGCTGCGCCGGCTGGCCTTCATCCGTGCTGCGCGCAATGTCGGGCTCAGCCTGGACGAGGTCGCCGCGGCGCTGGCCACGCTGCCGGCCGGCCGTACCCCGACGCGGGCCGACTGGACGCGCCTGTCGCGCACGTGGCGCAGCCGGCTCGACGCCCAGATCGCGGCGTTGCAGAAGCTGCGCGACGGGCTCGACTCGTGCATCGGCTGCGGCTGTCTGTCCCTGCGCAGGTGCCAGATCTCCAACCCCGACGACGTGCTGGCGCGCCGCGGCCCGGGGGCGCGGTCCCTGCCCGCCGCCCTGCGCGCAGGCGGCAGCGGCTGAGCTCGCGTGACGGTGTTACGACGCGAGGCCGTTGACGACCTCGGCGCCGGGCAGCCGGGCCAGCAGCGCCGACGGCAGCGCGATCTTCGACCGCCGCAGCCCGCTGCCGATCACTACGGTGTCGCGCGCGAGCACGGCCGCGTCGATGAGCACCGGCCACGCAGCCGGCAGGCCGATGGGCGTGATGCCGCCGTACTCCATGCCGGTGAGCGTCACGGCGTCGTCCATCGGCGCGAACGACGCCTTGCGCGCATCGAGCCGCCTGCGGACCACGCCGTTGACGTCCGCGCGCGTCGTCGCCAGCACCATGCACGCGGCGTAGCGCGTGACGTCGCCGCGGCGCCCGGCGATGATCACGCAGTTGGCGGAGTCCTCGGCCGGCACGCCGTAACGCGCGCAGAATTCCGCGGTGTCGGCGAGGTCGGGATCGATCGGCGCGGCGAGCACCGCGGCACGGTCGGCGATGTCGCCCAGTCGCCCAGATCGTTGATGGCCCGCGCGACGGGCTCGGCCACCAACGCGTCCGTGGCCTGTTGCCACTGCAGATCACCGGGTCCGGTCATGCCGTCGAACGTACTGTGGGCCGCGTGAGCACCGACAGCGACACCGACGCCACGGTCGAGCAGATCCTGCGCAGTTACGACACGATCGTGTTCGTCGGCGCGAGCGACGCGCCGCACAAGGCCGCCCACTACGTCCCCGCAGCACATGCGCGAGCACGGCTGGCGCATCGTGCCGGTGAACCCGCGCGGCGGCACGATCCTCGGCGAACCGGCCTACCCGTCCCTGGCGCAGGTGCCGGCACCGGTCGGCGTCGTGGACGTCTTCCGCCCGCCCGAGCAGACGCCCGACGTCGCCCGGCAGGCCGTCGCAGCAGGCGCCACTGCACTCTGGCTGCAGCTGGGGATCGCGTCGGACGAGGCGCGCCGTATCGCCACCGACGCCGGCCTGCTCTACGTCGAGAACCGCTGCATGATCATCGAGCAGCGGCGACTCGGGCTCAGCGCGCCGACGCGCTAGCCGATTGCCACTGCGCGAACTGCGTCAACTGGTCGGCGAGGATGCCGAGCGCGCCGTCCACCACGGGATCGAAGGCACCGCGAGCGTCCGGCGCCTGCTCGACGGTGTTGACCGTGACCCCGAACGGCGTCGGCCAGCCGCGCAGCGAATGGATCGCCGAGCGCACGGACACCAACGCGGTGCCGCAGGCCTGCCAGCCCGCCGCGCCGACGATGACGCCCACCGCACGGCCGTCCAGGTACGGCCGCGCATCGGTGCGCAGCGCTTCGAGGTGGTCGAGTGCGTTCTTGACGAGTCCGGACATGCCGCCGTGGTAGCCGGGCGTCGCGATGATCACGCAGTCCGCCGCGCGCACGGCCTCGACGAGCTCGGCGGTCACGTCGTCGGCCGGGTGCGCTTCGACGGCTTCGGTGGCGTAGATCGGCACCGCGGCCAGCATGTCGCCGGTGAACGCCCGGGTGCGCGCGCCGCGTTCAGCGACGTGTGCGAGGGCCCGCAGCAGCAGTTGGTTCGTGGTCGACGCCGCACCCGTGGAGCCGCCGATGCCCACGATCAGCGGACCGTCGCTCATCTGCACTCCTCGCCTGGACGTCACGATCCAGCCTAGGGTCAGACCTGCAGTCGGCGAGAGGAGCCCGTCATGGATGCCGAGCAGGCGCGTGCGTACCTGAGCACCAACCACCACGCGGTGCTGGCCACGTTCCGCAAGGACGGCCGCCCGGCGATGTCACCGGTGACGGTCGCGCTGGACGAGCAGGGCCGTGTCGTCGTCAGCACCCGCGAGACGGCGATGAAGGTCAAGCACCTGCGCCGCGACCCGCGCGTGGCCGTCACGGCGTTCCCGGACGGCTTCTACGGCGACTGGATCCAGGTCGAGGGCACCGCCGAGATCGTGCCGCTGCCCGGCGCGATGCCGCTGCTGATCGACTACTACCGGGCGGTGCGCGGCGAGGACCACCCGGACTGGGACGAGTATCGCGCGGCCATGAACGAGGAACAGCGGGTCATCGTGCGTTTCGAGATCGAGCGCGCGGGACCGAACGTCAGCGGCTGAGTCACTGCGCGTCGAAGTGGGCGGGCAGGCCGTCGGTGTCGCCCCACTCGACCTGGACGTCGTCGACGCGGCCCGGTGTGTCGCCGCCACGCAGCGCCGCGACGAGGCGTTCCGCGGCGTCGCGGTCGCCTTCGGCGACCACCTCGACCCGGCCGTCGGGCAGATTCGAGGCCCGGCCGCGCAGGCCGAACTCGCTCGGCGCGGCGACGCACGAAGTCGCGGAAGCCGACGCCCTGCACCTCGCCGCTGACCAGTGCTGTCACGTGCGCGTCGTCGGCCATGCCCCGATTATCGCCAGGGACGTGCCGGCGCTGTCGCGACGGTCAGCTGGCGATGCCCAGTTGGTTCCTGCCACGCCGACGGTCCCACGGCCCGGGCGGCTGCGGCCACCGGGCCTCGCCGGGAGCCCAGAAGTGCTCGGCCCCGCTCGGCGCAGGCGCAGCACGTTCGTACTGGTCGGCGATCTCGTCGATCGCGTCCGGGCGACCCGCCGGGTGCGTCCAGGACGCCTGGGTCACGTAGGTGTCGTTCGCCTGATCGGTCGTCATGCCTGCCGCCTCCGCCGGTGCGCAACGATCTTCGTACCGCCATGATCGACAGCGCCCGTTACCGGTGGGTTACCGCCAGTCGCGCGTCGTGCAAATTCCGCGGGGCCGGAGTGGTGGCTCAGCCGCCGGCGAACGGCGGCAGCACGTCGACGACCGCGCCGTCGGCCAGCGGCTCGGCTTCCCCGTGCTGCGCGCCGTCGACCAGCAGTGACGCAACGCTGCTCAGCCTGGCAAGCGCCGGCTGCGCGGCGAGCGCCGCGCGCACGTCGTGCAACGTCGTGCAGTCGCACTCCTGCGACGGCCGGCCCGCCGCACGCGCGGCCCCGGCCCAGTACCGCAGGGTCACCGTCGCCATCGGATCAGCCTGCCAGAGCCGCGCGGTACATGCGTACGTCGCGGGGGTCGACGGACAGCCACACCGGACGCCCGCGGGCGAGCTCGACACCGGCGACCGTCGCCGCGTCGACATCGACGTCGGTGTCCAGCGCACCGCGCACGGTGAGCCGGATGCGATCACCCAGCGGCGCGAGGCCGACGACGGTGCCGGGCCACGCAACGGGCGGCGGGCCCGTGGGTGGCACGTCCGTGGGCTGCGCGCCGTGCACCCGGACGTCGGCGGCGCGGACCGCGGCCAGCACCGGGCCGGGCGGCACGCCCGGCGCAGCGACGGCGAGCTCAACACCGGGGAGATCGACACCGCCGCCGAGGCGCACCCGCGCGCCGTCGAAGGTGCCCGGGTAGAGGTTTGCGCCGACCAGCCGCGCGACGTACGGCGTCAGCGGCATGGTGGTGATCTGCGTCGGGGTGCCGTGCTGCACCACGCGGCCCTGCTCGAGCACCACGATGCGGTCGGCCAGCAGCACGGCCTCGATCGGGTCGTGCGTGACCAGCAGCGTCGGTCCGGCGAACCCCGCCAGGTGTTCGCGCAACTCCCCCTGCACCTGCGCGCGGGTCTGCACGTCCAGCGCGGCCAGCGGCTCGTCGAGCAGCAGCGCGCGTGGATCGCACGCCAGCGCCCGCGCGAGTGCCACCCGCTGCGCCTGGCCGCCGGACAGCTGCGCGGGCCGACGCTGCGCCAACTCGCCGATGCCCAGCCGCTCGAGCCAGGCGAGTGCGGCGGCGGTGGCCGGCGCCTTCGCGACGCCGCGCGATCGCTGCCCGAACGCCACGTTGCCGAGCACCCGCAGGTGGCCGAAGAGCCGGTGGTCCTGGAACACGACGCCCAGCGCGCGCTGCTGGGCGGCCATGAAGATGCGCCCGGCCGGGTCGTCGAACACGTCCGAGTCCAGGGTGATGCGTCCGGCGTCGAGCGCGGCGAGCCCCGCCACGGCGCGCAGCAGCGTCGTCTTCCCGGCGCCGTTCGGGCCGAGCACGGCCAGCACCTCGCCCACCCGCGCGTGCATCGTGGCGGACAGCTCGAACGATCCGCGCCGCACCGTCACGTCCAGGTCGAGACCAGCTGCAGGAGTTCGCGCCGAACCGGTCATGACGCCGGCCCCCAGACCGGCTGCAGCCACCGCTCGCGCATCGCCACGAGCACCGCCAGGGCCACCGCCATCAACGGCAGCGCCAGCGCGGGCGCGGCGGACGGATCCGTGTCGAACACCGTCAGCACGGCGACCGGCAGCGTCTGCCGCGCGACGTTGTCGGCGTTGCCGGCGAACAGCAGTGTCGCGCCGAACTCGCCCAGCGCGCGGGCCCAGCACAGCACGGCGCCGAGCACGATCGCCGGGGCCACGGTCGGCACGGTGATCCGCGCGAAGATCCGGCCGCGGGAGGCACCCAGCGTCGCTGCGGCCTCCTCGACGCCCTGGTCGACGATGCGGAACGCGCTCTCCACGGTGATGACCAGGAACGGCATCGCGACGAAGGTCTGCGCGACGACGATCGCCGGGAAGCTGAACGGCAGCTGCACGCCGAAGATCGACTGGATTTCGGTACCGAACAACCCGAAGCGGCCGAATGCGTCGAACAAGCCGACGCCACTGATCACCGGCGGCAGCACCAGCGGGACGATCACGATCGCCCGGGCGATGCTCATCCCCGGGATGCGGGAGCGGGCCAGCACCCAGGCCAGCGGCACCCCGAGCAGCAGCGAGAAACCGACCGCGAGCAACGATGTCTCGATCGAGATCCGTAGCGCGGCCCAGATGTGATTCGCCCGGTACACGCGACCCAGTGACGACCACGGGGTGCGCCAGAGCAGGCCGACCGTCGGCACCAGCAGGAAGAGCACGCCGATCAGCGCCGGCGCGATCAACACGGCGGGCGTCCCCAGCGTCGCGCCGCGGCCCGGCCGGCGGCGGGCTGTCCGTGACGGCCGCCGGGCAGCGGTCACGGGTTCGCGAAGCCGTCCTGCGCGAGCACCTTCTTGCCCGTCGGCGAGAGGACGAAGCTGACCCACGCCCTGGCCAGCGTCGGGTTCTTCGCGTGTGCCAGCGCTGCGATCGGGTACTCGGTCGAGGCGTTCACCGATGCCGGGATGGTGATCCCCTTGACCTTCGCGCCGGCGGCCTTGACGTCGGTGATGTAGACCAGGCCGGCGTCGACGTTGCCCGACTCGACGGCCGCGAGCGTCGACTTGACGTCGGCGAGGCTGGCCTTCGGCTTCACGGTGATCTTCGCGTTGGCGAACACCTTCGTGGCGACGGCGCCGCACGGCACGGCCGGCGCGCACACGGCCACCTGCACGGTGGGCTTCGCGAGATCGGCGAGCGTGGTGACCTTGCCGGGGTTGCTGGGCGGCACCGCGATCTCGAGCGAGTTCGAGACGAAATTGACGGGGTTCTTCGCGTCAGCTGCGCGCACGACGCTGTCCATGTTCGCCGGCGCCGCAGAGGCGAAGACGTCGACGGGCGCACCCTCCTGGATCTGGGTGGACAGTGCGGAGCTGGCGCCGTAGGTCGTCGTGACGAAGACTCCCGGGTGGGCCTTGATGAACATCGACTTCAGCGTGTCGAACGCTCCGGTCAGCGACGACGCCGCGTACACGGTGAGGGACCCGGACAGCTTCCCGTCGGGGGCCGACTGCGAGCCGGTGACGATCGCGGACGACGTGTCCTTCGTGCTCGACGACGAGCTTGCCGACGACGAACACCCGGCGGCGGCGACCGCCACCACCGTCACGGCGAGCAGACTGATCCCACGCTTCATCGACGACCTCCGCCTGCTGCCAATATCTAGGAAAATCCTAGCCATGCGCCGCCCGCCGTGCCGCAGTGGGGCACGCGTCGACCGCCCGCCGACGGCGGGCGATGTGACAGCGCCTGACCCGGTTCGCTAACCTGGGTGTACCGACGCGGGGTGGAGCAGCTCGGTAGCTCGCTGGGCTCATAACCCAGAGGTCGCAGGTTCAAATCCTGCCCCCGCTACGAAGGTTGAGGCAGTACGACAAGGGCTCCGGCGTGATGACGCCGGGGCCCTTGCTCTTTCGCCTCGGACCCGGAGGTCAGTCGGCGACGTCAGCGAACGGTCGAGGCCTGCCGATGTGGTAGCCCTGCACGTAGTCGACGCCCTCGGCACGTAGTTGATCGAGAGTCTGCTGGTCCTCGACACCCTCGGCGATGGTCCGCAGGCCGAACGCGCGAGCCGATGCGACGATGACCTGCACGACGCGGCGGTTCGCCTCGTTGTGCACGAGGTCACGCACGAACTCGATGTCGATCTTCAAGTGCGTCACCGGAAGCTTCTTCAAGTACGTGAAGCTGCCGAAGCCGGTGCCGAAGTCGTCCAATGCAAGGCCGCAACCCATCTCGGCGACGGCATGCGCGAACGCCTCACCAAGCTCGATGTCTTTCATCAGCGCCGTTTCGGTGATCTCGAAGATCACATTCGCGGGATCGGCTCCCGAGTCGCGCAACTCCTGCCGGATGAACGACAGCAGATCCGGGGTGCCCAACGATGCCGCAGAGATGTTCACCTCGACGACGCGATCGGTGCGCGCGGCCCGCCGCATCGCCCGGGCGATCGTCCACCGGTCGATCTCGGTGATCAGGCCGTACTTCTCGGCAACGGGCAGGAAGCTCCCGGGTAGCACCAGACCGCCGTCCCGGCCGACCATACGCAGGAGCAGCTCCTCGCTCGGGCGGCCTCCGGTCAGCGGCTGGATCGGCTGTGCGTACAGCACGAGTCGGTGCTCGTCGATCGCGTCGCGGATCCGCCCGATCCAGGTCAGGGCATCGAGTTCACGTCGAAGCGTGTCGCGCTCCTTGGCCTCGTCGGTGATGTCTCGGAACACGACGACTACGCCGTTGATCATCGACCCGGTACGGAGCGGGGCGGCGGAGTACGCGACCCGCAGGATGGTGCCGTCCCTACGGGTGAACGCGTCATCGGCGTTGCGGATCGTGCGGCCGCGCTTGTGTACGTCGAGCAGGTCGCACGCGTCGGCGTCCAAGGGCGTCCCGTCAGCCCGCTGGAAGTGGATGACGTCGTGGACCGTCGAGCCCCGCAACTCGTCCTCGGCCCACCCGAGCATCCGGGAGGCCGCCGCATTCATGTACGTCAAACGGCCTGTGGCATCGAGTACGTAGAGGCCTTCGGCCATGTTGTTCATGACGACGGCGCGGAACTCGTCAGCCTCGTGCCGATCCGTGACATCGAAGACGACGTTGCCCACGCCGACGATCTCGTCGTCCGACCCGGAGTGGGAAGAAGCTCGCCAGCCAGTGCCGCTGCCGTGTCGGGTCCTCCGCGCTGGTCGCAGTGAGGTCGAGATTGTTGTGGGATTCACCTGCCAGCGCGCTGCGGTACACGGGCTCCAGTCGCTCCCACAACTGCGGGGCAATTTCGGACACTGTGCGGCCCAGGTGCTCATCGGCGGGTATGCCGTTGGTCCGCGCGAGCCTGTCGTTGATCCGAACGACACGAAACTGTTGATCGACGAGTTTGAACCCGACCGGGGCAGCTACGTCGACGCTGTCGAGCAGGGAGAGCATTTCGATCCCCTCGCGCTTCGACTGGTGCAACGAGGCCTCGATCTGCTTCTCCGCGTCGATGTCGGTGGCACTGCCCACCCAGGTGTGGATCGCGCCGTCCGGGTTGTGCAACGGTCTCGCGCGAAACGCGTGCCATCGGTAGCTGCCGTCGTGGCACTGGAGTCGGTACTCGGTCCGAAATTCGGTGCCGGAGTGGACCGCTTCACGCCAATGGCGCTCGGCGCGCTCGGCGTCGTCCGGATGGACGAGCCTCGTCCAACCCCATTGATAATTGGCCGTTCGCGGTCGGCCCGTGTATTCGACGCAGAACTCGTTGACGTAGGTGGTCGAGCCGTCCGGAGCCGCGACCCACACGATGTGCGGAATCGCGTCGAGGATCGGAGTGACCGCCCGCAACTGCAAGTACGTGCTCACACTGCTCCCGCGGTCCGTGACCGGCAACGGCGACGTGGTGGGTGCGGCGTCGTGACCAGGTCGTGGCACGCGAGCGCTGACGTGTCCAGTCCGAGCAGACAGCTGACCGTCCCTCGGACTCCGCCGAAAAGTACGCACGGGCCACTCCCTTTTCCGCACCCCCGCGCGCTGCCGATCGGGCGGCTGGCGCCGACCGGTGGTCACCGTAGGCAGCGTCGGCGTCAGCACCCAGACACGCCGTCGAATCCGGACAACGTCGTGCAGTCGCCGGATAAGACCGTGTCCTGGGCAGCCGGCGTAGCTCGTACACTCGATGTGTAGGAGCTATGCCGTGAAATCATCTCAATCGCCGCTCAACGGCCACACCGTGTTGCAGACGCGTGACGTCGGCGCCGCCGAGGATGCGCTGAGCCGGTCCTATCTGCCGCTCCGGCTGCGCAGCGTCCGGCCAGGCGCATCGTTGGCGTTGGACACCCGGCTGAACACCATCGCGCTGGGGCACGCGACCATCGGCGCGATTCGATTCGGCAGCGAGGTCCGCATCCTGACCGATGAGGCCGACGACTTCCATATCGACATCCCCCTGTCCGGGCGGTCGGTGTCCCGCGCCGGCAGCACCCGCGAGGTCGTGACCGAACCGGGCTCCGCCCAAGTGTTCATGCCGGGCGAACGAGCGGATCTGCGGTGGTCGGCCACGACCCGCCAGCTCTGCGTGATGGTCGAGAAAGCTGCGCTCGAGCGTCACCTGTCAACCCTGTTGGGCGCCGACCTCGCGCGGCCGCTGACCTTCCGACCGACGATGGACCTGCGCAATCCGGGCGGCGAGACCTGGATGCACGCTCTGCGACTCGTCGAGCACGAGCTGCGGCGCGACGACGGTCTGCTGGGGCACCACATCATGCGCCGAACCCTCGAGCGGTTGCTCATCGAAAGCCTGCTCCTCGGACACCAGCACACGTACTCGCAGCAACTGCGGCGATTGCCGGCGACGTACGGGCCCAAGGCAATCCGCACCGCCGTCGAGCTGCTCGAAACGCACCCGGAACGTCCGTGGACGGTCGGTGCGCTGGCGGCAGAGGTCGGCCTGAGCGTCAGCGCGCTGCACGCCGGATTCCGGAACACGACCGGGTTCGGACCGATGACGTATCTACGCCGCATCCGCCTGGCACGCGCCCATGAGGAGCTTCTCCAGGCGAACCAGGCGACCACGACGGTGACGCACATCGCCCGCCGGTGGGGATTCACCCACCTGGGACGCTTCTCCGCCACCTACGCACAACGCTATGGACTGCCGCCCTCGGTCACCCTGCGCGCGGGTGGCATCAACCGTTGATGCTGCTGGGTCGCGTCGACGGGTAACGCCGCCTCGCGTACCGGGTAGATCTAACGATGTGTCGGCGACAGTCGTGCGTGAGATCCCGCAGCTGGAGCGCGCGTGACAACGCGGCGGCGTGCGCGCGAGTACCGCTGGCGGGTCAACAGCCTGTGGGTCGTTCCCATGGCCTGTATCGGAGCGGGAGCGGTTGCCGTCGTCGTCACGCTGACGATTGACGGCGCCGTCGGCTACGACCTGCTCCCGAGAACAGCACTGGGAACGCCCACCGCTGTGCAGACCATCTTGAGCACCGCCGCGTCGGCAATGCTGACGCTCACCACGATCGTGCTCACCGTTCTGACACTCGGTGTTCAGCTGGCCATGCAGCAGTTCTCCCCTCGCATAGTCCGCGCGCTGCTTGCCGACCGGCGCAGTCAACTGGCGCACGGGCTGTTCGCGGGCACCTTTCTCTTCTGCATGGTCGCCGTCGCCAAGGTCAACGACCAGGGCTCCAACGGCCGCCAGGTGCCGAGTATCACCGTCGCGTTCGCGTACGCCCTGCTGCTCGCCAGCTTGGTGACCCTTGTGGTCTATGTGCACCACGCGGGGCAGTCGTTGCGGGTAGCCGGACTGATCGACCTCGTCGGCGACAACTTGCAGGCCGAGATCGACCGGTTGCCGCAGGTCGAACGAGACGCCCGACAAGCGTCACAAACCAACGCGACGGTCGTCACAGCGCAGGATGCCGGCGTTGTCGTCCTGATCGACACAGGCGGCTTGGTCGAGCGGGCCCGGCGGTCAGGGGCGTGCTTCGAGATGCTCGTCGGCGTGGGCGACTTCGTACCGCGCGATGCCGCGATTCTCCGGTGCCGCGAAGGTGCACCGCCGGACGACCGAGCACTGCGCCGCATGGTGCTGCTCGACAACGAGCGGAGCCACATAGGTGATGCGGCTTACGGCTTTCGCAAACTTGTCGACATCGCTGAGCGCAGCATCGCCTCCAGCCCGTACGACGATCCGATCACCGCCGTGCAGGCCATCGACCGACTGCACGACGGGCTGCGGCAGCTGTGCTCCCGGCAGCTGCCGGACGGTCGACACTGCGACGCCGACGGTGTCCTGCGGCTCGTGACCCGTGAACTCGCCTGGCCGGCCTACGTGGCCATCGCCTTCGAGGAGCTGGTCGGCCTCGGCGCGTCGTCGCCGGTCGTCTCCCGTCGACTCCTTGCCGCGCTCGACGACCTCGTCGATCTGGCCCCGACCGAGCGCCGGCCGCCATTGGAAAGTCAGCGTCGCCGGCTCCTGACGTGCACCGACCAAGCGGGAATACACGTCGTCGCCGACGTGCAAGGCATCGGCGCAGGAAGGGACCTGCGCGACTAAGACTGACGACGGACAGGACGAAACGGTCGCCGCCGGCGTGACGCCTCGTCACGCCGGCGGCCCGTTCTCAGCAGTGCCGGCTCATCGCCCCCCGCGGGCGCCAGCAGGCTGCGGAGTCTTCGCGAACTCCTCGATGATGCGCCGGCAGAACGCGGGCAGGTCGTCCGGTGAGCGGCTGGTCGTGATGTTGCCGTCGGTCACGACCTCCTCGTCCACCACCTCCGCGCCGGCGTTGCGCAAGTCGGTGCGGACGCTGGGCCAGGAGGTGAGTCGCCTGCCGCGGACGCGATCGGCCTCGACCAGATTCCACGGGCCATGGCAGATCGAGGCGACGGGCTTTCCGGAGTCCACGAAGTCGCGCACGAAGCTGACCGCGGCCTCGTTCATCCGCAGCTGGTCAGGGTTCACGGTGCCCCCAGGCAGCAGCAACGCGTCGAAGTCCTGGGTCGAGGCGTCGTCGATCAACTCGTCGACGGTGAAGATTCCGGCGTCCTCGAGGTCGTGGTTGCGCGCCGCGATCTCGCCATCGTGGATCGACAGGAGGGTGGTGTGGGCCCCCGCTCGGTCGAGGGCCTGGCGAGGCTGCTCGAGCTCCACCCGTTCGACGCCGTCTGCCGCGAGGATCGCCACCCGCCGCCCGTTCAGGTCATCTGCCATGTCCGTCACGCCCCTGCCATCGCCGGCTTGAGGACGACCTTCGTCCAGCCGTCGTCCCGGGCGTCGAAGTGCTTGTAAGCCTCCGGGGCCTGATCCAGCGGCAACTCGTGGCTGACGATGAAGGACGGCTCGGCCTTTCCTGCAGCGATCAGGTCGCGCAACTGACGGTTGTATTTCTTGACCGGTGCCTGGCCGCTGCCGATGTGCTGGCCCTTGAACCAGAACATGCCGTAGTCGAAAGCGACCTGGCCGTTCTTGGCGAGGTCGTCGATACCGCCCGGGTCCTGCGGCACGAAGACGCCGATCGATCCGATCCGGCCGGTGAAGCGCACCGAATTCACCAGCTTGTTGAGGGTGTCGTTCGGGTGCTCGTTCCCCTCGGGGTCGTGCGCCTGGTAGCCGACGCACTCGCAGCCGTTGTCCGCGCCCAGCCCCATGGTCTGCTCGAGCACCGCCTCGACGGGATCGACCTTCGAGTCGTCGATCGCGATGGCACCGATCGACTCGGCCAACCGCAGGCGGTCGGGGTGCCGGTCGACGACCATCACCTTGCTCGCTCCGCGGATCGTCGCCGACAGCGCCGCCATCAAGCCGACCGGCCCGGCGCCGTAGATGACGGTCTGGTCACCGGGTGAGACGCCGGCCAGCTCGGTGGCGTGATAGCCAGTGGGCCAGATGTCGGCCAGCATCACGTAGTCGGCCGCCTTGTCGTCGGCGTCCTCTCCCAGGCGCAGGCAGTTGAAGTCGCCCCAGGGCACGCGGAGCAACTCCGCCTGGCCACCCGGCCACGGGCCCATGTCGGCGAACCCGTAGGCGGCGCCGGCCATGTGCGGGTCCGGCTGGGCGGTCAGGCAGTAATTCGTGAGCCCGCGCTCGCAGTTCTTGCAGTGCCCGCAAGCGACGTTGAATGGCAGGACGACACGGTCGCCCGCCTGAACCTTGTCGACGCCGTCGCCGACCTCGACGACTTCACCCATGTTCTCGTGTCCGAACCAGCGGCCGGTTTCGAAGTCGGTCCTGCCCTCGTACATGTGCAGATCCGACCCGCAGATGTTGGTCGTGGTGATCCGCACCAGCACGTCCGTCGCACGCTCGATACGCGCGTCCGGAACGTCCTTGACGCTGACCTGCCGCGGACCCTCGTACACCACTGCCTTCACGCTGCCTCCTCGGTCGCGATGGGTTCCTGGGCCATGGGTCAGACCCGTGTCTCGATTACACCCAGCGCCGCACCGGTGCGGGTATCGGCAGACATGCCGATACCCGCACCGGATGGGGTATGACTAGGCGGTCGGTGTCGTTCCACGTCCGACCGAGCAGCCGATCCGAGTCGTGGCCGGCATCGACCCGCGCAGGCGGCGTCCCCCTGGGAATCACCATGCTCGTGCAGCCCACCAATGCACTGTTGCTGGCCGAAACCGCCTCATCGGCAGGCACCATCCCGGAACGCGCACTAGCTCTTCTCGACGTCCTGCGGCATGTGGTGCCGTTCGATGCGGCGTGGCTCGCGCTCGCCGACCCCCTCGGCCACGGCTACGAGTCGCTGGCCAGCGTCGACCTCGACAGTCCGACCGTGGAATTCCTCGCCGGGCCCCTGATGGCCCGAGACATCGAGCTCACCGGTACGGATCAGTCACGGCCGCCGTTGAGCCCCTCCGATCTGCCCTACCCGGCTGAGGAGCTGGTGACCTGGTCCGAGTGTCTGATGCCGGCCGGCATCGTTGAGGCGCTTGCTGTCGGCCTGTTCACGTCCACCGGGCAGCACGTCGGCTTCCTGGCCCTCCTGTCCGGCAACAGGCATCCGCCGACCCGAGCGAACCGGAGCCGGCTCGGCAGACTGGCTCCGGTGCTCGCCCACGGAATCGACCCGATGCGTTCGCTGGGCGTTGCCGCACATCTGGTCCGCGGAGCGACGGCGGGAGCAGTGCTCCTGGCGGACGGCAGTTGCCGGCCGCTCCCCGGGCTGCCAGGAGACGCTCTGCTGGCGCCGGAATCGCCCGTCCTGACCCCTGGACGCAAACGCCTCGCCGATGGGCACCCTTATTCGACCTTCCTGTGGCCGGTGGGCGGCTCGCACGCCCCGGACGGGCACGTTCGAGTCACCGTTCTCGCCGCACCCGAGGACGTCTCGCCAGGGTTGACCGCTGTCGTCCTGCTGTCGCCGTCGCCAGACCTGCACCGGTTGACCCCGCGGGAGCTAGAGGTGTTGGGCTTGATCGTGGACGGCCGGTCCAACTCGGAGATCGCGCGCACGCTGGTGGTCGCGCCGCGAACCGTAGCCGCCCATGTCGAGCACATCCTTGCCAAGCTCGGGACGCCGACCAGGACCCTCGCCGCCGTGCGCGCGGAGCGGGACGGGCTCTACGTTCCGGCCGCTCCCGGGCCGGCGTCCCATTCGCTCAGCAGCACGTAGGTCACCACGCCCCGTAACCCGCACCCCCCACGGCGACCGAGGTGCGGGGCTGACATCGGTCATGCTGCCGATGTCAGCGCAGGTGCTCACGCCCTGAATTTGCCGCTGCACACCTAACGTCTTAGCCGCGGATAGATGCGGCGCGCGTTGCCCTCGAAGATCGCGGCCCGTTGCTCGTCGGTGATCGGCGCAGCGTCGAGGTAGCGGCGCGTGTCGTCGAAGTGGTGACCGGTCCCGGGGTCGATGCCGCGCACCGCTCCGACCATCTCCGAGCCGAACAGGATGTTGTCGGTGTCGACGACCGAAACCAGCAGGTCGATACCCGGCTGGTGGTAGACGCAGGTGTCGAAGAAGACGTTGCCCATCAGGTGGCTCGCGTCAGCGGCGGCTTGCCCAGCATGTCGGCGAGCCCGCGGTAGCGCCCCCAGTGATAGGGCACCGCGCCGCCGCCGTGCGGGATGATCAGCTTGCAGGTCGGGGAAGTCGGCGAACAGGTCGCCCTCGAGCAACTGCATGAACGCCGCGGTGTCGGCAGCCAGGTAGTAGCCGCCGGTCGCATGGAAGGCGGGGTTGCAGCTCGCCGAGACGTGCACCATCGCGGGCAGCGCCGAGCTCGACCATCGCCTCGTAGAGCGGATACCAGTACCGGTCGGTCAGCGGCGGGCGCCGAGAAGGCGCCGCCGCTGGGATCGGGGTTGAGATTGACGCCGACGAACCCCATCGCCGACGCACCTGCGTACCTCGGCGACCGCGGCCGTCAGCGGCTCGCCGGCTGCCTGCGGCAGTTGGCAGACCGGGCGCGAACATCGTCGGGAACAGTTCGACGACACGCGCGATCAGGTCGTTGTTCGCCTCTGCCCACGCCTGCGAGACCGCGAGGTCGCCCTGATGGTGGCCCATGGCGGACGCGCGCGGCGAGAAGATCGTGCGGTCGATCCCGCGCTCGGCCGCCAACCGCAGCTGATGGTCGACGCAGGCTCTCGCGGATCTCGTCGTCGGCCGGGAGCCGGTAGGGCTCGGGCGGACCCCGGCGGCGAACGCCTCGAGCTGGCGCTCTCGCCACGACGTGTGCGACGCCGGAGCCGTGGTGTAGTGACCGTGACAATCGATGATCACACGGACTCCACCTCGATTGTGGACGATATTGTGGCCAAGATACGACATCGCAGGTGACCCGTACTTCGGTGCCGCGGTCACGTCAGCGGACGAGCGGACAGGACGAGCCGATGAGCGCGACCCGAGGACGCCGGCCGGATCGCGGCGGGTTCGGTCACGGCCGCCATCCGCGAACGCATCGTGGCCGGCGACTACGCGCCCGGCCAACGCCTCGTCGAGGCCGACCTCACCCAGGAGCACGGCGTGAGCCGGGGCACGGTCCGCACGGCGCTCATCCAGCTCGAGCAGGCCGGCCTCGTCGAACGGGTCGCCAACCGGGGCGCCCGGGTCCGGATGATCGACGTCGAGGAAGCCGTGCGCCTCATGGAGGTGCGCATGGTGGTCGAGGGGCTGTGCGCCGCGAAAGCCGCGCAGAACGTGACGCCGGCGGACGTCGACGAGCTCCGCGCGATCGCCGCGGCGATGAGCGAAGCGGTGCGCGCCGGGGAGACGTCGGTGTACTCCGACCTCAACGCCCGCCTGCACGGCGCCGTGCGCCGCATCGCCGACCAGCACGTGGCCACCGAAGTGCTGCTGGGCCTGCAGGCGCGCAACGTCCGTCACCAGTTCCGGCTGGCGCAGCGGCCCGGCCGCCCGCAGATCTCCTTGCCCGAGCACCTCGCGCTCATCGACGAGATCTGCGCGAAGGATCCGGCGGCGGCAGAACGCGCCGCCCGCCGGCACGTCGCGAGCGTCATCGAGGCGATGCGCGGCTGACCCATTCCGACGCACGGGATTGTTCTTCATTTTGTCAACAATCCGGGTTACGGTGACGGCATCCACGTCCACCACGGGCGTTGCCCGATCGAGGGGTCTGCATGCCGGGAACGATCGTCACCGACGTCCCCCGACCTGACGACGACGCTGTCGCCGCCCTGCGGGAGTACGGCGTGGCCACCGTCCACGAGGCGATGGGCCGGGTCGGCAGCCTCGGCGCCGAGCTGCGGCCGATCCAGCTGGGCGTCGCGATCGCCGGCCGCGCGGTGACCGCGCTGTGCTGGCCCGGCGACAACCTGATGGTGCACGCCGCCGTCGAGCAGTGCTCGGCCGGCGACGTGCTGGTGGTCGCGACCGCATCGCCCGCGTCGCACGGCATGTTCGGTGACCTGTTCGCCACCTCCCTGATGCACCGCGGGGTGCGCGGGCTGGTCATCGACGCGGGGATCCGCGACACCGCGACGCTGCGCGAGCATGGGTTTCCCCGCCTGGTCGCGACATGTCTCGGCCGAGGGCACGGTCAAGGCCACGGCCGGCAGCGTGAACATGCCCGTGGTGGTCGCCGGCCAACTCATCAAGGCCGGTGACGTCGTCGTCGCCGACGACGACGGCGTGGTCGTCGTGCCGCGTGGCCGGGTCAACGAGACCGTGATGGCCGCGCAGCAGCGCATCGAGAAGGAAGACGCGGCCCGCGCGGCCTTCAACGCCGGTCAGCTCGGTCTCGACCGCTACGACCTGCGACCGCTGCTCGACGACCTCGGCGTCGAGTACGCGACCTGGACCGACACGCCGGAGGCACGGTGAGCACGCCCTGGGGAACCATCGCCCACCTCGGGACGGTGGAACTGTTCACCCCCGAGCTCGAGGGCTCGATCTGGTTCTTCACCGAGATCCTCGGCATGACCGAAACCGGCCGCCGCGACGGATCCGTCCTGCTGCGCGCCTACGACAACTACGAGACGACCAGCCTCATCGTCACCGAGCGCGACCGACCCGGCATGGGGCCGACTTCGTTACGCGCCAGCAGTCCGGACGCGCTCGAGCGCATCGAGCGCGCGCTGGGCGACAGCGGTCACGACGTCACGTGGATCGACGGGTACGCCGGGCACGGCCGCACGCTGCGCACCACCGACCCCGACGGTCACGAGGTGGACGTGTACTACGACACCGAGTGGTACGCGGCGCCCGAGCAGTCGCGTGCCGCGCTGAAGAACCAGCCGCAGGCCAAACCCAACCGCGGCGTCGGCGTCCGGCGGCTCGATCACGTGAACTACCTTGCGCGCGACGTCCTGGCCAATGCCGAGTTCCACCAGCAACTGCTCGGAGCTCGCGCGACCGAACAGATCCAGCTCGACACCGGCGCGATCGCCGCCCGCTGGCTGACCTACACCCAGAAGTCCTACGACGTGGTCTACACCGAGGACTGGACCGGGACCACCGGCCGGCTGCACCACATCGCCTTCGCCACGGACGGTCGCGAGGACATCCTGCGCGCCTGCGACATCTGCATCGACCACGACGTGTTCATCGAGACCGGGCCGCACAAGCACGCGATCCAGCAGACGTTCTTCCTCTACGTCTACGAACCCGGCGGCAACCGCATCGAACTGTGCAACCCGCTCACCCGGCTCGTGCTCGCCCCTGACTGGCGGCTGATCACGTGGACCGAGGAGGAGCGGAAGAAGGGCCAGGCCTGGGGCCTCAAGACGATCGACAGCTTCCACACGCACGGCACCCCGCTCGTCTGATCCAACAGAGAGAGAAGGCTCCATGAGCGACACCGTCGCGACCGCCACCGACGACACGCACTCGGTCCTGCCCCGGCTGGCCGTCGGCACCCTGGTGGCCGCGGTGGCGGCCTGTTTCGTCGCCCAGCTCGGGGTGAGCATCCCGGCGACCACCCAGGGCTACATCAACCAGGACCTGCACATCTCGTCGACGACCCTGACCTGGGTCTCCGATGCCTTCATGGTCCCGGTCACGGTGCTCGAGCTGTCCTTCGGCGTGGTCGGTGACCTGTTCGGTCGCAAGCGACTGCTGGCCGTCGGTGCGGCGTTGATGGCTCTCGGCGGTCTGCTGGCCTTCCTTACGCCGGAGAACCACGGCGCCGGTCTGCTGCTGACCGGTCAGGTGGTCTCCGGCGTCGGCGCCGCGGCGCTGTTCCCGACCTCGATCGCGATGATCGCCGCCGGCACCCACACCGTGCACGAGCGTGCGCGGGCCCTCTCGATCTGGGCGGCCGCGCTGACGACCGGCGGCTTCGTCTCACCGCTGATAGGCGGCGTACTCGCCAAGGTGCATCATTCCGGCGGCGAGTTCGCCAGCTGGCGGTGGGCCTTCCTGGCGGTGGCCGTGCTCGCCGTCGTCAGCGTCGTCATCACCCTGGTGAGTGCTCAGAACTCCGCCTCGCCCGGTGGGCCGCTCGCTCGACTGGCCCGGCCAGATCGCCATCGCGATCGCGCTCTTCGCCTTGATCTACTCGGTGGTCCAGGGCGCCGAGGACGGCTGGGGCAGCGGCATCGATCATCGGCGGCTTCGTCGTCGCGGCGGTGTTCCTGGCCATCTTCGTGCTGGTCGAGCGGCGCGTCGACAAGCCGTTGATCCAGCTCGAGCTGTTCAGCAACCGGATGTTCACGGTCTCGGCCGTGGTCACGGTGCTGGGCATGTTCGCCTACCTCGGCACGGCGTACGGCACGAGCATCCGCCTGTCGGCGATCCAGAACTACACGCCGCTGAAGACGTCGGTGGGCTTCGTCCTGCTCAACATCATGGGCGTGGTCCTGTTCCCGGTGAGCACGAAGATGCTGCAGAAGTTCAACCCGGGCTGGGTGCTGGCCGCCGGCATGGCGCTGATCGGCATCGGCGACGTCGCCCTCGCGGCGATCCCTGCCACGCACCTCGGTCTGGCGGCCGTGGCCGTGCCGCTGCTCGTCGTCGGTGCCGGCTTCAAGACCGCGGTCACCGCGATCACGGTCGTGGCCGTCAACAGCGTGCCGACCTCGAAGGCCGGCATGGCCAGCGGGGCCACCAGCATGGTGCGCGACTTCGGCCTCACGCTCGGGCCGGCGATCGTCGCCGCGATCGGGCTCACCAGCGCGGCCGGCGCGATCAGCGCGAAGATCGCCGCATCGCCGAGCCTGCACAAAGCCGTCGACGCCTTCAACGCCTCGAGCAAGATCCCGCCGCCGCTCAAGGGTGCGGTGAACTCCGGGCCGCTCGGCGCGAACGCGATCCCGAATCCACCCAACCCGCTCAAGGACGTCGCCTTCCATGCGCTGTCCCACGGGTACGGCGTCGCGCTATCTCGTGTGCGGCCTCGCGGCCCTGCTCGCCGCGGTCATCGCCGCGGTGATGCTCGGCGGCCGTGCCCACACGCACGCGTTCGTCGACACCGCAGGCGTTGCGGACCCTGCCTGAGCGCCGTCGGCAGCCGCCTGCTGACCATGCCCGCGACGGACGAAGGCAACGTGGGACACGCGATTCGCGGACTCTCGTCGATGGCGACCAAGGAGCTGCTCACCGACCTGGGTGACGCCGCGCGGCGACATCGCTCACTGCAGGTCTTCTTCGAGTCCGCCGGTGGGGTGGACGTCGCCCGGCGCATCCGTGCCGGGACCCGGGCGGATCTTGCGATCCTCGACGGCGACGTGATGTCCCAGCTGGACGCCGAGGGTTGCCTCGCGCCCGGCACGCTCACGCCGCTGTACGTCTCCGAGGTCGTCGCGGCGGTGCCCGACACTGACGCGCCGATCGCGTTGACGAGCGAGGACGACCTGCGGGCGGCGCTGCTGAACGCCGACCGCATCGCGTACTCGACCGGTCCGAGCGGGAAGGCCCTGACCGACCTCGTCGAACGCTGGGGCCTCAGGGAACGCGTCGCACCGAAACTGGTGCAGGCCCGGGCGGGTACGCCCGTCGCGACCCTGCTGACCGACGGCCGCGCTGATCTCGGTTTCCAACAGCGCAGCGAGCTGTCCGGGATGGTCGGAACACGGGTGCTCGGTCCGCTGCCGGGCGCGGCCGCGATCCGCGCCACCTTCAGCGGAGCCGTTCTCGCGCGGTCGGCGAACCCGGACAGAGCCCGCGACGTGCTCCGCTTCCTGTCATCAACCGACGTGGAGCAGCGCGTCCTGGCTGCCGGCATGGCACGCGCCAACCCGTAACGGGCAGAAGACACCCCTTGTCGTTGACGGTCCGGTGGGCTGTCTGCTCCACTGCTTGCGCTCGGCGGACAGCAGGCGCTGTCTGCCGTGGAAGTCACCCGGGTACTGCGCCCTGGCGGGCGACTCGTCCTCGGCATCGGCGATCCCAACGGGATGGCCAAGAGGCCGTTCACCGAATACGGGTTCACGCTCCGGCCGATCAGCGATGTCGTCCAGAAGGTGAGTGACGCTGGCCTGTCCGTCGTCGACCATCGACGCGTGGGAAGCGATGCGGAAGCTTTCCACCCGGTGATCGCCGAGACGGCGTCGAGCTGACGCTGTTCGACCGAACGCCTCGGTCGACCCCGGCCGGCCTGAAGCCGGTGGACGCCGGAACTAGCGTCATCGCTATGCCTGACAGCCCGGCGGTCTCGCTCCGCGCCCAAACCGACAGCGACCGCGATGTTCTCTTCGAGATCGCTGCTGACTGGGACACCTGGGAGGAGCGGAACCCGGAGCCGCCGCGCCCCCTGACCCGAGAGCAGTTCGACGCTCGGCCCGCGCGCGCCGAGAACGATGGCGTGTCCTTCGTGATCGACGTCGACAGTGCGCCCGTTGGCGGCGCGTCGCTGTTCGACATCGACGATTTCGCCGGCCATGCCGAGGCCGGCATCACCTTGCTGCCGGCGGCACGCGGTCGCGGTTACGGAACGGCAGCAATCATCCTGCTCGTCGAGTTCGCTTTCGTGCGCCGCAACTTGCGCAGGATCCACCTGCAGGCCATCGCCTCCAACACCGCCGCGATCCGCGCCTACGAGAAGGCAGGTTTCGTCGTGGAGGGCCGACAGCGTGAGCACGCCTGGGTGCGCGGCAGCTACGAAGACATCGTGCTGATGGGGATCCTGCGCTCGGACCGACTACCGGCCGGCTGAACGACTGTCACGCGGTCTGAGCGGCTCCAGGAGCAGGTCGAGCGCGGCAGCAGGTTGCGGGTGACCTGCTGAGAGGCGGGGTCGTTGCGGCCGACGTCGGTGAGCAGCCGTCCACGCCCGATGATCAGACCCGCGCGGTGACACCTTCGCCAGGGAGTTGCCCGGTCTGCACGATGTAGGACGCCAGCGCCTTGGTGTTGCCGGCGCGCGTGAGTCGGGCGCACGCACGTTCCCACGCTGCCCACGCGTCCTGCTCGGTCCAGCCGGGCGTGCGTGCCAGCAGGACACCGACGGCGATACCGGTCATCCGCGCTTCGTTCAGCTCAGCGCGCATCTGCTCGAGCTCGCAGTCCTTCGCCCGCAGCTGCTCGCGCAGCTCGTCGAGCACGTTGTCCCCGTCGCCGACGTCCGGCATTGCGCCCCCTGCTGAACCTGGACCATTGCCTGCGCAAGAAGCATCACGCGCGGCGAGACGGGTCCGGCACACCCCAAAGGATGAAGTGCGCACCCGGGGCGACGGAGTCGGGTCGGCGGCCGTCGGATGACAGGACGACCCCTAGTCGGGCCAGAACGCGAGGGCAGCGGCGCCGACGTCATCGAGCGAGTCTTCGCCCAGCAGCGCCAGCTGGAGGATGAAGCCGGGGACGATCGCGAACAGCAGCCCGGCGATGCCCTCGGCAGCGACGTCGACAGGGAGCAGGTTGTCGCGCTGGCGTTGCTCGACGACCTCGGTGAGAACCGCGCGTAGCTCAGTGAGCGAGTCTCGGAACTGTTCGTGCAGCGCCGGCGTGCGCAAGACCTCCGCCCAGACGGTGAGCGCGAGCGGGCCGAGTGCGCTCTCGTCGTTCTTCTGGCGGATCATGTCCAGCACGGCGGCGAGGGTCGAGCCGATGCCGTCTCGCTGGGGGTCGGTGGCCAGCGCATGGATCAGCGCGATCACATCGGCCATGTTCTCCTCGGCGATCGCGAGGATGACGTCGTCCTTGCTCGCGAAGTACCCGTAGACCGCACCCGCCGAAAGTCCGGCCTCGGCGAACAGGTCCTGCATGGACGTCTCGTGGAAGCCGTTGCGTACGAAGCAGCGCTTGGCCGCCGCCAGGATCTGCGCACGGCGGGCGTCGAGGTACTCCTGGCTTCGCCTCGGCATGTGATGAGCTTACCAAAACGAACGTTCGTGTTGACTTTCGAGAACCTCCGGAGGACCGTCAGAAACAGAACGACCATTCCCTTTTGGAGCTGAGATGACGTATTCGTCAGCGCTGCGAACGAAGACCCCGAGAGCGGCGGCGTTGCTGATCGGACTGCCGTTGATCATCACGCTGGCCATCCTCGCGTTCGCCTGGCCGGCGGCGCGCCTGCAACCACGGAACATCCCGGTCGGGATCGTGGGCCCAGCGGCTGCGCGGCACCAGTTCGCGAGCGCGGTGTCGACCGCACAGCCCGGCACGCTGGAGTTGCGCCACTATCCGACCGCCGGCTCGGCGCAGTCAGCCGTTACGCACCGCGACATCTACGGCGCCTTCGTGTTGTCAGCCGGCCGGCTGCAGACCCTCGACGCGAGCGCCGCCGGACCCGTCGTCGCCCAGTTCCTCGATCAGGTGGGCCGTACCGTCGCAGCCCACCGGACCGTCCCAGGTTCCGCGCCTGTGGCGGTGACGACCGTCGACGTCGTGCGCCTGTCGCCCAGCGATGCGAAGGGATCGATCTTCACCTCAGCGCTGTTGCCCATCACCATCTGCGGCCTCATCGTCGCCGCCGCGGCGGGGTTGGTCATCCGGGTGGGATCGCTCGGGCGTCATCTGGCCTCCTTGACGGCCGTCGCCGCGCTGGCCGGAGCCGGCATGTATCTGGTTGTGCAAGGTTGGCTCGGCGCGCTGCCGCACGATCCGATCGCCGACTGGGCGTCGCTCTCGCTCATCGTGCTGGCGGTCAGTGCCGCCACCGCAGGGATCATCGCGCTGCTGGGCGCCACCGGGCTTGGCCTCGCCGCGGCGGTGTTCGTTTTTGTCGGCAACCCGTTCTCGGGCGTGACGTCGGCACCGAGAATGCTGCCGACAGCCGCCGATCATCTTGGGCAGTGGCTCCCGCCCGGCGCCGGCGCCAGCCTGCTCCGGAGCACCGCCTACTTCGGCGACAACGCCGCGGGCGACCACGTCGCCGTGCTGCTCGCCTGGGCGCTGGCCGGTTTCGCCGCGATCGTCTTCGCGCGTGTGCGCGCCGCACGCTCGGGTGCCGGGCAGGCATGAGATGACTTCGCCGTCACGTCGGACACGTCACGTTGCCCTGATCGTGTTCGGCGGCGGGTTGCTCGCGGGCGAGGTCTGGTGGGCGCGCAGCGAGCTGGCCCGGGCATGGCAAGCCGTCCTGTCCGCACGACCGGTCTGGACGATGGTGGCGGTCTCGTGCACTTTCGTCTCGATGCAGTGCTTCGCCCGAGCGCAGCGCAGCATGTTGCGCACGGTCACCCGCGGCACGTCGCAGGACCGGGTGCTGTTGATCCGTGTGGTCCGGCTCAGCTACAGCGCGAACGCATTGAGTACGACCCTGCCCGCCGGAGGTCCGATCTCGATCATTTTCATGCTTCGGCGCCTGCGGAGCTGGGGGCTGCCGTGGGGCCGGGCTGGATTTGCGGTGGTGGCGTCGGGCGTCCTGAGCACCGTCACGTTCGCCGGGCTCGTCGTCGCCTGCGGCTTGGCCACCGGCCGGGCGGACGCGATCGTCGCGGTGTCCCTGACCGTCACCGTGACGCTCGCCGTCGTCGGCTGGGCCGGTCGGTATCCGGGGCTCAGTCCATCCGTCGTCGTCGCCGGTCTCGTCCGAAGGCTCGGGACACCGCTGGCCAGTGTCTCGAGCACCGCCGCGGCAGCCCTTCGCGAGGCCGGCGAGGAGTTGGCATCGATCCGGCCTCGCGCCCTTGACTGGGTGCACGCCGGCAGTCTCGCGGCCGGTAACTGGCTTGCAGATCTTGGCTGTCTCGCGGCGGCCTCGCAGGCCATCCCGCATATGCGGGGGCTCACCGCGGTGGGCCTGCTCGCGGCCTACATCGCCGGCATGTCCTCCTCCTCGGTCGCGGTGCTGCCGGGAGGCTTCGGCGTCGTCGAGCTCGCCATGATCCTCACGCTCCACGGCACTGGCGTACCGACGGCGGCGGCCACCGCAGCCGTCCTGCTCTACCGGCTGATCAGCTGCGTGTTGGTGGTCGCCGTCGGCTGGGCGGCGCTGGCCGTGGACGCGCGGGCGAGCATGGCGAGCGATCCGCGCGGCCGCGGGGTGGCTCAGTCCGAACCGGAGCGAAGCTCTGCTGGGTTGGTCGACCACCCGGCGGCCGGCGCGACGGTCAGGCGTGGAACGAACCGGGCCACGATCGGCGTCTGAACTCAGAATGGACGTCGGCCTCGACTGTCGCGTCGATCTCGAGCACGAAGGCCTCGCTGCCGGCCTCGGCAATGCGCCCGCCGAGGTCGTCGAGCCGGTCGCGCCGCCGGGCTGCGAGGCCGGGCTGGTGGGCGCGCCGCGCGGCCGCCTAGCCTCGGTTGATGGCCTGGGTGCACGCCGTCATCGACGTACCGCGCGACCATCACGCGCAGGCGGCACAGTTCTGGGGTGCCGCCCTTGGTTGGCCGGCCGGCGCGCCGTGGCCCATGCATCCGGAACTGCGCAGCTTCGAGCCGCCGTCGGGCGCGCCTTACGTTCACCTGCAGCAGATCGCCGGGCCACCGCGCGTGCACCTCGATCTGGAGTCCGGCGCACCGCACGCCACCGTCGACCAGGCGGTCGCGCTGGGCGCGGAACTGGTGGCGCGACAGGAGCGGTGGCACACCCTGCACTCGCCCGGCGGCCTGCCCTTCTGCGTGCTGCACGCGGCCGACCACGAGGCGCCGCGGCCGATGACCTTTCCCGACGGGCACCGCGCCAGGATGGTGCAGGTATGCATCGACTCACCCCGCTCCGTCCAGGCACAAGAGGTCGAGTTCTGGCGCACCCTGCTCACTGGACGATGGGTGGACTCGGACGCGGACGAGATGGCCGGCAAGTGGCACGACGACGCCGGGTCGCCGCTCCAGCTGCTGTTCCAACGGCTCGACGAGACCAGCGGCCCGGTACGCGCGCACCTGGACCACGGAACCGACGACGTCGCGGCCGAGATCGACAGGCTGATCGCGCTCGGTGCCAGCGACATCGGGCCGGGCGACGGCTGGCACGTTCTGCACGACGTCGCGGGACTGCCATTCTGCGTCACGAACAATTCGCCACAACAAGCGCAATGCCGCGACCTCGGCTGACACCGTTCGACGTCAGCGCAGGGCGCCGTTCGGCGGCTTTCTCTGCTGTACCTCAGACGAGCGGTTCTCCCCCGTCGACCGCCAATGACACCCCGGTCACGAAGGCGTTGAGGAGCGCGAACATGACGGCGTCAGCGACGTCCTGCGCGGTGCCGATCCTGTGGGCCGGGGTCGTGCTTTCCCGAGCGGCGAATAGTTGATTTTTCGCCTGGTCGCCGAGGGCGTCGTAGGCGCCGGTGTCGACGGTCCCGGGCGAGATCGCATTGACGCGGATGGGGGCCAGCTCGACCGCGAGGCCGCGGGTAACTGCGTCCACGGCCGCGTTGGTGGCACCGACGGCCAGCATGCCGACGCTGGGCTTGCGGGCCGAGGAACCGGAGAACAGCACGAGCGAACCGTCGGCCGGCATGCGCCCGGCGAAATGTTTGGCGAGCAGGATCGGGCCGAGCACCTTCACGTCGAAAGACGTCAGAACCGTCCCATGGTCGAGCGCGTCGACCGTCCCGCGCGCTCGCGCCGACGCGGTGGACACGATGTGGTCGACGTGCTCGAGGCGTCCCGCCAGCGCAGCGATGCCGGCTTCGTCGGTGAGGTCGACCTGTTCGGCGGTGATGTTCGGGTCGTCGTAGGCCGCTGCCAGCGTGTCGCGGTCGCGGCCGGCCACGACGACCGTTGCGCCGGCGGCGGTGGCGGCGAGGGTGACGGCGCGGGCGATACCGCTGCTGCGGCCGATCACCAGGACGCGGCGGCCCTGCAGCGGCTGGGACATGGCTGGTTCTCCTCGCTGAAACGGGCGGATGTCGGTTGACGGGTAGGTGGTCGGGTGCTGCTCAGTCGGCGGGTTCGGTGACCTCGGTGAGGTCCAGGCCGCGGTCGACGCCGTGGGCGACGACGGTCTGGCCGGGCGCGGCCAGCAGGGGCCGGTCGTCGATCTGGACGTGCACCTTGTCCGGTTCGAAGGACACGAGATCTGCGATGCGCGACACTTCGGGTAGAGCTGCCGGGTAGGACCAGGCGGCGTCGGCCCGGTCACCGATGCGGTAGTAGTCGGCAACGCCCTTGTAGGGGCAGAACGTCTGCGTTGGCCGACGGGCTGAGCGCGTGCGCGGTGACGTCGTCGCGGGGCACGTACCAGCGCGGCGCGAACCCGGACTCGTAGAGCACGACCGGCCGGG
Source organism: uncultured Actinomycetota bacterium (assembly GCA_963711775.1). GTDB lineage: Bacteria > Actinomycetota > Actinomycetes > Mycobacteriales > Jatrophihabitantaceae > Jatrophihabitans. The sequence continues at coordinate 138,423 of CAVQFH010000008.1, read as the reverse complement.
TGGTGTCTGCGACGACCGTTTCCCCGTCGTGGACGACCAGGTGGCGCGAGCTCTGCCGGATGTCGATGCGGTGGTACGGGTCGGCGGCGTGGCCGAGGATGCGCTCGTCCTCCTCGTAGAACGCGTCCATGGCGCGCCAGGCGAACGCGACCCGGTCACGCAGGTCTGAGGCGTGTTCGGGCAGGTCGGTGTGCTGCCACGCGGCTCGCCGGGTGGTGCGGCCGCCGGCCTGAAGGTCGAACCAGTTGGTGTCGCCGAGGTCGCGATGCTGCGTGATGCGCGCGGCATCGACGATAACGCCGGGCCGCACGGCAGCCAGTGGGAAGTACGCGACCGGGTAGTGGCCCGGTTCGTGAAGCAGCACGACGTCCTCGCTGTCGGCGATCCAGCTGTCGGCGAAGCGAACCCGCAGACGACGCCGCAGCGGCTCGGCGAACAGCAGCCGTTCGGGCAACGGCTCGGGGCTGAGGAAGTGGCCGATCGTGCTGCGGCCGAGCGGTCCTTGTTGCCAGGACAGACCCATGATTGATCTCCTTCTGCGTATAGGGGTGTGGCCTCAGCGGGCGCGGTGGCCGCGCTCCTGCAAGGTCCAGGTATTGCCGTCGGGGTCGATGAGCTCGGCGACGCTCGCGTAGTCGCGACGCTGTGACCGGGAGCGGAACCGACCTCCAGTGCGGGCATCGTCAGGCCTGCTGCGAAGGGGCGAGGCGACGGCCGAGGAAGTCACGGATGAGGTCGGCAACTGCGTCGCCGGCGCTCTCCAGCAGGAAGTGTCCGCCGTCGAGCAGGTGGATCTCGGCGTCGACGGCGTCACGGGCGAAGGCGCGCGCGCCGTCGGGTCCGAAGATCTGGTCGCCGGCCCCCCAAACGGCCAGCACCGGCACGGCGCTGCGGCGCAGGTAGTCGTGCAGGGCCGGGTACATCGGCGGGTTGGTGACGTAGTCGCGGAACAGGGCGAGCTGGATCAGGTCGTTGCCCGGACGCGAGAGCAGCGCGTAGTCGTGGTGCCAGGTGTCCGGGCTGACCAGGGTCTCGTCAGCCACGCCCGTCAGGTACTGCCACCGGGTGACGATCCAGGGTGAACGCGCCGCGGATAGCGGCCTCGTTGTCCAGTCCCGGGTCGCTCTGGTAGGCGCGCACGCCGTCCCAGAAGCTGTCGACGAAGCCCTCGTCGTAGCCGTTGCCGTTCTGCGTGACGATGGCGGTGATCGCGTCGGGCGTGCGCAGGGCCAGCCGCCAGCCGATGGGCGCGCCGTAGTCCTGGACGTAGATGGCGTAGCGCGCGATGTCGAGTTGATCGAGCAGGCCTGCGGTCAGGTCTGTCAGGGCGTCGAAGGTGTAGTCGAACTCAGACGTGGGCGGTGCGTCGGAGAACCCGAAACCCAGGAGATCCGGCGCGATCACCCGGTAGCCGTCAGCCAGCCTGGGGATCAGGTCACGGAACATGAACGAGCTCGTCGGGAAGCCGTGCAGCAGCACGATCACCGGTGCGGCAGCCGGGCCGGCCTCGCGGTAGAACAACCGTCGACCGTCGACCGTCGCATATCGATGGTGGATCTGAGTCATTTTTCTAACCCTTCTGAAGCAGTTGAAGAGTTAGAACACAATCATCTCGGAGATAACCTGTCAAGCGCTGTTTATAGGTTAGGGTGAGGTCATGACCGAGCCGGCGACCGACGAAGCCTTGCTGCTCGACCTGCTCAACAGCACGCCGATCATCGACGGCACCCGGCACGACCTGCTCGCCGCTTCCCCGCATGACTGGTTGACGAGACACGGTGGCAGCGGGGCCGGCATCAAGGCGACCATTGACGCGCGCGCCCTCCTTCAGCGCGTCGTCCGCGGGGACGCGCCCGCCTCGTCACTCGAGGCGCTGCTGCGTGGCGTGCGATCCGTGCCCGTGATCGAGGACGAGGGCGTCACCTGGACGACCGTGGTCCCCCAACCCAAGCAACTTGCCGTCCGCGCTGTCCTGGCGTGGGACGAGCTGCGGCGCGTGGGCCCGGGCCGGCTACGGCCGTGCGCCAACCCTGACTGCGCCCTCTTTCTCATCGACCACAGCAAGCCCAACCGCGCGCGGTGGTGCTCGATGGCCGTGTGCGGGAATCGGATGAAGGCCCGTCGGCATTACGAGCGCACGCGCGCCACCTCATGACGAAACACGCGATGGCCACCCTGACGTCGCTCAACGTCGGTCTTCCTGCCGACGTTCAGTGGCACGGACAGACCGTGCACACCGGGATCTGGAAACGTGCGGTAGCAGGTCCGCGCATGGTCCGCCGTCTGAACGTCGACGGTGACGGGCAAGGCGACCTCGGTGGTCACGGCGGCGAGCAGCGAGCCGTGCTCGTCTACCAACTGGATTCCTACCGGCATTGGGAGCAGTACTTCGGCGTCGACCGCCTCGCAGCGGGGAGCTTCGGCGAGAACTTCACCGTCGACGGGTTGCCGGACGACGAGGTGTGCATCGGCGACCGGTACCGCATCGGCGACGCCGAACTGGAGGTCACCCAGCCCAGGGTTACCTGCTTCCGCGTCGGGATGCGCCTGGGCCGACCCGACCTGCCGAGGCTGCTCGTCGCCCATCACCGTCCCGGCTTCTACCTGCGGGTGACCACCGAGGGAGCGGTGCAGGCCGGCGACACGATCACGCTGGTCGCCCGCGGTCGACACGCGATGACCGTCGCCGCGGCTGACGCCCTCCTCTACCTGCCCGCTCCGGATCTGGCGCAGGTCCGTCTCGCCGCCGCCATCCCGGCCCTGAGCCCGGGATGGCGCGGCTCCTTCGACGCTATGCTGACGCCCGAAACGGGCAAGTCGACGGTCCACAAGGCCGATGCCGTCGACCCCGGTTGGGGCGGCTTCCGTCCACTGGCGGTGAGCCGTCTCGTCACCGAATCCGACGACGTCATCTCGGTGCGCCTGCAGGCACCGGACCTCGCGCCCTTGCCGCGCCCACTGCCCGGGCAGTTCGTCACGATCCGGCTGCCTGCAACTGCCGGGCCGTCGCCGGTGCGCAGTTACTCGCTCTCGTCCTCCCCTGACGACCGGGACTACCGGATCAGCATCAAACTCGACGAGCGCGGACTCGCCAGCCGATGGCTGCACGAGAACCTGACCGTCGGAGCGATGCTGGATGTGGCCGCCCCCCGTGGCGACTTCGTCCTGGACGACGGACCCGAGCCGGTCGTTCTCGTGTCAGCCGGCATCGGCGTCACGCCGGTCCTCGCGATGCTGCACCAGCTTGTCGCGCGCCGCTCCACCAGGCCCGTGTGGTGGCTGCATTCCAACAGCGACATCAGCCGGCGGCCCTTCGCCGACGAAGCGCAACTACTTCTCGCACAGCTGCCTGATGCTCATGTCCGGCTGTTCCACACCGGGCCGCCACCTGTTTCCACGCCGGTGGACGCTGTCACCGGCCGGTTGTCGCCGGCAACCCTGGCCGACATCGGCCTTCCCAGTACCGCACAGGTCTACGTCTGCGGTCCCGACCCGTTCATGGTCGCCACCACAGCAGCTCTCACGACGTTGGGGATCGCGGCCGAACACATCCACACCGAGCTTTTCGGTGCTCTTGCTCCGATCAACCCCGGCGTCGTCCGCACGCGCTCCCCTGTGCCCCATCAACCGACCGGTCCGGCCGGCACCGGGCCGTCGATCACCTTCGCCCGCAGCGGGCTCACCGTCCGGTGGGCGAGCGGCCGGGACGAAAGCCTCCTGGATCTCGCCGAAAGGTGCGATGTCCCCACGCGCTGGTCGTGCCGCAGCGGCGTCTGCCATACGTGTGTCACAGCGGTGCTCACCGGCACCGCGAGCTACGTCACCGCCCCTCTGGTACCTCCGGCCCCGGACCGAGTGCTCGTCTGCTGCGCGGAACCTGCCGGCGACATGGTGCTCGACCTCTGAGCTGTCATCTCATCCGCCTGTCACCAGGCGACGACCGCATCGCCGAGGCCATCAGACAAGTCTTCGGCGGTCCCGGTGCGAATTGGTCGGTCGAACGGATGAGCCGAACCGCTGCGATGTCGCGAGCCACCTTCATCCGCCGGTCCTCGCGCAGCACCGGCATGACCGTCGGCGCGTTTATCACCCAGGCCCGGCTGATGACCGCCACCGAGTTGCTCGCAACGACCGATTCCACCGTCGCCCACCATCGCAGCACAGGTCGGCTATCAGTCCGAGTCCGCGTTCAATCGCGCCTTTCGGCTCGCGACGGGGACAACACCTTCACGGTTTCGTCGCGCTTCCGGGCAAGCACCCTAGTTCGCCTTTCTGCATGCCCGTTGACGCACCGTTAGGAACGTCAGGCCGGCTTCTTCGGTGTTTCGGTCTTGGAGACGGTGCCGCTTGTTTCGTTGATCTTCGGCTTCTTGGTCTGCTTCGGCTTGCGAATTTCCCGGCCGCCCTTGTTCTTGCTCGACATCACACGCTCCAGACAGTCCGAACCGGACTCGGCGGTTCGCCGTGTGCGGTTTCGAAGTGCCCTGACCGTACGCGCCCGAACGGGCGAGCGGTCAGACTGACAGCGGCCGCAGCGGAGTACAGTTCGGCAGTACTGAGGCTATTCCGCACGCCAGCCACCATCGCTGGCCTCGCCCTCGGCGAACCAGCAGGCCGGACCTCCAGGTCGGCTTCGAGGCATGCCATGACTACAGCCCAGCTCACCCGCACGAGCGACAGCTCGTCGGCCCATCCTTCGCAGGCCGACCAGGCGGCCCGGGTCAGCTTCCGCCGGCCTGTCTCATCCCTCGGCTTCATCGATGCCGCATGGTGGCCCCACTCTCGCGATCTGAACGCCGAACTGCCTTCGCTGATGCACGAGTTGTGGAGTCAGGGCCGCGAGATCAACCGCATCACCTACAACCTCACCGCTTGGCAGGACGGTCCGCGCCGCATGCGGATCGAGGACCGCATCGTGCGCCTCGGGGGTTTCGCCACCAGCGACCCGCTGACCGTTCGGCTCACCGACGTGTGGGGACGGGAAAGGATCGACGTGCTCGTCATTGCGCCGGATACCGAGCCGGCCGTCGCCCGACGAGCATTACGTCTCGCTGCCCGGGCTGGAGACCCCTTTCGAGCGGACGAGATCCTTGCGCAGGCCGGGGACACCACTGCGCACGTGGCACAGAGTCGATCATGAGCACGATGGCGCACGACATGGCAACGAAACCTGTCGTCGACCAGGATCGGCGCTGCGCGGTCTGCGATCATGATCTCGGGACGCACGACGCGACCGGTCTGCGCTACTGCCGCGCTACCCAGTCTCAAGCGCTGAGCAGGAATTGCATCTGCCGTTGAACGATCGCGCCGCCGGGCGGCGGCGGTCGTGTTATTGACTCTGTGACGTCAAGACGCGCTTGTGGCCACCGGAGCTGCGAGGATCTTGGTCTGCGGCGTGCCGGCGAGGGCGGGCGAGTTCTCCGGACTGGACCAGATCCTGGTCTGTAGGAAGCGGAGAAAAGCCTCCGCCTCAGAAGCGGTTGCGAAGTCGAGATCGACGACGACGTAGCACGGATCGTCGGTGGGCCGCTGAATGCGTTGTTGCATTACGCCGGATTTCCGCCGGAGATCGGCGAAGCGATCGAACGCTGCCTTCCAGGTGTCGAAGTCCGTGACGGGGTGTTCGATGCGCAGGGTCAGCATGCCGGTCTCCGCTCGTCGTTAGGTGCTTGCGACGCTAGAGACGGTTGACCCGTCTGCCCATCCCAGCAACCTGGGGAATTTGGTTCTAGCCTGGAACCGTGGCCGGTCCCGCAGCGCTGGCACGGTCCCGCGCCAGCATCGTGCGGATCTGCGGCTCGGCCACGGACGCGAGAGAACTTCGGCTGCTCCTTGTGGACGAGATCTGCCGGGCGGTTCCGTTCGATGCCTACGCGTGGCTGCTCACCGATCCGGAGACCGCGGTCGGATCTTCGCCGCTCGCCGCCGTCCCGTGCCTCCCGGAGCTACCCAACCTGATCCGGTTGAAGTACCTCACCGATCTCAACAGGTGGACGGCCCTGGCCGGCCCCGTTGCGCTGCTCGGCAAGACGAGTGGTGGCGAGCTGTCCCGGAGCCTCGTGTGGCGCGAGCTTCTGCACCGATACGGCGTCGTGGACGTCGCGTCGGTCGTGTTCACCGATCAATTCGGGTGCTGGGGTTTTCTCGATCTCTGGCGTGCCGGCGGCGCGGAGCCGTTCGCAGCGGCCGATGCGACGTTCCTGTCCGGTATCGCATCCACGGTCGCCACCGCGCTTCGGCGCACCCAAGCCCACGCCTTCCTCGCACCTGCCGGGCAGGAAAGGCCATCGCGCGGACCCGTTTTGTTGTTGCTGTCGAGCACCCTTGACGTATTGGCGCAGACCTCGGAGACGCACGAGTACCTGCGAGTGCTGGTGCCCCCAGACGGGGACCGCTCGCCCGTCCCGGCGAACGCATACAACGTGGCAGCACAACTCTTGGCGATCGAAGCAGGCATCGACACGCACTCACCGTCCGCTCGAGTGCATCTGAGCGGCGGCCGCTGGCTGACCCTGCGGGCGGCCCGGATCGACGATCCGCGTCCGGCGCAGGAGCACGACATCGCCGTCAGCATCGAGGAAAGCTCGCCGAACGAACGAGCGTCGCTGTTCTGCCGCGCCTTCGGTCTGAGCGCCAGGGAGTCCGAGTTGCTCGGCCACCTGTTGAGTGGGCATGGAACAGAGGACCTGAGTCGTCTGATGGTCGTTTCGCAGCACACTGTGCAAGATCACTTCAAATCGATCTTCACCAAGACCGCCGTCCATGACAGGCGCACGCTGTTGGCACGCGTGCTCGGCACCTGACGCGTACGGCCTCCCGACCGGCAAAGGAGGAAGCAGCGCATGGCCTCGCTCGTCCTCAAGATGTCCGTCTCGCTCGACGGCTACATCGCACGAGCCGACGGCAGCACCGGCTGGGAAGCCGCGGGCCGTTCACCCGACGGCGCGAGTTGGGTGCTCGAGACCGTAAGCAACGCCGGCGCGCATCTGATCGGCGCCGCCACCTATGCCCGGTGGGCCGACTTCTGGCCCACCGCCCCAGGGCCGTTCGCGCAAGCGATGAACGACATCCCGAAGTTCGTGTTCTCGGAATCCCTGCACTCGGCGCAATGGGCTGGGACGACGATCGTCGCTGGCGACCTGACCGATGAGGTCGCGCGACTGAAGTGTGAACACACCAGCGGCTACCTACTCGCGCAGGGCGGGGCACGCTTCGCCCGGTCGCTGGTGCAGACGGGCTTGATCGACGAGTACCGCCTCGTCGTCCACCCCGTCGTCCTGGGTGCGGGCGAGCGGCTGTTCACCGAACCACTCACCGTCGAGCCGACCACCACCATCGCCTTCAGCCGCGGAGCAGTCGCTCACGTGTTCACGGCACACAGCTAGCCGGCCATCGAGTACGGCTCATCGCCAGCCTGGGGCCTGACCGCCGTAGGTCTGATTGTGAGCGGCCCATGCCCGAAGCTGCTTCAGCTCACGCTCGGTCGGAGCTTCCTTGAAGGCAAACACCAGGTACATGACGAGGTTGACCAGCGGCACCAGCCCGATGAGCACCCACCAGCCCGAATACCCCGAGCGCCTGATGATGCGCACGTTCGCCCAGATGGCAACGACAACGACAACCAGGTAGATGCCGATGATGGTCGCCAGGACGCCGCCGGCGAGGCCTGTCGAGTGCGTCTCCAAGGTCCGCCTCCGAGGCAGGAGTAATCCACGGCGAGCGCCGTAGGGCAAAAAAAATGCCGCTCAGAGCAAAAGGAATGGGGGGATTCCAGCTCTGGGCGGCATTCCCGCGTTTGCGGGCTGCGATGTGCAGTTTTCGGCAGGCTACCCGCGGCGAGCTGACCGCTGTCCCCCGAAGAGGTCAGCTCCAGCCACTGCAGACACGCACCGATGGAGCTGGTGCGCGGCGGCCACCGTTCCCCCCAGATGATGACCAACTGCCTACGACCACTGTAGGTGAAGTGCACGTAAAGCACAACCCCCAATCCGGTAATCACCGAACTCGGTGATTCCGACCTCTTCCTAGTGGCGTCAGAGGGTGGTTCGCCGTGCGGGAAAGGACGCCCGCCCGGCGTTTACCGTGGACAGCGTGCCGACCTCATACCACCCGCGCCCGGCGCCCTGCAGCCATTGCGGCGACGTCGTTCTCGTCGCCGAACATAGCCCGCGCACGATGTTCGGCGCGCGCGTCGGCAAGGAACCCACGCTGCAACTCGAGCACGCGGACCCCGGGCCCAACGGCGAGGTCTTCGACGCGGTCGACGACGGCTGCCGACGCCCACGTATCGCCTAGACGTAATGGCCTGCGACGTTGTGGGCTGACGCAAACGCGACGTCGCGCGGCTGGCAGGCGACAACAAACAAGTCGGTTGCCGTCTAGGGCGCCGGTCTTCCAGAATGAGCGCGACGCCGAACTGCCGGTGCTCCACGAGAGGAGGCATGACCGTGACCACGACTGTCCTCGGCCTGCCCGCAGTCCGTTCCTCTCCCACTTCTTGGAGCACCGCCAGCAATGTCTCACTACATCGGGCGCGACCCGCACGCCACTGAACCCGGGCCTCCCGACGCCGGCCCTTTCGTCTTCGAGTTCCAGTCCTACGACGACGTCGGGGACGGCCAACGATGGTCGACCTGGCTGAGTGTCGAGCCCCTGTGCCGCGGCCCCGAGCCGCGCCCGGGCTGGGTCGTGACCTCGCAGGGCGCTGTCGACACCGAACTCGGCGTCCTCAAGACCGGCAAGGAAGCCGACGTCCACCTCGTGGAACGCGCAGACCCCCATGATCCGAACGGCGGGGTCGTCATGGCCGCCAAGCGCTACCGGTCCGCCGAACACCGGACCTTTCACCGCGCCGCGTCCTACACCGAGGGCCGCTCGATGCAGCGCTCGCGCGACGAACGTGCCGTCAAGCGCAAGAGCACCTTCGGGCGGCAACTCGCCGCCGGTGAGTGGGCCGTTTCCGAGTGGGCCGCGCTGGTGCGGTTGTGGAGCCTCGGGCTGCCGGTGCCTTACCCGGTGCAGGTCGACGGGACCGAGATCCTGATGGAGTGGATCTCCGTCGTCGACGATGACGGCGCTCAGCAGACGGCTCCCCGGCTCGCCCGGACCCGGCCGTCGCCCGAGCTGCTGCAGTCGTACTTCGACCAACTTGTCGACGCGCTGGCGACGATGGTGCAGAACGGCGTCGTGCACGGCGACCTGTCGGCGTACAACATCCTCGCGCAGGGCGAGCGCCTGGTGATCATCGATCTGCCCCAGCTCGTGGACCTCGTCGGCAACCTCAACGGCATGGACTTCCTGCAGCGTGACTGCACCAACGTCTGCACCTGGTTCCGTGCACGAGGGCTTGAGGTCGACGAGCATGCCCTGTTCGCCGACCTCATGGCGCACGCGTTCTAGGTGGCGCACAAGCTGCCGACATCTTGCGCAACGACATCAACATCGAAGTCGCGGGCGCTGCTCCGATCTATCCGTTCATCGGTGTGCTGAGGTGCAGACGGAAACGGGTGCCGTGTTTGCCGCCGAGCTCGGACGGATGGGCCGCGCCGACAGGCTCGAATCCGGCGTTGGTCAGCACCTTCTGCGACGCAACGTTCGCGTGTGACGTGACGGCGAAGAGAGTTCGAAGCCCCATGGTCCTCGCGACGCCACACAACTCGAGTACCGCTGCTGTCGCGACGCCTCGGCCGGCGATGCGTTGTGCAACCCGGTAACCAACGTCGGCGCGACCATCTGTGAGGTCGTAAAGGTTGAACCGGCCAACGACCTCACCGGCCTCGTCGATCAGGACGTAGAACGCGCACACACCTGCGTCCTGCTCAGCCAGCAGATCCCGGTGCCGCACAGCGAACTCGGCAAAGAACGCGTTGCCACGGTCGGAGATAGACGCAGCAAAGAACGCACGATTGTCGCGCTCGAAGGCCAGGACGGCGGATGCGTGGCCCGCTTGCATCAGTTCGAGTCTGGGCACCGTCGGACCCTGTCACACAGCACAATCGGTCCCGATCCGGACCTGGCGGGACAGTGTCCCGCCAGGGCGGGAACTCACGTCACTGTCCGAGCCCTTCTCGGCAGGTGGGCAGACAAGGGCCAGTCTGCTGCGTATTGACAAGCACGCTATTCATCGGTGAATCGACAGTTCCTCGAAGGCGTCGACGCAAGCGAGGCACCAGTGATCAAGTCGAACGATCGGAAGGAACGGCATGAAGCAGGAACTCACCACCGACACCGTCAGCCGTTACATCGAGGCACCTTCGGAGGCGCTCTACGCACTGATCGCAGACGTCACCCGAACACCGGAGTACTCCCCCGAGGTCGTGAAGTGCACTTGGAAGAAGGGCGCCACCGGACCGGTCGTCGGCGCTCGCTTCAAGGCGATCAACCACGCCGGCCGCGTCCCGGACTGGCCCAACTCGCCGGTGGTCACCGTCGCAGACCCGGGCAAAGCCTTCGCGTTCGAGCGCACCGAGGTAGGCGGTGGCACGATCGAGTGGCGTTACACCTTCCAACCGCAGGGCACCGGCACTCTGGTGACCGAGTCGTACACGGTGCTCAAGCAGGTGAACGCCCTGGGCTGGTTCATCATCGACACGCTGGCCGGCCTCAAGGACCGTCGCAGTGATCTCCACCGCGGCATGACGCTGAGCCTCGAGCGCATCGCCGCGATCGTCGAACAGACGCCGCACGTCACCAGCTGATCGACACAGCAGGTCACGCAGCGAAACAACCGCGGCCCGCCGCGCTCGCGGGTCGCTTGAGCAGGGTCACCGTCAAGATGTCGGGCCGGATGTCAGGGTCATCCCGGAGGCGCGGCTTTCGGGTGCGCGGCAACATGACAGCCGACCAGTTGACAGTCGACCGGGTAGACGTCGGCCTCGTTCCATAGGTGGCCGACCACCCAGACACGGCGGTAGGCAATGACGGCTGCGGACACCAGGGAAGACAGTTCTTGGGCTGTCGAAACTCGAGGTTTGACCAAACGATTCGGTGACACGGTTGCGGTCAACGGCGTAGACCTGCGCATTCCCCGCGGCTGTGCGTTCGGGTATCTGGGCCCGAACGGCGCCGGCAAGACGACCCTGATCCGGGTGCTGCTCGGGCTGACACACGCGGACACCGGGGAGATGTTCCTGCTAGGTCATGCCGTGCCGCGGCATCGCGACGTCGCGTTGGCGCGGATAGGGGCCATCGTCGACGAGCCACGCTTCCACGGCCATCTGACCGGCCGACAGAACTTGGAGCTACTGGCGGCGGCACGTGAGCCGGCCGCTCGAGCGCGCATCGAGCCGTCACTCGAGCGGGTCGGCCTTTTGCACCGCGGCGGCGACCGGGTGTCGAAATACTCGATGGGGATGCGGCAGCGGCTCGGCGTGGCCGCCTGTCTGATCGGCGATCCGCAATTGCTGATCCTGGATGAGCCGATGAACGGGCTGGACCCGGCCGGTATGCACGAGATGCGCGACATGATTCTTTCGCTGGTCGCCGAGGGCCGAACGGTCGTGCTGTCCTCGCATCTGCTCGACGAGGTCGAACGGACCTGTGACGCGGTGGCCATCGTCGATCGCGGTCAGATCGTCCGGCAGGGACCGATCTCCGAACTGCTGGCGGGCACGGCGCTCACGCTGGAGATCGATTGTTCCGACCCGGCGGCAGCTGCTGCCTTGTTGGGCACCACCAGTCTCAACGTCACGCCCGAGCTGACGGCAGCTGGGTTGACGCTCGCGCTGCCGGCGAGCACACCGCGTGAGACGGCGGCCGAGGTCGCCCGTGTCTTGGTGACCGGCGGGATCGACCTGTACAGGATGCAGCAGGCCCAGGCCTCGCTCGAATCGTGGTTCCTCGACGTCACAAGCCGATTGGGGGACGGCCGATGACCGTCGAGGCGAACCCGCGTCCGTCCGGCTACTCGTTACCGGCCGGCGACCGCCGCGGATCGCCGATTCCCACCGCCGCGATGATCACCACTCGTTTTCTGGAACTGCGTAGGCGCCGCGGGCTCATCGCTGCGATGACAGTGGTGACCATCGGCATTCCCACCGGCTTCCTACTCGTGAGACTGCTGCTGCACGCCGTCGCGCCGAAAACCTACGGGCCGGCGGGCGGGTACGACATCTACACCGGTCTCACCGCCGGGCTCCTCTATGTCTTCGGTTTCATCCTGGCCGCCGCTCTGGGGTGCACCGCCGGCTCGGTCGATCTGACCGACGGCATGTTCCGGCACCTCGTGATCACCGGACGGTCCCGGCTGGCGCTCTACCTGGCCCGGATCCCCGCCGGGCTGGCGATCATCGTGCCCCTTGTCGCGATCGGATACGCGGTCGTCTGCGTGGTCTGCGCCAGTGCCGCACCCACCACCACCAACGATGGCGGCGTCAGCGTGCCCGTCGGCCTGTCGAAACCGGAACTCGAGACGTGGGCGGCCGATCACGCCAAAAAAGTCATCTGCGATCTGCCCTACACCGGCCACGTCCAGATCAACCTCGCTGCGGCGTGCGGTGATCGGGGGGCCCGCCCGCCATCGAACCAGGGATCGAAGGCCAGCCCCACCGCCGCCACGAGAGCGGACCTCCGGTCGAGCGCCGTCAAGATCGCCGATCTCAACTACGCGAGTTACCGCACCCGCGTCGCCGTGCCGTCCGTTTCGCTGATGATCGAAACCGGCTTGTGGATCGAACTGGAAGTCGCAGTAGGTTTCGTCGTCGGGCTCGGGCTGGGCTCTCTGCTCGGGCAGCGAACCGTCGGCGTCATTCTCATGATCATTCTTGAGGTCGTGCTCACGCCGATTGTGATTCGCACCCGGATACCGCACATGGGAAACGTCCAACGGGCCATCGTCGGTGCGGCCACCGCCCACCTGGAACCCGGACAGCTACCTCTCGCATTCGGTGGCGGCAACCGTGACTACCGGCTGCCCGAATCGACGTGGACTGCGGTGCTCGTCATCCTCGCGTGGCTGATCGGCTGGACCGCCCTGGGTGCCTGGCGGATGGCGACCAGAGACGCATAGCGCCGGCGGGCAATCCAGGACTCTGCGAACTTCAGCCCAGGACGAGCTGCTGGACCATCTCGCGTCGGCTGTTGACGTCGAGCTTGGCGAAGATCGACTTCAGGTGGTCCTGCACGGTGTGGGGCGACAGGAACAGCGCGGCCGCGATCGTCTTGGTGGCCGCACCCTGCAACACGAGCGTTGCGATCTGCTGCTCACGGGGGCTCAGGCCCCGCGCGGCGAGAGCGAGCGAGCTGACGTCCGACGGCGACGCGACGTCGATGGTCACCACCACCGCATCGCGCGGCTCAGAGCTCCTGGCAATCGCGGAGTTCGCCGGCGCACCGGCTCCGGCAGTTGCGAAGTGAGTAGCCCGGATGACCAGCCAGGCACCGGAACAGCTCACCGCGCGGGTTGTGGCGAGGTGCGCGGTACTGCGCGCTGCGGCGGTCGCGGCAAGCACGGTCGGCGGCAACGACCCGTTGTCCCAGCCGCCGAGCTCCGCGATCCGAGCGTGCGCTCCCGGTGTCAGGTTGCTGACCCGGTCGGCGCCGTCGACCACGATGACCGCCGGTCCCGGACCGGCGCTCGCGGCCCCAGGCGGGGCGCTGAACAGTGTCGTCTGGATGAGCCGGGCGACCTGCGCGTGTATCGACGCGGCCGTGCGGGCGTCGTCATGGGAGAACGGAGGCTCTCCCGGGCCGCGGTACAGGGCGAGCGCTCCCCAGGTGAGCCCCTGGCTGCGGAACACGACCCGCAGCTCGTCGGTGAACCCGAAGCGGGGCGCCAGGAACTCGCGGAATCGGCGGCACGAATGCGGCTCGCCGGCAGTGTCGAGCGAGAGCACGCCGACCGGCTCGGGCCGGGCGGCCAGCTCCGCGAACAGGTTGACGTCCGGACCGCCGTACTCAGCGGCCGCGAACTCCTCGTCACCCACATCGAGTGGATGCGTCTTCCACGCCCAGCTGATCAGGCCCGTCGACGGATCGGTGGTGGCCAGGCACCCGAACACGTACGGGACGCGGGTTCGGACCGCCGCGCACACCGCGTCCGCGAGCTCGGGCAGTCCAGCGCAGTCGCGGGTCCGCAGCTCCATGATCTCGGACAACGGTCGGCGTGCGCTCGTCACCCGGACATTCTGACCGGGTAGCGATACAACCCGGTACCCACAAATCTGGGATGTCGGTGGCGACCGCGCGACCGAATGCTGCGGACCATGACATCGACCACCGAACCCGCCCACATCCACACCAGCCGCTGCTGGTGGAAGCCGGACGACGCCCGCTGGCAGTGTCCATCCGCCGACGACCGGCCGTTGGTGGACGTCCGCGACATGATCGTCGTGCACACCGCCCTGCTGCGCGAGTTCCGCCTCGCCCCGGCCGCGGTCGCGCGGGTCACTGCCGGGGACACGTCGTCCGTAGCAGCCGTCGACCGGCACCTGGGTCTGGTGTGCGACCTGCTCCACCATCACCACGAAGGCGAGGACGCGCTGCTTTGGCCGCTGCTGCGCGAACGCGTGCCGGTCGCTGCGCAGGCGCTGGTGAACGTGGCCGAGTCCCAGCACGCCGGCCTCGACGTGCGTCTGACCACTGTCGCGACCGCCCGCACTTGTTGGCGCGACCAACCGGGCGAGGCACAGCGTGACCGGCTCGTCGCCGCCCTCGAGGACCTGCACGCCGACCTCAAGGCCCACCTGGACGCCGAGGAGAGAACCGTGCTTCCGCTGGCCGCCGGCGTGCTCACCGACGCCGAGTGGGCGGCTATCGGGGCCGCCGGCGCGGCCGGGGTGCCGAAACCCGCACTGCTGCTCGTGTTCGGGATGTTCGCGTACGAGGGCGACCCTGCGGTGCTGCGCACCATGCTGGCCACCGCGCCGCCGCTTGCGCGGCGCATCGTCCCGCGACTGGCGCCCGCATCTACGCCCGCCGGGCCCGCGTCGTGTACGGCACGCAGCGCCCCTGAGCCTGCCGCGTTCGGTACGCCCCGATGGATTCACCCGCCTTCTACCGAACCACTTCGCGCTCCTGCGGCGTCGCCGGCTGTGCGCGCCAAGACTTGAGGCCACTGGTCCTCCGGGTCGAAGCCAGAGCGGGCACCGCGGAGACTATGGCGGTAAGAGCCGGCCGAGGGGCCGGCCGTGTCGGTTGACCTTAACGTAGCGGCAATGTGTTTACTGGCGCCGTGAGTACGTGGGACGAGCCTGCGCTGGGCGATTCGCCGCCCCCTTATCCCGGGCTGCAGCGTGCCGGCGCGCGCCTGCCGGTCAACGAATACATCCAGCGGCTCTGGGACCGGCGCTGGTTCGTCGCCGCCTACTCGAGCGCAACCAACGGCGTCGGCTACGAGGGCAGCTTCCTCGGCCAGGCCTGGCAGTTGCTGACGCCACTGCTCAACATTTTCGTGTACTACCTGATCTTCGGTGTCCTGCTGCACACCAACCGCGGCGTCCCCAACTTCATCGCCTTCCTGTCGGTGGGCATCTTCGTCTTCGCGTTCTGCACGACTTCGCTGACGTCGGGCGCGAAGGCGATCACCGGCAACCTGGGCCTGGTCCGCGCGCTGCAATTCCCGCGCGCTGTGCTGCCGCTGTCCACCACCCTGGTGGCCCTGCTGCAGCTGCTCTACTCGCTGATCGTGCTGGTGCCGATCCTGCTGCTCAGCGGCGAGCCGGTGCGGCTGCAGTGGCTGGAGCTCGTGCCGGCGATCGGCCTGCAGACGCTGTTCTGCCTGGGGCTGGCTTTCCTGGTGGCCCGCATCGGCGCGCGGGTCCCGGACACGACGCAGGTCCTGCCCTTCCTGGCCCGGGTGTGGATGTACATGTCCGGCGTCATGTACAGCGTGCAAGTGTTCACCCAGGGCCAACCGCACTGGGTCGGCGCGATCCTGCGGCTGAACCCGGCGAACGTGTATCTGGCCCTCGCGCGCAACGCTCTGCTGGTCAGCAACCCGGTGACGCTGCAGACCTGGTTGCTGGGCATCGCGTGGGGCGTCGGGATGCTCGCCACCAGCTTCCTGTACTTCTGGCGCGGCGAGGAGCTGTACGGCAATGTCTGAGACAACGGCCGCCCAGGCCGAGACCCGCAAACCCACGGTCGTGGTCGACGACGTCCACCTGACCTACCGCGTCATCGGCAAGCGCCAGCGCGGCGGGGCGCCGGCTGCGATGCGTCGCCTGGTCCGGCGCGAGGGCCGTCCCGGCGAGCGCACCGTCAACGCCGTCCGTGGGGTCAGCCTGACCGCCTACCGCGGCGAGGCGATCGGCCTGATCGGCCCGAACGGGTCCGGCAAGTCGACGTTGCTGCGCGCCGTCGCAGGTCTGATGGCCCCGTCGCAGGGCGCGGTATGGACCAGCGGCCAGGCGTCCCTGCTCGGCGTGTCCGCCGCCATGATGGGTGCGATGTCGGGCGACCAGAACATCCTGCTCGGCTGCCTGGCCATCGGCATGACCCCCGCGCAGATCGAACGCGAGTACGACGCGATCTGCGAGTTCGCCGGCATCGGCGAGTTCGTGCACATGCCGATGAACACGTACTCGTCCGGCATGGGCGCACGGCTGCGATTCGCCATCGCCGCGGCCCGCGCACCGGACATCCTGCTGATCGACGAGGCACTGGCCACCGGGGACGCCAAGTTCAGGCGGCGCAGCGAGAAGCGCATCCTCGAGCTGCGCCAGCAGGCAGGCACCGTCTTCCTGGTCAGCCACGGCCTCGGCATCATCCGCGAGACCTGCACCCGGGCCATCTGGCTCGAAGCCGGCAAGATCATCATGGACGGCAGCTCGAACGATGTCGTCGACGCCTACGAGAAACGACACGATCCCGGCGATCGCCGCACGGCGCGCCCCAACGCACAGTCCGGAGTTGACGCGCGTGCCCACGCCGAACCGAGCTCGCTCTAAAGCGCCGACCACGCCCGCCGGCTTCACCCAGCTGGCGGCCGGGCGGGCGTTCCTGAAGCGGACGGCACGCAGTCGCGGGCCGAAGCGGCCCGGCGCCGTCAAGCGTTGGGCCATCCGTGTCGTGGCAACGGTCGTGGTGCTGGCCATCGTGTGGGAGCTGTTCCTCGTCGCCGTGGGCATCACGACGACGGACATGTGGTTCGACTCGGTCCGCGCCGGCTCCGTCTATCACACGATGCTCGAATCGCGGATCCTCCTGTTCGTCGTCTTCGCGGTCATCGCGGGAGTCATCGGTGGCGCAGCGACGCTGATCATCGTCCGCAGCCGGCCCGCGCTCGACCTCTCGCCCGACTACGACACGTTCCGGTGGACGTTCCGGCGCTTCGAACCGCGCGTGCGCCTGCTGATCGTCGCCCTGGGTGTGCTGGTGCCGGCGATCCTGGTCGGGCGCAGCGCGGCCGGCGGGTGGCAGACCTATGAGCTGTGGCGACACGCCACACCGTTCCACCGCACCGACCCGCTGTTCCACAAGGACATCTCGTTCTTCATCGCGGTCTATCCCTTCCACCAGATGGTGGTGACGCTGCTGCTGCAGGCCGTCGCGTACGCCCTGTGGATCGCGGTGATCGCCGGGTACTGGTACGGCGCCTGGCGGCTGCGGCGCGGCGACCGCAAGATCACCGCGGACTTCGCGCGGCTGCTGTCCGCGCTGCTGGCCGGGTACCTGGTGCTCAAGGCGGCCGGCTACTGGGTCTCGCGCTACGGCCTCACCACGTCGCCGCGCGGGCCGGTCACCGGTGCCGGTTACACCGATGTCACCGCCGGACTGCCGAGCAAGTATGCGTTGACCGCCGTCGCGCTCGTGTGCGCCGTGGTGCTGATCGTCAACGCCGTCACCGTCGGCCGCCGCCACGCCGCCGGGCACGGACGGTCACTCGGCCGCGTGCGGGTCATCGCCGCCACCCTGGTGGTGATCGTGGTGGCCGTACCGCTGCTCGGCTCCGCGTGGCCCGGCCTGCTGTACCACTTCCGCGAGGCGCCCAGCGCAGCGCGACTGGATCTCGGCGAGATCGCCAACAACCAGAAGGCGACGCTGGCCGCGTTCGGCCTCGACCGCGACGTGTCCACGGTGGGCTACGACTCCTCGAGCACCACCGATCCCGCGACCACGGTGCAGCTGGCCGGCACGACCGCCCAGGCGGCGGTGCTCGACCCGAACCAGATCTCACCCACGTTCAACGTCAAGCAGCAGCTGCAGGCCTACTACGGCTTCAAGTCCACCCTCGACGTCAGCAACTACGACATCGCCGGGCAGTCCCAAGACGTGGACCTCGCCGTCCGCGAACTGCGCAGCAGCGGCATCCCGTCGAGCAGCTGGGTGAATCAACACCTGGTGTACACGCACGGCTACGGCGTCGTCGCGGCCCCGACCACCACGGTGGATACGAAAACCGCGGGGCCGGCCTTCCTGAACGGCGGCATCCCGCCGAGCCAGGAGATCCCCGTCTCGCGGCCGCAGGTCTACTACGGGCAGGGCTTCGGGTCGTCCGCGTATTCGATCGTCGGCCAGCCCGCCGGCAGCACGACCAAGCTCGAGTTCGACCACCCGGGCAGCGAGGGCTCGTCGGCCTCGGCGTTCACGACCTATCAGGGTCACAGCGGGATCCCGATCGGCTCGGCGCTGCGCCGCTTCCTGTTCGCGGTCCAGATGCACTCGCCGAACATCTTGTTCAGCTCCGAACTGAACAGGGCCTCGCAGCTGCTGCAGGTACTGAACCCCGCGTCCAGGGTGGCGAAGATCGCGCCCTGGCTGACCCTGGACGGCGACGTCTACCCCGCCGTCGTCGACGGTCAGATCAAGTGGATCGTCGACGGCTACACGACATCGTCGAACTATCCCGACTCGCAGCTGGTGAACCTGCACTCGGCCACCTCGACGACGCTGAGTGCCGACGGCGCCACGGTGGCCCAGCCGAGAACGCAGGTCAACTACATGCAGAACTCGGTGAAGGCCGTCGTGGACGCCTACACCGGCAAGGTGACGCTCTACGAGTGGAACCAGAAGACGCACCCGGACCCGCTGCTCAAGAGCTGGGAGTCGGTGTTCCCCGGCCTGGTCAAGTCGCAGACGAGCATCCCGTCGTCGCTGCTGACCCGGCTGCGTTACCCGACCGACCTGTTCAACGTGCAGCGCTCGTTGCTGGCGAAGTACCACGTGACGCAGCCGTCGGACTTCTACAGCGGCAACGACTTCTGGTCGGTGCCCACCGATCCCACCGTCGCGGCCGGTAACACGATCAACTCCAGCAGCACCGGCGGCGGCTCCGGCGGCGGCTCCACGAGCGCGCCGTTGCCGTCGAAGTACATGTCGATGTCGGCCAACGGGTTCGGCTCGCAGCAGTTCCGGCTGTCCACGCCGATGGTGACGCTGAACGGACGCGACCTCGCCGCGTTCGTGTCCGTCGACGCCCGGCCCGGGCCGGACTACGGCAAGTTCACCGTGCTGGACTTCCCGTCCAATGCCGGCGGTGAATCGCCGTCGCAGGTGCAGAACGACATCGAGTCGGACACCACCATCACCGAGGCGCTGACGCTGCAACGCGGCGGTAACTCCAAGGTGGTGCTGGGCAATCTCGAGGCCATCCCGGTGGCCGGACAGATCCTCTACGTCGAGCCGGTGTACACGCAGTCGACCGGCGGCGCGTCGTTCCCGATCCTGCGGCACGTGATCGCGCTGTACTCGAACGGCCAACCGTCGTTCGAGGACACGCTCAAGGCGGCGATCAAGAAGGCCATCGTGACGACGGGCGACTCGCCACCCTGACCGAGTGCACGCGTCACTCCGGCGGGTTCGGCGCGTGCCTGCGGTCGTCGAGGCGGCTGCGCAGGCGGTGCATGAAACGCTGCTGCGCCTGGTTCATCCGCCCGGCCAGCAGCTTGTCCAGCACGTCCATGTCGATCAGCTTGGCGCCGTCGAGCGCCGTCGGCAGGGCGCCCGCGACGTCGTCGGCAAGTCTGCCGATCTCGTCGTCGCTCGCGTCCTTGCTCAGTTTGCGAAAACGCCGGCGCAGGACGACGAGCGCCGCGGAGTCGTCGAGCAGATCGCGTGCCTCGTCCAGCACGCCCGGCATACCCTGCGGGTGCAGCGCGTCGAGCAACGAGGCCGCCCAGGTCTCCCCCGCCCGCAGCTCGTCCGCGGGGCCGAGCAGGCCGCTGCCGCGCAACGCCTCTGTGAGGGCGCGAACGGGCTGGTCGAAGGTGTCGTCGTCCGCCATGCGCAGCAGCGTGTCGCGGGTCCGCACCAGCTCGTCGATCTCGCTGTCCATCTCGGCGGCCAGCCCGCGTAGTGCGGACGTCAACGACGCGCCGTCCGCCCCGTCGGCCGACAATCGTTCCGCGATCTGGCGCAGCGGCATGCCCAACGAGCGCAGCCGGACGACGCGGACCAGCTCCACCACGTCCCGCGCGCCGTAGCGCCGGTAGCCGGAGCTGTCGCGCGCGGGTTCGGGCAACAGCCCTTCGGCGTGGTAGTGGCGCACCGTGCGGGTCGTGACACCGGCGAGCCGGGCCACCTCACTGATCGACAACCGCTTGTGCGCGTCGTCCGGGTCCGAAACTGTCACGCTCCGAGCAAACACCCTTCAGGCCGCGGCAAGGTCACACGGTCGAGGGCTCGGCGGGGAAATGGGGGGTCGGTGGCCTCGGAGCTGCCCCCCAGCAATGTCTCCGAGGCCACCGTGCGCTGCGCCTGGGTCAGGCTCGTGCGCGGTCTGCTGCCCAGAGTCTGAGCAGCTCGACATCAGAGGGTTGCGGGTGCTTCGAGGAGCAGTCCAGCGCGATCTCGTGGCCCTCGGTCTGCCGGAACGCGTCTATCCGCTCGCGCATGGTGAGTACCGCATCGGCCCCGCAGGTTGGGCACGTGGTGGTTCGACTGAAGGTACGCACGCAGGTTCCCGTCCGTCGTGTGCCGGGGGCCCTGCTAGTTAAGGCCTGGCGTCGACAACTTCAGACACCTTCGACCAAGGTAGGCCTGCGGTGGGCGGTCCGCAACCGAGCGTATCCGGCCCGACGATGAACGAGCGGTGCGCTGCACGGCAGACTCATCGTCATGGACACCTACACCCGCGGCGACCTGGTCTTCGACGTCACCGACTCCGGGCCGCGCGACGGCGACGATCGTCGTGCTGCTGCACGGTTTCCCGCAGAACCGGCACGAGTGGGCCGGCGTCGCCGCGCGCTTGAACGACGCGGGGCTACCGCCCTGGCGCCCGATCAGCGTGGCTACTCCCCCGGCGCGCGCCCGCGTGGACGCCGCGCCTACGTGCAGTCCGAGCTCGTCGCCGACGTCGTCGCCCTGATCGATGCCGCCGGGGCCGAGCGCGTGCACCTCGTCGGCCACGACTGGGGCGCGCTCGTGGCGTGGGCGTTCGCATCGCGGCACCCGGAACGGCTGCACACGCTGACCGCGGTCAGCGTCCCGCACCCGCAAGGCGTTTGCCTGGGCCATGCCGCGCGGCCAGCTGCTGAAGTCCTGGTACATGGCCGTGTTCCAGGTGCCGGCGCTGCCGGAGATGGTGCTGCCGACGCGCCGCGCCCGGGCGCTGCTCGGCGGCGGCGGCCTGAGCGCCGAACAGGTGGGCGACTACCTCGAGCCGCTGGGCCGTGACGGGCTGACCGCGGCGCTCAACTGGTACCGCGCGCTGCCGTGGTCGCAGCGCGAGAAGGGCTACGCCCACCGCTCCTCGGTGCCGACCACCTACGTGTGGAGCGACGGCGACACCGCGCTCGGCCGCGCGGGCGCCGAGGCGACCGCACGCTTCGTCACCGGCCCGTACCGCTTCGAGGTGCTCGAGGGCCAAGCCACTGGCTGCCGCGACGAGGCGCCGGACGAGGTGGCCGACGGCGATCCTGCGCCGCGTGCGCGGCTGACGCCCCGCCCGGACGGCCGGTGACGACCGGATGCTGGCGTCGGCCGCCGAGAGCGACTACTTCTCCTCGGTCGAGGGCGGCGGCGACGCGGCGGTGCGCCTCCCAGATCTCCTCGGGCAGGTCGTCGAACTGCGCCAGGTGCTCCTCGCGGTGCTCCATCTCCTGCCGCCAGCGCGGCGACGTCGATGCGAGAGGATCGTCTCGAGGTCCTCCGGCGGGATGTCGACGCCGCTCGAGGTCGAGTTCCTCCTCGGTCGGGATGATGCCGACCGGGGTCTGCGCGCCCGGTGACCTCGCCGTTCCTGAGCTGCATCAGCCACAGCAGCGGGCGCAGGTTGTCGCGGTAGCCCGGCCACAGGAAGTGGCCGTCCTCGGGGTCGCGCTGGAACCAGTTGACGTGCGCGAAGATCGGCTGGTCGCTTCGCGGCGCCGATGATCTTGAGCCAGTGCGCGGCGTAGCGCGCCCTCGGGGTAGGACATGAACGGGCGCATCGACATCGGGTCGTAGCGCAGCTGGCCCTCGACGCCCTCGGCGGCGAAGGTCGCCTCGGCGCCGAGCGTCAGGCCGTCGTAGACGCCCTCGGCGAGGTCGGTGATCGCGCGGATCAGCGGCTCGCGGTCGCGGGTGCGGCCGCCGAAGATGATCGCGTCGATCGGCACGCCCTTGCGGGTCCTCGAAGTCGGGCGCGATGTTCGGGCACGTTGGCCAGCGTGGTGGTGAACCGGCTGTTCGGGTGCGCCCACGGCTCGGCCGCTCGCCGGCCGGCGCGCTCGGCGATCGAGCTCGCCCTTCCAGTCGCGCCAGCCCGTGACGTCGGCCGGCGGCTCCGGGGTCTTGCCCTCCCACCAGACCTCGTGGGTCTTCTCGTTGTAGGCGACGTTGGTGAAGATCGCCCCGGTGCCCTCGGCCGATCGGCGCGCAGCGCGGTCGGGTTGGTGTTCTCGTTGGTGTCCTTGGCGACGCCGAACACCCCGAACTCGGGGTTCATCGCCGTAGAGCTTGCCGTCCTTCGGGTCGACCCACAGCCACGCGATGTCGTCGCCGTAGAACGTCGACGTGGTAGCGGTCGCCGAGGTCGTCGGGCGGCCAGCATCATCGCCAGGTTGGTCTTGCCCGACGCGCTCGGGAAGCCGCCGCAGATGTGGTACGTGCTGGCCGGTCTGCTTGTCGGTGATGCCGATCAGCATGAACTGCTCGGCGAGGAACTCGCCCGAGGCCCAGCCGTCGTAGGCGGCCTGCCGCAGGCCGTGCGCGATCTTGCCGAGCAGCGCGTTGCCGCCGTAGGACGAGCCGAAGTGCAGGATCGTGCGCTCGTCGGCGACGGTGACGAAGTAGCGCTGGTCGTCGGCGGTGCCCTGGCCGAGGTTCTCGAGGTCGCCGGTGACGTGCACGGCGCGCACGAAGCTGTTCGGGTCGGCGAGGTTGTCGATGTGGTCGACGCCGACGCGCGCCATGCGGATCATGTGCAGCACGACGGTGCGGGTGTCGGTCAGCTCGACGCCGGCGGCGTAGCGCTCGAGCGGCGAGCCGGGCGGCGCCATCAGGTACGGGACGACGTACATGGTCTTGCCGGCCGAGGCGCCGCGCATCCGCTCCTCGAGCAGCGGCTTCATCTCCGCGGCCGGGCGCCAGTTGTTGTAGACGCCCTTGTCGGCCGGGTCGCTGGTGGCGACGATGGTGCGCTCCTCGGAGCGCGCGGTGTCCTTGGAGTAGCTGCGCGAGTAGTACAGGCCCTCGCCGGCGGGCTCGAGTTCCCCGGCGTCCAGCGCCTCCTGGATCAGCCGGGCGTCGTCGGCGGCGCTGACGACCTCGACCCGCTCGGCGCCGGTGAGCTCGGCCCAGTACTGCACGTACTCGCGCACGTGCGGGTTCTTGAGTCCGGCGTCGTCCAGCGCCTTCTCCACGTCTGCCATCGTCCTTCTGCGTCCTCTCGGGTCAGGTGGCCTGCCCGCGAGCGCCCTGCGCGCATGACTGCGCGGCGCCGACCAATGTTCGGTGTGAACGGGTGGAGGCCGATACTTTCTTACCATCGGTAAGCGCTACCGGACGCTCGAGTGTGCGGGATGACCTCAGCCGTGCAGGCGCACCGGCAGCGTCGCGTACCCGCGCAGGATGCGGGTGTCGCGGCGCCGGGCGCCGGCGGCCAGGGTCAGCTCGGGGTAGCGCTCGAACAGCATGCGCAGCCCGACGTCGCCCTCCATCCGGGCCAGCGCGGCGCCGAGGCAGAAGTGCCGCCCGGCCGAGAACGAGACGTGATCCTTCGCGTTGGCGCGGCGCACGTCGAAGCGCGTCCGGATCGGCGAAGACCTCCGGGTCGCGGTTGGCGCCGGCCAGCAGCGTGGTGACGAGCGCGCCGCCCTTGACGGCGGTGCCCGCGATCTCGGTGTCGCGCAGCGCGGTGCGGCCGGTCAGCAGCACCGGCGGGTCGAAGCGCAGGATCTCGTCCACCGCGTTGGGCCACAGGTCCGGCTCGGCGCGCAGCGCGTCCAGCTGGTCGCGGTGCTCGGTACAGCAGCGCGACGCCGTTGCCGAGCAGGTTCACCGTCGTCTCGAAGCCGGCGGCCAGCACCAGGCCCGCGGTGGCCTTGAGCTCGCGCTCGTCCAGGCCGACGCCGTCGTCCTCGGCGGCGACGAGCTGGCTGAGCAGGTCGTCGCCCGGATTGGCGCGCAGCTGCTCCAGGTGCTCGCCCAGCCAGGCGTCGAAGCCGGCCAGCGCGGCCTCGATGCTGCGGAACTGCTGCCAGGTCAGGCCGAGGTCCAGACTCGGCGCGGCCGCGCCGCCGAACGCCAGCACGCGCTCGCGCTCGCTGACCGGCACGCCGAGGATCTCGGCGATCACCGTGACCGGCAGCAGCGTGCAGTAGCGCTCGACGAGATCGACCGCGCCGTCCGGCGTCGGCCGCCGCCTCGAGCTCGTCGAGCAGGCCGGTCGGCGATCTCGCTCGGTGCGCGCGCGCAGCTTCTCGACCGCGCGGGCGGTGAACACGCGGGTGACGAGCTTGCGGTAGCGGGTGTGGTCCGGCGGGTTCGGTGACGAGCAGCGACGGCGGCTCCAGCGGGCCGAGCACGCCGGTGTCGGCGGCCCAGCCGAACAGCCGGCCGACCGGACCGCCGAGCTGCGCGGGCTCGAAGCCGACGCGGAAGTCGTTGCTGGACAGCACCTCGCGCACGGCAGGCAGCGAGGCCGTCAGATAGGCGAACTTGCCGCGGTGGATCGGGCCGCTGCTCGACGCAGATCGGCTCGAGCATCGGCGAGCACGTCGGCGTTGCCGACCCGCCTTGATCAGCCGGCCCTGCAGATCACCCTGGCGGGCCGCGGCGAGCATGACGGCGCGGGGCAGCGCGTGGCCGAGTCCCCAGCGCACCAACGGCTTCGCGCGGTCGCTGGATCGCGGCGCCGGCAGCGGCCCGCCGGCGGTGTCGCCGCCGGGTCGTCCTGCCTGCTTGCCGTTGCCGGATCGGTGACTGCCATCGGTTGCCCTCCGTTGTGCGCGTCAGTGCTGGTCCGGCGCTGTCGTCGACGCGTCCGTCCGCGTCAGGCCCGCGCGCAGCGAGGCCGCCACGCCCGCGAGGTCGCCCGGACGGCGCACCAGCAGCTTGCGTATCAGTGTCAGCTTGTCACCCTTACGCCGGGGAATCACCTGGGGATGGACGGGAAGCCGGTTCTGTGCGCGCGGCACGGCCCAGCGTCCGTTGTGCGATCCGGACACAGCGGCACCGTCGGGCGGGGAGAGACGTCCCCGATCGGCGCTCAGCGCGTCGGTTTGGCCGACGGCGTGGCCGACTGGCAGATCGACGAGGATCGCGACCAGCTGCTGGATGCGCTTGTTCGCCTCGGCGACCTTGACCTGGTCCTGGTCCTTCAGCGCCGCCTGCAGTTGGGCCTGCGCGGTGCGCAGGGCGGCGACCACCTGGGGCTCCGTCGAGGGCTGACCGCTCTGTGGCGCGGTGGGTGTCGACCGGCGCTGTCGACGGCGTCGTGGACGGCGCCGTCGACGGCGGAGGGGTGGCGTCTTGGTCGAGGAACCACCCGAGCCGTTCTTCGTCGTGCCGCTGGTCCCGCCGCAGGAGATACCGAGCGTCTGGCCCCAGACAGTGACCCGGTTGGAAGTCGCTCAGCGCATCCGGCAACGTGGCACCGAAGCCCAGGTTGTTGCCGTAGGAGACGAGCACCCGCTGCAGCGTCGGGAACGTGGACGCGGCATACAGCGGCTCGACGTAGAGGAACGACTTGCCCAACGGCAGCGTCAGCAGGTTGCCGTGGATGACGCTGGACTCGGTGCCGCCGCTGCTCAGCAGCTTGATGTTCGAGGCGATCGCCGACTGGGTGCGGAAGTTGTTCGCGACCTGCCCCGGACTGTCACCGCGCTCTTGTCGCTGACCCCAACACGGTCATCCGGCCGTAGTCCTGTCCGGATCGCTGTCGGCGGAGACGTACGCGGCGAGGTTCGGCGAGTTGTTCACCAACATCGGCGACGTCAGCTGGAACTCCGGGACTCTTCGCTGCCGCGTCGCTGGCCGCGCTCGGCGGGTTCGCGAGAACGTAGTAGGGCGGCTGGTCACCGGCCGACGGCGTGAACGGGTCCTACGGCACCGCCCAGCGGTCGCTGCCGTTGTAGAACGCGACCGGGTCGACACGTGGTACTGCGCGAGCAGCCCGCGCTGCATGTCGAACAGGTCCTGCGGGTAGCGCACGTGCTGACGGATCGCCGACGGCATCGTCCGACGCGGCTTGACCAGGCCCGGGAAGACCGCATCCAGGCCTTGAGCACCGGGTCCTTGTAGTCCCACTGGTACAGCTGGACGGCGCCGTCGTAGGCGTCGACGGTCGCCTTCACCGAGTTGCGGATGTAGTTGATCTGCGTGTCGGCCTGGCCCTTGCGCACCGACGTGTGGGTGAGCGAGGACAGCGACTGGCGCTCGGCGTACGGGTAGTTGGCCATCGTCGTGTAGCCGTCGACCATCCACATGATGTGGCCCGTCTTCGAGTCGATGATCGGGTACGGGTCGCCGTCGACGGTCAGGAACGGCGCGACCTTCTGCACGAGCACCTTCGGGTCACGATTCAAGATGATCTTTGCGCCGTGCGCACTGACGGCGTCGTTGAGGATGAAGTTCGGTTCCTTGTACTTGCGCCGCGAAAGCCAGCCGGGTGAACAGGCTGCTCAGCGACGACACCGCCCTTGCCCTTGTAGACATGTCGCGTCTGCCGGCCGCCGTTGTACTCACGCGGCTTGCCCGCGCGCCGACGATCGAGTAGTCGGCCATCTGCCTGGCCGAAGTAGATCTGCGGACTGCGCACAGACAGCGGGCCGGTCGTGGGCGTCGGCGGGATGTCGCCCGCGGCGAAGGGCGCGCCGGTGCCGGTGATGTCCTTCTCCGCCGCCGCGGCCACGAACCCGTAGCCGTGCGTGTAGACCGTGTGCTCGTTGATCCAGTTCGTCTGCGAGCCGGCAGGTTGGACGGTTCGGCCTCGCGCGCCGCGACGATGTAGTCGTGCTCGTGCCGTCGACGTTGTAGCGGTCGACGTTGAGCTTGCTTGCGAAGCCGTACGGTGGAGGATCCGCTGCGGTTGGTGACGTGGGCGACACGACGTTCGGGTCGGTGATGCGGATGTTGTCGACCGTCGTGTCTCGGGTTCTCGGTGACCGCCGAGCCGGGCGGGTTGCCGCTGACCTTGTAGTCCTTGAGCGACAGTTGCCGCCGTTGGTGCCCGCCTCTTGGACAGTGACGATGTTGTACGCCTGCCGCGTCGCGTGATGTTGCGCTTGATGTACGGCGCTTCCTTGTCGCTGGCGTTCGGGTTCACGGTGACGTGCTGGACGATCGAGGGATAGATGCCGCCGATCAGGATGCTCAGCACCAGCAGCACCACGAAGCCGATCCCCGGCAGGATCGCGTTGCGCAGCCACATGCTGGCCAGCACGCCGAGCGCCAGGATGATCGTGATCCAGAACAGGATCGTCTTGGCCGGCAGCGCGGCGTGCACGTCGGTGTACGACGCGCCGGTGAACTTGCTGCGGCCGCCGAGCACGAAGCCGTAGCGGTCCAGCCAGTAGGCCACCGCCTTCAGCGCCATGAACACGAACACCAGCACGGTGATGTGCCGGCGCGCGGCGAGCGTGACCTTCGGGCCCGGCGTCTGCAGCCGGATCGCGCCGGTCAGGTAGTGGATGGCCGACGGAGAGGATCAGCGCGAACACGATCGCGGTGAAACCGAAGCCGAGCATCGTGCGGTAGACGTTGTAGTCGAACGCGTAGAACGAGATGTCGCGGTGGAACTGCGGATCGGTCACGCCGAACGACGTGCTGTGCAGCCACAGCTGCCACTGCTGCCAGTTGCCCTGCGCCGAGGCGCCCGCGGCGAGCAGCGCGATGACCATGACGACCGCGAGCACCCAGCGCCGCCGCGGCTCGATCATCCGCACGTAGTTCTGCAGGTTCTGCTGCTCGGCCGACATCGGCCGGAACGGCGGCTTGACGCGGTAGGCGACGACCATGTTCGCGCCCAGGATCAACGCCATCAGCACGCCGAAGATGAAGAACAGGCTGACCTTCGTCCACAACATCGTCGAATAGACGTTGCGGTGGCCGACCGAGCCGAACCACAGGTAGTTGACGTAGATGCTCGCGAAGTTGAGCAGCAGGATCAGCAGCACGACCAGGATGGCCACCACCGCGAGCGCGATCTTCGCGCGCCGCGACAGCGTCATGGACGGCATGGGTGGCCGCATCGTCACAGAGAACTCCTCGCTGGGCGGCTGACTTCACGGTCAACGTACCGGTCCGGACGCGGGTTCCCGTCCGCCATCGGTCACGATTGGACAGGCAACCGCGCACCAGGTCCGAACGACACCCAGTGAGGAGTCGACCGTGCTGCTGGAACCGACGGTCGCGGAGATCGAGGCGCACGTGGGCGCTGCCGGCTGGGATCAGCGGCCGACGCTGTTCGCGCTCGTGCGCGCGGCGCAGTTCGCCGCCGACGATCCGCAGACCGCCGCGCGGCTGCGCATCGACGTGGCCGACGGCGACGCGTTGACGCCGATCGAGCAGGAGGAACTGCCCGACGAGCCGTTGGACAGGTGCTCGCCGGCATCGCCTGGCCGCACGCGGTCACCGGCTGCGTGCTGAGCCAGGAGATCGTCGTGCTGCCGCCGGCGGCCGAGGACGACGTGCCCGACACGGGCACAGCGCCGGACGCCGACATCGAGCGCGCCGCCGCGCATCCGCAGCGGCGCGAGGCGCGCCTGGTCGCCGGCGTGCTGCGCGACGGCACGCAGCGCCGTTCTGCTGCGGCTGCGCCCGGCTCGACAGCGACGCAGCGACGCGCCGCGGCGACCCCGACGGCGAGTTGCTGACCGGGCCCGACCTCGCGCCGAACCTGGTGACGGCGCTGCTCGCGACCTTCGACGACTGACGCGCGGCTCAGCAGCCGGCGGGTGACTTGCCCTGCTGCAGTTGCTCCAGCGCGGTGACGGCGCCGTGCAAGGTGCTGACCTTGACGATGCGCAGCCCGCTCGGCGTCGCATTGACGACGTCGGAGCAGTTCGCCGCCGGCGCCAGGAACACCGTGGCGCCCTTGGCCCGCGCCGCGATCATCTTCAACGCGATACCGCCGATCGCGCCCACCTTGCCGGTGGGTCGATCGTGCCGGTGCCGGCGATGAACCGGCCGCCGGTGAGGTCGCGGGGGCCGACCTTGTCCATGATCCCGAGGGCGAACATCAGCCCGGCCGACGGACCGCCGATCTGGTTGCCCAGCCCGAGGTCGACCGAGAACGGCGCGGCGCAGACGGTGCCGGGCTCGATGCCGAGCGAGCCGCCCTTGTGGCCCTGCAGCGGCGGGCCGAGCTTGAGCTGCACGGTCGTCTGCTTGCCGGCGCGCTGCAGCCGCACGCGCACCGCGGTGCCGGGCGCGTCTGCGGCGAGCACGGCCGCGCAGCGCCGTCTCCGAGTCGTCGGCTTGCCGTTGATCGACTCGAGCACGTCGGCCGGCTTGAACACCGCGTGGCCGGCGCCGTCGCCGAGCACGCTGATGATGCCGAACCTGTGCGGATAGCCGAGTTCGCAGGACGCCGCGGCGACGGCGTTGTCCTGCGACGCGGTGAAGTCGGCGGTGTTCTGCTGGTCCGTCTGCTGCTCGCTCTGCCCGGGCGGGTAGACGGCCGAGCGCGGCACGACGACCTCGTCGTGCTTGAGCCAGCCGATGAACGCCTGGAACGCGCTGACCGAGTCGCCGCTGACGCTGACGGTCGTGAGGTTCAGGTGCCCGGCGCGCTTGACCGGCGTGCGGCCGTCGATGCCGATGATCTTCTGCGTCGCTCTGCCGTTGCGGTAGGTGCCGAGCGTGTTGTACGTCGGGCCCGGCGAGAGGATCACGTACGGCACGGGCATCGTCAGTGCCAGGGCGAAGAGCACGATGAACGCGACGCCGGCGACGATCAACGTGCGGACGCGGCGGCTCAGCGACGGCGACCGCCCGTCCACCGGGGATCGTCTCGATCGCGGGTAACGACAGTCGCGACACCGGCGCAGCGTAACCGGCGCGGCTATGACGAGCGCGTACGGGCCGCGGTCCCTGCGATCGGGCCGTCTGCGACGAGCGCGTCGAGGTAGTCGCCGTGCGCGCGCATCGATTCGCCGGTGCCCGGCGCGCGTCGCGGCCGGGCGCGCAGCCACGACACCACGCGCGGCGAGCAGGTGAGCGCCACCGGGATCAGCAACCACACGAGCCCAGCTCACGGCGCGAGATCTACCGGCGCAGCGGTGTTCGCTGTGCGCGCAACGCGGGGGTTGCACCGCGCACGCGGAACGACCTGTGACGCTGCTTCGTCGGACTACCGTGGACGACATGACGAATTTCCCGTTCGGCTTCGGCTCCGGGTCCGGTGGTTCGGGCGACGGTGACGGCGAGACAGCGGCAACCAGCAGCCGGACATGTTCGCGCAGATGCCGTTCTTCGCCGAACTGCAGAAGCTGATGTCCTGGTCGGGCGGCCCGGTCAACTGGGATCTGGCCAAGCAGCTCGCCGTGCAGACGCTCGCGGGCGACAACCCGTCGCGTGACGCCGGCCGATCGCAGCGCCGTCGCCGAGGCCGTGCGCCTGGCCGACCTCTGGCTCGACGACGTCACCGACCTGCCGTCGGGCGTCACGACGATCGAGGCCTGGACGCGCCTGGAATGGCTCGAGCGCACGCTGCCGGTCTGGACGTCGCTGTGCGACCCGGTCGCCGCCCGCGTCGTCAGCGCGATGGCCAGCGCGCATGCCCACCGAGCAGCTCGAGGCGCTCGGCCCGAACAACCCGCTGGGCGGGATCATGAACCAGATCGGCGGGATGATGTTCGGCGCGCAGGTCGGGCAGGGCCTCGGCGGCCTCGCCCGCGAGGTGCTCGGCGCCACCGACGTCGGCGTCCCGCTGGGCCCGGACGGTGTCGCCGCCCTGGTCGCCGAGAACGTCGCGGAGTTCGGCCGCGGTCTCGAGCGCGACCTCGGACGAGGTGCGGCTCTACCTGGCCCTGCGCGAGGCTGCGCACCAGCGGCTGTTCACGCACGTGCCGTGGCTGCGCCAGCGGCTGCTCGACACCGTCGACGCGTACGCGCGGGGCATCAACGTCGACCTGTCGTCGATCGAGTCCGCGATGCAGGGCATCGACCCGATGAATCCCGAGGGCCTGCAGGAGGCGTTGTCCGGCGGGCTGTTCGCGCCGCAGAACACCCCCGAGCAGCAGGCGGCGCTGCGCCGGCTCGAGACGCTGCTGGCGCTCGTCGAGGGCTGGGTCGACGCGATCGTGACCGCCGCGGCGGGCGAGCGCATGCCGGGCGCGGACGCACTGCGCGAGGCGTCGCGACGCCGGCGGGCCACCGGTGGCCCGGCCGAGCAGACCTTCGCGACGCTCGTCGGGCTGGAGCTGCGCCCCCGGCGGCTGCGCGAGGCCGCGGCCCTGTGGTGGAGCGTCACCGAGAAGCGGGGCATCAGCGGACGCGACGCGCTGTGGTCGCACCCGGACCTGCTGCCGACCGCCGACGACCTGGACGACCCGCTGGGCTTCGCCGACACGGTGCTGAGCGAGGCCGACTTCACCGCGCCCGACGACCTGCGCGAGCTGGACGACCCGGGCGACTCGGGCGACCGGGCGACCCGGGCGACCGACCGATCGGCCCGACTCGCCGTCCTGACCGCTCAGCCGGCGGCGGCGTCCTGGCCGGCATCCGTCGCCCGGCTCACCGGTGAGGTCGTCGGCGAGGTCGTCGGCGATGGGTAGGTGCGCGGCGGCGCTCAACCCGTCCAGATAGCCGCGGGCGCGCTCGGTACGCGGGTACCGCTCGATCAGCTGCCAGAACCGGGGGCCGTGGCCCGGCTCGATCAGGTGCGCGAGTTCGTGCAGCAACACGTAGTCGCGCACCCATGCCGGGGTCTCGCGCAGCTGCTGCGAGAGCCGGATCGCGCCGTCGGCCGGCGTGCACGACGCCCACCTGGTGCGCATCTGCGGAACCCACCGCACGCTGCTCGCCCGGGCGCGCCGCCCTGCAGGTACTGCGCCGACAGCTCGCGGGCGCGGGCGGCGAGTTGCGGCGTCGCTGCGGCGCGGGCGGCGCGGTGCCGCGACGCGCGCGACCATCCGGCCCACCCACTCCTGCTCCTCGGCGGCGGTGAAGCGGTCGGGGATCAGCACGACGACGCGGTCGCCGTCGCGGTAGGCGGACACGGTGCGCCGCCGACGCGCGCTGCGCCGCACCTCGACGGGTCGCCCGTCGACGCGCAGGACGCTCACCCGGGTGCCCCGGCGGCCGCGTTCGGTCATCCGTCCACGCTAGCCAGGAGCACTGTCCACAGGCTGTCGGCGCGCCGTCCACATGGTCGTCCACAGGTGTGGACATTCACTTCAGGGTTACCTTGTGATCGACTGGCGTCGTTTCGGCGACCACTCGACGTCATCGGTCGGCCGCATCTTTCGCGCTGAACCCGACGCTGAGACTGCTCCTCGTGGATCATCTGCCGCGATCGGCCTTGTGGACAACCGGCGACGCGCGGTGGCGCGTGTGCGAGCGTGACGTCATGACCGCGCTGCGCCCCGGCGACCCGTACACCCGCGCCGGCGTGCGCGCTCCGAGCGGTTCGACGACGGCCGACGACGGCGCCTACATGCTCGCGCCGGCGACGCGGCTGCTGTGGCGCTCGCCCGCTGCGGTGCACCTGGAGCTCGGCAGCCGCGCGGTGGTCGTCGAGGGGCTGCCAGGGGCGGTCATCGCGCAGCTCGCGAGCCGGCCCACCGCGCCGCCACCGCCGCGCGTCGTGCCGGACGACGACACCCGCCACGCCCTGCGCACCCTCGCCGAGGCCGGTTACCTGTGGCGCCGCCCTGCGAAGGCGACCACCGACCCGGGCGAGCGACCCGGGCGCACGCGGCTGACCGTCGACGGCTACAGCGACGAGCGGCTGCACATCCCGTCGCCGGCGCTGGGCCCGGAGTTCGCGGCGCTGACCGCCCGGCACGGCACCGGGGCGGCCGGCGTGCTCGCGGCCCGCCGCGCGTGCACGCGTGCAACTGTTCGGCGCGAGTCGGGTGAGCGCGCACCTGGGCGCGGTGCTGGCGGCGGCCGGCGTCGGCCGCGTCCACTGCGCCACGAGCGGCGACGACGCTGCTGCACCATGCGGTGCCGGGCGGTGCGCGGCCGCGCGACGAGGGTCGCAGCTCGGCCAGTCGCACTGCGGAGCGCGCGATCCGGGCAGCCGCCCCCGCCACCAACACGCACGCGGTAGACCCCGACGAGCGGCCGGACCTGACGATCCTCGCGCTCGACGCGCCGCTCGACGACGACCACCGCCGCGGCCTGCACGCCCGCAACGCCCCCTACCTGGCCGTCGCGCTCGGCGTCGACCACGGTGTCGTCGGCCCGCTGGTGCTGCCCGGGCTGACCAGTTGCCTGCGCTGCGCCGACCTGCACCGTCGCGACCGCGACCCGGCGTGGCCCGCGCTGGCGGCGCAGCTGAGCGTGCCGCGCCGGTACGGCCCGGTGTCCGACGTCGCGACGGCCACGATGTCTGCGGTATGGCGGCGCTGCAGGCGCTGGCGTTCCTCGACGGCGACGAACCTGCCGTGCTCGACGCCACGATCGAGTCGCACGCCCCCGACTGGCGGCTGCGCCGGCGCAGCTGGCCGGCGCACCCCGACTGCGACTGTGCCCACAGTGCAGCCGCCGCGGGCGCGAACAGCTGAGACCTGGGCACAATGGCCGCGTGGCAGCCCGCGACGGACGTAGAACGGACGCGGGCGACGCCATCCCGCAGCGCCGGGGCGCCCGCACCGCCAAACTGGCCTCGCTGCCGCTGGGCGTCGCCGGCCGCGCGACACTCGGCCTCGGCAGGCGGATGACCGGCCGATCGTCCGCGCAGGTCACCGCCGAGCTGCAGGCCCGGACCGCCGAGCAGCTGTTCGCCGTCCTGGGCGAGCTCAAGGGCGGCGCGATGAAGCTCGGCCAGGCGCTGTCGGTGTTCGAGGCCGCGCTGCCCGAGGAGCAGGCCGCGCCGTACCGCGAGGCGTTGACCAGGCTGCAGGAGGCCGCGCCGCCGATGCCGCCGGCCACGGTGCGCAAGGTGCTCGACGAACAGTTCGGCAGGCGATGGCCCGAGCGCTTCCGCGAGTTCGACGAGGTCCCGGCCGCGGCCGCCAGCATCGGCCAGGTGCACCGCGCGGTCTGGAGCGACGGCCGCGAGGTCGCGGTCAAGCTGCAGTACCCCGGCGCCGGGGCGGCGCTGACCGCCGACCTCACGCAGCTGACCCGCTTCGCCTGGCTGTTCGGCCGGCTGTCCCCCGGCCTGGACGTCAAGCCGCTGCTGGCCGAGATCCGCGAGCGCGTGCTGGAAGAACTCGACTACACCCACGAGGCCGAAGCCCAACGCGCCTTCGCCGCGGGGTACGAGGACGACCCGCAGATCCGGGTGCCGCGCATCGTCGCCAGCGCGCCGAAGGCCCTCGTCAGCGAATGGATGGACGGCCGACCGCTGTCGTCGATCATCGCCTCGGGCACCCAGGACGAGCGCGACCACGCCGGCTCGCTGCTGGTGCTGCTGCACTACTCCGCGCCCGCGCGGTGCGGCCGCCTGCACGCCGACCCGCACCCGGGCAACTTCCGGATCCTGCCCGACGGCCGGCTGGGTGTCGTCGACTTCGGCGCGACGGCAGACCTGCCCGGCGGCTATCCCGAGTCGCTCGGGCGGCTCACCCGCTTGACGGTGGACAACGACGCCGACGCCGTCATGGCCATGATGCGCGAGCTCGGCTTCATCCGGCCCGGCGTCACCGTGCGCCCGCAGGACCTGCATCGACTTCCTGGGCACCGCCGCCGAACCGCTGCGCGAGCCGACGTTCACTTTCAGCCGCGCGTGGATGCGCCGGCAGGCCGCGCAGCTGTCCGATCCGCGGACCGAGGAGGCCAAGGTCGCGCGGCAACTCAACCTGCCGCCGTCCTACATGCTCATCCACCGCGTCACCGTCGGCACCATCGGTGTGCTGTGCCAGCTCGAGGCCACCGCGCCCTACCGGCGCATCGCCCTGGAATGGCAACCCGGATTCGCGAAGGACCCCGAGACATGACCGAGCACTCGCCCGCCGGCGCCGGCCAGGAGTCGGTGTTCACCTACGGCGCGCCGACGCTGAAGTTCGGCGACGGCGCCTCCGACGAGATCGGCTACGACCTGGCCCAGCTCGGCAGCACCCGCGCGTTGGTGATCACCGACCCGCGCGTCGCCGCCACGGGCCTGCCGGAGCGGGTCGCCGCGCAGATGGCGACGTTCGGTGTCGAGGCCGAGGTCTTCGACGGCGTGCACGTCGAGCCCACCGACGAGAGCATGCAGGCGGCGATCGACTGGGCGCGCGAGCACGGGCCGTGGGATGCGTTCGTCGCGGTCGGCGGCGGCTCGAGCATCGACACGGCGAAGTGCGTCAACCTGCTGCTGACCAACCCGGGTGAGCTGCTGGACTACGTCAACAAACCGGTCGGCGGCGGCCAGGATCCGACGAAGCCGTTGCACCCGTTGATCGCGGTGCCGACCACCACCGGCACAGGGTCGGAGAGCACCACCATCTGCGTCCTCGACGTGCTGGCGCAGCGCGTCAAGTCCGGCATCAGCCACGCACGATTGCGGCCCACCCTTGCTGTCGTCGACCCGCTGCTGACCGTCACCCAACCCGCCGGCGTCACGGCGTCGGCCGGCATGGACATCTTGTGCCACGCGCTGGAGAGCTACACCGCGCGGCCCTACACCTCCGGCGCCCGCAAGCAGCCTGAGCAGCGGGTGCCCTATTGCGGCTCGAACCCCGTCTCGGACATGTGGTCCGAGCGCGCGCTCGGGCTGATGGCTACGAGCTTCCGCACGGCGGTGCAGCACGGCGACGACCTGGCGGCCCGGCGCGACATGGCGCTCGCCGCCACCTTCGCCGGCCTCGGCTTCGGCAACGCCGGCGTGCACATCCCGCACGCCAACGCCTACCCGATCGCCGGGCAGGTCAAGGACTTCCGGCCCGACGGCTACCCGGACGACGAGGCGATGGTGCCGCACGGCATGTCGGTGTCACTGACCGCGCCGGAGGCCTTCCGCTTCACCTTCGAGGCGTCGCCGCAGCGCCACCTGCACGCCGCACGGCTGTTGGACCCCGACGCGCAGGGCGACGGCCCGGACGTTCTCGCCACCACCCTGACGACGTTGATGCGCGACATCGGCATTCCGGACGGCGTCGGCGCCGTCGGCTTCGACGAGCACGACATCGGCGACCTGGTCGACGGCGCGCTGAAGCAGCAACGGCTGCTGGCGACCGCCCCGCGCGAGGTGCACGCCGAGGACCTCGACGGCATCTTCCGCCGCTCGCTGTCGCTCTGGTGAGCGCGCCGGCGGCGTAACCGGCGGCTGCGCTACTCGTTGGTAACAATCATCCGCGGGTTCGGTCGCCCGCGGCACACCACCGAGGAGCACCGCATGCGTCGACTCGTCACCCTTGCCGCCACCGCCGCCTGCGCAGCCGGCGTGGTCGCGTTCGCCGCCACCGCGCCGACGGGTGCGGCCACCACCCCGCTGCGCTATGTCGGCATGGGCGATTCGTACAGCGCGGCCTCGGGCAACGTGCCACCGGATCCGTCCGCGGCGCCCCAGTGCCTGCGCTCGACGGTCAACTACCCGCACCTCATCGCCGCGAAGCTGAAGGCGAGCCTGACCGACGTCACCTGCGGCGGCGCGGAGACCAAGGACTACGCGAGCAGCCAGTACCCGGGCGTGGCGCCGCAGCTGGACGCGGTGCAGTCGAACACGCAGCTGGTGACGATGACCATCGGTGGCAACGACAGCAACGTGTTCATCAGCAGCATTCTCGAATGCGGCGCCGCCGGCGTGACGACGCTCGGCACCGGCAGCCCGTGCAAGGACGAGTACGGCTCGTCCTTCGACGACACGATCAAGAACACCACCTACCCGTCGTTGGTGAAGACGTTGAAGGCCGTGCACGCGAAGGCGCCGCACGCACGCGTCGCGATCCTCAGCTACCCGCAGATCCTGCCGAAGAGCAAGGGTTGCTACCCGCAGATGCCCGTCGCCACCGGCGACGTGCCGTACCTGGACGACGTGCAGGCCACGCTCAACGACGCCGTGCGGCGCGCTGCTCAGGCCACCGGGACGACCTATGTCGACATGACGAAGGTGTCGCAGGGCCACGACGCGTGTCAGGCGGCCGGCGTGCGCTGGATCGAGCCGGTGCTGTTCGGCACCAACCCGGTGATCGTGCACCCGAACCCTCTGGGCGAGTCGGCGATGGCCGCGCAGACGATGGCGACGCTGCACCTGCACTGACGCACCGGCACCGGCCGGCGAACGTGGTGCAATGACGGCATGCACGAGACGTGTTCGGTGTGCGGCCGCCGGGCCGACCCGCAGGTCGACGGCGCTCCGCCGCTGGCGTGGAGCGCGGAGCGGGTGGGCATCGGTGCCGACGGTGCAGCGGCGATGCGCTGGGTCTGCGCGCAGTGCACGCGTGACAACGTTCGCGCGATCGAGGCCAAACTCGACCAGCAGTGGTGGTGACACCGCCGACAGGCACATGACACAGCGGCCGCCGGGTCCCTTCCGGGACCGGGCGGCCGCTGCGTGTCGAGCGAACTGCAGGCACTGATCGATCCGGCGACGGCCGGACCGCCAGCTACCGCTGGGGCAGTTCGTCGAGCCGGCGCGCGTGGCGCTGTTGCGCGGCGCGCGCCCGCAGGGAGACGCGGTGCCAGCGGCGGACAGCGGCGACATCGCTCGCTCGCTGCGCCCGCACGGCGTCTCGCTGCACCTCGCGAAGACGCTCGCGCGTCAACGCCTCGGTGAGGGTGTACATGGCAGAACTCCTTGTCGTGGTGAAGCATCAGCCCGTCCGCACGCGCGGACGGTTGGGTGTAGTCGTGCGTCAGGCCGCAGCGCCGGTGCGCTCGTCCTTGCGCGGGCGGCCGCGGGGCCGCTTGCGCGCGACGATCGCGCCGCGTTCGAAGATCTCGCCGCCCCAGACGCCCCAGGGCTCCCGACGCTCGAGCGCGCCCGCCAGGCAGACACGCAGGGCCGGGCAGCCGGCGCAGAACGCCTTCGCCCGGTCGAGTTCGGCCGGGGTGTCGGCGAACCAGAGCTCGGCGTCCTGCACGCGGCACGGCAGGTCGTCCGGGCACTGCTTCGACAGCGGATCCAGCGCGTCGACGCCGACGGGCTCGACCCGGTTCAGGTCGAGGGTGCAGTCGGTCAACACGTCAGGTCACCTCCTTCTCGCATCGGGTTGTGGTGTCGGTCTGGTGCGTGATCATCGGTCGGTCCCTCGGGGCGATCGGCTCGGACGGATGGGTCGGACAAACAAAGAGGCCGCGGTTCCCAAGTCGGGAGCCGCGGCCTCGAGGAGCCGATCGCTGACATGTCAGCGGAGGTTTCCTCGAGGTGGTGCGGCCTGCTTGGCGCCCAGATCGGGGCGCAGCGAACCCGCGGCTGCCGTGGTCGAGCCGATGTAGTTGACGGAACGGTCCTTCGCCGGCACCGGCATGGTGACCGTGGCTGCGGTGAGACGCGTGGCAGCGAAGGCCGGATTCGTCCAGCTGAAGGGGTGCGCGGCGGCGGTGATGTCGATCGTGACGTTGTCCACGACGATCACCTCCGTTCCGATCCGCGAGCGCGCGGGAACCCGCGCGGTGTGTTCGAGCAGGCTATCGGCACCCGCCGACACCCCGCAATCCATTTATGCGACCAATGATCATTCCTGCGCGCGGGCTACTCGCCGCTGCCACACTGTGCCGATGACAGCCTCCGGTGCGGGGGCCGCCGGACTCGACCTCGGCGGCCGGCTCGCGACGCGTGGCGCCGCGCTGACCACGCTGCTCGGCGTGCTGTTCCTGACCTTCCTGGACACCACGATCGTCAGCGTCACCCTCGGCAACCTGGAGACCGACATCTCCGCGGGCGTGCTGTCCTTGCAGTGGGTCATCAACGCGTACGCCCTGACGTTCGCGAGCTTGATGCTGGTCGGCGGCACGCTGGGCGACCGGTTCGGCCGCCGGCGGGTCATGGCGATCGGCATCGCGATCTTCTGCGCCGGCTCGGTGGTGTGCGCGGTGGCCTCCGGCGCCGCGACGGTGATCATCGGCCGGGCCGTGATGGGCGCGGGCGCCGCCGCCGCCGAGCCGGGGACGCTGTCGCTGATCCGCCAGCTGCACCCGGACCGCGCGCCACGGGCCCGCGCGCTGGGTGCGTGGTCGGCGGTCGGTGGCCTGGCGTTGGCATCCGGGCCGGTGATCGGCGGCCTGCTCGTCGGCGCCGGCAGCTGGCGCACGGTGTTCTGGTTCAACCTCGCGTTCGGGCTGGTGCTGCTCGCCGCGGTGCTCGCCACCGTGCCGGAGAGCCGGACCGAACACGCCGGCCGGCCCGATGTCGCCGGGTTCGTGCTGGTCACCACGGGCATCGGCTGCGTGATCTACGCGGCGATCACCGGCGAGTCCCACGGCTACGCCAGCGGCGCGGTGATCGCACTGTTCGCGATCGGCGCGGCATGCCTCGTGGCGTTCGTGGCCGTCGAGTCACGCATCGCGTCGCCGCTGGTACCACCGCGCTTCGTCCGGCCGCCGGTCGTGCGGGCCGCGCTGTTCGCGGCGACGGCGAGCTACTTCGCGGTCTTCGCGATCTTCTTCCTGGTGGCGCTCTACCTGGACCTCGGGTTGCGCTACTCAGGGTGGAAGCTGGCCGGCATGTTCGCCCCGATGGCGGTGACGATCGTGGGCGGCAGCGTCGTGGCGGGCCGGCTCGTCGGCCGCAGCGGGTCACGCGTGCCGATGGCGGTCGGCCTGATGATCAGCACGGTGGGCATCGTGGCCAGCGAACTGGTGCTGGCGGGCAGCGGCGCGCCGACGTTCGGGCTACTGGCCGCGACGCTCGCGCTCGCCGGGCTGGGCTTCGGCGTCACCGTCGTGCCGCTGACCTCGGCGGTGCTCACGCACATCCCCGCCGAGCAGTCGGGCGTGGCGGCGTCGCTGACGAACACCGCCCGCCAGCTGGGCGCGGTCATCGGCGTGACGCTGCTCGGCGCCGTGGTGAACGCGCAGCTCAAGCACGGCGTCGACGTCTACCTGGCCAAGCAGCCGTTCGGCTCCACCTTCCGCGGGCCGGTGATGTCGATCCTGGAGGACGGCGGCAGCAACGCCGTGTTCACCCTGGACAAGATCCCGGCGCCGTTCGTGCATGCCTTCGTCGACGGCCTGCGCATCGCCCT
Organism: uncultured Actinomycetota bacterium; assembly: GCA_963711775.1. GTDB lineage: Bacteria > Actinomycetota > Actinomycetes > Mycobacteriales > Jatrophihabitantaceae > Jatrophihabitans. Next base: position 97,843 of record CAVQFH010000008.1, on the reverse strand, counting down.
GTTCGTGGCAGCGGCACTGACCCTGCTGGCGGCGGCAATCACCGTCGCCGTCCGCGACGTCCCCGAACTGGAATGACCCCGCGCGACCGGCCGGGTCAGGCGACGTCGACGGGGGCGACCTCGGCCGGGTCGGCACCGCCCAGCACCTCGAGCACCGGCTCGGCGTAGCGGGTCAGCTTCGTCGGCCCGACGCCGCTGATCTGCGCCAGGCCGGTGCGGCTGGACGGGCGGGCGTCGGCGATCGCCACGAGCGTCGCGTCGCTGAAGACCACGTAGGGCGGCACGTGCTGCGCCTCGGCCTGCGTCTTGCGCCAAGCGCGCAGCCGGCCGAACAGCTCGGCGTCGGCGGCCTCCGGCCGCTTGGCGCGCGACTTCGCGCGGGGCGACGCCGGCTCGCGCGGTACGTCGGGACGCAGGCCGTCGAGGAACCGGCTCGCGTGCCGCCCGCGCCGCTGCCCGGGGCTGCGCGCCAGCGCCCAGGACAGCGCCAGCTGCTCGCGGGCACGGGTGATGCCGACGTAGAGCAGCCGGCGCTCCTCCTCGATCTGCTCGCGGGTGGTGGCGTGCTGGATCGGCAGCGTGCCGTCGACGAGGCCGACCAGGAAGACCGCGTCCCACTCCAGGCCCTTCGCCGAGTGCAGCGACGCCAGCGTCACGCCCTGCACGGTGGGCGCGTGCTGGGCGTTGGCGCGCTGGTCGAGCTCGGCGACGAACTCGTCCAGGTGCGCGTCGGGCATGGCCGCGGTCAGGTCGTCGGCGAGCGGCAGCAGCGCTGCCAGCGACTCCCAGCGCTCGCGCGCGGCCCCGCCGGGCGGGGCGTTGTCCGGATACCAGCCGAGTCCGGACAGCACGCCGCGTACGGCGTCGGCCAAGGACTGGTCGGCGTCCTGACCGGCGCGCGCCGCCCCGCGCAGCAGCAACCGTGACTCGCGGATCTCGGGGCGGTCGAAGAACCGTTCACCCCCGCGCAGGACGTAGGCCACGCCCGCCTGGGACAACGCGGCCTCGTAGACCTCCGACTGCGCGTTGATCCGGAACAGCACCGCGATCTCGGCGGGCGCGGTGCCGGCGTCGATCAGCTCGCGGCACCGGGCGGCCACCGCGGCGGCCTCGGCGGGCTCGTCGTCGTGTTCGGTGAACGTCGGCGCGGGGCCGTCCGGCCGCTGGCCGACGAGCGTCAACCCCGCGTCGCCGCCCAGGCCACGACGCCCGGCGTGCACCAGCGCGTTGGCGAGCGACACCACCTGCGGCGTGGAGCGGTAGTCGCGGCTCAGCCGTACGAGCGTCGGCCTCGGGGAAGCGGCGGCGGAAGCCGAGCAGGTGCTCGGGTGTCGCCCCGGCGAAGGAGTAGATGGTCTGGTTGGCGTCGCCGACGACGCACAGGTCGTCGCGGTCGCCGAGCCACGCGTCCAGCAGCCGCTGCTGCAGCGGCGAGACGTCCTGGTACTCGTCGACCACGAAGTGCCGGTACCGGCTGCGGACCTCGTCGGCGACGTCGGAGCAGCTCCTCCAGCGCGCCGGCCATGATCAGCAGCAGATCGGCGAAGTCGAGCTGGCCCGCACGGCGCTTGGTCTGCTCGTACTCGGCGAAGACCTTCGCGATCGTCTCCGGCGTCGTGCTGGTCTCCCGGCCGGCCTCGCGGGCCCGCGCGACGTAGGTGTCCGGCGTCGCCAGCACCGACTTGGCCCAGTCGATCTCGGCGGCGAGGTCGCGCAGCTCGGTGCGATCGGTGCGCAGCCGCATGCGGGCCGCCGCGTTGCCGACCATGCGGATCCGGTTGTCCATGACCTCGGGCAGCGCGCCACCGAGGATGCGCGGCGCGAAGTACTGCAGCTGGCGCAGCGCGGCGGCGTGGAAGGTGCGCGCCTGCACGCCGTGCGCGCCCAGCGCGCGCAACCGCCCGCGCAGCTCCCCCGCCGCGCGGGCGGTGAAGGTGACCGCGAGCAGCTGCGGCGCCGGAACCGCCCCGGTGGCGACGGCGTAGGCGATGCGGTGCGTGATCGCGCGGGTCTTGCCCGTGCCGGCACCGGCCAGGATGCACACCGGGCCGCGGACGGCCTGCGCCGCGGCCCGCTGCTCGGGGTCCAGCCCCTCGAGGATGCGATCGGCGTCCGGCACGTCGACCGATCCTGCCAGCGGGTGCCGACAGCTGCAGCGGGTGGCCCGCAGCCTGTGCACGGGAATGCCGTCGCGACGGCAGCGGTTGGATGCGAACAGACACCGATCACACGGAACAACCCGGGGAGGACGCTCGATGTTCACGATGTACACGACCGGCTGGTGCGGATTCTGCGCCCGGCTCAAGGCGGGTCTCGCCCGCGCCGGCATCGAGTACACCGAGGTCGACATCGAGCGCACCGAGGGCGCGGCCGAGATCGTGATGTCGGCCAACGGCGGCAACCGCACCGTCCCCACCCTCGTCTTCCCCGACGGCACCGCGCTGACCAACCCGAGCGTCGCCCAGGTGCAGGCCAAGCTCGCCGCTTGAGCCCCGCCTGGCAGACCGTCCCCGCGGCCGACCTCGCCGCGCGCCTGGCGCGCTGGATCGCCGACGCGCCCGGCGTCGTGCGCGTCGCGCGTCGACGGCGCGGCCTGCCTCGACCCGGCCGGCGCTGGCCGAGTCGCTGGTCGAGCCCGTTGCGCGTCGCTGGGCCGCCCGCGCGCACCACGTGCGCGCGGCGGACTTCTGGCGCGACGCGTCGCTGCGCCTCGAGCACGGCCGCGAGGACGCCGAGTCCTACCCGGACTGGCTCGATGCCGGCGCGCTGCGCCGCGAGGTGCTCGACGCCGGCGGTCCGCGAGCACGCCTACCTGCCCACGCTGCGCGACCCGGTGACCAACCGCTCGACCCGCGAGCCGCCCCGGCCGTTGGACGAACGCGACCGTGCTGCTCGTCAGCGGCGAGTTCCTGCTCGGGCTCGGCCTGCCGTTCGAGCGCGTCGTGCACCTGACCGCGCCGCCGGCGGCCCTCGAACGCCGCACGCCCCAGCAGGACGCTGGACGCTGGCCGCCTACGACGACTACGCCGCGACCGTGCATCCGCAGGACCTGGCCGACGTCGTCGTGCGCAGCGATCGGCGGCACCCGGTGGCGCGGGGGTTGACGTGCTGAGCGGCGTTGTCGACCGGTCGGACCGCTACCTAGGCTGGACGCGTGAGCGCGGAACCGGGCTGGGTGCGGCGGCTGTGGGGCTACCTGATGCGCCACCGCCGCGACGTCGTGTTCGCCATGGTCGCGTCGGTGCTCGGCAGCGCCGCGCAGACCGTCGTCCCGCTGATCGCGCGGCAGATCGTCGACGACGTGGTCGTCGCCCGCCGCGCACGCGCTGTGGCCGTGGCTGGTGCTGCTGTTCGCCGCCGCCGCGCTGTCGTTCGGGCTCGCCTACGTCCGGCGCTACCGCGGCGGCCGGCTCGCGTTCAGCGTGCAGTACGACCTGCGCAACGACATGCACGACCACCTGCATGCGCCTGGACCTCGGCACGCTGGCCGGCTGCCGACCGGCCAGCTCGTGTCGCGCGCCAGCTCCGACTCCGCGCTCGTGCAGGGCCTGCTGAGCTTCCTGCCGCTGATGACCGGCAACGTGCTGATGATGGTGCTGTCGATCGTCGTCATGTTCGTGCTGTCGCCGCTGCTCGCGCTGCTGGCGCTGGTGGTCGTGCCGGCGCTGTTCGTGGTGTCGTACCGGATGCGCCGGCGGGTCTTCCCCGCCACCTGGGACGGCCAGCAGCGCGAGGGTGACGTCGCGCAGATCGTCGACGAGGGCGTCACCGGCGTCCGCGTCGTCAAGGCGTTCGGCCAGGAGCAGCGCGAGCTGCGCCGCCTGGCCGGCACCGCGCAGCGCGCTCTACGGCTCGCGGCTGCGCGCGATCCGGCTGCAGGCGCGCTACCAGCCGCTGCTCGAGGCGATCCCGACGCTCGCGCAGGTGGCCGATCCTGCTGTTCGGCGGCCTGCTCGACCCTGCACGGCACGATCACCATCGGCACGTTCCTGGCGTTCTCCACCTACGTCGGGCAGTTCGCCGCGCCGGCCCGCCAGCTCGCCGGCATCCTCACGATCGGCCAGCAGGCCCGCGCCGGCGTCGAGCGCATCTTCCAGCTGCTCGACCTGCGCAGCCCGCCGATCGCCGACGCGCACCGCGACGCCGTCGACGCTGGCACCGCGTCCGCGGCGAGATCGTCTTCGACGACGTGCACTTCGGCTACGACACCGGCGCCGAGGTGCTGCGCGGCGTCGACCTGCGCATCGCCCCCGGCGAGCGGGTGGCGATCGTCGGCGCCAGCGGCAGCGGCAAGTCCACCGCTCGCGGCGCTGTTGACGCGCTTCTACGACCCGACCAGCGGCGCCGTGTGCATCGACGGGCGGGACCTGCGCGGCGTCACGCTGCACTCGCTGCGCTCGACCGTCGGCACTGCCTTCGAGGAGAGCTTCCTGTTCTCCGACACCATCCGCGCGAACATCGCCTACGGCCGTCCGGGCGCCAGCGAGGCCGAGATCGTCGCCGCCGCGCAGGCCGCGCAGGCCCACGACTTCGTCACCGCGCTTGCCCAAGGGGTACGACACGGTGGTCGGCGAGCGCGGGCTCACGCTGTCCGGCGGCCAGCGCCAGCGGGTCGCGCTCGCCCGGGCGATCCTCGTCCGACCCGGCGATCCTCGTCCTCGACGACGCCACCAGCGCCGTCGACGCGCGCACCGAGGCAGGCGATCCACGACGCGCCTGCGCGACGTGCTCGGCCGGCGCACCACGCTGCTGATCGCCCACCGGCGTGTCCACGCTGCACCTGGCCGAGCGCGTCGTCGTGCTCGACGCCGGCCGGGTCGCCGAGCACGGCACGCACGCCGAGCTCAGCGAGCGCAGCGCCCGCTACCGCTCGCTGCGTCGCCGGCCTCGACGACGACCCGGTGCGCGCCGCCGGCGACGGCATCGAGGCGCTCGCCGCCCTGACCAAGGACGGCGTCACGAGCGCCGCCTGGCGCGCCGCGCGACGGCGCCGACGGCGACCGGCCCAACGGCGCGAACACCAGCTCCGCCGCACTGCGGATGGCGGCCGAACGCCGGCGGCGGCATCGGCGGCGGCGGTCCGGGCCGGATGATCGCCGCGCTGCCGCCCACCCCGCGAGATGCTCGCCGCGGTCGCGGCGCTGCCGCCGGTGCGCGACGAGGCGCAGCGTCGACCTCGACCGGGAGAGCCAGCACGAGCGCGCAGTTCAGCCTGTTCCGGCTGCTGCGCCGCTTCCGCCGCCCGCTGCAGCTCGGCCTCGTGCTGGTCGTGCTCGACGCCGTCGCCGGGTTGGCCGGGCCGTACCTGGTCAAGACCGGCGTCGACCGCGGCGTCGCCGCGCACGCGCCCGGCGTGCTCTACGGCGCGACCGATCGCGTTCCTGGTCATCACCGTGCGTCGACCTGTTCGATCGAGACGGCGTCGACGTTCGTCACCGGCCGCACCGCCGAACGCATCATGCTCTCGCTGCGCATCCGCATCTGGGCGCAGCTGCAACGGCTCTCCCTGGACTACTACGAGCGCGAGCTGGCCGGCCGGATCATGACGCGGATGACCACCGACGTCGACCAGTTCGAGTCGCTGGTCGAGCAACGGCCTGCTGTCGGCACTGGTCGCCTTCGTGACGTTCGTCGGCGTCGGGGTGGCGCTGATCCTGGTCGACGTGCCGCTCGGCCTGCTGACGCTCAGCGTGGTCATTCCGCTGGCGGTCGCGACCGTCTGGTTCCGCCGGCGGGCGACGCGGCTGTACGACCTGTCCCGCGAACGCATCGCCGCCGTGAACGCCGACTTCCAGGAAAGCCTGTCCGGGGTGCGCGAGGCGCAGGCGTACGTGCACGAGGCCGCCACCACCGAACGCTTCCACGACCTCGGCCACTCCTACCTGCGCTCGCGGGTGGCCGCGCAACGCCTGGTGGCCACGTACTTCCCGTTCGTGCAGTTCCTGTCCGCCGTGGCCGACGCCCTGGTGCTCGGTGTCGGCGCGGTGCTGATCCGCAACGGCTCGCTGAGCGTCGGCGCGCTGATCGCGTTCCTGCTCTACATCGACATGTTCTTCTCCCCGATCCAGCAGCTGTCGCAGGTCTTCGACTCGTGGCAGCAGACGCGGGTGTCGGTGGCGCGCATCGCCGATCTGATGGCGCTGGACTCGCTGACCCCGGAACCGGACGCACCCGAGTCGAACTGCGCGACGCGCACGGCGCCATGACGCTTACCGACGTCCGCTTCGCCTACCCCTCCTCGGCAGCGGGCGACGCGCTGCACGACGTGCAGATCGAGGTGCGGGCCGGCGAGACCGTCGCGATCGTCGGCGAGACCGGCGCCGGCAAGTCGACGGTGCTCAAGCTGCTCGCCCGCTTCTACGACCCGCAGTCGGGCAGTGTCGCGATGGACGGCCACGACCTGCGCGCGCTCGAGCTCGGCTGACTTCCGCAGCCACCTGGGCTACGTGCCGCAGGAGGCGTTCCTGTTCACCGGGACGGTCCGCGACAACATCGCCTACGGCCGTCCGGCGGCGTCCGACGCCGAGGTCGAGGCGGCAGCTCGCGCGGTCGGCGCGCACGACGTCGTCGCCGGCATGACCAACGGCTACCTGACCGAACTCGGCGAACGCGGCGGCTCGTTGTCGTCCGGTCAGCGCCAGCTGATCGCGCTGGCCCGCGCGCAGCTGGCGGACCCGACCCTGCTGCTGCTGGACGAGGCGACGTCGAACCTCGACCTCGCCACCGAGTCGCGGGTCAACGCGGCGATGCGCGAGGTCGCGCGCGGGCGCACGACCATCCTCATCGCGCACCGGCTGCAGACCGACGCAGTTCGCCGACCGCATCCTCGTCATGGCCGACGGCCGGGTGGCCGAGAGCGGCACGCACGCCGAGCTGCTCGCGCAAGACGGCGTCTACGCGCGCATGTGGCGGGTGTTCGAGACCGTGGACGCGTGAGTGCCGTGGCGAGCGATCTCACCGACAGCGAGCTCATCGGGGGCCCGCGCCTGGGCTCGATGCGCACGTGGGTGCGGCAGGCGTCGGACCGCCTGGCCGGCGCCGATCCAGGCCTCACCCAGGCTCGGACGGCGACCCAGGCCGTGCTCGGCGTGCTCGTGTCGGTCGGGCTGATCTACGGCTTCGTCCGGATCACCGGCGCGTCGCAGTTGCCGGCCGGTTCGGGGCCGGCCGCAGTGGTGTCGGCGACGAACCACGCACTGCTGATCGTCTCGATGCTCGTCGGCGGCATCCTCGCGATGATGGCCGGCTTCACCGTCAACGACCCGTCACCGGTGCAGCAGCTCGTGTCGACGCTGCTGCTGCCGATCCCGATGGTGGCCTCGGTCGCGCTCGGGTTGGCGCTCGGCCCGTACCGCATCCCGTCGCTGGTCTTCCTCGTCGTCGTCATGACGGCGGCCGTGTACGTCCGGCGCTTCGGACCGCGGGGGTTCGCTGCCGGTCTCGTCGCCTTCCAGGGCGCCTTCCTCGGTTTCTTCCTGCACACCGAGTTGCACTTCAGCGACATCTGGTGGCTGGCCGCCGACCTCGGCCTGGGCATCGTCGCGTCGTTGCTGGTGCGCTTCGGGCTGCTGCGCACCGACCCGGAGCAGACGCTCGAGCGCATGCGCCGCTCGTGGCAGGCGCGCGCGTTCCGGCTGCTGCAGTTGGGCGCGGACGCCGTGCGCGGCCCGTCCGCACGCCATCGCAGACGCGCACTCGATCGACCCGTTGCGCCGCGACAGCCGCGACGAGCAGCTGCGCCGGCAGGTCGTGCGGCTCAACGAATCGACGTTGATCGTCGAGGCGCAGCTGGCCCTCACCTCGCCCATGTCGGCCGCGGCTGGAGGCCCAGCAAGCTGTTCAGCGCGGAACTGTCGCTGACCAACTGCGCACGGTTCAGCGCGGCGCTGTCGCGGGTGCTGCTCGGCTCGGACGCCGACGCGCGCGACGAGGCCGCGCTCGCGCTGTTGGCGGCCCGCGACGAGGACTGGCCGCGCTGCCACGAGCTCGCCGCCCGCCTGCGCGAACGCCGCGCCTCGACTCCCCGTGCCGTGACGTTGCTGCGCCGGCTGGCGCTGTCGATCGAGCAGTACGCCACCGCTCGGGAGCGGCTGCGCGCGGCGATCGACGAACGTCGCCGAGGGGCGGACCGTGGCCACCTTCGAACCGGCCGTGGAGCTCAACAACGGCCTCCTGCCGGGCTCGGCGCCGGTCAGCGAACAGGCCTCGACCACCCCGGGCGCGTGGCCGGTTCGAGCGCATCGCGCTGCCGCCCTACCTGCGGGCGTCGATCCAGATCGCGGTGGCGGCGACCCTCGCCGTCGTGCTCGGCGACGCGCTGAACGGCTTCCGGCTGTACTGGGCGGTGCTCGCGGCGTTCCTCGCGTTCATGGCGACGACCAACACCGGCGAGCAGGTGCGCAAGGCCCTGTTCCGGGTCGCCGGCACCGCGATCGGCATCGTGGTCGGCGACGTGCTGGTGCATGTCACCGGCGGCAACGTCTGGGCCGCCCTGCCGGTGGTGCTGGTGATGCTGTTCCTCGGCATCTACCTGATCCGGATCAACTACACGTTCATGGTCATCGGCGTCACCATGATGCTGTCGCTGCTGTACTACCAACTGGGCGAGTTCAGCTGGCACCTGCTGGTGCTGCGGCTCGCCGAGACGGCCGTCGGTGTCGGCGCAGTCGTGCTGACCGTGCTGGTCGTGCTGCCGCTGCGGCCCCAACGCGTGCTCATCGCCGGCGCGCTGCTGTGGCTCCGCGCGCTGTCGGAGCTGCTGGACGCCGCGCTCGACCAGCTGCTCGCCGGCCGCACCGACGGCCGTGCGCGGCTGCGTCCGCCGATCCGCGCGCTCGACGCCTCCTACGCCTCGCTCGAGGCCACCGCCCAGCCGCTGCGCCATGCCACGTTCGGGCGCAACGCCGCCCAGCTGAACGAGATCCGCTCGGTCAGTTCGGCCGCGCGCTTCTTCGTCCGCTCGTTCGCCGACACGGTCAGCACGCTGGACGACGACGTACGGATGCCGGCGCTGAGCGCCGCGGCAGCCGAGCTGCGCGCCTCCACGGCGGCGATCACCAGGCGAATCGAGACCGGCCAGCACGGCACGTACATGCGGTGCTCGGCGATGATCGACCAGGCGGCCCACAGCCTGCCGCGCGACTCCGACCTCGTGCTCGCCCTGCGCGACCTGACGATGCTCGACGGCGCGCTGGCGCGTCTGGCCACGGCGCTGGACATGCAGGTGCGCGATCACGACACCAGCGACCTGCTGGACGCCCCGACACCGGCGCGCTGACGCCGCACTCGCGGCACGTCGCCATGGGTTGTCTCGGAGTTGCGCTGGCGGCACTGCTGGCGCTCGCGGTGCCCGCGTCGATCGCACCGGCCAGCCTGATCGGCGCGTACGTCGTGCTCGCGGTGCTGGCGTCGGCCGCCGTGGGCGCGGTGCTGACGAACGCGCGGCGGCCTGGTGCCCAACGCCTGGACGCGGTGCCGCGACGCGCCCGCGCGCTCGGCGCCATCGGTGGCTTGACGGTGCTCTACGCGGCCGTCGTCGCGCTCATCCATGTCGCCGGATGACCGGCGCTGCGATGATGGTGCGGTGAAGCTCAAGCTCGACCTGCACGACATCTACAACCGCGGGGACCAGATCGAGCAGGCGCTGAACGCCATCATCGCCGAGGCGGTCGCGAAGAAGGCGCCGCTCGTCGAGATCATCCCCGGCAAGGGCTCCGGCCAGCTGAAGAAGCGGGTGCTGCGCTTCCTCGACCGCAAGGACATCAAGGCGCTCTACCACCGCGTCGAGAAGGACAAGGACAACTTCGGCCGCGTCTTCGTGCACTTCCGCTGGCGATGAGGCCGCCCCTGCGGACGCGCCCGCGCTGCCCGGGCGCGTGCTGTTCGACCAGCGCTGGGCCGACCTCGCGTTCCTGCACTGGCCGGTCGAGCCGGCCGCCGTCGCGCGCTTCATGCCGCGCGGGGTCGACGTCGACACCTGGGACGACGGGCTGACCTACGTGGGGCTGGTGCCGTTCCGCATGCGCCGCGCCGGCTTCGGCCGCGGGGTGCCGCTGCCCTACTTCGGGTCGTTCCTCGAGTGGAACGTGCGGCTGTACTCCGTCGACGCCGCCGGACGGCACGGCGTCGTGTTCCGCACCCTGGACGCGACCCGGCTGGCGGTCGTGGCCGCGGCGAATCTCGGCGGCGTCCCCTACCGCTGGTCCCGCATCAGCGGCGGCCGACGGGTCCACGACGGGATCAGCTGGCGCCTGCGCCGGGTCACACGAACGCGCGTCACTTCCGAGCTCGCGATGCGCATCGGCGCACCGGTGGACCCGACGCCGCTGGAGCTGTTCCTCGTCTCCCGCTGGGGCATGCACGGCAGCTGGCGGGGCCACACCGTGTGGGTGCCGAACCGGCACGAGCGATGGCCCTTGCACGCGGCCACCGTGACGCACCTGGACGACACCCTCGTCGCGGCCGCTGACGTCCCCACGGTCGGCCCGATGCTGCGGCCGCTGTGGACGCCGGGCGTGCACGCGTACTTCTCCGCCCCGCAGCTGGTCCGCTGATCGCTGCGCTCAGCCGACGGGGTCGCGCACGACCGGGCAGGTCATGCACCGCGCTCCGCCGCGCCCGCGGCCCAGCTCGCCGCCACTGACCTCCAGCACCTCGATGCCGTGCTTGGTCAGCAGCTCGTTGGTGACCACGTTGCGGTCGTAGCCGACGACGACGCCCGGCTCGAGCGCGAAGTAGTTGTTGCCGTCGCTCCACTGCTCGCGTTCGGCAGCGCGTGCGTCGTCACCGGCGCGCAGCACGAGCACCTCGTCCACGGCGAGGACGTCGGCGAGGACGGCAGGAAGTGCCCCGGCCGGCGCGACGTGCAGCGGCTCGGCCGGGTGCTCGCTCGGCGTGATGCGCCATGTGCGCAGCTCGTCGAGGCGCAGCTGCGGGTAGGCGACGAACGTCGCGACGTCCACCATCGTCAGCACCGTGTCCAGGTGCATCATGGCCCGTGATCGGGGCAGGTCGACGGCCACCACCACGTGCGCCTGACGGGTGTCGAACAACCGCCGGGCAAGCAGCTCGACGGCCGAGGGGGTGGTGCGCTCCCCCATGCCGATCAGCACGACGCCCGGCGCGAGCACGAGCAAGTCGCCTCCTTCCAGCGTGGCCGGCCGGTGGTCGCGGTCGTCGTTGCCGTAGAAGAAGGTGAAGTCGGCATCGCGGAACAGCGGGTGGTAGCCGTACACCGCGCGGGTGTGCACCGACTCGCGTTGCCGGGCCAGCTTGGCCATCGGGTTCACGGTGACGCCCGGCCCGATCCACGCCGAGTTGTCGCGCTGGAAGAGCGTGTTGGGCAGCGGGGGCAGCACCAGGTCGTCGGGGCCGAGAGATTGCCAGCGCAGGCCCGTCGGCGTGGCGGAGTCGACATCGGACTTCAGCACTCCGCCGATGAGCAGGTCGGCCAGGACCGGCCCGTCAACGTCGGCGAACAGCCGCTGCATGGTGCGCGCCATCTGCTCACCGAACCGTTCCGGGGTGCAGGTGCGCGCCATGACGAACTCCCGGCCGTCCGGGGTGTCGAGCGCGCCGCCGAGCAGCTCACCGAAGCGGTGGACGACGGCGCCGCGGCCGGCCAGGACGTCGACGAACGCGTCGTGCTCGTCGCGGGCCCGTGCCGCCCACGGCACGTCGTCGAAGAGCAGGGCGTGGATGTTGCTGGGCGTGAGCCGTTCGAGCTCGCGGCCGGGCCGGTGGGTGATGACATGACGCAGCCGACCGATCTCGGACTCGATACGCGGCCGGAGCGGGGCGACAGGTGGCGTGGTCAAGGCTCAAGCATGGCAGCGACCCGTTCCGGGCGGTCGCGACGCCCGCCTATCCGTTCCGCAGCTCGTCGCCGTGCGCCGCGCGCAACGTTCGCAGCGCCCGGTGGGCCAGCACCCGCACGGTCACCGGGCTGCAGCCGAGGGCGGCGGCGATGTCGTCGTCGCCGGCGTCGCGCAGATAGCGCAGGACACCAGCACGGTGCGCTGCCGGGCAGGCAGGCACGCCATCGCCCGCAGCAGCGCGTCGCGCAGATCGACCGTCGGCGTCTCGTCGGGCGCCGCGCGCTCCAGCACGCGGTCAAGGACCACCTCGACACGCACCGCCCTGCGCCACGACGAGACTGCCTCGTTCGCGAGCATCCGCCGGACGTAGGCCCGGGGATAGTCGGTGCCCGCAATCCGCGGCCAGTGCTCGTGCGCCTTGACCAGGACGTCCTGGACGAGGTCCTGGGACTGGTGGTGATCGCGCACCAGCGTGCCGGCGAAGCGCAGCAGCGGCTCGTGTTCCTGGCGCACCCACGACTCGAAGGTCGTCACGTTGTCCACCCCGGCCACGGTGTGATCTCGATTTGGGCGCCGACGCGCGCGTGCCGACCGCGCGCTTGCACAATGTGGCGATGAGCCAGCCATGGCGACGGCAGCGGTGATCCGATGACGGCGCGTCGCGATCGGCCAGGGGGTACACCGTGATCGAAGTGACGTTGGGCGCAGCGACCGTCGGCCGGGTCCGGCTCGCCGCGTCCCCTGCCTTCGACACGATCGCGTGGCTCGGCTTGTGCAGCGAGGGCCGGGCCGATCCCGTGTTCGGCAGCCCCGACGCCACGGCGCGCCAGGCGCTGACCGACGCCGATGTGGCGATGCTGGCCGCTGTGCTGCCGGCCGGCGGACACGGCTACCTCCCGGACTTCCTCACCCCCAAGCCGGGCACCGACGTGCAGGTCCTGCAGCGCCAACTGGACGAGGTGGCGGCCGCCGACCCGGCAGACGTGCACCGCCAGGTGGCGATCGAGTGTTTCGGTGCGCGGCCCATGCCCCGCGACGTCGCGCGCAGCGTGAGCGACGGCAGCTTCGCCCGTCGCGCGGCCCGGGCCATCGCGGTGTTCTGGCGCGCCGGCCTCGCCGAGAGCTGGTCGCGGCTCGGCCAGCTGCTCGCCACCGACATCGCGCTGCGTTCGCAGACGGTGAGCCGCTGCGGCGTCTCGGCCATGCTCGGCCAGTTGCACCCCCGCATCGAGTGCGAGGGCCAGACGCTGCGCGTACACATTCCCTGGCACGAGCACCACCGGTACGACGACGTCGAACTCGTCGTGTCGCCGAGCCTGTTCGGTTCGCCCGCGGTGTCCGCGCAGCTGTGCCGGCCGGATCAGGCGGTGCTCCGGTACCCGGCCACCGCCACGGGTGCGGCGCGGACGCAGCCCGCACCGGAGGCGGTGGCGGCGCTGATCGGGCGCCACCCGCGCCGCGCTGCTCGCCGATCTCGACGTCCCGCGCTCGACCCGGACGCTGAGCGGGCAACTGCCGTCTGGCCGCCGCGACGGTGTCCTACCATCTCGGCGTCCTGCTCGACTGCGGGCTGGTGGCCCGGATGCGGCAGGGCCACACCGTGATGTACCAACGCAGTGCGCGCGGCGACCTGCTGTTGAGCTGAGCGCGGACCGCCCCGTCACGACGAGAGCCAGACGTTCGTCGGGTCGATCTGCTGCAGCGCCGGGATCGCGACCGTGTTGTGCACGTGGCTGACGCGTGGTACGTCGGCTGGTTGTCCGCGGTGATCGGGAAGATCGCCGCGTCCTTCGTCACGATCGCGTCGGCCTGCTGCCACAGCTTCGCCGCCGGCGCCGGCACTGGCCTGCGCCGAGGCCTGTCGGACGAGCTGGTCGACCTTGCGGGTTGGTGTAGAAGCCGAAGTCGCTGCCGTTCGGCGGGAACGCCGAGCCCGACTTGCCGTCGTTGCCGTAGAACAGCGGCGAGAAGTAGGACTTCGCCGCGTCGCCGTACCAGTCCGGCCCCCAGCCGGCGATCGAGAGGTCCCAGGTGCCGGCCTTGGCCACCGAGGGCGCGAACAGGTACTTCGTGTAGAAGTCCGCGTTGGTCGCCGGCACGCCGGAGACCTTGATGCCCGCCTTGGACAGGTCCTGGTTCAGGGTCAGGTAGATCGCCTTGGACGTGGACGAGTCGGGCCGGTAGAGGATCTTCAGCGACAGCTGCTTGTGGCCCGCCTGCGCGAGGCCCTTCTTGGCCTGGCTCACGCTGTACGGGAACGGGTTCGGGCTGGTGTTGCTCTTCGTGCCCGAGATACCCGCCGGCAGGATGTGCGTCAGCGGCGGTGCGACGACCGCGCCGGCGAGGTCCACCGTCAGGTGCGCCCGGTCGATCGCCTCGCTCAGCGCCTGGCGCACCGCGACGTTCTTCAGCGCCCCGCCGTTGTTCGGCGACACCGTGTTGAACACGATGTAGGGGTTGCTGCTGAACTCCGCCGTGATGTTGAGGTTCTTGTCCTTCTTCGCGATCAACCCGGGCACCGCCGTGTTGGGCGGGAAGGTGTCCCATTCCATGTCCGCGCCGGCCGTGTTCGCCTGCAGTTGCGTCTGGATCGAGTCCTGATTGCCCGTCTCGTTGACGTCCATCGCGTCCACGTAGGCCTTGCGCACCGTGTCGGTCGACGCGCCCCAGCCGGGTTGCGGACGAAGTCGATCTCCTTGGTCGGCGGTGTACTTGCCGACCCGGTACGGGCCGTCGGAGATCGTGTGCTGCGCCAGCTGTGCGCTGGCCGGGATGTAGTTGTCGTACTCCTTCGGCGCGGGCGAGAACGCCGTCAGCGAGATCATGTTCACGAAGTAGGACGCCGGGCTGGTCAGCGTGAAGACGACGGTCTGCGGGTTGCTCGGGTCGACCTGGACACGCCGGCGATGTCGTGCGTGTTCTGGTACGCGCGCGATCGCCGACGCCGACTTGGCGTTCACCTTCGCGAAGCCGTCGCAGTAGGTCTGCATGCCGACGATCAGCGACTCGAAGTCCGGCATGCCGCCGAACGGCGTCGCCGGGTTGCAGGTGCGCTTGACGCCGCGGACCTCGTCGGCGGCCGTCACCTGCCGCGGCGGGACTCGTGTCCCACTTGGCACCGTCTCGATCGTGAACTTGACAGTCTTGCCGCCGTTGCTGATGCCGCCGTTGGCGGTCGTCGGCAGCTGCGTCGCGAGGTCGGGCACGACCGATCGTCGTCTTGCCGACGACCGCCGGGTAGGTCACCAGCTGCCGGCTCCACATGCGCGCGCCCAGTAACCGGTCGTGTAGTAGACGATGTTCGGGTCCATGTAGTCGACGTCGCCGACGCCCGAGCATGTGCAGGGTGCCGCCGCGCTTGGGCGTGCCCGCCTGCGTTGGTGTTGGCCGGGAACTGCTGGGTGGCGTCCTTGGTGGTCTTGCCGTTGCCGTGGCCCGAGCCGGATGACGAGCACCCGGCCACGAGCGTCACGACGACGCAGGACAGTGCGGTGCCGATGGCACGGCTTCGTCTCATACCTGACTGCTCCTTGATCTCGGCCAGCTACCGGGCCGCGCGGGCGCGCGGATCGGCCGGTGGTGTCCCGAGTGGAGCAGTGGCGCGGGTGACCGCGGAAATGATTCGACGAGGTTCAGGAGATCACGGCGTGGTCACGACCGGCGGGCGGCGACGGCGGGCCCGGCGGCGGTGCCGGGGGTGCCGGCGCGCGCGTCGCGCACCGCGAGGACCAGCGCGCCCAGGCCGAACACCACGGCGAGGCCGAGCGCCGCGGCGTAGGCGTGCCCGTAGCGGTGGGCGCGCGTGGCACCGGTCAGCCCGGCGGCCGACGCGGCGACGGCGTAGAACACCGCGCTGCCCAGCGCCGAGCCGGTGGCGTTGCCGATGCGCTGCGCGGTCTGCAGCATGCCACCGGCCGTCGAGCCGCCGGCGGCGT
The DNA here is from genome assembly GCA_963711775.1 of uncultured Actinomycetota bacterium. Lineage (GTDB taxonomy): Bacteria > Actinomycetota > Actinomycetes > Mycobacteriales > Jatrophihabitantaceae > Jatrophihabitans. The sequence goes on along the minus strand of CAVQFH010000008.1, from coordinate 82,092 downwards.
CCACCTCGGCCAGCGACAGCGCCTGGTTCGGCGTGATCACGCTGCCGCCGCCGAAGCCTGCCACGAGCAACGGGCCGGCCAGCACGAACGTCATCGCGTCGTTGGAGACGTGCCCGGCTGCGAGCAGGCCGGTCACCGCAGCACCGGCGACGCCGGCCACGAACAGCACCAGCGCGCCGACGAGCAGCGCGCGGCCGATACGCGGGACAAGGCGCCCGCCGATGGGCGCCGACACCGCCGTCCCCACCGCGTAGGCGACCGACGTCAGCCCGGAGTGCAGCGGCGAGAAGCCGAGCCCGAACTGCAGGAACAGCGAAAGCACGAGTGGCGTGCCGGTGTAGCCGACGAAGTACACGAAGGCGAGCGCCACCCCGCTGGAGTACGAGCGCAGCCGGAACAGCCCGGTGTCGATGAGTGGATGCCCGCGCCGGCGGGCCGGCCCCCGCTCCCACGCAACGAAACCGGCCAGGACGGCCAGGGCCGGCGCCACGATGACCAACAGCTTCAGGTTGCGGTGCGCGTCGTACTCGACGATCGGGAACAGCACGCCGAACATGCCGAGCGCCAGCAGGCCGACGCCGGGCAGGTCCAGCGCGCGGCGCTGCTCACGCTTCGCGTCCCGCGGAAGCAATCGCCGGCACAGCACGAACGACGCGATGCCCACCGGCACGTTGACCAGGAAGCACAGCCGCCAGCCGAGGTGATCACCGCCGAGCGCGATGATCCCGCCGCCGATCACCGGCCCGGACGCGGTGGCCACGCCGACGGTCGTGCCGATCATGCCGAACGCGCGGCCGCGCTCGCGAACGGGAAACAGCTGCTGCACCAGGCCGGACACCTGCGGATTGATCAGGCCACCGGCCAGGCCCTGCAGGACCCGGCCGGCGATCAGCACCCCGGGCGTCGGAGCCAGCCCTACGGTGGCAGAGCAGACCACGAACGCGCCGATGCCGATCAGCAGCATGGCCCGGCGGCCGCGGTCGTCGCCCAACCGGCCGGCGATGATCGGCACCATGCCGAAGGCAAGGGCGTAACCCGATACGACCCACTGCAGCTCGGACGCCCCGGCGCCGATCCCCCGGCCGATGGACGGCAGCGCGACCAGCACGATGCTGACGTCGAGCAGCGTCATGAACAGCGCGGTGACGCAGACGAACAGCGCCGCCCACCGCCGCGGGTCGGGTTCGTCGGTGCTCACCGCGCGACGGACTCGGCCTGGTGCACGCCGTCCACCCTACGAAGCGAACCGTGGGCAGTTGTACGTCACCTACCGGTCGGCCGTCGCCGGCCAGTGGTCTCGGGTCAGTGCCGGTGCAGCAGCGTTGCCAGGGCGCGCCAGTGCGTCCGCGCCGCGTGCTCCCGCGCAGTGGCTGTGTTCCCGCGCGTCACCCGGCTGTCGCGGCTGAACGCCTGCGCATAGGCGAACTTGTCGGTCGCTGCGGAGAACGGGTGCGGGTCGTGCGTCATGGCAGTGCAGCTTTCTTCGGGTGGGCGGTTTATTTCCTCGCCCTACTGTGACGCACCAGGAGATGAAAGACCATTGCATTCTGAACAACTCGGGTTGAAGCTGTGCTTCATGAGCATTGATCCGCGCCGGCTCGTCGTCCTGCGTGCTGTAGACCGGTACGGCGGGGTCGTCGGCGCGGCCGCTGCCCTGCGCGTCTCGCCGTCCGCCGTGTCCCAACAGTTGGCGGCGCTGGAACGCGAAACCCGGTTCACCGTCATCGACCGCTCGCGTCGCGGTGGCCAGCGTTCGGTCGAGTTCACCCCGGCCGGTCGGCGGCTCATCGCGCACGCCGACGCGATCGCCGAAGTGCTCGACGCCGCCGAGGCGGAGCTGGACGCCCTGGCCGAAGCGGTCACCGGCCGCGTCACGTTCGCCGCGTTCCTCACCGCCCTGCACGGCTTCGCCGGCACCGCGATCACCAACGTCATCCGCCGGCACCCGGCGCTGGCGCTGTCCGTGCACCAGCTCGACGACTCGGTCGCCGCCGCGGACCTGCTGTCCGGGCGCACCGACCTGGCGCTCGTCGAGGACGACGCGCACCGGCGCCGGAGCGTGCCGAAGGGACTGCGCTACCTGGCGCTCTACGACGACCCGTTCCGCGTCGTCGTCCCCGATCACTGGCCGGACACCGACGACCTGGCCGTGCTCGCCGAACGGCCGTGGATCGACGGGCCGGCGGACAGCGCCGTCGGCCAGGCCATGCGACGGGTGCGGCACTCGAGCGGGTTACCGCTGCCGGCGGCGCACCTGTGTCGGGACTTCACCGCTGCGCTGCTGCTCGTCTCCGCGGGGCTGGGAGCCACGCTCGTACCGGTGCTCGCGCTCGAGACCGGGTCGCCGTCGGGCGTGCGGGAACTGACGCTGCCAGGCCTGGGCGCCCGGCGGATCGGCGTCCTGCACCGCGTCTCGCGCGCGGAGCCGACGCCCGCGGTACGCACGGTGCTCACCGCGCTGCGCGACGCCGCCACCAAAGACTGAGCGAGCTCCGCCGATGCGCGAGGATGACGTGGTGACGCGACTCGACACCCGCAGGGTTTCCTCGGCGATCCCGCGCTGCAGGCGCTGTGGGACGACCGGTACGGCGACGCGGCCCAGCTGTGGAGCGGCAAGCCGAACGGCGCGCTCGTCACCGAGGTGGCCGGCCTGGCACCGGGGCGCGCGCTGGACGTCGGCTGCGGCGAGGGTGCCGACGCCGTGTGGCTGGCCGGACAGGGTTGGGACGTGACGGGACTCGAGGTGTCTGCGCTGGCGCTCCGGCGGGCGGCCGGGCACGCTTGCGACGCCGGGGTCGAGGTCACCTGGGTCCACGCGGACCTGGCGCGTGCCACGCTCGGCGAGTTCGACTTGGTGTCGGCGCAGTATCCGGCTCTGTTGCGCACGCCAGGCTCTGCCGCCGAGCGCGCCTTGCTCGGCGCCGTCGCCCCGGGCGGCGTCCTGCTGTTCGTCCACCACGCGGACATGGACCAGCACGAGCCGCACGGCGATCTCGACCCCGCCGACTACGTCTGGCCGCAGATGATCACCGCGCTGCTCGACGACGACTGGCGACTCGAGGTCGACGAACGCCGCGCGCGCGAGGTGCCCGCGAGCGGTGCCGGCGCACACCATGTCGACGACGTGATCGTGCGGGCACGACGCCTGCGCTGAAGGCAGCGGGTGTGCTGCAGTCAGTCGGGGTCGACGACGCGGAACTCGATGCGGTGGACGAGCGTGTCGTCGTCGATCGGTCCGGCGTGGGCGGCGCGCCTGCGCAGCGTCTCGCGATCGGGCTCGCCGGACCGGCGCACGTCCGCCGCGGAGACCGCCGAGAACGGCAGCACCTCGACAGCCGTCACCTCGAGCAGGACACCAGCGGTCCGGTAGCGGCCGCCGGCCCGCACCTGCGGTCGGCTCCAGAGCCGGATCGAGACGGTGATGCGGCCGGCCGCGACGTCCGGGCGCAGCTCCGGGCTGAAGTGCACACCGGCGAAACTACGTCACGGTCGGAGTCAGGTGTCGCGCCAGATCGCCTCGGCGATGGCGAACAGCGCGAACGCCGCGAACCCCGCGCCGGCCAGCGACAGCAGCCAGGTGCCGTAGGACTGGTGCGCCAGCGTGTCGAGCGCCTCGTCGAGGCCGCCCGCGGCGTGTGGGTCGATCTTGATCGCGGCGTAGACCACCAGCCCGCCGGTGAGCATGAAGACCACACCGCGTGCGACGGAGCCGAGCACGCCGAGCGATATCACCGCAGGGCGCACCCACGGTGCCCGGTGCGGGAAGTCGAAGTGATCGACGAATGTGCGGCGCACACCCTGGTAGACGAAGAACGCGCCGACGCCGAGGACGACCACGCCGACGACGGCGACGAGCACCCGTCCCCCGGTGGACATGAGCACCCGGCTCGACAGCTCGCGGTAGCGGCGACCCTGGTCGGCCTGCCCCGGGTCGCCGGCCAGTACGGCGATCGCGAGGTAGGCGAACGGCAGGTAGCCGATGCCCTCGACCGCGGCCATCAGGCGGTCGGTGGTGGTCTCGACGGGTGGCATGGCGAGCCATGCCACCGCCCACCGCCACAGCGCGTAGCAGCCGACCCCGACCACGACCAGCACCAGCAGGACCGAGCCGCCCGGCACCCGGCCCAGCGTGACCAGCCCTGCTCCCTGGTCGGTGTCGCCGCGGCGGTCACCGAAGGCGAGTTCGAAAACCAGCACTGCGAGCGCGCCGTAGACGATCGCGCGGGACCCGAGGCCGATGACGGCTGCCGCACGGCCCGCTCTTGACTGCTTGGCGCCGCGCACGGCCCTGCGCACCCGCGCCACGACGGCGCCGGCGGATGTCACCTTCGTGCGACGGGGCCGCAGCCCGCGCGCGTCCGTACGGTGTTGCGACGGAGGAACAGGGCGGTCGTGCTCACTGGTGGTCGTGCGCGGCGGCGCCTCCGGCGTCGGCGTCTTCGCCGAGCTCGGCCGCGGTGCGCGGCGGGGGCGGCTGCTCGTCGTCCGGACGCGGCGTCGTCGGGTCGTCGGCGGGGAAGGCGTTGGCATCGGGCGGCGGTGCCTGGTGCGCCGTCTCGTCGAATCCGGTCACGGAGGACGGCTTACCCATCGACCGACCGCCTCGACCATTGCGGGCCGCAGCCTCGCGAGGTCCTCGGCTCAGAGATCACGGGCGAGCCAGCGGTCGATCAGGTACCGCGAGATCGAGAACCGCGGCGGGATCGCCCGCAGCCGCACGTCCGGGTCACCGGGCTGCGCCTGCTCGAGATCGTCGGTCCAGTCCGCCGCGCGCTGCACCTCGTCGCGGGTGAACCACCCCGCCTCGGCCATCTCGACCGGGTCCAGCACGATCGACGGATCGCCGTCCAGGCGCGCGACGAAGCCCAGCATCAGCGATGCCGGGAACGGCCAGGGCTGCGACGCCAGGTAGCGCACGTCGCACACCCTGACGCCGACCTCCTCGTAGACCTCGCGGGCGACGGCGGCCTCCAGGGACTCCCCCGGCTCGACGAACCCGGCGAGCGTCGAGAACCGGCCTGGCCCCCACTGCGGCCCGCGGCCGAGCAGCGCGCGGTCGCCGCCGTCGTGGATCAACATGATCACGGCCGGGTCGGTGCGCGGGAAGTGGACGGAGTCGTCGCGGGTGCAGGTGCGCGTCCAGCCGGCCTGCGTCTCGACGGTGTCCGCGCCACACCGCGGGCAGTGCGTGTGCCGGCGGTGCCACTGCTCGAGCCCGACGGCACTGATCAGCAGGCTCGCGTCCAGGTCGTCTGCCCGGGCGCCGATCTCCCGCGGCGTGCGCCACCCGTCGTAGGCCGTCTCCGTGGTGACCGCGAAGTACGGCACGGCGCCGACGAGCCCGAGGAAGCGGCGCGGGCCGTCCGGCGCGTCCGCCGGTCCGCGCAGTGCGAGCCGGCCGTCGGTCACCGGCGTCCGCGAGTCGGGCGTGATCACCAGTACCCGTGCGCGGTTCCAGGCGTCGGCCAGCCACGCATCGTCCGTGCGGTGCAGCGCGGCGCGGTCGAAGTGCGTCCCGGACAGCGGCGGTTCGTCGATCATCGGCGGCAGCGTCGTCGGTTCGTCAACGCCGTCAGGCGGATTCGACGGGACCGAGCGCGGCCAGCGGCCCGACGATCGTGGCAGCGTCACCGACGAGCACCGACGTGAACGTCGCCGGCGCGAAGAACTCGGCCGCGGCAGCACTGACATCCTCGACCGAGGTCGCCTGCAGGCGTGCGGGGTGCTCGCGGATCCAGTCGAGCCCGAGCCCGAATGCCGACAGCGCCGACAGCGTCGACGCCAGCCCCGCCTGCGTCGCGGTCGACAGCGCCAGCGTGCCGATCGCGTACTGCCGCACGGAGTCGACCTCCTGCGGCGGTGACGGGCAGCGACGCGATGCGGCCGAGCTCGTAGAGCGTCTCGAGCATCGCCGGGGCGGTGACCTCGGTGGCCACCTCGACGTCCAGGCCGACGATCGAGCCGAGCAGGTGGTGGCTGACGCGGCTGTGCGGGCCGTACGTGTAGCCCTTGTCCTCGCGGATGTTCTCCGTCCAGCGCGAGGAGAAATAGCCGCCGAAGATCAGGTTCGCCAGCTGCAGCGCCGGGTACCGCGGGTCCTCGCGTGACACGCCCAGGCGCGCCATGCGCACCGACGTCTGCACCGAGCCCGGCCGGTCGACGACGAGCAGGGGGCCGCCGGGCGGCGTCGGCAGCGCCGGCACCCGCGGCGACTTCGCGGTGCCCGTCCAGGCCGCCAGCGCCGTGTCGGCGTGCTCGATCAACCGGGCAGGTGCCAGGTCGCCGACCAGGATCAGCGCCGCACGGTCGGGGCGGACGAGGTCGCGGTGCAGCGCCTTGAGCTGCGCGGGAGTGACCGCCGCGACGTCCTCGGGTGAGGGCAGATCCACCGCGTACGGGTGCTCGCCGAACATCCGGCGGTCCAGCGCCTCGGCCGCCACGACGCCGGGCCGCGCCCGCGCCATGCCCAGCTGCTCGACGAGGCGGTCCCGTTCGATCGCGACCTCGTCCTTGGCGTACGCGGGGTCGGTGGCCAGCGCGGCGACGACCGCCAGCAGCTTGCCGAGGTTCGGGGCCAGCACGTTGCCGCTGAGCACCAGCCGGTCGGCGTCGACGGACGCGCCCAGCGACGCGCCCAGGCCCTGCACGGTCTCCGCGATCGCGATGCGGTCGAGCTCCGCGGCACCGGTCGGCAGGGTCTCGGCGAGCAGGTTCGCCCGCGCCGGGTGACCGGCCTTCGCGGACAGGAACGGGACCCGCAACCGCACCTCGACGACCGGGATGCCCGGCTTGCGCACGGCGATCACCCGCAGCCCGTTGTCGAGCACGGCCTCCTCGCTGCGCAGCTTGCGCGCGGCGCGCGCCTTCGTCAGGGCGGGCAGGGCGGTCGGGGCGGTCATCGGGCACCTCCCGCCACAAGTTCGAGCACGGCTCGGCGCCCGGGTTCGAGCGCCGCGGCGGCAGCGCGCACCGCGTCCTCGTTGACCGCCGACAGCCGGGCCGGCAGCTCGGCGAGCAGTTCGGCGCGGCCGTGGATCAGCTGGAACTTCGCGAGCTCCAGGGTGCGGCTGATCACCGCGTCGCTCTCGCGCAGCAGCACGCTGACCAGCCGGGTGCGCACGCGGTCGAGCTCGCCCGCGGCCAGGCCGTCGTCGGCGATGCGGGCGAGCTCCTCGTCCACGCCGCGCAGGATTGCCGGCAGCGACGCGGCGTCCGGGTAGTGCGCGGTGATCGTGAACGTGGTGGGGTCGCGCTCGTCGAACGGATCGCCGAACTCACCGATGTACGCGCCGATGTCGGTGACCAGCTGATCGCGCTGGACCAGGCGACGCTGCAGGCGTGACGCGTCACCGTCACTGAGCACCTCGGCCAGCAGCAGGTGCGCGAGCAAAGCGTCCAGCGAGCCGACCGGATCGGGCACCCGGTAGCCGAGCGCGACGGCCGGGATCGGCGCGTGCGCGTCGTCGTGCGTCTCGTGCCGAGCTGCGGTCAGCGGCGGCTCGGCGAAGCTCGGCCGCTCCGGCGCCGGCCGCTTCGCGATCTCGGCGAAGTGCGTCTCGACCAGCGTGACGGCGTCGTCGACGTCGAAGTCGCCGGCCAGCGCGAGGACGGCGTTGGCAGGGGCGTAGTAACGGTCGAAGAAGTCCTTGGCGTCGTCGGTGGTGGCGCTCTCGAGATCCTCGAAGCCGCCGTACCCGTTGTGCGAGTTCGCGAACGTGTCGAACATGACCGCCGGCAGGTAGATCCACGGGAAGCCGCCGTACGGCCGGTTCAGCACGTTGACGCGGATCTCGTTCTTGACGACGTCGAGCTGGTTGGCGAGGTTCTCCTCGGTGATGCGCGGGCTGCGCATGCGGTCGGCCTCGAGGAACAGCCCGCGTTCGAGCGCGTTGGACGGCAGCGCCTCGAAGTAGTTCGTGTAGTCGAAGTGCGTGCTGCCGTTGAACGTGCCGCCGCTGTTCTGCACGACGCGGAAGTGCTCGAGCTTCTCGAGATTGGCCGAGCCCTGGAACATCAGGTGCTCGAACAGGTGCGCGAAGCCGGTGCGGCCTTCGGGTTCGGAGCGGATGCCGACGTCGTAGAGCACGGCCACGCCGACCACGGGCGCGGACCGGTCGGGGGCGAGCACCACCCGCAGCCCGTTGCGCAGTTCGTGATGCGTGATGTCGAACGAAGGAGCGGGCAGCTTGCGGGGCACGCAACCCACCCTAATCAGCAGCGTTCAGTCACCGGCCAGCGCCGACCTGCCGACTGCGGCCAGGCGCGACCACAGCAGCGCCGCGGCCTCGGCACCCTTGAACAGCATCGGCACGGTGACCTTCTCGTTCGGTGCGTGGATCTGGTCGTCGGGCAGCCCGACTCCCAGGAAGACCAGCGGCGCCTGCACGGCGGCCTGCAGGCCGGCCTCGGGCCCGCTGCCGCCTTCGCGCGTCGGCAGCACCTGCGCGCCGTCGAAGGCCTCGCTGATCGCGCCGGTCAGCGCCTCGTAGGCCGGCGTGCCGAGCGGTACCAGGCACGCGCGCACGCCGTCGCCCTCCCACTCGACGTCGGCGGTGATGCCGTCCGGGGTGTGCTGCGCGACGAACGCGTCGACCGCCTGCGCGATCCGCACCGGGTCCTGGTCGGCGACAAGGCGGAAGGACAGCTTGACGAACGCGTCGCTCGGGATGATCGTCTTGTGGCCGGCGCCCTGGTAGCCGCCGCCGATGCCGTTGACCTCGGCGGTCGGGCGCGCACCCACGCGCTCGAGCGTGCTGAAGCCCTGTTCACCCTGCAGTGCACGCGACTGCGTGACCGCCAGGAACTGTTCGTCGTCCACCGGCACTTTCGCGAACAGCGCGCGCTCGTCGTCGGTGAGCTCGACGACGTCGTCGTAGAAGCCGGGCACCTGCACCCGACCGTCCGCGTCGTGCAGCGCGCCGACGAGCCGGCCGATCGCCGTGGCCGGGTTGGGGACGGCGCCGCCGAAGACCCCGGAGTGCAGGTCCAGGTCCGGGCCGTGGAAGGTGACGGTGGCCGAGGCCATCCCGCGCATGCCGGTGACGGTGCTGGGCACGTCCGGCGCCACCATGCCGGTGTCAGTGACCACCACGACGTCGCAGGCCAGCTCGTCGCGGTGCGTCGCGAGCAGTTCCTCGAAGTGCGGTGAGCCGGACTCCTCCTCGCCTTCGACGACGAACTTCAGATGCACGGCGGGCGACGTGCGGCCGCTCGCCGCGAGGTGTGCGCGCACGCCCAGCAGGTGGAACAGGAGCTGACCCTTGTCGTCGGACGCGCCGCGGGCGCGCAGCACGTCGCCGTCGATCGTCGGGTCGAACGGGTCGGTGTGCCACAGCTCGAGGGGATCGACCGGTTGCACGTCGTGGTGGGCGTAGACCAGCACCGTCGGCGCGTCGGCGTCGTCGCTCGGCCAGTGCGCGTAGACCGCAGGCAACCACGGACCGTCGGCCCACAGCTCGACGGTCGGGAAACCGGTGCGGCGCAGCGCGTCGGCGAACCACTCCGCGCTCGCGCGCACGTCGTCGTGGTGTTCGGGCTGGGCACTGATGCCCGGGATGCGCAGCCATTGGTCGAGGTCGGCCAGCAGATCGTCGCGGTGTTCGGTGACGAAGTCGCGTTCGGTGCTCACGCCTGGCGACGATAGCGTGACGCCGTGGCGGGTCCGGACCCTGTGGTGATCGTCGGCGGCGGCCTGATGGGCGCTGCCTCGGCGTACTCGCTGGCCCGCCGCGGCGTGTCGGTGACGCTGCTGGAGCAGTACGCGCCGGGGCACGCCCACGGCGGTTCGCACGGCAGTGCGCGCATCATCCGCCGTGCGTACGGCGACCCGCTGTACGTCGGGCTGACGGCGCAGGCGTTCGAGCTGTGGCACGCGCTGGAAGCTGTTGCGAACGAGCGGTTGCTGCGGCTGCACGGCGCGCTCGACTTCGGGCCGGACCGCGACGTGTCGCACATCGCGGCGCTGCTCGGCGACGCGGGCGCCGCGCACTCGGTGCTCAGCGCTGCCGACGCGGCCGACCGCTGGCCCGGCATGCGCTTCGACGGCGATGTGCTGTTCCACGCGCAGGCCGGAACCCTCGATGCGGATGTCGCGGTGTCGGCACTGCTCCGGCTCGCGGCCGACGCGGGTGCCGACATCCGAACGGGCGTCGCGGCGCACGAGGTGCGCGAGCGACGGCGTGGTGCTCCACGACGGGTCGGGGGTACGGGCGTCGTGCGTCGTTGTTGCGGCGGGTGGCTGGCTGGAGCCGCTGCTGCGCGATGTCGTGTGGCTGCCGCAGATCCGCGTGACGCGGCAGTCGGTGTTCCACTTCCCGCGCCGCTCCCCCGACGCAGCGCCGTGGCCGAGCACGATCCACGAGTTCGGTGGCGGCGCGGTGTATCACCTGGCCGGCGGGCGCGACGGCGGGCGTGGCGACGACCGCAAGATCGGCCGCCACGATCCCGGGCCGCTCGTGGCAGCCAGGTGACAGCGGCGGTTGCGTCGACCCAGCAGTGCGTGCGGAAATCACCGACTACGTGCGGCGCTGGCTGCCCGGCCTCGTGCCCGAGCCGCGCGGCGAGACGACGTGCCTGTACACCGCGACGCCGACGGAGGACTTCCTGCTCGATCGCGCGGGCGACATCGTCGTGTGCTCGCCGTGCTCGGGACACGGCGCCAAGTTCGCGCCGCTGATCGGCCAGTACGTGGCCGACCTGGTGCTCGGCGACGGCGCGTCGGTGCCGTCGCGGTTCCGGCTGGCGGCGCACCGCGCGACACGGCCGGGCGCCGTGTCGCTCTGAACGGCCGGCCCGGACCTGGCACGGCGGAGCCGACTTCAGCCGGCGACGAGGTCGCGCAGATCCGTCGGCGTCGAGCAGCGCCGCCGGCTCGACGGTCCGTTCGCCGCGCACGTAGTGGAACGCCGCCCGCACCCGGTGCAGCTCGGTCGTCGGGCAGCCCGGCGCAGCCGGGCCCACGCCAGCCGGTAGGCGGCGAGCTGCACCGCCGCGGCCGCGGCGCGGCACCGGTCGGTCAGCGGCCCGGTCTTCCAGTCGACGACCAGCCAGCTGCCGTCGGCTTCGGTGAACACCGCGTCCATCCGCCCGCGCACGACCCGCCCGCCGACCGTCATCTCGAACGGCACCTCGACCTCGGCCGGCGTGCGCTGCGCCCAGGCGCTGCGCTCGAACGCCGCGCGCAGTTCGGCGAGGTCGGCAAGTCGCCGGCGTCGACGGTTCGTCGGCGGCGCCGGGCAGCTCGTCGACGTCGAGCAGCGTCTGCGTCTGCCAGCGCTGCTCGAGCCAGGCGTGGAACGCGGTGCCGCGGCGCGCCCACGGCGCCGGCGGGCGCGGCATCGGACGGCGCAGCGACTGCGCGAGCTCGCGCCGGGTCGCGCTCGCAGCTCGACCAGCTGCGACACCGACAGCTGCGCCGGCAGCGTCGACCTCGACGCGTCGACCCGCGGCGCCAGCCGCTCGCGCTCGGCCGAGCAGCACGTCGACGTCGTGCGCCCAGCTGCGGCCGCGCGCGGCGTCGCGCCGGTGCCGGCGCCGTCCGCGTCGCCGCGACTGCGGCGAGCGTGCCGAGGCCGGGCAGCACCGCCCGCGGCGTCGCGCACCAGCGCGGCCCCGGCCTCGACGGCGGCGCGCCGGCCGAACGCGGTGCCCGGCGCGACGCCGAGCGGGTCGGGCGGCCACGACGCGGTGACCGGCTCGACGGTGCGCGGATTCGTCGCGTCCGGCGCGGGCACGAACCACTCGTCCGGCTCGACGTGCCCGCGCAACGTCGCGCAGGTACGGCGACGGTTCGCGCGGCTTCCTTCGGTGGTGTCCCAGGCGTAGCCGCTGACCAGCAGCGTCGAGCGCGCGCGGGTCAGCGCGACGTAGGCCAGCCGGCGCTCCTCGTGCGCGTGCCGGTCCTTGACCTCGCCGTCGTGCGCGGCGAGCAGCTTGCCGATCTCCGCGCGCGACGCGGCGTCGCGCAGGTCGAGCGCGGGCAGGCCGTCGCGGTCACCGCGCAACGGGCCGGGCAGCTCCTGCCGGGCGCGCGTCCAGTTGCGGCTCTTCGGCTCGGCCGGGAACAGCTTCGCCGGCCAGCCCGGGCACCGCGACGACGTCCCACTCGAGCCCCTTCGCGCCGTGGACGGTCAGCAGCTGCACGCGCTCGGCGGCGACGATCACCTCGCCGGCCTCGAGGCCGTTCTCCTCGTCCTCGGCCGCTTCGAGGTAGGCCAGGAACGCGCGCAGGCTGTTGTCGCCGGCCTCGGCCGCGAACTCGGCTGCGACGTCGAGGAACCGGTCGAGGTGCACGCGGCCCGACGTGCGCGCGATCGGGCGCGGGCGGCGACCTCGATGTCGACGCCGATGGCGTGCTCGACGTCGGCGACGAGCTCGGCCAGCGGCGCGGTCAGCCGGCGCCGCAGCCGGCGCAGCTCGCTCGGACAGCCGCTGCGATGCGCCGGCCGCCGGCCGGCGAGTAGCGGTCGAGCGGCCCGGGGTCGTCGAGCGCCTCGACCAGGCTCGACCGGCTCGCGTTCGGCGTCGGCGCTCGCCGCTGCCGCACCGGCGACGCTCGGCCGCCGGGCGCACCAGGTACCGCGCGCGACGGTGCAGCACGGCGAGGTCGCGCGGGCCGACCCGCCACCGCGCGCCGGTCGAGCAGCCGCATCAGCGCGCCGCCCGGCTTGTAGTCGCCGAGCACCCGCAGCGTGGCGACGACGTCGACGACCTCGGGCGTGGTCAGCAGGCCGCCGAGGCCGACGATCTCGACCGGCAGGCCGGCCTCGTGCAGCGCGTCGGCGAGCGCCGGCAACTGCGAGCGGCGGCGCACCAGCACCGCGGCGGTGCGGCTGCCGTCGTCGGGCAGCGCCGTCCCAGGCCGCGCGCATGCGCCGCGCGACCCAGGCGGCCTCGTCGTCGACGGTCTCGACGAACGTGGCCGCGACCGTCGCCCGGCGCCGCTGCCGCGCGTGCGGGCGCAGCGGCACGGTGTGCGTGCGTGGTGCGCAGCGGCGCGGCGACGGCGTTGGCGGCGTCGAGGATCGCGCGGTCGTTGCGGAAGCTGGTGGCGAGCGGATAGACCGTCGCCGGCGTGCGCGTCGGCCCGCGGGAAGGTGATGTCGAAGGCGCCCATGTTGCCGGCGCTCGCGCCGCGCCAGCCGTAGATCGACTGGAACGGGTCGCCGACGGCGGTGACCGGATGCCCGCGCGCCGAACAGCCCGCGCAGCATGACGATCTGCGCGTGCCCGGTGTCCTGGTACTCGTCGAGCAGCACCGCGCGGAAGCGCTCGCGCTCGACGGCGGCGACCTCGTCCAGGCCGGCGAGCTCGCGCGGCCAGGCGCATCTGGTCGCCGAAGTCGACGGCGGCCAGTCGCTGCTTGGCGCCGCTGGTACTCGCGCACGAGCGGCACGAGCGCGCGCCGCTGCCGCAGCGCGTCGACGTAGTCGCGCGGTGCCGGTCGGGATCTCGCTGCGCGCCCGCGGCCCCTTCGGCAGCGCGAAGAAGTGCTCCAGCGCGCCGTGCAGAAGTCCTCGACCGCGTCCGGGTCGGCGAGGTGATCGGCGAACTGGCCGGACATCGCGATCACCCAGTGCACCAGCGAGGCGATGGCCCTGAAGTCCGGCAGGTCGCCGTCCCAGCGGCGCACGACGGTGTCGGCGAGTCTGCCACAGCAGCGCCGGGGACAGCAGCCGCGCGTCGGGCTCGGCGCCGACGCGCAGCGCCTGCTCGCCGACCAGCCGGCCGGCGTACGCGGCGTAGGTGGACACCGTCGGTTCGGTGGCCTGCAGCAGCGCCAGGTGCTCGACGTCGTCGGGCGCGTCCTGCTCGACCACCCGCCGCCACTGCGCGAGCCGACGGCGCACCCGCGCGCCGAGCTCGGCCGCGGCCTTGCGGGTGAACGTCAGCCCGAGCACCTCGCCGGGCGCGACGCTGCCGGTTGGCGACCAGCCACACCACGCGCGCGGCCATCGTCTCGGTCTTGCCGGAGCCGGCGCCGGCGATCACCGCGGCGGGCTCGAGGCCCGGACTCGATCACCGCCGCCTGCTCGTCGGTCGGCGGCGGCAGCCCGAGCAGCGCCGCGCCGAGCTCGGACGGCGCGGACACCCGCGCGCTCGCGCCGTGGCTGGTCACGTCATGACACCACCTGCCGGCCCTGCACCTGCAGCGGGCAGCACGCGCGCACGTCGCACATCTGGCAGCGGGCGTTCTGCTGCGCGGTGAACTCGCGCGCCGCGCATGCGCTGCGCGACGTGGTCGACGGCCGGCGCGCGCCCACTGCCGGGTCGTCGGCCTGCGGCCAGCGGCGGCTGCCACTGCTCGACGGGGCCGGTGCTGCCCAGCTGGACGAGCACCGCGCCGCCGGCGGTGTCGCCGTCGTCGGGGAAGGCGCCGTGCTCGATCGGCGAGCTGGTACATGCCCAGCTGCGGGTGCTGCGGCGAGGTCGGCCGCGGGCGGCTTGCTCTTGCCGGTCTTGAGGTCGACGACGACGAGCCGGCCGTCGCGGTCGCGCTCGAGGCGGTCGACCCGGCCGCTGAGCACGGCGTCGCCGATCGTCGACGGCGAAGTCCTTCTCGACGGCGACACGCTCCAGCTGCGCCCGGCTGTCGCGTCAGCCACGTCAGTCAGGCGCTCGAGCATCGTCGTCGCGCGGGCCTTCTCGTTGTCGGCGAACCAGGATGCGCCGAAGTCGATGGAGTCCCACACCGCGTGCAGCTGACGCTCGAACTCCTCGAGCGGCTGGTCGTCGGGGGCGTGCGAGGCGAGGTCGTGCACCAGCGTGCCGAGCGACGGCGGCGACGGCCTCGTCGTCGCGCACGCCGAGCTGCTGCATCAGCGTGCGCAGTTCGCAGGTCGAGGAACGACTCGACGCGCGACGGGCTGACCCGCACCGGCCGGTCCGGGTCGGCGACGGCGGCGTCGGTGGACAGCGGCGCCAGGCCCCACCAGTCGTCGGGATCGGCGCCGCGCACGCCGGCCGCGGCCAGCCGGGCCAGCTCGGCGGCGGCCGCGAGGCGTTCGCCGGCGCGCACGGTGTCCGGCTCGGCGCAGACGACCGCACGCAGTTCGGCCACCAGCCCGGGCAGGTGGACACCGCGGATCGGCGGCGCGGGCGGGCGCGGCGCATCGACGTGTCGACGCGGGTCGAGTTCGTCGAGCAGCCGCGAGGGCTGTTCCTCGTCGCCGGCGACCGCCGTGACGACGAGGTGCTGCGCGCGCGCGGGTCGCCGCGACGTAGAACAGCCGGCGTTCCTCGGCGAGCTGCGCGTCCAGCGATCCGGCGCCGCGGACGTCGATGCCGCGCACCGCGTCGACGAGTGCCTCGGTGCCGAGCAGCGACCCGCGGCGGCGCAGGTCCGGCCAGCTGCCCTCCTGCACGCCGGCGACGCACACGAGATCCCATTCCAGGCCCTTGCTCGCGTGCGCGGTCAGGATCGCGACGGCGGGCGGCTCCGCGCGCGAGCCGTGCGAACGTGTCGCCGGGGATCTGCTGGGCGCGCACGTGGTCGAGGAACTGCAGCGGCGCCGCGCCGGGCAGCCGGTCGGTGAAGTCGGCCGCGGTGTCGAACAGCTGCGAGCACGGCGTCGAGGTCGCGGTCGGCCGCGCTGCCGATCGTGCCGCCGGCGAGGCTGGCGCGCTCCCACCGCGTGCGCCAGCGCGCGACGCGTCCCACAGCGCCCACAGCACCGCCTCGGTGCTGGCGCCGCCGGCCAGCGCGGCACGTGCCCGCGCGCGAGCACCCGCGCCACGCGCAGCGACCGGCCGGTCGAGTCGGCCGCGGCAGCACGCGGGCGCCGAGTCGTCGCGGACAGCCGGGGCGAGCCGGCCCCCCTCGTCCGGGATAGGTGCGGCGCAGCTCGCGGCGCAGCCGGCGCAGGTAGAGCGCGTCGCCGCCGCCGAGCGGGCCGACCAGCAGTCGCTCGGCGACGTCCTCGTCCAGCCGGGCGGGTCGACGACGCACTCGAGCAGCGTGAGCAGCAGCGCGACGGCGGGCTGCTCGGCGACCGGCAGGTCGTCGCCGCGCACCGTGACCGGCACGCCCGCGCGTGATCATCGCGCGGCGCAGGATGCCGAGCGTGGCTGGCCGTCGAGCGGACGAGCACCGCCATCTCGGTCCCACGGCCGTGCCGTCGAGATGCGCGGCGCGCAGGGTGCCGGCGATGTAGGCGGCTTCCTCGCTGGCGGTGCGGAACACCGCGCGCGTCGGCGCGGCCCGGCGGCAGCCCGCCGGCGGCGGTGATCGCTCGCTGCTCGGCGCGCCCGGGCAGCCGCGCGGCGAGCCGGCGGGTCGCGGCGAGCAGCTCGGCGCCGGAGCGGCGGCTGCGGTCCAGCGCGACCACCGGCACCGGCTGCGCCGGCGACGCCGAACCGCTCGTCGACCGAACGCATCGCCGACGGGTCGGCGCCGCGGAACGCGTAGATCGACTGGTCGGGGTCGCCGACGAGGACGAGTTCGTCGGCGCCGTCGGCGAGCAGCTGCAGCAGCTCGCGCCTGGCCCGGGTCGGTGTCCTGGTACTCGTCGACGAAGATGCGCCGCCGGCGCGCGCGCTCGGCGGCGAGCAGCGCGGGATCGTCGCGCAACGTGTTGACCGCGGCGCTGATCAGCTCGGCGGTGTCGTAGGCGCCGGGATCCTTCATCGCGTAGATCGCGTGGTACTCGGTGAGGAACTCGCCGGCGGCGACCCAATCGGCCCGCCCGCGGTGCGCGGCCGAGATCGGCCAGCGCCGGGCCGTCGAGTCCGCGCTCGACAGCGCGCATCAGCAGGTCGCGCAGTTCACCGGCGAACGCGTGGGTGCGCAGGGCCGGACGCAGCCCCGCCGGCCAGCGGGTTGCGGTCACCGGATTCGAGCAGTTCGCGCAGCACGATGTCCTGCTCGGCGGCGGACAGCAGCCGCGGCGCGGGCAGCCCGCGCGCGGCGTTCGCCATCCGCAGCACGCCGAACGCGTAGGAGTGCAGCGTGCGGGCGATCGGCTCGCGCACCGTGCGCTGCAACCGCGCGGCGACGCGATCGCGCAACTGTCCGGCCGCCCGGCGGCTGAACGTCAACATGAGCATGTGCTCGATCGGCACCCCGGCGTCCGCCCGGGCGACCACTGCCTCGACCAGCGTCGTCGTCTTGCCGGTGCCCGGCCCGGCCAGCACGAGCAGCGGCCCGCCCGTGCTCGACCACGGCCCGCTGCGCGTCGTCGAGCACCGGGGCCGGCGCGGGCGCCGTCCGGCGCGGCGCGCGGACGAGGCGGTAGGCGGGCGGCTCGGTCACGTCAGCCATCAGAACATGCCGCGCCGACAGTTTCAGGCGTCGCCCGCTTCCTCGAACAGCGTCAGCTGCACACCGCCCGGCCGTCCACGCCGCGCATTGAGCAGTTCACGGTCGGCGCGGAGACGACGTGCGCGATCGCCGGGGTGCCGACAAGACCGGCATCGACGCCCGCCGGGGCCGTCAAGCCTTCGCCGCCGGCATCGCGCGGCCACCGCGATCGCGCCGCCCACCGCCACTCCTGATCGCCCGGCGACCTACCGGGTCACCGACCTCGCCTCGTCGATGTACGCCGGCCTGCGCCGCATTGTTCCGCGGACCGCTTCGATGTCGCCCCGTTCCGAGCGTCGTTCGCCCGGTGACCCGGCCGCGATCGCTGGGTACGGGCTGCGTGGTCGAGACGTATCCTGCCGGTGCATTTTGGCGCAGGGCTGCCGTACGCCGGTACAAGGCCACGCGACGGCGCGGAGTCGTCGGGCACATCGTGACGCAGTTGGGCACCACGTTCGACCTCGGCGCCCACGAGCTCATGTGTCTGGACAGCGACCACGCGCTCGACGCCGTCGTCGCCGGACTCAGCGCGGCGGCCGCCGCGGCTGGGCGGCGACCCTGCCCGCGGATGCGGACATCGCCGTCGCCCGCGCCGAGGGTTGGATCGCTCTCCCCACGTGCACGCTCGGCGACACGCTGGGCATGCTGGACGGATGGCCGCCCCCCTGACTGTCACGACGGATCCTGCCGAGCTCGGTTTCGACCGCACCCGGCTGCAGCACATCGACGCATTGCTGCAGCGCTACGTCGATGCCGGGCGGCTGCCCGGCTACTCCGTGGCCGTCAGCCGGCACGGGCAGGTCGCGCACGTGGCGTCCGGCGGGCACCGTGACGTCGAGGCCGCGCCGCCCGGTCGAGCCGGACACGATCTTTCGCATCTACTCGATGACGAAGCCGATTACGTCGGTGGCGGCGATGATGCTCTACGAACGGGGCGCGTTCGAGCTGACCGATCCGATCGACCGGTACCTGCCGGAGTTCGCCGACATGCGGGTGTTCGTGGGCGGCTCCGACCTCAAGGCCGCGACGGTGCCGGCCACCGAGCCGATCCGGGTATGGCACCTGCTCACCCACACCGCGGGGCTCACCTACGGCTTCCACCGCGCGCACCCGGTGGACGCGATGCTGCGCGCGGCCGGCTACGAGTGGAGCGCGCCCGACGGGGTCGACCTCGCCGGTGCCGTCGAGGCGTTCGCGTCGATGCCGCTGCTGTTCCAGCCGGGCACCGAGTGGAACTACTCCGTCGCCACCGACGTGCTCGGGCCGACTCGTCGAAGTGCTGGCGGGCAAGCCGCTCGACGAGGTGTTCGACGAGCTGGTGCTGAAGCCGCTGGGCATGAACGACACGACGTTCCAGGTGCCGGAGAGCGAGCACGACCGGGTGGCCGCCCTCTACCTGCCCACGCCAGACGGCGGAATGGCGCGCAGCGACCTGCTCGGCAACGGCGCGCTGGAGCGCACGTGGCTGTCCGGCGGCGGCGGGCTGTCGTCGACGCTGGCCGACTACCACCGCTTCACCGAGTTCCTGCGCGGTTTCGGGAAGGTGGACGGTGTGCGGCTGCTGGGCGATCGCACGGTGCGCTACATGGCGCGCAACCACCTGCCCGGCGGCGCGGACCTGGCGCAGTTCGGTCGGCCGCTGTTCGCCGAGACGCCGTTCGACGGGCAGGGTTTCGGCCTCGGCTTCTCCGTAGTCGTGGACCCGGCCGCGACGCGAGTGTTGTGCTCGGCGGGCGAGTTCGCGTGGGGCGGCGCGGCCAGCACGTCGTTCTGGGTCGACCCGGTCGAGGACGTCACCGCGGTGTTCATGACCCAGCTGCTGCCGTCGAGCACCTACCCGATCCGGTCGCAACTGCGGCAGCTGGTCTATTCGTCGCTGATCGACGCGCCGTCCCACCGGTAGGCCGCGAGGTCGACACGGTCGGCGCGCTCGCCGCGGAAGCGCACGCCCTTCGGCGCGCAGCCGCTGGCGTTGCTCGTCGCGGATGTGCGGCGCCATCGAGCCGTCGTGCCGCAGCACCCGGTGCCACGGCACCGTGCCACCGTCCGCAGCGAGCACCTGGCCAACGGACCGTGGCGAGCGCAGCCCCGCGTACTCGGCGACGTCGCCGTACGTCATCACCCGCCCGGCCGGGATCGCCTCGACGGCATCGAGCACCCGCTGCGCGAAGTCGCCTCGCTCAGGCACCGGCGCGCGGCGAACCCGTCGCAGCGAAGGCGGCGATGCGGTCGAGCAGCGTCTCCAGGCCGGCTGCGAACTCTGCCTCGCTGCGATCCTGCGTCAAGCCGGCCCGGAACCGGTGGATCATCGGGAACTGTTCCACGTCGACGTCACCGGTCGGGTCGAGCTGCTCGCTGCTGGACTCGGCCGCGTCGATGGCCTGGCGCTGTTGCTCGGTGCGGGTGGGACTGAGCGCGCCGGGCACCGGGTCACGGGCGTCGGCAGGGCTCGCGTCGTCAGGCCCGGCACCGCTCTGGAACGAGCCGTCACCGGGCTTCGGGTCTCGCAATGCCATCGCGCTGGTCTCGAGCAACAGATAGCCGAGCAGGAAGCTGTTGAACGAGCGGTAGCTGAACAGCACCTGCTCGTCGTCGAAGCCGACCGAGACCAGCGTGGCCAGCATCTTCTCGATCCACCGCAGCGATCGCAGCGGCGGATTCACCCACGGCGCCTCTGGTGGTCTGGTGGCGACGAGCGGGAAAGCGTGCGGGTGCGCGCAGGCATAACGCCGCACACCCCAGGCCAGATCGCCGAGATAGGTGCGCCAGTCGTCGCCCACCGCCCCTTGCGGGACGCGCGGGTCGTCCTCGAGCTCGTTGACGATGCGCTCGACGACCGCGTCGAACAGCTCCTCGCGGCTGCCGATGTAGCGGTACAGCGCCATCGCCCGCACACCGAGGCGCTCGCCCACGGTGCGCATCGTCGCCGCGGCGATGCCCTGCTCGTCGATGAGGGCGAGGGTCTCGGTGATGATCCGTTCGGCGGACAGGCCGCGGGCCGCGCCGTCGGTGTTCCCGCTCGACTTCTCGGCGTCGTCGCGCGGCATGCACAGAACTCTGTCATTGCGGTCCCCAGGCCTGCCACCCGGACTAGGCACGGCGCGGAAGCAGGACGCGACACAGTGCGCTGAGTCGGCCGATTCGTGCGCATCTCGAGGGAAATGTTTGCCCCGCCGCCACGCGGGTATACGTCGTAAACGAGTCCGGTACGGCCTGACTACCGCCTCCAGCCACGGGGACGGCACATTCGAACAGGAGCTTGTCCGACCCTCGCGGTCGACCTTCTTCACGAGCGCGCAAGACGCGCTCGATCACACCCAGCGGCGCACCGTCCATGTCGCATGGACGGTCGGTTCAGCCTGCCCGTCGACTCACACCGCAACAGATCAGGAGATGTGATGACAGATCCCACAGCCCCGCCCGGGCTCTACCCGAATGCGCCATTGACCGACGCCCCGACGCACGGCTCCGTGCCGCCGCCCGTGGACTTCGGCACTCGCCCGACACCCCCTCCGCCGGCTCCGCCGAGCGACCGCCCGTCGCCTGCACCGTCGGACGGCAAGGTCGACGTGCAGAACCTGTCTGACGCGAAGGACAAGGCGACCGATGCCGCACAGGCCGGTAAGCAGGCGGTGTCCGACGTCGCCGGCACAGCGACCGACGCAGCGAAGGACGTCGCTCAGCAGGCGTCGGAGCAGGCGAAGGATCTGGTCGGGAAGACACGATCAGAACTGAGCCAGCAGGCGAGCGCGCAGCAGCACTCGCTCGTCGAGACGCTGCGCGACCTGGGCGATCAGCTGGCCGGCATGGCGGAGACGGACAAGGACGGCACCGCCGTCCAGTTGGTGACGCAGGCGCGCGACTACGCGCGCAACGCCGCGGACTGGCTCGACCAGCGCGAGCCCAGCCAGGTCGTGGACGAACTGCGCGATCTCGGTCGACGACGCCCGGGCGCGTTCCTGCTCGGGTCGGCGATGGCCGGTGTCGTAGCCGGCCGCCTCACGCGTGGCGTGGTCGCCGTCCACAAGGACAGCAACTCGGAGGCCGACGGCGGCATCGGGTCGCACCGCGAGCTGGGCTCATGACCACCGCCCGCCTCGACGACCTGAGCAACGCCGTCGCCGCTGCCGACGACGTCCCGGAGAGCTATGGCCAGCTCTTCGGTGAGTTCCGCTCGGACCTGAAGGTTCTCGTGCAGCAGGAGCTCGAACTCGCCAAGGCGGAGGTCACCGCCGAGGTGTCGAAGGTCGGTAAGGCCGGTGGCATGTTCGCCGGCGCCGCGCTCGGCGCGCTGATGGTCGTCATCTTCTTGTCGACCGCGCTGTGGTGGGGCCTCGCCAACCTCATGGACCAGAGCTGGGCGGCCCTCATCGTCGCCGGCGTCTGGCTCGTGCTCACCGCCGTCCTGGCCCTGGGCGGGCGCGCGGTGATCCGCTCCATCAGCTTGAAACCCGAACGCACCCTGAACTCGCTGAAGCTGCTGCCCAGCGCCTTCGCGAGCCGTTGAGGAGACACACATGAGCAACCCCGACCAGATCGAACGCGAGCTTGCCAAGACGCGCAGCTCGCTCGGCGGCGACGTCGACCGCCTCACGACCAAAGGCTCGCCGAAGGCGCTTGCCGGCCGCCAGGTCAACAAGTTCAAGGGCAACGCCGGCTCGCTGAAGGAGCGCGTCATGGGCGCCGCCCGCGACGCCGCCTCGGCCGCAGGCGATGCGGCGAACTCGGCCGGCGCCAAGGCCGGCGACGCTGCCGGAAGCGCGCAGGCGGTCACCGACAAGGCCGCGGGCAACCCGCTCGCCGCAGGCATGATCGCCTTCGGCCTCGGCTGGCTGGCGTCCTCGATCGCTCCCGCGAGCAATGCCGAACGGCACGCCGCAAAGCGTGTCGAGGACAACGCGCAGGGCCTCGTCGAGCCGCTGAAGCAGTCGGCCCAGGAGGTCGCCGGCAATCTGCAGCAGCCGCTGCAGGACTCCGCCGAACAGCTCCGGTCGACGGCTACCGACGCCGCCCAGCGCACGACGGAACACGCCAAGTCGGCCACGGACGACGTCACGCAGCCGCTCACCCAGTGAGCGGCGAGACAACGGAGACTCGGATGGCGAACACGAGCAACGACGGTTCCTCCGGCGCCCCGGCCACGCCGCGGCAGATGCCGAAGGCGGGCTGGGTGACCATTCTGAAACGGTCGCTGAAGCAGTTCAAGCACGACGACGTGACCGACCGGGCAGCGGCGCTGACCTACTACGGCGTGCTGGCGATCTTCCCCGGCGTCCTGGCGTTGGTGTCGATCCTCGGGCTGCTCGGCAAGTCCACGACGAACACGATCTTGTCGAACGTCAAGCAGATCGCGCCGGGCGCGGTGTCGAGTTTCCTGACCAGTGTCATCGGCCAGGTGCAGGGCAAGGCCGGGGCGGCCGGCATCGCCGGGATCGTGGGCATCCTGCTCGCACTGTGGTCGGCGTCCGGCTACGTGTCCGGCTTCATGAACGCCTCGAACGCGATCTACGACGTCGACGAAGGTCGGCCCATCTGGAAGACGGCACCGACGCGGTTCCTGGTGACCGTCGCGCTGGTGATCATGCTGGCGGTCAGCGCGGTCCTGGTCGTGGTCACCGGGCCTATCGCGACGCAGTTCGGCAAGGCGTTCGGCATCGGCAACACCGCGGTGCTGATCTGGGACATCGTCAAGTGGCCGGTGCTGTTGATCATCGTGAGCATGATGCTCTCGTTGCTCTACAAGGCGTGCCCGAACGTGAAGCAACCCGGCTTCCGCTGGATCAGCCTCGGCGGCATCATCGCCGTGGTCGTGTGGCTGGTGGCGTCCGCGCTGTTCGCGGTCTACGTGTCGTTCTCCGGCTCCTACAACAAGACCTACGGCTCGTTCGCCACCATCATCATCTTCCTGGTGTGGCTGTGGATCACGAACATCGCCGTCTTGTTGGGTGCGGAATTCAACGCCGAGACCCAGCGCGAGCGTGCGATCCGCGACGGCTTGCCGGAAGACGTCGACCAGTTCGCGGAACTGCGCGACACCCGCAAGCTGGACGACCCGCAGAAGCGCGAGGCCGAGGAAGCCGCGCACACCCGCTCGCGCACCATGCGGTCCGCGAACCGCAGGTAAGAAGCTCCTGGGCGGAACCCCGGCCGTGAATCAGCCGGGGTTCCGCCCGGTGAAGCCCAGCAGCTTGTGCAGGGTCGGCGCGTCGTCGGGCACCGCGACGCGCTCACCGAACATCTCGCTCTCGTTGAACGCGTCGCCCATGTCCTTCACGAGGTTCCAGGCCGACTGGACGAGGTCGTCGGGCAACGTGCCCGGGTACCCGATGGCCGTGCCGAGGTCCCACGCATGCAGCGTCAGGTCGAAGGTCATCTGGCCGAGGTACTCCGACACCGGGCGCTCGCCGTAGGACAGCGTCACCGTGCGGTCCAGCGCACCGTCCGCGCTGAAGGCGTCGGCCGAGCCGACCGCGGCCTCGTCCCACTCCTCGGCGAGATTCGCCCCGACGCCGCCGTCCACCGGCAGCGAGCGGGTGCCCTGCACGATCTTGGCGGCGGTCTCGATGTCCTGGCCGTGCAACAGCGGCGCGGCCCACCGGTGCTCGTCGACGAGGTGGCCGACGAGATCGGCGACGCTCCACTCCCGGCACGGGGTGCTCGCCTGCCATTGGTCCTCGGCAACGGCGTGCACCCGCGTACCGAACTCACGCTGGGCGGTCAGGAACAGCTCCAGTTGATCGGTCATGGGTCCGTCCTACCCCGTCCGGCCGCTGCCGTGAACCGCGTTCGCCGCACGGCGAACGGCGATCAGTAGACCGGCAGTGACGGATCGACCTGGTTGACCCACGCGGTGACGCCGCCCTGCACGTGCACGGCGTCGCGGAAGCCGGCGCCCTTGACCGCGGCCAGCGTCTCGGCCGAGCGCACCCCCGTCTTGCAGTACATGACGATCTGCTTGTCCTGCGGCAGGTTCGACAACGCGTCGCCGCGCAGGATCTCGTCCTTGGGGATCAGCGTGGCACCAGGGATCTTCACGATCTCCCACTCGGCCGGCTCGCGGACGTCGACGAGGTAGGTCGGCTTGTCGGAGTCCAACAGCTCCTTGAGCTCCTTGGCCGTGATGGTCGAGCCGGCGGCGGCCTGCTGCGCCTCCTCGGACACGACCCCGCAGAACGCGTCGTAGTCGATGAGTTCGGTGATCTTCGGGGCGTTCGGGTCCTTGCGCACCTTGAGCTCGCGCCAGCTCGCCTCGAGCGCGTCGAACACCAGCAGCCGGCCGAGCAGCGTCTCGCCGATGCCGGTGATCAGCTTGATCGCCTCGTTGACCATGGCGGAGCCGATGGCCGCGCACAGCACGCCCAGCACGCCGCCCTCGGCGCATGACGGGACCATGCCCGGCGGCGGCGGGTCGGGGTAGAGATCGCGGTAGTTCGGGCCGTACTCGTCCCAGAACACCGACACCTGGCCGTCGAAGCGGTAGATCGAGCCCCAGACGTAGGGCTTGCCGAGCAGCACGCAGGCGTCGTTGACCATGTAGCGGGTGGCGAAGTTGTCGGTGCCGTCGACGATGAGGTCGTAGCCGGCGAAGATGTCCAGGACGTTGTCGTTGTCGAGCCGCTCGTCGTGCACGTTGACGGTGATGAGCGGGTTGATCTCGCGCACGGTGTCGCGCGCCGACTCGGCCTTGGACCGGCCGATGTCGCTCTGGCCGTGGATGATCTGGCGCTGCAGGTTGGACTCGTCCACGACGTCGAACTCGACGATGCCGAGCGTGCCGACCCCGGCCGCGGCCAGGTACATCAGCGCCGGCGAACCGAGTCCGCCCGCGCCGACGCACAGCACCTTGGCGTTCTTCAGCCGCTTCTGCCCGGCCATCGCGACGTCCGGGATGATCAGGTGGCGGCTGTAGCGGCGGACCTCGTCGATGGTCAGGTCGTCGGCGGGTTCCACGAGCGGCGGCAAAGACACGGCATTCCTCACGATCGGTGTGCTGTCCATCCTGTCCAACCCTGACACGCGCGCGCCCATTCCGCCCAGCCGTGGGCTCGCGCCCGCCCGGTTCAGTGGCGCGGACCGCGCGAGCTGCCGCACTGCACGCGGCAGGGCGGTCAGTCGCCGAGGCCGTACTCGTCGTTCTCGGCGGTGTCGGGCTGCTCGGCGCCCGGGCGCGCCCGCGACGCCCGGCGGGTACGGCCACGGGTTGGCCTGGCAGAACTTGCCGGTGGCCGCGGAGCGCAGCCCGAACGTCTGCTGCATCATCACCGGCGCGAGGCCGCCGGGCAGGCACTGGTGGGCGTGCTCGTGCCCGAGCGCGTGGCCGTCCTCGTGGTTGATCATGTAGACGCGGTAGGCGCTCGAGGTCGCCGACGTAGGCCGCCGACCCGCGCACCCAGCGCGCGTCGTTGAACACCACGCGGTTGACCTTGCTGGTGTCGCCGGCCTGCGCGTAGCAGGACGTCTCGACCGGGATCGTGTAGCCGCACAGCTTGCGCACGGTCATCGACGAGGTCAGCGAGACGTGGAAGTCGATCGGGCCCGGAGTCGACCCGCTTGAGCGACGACGCCGTGCCCGGACCAGCTGCGCGGGTCGGACAGCGTCGACGACGACAGTCTGCTGGAACTGGGTGAGGTCGACGCCGGTGATGCCGTTCTCGACCTCGATGCTGTAGCGGTACAGCTTGCCCTTGCCGACGACCGGCGAGCGTGCCCTTCAGCACGCGGAACGTGCCGGTCGCCCGTGTCGTGTACGCCGGGCCCGGCGGGCAGCGCGGCCGCCTTCAGCGCCTTCGGGTTGACGTTGCCGCCGGCTGCGTCGTCCTTGAGCGGTGTTGCTCGGCGCGGCCGTCGGCGGACCGCGGGCCGTTGTGCCTGCGGCTGCGTGTCCGGCCGGTCTGCGCGGGCGTCCGGTTCGCCTTGCCCGGCCTGCTGCGTGGTGAGCAGGGCGGCGACGGTGACGACGACCAGCACCGGGCAGGGCGTAGGCGCGCCAGCCGTACCGGCGGACGAAGTCGCGCCACGCGTCAGCCGGCCGCGCGTGGCGGCCGTGCGGCGCGCGTACAGGTCCTCGGCGTTGCGCACCGCGCCGCGGACCCGGGCGACGTCGTCGTACGACGTGCCGGCCGCGGGCGCGCGTCGTCGGCGGAGTCGGTCGCGCGCACGGGCGGCGTACGCGCGAGTGTCCGGGACCGCCACGCGCCCAGGTTGCCACAGCACGCGCGGAAATCCGGCCAACCGGACGCGTCATGCTCAGGCAGGGACGTCAGCCGGCGTCGTCGAGCAGCGCGATCATCGCGCGGGCCGTCGCGACCGGATCCTCCATCATCGCGGTGTGGCCGATGTCGTCGAGCACGAGCAGCCGGGAGTCCGGGATCGCCGCCGCCACGTACGGCGCGAGGTCCGGCGCGACCAGCCGGTCGGTGTCGCCCCAGAGCACGAGCGTCGGGGCGGTGATCCGCCGCATCGTCGCCCAGCCGCGGCGGCCCGCGCAGGATCTGCGACGTCGCGAGGCCGCGCATCGAGCGCAGCAACGCCGATCGACGCCCACGGCTTGTCCAGCCGTTCGCGCGCCTCGGCGACCGCCTCGTGCATCCGCTGCTGCGGGATAGCGACTGCGGTCGGCGAAGCAGAGCTCGATCGTGCCCTTGACCCGCACCTCCGGGGCGTAGCGCTTGTTGAACTGCTGCATCGCCCACTCGCCGAGCACCGGCACCGCCAGCAGCGCCATGCGCGGGTCGTTGCGCAGCGGGAAGACGCGCGATGCGGTTGTCCGGCACGGCGGGCGAGATCAGGGTCAAGGTGCGCACGAGGTCGGGACGCTGCGCCGCGACGAGGATGCGACACCGCGCCGCCCATCGAGTTGCCGACCAGGTGCACCGGTCCGCGACCGGACTGCTCGAGGTAGTCGATGACGACCGTCGCGTGCGCGGCCGGCGTGTAGTCGCGCTTGCCCACCGCCGGCCGGAGCGCCCGTGCCCGGGCAGGTCGATCGCCTCGATGGCGAGCCGGTCGCGCAGCAGCGCGGCGAGGTCGGTCCAGTTGTGCGCCGAGCCGCCGAGGCCGTGCACGAACAGCGCCGGCTCGGCCGCGTCGTCGTCGGTGGGCGTCGTGCGCACGTGGATGCGCGCGCCGGCCACGTCGACCTCGTGGCCGGGCCACGCGTGCACGCCGTCGAGCGGCGGGAGGTCGACGTCGGCGAGCTCGGCGCGCGGGCGCCGTCGCGCGAGGGCGGTTTCGGCACCGGGTCAGCCTACGGAGTCGCGCCCGCACGCTGTCAGGCGCTCTTGCGGGCCGCCTTCTTCGCCGACGGGCCGCCTCGCCGCCGACTTCTTCGCGGTCGTCGTTCCGCTGCCTTCTTGGCGGCGGCCTTCTTCGCCGCGGCCTTCTTGGCGGGCGCCTTCTTGGCGCGGCCTTCTTCGCCGCGGCCTTCTTGGCGGCGGCCTTCTTCGCAGGCGCCTTCTTGGCCGGCGTCTTCCTTCGCCGCAGCGGCGGCCGGCGACGCCGTGCCGGCTCGCCGCGGCCCTTCTTCGCCGCGTCGACCGACGCGCGCAGCGCCGACATCAGGTCGACGACGTTGCCGGCGTTCGGCTGCTCCTCCTCGGCCTCGACGACCTCGCGGCCCTCGACCTTGGCCTCGATGACCGCCTCGAGCGCCTCGCGGTAGTTGTCGGTGTACTCCTCGGGCTCGAAGTCGCCGGCCATGCTCTCCACCAGCGAGCGCGCCATCTTGCGTTCCTGCGGGCGCAGCTCGACGTCCTCGTCGAGGAAGCCGAAGTCGGCCGCGCGCACCTCGTCCGGCCAGATCATCGTGTCCAGCACGATCACGCCGTCGCGCACCCGCAGCGTCGCCAGCTGCTCGCGGTTGCGGATCGCCACCTTGACCACGCCGACGGTCTCGCTCTCCTCCAGCGCGTCGCGCAGCAGCACGTACGGCTTGACCGCGCTCTTCTCCGGCTCGAGGTAGTAGCTCTTGTTGTAGTAGATCGGGTCGATCTGGTCGGCCGGCACGAACTGCACGACGTCGACGACCCGCGCGCTGGGCAGCGGCAGGTCGGCGAAGTCCTCGTCGGTGAGCACGACCGTCTCGCCGCTGGGCAGCTGGTAGCCCTTGGCGATGTCGGAGTACGGCACCTCCTCGCCGTCGGTCTCGGCGACCCGCTTGTACCGGATGCGCGCGCCGTCCTGCGCCGCACCTGGTGGAAGCTGACGCTCTTCTCCTCGGTCGCCGAGTACAGCTTGACGCCGATGCTCACCAGGCCGAAGGAGACGCTGCCCTTCCAGATCGATCGCATGCCGCCCGCTTTCGTTGATCCGTTGCCCTAAGATTGGACGTATGCAGCCCATGCTCGCCACCGCGGTGGCCACATTGCCGTCCGGACCGGGCTGGGCGTTCGAGTTCAAATGGGACGGCGTGCGGGCCCTGCTGGACGCCGACGAGCACGGCGTGCGCCTGCACAGCCGGGCCGGCAACGACGTCAGCGGCGGCTATCCGGAGCTCGTCGCGCAGGCCGCCGACGTCGGCGACGCCCTGCTCGACGGCGAGATCGTCGCCTTCGTCGACGGCCGGCCGTCCTTCGAGCGGCTGCAGCACGCGCATGCACCTGCGCGGCAGGGCCGACGTCGCCCGGCTGGCCGCGCGACACGCCGGTGACCTTCGTGGTGTTCGACGTGCTGCGCCGCTTCGGCGTCGACCTCACCGCCCGGCCGTACACGCGAGCGGCGGGCCACCCTGGAGCGCTTCGGCGCCGAGCACCCCGGCTGGACGATCTGCCCGTCGCTTCGACGACGGCGCCGGCCACCGAGGCGGTCGCCCGCGAGCACGGCCTGGAGGGCGTCGTCGCCAAGCGGGCGACCGCGCCGTACCGCGCCGGCGTGCGCAGCGACGACTGGCGCAAGCTGCGCTTCGTGCGCGCGGGCGACTTCGTCGTGCATCGGCTGGGAGGCCGCGCCCGAGCACCCGGCGACGCTCAGTCTCGCTGGTGCTCGGCGGTGACCGACCGACGACGGCCTGCGCGTACGCCGGCCGGGTCGGCAGCGGGCTGTCCGGGCGGCATCGCGGCCGCGCTCAAGTCGACTGCTCACCGAGCGCGACGCGCCGCCGTCGACGGCGTGCCGCCGCCGACTGCACGCACGCGCAGCTGCACTGGGTGCGAGCCGGACGTCGTCGTCGAGGTCGAGTTCGCCGACCTGGACCGACGACGGGCGGCTGCGCCACCGGTGTTCCGCGGCATCCGCACCGACAAGACGCGTCGACGAGGCGAGGGGACGATGGCGATGACCGCAGATCAAGAAGGTCACCGTCGACGTCGACGGCCGGCACCTGACGCTGTCGAACCTGAGCAAGGTGCTCTACCCGGACGCCGGCTTCACCAAGGGCGAGATCATCGACTACTACACCCGGATCGCGCCCGACGCTGCTGCCGCACCTCGCCGACCGCCCGCTGACCGTCAAGCGCTACCCGAACGGCGTCGACGACAAGTTCTTCTTCGAGAAGAACGCCGCCGCGCGGCACGCCGACTGGGTGCGCACGGTGACGCTGCCGGTGCCCGGATCGACGAAGAACCGCGAGACGATCGACTACATCGTCGTCGAGGAGCTGCCGACGCTGGTGTGGCTCGCCAACCTCGCCGCGCTGGAGCTGCACGTGCCGCAGTGGCGGGTGCCGAAGCGGGCGCGCAAGCCGCGCACCGACATCGTCGTGTTCGACCTCGATCCCGGGCCGCCGGCCACGATCGTCGAGTGCTGCGAGGTGGCGGTGCTGCTGCGCGAGGTGCTCGAGGCGCGACGGGCTGACCGCCGTTCGCCAAGACGTCCGGCTCGAAGGGCATGCAGGTCAGCGCGCCGGTCGACGACGGACGATCCCGGGCTGCCGTCGAAGTACGCGCACGCGGTCGCCAAGCGGCTGGAGGCCGAGCACGCCGATCTGGTCGTGTCGCGGATGACGAAGTCGCTGCGCCCGGACAAGATCTTCGTCGACTGGAGCCAGAACAACCCGGCCAAGACGACGGTCGCGCCGTACTCGCTGCGCGCGCGGCCGCAGCCCACGGTGTCGACGCCGCTGACCTGGGACGAGGTCGAGACCGGCGGGCACCTGTCGTTCACCGCCGGCGAGGTGCTCGACCGGGTGGACGAGCACGGCGACCTGTTCGCCGGGGTGCTCGACGACGAGCACCGCGCGCCGGCTGACGCG
This sequence comes from uncultured Actinomycetota bacterium, assembly GCA_963711775.1. GTDB lineage: Bacteria > Actinomycetota > Actinomycetes > Mycobacteriales > Jatrophihabitantaceae > Jatrophihabitans. Next base: position 51,609 of record CAVQFH010000008.1, on the reverse strand, counting down.
CCATGATCCGCGCTGAGCGGCGGGTAGAGTTCGCCGACTGCGGGAGCCGATGCCGACCACAGCAAGGAGCAGCCGTGTCCAGCGCCGCTCGGCGCGGAGTTGGGCCGCGGCGCCCGGCTGCCCCGCTCGGCGCGCCGCAAGCAGCTGCTCGCGGCCGCGCAGGAGGTGTTCGTCGCCAACGGCTACCACGCCGCCGCGATGGACGACATCGCCGAGCGGGCCGGCGTCTCCAAGCCGGTGCTGTACCAGCACTTCCCGGGCAAGCTCGAGCTGTACCTCGCGCTGCTCGACACCCAGGCCGAGGCGCTGCGCCGACGCCGTGGTGGCCGCCCTCGCCGGGCACCACCGACAACCAGCGAGCGCATCCACGGCGTGCTGTCAGCGCCTACTTCGCCTTCGTCGACCGCGACGACGGCACGACGGCGCGTTCCGGCTGATCTTCGAGAGCGACCTGGTCAACGACCCCGCGGTGCGCGCAGCGCGTCGAGTCGGTGACCCAGAAGACGATGGACGCGGTGGCCGACACCGTCGCCGCCGACACCGGCCTGGACCGTGCCGAGGCCGAGCTGCTGGCCACCGCGCTGACCGGCGCGGCGCAGGTCGCGGCCCGGTGGTGGCTGGCCAGCGACCGGCCGGTCGCGCAGGAGGACGCGGTCGCACTGCTCGAGTCGCTGCTGTGGCGGGGCATCTCCAACTTCCCGCGCCAGGGCGGCTGAGCTGCTCGGCGGCCGTTCGCTGACGGCGCAGCGCCCGGTCGCGGCGGCGCCGTGCCCGCGCTCGGCTAGCGTGGTGGCAGGCGCGGCGCCAGCCGCGGCGACGAGTGCCAGGAGGTCTCGCGTGGAGGTCAAGATCGGCGTGCTGCACACGGCCCGCGAGATCGTGCTGGACAGCCCGCAGACCCCCGACGAGGTCGAGCAGGCCGTCGCCGAGGCGCTCAAGAGCGTCGACGGTCAGCTGGTGCTCGTCGACGAGCGCGGCCGCAAGGTGATCGTGCCGGCGAACCTCGTCGCCTACGTCGACATCGCCCAGGCCGACACCCGCCGCGTCGGCTTCGCCAGCACCCCGTGGCAGCCCGTCTCGCCCGCCCCCGCTCAGCCGGCCAGGCCCAGCGCGACCATCCGCTCGGCGTGCCGGTCGGTGATCCGGGTGATCAGCGCGGCGACGCCGGTGAGGTCGCCGGTGCCCTGCGACGAACAGCAGCATCAGCGAGTCGCGGTCGGCGAGCACGTGCTGGGTCTGGCTGATCGCCTCGCCCACCAGCCGGCGCGCCCACAGCGCGAGCCGCCCGGCGCCCGCCGGCTCGGCGCTCGATCGGCCGCGCGGACCTCGCGCACCGCGAACTCCGCGCGGCCGCCGTCGATCGAGCACGTCGCGGATCAGCTCGCCGGTGTCGTCGTCGACGAACGTCGCGACCTCGCGGAAGAAGTCCGCGGCCATGCCGTCGCCGACGTAGGCCTTGACGACGCTCTCCAGCCACGTCGACGGCTTGGTGATCGCGTGGTAGCTCTCCAGCGCGGCGACGAACGGCGCCATCGCCTCGGCGGGGTCGGCGCCGAGCTCGCGCAGCCGCTGCGGCGATGCGTCGGTAGTGCTCGAACTCCAGCGCCGCCATCGCCGACATCTCGGCGCGGCCGGCGAGGTCCGGCGCCAGTCCGGCGTCGTCGGCGAGGTGGTCGAACGCGCTCAGTTCGCCGTAGGCCAGCGCGCCGAGCAGGTCGACGACGGCATCCTGCGGACGGCACGCTGCGCAGGTTATCGGTTCGGTGCTGCGCGGCGACTGACCGCCAACCGATAGACTGGCGGTGTTCAGTACCACGAATCTGCGCGTCGACCGCGCCTCCTCGCCTCCCTCCCAACCGGTTGCAGGCGAGCACCCAGGGCTCCCGAGGTCGGCGCACTGTACCCGAGGATGCGCATGACCGACGATTCACCCACGCAGACCGACGCCGCGACCGAAGCGGCGCAGCCGGAGATCTCGCCCGTCGAGGCCGACCACCGCACCGACCTCGCCGACCCGGCGCCGGAGGCCGATGAGCTCGCCGCCCGCGCGCCGGTCAGCGACGACAGCCCCGCATTCAGCGACTTCGACATCAAGCCCGAGATCGTGCAGGCCCTGGCCGACGTCGGCATCACCCGCACGTTCGCGATCCAGGAACTGACGCTGCCGATCGCGCTGGCCGGCAACGACCTGATCGGCCAGGCGCGCACCGGCACCGGCAAGACGCTCGGTTTCGGCGTACCGCTGCTCAACCGGCTGGACCTGCCCGGCGGCGCCGGCGCCCTGCCCCAGGCACTCGTCGTCGCCCCGACCCGCGAGCTCGCGGTGCAGGTGTCGGCCGACCTCGCCAGCGCCGGCAAGCGCCTCGGCGCGCGGGTGCTCACCATCTACGGCGGCCGTGCCTACGAGCCGCAGATCGAGGCGCTGAAGAAGGGCGTCGACATCGTCGTCGGCACCCCTGGGCGGCTGCTCGACCTCGCCCAGCAGCGGCACCTGGATCTCAGCAACGCCCGCATCCTCGTCCTCGACGAGGCCGACGAGATGCTCGACCTCGGCTTCCTGCCCGACATCGAGAAGCTGCTCGCCATGGTGCCGGCCGCCCGGCAGACCATGCTGTTCTCGGCGACGATGCCCGGCCCGATCGTCTCCCTGGCGCGCCAGTTCCTGATCCAGCCGGTGCAGATCCGCGCCGAGCAGGACACCGGGACGCCGAGCACGTCGCACGTCGACCAGTTCGTCTACCGCGCCCACGCCATGGACAAGGTCGAGCTCATCGCCCGCGTGCTGCAGGCCAAGGACCGCGGGCTGACGCTGATCTTCACCCGCACGAAGCGCACCGCCGCCAAGGTGGCCGACGAGCTCGAGGACCGCGGGTTCGCGGCCGCCGCGATCCACGGCGACCTCGGCCAGGGCGCGCGCGAGCAGGCGCTGCGCGCGTTCCGGTCGGGCAAGGTCGACGTCCTGGTCGCCACCGACGTCGCCGCCCGCGGCCTGGACGTCGAGGGCATCACGCACGTGATCAACTACCAGGCGCCCGAGGACGCGATGACCTACGTGCACCGCATCGGGCGCACCGCGCGCGCCGGCGCGAAGGGCCGCGCGGTCACGCTCGTCGACTGGGACGACGTCCCGCGCTGGAAGCTGATCTGCGACGAGCTCGAGCTGCCGTTCCACGAGCCGGTCGAGACGTACTCCACCTCCGCCGCACCTCTACCTGGAGCTCGACATCCCCGAAGGCGTCAAGGGCACGCTGCCGCGCAGCCAGCGCACCCGCGAAGGCCTCGACGCCGAACGGCTCGAGGACCTCGGCGGCCGCGACAACTCGCGTGGCGCCCGGCCGGCAGGGCGATCCGGCGACGCGGGCCGTGCCCGATCCGGCACATCACGCTCCCGCACGCCGGGGCAGGGCCAGAGTCAGGGCAACGGCCCCGCGGCGTCCCCCGGCGAACGGCGCGAGAGCGACCGGCCCGCGCGCAACCGGTCCCGGACCCGCACCCGCGGCGGCCAGGCCGTCTCGGAGCCGGACAGCGCCGACGTCCCGTCGCCCGCTCCGGTGACGGGCTCCGCGAACGGCGCCGCGAGCAACGGCAGCGCGCCCAACGGCTCCGCGAACGGCGCCGCCACCGCGGAGTCGGCCGAGGGCTCGCGCCCGCGCCGGCGTCGTCGGGGCGGACGAGGCCGCGGCGGGAACACCGGCAGCGCCGACTCGGGCAGCAGCCCGGTCCCGGCGAGTGACGTGCCCGCCGCAGAGTGACCCTCCCGCCGCCACCGGCACGCGCGTCGCGCCCGGAGCCGTCCGGCACGGGCACCGATGCGCGTGCACAGGCCTCGGCGGCGGCGCTCGACCGGCACGCCGCACGGCTGCGGCGCCCGCGGATCGTCTACTTCGCGATCGTGGGCGTGGTGGTCGTCGGCCTGGTGGTCTTCGCCGCGGTCGCGTACTCCCGCGGCGAGGTCGCGCACACCACGCTGCACACCGTCGCCCATCCCCCGCCGAGCCTCGCCCCGGCCAGTCCCGACCCGGCGCCGCAGCTGCGCTGGCACACCGGCGACACGCTGGCGGCGGGCACCCCGTACTCCGGCGGCACGGTGGTCACGTACTCCACGCACACCGTTCGCGGTCGCGACGCGCGCACCGGCCGCCCGACCTGGAGCTACACGCGCACCGACCGGCGCGTCTGCAACGCGGTCCAGATCGGGACCACCACGATCTCCGTCTACGCGGTGCACGGCGACTGCGACGAGGTCACCGCCCTGGACACCGGCACCGGCAAGCGGGTCTGGAGCCGCACGCTGGACGAGGACGGCGTCACCCTCAACGGCGCCGCGTCCTACCGGTGGACCGTCGACACGATCCTCATCTGGTCCGCGGGCGCGATGTACGCGATCGACCCGTCGTCCGGCCTGGACCGCTGGACCTACCGGCGATACGGCTGCGCGATCGAGAACGCCGTCCATCGGCTCGGCGGGCGCGCTGATCAGCCAGGACTGCACGCATCCGCGGTGCACGGGCGTGAAGTTCTGCGGCGCGCGGGCAGCAACTGGTGCTGCGTGACGGCGCGGGCGAGCAAGGCCGACGAGTCCAAGCCCAACTTCGACCAGTTCATCTGGAACGACCTCGGCGACTCCGACGTCCCGGTGTCGGCGGGCACGGTGGTGTCCGCGCTGAACCGCACGACCGGCGACCTGGACACGTCCGGCCGACTGACGGCCGACCGCTGCGCAGCCTCGCGCTCGGCTCGACGGTCGACCTCGACGGCGACCTCGACGTCGGCGTCGGCGTCGGCGACCGGCCTGGACACGGCCGAAGGGACGCCTGGTGTGGGTCGGCGGGCTGGCCGTCGCCGTCCGGCAGAATGCCGTCCGGCCCGACTGGTCCGCGTCGACGCAGGCAGCGCCCACCGTGACCAGCAACGACGATCCGCCGCAGCTGTCCACCGCGACGATCGTGGCACCGGTGCCCGGCGGGGTGGCCGAACTGTCCGGAGCCGGCGGTCAGGTGACCGCGCCGGTTCGCCCTGCCGGGACTGACCGGCGTCGACGCCGGCACGCAGCGCCTACCCGCTGTCGACGGGCTTCGTCGTCGGCACCCGCACCGGCACGTCGGACTACCGGTGACGGCGCAGCTGTCGACCGGCTCGGCCACGAGCGCGTGACGTTCGAGCTCGTCGGCCAGCGCATCGCCGCGCTGCAGACCGGCGCACGCCGACGCGGCGCCGGTGCTGCTGCGTGCCCGGCTACACCGGCAGCAAGGAGGATTTCGGCCCGCTCCTCGACCCGCTCGCCGACGCGCGGCTACCTCGTGACCGCGATCGACCTGCCCGGCCAGTACGAGTCGCCCGGCCTCGACAGTGCGCGCGACTACCGGCCGGACCGGCTGGCCGCGGCTGTGCTCGGCGTCGCTGCCGAGCTGGGCGCGCAGGTCCGGCTGCTCGGCCATTCCTTCGGCGGCCTGGTGGCCCGCGCAGCGGTGATCGCGCAGCCGGCCCGCTTCGCCTCGCTGGTGCTGCTGTGCTCCGGCCCGGCGAATCTCGACGGCACCCGCCGCGTCACCGATGGACGCGCTGGAACCGGTGCTCGCTGCAGCCGGGCTGCCCGGCGTCTACGCGGCGATGCAGAGCGCGGCGCTCGGCGACCCCGGCGTTCGTCGCGCCGCCGGACGACCTCGCCGAGTTCCTGGAGCGGCGCTTCCTCGGCGGCTCGCCGGACATGCTGCAGGGCATGGCCGACGCCCTGCGCGCCGAGCCGGACCGGGTCGACGAGCTGGCCGCGACGGGCGTCCCCGTGCTGGTCGCGCACGGCGTGGACGACGACGCGTGGCCGATCGCCGCGCAGGCCGACATGGCACGACGGCTGCACGCGCGCTACGAACGCGATCCCGCGCGCCGCGCACTCCCCGGCCGTCGAGAACCCCGCCGGGCTCGCCGAGGTGCTCGTCGACTTCTGGCGGCTGTGACCCCGCCCCGCGCCGGCCGGACCGATTCGGGTAGACCCGAAGGTGTGAGCGAAGACCTCGGCTACTTCGGCCCGGACAGCATGACCTGGCGCATCCACGGCGAACCCGTCGCGATGGTCGGTGGCCTGCGGGCGCTGCTGATGCAGGCGCTGCACCCCGCGGCGATGGAAGTGCTCGCCAGCCGGTCGAACTTCCGCGACGACCCGTGGCAGCGGCTCGAGTCGACCGTGCTCTACGTGGGCACCGTGTCGTTCGCGCCGCGCCCCGACGTGGATGCCGCCGCGGCCCGGCTGCGCACCGTGCACGCCGCACTGGGCATCGACGATCCCGAGCAGCTGCAGTGGGTCCACCTGTGCCTGGTCGATTCCTTCCTGGCCGGCGCCCGCGCCGCCGGGCTCCGTCTGACCCCCGACGATGTCGACGCCTACGTCGCCGAGCAGGCGCTGGCCGCGTCGTTCGCCGGCGTGCCGGCCGACCGCGTGCCCGAGACCGCGGCACAGCTGCGCGAGGCCATCGACGCGCTGCGCCCGGTGCTGCGCTGCACGCCGCAGGCGCGGGAGGCGGCTCGCGTCGTGCTCGCGCCGCCGACTTCGCGTGCCCACTGCGCTGATCCTGCCGGCACGGCTCGGCTGGTCCACCATCTCGGCGCTGGCGGTCGGGTTGCTGCCGCGCTGGGCGCTGCGGATGTACCGGCTGCCGGCGCTGCCCGGACGCACCGTCGCCACCGCCGCCGGCCTGCGGGCCCTGCGTGGTGCGGTGCGTGCATTGCCGGCGCAGTACCGCGAGGGTCCGCTCTACCGCGAGGCCAAGGAACGGGCCGCGGCGTCCTGAGCGCTCAGCTCTGGTCGGCCAGCCCGGCCCACGGGTCGAGGTCGACCGACACCGCGCGACCTTCCGGGCACTGCTGCCGGAAGTCGCACCACGCGCAGCCCGGCGTCGGGTTGGGCGGGAAGACGTCGTCGGCGTCGGCGCCCGCAGCCAACGTGTCGGTGGCCGACGACGATGTCCTGCGCAGTGCGCTCGGCGCGGTTCAGGTGCCGCTGCAGGGAATCGTCGGTGTGCTCGAACGCGGCCACCGTGCCCGTGGGCAGATGGTGCAGCTCGACACGCGAACAGCTGCGCCGCAGCGTGCGACGCACCGCCAACGCGTAGAGCGCCAACGCCTGCGAGCCGCGCGCGTCGTCGGTGTCCAGCTCGCGGCGCCCGGTCTTGTAGTCGACGACGACCAGCTCGCCGTCACGGTCGTCGATGCGGTCGACGCGCCCGGACACGGCCAGCCGTTCGGTGCGCGTCGCCACGGTGCGCTCGACGCCGACCGGCTCGTCAGCAGGATCGACGTGCTCTTCCAGATACGCCCGCACGGTGTCGGCCGTCGCCGCGCAGACCCGCTGGGACTGCACGTGGTCGCGGAAGCCGACCGGTTGCCAGTTGCGCTCGACCAGGCCGGCGCCCTCGTCGGGGGTGCGGTGCGCGCGGGGCAACAGCCACCACTTGTGCAAGGCGAGGTGCGCTGTGGCGCCGACGGTGTTGTGCGCCCACGGCCGCCCGCGCGGCGGTGGCGGCCGGTCGACATAGGTGAAGCGGTACCGCCGCGGGCAGTCGAACGCCGCCAGCCGCGACGGGGTGCAGCCGAACAGCCGCACCGGCATGTGCGCCAGCGTCAGCTGCCCGGTGCCGTCGGCGTCGACGTTCGCGGCGGTCATGCCGGTGACCCTAGGCGGCGACGGCGACAGTCCGTGTCACCTCAGGCCCCGACCGGGGTGCGTGCCGCCGGCAAGGCGAGCAGCCGCTCGAACTCGGCGGGGCGGGTGGTGCGGGCGCCGATCGGCGTCGTCTTGTTGGCACCGTGGTAGTCCGAAGAGCCGGTGGCGACGAGGTCCAGGTCGCCGGCGAGGCGCGCCGCGTGCGCGCGGTCGTCGGCGTCGTGGTCGGGGTGGTCGACCTCGAGGCCCACCAACCCCGCGCGGGCCAGCTGCTCGATGACGTCGTCCGACACCACCGGCCCGCGCCGCCGGGCCAGCGGGTGGGCGAAGACCGGCAGGCCACCGGCCGCAGCCACCAGCGCGATGGCCTCGAAGACATCGGTGTCCGGCTTGCGGACGTAGTACGGCCGGCGCGAGGACAGCAGCTCGCGGAACGCGGTGTCGACGTCGGGCACGACGCCGGCGTCGACCAGCGCGCGGCCCAGGTGCGGGCGGCCGATCGTCGCGTCACCGGCGAGCGCGGTGACCGACTCCCAGCTGATCGGGTAGCCGTCCGCGGCCAGCCGTTCGGCCATCTGCCGGCCGCGCTCCAGCCGGGCGGTGCGCAGCCGCTGCCACTCGGCCTGCAGGTCGGCGTTCGCGTCGTCCACCAGGTAGGCGAGCAGGTGCAGGCTGGTCCGCCGCGCGTCGGGCGGTGCGTAGACGCAGGAGAACTCGACACCGGGCACGACCGTCAGCCCGGGTGGCCGCGCCGCGAAGGCGTCCGCCCAGCCGGCGGTGGTGTCGTGATCGGTGATCGCCACGACGTCCAGCCCCGCCGCGGCCGCCGTGCGCATCAGCTGTGCCGGCGATTCCGTGCCGTCCGACGCCGTGCTGTGCGTGTGCAGGTCGATGCGCATCGTCGCCCACCCTATGCGGGGGCGACGTCAGCGGCGGCGGCCGAAGCGGTCCGCGCCGCGGGGCATGCGGGGCAGCCGCGGCAACGGCTCGGTGCGGAACTGGTCGGCCGCGTCGCCCGGGTCGTCGTCCGGATCGCCGCGGTTCGGGTCGCCCCACGCGGCGCGGCGCAGCTCCAGGTAGAACTGCTGCGGCCGCGCGATCTTGCGCAGGTGCCGCACGTCCGGGTGATCGCCGGGTGCTTCGAGGTCGATGGTGCCGTAGTCGAGCAACTTGCCGGGCACGGTCTGGATCAACCGCGCGCCGGAGATGCGGTCGAGGCGCAGCGAGGCCTCGACTGGACGTCGTCTCCGGCACGCCCTGGATGCGGATGATGCGCTTGCCGGTGAGGATCACCCATTCCGCGGCCCACGTCTGCCAGCGCAGGAAACCGAGGCCGACGACGACGATCGCCAGGATCCAGGCCATCGGGTTCGGCGTGAGATACGGCGGCCACCAACAGCACCAGCAGCGCGATGCCGAGAACCTTGTGCGGCGGCCGGAACAACGTCACCCAGTGATGCCGCGTGCGTGCACGCACCGGCAGTTCGGAGGGCAGCAGAGCCGGCACGGGCGGTCAGGAAGAGAGCTTGTCGAAGAAGTTGCCGATGCCGTGCGCGATGTTGACCATGACGTGCCAGGCGCTCTCGGCGATATCTGCGGCGTTGCTCGGTGACGTGATGATGTAGAACAGCACGAACGCGCCGACGAGAGCGGCGATGGCGACCTTGACCATCGGCAGGTGCCCCCTGAGCATTCGATCCGGACGATCGTCCTCGGCGCAGGTCGCAGCCGAGGCTGTGACGTTCATACCGCAGCCCGTCGGCCAAATCGGGGAGCCGCGCCGGGCCGGGCGCGCGCCCGCGTGAGCGTGCGCGATCCCGTGCGCGGGCGGCATCGTTGTTCGACGCCACCGGCCGGTTGCTGCTGGTGCGGCGCGGCAGGCCGCCCGGGCGGGGCCTGCTGGTCGGTGCCCGGCGGCAAGTGCCTGCCCGGCGAGTCGCCGGCCGTCGCGTGCGTGCGCGAGGTCGCGGAGGAGACGGGACTCGACGTCGTGGTGCAGCGGCGGGCCGGCCGGGTCCTGCGCCCGGCACCCGGCGGCGCCACCTTCGTCATCGACGACTTCGTCTGCAGCGTCAGCGGAGGGGTACTGCGAGCGGGCGACGACGCCGACGAGGCCCGCTGGGTCGATGCGACCCGGTTGGCCGAACTCCCGGTAGTGCCGCTGCTGGTCGAGACACTGCGCGAGTGGCGACTGCTGCCGCGCTGAACGGACGTGTTCATTGCGGGTCGCTGCGTGGCTTTCGTTCGTGGATGACGTCACCTCGGGCGAGCATGTCGATGTACCGGGCGAGTCTGCGCTCACGAGTCTGCTGCTGCCTCACGGAGTTGAGACGATAGAGGATCGCGTAGCGATTGGCTGCGTCCAGCGTCTCGAACCTCGCTGCCGCTACGGGATTGGCTTCCAGCGCTTCCTGCAGATCGGGCGGGGTCTGCATGGTGGCCTGCCCTTGATAGGCGGTCTGCCACCGCCCGTCGGCTCGTGCCGCCTCGACCGCGGCCGTCCCGGCGGCGTGCATGCGACCGGCCTCGGCGAGGCGGGTCACATGGCTCGCGTTGCGCGCCGACCACGAGCTGTTCGCTCGCCGCGGGGTGAATCGCTGTCGGTAGCTCTCGTCGTCCCGGCCCGCGACCTGTCCGTCGATCCACCCGAAGCACAGTGCCTCGTCGAGCGCCGCCGCATAGGTCAGCGCCGTCGTGTGGCCGCCCTTCTTGTGAAGTACCAGCCATACGCCGGCACGGTCGCAGTGGTGGTCGACCAGCCACGCCCGCCACTCGGCGGCGTCCCGGAGGAGCAACTCGGGAAGCTCGGCCACGACCGTGTTACGACGTCGCCGCGGGACGCGGGCTGAGGCAGAACGGGCGGCCGTCGGGGTCGAGAAGTACTCGCCAACGGTCGGCTCCTGGCTGGAAGTCGGGTTGGCTGGCACCGGCTGCGCACAACGTGGCTGCGGCCGCGTCGAGATCGTCGACCCGCAGGTCGAAGTGAAAGCGCTTGGTCGACGTCTCGTCGGGCCATCGCACCGGCTGGAACGCCTCCACCTTGCCGAAGCCGATCGTGACGCCGTCTCCCTCGACCATGCCGTAGTTGTCGTCGCTGTAGGTGACGTCCCATCCCAGTGCTGCGGCGTAGAACTGCGCCGAGCGGGCCGGCTCGGCGCTGTCGATGTTCACCATCGACAGCGTCGCCGTGGGCGCGTCAGGCGTGTCCTGGTCCTGTGTATGACTCATGCATATAAACTAAGTGAATGGCGAGTACGCGGTCAAGCCGCGACCGAACGGTCAACATGCTGGGTGCGCTGAGCCTGGTCGTCGCCGACCGGGCGAATTCCGCCGCGGAGGCGGTCACGGCGCTGGGTCCCTCAGCGCCGGCAGCTCTCGTTGCGCTGCACGAGTTCCTCGACGGCGAATCGGTGACTGCGCTGAGTTCGGTGCTCGGCCTGACGCACTCGGGTACGGTCCGGCTCGTCGATCGCCTCGACGCTGAACGCCTCGTCAAACGCACTGGTGCTCAGGACGGCCGGGCCGTCTCCGTCGTTCTCACGAGATCGGGCCGCCGCATGGCCGCGCGGGTGCTCCAGGCGCGCCGAACGTCCCTCGACGCCATGTTGTCCGGTCTCACCCCGGCCGAACTCGATGTGTGTGCCGCGGTGGTGGACAAGATGCTGGCGACAGTGACGCATGTTCGAGCTGCCGAACGGACCTCCGGAACCCAGGACCGGCCGCCGCCGTGGTTGTGTCGCATGTGCGACTTCGACGCGTGCGGGCGCAGCGCGGGTATGTGCCCGGTGAACAACGCGGTCTTCCACGAAGTCGGTCAGGCCCGGGCGAGCCAATGACGACGGACCGCCCCACGAGAAGCCCGTCCTCCGCGACGCCGTCATCGCCTGGACCCGGCTCGGCACACCTGCTCTAGGTGCGCGGCAGGGGCGCCGGCCGGCCGGGTTGCTCACCGCCACGCGCGTCGATGTACTCCTGCGTCGGCACCATGACCTTGCGCCGGAAGATGCACACGATCGTGCCGTCCTGGTTGTAGCCGATGGTCTCGACGTACACGACACCGCGGTCGCTCTTGGATTTCGACGGTGTCTTGTCGAGCACCGTGGTCTCGCCGTAGATCGTGTCGCCGTGGAACGTCGGGGCGACGTGGCGCAGCGACTCGACCTCGAGGTTCGCGATCGCCTTGCCGCTGATGTCGGGCACCGACATGCCGAGCAGCAGCGAGTAGATGTAGTTGCCCACCACGACGTTCTTGCCGAAGTCGGTGGTCTTCTCCGCGTAGTTGGCGTCGAGGTGCAACGGGTGGTGATTCATCGTGAGCAGGCAGAACAGGTGGTCGTCGTACTCGGTGACGGTCTTGCCCGGCCAGTGCTTGTAGACCGCGCCGACCTCGAACTCCTCGTAGAACCGACCGAACTGCACGTTGTCTCCTCCGGGCCGACGCCGCGCACGCATCGGCGCGATGCCCGCCATCTTGCCAACCGGGTGCGCCGCGACGCGCGCCGCCGATGTGGCCCATCCCAAAAAGACTGCCGTCAGTCGAGCGCGACCGTGCGCCTGCCGAGGTCGAGCAGGTCGGCGCCCTCGGCCGCCCACCGCTCCCGCAACGCGTCGGCGCCCCGCACCCGGCACCAGGCGAGCTCGGCCGAGGTCGCCGGCACCCCTGCAGGATGTCCACGCCGTCGACGGGCGGCGATCGGCGACGCGGTGATGAGCACTCCGGTGCAGGCCGACGCCGGCCGTCAACGGCTCGCCCAGGTCGATGCTCAGGCCCGGGCGGTACACGACGCCCTCGACCGACGGTGCGGCGGCGAGCAGGGCGACCCGGCGCCACACGTCGCGATATTCGTCCTGCGGGTCGCGCAGGTGCAGCAGCAGCTCCGCCCGCGGGCCGTCCGCGGCCAGCACCGGCTCGGCGGCGCCGGTCATCGGATACCGCGACATGCCGAGCGACACGTACGCGCGCTCGCCCGGGATGGGCTCGAAGCGCAACACCTCGATTCGGTCCACGCCGACGAACGACAGCGAGGCGCGGGCCGGACGCTGGCCGAAGTGCTCGGCGAGCTGCGCATCGAGGTCGGCGAGCGGGTCGGCTGGCGGCACGCGATCACGCTAGCCGGAGCCGTATCGCCGCGACGCCGGCGACGTGGGCTCGCGCGCGCGGCGTGGGCGTCAGCGGAAGGACGCCGCGACCTGCTGCTCGGTGTCGGCATAGCTGCTGCCCGCCCGGACCATGAGTGCGGCGATCCCGTCCAACGCATCGCACAACCCGCGTGCGTGCTGGTCGAAGTTGTCGTAGAGGGCGGTGAACTGCGCGGACGCGGCGCCGGACCAGTCGGCACCGAACAGCGGTGCCAGTTGCGCCTTCAGGCCCTGGTGTTCGCCCCGGACGTCTGCACACACGCGGTGGGCGGAACCGCCCAGCGCTTCCAGCTGGGCGGGCGTGACCTTGAGACTGCTCATGCCGAACTCCTTTCGCGAGTCGTCGGTGATTGCGGCGGACGCTACGACGATCCGGCAGGGCGCGGCGGTCACGGCGAAGCACCTGTGGACAACCGCGCGCGATCGACCGGGTTGTCCACAGAAGGCCCGGCGTCGCTGCGGATTGTCGGCAGCACGCCGCACACTCGCCGCCATGCAGATCGAGCTGACGGTGCGCACCCGCGGCGTCGCCACCGATGTCGCGATCTGCGCGCGCCGCGCGACGACGCTCAGCGATGTGCTGCCCGCGCTGCAGTCGGCGCTGGGGCCCGATCGCGGCGTCGACCTCTGGCGCGGGTCGCAACGGCTGACGGGCAGCACGCCGCTCGGCGCGGGTGGCCTGCGCACCGGTGACGTGCTCGACGCGCACGGTCCGGGGCCGTCACTACCGGTGCCCGCCGTGCTCGCCCTGCATCGGGTCGGGGGGCCCGATGCAGGCGGCGCGGTGCCGGTCGCTCGCGGTCGGCTGGTCATCGGTCGCGAGCCGACCTGCGATGTCGTCGTGGCCGACCTCGACACCTCTCGCCGGCACGCCGTGCTCGACATCGGCAGCTCGGCAGTGTCGTTGCACGACTGCGGTTCGACGAACGGCACCCGCGTCGACGGCGTCGCGGTCGGCCCCGACGGCGTCGACGTCGCGCCCGGGCAGTCGATCCGGGTCGGCGACTCCACGTTGACCCTGCGCGGCCCGGTGGACGTGCCCGCGGTGCTGTTCGCTGCCGACGACGGCAGCCGGCGATTGTCGCGGCCGCCGCGCGACCTGCCCGCGCGGCCCCGGGGCGAGCTCGTGCTGCCGCACCGTCCGACGTCCACGCGGCCCCGCGGTGTGCAGTGGGTGGCTGCGGTGGTCCCGGCGGTGGTGGGCTCAGCCATCGCCTGGTTCGCGCACTCGCCACAGTTCCTGCTCTTCGCGTTGCTGTCGCCGGTGATGCTGCTGTCGACCTCGCTGGGCGACCGCCTGCACTGGCGTCGGTCGCGCCGCCGGGAGGCCGCCGGTTACCGGCAGCAGTGCGCAGGTGCCGAGGCTGCGGTGGCCGACGGCCTGGTGCGCGAACGACGGGCCCGGGAGCGCGCGGCACCGGATGCGGCCGCGGTCGCCGCGACGGCGGTGGTGCCGGGCAGCCGCCTGTGGGAACGTCGCCGCGACGACGCCGACCTGCTCGACCTGCGGCTGGGCATCGCAGCGGTGCCGTCCAGGCTGCAGGTGCGCGACGGCCCGGCGCCGCGGCCCGCAGGTGTCCTACGCGACGTCGCGTTCACCGTGGCTCTGCGTGCGGGACCGGTCGGCGTGTGCGGGCCGCCCGACGTCGTCGACGGCGTCGCCCGCTGGCTCGTCTGTCAGATCGCTGCGTTGCACGCACCGTGCGACGTCGCGGTGTCGCTGCTGCTCGGCCCTGGCGCCGAGGCCCGGTGGCAGTGGGCCCGCTGGCTGCCGCATCTGCGTGGACGCGTCGCCACCCAGGCCGACGACTGGCTCTCACTCGTCGGTGCGCTGAGCGGCGGGCTCGCACGAGGCGTCGGTGCCGGCGCCGACGACGCGCGCCGCGACCGCCCGTGGCAGGTGCTCGTCGTCGACCGCGCGATCGACGTCGCAGACGTCGCCGGGCTGCGCACCTTGTTGACCGGTCGGCACACCGGGGTCAGCGCGATCTGCGTGGCCACCGACGAGGCGTCGCTGCCGACATCGTGCGCCACGGTCGTGCGGGTCAGCGGCGCCACCGGCGCCCGCGCCGCGGTCCGCCGAGCCGATGACCCCGACGGGCCGTCCGGGCGCGTAACGGAGGTTGTCCTGGACACCGTCGCGGTGCCCTATGCGGAGCGCCTTGCCCGCGAGCTCGCCTCCATCACGCTTGCCGGGGCCGAGGGTGCGGACTCGCTGCCCGACTCATGCACGTTGCTCGCCGCGGTGGGCACAGCCGATGCCGACGCCATCCGCGCGCGATGGGACCGCTGCGACGGCGGTGCCCGTACGGTCGTCGGCGTGGGGGTCGACGGTCCGCTCACGCTCGACCTCGTGCGCGACGGCCCGCACGCCCTCGTCGCCGGCACGACGGGCGCGGGCAAGTCGGAATTCCTCCGCACACTGGTGGCCGGGCTCGCGGCCGCGCACCCGCCGGAGTCGGTGTCGTTCCTGCTCATCGACTACAAGGGCGGTGCCGCGTTCGGCGATTGTGCCCGGCTACCGCACACCGCCGGGCTCGTCACGGATCTTGACGGGTACTCGACCGAGCGAGCCTTGCGCTCACTCACCAGCGAGCTGCGCCGCCGGGAGCGGTTGTTCGCCGCGACAGGTCGTACGAGCACTCGTCGTCCCACAGTTCGAGGGCAACGACACCGCCCTGCCACAGCCATCGCAGCCGCTCCTCATGCGAGACGTTCTGGCCGGACAGCTTTCGCAACGCTTGCCGGCAGGGTGCGACAGCCGCGTCGTAGTCCTCCGCGAGCGCGACGAGCGCGCCCAACAGCAGGTCGGTGGCCGTGTTCTCCTCATCGGGCCCCGCTCGAGCGCCGCGTGCTGCATGCGCCACGTCGGATACCCCGACGGTGTCGTTCAGCCGGGCCCCGAACAGGGCCGCCGAGAACGCGTCCACGTATGTCGCGCGTGCGAGGGCGATGTCCAACGGCTCGAGCCGTCGGGCGGCCGCCAGCAGGAGCAGCGTCGCGTCGGCACCCCGGCTTGACGCGAACGCCAGCTGAGCGCGCAGCTGGTCGATTCGCGCGCGTTGCAGCTCGTCGAGCGGCGCCGTTTCCGCCATCGCTACGAGCCTGAGTGCCGCGTCGAAGTCGCCAGCCTGGAGGCTGGCCTGCGCGGCGGCCATAGCTCGGTCCGCGCGCCGCGCGGAGTCCTGCGTCAGCGCGGCCGCACGCCGCAGGAAGGCTGCCGCCGCGGCGATCCCGCCGCGCGCCTGCGCCCGGCCCGCCGAGCGCTCGAGCTCGAGGGCGACATCCTCGTCAGGGTCGGTCGCGGCCGTAGCGAGATGCCACGCGCGGCGGTCTGGATCGATCCCTCGTTCGGTCGCCTCCGCCAATGCGAGGTGGGCTGCTCGACGTTCTTGGACGGCCGCGGTGCGGTAGACGGCCGAGCGCACCAGCGGATGCCGGAAGGTCACGCGATCGCCGATCGCCAGGAGCCCGTCCGTTTCCTCGTCGATCGCCGAGACCGGGATCCCGATCAGCTCGGATGCACGCAGCAGCAGCAGCGGATCGCCGACCGGCTCGGCTGCCGCGAGCAGCAACAGGCGCCGCGCGTCGACCGAGAGCGGATCGAGTCGTTGGACGAAGCTCTCCTCGATTCGCCCGGAGAGGGTTCGGGCATCGACCAGGCCGAAGCCTCCTGCCAGCTGGGTCGCCGTCAGCCCGCGCGGCAGCTCCAGCAAGGCGAGCGGGTTGCCCGCGCGTCTCCGCGATGATCCGGTCGCGGACCTGCTCGTCGAGGTTGAGCCCGACCACCGATCCCAGCAGCGCTCGGGCATCGCCGTTGCGCACCCCACGTACCTCGAGGTCGGCGACGTGCTGGAGCTCTTCGGTCGGCTCGCGTGCAGCGAACACGATGCCGATCGGCTCGGCGAGGAGGCGACGGGCGACGAAGGCCAGCGTCAGCGCGGAGGCGTGATCGAGCCACTGTGCGTCATCGATGACGCACAAGAGCGCACGTCCCTCCGCGTCCTCCGAGAGCAGGCTCAAGACCCCCAGCCCGACCAGGAACCGGTCAGGGGCGGCACCGGCGCTGAGACCGAACACGGTCTCTAGGGCCTGCCGCTGTGGGGCCGGGAGTGTCCCAAGGCGATCGACGAGCGGTGCGCACAGTTGCTGCAGGCTCGCGTACGCGAGCTCCATGTCCGACTGCACGCCGGCGGCCCGCAGGACCGTGAGCTCCGATGCCGACTCGCTCAGGTACTGCAACAGCGCCGTCTTCCCGATCCCCGCCTCGCCTCGCACGACCAGCACCCGACTCTCGCCCCGGCGGACGTCGGTGAGCAGACCGTCCAGCAGGGCGCATTCGTCAGCCCGCCCCAGGAGGCTCATGTGCGTCGCGATCGCCGAAACCGGCGGTCAACCGCGCGCGACGCATGTACGGGCACACAAGGGACCTTCCCAGATGGGCGACCGGGTGGCTAGCGAGGAGGCTGGAGCGCCGCGGCCTCGGGCGGCGGCGGCGCTCGCTTCGCGTCGGGAGGACTGCGCGTCGTCAGCGCAGTGAGCGGAATGCGGCCCGCACCTCGGTGGAGAAGAGCTCCGGCTCCTCCCATGCGGCGAAGTGGCCGCCCCTGTCGACCTCGTTGAAGTAGGCGAGGCCGGGGTAGACCGCCTCGACCCAACTGCGCGGGGAAGCCCAGATCTCGCCGGGGAACGTCGTGAAGCCGACGGGAACCGAGACCGGCGGAGGCGCCTGGCCGCTCGCAAGCGCTGCGGCCAGCGCTCGTGCCGTCCTCCCAGTACGACCGCGCCGCCGACGCTCCGGTGCCGGTCAGCCAGTACAGCGTGATGTTGTCGAGGATGGTGTCTCGGGTGAGATTGCCCACGGGCTCGCCGTCGACGAACGCGCTGGAGATCTTGTAGTAGCTGTCCGTGTCGTGGTCGAGCAACCAGCCCGCCATCGCGACGGGGGAGTCCAGCAGGGCGTAGCCGATCGTCTGCGGCCGCGTCGACAGCTCCAGGAAGTATCCGAAGCCGTCCGTCGTGAACGTCGCGACCGCCTCGGCGCCGCGTGTTCCTCCTCGGACTCCCGGGGCAGTTGATCCCTGATTCCGAGCGCGGCGGTGAGCAGGTTCAGGTGGATGCCCAGCCAGCCCCTCGGCCCCCTGGCGGCCCATCACGTCCGTGACGAGGGCACCCACGTCGCCGCCCTGGGCGACGTAGCGCGTGTAGCCGAGGCGGCGCATCAGCTCCGCCCACGCGCGTGCGATGCGGCTGGCCTCCCAGCCGAGCTCGGTCGGCTCGCCCGAGAAGCCGTAGCCGGGCAAGGACGGCAGCACCAGGTGGAACGCGTCCTCGGGCGTGCCGCCGTGCGCGGTCGGGTCGGTCAACGGGCCGATGGTGTCGAGCAGCTCGATGACCGAGCCGGGCCAGCCGTGGGTCATGATCAGCGGCATCGCGTTCTCGTGCCGCGACCTGACGTGGATGAAGTGGATGTCGATCCCGTCGATCTCGGTCATGAACTGCGGCAGCGCGTTCAGTCTCGCCTCGCACCTGCGCCAGTCGTACTCGGTCGCCCAGTAGCGGGCGAGCGCCTGCATCGTCGCCAGCTGCACGCCCTGGGAGCGGTCTGCAGCAAGTTCCTCGGAAGGCCAGCGCGTCGCCTCGATCCGGCGTCGCAGCTCAGTGAGCTGCGCTTCGGGAATCTCGACGTGGAAGGGTCGGATGTCGGTGCCCACCTCGCCGGTGCCGGCGTACCCGGCGTCGTTCGGATGGGACTTGTGGAGGATGCTCATGGATCTCCTTTCGAGACCACACAGCGAGGGGTTGCGATGACGCCACCAAGCCTGCGCTTCTCGTGTGCGCACGGCGCCTGTCGGTGCCCTGGTCGTCACACTGGTGGCCGGCTGATCCCGGTCGCCTCGGCGTGGTCGGGCTGCGCTGAGCCGGAGGCTCGAGTCCGTCGCTAACCGCTAGCGACCGTGGAGCGCTTCGAGGAGCGTGCCGACGGCCGTCGCGTAGTTCTGCTCCGGATCGCCCTGCAGGTGCGCGACGAGGGGGCCGCCCCACCGCGTGTGCATCAGCTCGATGGTGACCAGGCCGTGCATCGTCGCCCAGATGAGGTGCGCGTCGGCCGCCGGGTCGGTGAGTTCGGGCCGCCACTCGGCGACGCGGGTCGCGAGCATCTCGAAGGTCGCGAGTCCCGCCAGCCGGCTGGCGTCGGACGGGACGAAGTCCGGTGTCGCGCGCTCGAACATGAGCCCGTAGAGCGCCTCGTTGTCGAGCGCGAACGCGCGGTAGGCCAGCGCGAAGGCCAGCAGCTCTTGCCGGCCCCGACCGTCCGAGGGGACGCTGTCGAGCCGGTCCTCCAGGCGCCGGAAGCCGTGCAGGTAGAGCTGCTCCAGCAGCCCCTGCTTGGACCCGAAGTGCGTGTAGACGCCCATCGTCGACTGCTCGGCCGCCGCCGCCACGTCGCGTATGCGCAGCGCTCCGGGCCCGCGCTCCTCCAACAGGCGCAGCGCGGCGTCGAGCAGGGTCTCGCGCGTGGTCGATGCGCTCGGCACGCACGCATGGTAGCCGTACTAGGCACGGCTCAATAACTAAGTTATGTTCCGCCCATGCCAACCCACGACCACCACCACAAGCCCTCCGGGCGCCCCACCGCGGCTGCTGCTCGGCCTGACCGGCGCCCTGTTGGCGCTCCTGGTCCTCAACCTCGCGGTCTTCGACGACCTGCGCATCGACCCGTCGGCCGGAGTGCTCGAGACGTTCACCAAGCCGCAGCACCTCTCGAGCCTCGTCGCCGTCCTGATCGCCGCCGCCCTGGTCGCGTTCAAGCACCGCTCCGCAGCCCGGGTGGCCGTGGTCGTCGCGTGGATCGAGATCGCCGCGTTCGCGTTCTTCCACGCCATCCCGGTGGAGGTCGGGCCCTCCAAGCCGTACTGGGGCGACGGCATGGGCGACGCGCTGCAGTGGGTCGGCCTCCTGTCGATCCTCGCCGTCAGCGCAGCCATCGTCCGCGTCGCGCGGCGCTCCTCGAACGGGGCCGTCACGCCGCCGGTCGGGGCTGGGCAGAGCGCGCCCGCCTAGCCGCTTTTCAGAGGCCGTCGCCTGGACGACGTCGTCACCCGGAGCCCGCCATCGCGGCCGGAAGTGCTCGGTTTTTCTCGCTCGCGCTCTGAGCTGATCGGCGTCGCGCCGCGGTCGTGGCGAGCGCCCGGTAACCCACGTGACGTGAACGGATCCGATGGGGGCGGTCCGGGGGTAGCGCCCGCGCCATGAAGATCGGCTGCTTTCTCTCCTGCGAGGAGTTCGGCCCCGCGCGAGCTGGTCGAGCAGGCCAGGCGCGCCGAGCAGGCGGGCTTCCACGCGCTGTGGATCTCCGACCACTACCACCCGTGGAACGACGAGCAGGGCCACAGCGCCTTCGTGTGGTCGGTGATCGGGGCGCTCTCGCAGGCCACGACCCTCCCGGTGACGACCGCCGTCACCTGCCCGACCATGCGCATCCATCCCGCGATCATCGCCCAGGCCGCCGCGACCAGCGCGGTCATGCTCCAGGGCCGCTTCAACCTCGGCGTGGGCAGCGGCGAGGCGCTCAACGAGCACATCCTCGGCGACGCACTGGCCCGAGGCCGAGGTGCGGCTCGAGATGCTCGAGGAGTCCGTCGAGGTCATGCGCCTGCTGTGGCAGGGCGGGCAGCGCAGCCATCGCGGGCGCCACTACACGGTCGAGAACGCGCGCATCTACGACCTGCCCGACGCGCCGCCGCCGGTGCTCGTCTCCGGCTTCGGCCCGAAGGCGGTCAAGGCTCGCCGCGCGGATCGGCGACGGCTTCGTGACGACGTCGCCCGACAAGGAGTCGATCGACCTCTACCGCTCCGAGGGCGGCACGGGGCCGGTGCACGCCGGCACGAAGGTCTGCTTCATGGCCGACGAGGAGGAGGCGCGCCGGACCGCCCATCGGCTGTGGCCCAACGAGGCGCTGCCCGGCGAGCTGGCGCAGGTCCTCCCGACGCCCGTCGCACTTCGAGCAGGCGTGCGAGCTGGTCACGCCGGACATGCTCGTGACGCCGGTCGGCCCCGACCTCGACGCGCACGTCGGCATCCCTTCAGCAGTACGAGGACGCCGGGGTCGACGAGCTCTTCGTCCAGCAGATCGGCCCGACCAGGACGCTTCTTCACGACCTGGGCGGAGCACGTCCTGCCGCGATTCGAGTAGGAGCTGTGGGCCGATCCCTTACTGCTTGCCGCCCGCGAGCGTGGCTCGGAGGCGGGCGATCTCTCTGCGTTGGTGGTCGACGCCGGGGCTTTCGCCGCCTCCGGCGGCGGCGAGCTCGTGCGCGAGGTCCAGCGCCGCGCGCAGGATGTGCTTGGTGGCGTGGTGGCGCTTGTGACCCTTGCCGGCCCGGACGAAGTGCGTGCGCCGGCGCTTGGGGGAGCAGAGGGCGTCGAGCTCGTCGGCGGTGAGCGTGCCGTTGCCGACCTCGGGTTGCAGGATCGCGCGCAGGAACTCGCGTTCCTGGGGGACGGTCTTGCGCAGCGCGACGATCACCGCCACGAGCGCCACGACCCCCAGCGCGATGCCGACGAGCAGGCCGCCGCCGCGGGGAATGGTCGCGCCCGCGGCGTCCCAGCTGGCGTGCGCGAGCATCGCGAGCAGCATCAGGCCGATCCCGCGCCCGAGCCTGCGCGGTTGCACCGGCGTCCCGATCGCGTAGATGAGCCCGCAGCAGAACAGGGCGGAGTAGAGCGTGTGCGAGAACAGGCCCGAACCGGCGCGCAAGGCGAAGGTCCCGAGCGCCGCCTGCGTCTGGTCGACGCCGAACGCGGCGAAGGCGGTGTTGAACGAGTACATGACGTCCTCGACGAGCTGGAGGCCGAGGCCGAGGAACGCGCCGATGAACACACCGTCGTACGGGGATCGGACCAGGCGTGGGGCGAGGCCCATCAGCAGCACGAAGCCGGCTGCCTTGGAGGTCTCCTCGGTGAACGGCGCCGTCAGTGCCGGCCCCCAGTCGGCCGCGAAGGGCTGGCCGAACAGCTTCGGGTAGATGCCCAGCATCGCGGTGTTGGCCGTCAGCGCGAAGGCGAACGTCGCCGCTGTCGCGCCCCAGATGAACGCCGCCAGCACGAGCATGCGCGGCTGGCGCTCGTAGTGGTCGGTCAGGCGCAGCAGCGCGACGAACACAGTCCATAGAGCGCGACCGCGATCGTCGCGGCCGCCAGGCCGGTGCCGAGCGGGCCCGAGCCCGGGCCGAAGAAGCCGATCAGGTGCGCGGTCCCGACGGCGCACAGCACGAGGTAGACCCAGAGGCACAGGTTGTGGGGCTGCCAGATCCGGAACGGCTGCCCCCAGCCCGACAGCTCGAGCGCCCGCCGCCGATCCGTCAGCGCTTCGGTCTCGGTCGCCTGCGCCGTCACTGCCCCGCCCGGGGGTCGAAGCGGATGCTGTCGATCATCAGCTCGAGCTCGTCGGCGCTGCTCTGCAGCGGCGCGTCGGGTCCGGTCGCGAGCACCTGCACGCCGCGACCGGCGAGCACCAGGGCGGCCGCGACGCCTTCGCCCCCGACCGTCGTGTACCCCTGCGCGAGCCCGCGCTCCCCCTGATCGGTCCGGAACGCCTTCACGGCCCCGGCGACGTGGATCGGGTCCGCGTGGAAGCCGGTCGGCGACAGCCGCTCGATCTGCGACAGCAGCCTCCGCGTGCTCCCCCGATACGGGCCGGTCGTGACCGTCAGGAGCACCCCGCCGCCAGTGAGCGCCACGTCCTCACCGGGCGCCTGCGAGCGGGTTCGATCCGTGGTCCGCAGCCCGGAGGCGACCTCCCAGCCCGGCTCGGCGTCCATCGTGATCCCGGCCGCGAGCGCGAACACGTCACCCGCCTCCGTCTCGTCGTCGTAGCCGAGCGCGCCGTTGACACCCGGGAGGACGATCGTCCACAACACGAACAGCGCGATCACCGCCAGCCCCGGCAGCAGCGAACGGCGGTCCAGACCGAACACGCGATGCTCGGCCGGCACCCGGCCCGGGTGATCGCGCGAGCTCAGTCGACCGGGGCCCTTCGGGCGCCGGGACGCCACAGGCTGACGAGCCCGGCGACGAGGGTGACGAGGAAGATCTGGCCGGTGAGCATCTCGAACACCGCGAAGGACTGGCCGATCGTCCCGGCCGGGACCAGGTTTCCGTAGCCGGTCGACGTGAGGGTCGTGTAGCTGAAGAAGAGATAGTCGCTCGAGCGCGGTTCGGCCACGCCGGTGAAGAACTCGCTGTCGTTCCAGCGACTGACGGCGAAGAAGAAGAACGCGAACAACAGGCCGAGAAGCGTGTAGACGCTGATCGCCCCGAGGATGGTGCGAAAGTCGACGTGCGTCGCGCCGACGACGACGCGCCTCAGGATCGTGGCGGCCGCGAACGCCAGCAGGATCGAGACGGCGCTGAACGCGACACCGAGCAGGCGCTCCGACGAGATCCGCTCGGCGAGGATCGCCGCCAGGACGGCGGCGACCGCGACGACGATGGTCAGGCGCACGCGCTCCGGGCGGACGTCCGAGCTCGTGAACGCGATGATCGCGGTCAGCCCCGCGACCGCAACCGCCGCGACGCGGCCGGCCCAGCCCTCGGGGGGCAGCGTCATCATCACGGCGAACGTGACCAGGATCAGGAGCAGGACAACGCCATAGGCGTTGGCGATCCGCTCGGCCAGCTCGAGCCGGGTCTCACGACGGCGCCCACCACGCAGGCGGCTGCGGCGCTCGGCGCGCTCATCGGGCACCCGTGGTCATTCGGTCGGGCGGCCGTCCCTCCTGCCACTGCACGAAACCCCCCGGCGATCATCGACAGCATCGCCGTTGGTGGATGAGGAGCGCGATCGCGCCGTTCACCAGGCAGAAGTAGATCGGGTAGAGGAGCAGCGAGATGTCGAGCGACGCCGACGGCACCGGCGGCCAGCGCGCCGCCGAGGCTCGCGAAGGCGAAGGTTGCGAGCGTCTCGGACCAGGATCGCGGTAGGTCTTGGGCACCATCATCGCCGCGCCGACCAGATCGGCCGCGATGACGCAGCTCGTGGCGACGATCGGTTCGTGCACGGCGATCCATCCGATGATCCCGGCTCCAGCGACGGCGATCATGATCCGCTCGGAGGCGCTCACGCCGCCTTCGCCGCGGCGGATCGCGAGCAAGAAGATGAAGCCGGTCACGACGGCCTGGGTGCCGGCCATGATCAGGCTCCACGAGGCGCCATCGGCGCGTTGGGACAGGCAGACCACGATCGCCAGGACGCCCCAGATCAGCCACGTCCCTCGGTGCGGCCGAGTGCCGCCGCGGAGGATGTCGCGGACATAGGGGACCGTGTCGGCCACGCCGATGGCTCCGGCGAGCACGCCCAGGACCGGCGTCGCGTTGGTCATCGCAGCAGCACCGTCAACGTTGGCGTCCCGCCGAAGTGGTCCACGGCTACGGCCGCAGCGAGCTCGGGGTCGAAGGGCCGGCAGGAGAACACGTCGACGAAGCAGCGGCCCGCGACCTCGTCGGCATGCACGACGATCGTGCTGGTCTCGATGAACTGCATCGCCGACCAGCCCTCGAGCTCGCCGGTGCCGAACCGCTCCAGCGCCAACGGACCGTGCGCCTTCATCCCGATCGCCTCGATCACCGCCGGCACGAACGTCCGGATGCACTCGGGATCGGCGAGCGAGCCGCGGTCGCAGCCGTGCAGATCGATCGCAGCGAGCGTGCCCCACGCGACGTACGTTCGAGGCAGCGAGGCATCAGCAGCTGACGGGAGGTCGGCGGCGTCATCGGGCTTGCTTGTGCTTCCAGGCGCCGATCAGCAGCGGCCAGAGGACGGCGTGGTCGGCGTGGTCGCGGATGTCGTGGGTGAACTCGTCGAGCCACTGCTGCGCGTCGGCGGCGGTGGTCAGGCCCATCGCGACGGCGGCGGGCAGCAGGCTGCGGTGGACGGCCGTCAGCATCTCGCCGGCGGTCCGCAGCGGCTCGAGCCGTCCGGCGACGTCGGTGCCGTCGGGGGCGCCGAGCCCGGCGCGGGCGAGCAGCAGTGGGAGGCCGTGTCCGGTGTGGATGTCGCGCCCGGCGCCGGTGAACGCGCCGAGCACGACACGCTTCCACTCCTGCATGGTCTCCAGCCGGGGGAGGACGTCCGGCGTCCGCAGGTCGTAGTCGTGCACGATCGAGGTGGCCGCCCGGCGCGACCGCGTCCCACAGGCGCCGCAGCACGGCGACCGGGTCGGACACGTGGAAGAGCAGCAGCCGCGCGTAGACCAGGTCGAACGGCGCGCCTGGGATCGGATCGCGGCGCTCGAGGTCGACGGGCGCGAACGAGCACTGGCGATGGCCGGCGGCGTGCAGCATGTCCATCGCCTGCGCGCCGAGCGCGGCGTCGACGTCGACGCCGACGACCTCTCCGGCAGGTCCGACGCGCTGGGCCAGCTGTCGCATCGTCTCGCCCGGTCCGCAGCCGGCGTCCAGGCAGCGGGCGCCGCGGGCGAGCTCGACCTGGTCGAGCAGCCGTCCGGTGGCCTGCGCCCAGACGCGGGCCTGCGCCCGCAGGCGCTCGTACTCCTCCTGGGTGCGCCCGAGCACGTAGTCGTCGTGCTCGGTCACGGTGCTCGTCGCCACTTCGTGCGCGGTCGTGGTCATGGCAGCCATGCGTCGGCGGCGCGGTGCGAGCGCGCATCGTGGAAGCGACCACGATCTTTCGCCGGCCGGTGGACGCGGGGAGGCGCCGGGCGTACGGTCGGTGCATGCGCGACGCGCTGCTCGATCGCGATGCCGAGCTCGCCGCTCTGGCCGACCGGCTCGGCCAGACGCGAGCCGGAGCCGGCCGCGTGATCGTGGTGGAGGGCGTCGGCCGGCATCGGCAAGTCGAGCCTGCTCGCGGCGGCCATCGGCAGCGCCGAGGCGCAGGGCGTGACGGTGCTGCGGGCGCGCGCCGGCCCGCTCGAGCAGGACGCGGCCTGGGGTGTGGCCCGCCAGCTGTTCGCTCCGTTGCAACGACGGGCCGCTGTGGAGCGAGCTGACGGTCGGCGCGGCCGGGCTCGCACGGCGCGTGCTCGATGCCGAGGCGCCCGAACCCGCTCTCGCCGGGGACGCGATGCACGCCGCCGCGCACGGGCTGGAGTGGCTGGCCGTCAACCTGGCCGAGCGGGCACCGGCCGTGCTCGTCGTCGACGACGTCCACTGGGCCGACGCGCCGTCGCTGCGCTGGCTGGCCCAGCTCGCCGTCCGGCTCGAGGAGCTGCGGCTGGGGGTGCTGTGCGCGGTGCGCTCCGGCGAGCCGGCGGCGCAGCCGGACCTGCTCGCGGAGCTGCTCGCCGCCGCACCAGAGGACCCGGTGCGCCCGCGCGCGCTCGGCCCCGCCGCCGCCGAGGCGCTGGTGGGCGAGCGGCTTCCGTCCGCGGATCCGAGCTTCGCGCATGCCTGCCACGCCGTCACCGCCGGCAATCCGTTCCTGCTCGGCGCCCTGCTCAGGCACCTGGCGCTCGAGCGCGTGCACGCCGACCGATCACGTCGCGGCCGGGCTGAGCGCGTTCGGGCCCGAGCAGGTCGCCCGCAGCGTGCAGCGCCAGCTCGCCCGGCTGCCCGAGGGCGCAGCGGCGCTCGCGCGCGCGCTCGCCGTGCTCGGCCGCGAGCGCACCGCTGCGGCACGCCGCGCAGCTCGCCCGCCTGACGCCGGAGGACGCCGCGCGGCTGGCCGACGCGCTGCGGGCCGCGGGGCTGCTCGAAGGTGAGCGCGAGCTCGCGCTCGCCCATCCGCTCGTCGCCGGTGCGCTGCGCGCGAGCCTCGGCGCCGGGGAGCTTGCGCAATGGCACGTCCGGGCGGCGGCCATGCTCGCCGCGGAGGCCGTGGACCCCGAGCGCATCGCCCTGCACCTGCTGCGCACCGACGCCGCTGCCGCCGCCGAGACGGTGGCCGTCCTGCGGGCGGCCGCCGAGCGGGCGCTCGCGCGCGGAGCGCCCGAGAGCGCCGCGACGTTCCTGCGCCGCGCGCTTGGCGGAGCCGCCGCTGGAGCCGGCGATCGCCGCCGACGTCCGCCTCGAGCTCGGGCTCGCGCTCGCCGCGCACGTCCTGCCCGAGGCGCCCGGCCTGCTGGACGAAGCCGTGGAGCTGGCGGCGTCGCCCGGCCAGCGGGTCGACATCGCGCTCCGCGGCGCGCCGCGCGCTGGGCCTGGCCGGCCACTTCCCTGACGCGATGGACCTCTGCCGCCGCGGGCTGGCGCACGCCACCGACGTCGCTCCCGAAGCCGTCGCGCGGCTCGAGGCGGAGCTCGTCTGCAACGCCTCGCTGCACGCCGCCGGCGTGCCCGAGGTGCGCGCGCGGCTGCTGAGACCGGCCGTCCCGGCCGCGACGCTCGAGCTCTGGCGACCCAACGCGGCCATGCGGGCCATGTTCGGCGGGCAACCGGCCGGCGACGTGCTCGAGCTGCTCCGGCCGGCGCTCAACGGCGACGCGCTCACCAGCGAGCCGGACTCGCTCCTGAACAGCCGTGGCGACGCTGGTGCTCATCCACGAGCGATGAGCTCGGGACGGCCTGCGCGAGCTGCACCGCGCTGATCGACCTCGCCCGCCCGCGCGGCTGGCTGATCGCGCTCGCTCACGGCAGCTTCCTGCGCGCGATCGCGCTCGTGCGCGCCGGGCGCATCCGGGAGGCCGAGGCCGACGCCCGCCTGTCGTTCGAGTTCAAGCGGCGCCACAGCCCGCTTCCTGCCCTGCTCTGGTCGCTGTATCCGCTCGTCGACGCGCTCACCGAGCTCGACGAGCCGGCCGGCGCCGACGCCGCGCTGGCCGCCGTGGGCCTCGGCGACCCGCCGGCGGGCGCGCTGGCCTCACCGCTGTTGCTGCAGAGCCGCGCGCGGCTGCGGCTCGCGCAGCACCGGCCCGCCGACGCCCACGCCGATCTTCGCGGCGCCGCCGCACGGTGGGAGGAGTTCGGCATCCTGCACCCGGGCTTCGCCTCGTGGCGCGTCGACGCCACCGAGGCGCTCGTCGCCCTCGGCGAGATCGCGCGACGCCCGTCGGCACGCCGACGAGCACCTCGCGCTCGCCGAGCGCCTCGGCCTCCCCGGCCCGCTCGGCGCCGGCCTGCGCGCCTCGCGCCGGCACCGCGGACGGCGACGAGCGCATCGCGCTGCTCGAACGCGCGGTCACCCTGCTCGCCGACTCCCCGGCGCAGCTCGAGCACGCCCGGGCGCTCGTCGACCTCGGCGCCGCGCTGCGCCGCGCCAACCGCCGCGCCGACGCTCGCGCGCCCCTGCGCCAGGCGCTCGATCTCGCCGAGCGCGGCGGCATGCGGCTGCTCGCCCGCCGCGCGCGCGACGAGCTGCACGCCGCCGGCGCCCGCCCGCGCCGCGCCGCGCTCACCGGGCCGCACGCGCTCACCGCCGCCGAGCACCGCGTCGCGCACTTCGCCGCCGACGGCCACTCCAACCGCGAGATCGCCGCAGCAGCTCTACGTCACCCAGCGCACCGTCGAGACCCACCTCACGCACGCCTTCCAGAAGCTCGACATCCATGCTCGCGCCGAACTCCCTGCAGCCTTGGCCGCGGGCGACAGCACCGCTCGCGCGCCCGCGCTGGCCTGAACCCGGGCCCTCCCGGCGCCGAGGTTGCCCGACCGGCGTCAGCTCGCGCGCTGGGGCTCCGACGAGAGGTCGGGGAGCGGATGCACGGTTCCCGCGACGGAGTAGATCGTCACGTCGCTGGGTCGGGCGAGCAGCTCGGTCACAGCGGACACGTACGAGCCGTAGGCCCCCGACGTGAAGTGCGCGTGCATGTCCTTCTCGCTCCGCCACGTGCTCAGGAGCACGAGCTCGGCGCGGTCCTCATGCGGGCCGAGGACCTCGAAGCCGAGGCAACCGTCCTGCGTGGCCGCGGAGCCGGCGAGCTCCTCGGCGGCCGCCCTGAGCTCCCCGCTGCGCAGCACGGTGCCGTGGACGCGGGCGATCACCAGGTGCGACGGATCGGGCATCTCGCTTCATCGTTGCACGCGGGCGCCGGCGGCGCCCCATGCGGATCTCATCCCACCGGGGTGACGCGCGACGATCGCCCGGCGGTCACGCTGCGCCGTATGAGCACGCCCGCGCATCTCCTGATTTACGGCTTCGATCCCGGAGCCGAGTTCGAGGGCCGGATGGTCGGGGCCATCGAGCGGATCGAGAGCGGTGGGACGCTCAAGGTCCTCGACGTGCTCTTCGTCATGCGCGACCCGGACACGGCCGAGTTGGTCGCGATCGAGCAGCGCGGGCGAGGGCAGGGCTCGCTCGTCGCGCCGCTGTTGGGCTTCCGCCTGGATCCGGGCGATCGGCGGCGGGTGACCGAGAAGGCGCTTCGGGCGGACGCGGGCACCGGTGCGCTGCGCCGCCTCGGCGACGGGCTCGAGCCCGGTGCCGCCGTCGCCGCCGTACTGGTCGAGCAGGTGTGGGTGCGCACGATGAATGACGCCGTCGCGCAGTCGGGCGGCAAGCCGCTGGCAAGCCACCTCGTCGATGCGGCGGGACTCCATGAGCTGACCGCCGACCTGATCGCAGCGACCGAGCGCGACTGAACGACGGCGTCCCTCATTCGATCCGGATGATGAGGCGCGCCTCCGGGCGGCCTAGGGTCGGGCTGACGCGTCGCCGCCGTGGCGACGCCAGCGAAGGAGGGTGCCATGTGCCGCTGGATGGCTTGGCTCGGCCAGCCGGTCCTGGTCGAGGAGCTGCTGTTCAAGACGCAGCACGGGCTCGTCGATCAGAGCCTGCACGCGAGGATGGGCGCTGAGCCGACCAACGGCGACGGGTTCGGCCTCGGGTGGTACGGCCAGGGCGACGGCCCCGGCATCTACCACAGCATCGCGCCGGCCTGGTCGGACACCAACCTGCGCGAGCTGGCGGCGCACGTCGAGTCGCCGCTCTTCATCGCCCACGTGCGCGCCGCGATCGGCTCCCCGGTGCAGGAGACCAACTGCCACCCGTTCCGCGAGGGGCGCTGGCTGTTCGTGCACAACGGCTTCATCGCGGAGCTCGCGACGCTGCGGCGCGATCTCATGCTGGCCGTCGACCCGCTGCGGTTCCCGCGGATCCACGGCTCGACCGACACCGAGGTGGTGTTCCAGCTCGCGCTGAGCTACGGGCTCGAGGACGACCCGATCGACGCGCTCGAGCGGACGGTGGGCTTCGTCGAGGCCACGGCGCGCGAGCACGGGGTCGCCTCGGCCGTGCAGGGGACGTTCGGCGTCGCCGACGGCGACACGTTGTGGGCGGTCCGCTACGCGACCGAGGGCGTCCCCCGATCGCTGTTCGCCTCCACCGACGTCGAGTCGCTCCGGCAGCTGCACCCGGACAACCCCCGCATCCAGCAGCTCAGCCCCGACGACCGGGTGATCGTCTCGGAGCCGTTCGCGGACCTGCCCGACGCGTGGCAGGAGATCCCGCCGTCGACCGCGGTCACGGTGCGCAAGGGCGGCTTCCTCGAGGAGAAGCCGTTCCACCCGCGCGACGCCGGGCCGCCGGCCGTCGCGCGCCCCTACTCGGCGGCCGGACGGTGAGGCACCGCCACCGAGCCGACACGACCGCCCCGAGGAGGAGGTCTTCGCGGTCGAGCCCGTCCAGACGTCCGGGGTGTTCGCGGCGCCCGCCTGGCTGCGCGATCTCGGCGCCATGTCGTGGCTGTTCGTGGGCGTCGCCGTGCTGGTCGTCGCGGCCGTCGCGCTGCTGGCGCTCGTCAACGTCATCGTGATCCCGGTCGTCACGGCGACGATCATCGCCGCCGTCCTGTCCCCGGTGGTGCGGCGGCTGGCCGGGCACATGCCGAGGGCCGCGGCCGCGGCCCTCGTCTTCGTCCTGCTGCTGGCGGTCGGCGTCGGAGTGGCGCTGCTCCTGCTCGGCGGGATCACCAGCCAGGTCGACGCTCTGCAGGGGAGCCTGCAGAAGGGTGTCGACAAGCTGCAGACGACGCTGCAGGACGCGGGCGTCAGCGCGGGCACGGCCGAGAGCGCGGCCAAGGACGGCAGCTCGAGCTCTCAGCGACGCGTTCCACGCGCTGCTCGGCGGGCTCGCCGTCGGCATCAAGGCGCTCGCTTCGCTCGCCGTGTTCCTCTCGTTCATGGCGCTGAGCCTGTTCTTCCTGCTCAAGGACGGCCCGACCATCCGCAGCTGGGGCGAGCGCCACATGGGCATCCCGGCGCCCGTCGCGAAGATGGTCACGGGCCGCACGCTCGGGGCGCTGCGCGGCTACTTCGCCGGCGTCACCGCGATCGCCGCGTTCAACGCCGTCCTCATCGGGCTCGGCGCGCTGGTCCTCGGCGTCGACGAGGTCGGTGCGATCGCGCTGATCAACTTCTTCGCCGCGTACGTGCCCTACCTGGGCGCATGGTCCGCGGGAGCGTTCACGGTGCTCGTCACGCTCGGCACGCAGGGGACCACCGCGGCGGTGGTGATGATCGTCATCGTGCTGCTGGCCAACGGCGCGCTGCAGCAGATGATCCAGCCGATCGCGTTCGGCGCGACGCTGGGGATCCACCCCTTGGCCGTGCTGATCGTCACCATCGCGGGCGGCGCGCTGTTCGGCACGATCGGGCTCGTGCTCGCCGCGCCACTGACGTCGGCGGGCGTCCACGTGGCGGCCGACCTCGCCCGCGCCCGGGCGCTCGAGGACGGTCAGCGGACGAGCGAGGCGGCGACGGCGTCGGCGGCCGGGGAGCCCCAGCCGGTCGCCAGGTCATAGCCCGGCCGCGTGGGGCAGCACGAGCCGCCGTAGAGCGCGTTGGTCCCCTGCGTGATGTCGAGGATCGCGCCCGGCGCGTGCTGCGCGAGCGTGGTGAGCAGCGGCGCGACGAACCCGGGCCGTGGCAGGCCCTGGGCCTTGGCCTGCTGGTTCCAGAGCGCGATCATCCCGGCGACGAGCGGCGCCGCCGCGCTCGTGCCGCCGACGAACGCGATGCTCTGCCCCGAGCCCTTGCAGCCCTTGATTCCCGCCGAGCACACGATCGGGTAGCCGGGGCTGGAGTCGGCGAACGCCGAGACGTCGGGCACCATCCGCTTTCCGGAGGCGCCGAAGGACTGGGCGGGCTGCCACCACGGCCGCTTCTCGAACGCGCTCGAGCCGCCGCCGCCGCCCGCCGCCGTCGTGAACGGCGCGGGGTACGCGGTGTCGTTCCACGCGCCCGGGGAGACGATCGCGTTGTCGGCGCCGAGCGTGAGGTTCGTGCCGCCCACCGCCAGCACCCACGGCGACGAGGCGGGCCACGAGACCTGCGGCTTCTTGTCCGCGGACGTGAGCTTGTTCGCGGGGACCCCGCGAGCGCACGCCGACGAGCCCGTGTCGCCGGCGGCGACGACGGTCGTGATGCCGAGCGCCGCGGTCGCGGTGAGCTGCCGCTCGACCAGCGTGCGCGCCGCCGTGTACGGCTTCACGATCGACTCGCACTCGCCGTAGGAGACCGAGATGACGTGCGGCAGCGGCGCGCCGTTGGTCGTGGCCTGCAGCGGCTGCGCGAGCAGGACCAGGAAGCCCTCCGCGTCACCGTCGTCGTCGCTCTCGCTGATCGGGTGCACCCACAGGTCGAAGCGCGAGAGCGCGGGTGCGACCGCCGAGGCGACCATCGCGTCGAGCGAGCTCTCGAGGATCGGCTTGATCGAGCCGGCGTTGTGGATCTTCAGCGCCGTCCCCTGCGTTCCGAAGCAGGCCCGGAAGGTGTTCACGTCGGCGGCCGGGGTGGGCGCCTCGCCGACGATCGCCAGCCGCGAGCCCTGGCCCTTGAAGCCTGCCGCCTGCAGCGGCGCGATCCCGTAGGCCTCCAGGATCTGGTTCGGGTACAGGCCCGCGTCCGAGGCGAGCGCGGCGGGGAACTGCGACGGCACGCAGCCGAACGCCGGCGTCCCCGTGCGTGTCGGCGTCCCGCCGTCGGCGACGACCGCCGCCCTGGCCGCCGACGAGCTGCCGCCGGAGAGCTGCACGCGCATCCCGGCGATCGTGTCGACGTTGCCCTTGATCCCCTTCGGCAGCTTCGGCGTCTTCGCCGGCAGCGCCACCTTCGAGCCCGTGCTCGTCCGGTAGACCTTCCACTTGACGCCGAACAGCTTCTGGGCCTTGCCGACGCTCACCGTCGCGCTCGCACGCAGATGCGTCACGTCGACCTTCGCGGTGATCCCCTCGGACTTGAACGCCTTCACGACCGCCTTGCGCTTCGACGACGAGGCGCCGTACTTGCTCTGCAGCGTCGACAGCGACGGGTACTTGCCGTACTTCGAGGAGGCCGGGTTGCTCGCGTACTTGACCGCGCCCTGCAGCCCGGACTGGTTCGCGATGAAGCCGAGCTGCAGCGAGAGCTTGAGGCTCGTCGATGCCGCCCCGACGGTCTTGTCGCCCTTGTGGGAGATCGGCCCGTAGTCCACCGACGCCGCGAGGGCGGACGGCGCGGCGCCCACGAGCAGGATCGCGCCGAGGACGAGGCTGCGGATCACGACGCGACCGGGTGGCGGCCGTAGGAGCGCCACGCGAGCAGGAGCCACGTGAAGCCGATCAGCGCCAGCACGGTGAGGATGGCGGGATAGAAGACGTTCAGCCAGAACACGGCCTCGGACGGGGGGATCCCGACCCATTGCTCGTCGTTGGGCCAGAGGAGCTTCCACCCTCCGCCGGAGACGCCTCTGGCGAGCATGACGGCCCAGCCGTTCGCCTGATCCCAGAGCGCGTGCAGGGTGATGCAGCCGAGGACGGTCGCGACGAGCCGGCCGTCCAGGTGGAGCCGTCCCCGGCGGGAGCTGGCGAACAGCGCGCCGCCGATCAACGCCGTCCAAGTGATGTGGCCGAACGGCGCGAGCAGCGCCCGGAACGCCTCGAGCTCGAGGATGGTGATCACCGGGCGCTCGTCGAGGTGCGCGAGCATCGACTGGAGCGCGTAGCCCGCGCTCTCGAACGCGGCGAACCCGGCGCCGACGACCGCGCCGAGGACCATGCCGTCCCTCGGTCCGCGCTCATGGACCCGATGGGCGACCGCGATCAGCACGAGCGCCTTCCCGAGCTCCTCGATGATGCCCACGCCGATGAAGGTCCCGGCGGCGGCGGGGAGGAGGTAGATCTCCATCACCGCGGTCGCGATGACGCCGAGCGTGCCGGCCGCGAGGAACCCGAGCACGACCTCCTCCGTCGTCAGATACCCCTCGCGGCGCCGGGACAGCGCGAACGCGACCAGCGTCACCGGCACCAGGAAGCTGCCGATGATGATCACGGTCGGGACGAGGATGTCGTCGTCGGTGATCTCGGTGACGGCCGCCGCGGCGAGCCAGACGACCAGGCCGACGCCGAAGATGAGCTTCCACAGCCGCGTGGAGACGTGCGCGAGGTGCTCGACCGGATCCGGACCGGGCGGCGCGAGGACGGCCTTGTCATTGCGGGCGGCCATTCGCTCTGATGATCTGCGGCCGCGAGCGTGGCGACGTCATCCCATCCGGGTGACGCGCGGGGCCCGTCCGGGCTCGACGATTGCGTTCGACTCGCCGCCCCTCCTCGACGGAATGGCCTTCTCATGAGCACCACGGCATCACCACGGCCTCGGCACGCGCGCGGCCGGACCCGCGACAGGACCTGCGGACGTGCTCGTGGTCTTCGGCATCACCGGGCGACCTCGCGAAGCAGATGACCCTGCACTCGCTCTACCGCCTGGAGGCGCGCGGGCTGCTCACCTGCCCGATCGTCGGCGTCGCCGTCGACGACTGGACGGTCGACGACCTGCGCGAGCGCGCTCGCGAGGCGATCGTCGGCGTCGGGCGAGCGGCTCGACCCGCGAGGTCTTCGAGCGCTTCGCCGCGCGCCTCTCCTACCTGGCCGGCGACTTCGCGGACCCGGCGACGTTCGAGCGGCTGGCGACGCGGCTCGCGGACGCGCAGCGCCCGGTCTTCTACCTCGAGATCCCGCCGTTCCTGTTCAGCACGGTCGTGAAGGGACTCGCGGACGCCGGCCTGACCGCGAGCGCCCGCGTCGTGGTCGAGAAGCCCTTCGGCCACGACCTCGCCTCGGCGCGCGCGCTCGCGCAGGAGATGCACGAGTACCTCGACGAGCGCCAGCTCTACCGGATCGACCACTACCTCGGGAAGCTCGGCCTCACGGAGATCCTCCGGCTGCGCTTCGCGAACGCGATCCTCGAGCCGGTCTGGCACCGCAACCACGTCGCGAGCGTCGAGATCACGATGGCCGAGAGCTTCGGCGTCGAGGACCGCGGGCACTTCTACGACCCGGTCGGCGCGCTGCGCGACGTCGTCGTCAACCACCTGATGCAGATCGTCGGGGCCACCGCCATGGAGGCGCCGGCGCGCCCACGATCCCGACACGTACAAGAACGCGCTGTTCGCGGTGTTCCACGCGATGCCGCCGGCCGACCCCGCGCACTACGTGCGCGGCCAGCACGACGGCTACCGGGAGATCGACGGCGTCGCCGCCGACTCCGCGACCGAGACGTACGCCGCGATGCGCCTGGAGATCGACAACTGGCGCTGGTCGGGCGTGCCCATCTTCATCCGCACCGGCAAGCACCTCCCCGTGACGCAGACCGAGCTGCGGCTGGTGTTCAGGCGACCGCCCCGCCTCGGCTTCGATCAGAAGGGCCGCCCGGCGGAGCCCAACCAGCTGGTCGTCAGGCTCGATCCGTCGACCGGCGTCCGGATGACGCTCCAGGCGCAGCGCGGCGAGCCCGCCGAGCCGGAGACGATCAACCTCGACATGAACCTCGGGACCGAGGGCGGCGACGTCCCGGCGCCCTACGAGGTGCTCCTGCATGCCGCCATGGAGGGGAACAGCATGCGGTTCAAGCGGCAGGACGGGGTCGAGGAGGCGTGGCGCGTCATGCAGCCGCTGGTCGACGCACCCCCGCCCGTGCATCCCTACGCGCAAGGGCACCTGGGGGCCGGCGGAGGCGGACCGACTGCTCGCCGGGCACGGTCGCTGGCACGAGCCGTGGGTGGGGTCATGAGCGACTACGACGTCATCGTCATCGGCAGCGGCGCTGGCGGCGGCACGCTCGTCCGCCATCTCGCGCCGTCGGGCAAGCGCGTGCTGCTGCTCGAGCGCGGCGGCTGGCTCGCCCGCGAGCCGGAGAACTGGGACGCGCACGACGTGTTCGTCGACGAGCGCTACGTGTCCGCCGACACCTGGTACGACGAGCAGGGCAAGGCGTTCCAGCCGCAGGTGCACTACTTCGTCGGCGGCGCCGACGAAGCTCTACGGCGCCGCGCTCTACCGGCTGCGCGCGGAGGACTTCGGCGAGCTGCTGCACCACGACGGGATATCGCCCGCGTGGCCGATCGCCTACGACGAGCATGGAGCCGTACTACACGCTCGCCGAGGAGCTCTACGAGGTCCACGGCGCGCGCGGCGAGGACCCCACCGAGCCGCCGTCGTCGGCCCCTACCCGTTCCCGGCGGTCAGCCACGAGCCGCGCATCCAGCAGCTCTCCGACGATCTCGAGGCGGCCGGCCTACCACCCGTTCCACGCGCCCTGCGGCGTGCGGCTGGCCGAGTCCGACATGCCGCACAGCCACTGCGTGCGCTGCGCGACGTGCGACGGCTTCCCGTGCCTCGTGCACGCGAAGTCCGACGCCGAGGTGCTCGGCGTCCGGCCGGCGCTCGAGCACGACAACGTGACGCTGCTGACCGACGCCGAGGCGGTGCGGCTCGAGACGAGCGCGGACGGGCACGCCGTCACCGGCGTGGTCGTCGATCACGCGGCGGGAGCGCGAGGACGCTACACCGCCGACCTCGTCGTCGTCTCCTGCGGGGCCGCCAACAGCGCGCGGCTGCTGCTCGCCTCGGCCAGCGACGCGCATCCCGAACGGGCTCGCCAACGGCTCCGACCAGGTCGGGCGCAACTACATGTTCCACAACAGCCAGGCGGTGCTCGCGCTGTCGAAGGAGCAGAACCCGACGGTCTTCCAGAAGACGCTCGGGCTCAACGACTTCTACTTCGGCGGCGCCCGATTTCGACTACCCGCTGGGCAACATCCAGATGGTCGGCAAGTCCTCGGCGGAGATGTACCGCGGCGAGAAGCCGCTGCAGACCCGGCTCGCGCCGCGAGCGCACGCTCGAGGAGGTCGCCCGGCACGCCGTCGACTTCTGGCTCTCGACCGAGGACCTGCCGCGGACCGAGAACCGCGTCACGCTGCGCGACGGACGGCGCGATCCAGCTGGCCTACATGCCGACCAACGACGAGCCCGCCAAGGCGCCTGCTGCACGAGCTGAAGTCGATGCTCGGCGCACCTCGGCATGCACCACGACCACCTGGTCCCGCGCCACGCGTACCTCAAGAACGAGATCCCGGTCGCGGGCTGCGCCCACCAGGCGGGGACGTGCCGCTTCGGCGACCGACCCGGCGACCTCGGTGCTCGACACGGACTGCCGCGCGCACGAGGTCGACAACCTCTACGTCGTCGACACCAGCTTCTTCCCGAGCATCGGGGCGGTGAACCCGGCGCTGACCGCGATGGCGAACGCGCTGCGCGTCGGCGACCACCTGCTCGAGCGCATGGGCGCCGCGCGCGCGGCGATCGGAGGTCCGACGCATGTCGCCTGACAACGGACGGCCGGCGTGCATGTGGTCGTCGTCGGCGGCGGCTTCGCCGGGCGTCGGCTGCGTGAAGCGGCTGGCGCGCGAGGACGGCGTCCGCGTCACGCTGGTCGACCGCCACAACTACCACCAGTTCCAGCCGCTGCTCTACCAGGTGGCGACGTCGCAGCTCGCGTCGAGCGACATCGCGTTCTCGCTGCGCAAGCTGTTCCGCGACGCACGCGAACGTCGACGTCAAGCTCGGCGAGGTCGACCGCGGTCGATCCGGCCGCCCGCGCGGTCGACGCTGGCCGACGGCGAGCGCTTCGCCGGCGACGCGCTGGTGCTCGCGGCGGGCTCGCAGCCGAACTTCTTCCGCACGCCCGGCGCGGCGGAGCACGCGTTCCCGCTCTACTCGCTCGACGACGCCACGCGGCTGCGCTCGCGGATCCTCGAGCGTCTTCGAGGACGCCGACCGCGACCCGTCGCTGCGTCGACCAGGGCGCGCTGAACTTCGTGGTCGTGGGCGGCGGGCCGACCGGCGTCGAGCTCGCCGGCGCGCTCGCCGACCTGATCGCCGAGACGATGACGGTCGAGTACCACGACCTCGCGGTCAGCGCGGCGCAGATCCACCTCGTCGACCTCGGCCACACGCTGCTCGGCGCCGTTCTCCGACAGCGCGCACGACTACGCCGCCAAGGTGCTCGGGCGCAAGGGCGTGCGGCTGCACCTCGGCGTCGCGGTCACCGAGGTCGGCGCCGGTCACGTCACGCTCGCCGACGGGCACCGATCCGCGACCCGCTGCGTCGTCTGGGGCGGCGGGATCAAGGCGCCGCCGTCGCCGCGGCGCGCCGGGCTGCCGCACGGCCGCGGCGGGCGCGATCGACGTCCAGCCCGACCTCACGGTCGACGGGCGTCGCCGGGCGTCTACGCGATCGGCGACGTCGCGAACATCCCGCGGCCCGGACGGCGACGCGCATCCGCAGCTCGGGCTCGGTCGCGCTGCAGAGCGGGCGCCTGGGCGGCCGAGAACGTCCTCGCCGAGGCCGCCGGCAAGCCGCGCAAGCCGTTCCACTACCACGACAAGGGCATCATGGCGATGATCGGCCGCGGCGCGGCGATCGCCGAGGTGGGCGCGCACCGCCACGAGCTGCACGGCGCGATCGCGTTCTCGGCCTGGCTCGGCGTCCACGCCTCGCTCATGACCGGCGTGCGCAACCGCGTCGACGCGTTCATCAACTGGGGCTGGGACTACTTCACGAAGTCGCGCGGGCCCCAGGTGCTCGACCGCGCCGAAGACGCGCGGATCGACTGGGACGAGGACGTAGCGCCCGAGCCGCGAGCCGCGCCGGCGTGCCGTGACCGTGCCTGGCGCTCGCGCCAGTGCTGACGTTCGCGCCTCGAACGCTCGAGGCGGCGCGCAGCCAGATGGCGTTCACGCTCGGCTTCCACATCATCCTGGCGTCGCTCGGGCGTGGCCCTCCCGGCGCTCATGCTGATCGCGAACTACCGCGGCCTGCGCCGCGACGACGCAGGACGCGCTGCTGCTCGCGCGGCGCTGGTCGAAGGTCGTGGCGGTGACGTTCGCGGTCGGCGCGGTCACCGGCACCGTGCTCTCGTTCGAGTTCGGGCTGCTGTGGCCGGCGTTCACCGGCCGCTTCGGCGAGGTCTTCGGGGTGCTGTTCGCGATCGAGGGGATCTTCTTCTTCCTCGAGGCGATCTTCGTCGCGATCTACATCTTCGGCTGGAAGCGCCTGTCGCCGTGGACGCACTTCTGGACCGGCGTGCCGATCGTGATCTGCGGGCTCGGCGGCGCGTTCTCGGTCGTCGCCGTCAACTCGTGGATGAACCAGCCGCAGGGCTTCTCGCCGACGAACGGCGACGTCACCGACGGTCGACCCGCTGAAGGTGATCTTCAACCCGGCGGTGCCCTACGAGGTGCCGCACATGATCCTCGCGGCGTACCTCGTCACCGGCTTCCTGGTCGCCTCGGTCTACGCGGTCGGGATGCTGCGCGGCCGGCGCGACCGCTATCCACCGGCTCGGGCTGCTGATCCCGCTGACGGTCGCCTGCATCGCGACGCCGATCCAGTTCGCGGTCGGCGACACCGCGGCGCGCGCGATCGCCAAGGACCAGCCGATCAAGTTCGCGGCGATGGAGTGCGTCCAGACAGACCTCGACCGCACGTGACGGAGTACATCTGCGGCCGCTGCACCGCCGAGCGGCGTCAAGGGCGGGATCGGGATCCCGGGCTTCGACTCGTTCCTGGTCGGCTGCAGCACCGACACGCAGGTGATCGGGCTCGACTCCGGTGCCGCCCGAGGACCGCCCGCCGGCCAACACGATGCTGCACTGGGCGTTCGACACGATGGTCGGCATCTGCACCGCGCTGATCGCGCTCGGGCTGTGGCTCGGCATCGCGTGGTGGCGGCAGGCGCGACATCCCGCAGACGCACTGGTTCCTGCGCGCGGTCGCGATCTCGGGCGTCGCGGCCGTCGTGGCGCTCGAGTGCGGCTGGATCGTCACCGAGGTCGGCCGCCAGCCGTGGATCGTCTACAACGTCATGCGCACGGAGGACGCGGTCACGCAGGCGAGCGGGGTCTGGGTCACGTTCACCGCGTGATCGTGCGCTCTACGTGCTGCTCGGCGCGGCGCTCGTCGATCACGCTGCGCGCGATGGCGCGGCGCTGGCGCGCCGGCGACGAGCCGACGACGACGTGCCGTACGGCCGGACTCCGACGGCCGCCGGCCGCGTCGCGGAGGCGCCGCGATGAGCAGCGCCGACGCCGTCGCCGCGTGCTGTGGGCCGGCGTGACCGCCTACGCGGTGTTCGGCGGCGCGGACTTCGGCGCCGGGTTCTGGAGCCTGGTCGCCGGCGGCGGCGAGCGCGGCCGGCGCGCGCGCGAGCTGATCGACTGGGCGATCGGCCCGGTCTGGGAGGCCAACCACGTCTGGCTGATCTTCGTGCTCGTCGTGCTGTGGACCGGCTTCTCGTCCGCGTTCGCGGCGATCTTCTCGACGCTGTTCATCCCGCTCAGCCTGGCCGCGCTGGGCATCGTGCTGCGCGGCGCCGGGCTTCGCGTTCCACAAGACCGCGCGACGCGCGCGGCGGGCCGGCGGCTCGCCGAGCGCGCTGTTCGGGCTCGCGTCGCTGCTCACGCCGTTCTTCATGGGCACCGTCGTCGGCGCGTCGCCGGCGGCCGGGTGCCGGTCGGCAACGCCGACGGGCGACGCGGTGACGAGCTGGCTGAACCCGCTCTCGCTCGCTGATCGGCGCGCTGTTCGTCGCCACCTGGCGCCTACCTCGCCGCCGTCTTCCTCGTCAGCGACGCGCGCCGCGCCGGCGCGCCCGACCTGGAGCGCTACTTCACCGCTCGCGCGCTCGGCGCCGCCGTCGTCGCGGGCGCGCTCGCCGTCGCCGGCATCGTCGCGCTGCACGCCGACGCGCGCTACGTCTACGACGGCCTGACCGGCGACGGGCTGCCGCTCGTGATCGTCTCGCTGCTCTGCGGCGGCGCCGTGCTCGTCCTGCTCGCGCCGCGGCGCCCGGCGCGGCGCGCGGCCGCTCGCCGTCGGCGCCGTCGTCGCCGTGATCTGGGGCTGGGGCGTCGCGCAGCACCCGTACCTGCTGCCGCAGGCGCTCACGATCGACGACGGCGCGGCGCCGAGCGCCACGCTGACGGCGGTGCTGATCGTCTTCGGCGTCGCCGTCGTGCTCGTGCTGCCGTCGATCGCGCTGCTGTTCACGCTCGCGCAGCGCGACGTGGTCGCCGAAGGCGAGGCGCCGCGGCCGTGAGCGGGCCGGTCGTCCTCGCCGCGATCGGCGTCGAGCCGACCGCGTTCCTCGCGGTGGTCGGCACGGCCGCCCT
Source organism: uncultured Actinomycetota bacterium (assembly GCA_963711775.1). Lineage (GTDB taxonomy): Bacteria > Actinomycetota > Actinomycetes > Mycobacteriales > Jatrophihabitantaceae > Jatrophihabitans. The sequence goes on along the minus strand of CAVQFH010000008.1, from coordinate 10,429 downwards.
CGCGGGGACGGTGGCGGCGATCGTGACGGGGCGCGGGCTGCTGCTGCCCGCCGTGGTCGTCGAGCTGGTGCTCGGTGTCGTCATCGGGCCGCAGATGCTCGGCCTGGACGTGTCGGCGTTCATCCAGTTCTTCGCCGACCTGGGGCTCGGGATGCTGTTCTTCTTCGCGGGCTACGAGATCGACCTGCACCGCATCGCGGCCGGCCGTTGCGCCTGGCGGCGGCGGGCTGGGCGATCTCGCTCGTGCTGGCGTACGCGATCGGAGGCATCCTCGCGGCCGCGGGGATCGTGCTCTCGCTGCTCTACACGGGCTCGGCGATCGCCACGACCGCGATCGGCACGCTCATCCCGATCCTGTCCGACAGCGGTGAGCTCAAGACGCGGTTCGGCACGTTCCTGCTCGCCGCGGGAGCCGTGGGGGAGTTCGGCCCGATCCTGCTGGTGACGCTGGTCCTCTCGACCGGCAGCGCGATCCACCATGCGGCGATCCTGATCGCCTTCGTGGCGCTCGCGGTCGGCGTCGCGCTGGTGGCGGTGCGGTCCGCCGGCCGGACCGTGCCGCTGCTCGAGCGCACGCTCGAGAAGAGCTCGCAGCTCGCCGTGCGCTGGATCGTCGTGCTCGTCTTCGCGCTCGTGCTGCTCGCGTCCGAGCTGGGCCTGGACCTGCTGCTCGGCGGCTTCGCGGCGGGCTGATCACGCGGCAGGTGCTCAAGACGAGCGAGGTCCCGGCATTCGACTCCAAGCTCTCGGCGGTCGCGTTCGGGTTCTTCATCCCGTTCTTCTTCGTCGTCAGCGGGATGAAGCTCGACGTGGACGCCCTGTTCGCGAGCCCGTCCGGCGTCGCCAAGCTCGTCGTGTTCTTCGGGCTCTTCCTGGTGGTGCGCGGCACGCCGGCGCTCCTGCTCTACACGCGGGTCCTCGACCGCCGCGAGCGCCTCGCGCTCGCCTTCTTCAGCTCGACGCAGCTGCCGCTCGTGCTCGCGATCACGACGCTCGCGCAGGACGGCGGGCACATGCGCTCGTCGACGGCCGCGGCGCTGATCGGCGCCGCCGTGCTGTCGACCCTCGTCTATCCGATCGTCGGGCTGCGGCTGCGCTCCGCGACGCCCGTGGCCCCCGCGCCCGCCTGATGCTCCAGCTCCGGGTCTACGGGCCGATGTCCAGGGTCGCCGAGGTCGCGGAGCGCGTCGAGGCGATCACGGGCACTCGGCACGTGCTCGTGACACGCGATGGCGACGGCCGCGTCGCGATGGCCAGCGCGGACGTCACCGGCGATGTCGCCGATGCCGCGCTCGAGGCGCTGCGCGACCTGGACATCCCGCCCGAGGACGTCGAGCTGCTCCGGCTGGACTCGATCGGCCCGGCCACCGCCAGCCGCCCGCTCGCCGGCGTGGTGTGGGCCGACCTCCTGACCCAGGCCGGGGCCAACGCCCGTCCGCTGGCCCGCTATGTCGTGTTCATGGCGGTGGCCGGGGTGATCGCGGCGTTCGGCGTCATCTACGACAACCAGATCCTGATCGTCGGCGCGATGGCGGTCAGCCCCGACACGCTCCCGATCACGGCGGCGTGCACGGCCCTGGTGCTCCGGCGCTGGGGGCTCGCCGGAGGGCGCTGGCGACGCTCACGGTCGGGCTCGCGGTCGCCGGCGTCGTCGCGGGCGCGATGACCGCGGCGCTCGACGCGCTCGGGCTCCTGAGCACGGGATTCGATGCCGGCGAGAGCGGCCTGGAGGGTCTTCAGACCGTCAACATCTCGACGCCGATCGTCGCGTTCGCCGCCGGGGTCGCGGCGATCCTGGCGCTGGAGACGCGCGCCAGCTCGGCCGTCGGCGTGGCGATCTCGGTGACCACCATCCCGGCGTCGGCGTACCTGGGCGTGTCCATCGGCACCGGGCAGGCGGGCGAGGCGCTCGGCGCGCTCGCCGTGCTCGGGATCAACGTCGCGATGCTGATCGTCGGCGGAACCGCGACGTTGCTGGTGCAGCGCGCCCGCGGCGTAGGCCCCCATCGGTGACCGCCACCGCCGCGACGTACGCGACGTGGGTGCCGACGCTCGTCGCGATCACGTCGGGCGGCCAGCGCCACGGCGGCGGAGTCCGGCCGAGCAGCGGGAACAGCGTGAAGGTCGCGGTCATCAGCACGCCGCCGAAGATGACGCTCGCGACCGGCTCGCCCGTCACGCGCCGCAGCGCGCCGTGAAGCAGCCCGAACACCGAGCCGTAGCTCCAGCGCAGGACCAGGCCGAGCTCGCGCTCCTGCGCGTGCGTCACCTGTGGCAGGTGCATGACGCGTCGCGACGATCTGCCCGGGCACGAGCCCGTCGTCGTAGTCGAGCTGGCCCACGACGCGGGTGCGCACGTGATGCTCCGCGGCGTAGGCGGCGGTCATCGTCGCCGTCCCCGCCGTCCCGGCCAGCACGCTCCGGATCGGCCAGCCCTTCATATCGCGCGTCAGAACTCCTCGAGGCGCTCGGCGAGGATGATGCGCCCGGCCGCCTCGATCAGGGCGAGGTGGGAGAACGCCTGCGGGACGTTGCCGAGGTGGCGGCCGGTGCCCGCGTCGAACTCCTCGGCGTAGAGGCCGAGCGGCGACGCCACGCGCAGCAGGCGCTCCATCAGGTCACGCGCGCGCTGCGTCTCGCCGACCACCGCCAGCGCCGAGACGAGCCAGAACGAGCAGATCAGGAACGAGCCCTCGCGGCCGGACAGGCCGTCGTCGGTCTCGTCGGTCCTGTAGCGGAGCACGAACCCGTCGTCGGTCAGCTCGTCGGCGATGGCGTCGACGGTCGCGCGCATCCGCGGGTCCTCGCCGGGCAGGAAGCCGAACAGCGGGGCGAGCAGCGTGGAGGCGTCCAGCGAGTCGGTCTCGTAGTGCTGGCGCAGCACGCCGCGGTCCGAGACGCCGTGCTCGAGGATGTCGGCGTGGACCTCGCTCGGCGGCCTCGCGCCACGTGGCCGCGCGCCCGGGAGCGCCGCGGATCTCCGCGAGCTTGGCCGCCCGGTCCAGCGCGACCCAGCCCATCAGCTTCGACGAGACGTAGTGGCGCGGCTCGCCGCGCGCCTCCCAGATCCCCTGGTCGGGCGTGCGCCACGCCGCCATCGCCCCGGCGGCCTGCGACTCGACGATCGGCCACAGCCTCCGCGGCATCCGCTGGCTGTGCTTGGTGTGGACCAGGATCGAGTCCAGCACCGCGCCGTAGACGTCGTTCTGGCGCTGGTCGAAGGCGCCGTTCCCGATCCGCACCGGGCTTGCGCCCGCGTAGCCGGTGAGCTCGTCGCGTGTGCTCTCGGTGAGGTCGCGGCGGCCGTCGATCCCGTACATGATCTGCAGCGATCCGTCTTCGTTGGGCTCGAGATCGGCGACGAACTGCATGAACTCGTCGGCCTCCCAGTCGAGCTGCAGCCAGTGCAGCGCCTGCAGCGTGAACGTCGTGTCGCGCATCCAGCTGTAGCGGTAGTCCCAGTTGCGCTCGCCGCCCGGCGTCTCGGGCAGGCTCGTGGTGAGCGCCGCCACCGTCGCTCCGGTGGGCATGTACGTCAGGCCCTTGATCACGAGCGCCGAGCGCTGGATCGGCGCGCGCCAGCGATGGTCCGGGAACCGCGTCGAGTCCATCCACGTCCGCCAGAACAGCGTCGTCGTGGCCAGCTTCTCGCGCGCGGACTCGATGTCCGCGGGCCCGGCCAGGTCACTCGCCCACGACAGCGCGCAGAACACCTCCTCGCCGGCGCGCATCACGCGGCGCGCCCGCGCGCTGCCGCCCTCGATGCCCAGCGGCAGGTCCGTGCTGAGCCGCGATCCGCTGTCCCGCGCCCTCCGCGACCGCGGCGTGGCGTTCGTCGCCCTCGAGCTTCCACTCGGCCGGCGTCGCGGCCGTAGTCGAACACGGCTCGCACACGAGCTCCAGCTGGACGACACCGCTGATGCACCGGGCGGTGCGGACGAGCATGTGCTCGCCGTCGTAGTCGGTCGGCGGCCTGGTGTGCGGAGTGACCGTGTCCTCGCCGCGCCGCGGCCCCATGACGAGCGCTTCGCGCACTTCTAGCCACCCGCTCGGCACCTTCCACGTCGTCACGAGCACGTTGGTCCCCGGCTCGTAGATCCGCTCGGACGGGGCGACGATGCCGAACGGAGCGAACCGGAAGTAGCCGGCCTGGCGATCGAGCAGCGCGCCGAAGACGCTCGGGGCGTCGAACGCAGGCACGCACATCCACTCGATCGAGCCGTCCGGCGCCACCAGCGCGCCCGTATGGCAGTCCGAGAGGAACGCGTAGTCGGCGATCGGCGGGAACGGCGACGGCGCGGCGGCGCTCTGCTCCGGCCGCGGCTCGGAAGCGGGGAGTGCAGCCTTGCCGTTCGGCTTCGCCTTGGCGGTGGACGCGGCGGTCATGCGGCGACGATCCCAGCGGCGACGTAGGGACGCGTCATCCCGAAGGGATGAATCAGCGGGACGCGGCGGGGAGCTCGCCCTCGATGCGGGTGCCGCGCCCCGGGCGGGCTCGATCCGCAGCGTGCCTCCGACGGCCGCGAGGCGGTCGCCGAGGTTCGTGAGGCCCGCGCCGCGCGGCACGGTGTCCGGGTCGAAGCCCGCTCCGTCGTCCTCGACAGCGAAGGAGACGCGGTCGTCCTCCTGGCCGAGCGAGATGATCACCGTGGCATCGTGGCCGGCGTGCTTCGCGGCGTTCTGGAGGCACTCGAGGCAGCAGAAGTACATCGCGGTCTCGACCGGATCGGACTGCCGCGGCATCGCATCGACGACGACGATCCGGTTGGGGGCGCGGATCGCGACCCCCTTCAGCGCCGGGCCGACGCCGGCCTGGGCGAGCGCCTGCGGGTGCAGCCCGTGAGCCACCTCGCGAAGCTCGTCGATGGCCGCCTCCACCTCGCCGCCGAGACGCTCGAAGGTCTCGCGCCCCGCCTCGTGGTCGAGCGCGCCGCTCGCGAGCTCCAGGTGGATGCGAAGGGCGACGAGGCGCTGCTGCGCGCTGTCGTGAAGGTCGCGCTCGATGCGCCGCCGCTCGGCGTGGCCGGCTTCGAGGATGCGCATCCGGGACGCGCGCAGCTCGCCTTCGAGGCCGCCCGTTCTCCACCGCCAGGAGCGTCGCGGAGGTCGCCGCCCGCACGAGCTCGGGGTCCTCGGTCAACGACTCGTCGATCATCATCGCGGCCACGGGCCGGCGGTCGCGCTCGACCGGCCACCCATGCCCGTCCGGGCGGAGCCGGGGGCTCCAGGTCGCCTCCGCCGGGCTCGCGGAACCGTCCCGCGACCGGATCGTGGTAGCCGAGCTGGAACGCGTCGTCGTCGAGCGCCGCGGCGACCGTGTCGCTCCATTGCGCGGGCGTGGGGCGCGTCGCCAGCTTCTCGAGCAGCGTGTGCAGCGCGGTCGTGGCGAAGTGGCCGGCCTGCCACAGGGCGACCAGGAAGCCGAGGGGAAGCAGCACGCGGGTGGCCACGATGCCCCAGGCGAGCGTGTCGAGGGTGTCCTGGTCGAGGTAGAGGATCCAGGCCGCGAAGTTGTAGATGAAGTAGGCCGGCAGGAAGAGCAGCGACGTGACCGTGATCGCCATGAGCGCCCTCCGCTGCGGTTTCGACGCCCGCGGAACCGGATCGCGTAGACGATCAGCACCGCCAGGGTGATGGCGAGCGCGGTGTAGGTCTCCGCCTTGCCGGCCACCTCCACCAGCTTCGGGGCCGTGGCGATCTGCAGGACGTTCTCCGGGCACGCGGGGGCGCAGCGCGTCAGCGGGCCGCCGCCGGCGATGACCGGCGAGAAGAGCGCCCATGGGAGGAAGAACGCGAGCACGCCGAGCACGAGCGCGGCCATCAGCCAGCGCGCGGCGCGCGGCTCCAGCCGCCCCATCGGGTATGCGAGGAACAGGTAGAACGTGAGCACGAAGAACGGCGCCTCGGCCAGCACGCCGATGTCGAAGAGCAGCGGCTCGTCCGCGCCCTGCCACGAGACCATCCACGAGAGCACCCCGAAGGCCACGAGCAGCGACCCGAACCGGCTCGCCGGGCGAGAACCCACCAGTACAGGCCGATCGCCATCGACGCCGCGATCAGATAGCCCCAGTACACCCCGGCGGCGCCGGGCTTCTCGAGGTGATCGCTCGTCAGCGCGAGCCACAGCGTGACCGCGACCATCGGCGCGATCGCGACGGCGACGACCTTCTGTACCAGCGACACGGGCACGCGCGCGCGCACGAGCGTCCCGGCATCGATCTCCGGGGCAAGGGCGCCGAGCGACGGCGACGAGGAGCCCAGGACGGAGCTCACGGCCCGATGCTTCCAGAACCCGGGCCCCGGCGTGTAGATGACACGAAACTTTTCACCGCTCAGGCAAGCGGGCTGTGGATGGCCCACAGACCGCGCAGCATCGCACGCGTGAGGTGCTCCTTCGCCAGGAGCGCCACCGCTCGCTCCGCTGCGCCTCGCGCGTCACCGACGCGGATGCGTCGGAGGTCAGGAGCACGACGACGGTGGACGGGTCGCGCCCGGTCAGGCGGAGACAGGTTTCGATCCCGTCCATGCCCGGCATCCGGACGTCGAGGAGGACCATCTGCGGATCGATCTGCTCCGCCCGGTCGAGGGCCTCTTCGCCGGAGCCGACCTGAGCACGGGCTCGAAGCCCTCGGTGGCCGCGATCAGTTCGTGCGCGACGGCGCGGAAGATCGCCGCGTCGTCGACCGTCATGACGCGGACGGGCTCGTCCACGACGCCTCCTCCACGAACGCCCTCCACAGGTGCCGCGACTGCGCCGCGTCGAGGTCAGCGCGCCGCAGCCGTCCCTCGAGCTCACGCACGGCCGCCGCCGTCGTGTCGATCGCCGCCGCCTCGGCGATCACGAACGCCGCCGACGTGCCGGGGACGACCTCCCTGCGGACGTGCTTGATGAACGCGCCGTCGATCCCGACGTCGGCCAGGCTCCCAGCGACCGCTCCCGCCGCGGCCCCGAGCGATAGCCCTGCCAGCGGAGTGACGAAGATCAGCCCGACGAAGAGCCCCCAGAACCCGCTCCACAGCGCGCCGGAGCCGACCAGGCTGCCGTGCTCGCTCAGCTCGGGCCGGCGTCGCGCGCGCGGCCACGACACCGCGGCGGCGTCGTCGACGGCGATCCGGCCCTCGACGGCGAGCGCGCGGAGCCGATCGAGCGCGGTGTCGGCGCCGTCGGTCGTGGGCGAGCTCCAGACCGCGAGCGTCTTCATGGAACCGAGCATCGACGGCCCGGGACGTCGCCGCCAGGGGGCATGCCAGCGAGCGCCGGCAGGCGCGCACCCCTCCGGTGACGGAGGCTGACTCGCCCGCAGCCCGGCTACGCGATCGGCAGTGTCGCCACATAGCCGATGCCCGCGAGCAGCAGGACGGCGGCCATCCCAGACGAAGACGCGCAGCGGCCACCAACCCAGCCGCAGCGAGATCCCGGCGAAGAACAGCACCGCCGCGAAGAAGACCGTGGAGAGGATGTAGTGATCGTCGTTGGACTTCGCGGCCGTCCCCTCGCGGTAGAGCTTGTCCGCCTGCGCGTCGAGCCGGCCGGCGCGTGCCGTCTCGGCGAGCCGGTACTGGGGCATGTACAGCGGGCTCGGCACCGGGGTCGGCCGCTCGGCCTGCCACGCACGGAACGCGGGCACGAACTCCGGCCGGAAGCGGCGGCGGTAGAGCGCGGCGAGCCGCGTGTCGCCCACCTCGCTCGCATCGAGCCAGCCGTTGAACAGCACGAGGTCGTCGATCCGCAGCTGGCCGGCGAGCGTGGACTGCGCCTGGGACTTGATCCGCATCGTGGACGCGCGCGCGTAGTGCTGTGACTGCTCGCCGGACCAGCGCGCCGCCTGGTAGCCGCTCCAGGCGGTCGCCAGCGTCGTCAGCGCAGGAGCAGGACCGCGCCGAGCTCGAGCATCCGCTCGCTCCGGTCGGGGCGGTCGCGCTCCGGCTTTCCGTGACCGCTCGTCTCGCTGAGCTCGTGCGGGGCGTGGACGTGGACGTGGGCATCGGGTACCGGTGCGATCTTCGGCGTGGACAGGGCGCGTGGCGTCACCCGATCCGGATGACCCGGCTCACCCGCGGCAGGTGAAGGCCGCTCACCCGTTGCCGGACCACCATGCCGGCGATGGCGGAAGAGCGACCGGCGCAACGGCTCGGCGTCGTCATCGGCGCGCTGCTGCTGGTGATGCTGCTGGCCTCGCTCGATCAGACGATCGTCTCGACCGCGCTGCCGACGATCGTCGGCGAGCTCGGCGGGCTGGAGCACATCTCGCTGGGTGGTGACCGCCTACCTGCTCGCGGTGACGATCGTCACGCCGCTGTACGGCAAGCTCGGCGATCTCTACGGCCGCAAGCTCGTGCTGCAGGCCGCGCTGGTGATCTTCCTGATCGGCTCGGCGCTGTGCGGGCTCGCGCAGGGGATGACCGAGCTGATCGCGTTCCGCGCGATCCAGGGCCTCGGCGGCGGCGGGCTGATGGTCAGCGCGCAGGCGGCGATCGGCGACGTCGTCCCGCCGCGCGAGCGCGGCCGCTACACGGGGCTCTTCGGCGCCGTGTTCGGCGTCTCCTCGGTGGCCGGCCCGCTGATCGGCGGCTTCTTCACGACGCACCTGTGCTGGCGCTGGATCTTCTACATCAACCTCCCGCTGGGCGTCCTCGCGCTCGGCGCGCTGGCCGTCGCGCTGCCGACGGTCAAGGAGCGCGTGCAGCACACGATCGACTACGCCGGCGCGGTGCTGCTGGCCGTCGGCGCTGAGCGCGATCGTGCTGGCGACCACGCTCGGGCGGCAACAGCTACGACTGGGCCTCGGCGCAGATCGTCGGGCTCGGCGTGATCGCGCTCGCGGCCTCGCTCGCCTTCCTGCGCGCGGAGTCGCGGGCGGCCGAGCCGATCCTGCCGCTGCGCCTGTTCCGCAACCGCGTCGTTCGTGATCACGAGCGCGATCGGCTTCGTGATCGGCTTCGCGCTGTTCGGCGCGCTCACCTACCTGCCGCTGTTCCAGCAGGTCGTGCGCGGCGCCTCGCCGACCGAGTCCGGCCTGCAGCTGATCCCGGTGATGGCGGGCGTGCTGATCGGCTCGATCGGCTCGGGCCAGGTGATCACGGCGCACCGGCCGCTACAAGGTCTTCCCGATCGCCGGCACCGCGATCGCCGTGATCGGCATGCTGCTGCTGACCCGGCTCGACGCCGGCACCTCGACGCTCTACGCGTACGCCGCGATGTTCGTGCTGGGCCTCGGGCTCGGGCTGGTCATGCAGGTGCTCGTGCTCGCCGTCCAGAACGCGGTCGACTACGCCGAGCTCGGCGTCGCGACGTCCGGCGCGAGCCTGTTCCGCTCGATGGGCGGCTCGCTCGGCACCGCCGCGCTCGGCGCGGTCTTCACCGCCCGGCTGACGGACGAGCTCGCCGGCACCCCGCCGGCGCGTCAGCGGCGGCGCCGCCAACCCCGCGGCGTCCAGCGCCTGCCCGCGGCGTCCGCGACACGCTACACCGGCGCGTTCAGCGACGCGCTCTCGACCGTCTTCCTCGTCGCCGCGGTGATCCTCGCGGTCGCCTTCCTGCTCTCGTGGCTGATCGAGGAGCGCCCGCTGCGCCAGACGCGTCGAGACGGCCGGCGTCGGCGAGGCCTTCGCCACCCCGTCGAGCGGCGACTCGCTGCGCGAGCTGACCGCGCGAGCTCGCCCGCCTGGTCGGCCGCCAGCGCACGCAGGCGTTCATCGAGCGCACCGTCGAGGCCCGGCATCGATCTGCCACCGGGCCCGGCTGGCTGCTCGTCCAGGCCCACGAGGGCGTCGACCTCGGCGACCCCGACGCGATCGCCGACAACCGCCCGTTCGACGCGGCGTGGGTGCGCGCAGGTCGCCGTGCTCGACGCCGCGGCTTCGTCGCCGGCCACGGCTGACCGACGCCGGGCATGCCGGCCGAGCGGCTGATCGAGGCCGCGCGCATCCTGCGCGCGCTGGTCGCCGACTGGAGCCCGACGAGGACCCGCGCCTCAACGACGCGATCGACCGCATCGCGCAGGAGCTCGCCCGCGAGCCGGTGGCCGCCTGAACGGCTCAGTCGCGAGCGAGCCCGGCGATGACCTCCATCTCGTGGTCGACGAATGGTCTCCGCTGACGTCGACGACGACTCGCTCGATGGTCCCGCCGGTGAACGCGAACGGCAGCATACGCCTGGGTCACCCGGGAGCCGCTGTCGCGGCCGACGGCGAGCCCGTCGCCGGCGAGGGCGAACATGCCCACTTGGTCATCATCTCCCGACCCGACCGCGTCGTCATTGACGTACCGCGTCAGCGTCCCGGTGGCGCTGGAGGTCGCCTCGTCGTCCCCGGTCTTGGCGAACTCCGCGGACAGGACGTGGCGACCCGGCGGGAGGGCGTCATCGGCGCTCACCTCCTGCCGCTTGTCGCCGGCCAGTTGTAGACGTAGTGCAGGCGGCCGTCCTGGA
>CAVQFH010000007.1:0-70260 GCA_963711775.1 uncultured Actinomycetota bacterium | reverse complement strand
ATCTCGCGCAGCTCGCGCAGCGCGGCCGGCACGGTCGAGCACGCCGCCGTGCCGGTGATCACGTGATCGGTCAACAGGCCGCGGAATGTCAGCGCCAGTTCGTCGGCCGTGCTGCGCGCATCGGTCTTGATCCGCCACGAGGTCTCGAGCTTGTCGCCGTCGAAGACGCCCAGGACGGTGTTGGTGTTGCCGATGTCGATGGCCAACAGCATCTACAGATCCAGTCCGATGTCGAGTACGGGCGCCGAGTGTGTCAACGCACCGACTGCAAGGTAGTCCACTCCGGACTCGGCGACCTCCCGCGCATTCTCCAGCCGCAGTCCACCCGAGGCCTCGAGCTGAGCGCGGCCGTGCGCGTACTCGACCACCGTGCGCAGCTCGTGCGGAGCCATGTTGTCGAGCAGGACGAGGTCCGCGCCGGCCTCGATGACAGCGCGCGCCTGCTCCACGGTGTCGGCCTCGACCTCCAGCGGCAGACCGGGATAGGCCGCGCGCACTGCGGCGAATGCCGGCACGATCCCGCCCGCCGCGGCGATGTGGTTGTCCTTGACGAGGGCCGCGTCCGAGAGGGACATCCGGTGGTTCACCCCGCCGCCCAAGCGCACCGCGTACTTCTCCATGGCGCGCAGGCCGGGAAGCGTCTTGCGGGTGTCGCGGATCCGCGCGCCCGTTCCCTCGACCGCATCGACCCAACGGCGGGTCAGCGTGGCGACCCCGGACAGGTGCCCGAGCAGGTTGAGCGCGGTTCGCTCGGCTGTGAGCAGATCGCGCACCGGCCCGCGCGCGGTCGCCAGCACCTCGCCTGCTCGACGCGTGCTCCGTCCGCCGAGCCGTACTCGACGACGACGCGGCCTTGGGAGACGAGCTCGAAAACCCTTGCTGCAACGGACAATCCGGCGGCGACACCGTCCTGCCGTGCGACCAGGTTCGCGGCGGCGACGCGGCGGCGGCACCGTTGCGAGCGTCGTGACGTCGCCCGCCGCGCCGAGGTCCTCCTCCAGAGCACGCTCGATCACCTCTTCGTCGGTGTTCATAAGGCTGACCTCGATGTTGTCGATGAGCCGCGTGCGCCCGACTCGGGCGGCGACGAGCAGTCGAGCCGGACCGTGCTCGGGGACTCGCCGAGATCCGTGCCCTTGAGTTCCAGGTAGTCGACCTGCACGCCCGGCTCGGCGCGAGGACGGCCGTTGCCGTGGCGATCGCGGCCAACGCCCGTCCGAGGCCGCATCCCGTCCGGTGAACAGGGCACGTGACAGTCGCAGCGCATGCCCTCGGTCGGCCGCCGAGAGGTAGCGGTTGCGGCTGGACAGCGCCAGCCCGTCCGTGTCCCGGACGGTGGGTACGCCGACCACGCCGACGTGCAGTTCGAGGTCCGCGGCCATCCGCCGGATCAGCACGAGTTGCTGGTAGTCCTTCTCGCCGAAGAACGCGACCGCGGGCCGGACCAGACCGAACAGCTTCGCGACGACGGTCAGCATCCCGGCGAAATGGGTCGGACGGACGCGCCCTCGAGGATCGTGCCGAGCGGGCCGGGATCCGGACGCACCCGGGCCGGGCCGTCCGGGTACACGTCGCTGACGTCCGGCGCCCACACCAGGTCCACGCCGCGGCGCTCGCAGATCGCGACGTCGTCGTCCAACGTGCGCGGGTACGTGGCGAGGTCCTCGGTCGGGCCGAACTGCAATGGGTTCACGAAGACGCGACACGACGACCGTCACGCAGATCTCGCGGGCCTGCGCTATCAGCGCTTCGTGCCCGGCATGCATGGCACCCATCGTCGGCACCAGTCCGACCGGTCCGTCCAGGGACTCGAGGGCGGTGGCCAGCTGCGCCCGCGTGCGCACGACCTGCGTCATGCCAACACATCCAGCACGCCGGCGAGCTGCGCGTCGTCGAGGCGACCGGTCGCGTGCGCGCGCTCGGCCGTACGCCGCGCCATCGCCAGATACGAGTCGAGCAGCTGCGGCGAGACGGTGGCGAGTGCTGCGCGGTGAGCGGCGAGGGTGGCGAGGTCCGCACGGGCGACCGGGCCGGTCAACGCCGCGTCGCGCAGCCGGAGCACGTTGTCCAGCGACGCCGAGAGCAGCGGCGCGAGCAGCCGGGCCGAGTCGTCGACACCGGCGCGGTCGAGCAGCGAGATCGCATCGTTGACGAGCGTGACGAGGTGATTTGAGCCGACGACAGCGCGGCGTGGTAGAGCGGACGCGCCGATTCGGGCACCCACACCGGCTCGCCGCCCATCTCGACTACGAGCGACTCGGCGATCAGACGCAGCTCATCGGGAGCGGTCACGCCGAACACGGCGCCGCGAGCCGGTCGACGTCCTCCGGGCGTCCGGCGAAGGTCATCACCGGGTGCATGGCCATGGCGAGCACGCCCCGTGCCGCCGCCGGATCCAGCACGGCAAGGCCTTTCGACCCCGCAGTGTGTGCGAGCAGCTGGCCCTCGCGCCACGCGCCGGTGTCGGCGAGACCGGCGACGAGCGGGCGCAGCGTGTCGTCCGGCACCGCGAGCAGGACGAAGTCGACGAGGGCGACAACCTCGTCCGGCGGGAGGATCTGCGCGCCGACGAGCATCCGCTCGGCCCGCCCTCGCGACTGCTCGGACACCGCGCTGGCGGCGACCACGTCGTGCCCGGCACGCATGAGTGCCGCGCCGAGAGCGCTGCCCACCCGGCCGGCGCCGATGACCCCCACCCGCAAGCGGGCAGGCCGTCCTTGCGTCATGGACCTCACCACATCGACCGTCCGGGGGCGCGTACGACGATATAGGTTCGCGGTTCATGAGCTCCGAACTGAGCAGACTCGTTGCGCAGAGCGCGGACGCCGCCGAGTTGCACGCTCCCGTGCCCACGCTGTTGCTCGAACTGCAGACGCTGCTCGGCACGCTGGCGTCTACGGTGTCGACCGAGACCAGCCGCGGCCGCAAACCGTTCCGCCCCGGCCCGGACTGGGCGATGCGCCTCGGCGAGTTGGGTACGCGTGTTCCTGCTCGCCGACCAGACCGGCGTCGACCTGCCCGCAGCGGTCGCGGCCACCGCGCAGGGCGTCAGCGCCCACGGTCAGCAGCGAGCAGCGACCGACGACTGGCCGTTGCCGGAGTGACCCGGCGACGGGTCCGGGCGTCCGGGCCCCAGTGGATCTGATTGAAGTTGGCGTCGTAACACATTATCGGCAGCGCCAGGAAAAAAGCAAGCAGGCTTGCTTTGTCCGGGAGCCGGTGCCAGCATTCGGGACGTGGCCGACCTCGCTCCGGTGCTCGCCGACCTGCAGGCCGAGTGCAGCGCGCTCGACGCGCTCGTCGTCGACCTGGCGCCGGAGCAGTGGGCGCTGCCCACGCCTGCCGAGGGCTGGACGATCGCGCACCAGATCGCGCACCTGGCGTGGACCGATGACGTCGCAGCGACCGCGATCACGGACCCGCCCGGTTTCGAGGCGGTGCTGCACAGCGCGATGGGAAACCCGTACGGATTCGTGGACGCGGCGGCAGAGCCGCGGGCCACGCGGGCCCCTGGGCAGCTGATCACCGGGTGGCGCTCCGGACGCGCCGCACTGGCCGACGCGTTGCTGGGCGTGCCCGACGGAACGAAGATCGCCTGGTTCGGTCCGCCGATGTCCGCACCGTCGATGGCGACCGCCCGGATGATGGAGACCTGGGCACACGGCCTCGACGTGGCAGACGCGCTGGGGATCACGCGCGAGCCGAACGACCGGTTGCGGCATGTCGCGCACCTCGGAGTCCGGACCCGGGATTTCGCCTTTGCCAGCAGGGAATTACCGGTTCCGGCCGAGCCCTTCCGGATCGAGCTGACCGCTCCCGTCCGGTGCCCGGTGGACGTGGGGTCCCGAGGACGCTGCGCAGCGGGTGCGCGGCCCGGCTCTCGATTTCTGCCTGCGCGTCACGCAGCGGCGCAACCGTGACGACCTCGCCCTCGAGGCGGACGGCGCCGACGCCGACCGGTGGCTGGACATCGCGCAGGCCTTCGCCGGCCCGCCGGGACCCGGACGACCGGCGACATGACCGCACCGATCCGGATCGGAAACTGTTCGGGCTTCTACGGTGACCGTGCGTCGGCGATGCACGAGATGCTCACCGGCGGCGAACTCGACGTCCTGACCGGGGACTACCTCGCCGAGCTCACCATGCTGATCCTCGCGCGCGACCGGATGCGCGACGCGTCCCTCGGCTACGCCAAGACCTTCCTGCGCCAGCTGGAAACCTGCCTCGGCCTGGCGGTCGAGCGCAACGTCCGACTGGTCGTCAACGCGGGCGGGCTGAACCCGGCGGGACTGGCGGCCGCCGTGCGCGAGCTCGCGACGCGGATCGGTCTCGACGTGGCGGTGGCACACGTCGAGGGGGACGACCTGGGCCGCGAGCCGCGAGCCTGGGCCTCGGCGAACCGCTCGCGGCCAATGCCTACCTCGGCGCATTCGGGATCGCGGTCGGCCTGCGAGACGGCGCGGACGTCGTCGTCACGGGCCGGGTCACCGACGCCTCGCTCGTCGCCGGGCCGGCGATCGAGCGCTACGGCTGGACGCCGACCGACCATGACGCGCTGGCGGGCGCGATGGTCGCGGGGCACGTCATCGAGTGCGGCCCGCAGGCGACGGGCGGCAACTACGCCTACTTCGCGGAGCTGCCGGACTTCCGGCTGCCCGGCTTCCCGATCGCAGAGGTGTTCGAGGACGGATCGTCGATCATCACGAAACATCCGGGCACCGGCGGTCTGGTCAGCGAGAACACCGTCACCGCGCAGTTGCTGTACGAGATCGGCGCAGCGCGCTACGCGGGACCGGACGCGACGGCGCGCTTCGACACGATCCGGCTGACCGCAGGACGGTCTCGACCGGGTACGGATCAGCGGCGTGCGCGGCGAACCGCCGCCGCCGACGGTCAAGGTCGGGCTCAACGCGCTCGGCGGCTTCCGCAACGAGACCACGTTCGTGCTCACGGGACGCAGCTCGCGCTGAAGGAACGCATGGTGCGCGAGCACATGAGCGGCTTCGACGGCGCGGAGATGTCCTGGACGCTGGCACGCACCGACCACCCCGACGCGGCCGTCCAGGAGGAAGCCGCGGCCCTGCTCCACTGCGTCGTGCGCGGACCCGATCCGAAGGCGATCGGGCGGGCGTTCTCCGGCAAGGCGATCGAGCTTGCGCTGTCGAGTTACCCCGGCTTCCACGTGACGGCGCCGCCGGGCGACGCGTCCCCGTACGGCGTGTTCAGCGCAGCATACGTCCCCGCCGCCGAGGTGCCGCACGTCGCCGTGCTCGCGGACGGCACGCGGGTCGACATCGAGCCCCCGGCCGTCACCCGCGAGCTCGCTCCCGTCCACGAGCCGGCCCTGCCGCGCGCTGTCGACGGCGCGACCGTCGCGCTCCCCCTCGGCACGCTGGTCGGCACGCGGAGCGGCGACAAGGGCGGTGACGCCAACGTCGGCGTCTGGGTGCGTACGGACGAGCACTGGCCGTGGTTGGCGAATCTGCTGACCGTCGAGATGTTCCAGCGCCTGCTGCCCGAGACGCAGCCGCTGCGGGTGACCCGGCACGCGCTGCCGAACCTGCGCGCGCTGAACTTCGTCGTGGAGGGCCTGCTCGGCGAGGGCGTCGCGTACCACGCCCGCCATGACCCGCAGGCCAAGGCGCTCGGCGAGTGGCTGGCCTTGCGCACGGTCGACATTCCGAGGGAGTTCCTGTGATCGACACTCCCGAGCGTCAGGCGCTGCGCGAGACGGTCCGTGCGTTCGTGCGCCGCGACGTGCTGCCGTACCAGGACGAATGGGAGGCGGGCGGCGAGCTGCCGCGGTCGTTGCACGAGCGCGCCGCCGCACTCGGGCTGCTGGGTCTCGCGTATCCCGCGGCGGTCGGCGGCGGCGGCGGAGACGCGCTGGACGCCCTCGTGCTCGCGGAGGAGATGCACTACTGCGGCGCGGCGGGCGGTGTCTTCGCGTCGCTGTTCACCTCCGGCATCTCGTTGCCGCACTTGATCGCTGCGGGTGATCCGGCCCAGGTCGATCGATGGGTGCGGCCGACGCTCGAAGGCACCAAGATCGGCTCGCTGGCCATCACCGAACCCGACGGCGGGTCGGACGTCGCCAACCTGCGCACCACCGCGAAGCGCGACGGATCCGACTTCGTGATCAACGGGGCGAAGACCTACATCACCTCGGGCGTGCGCGCGGACTTCGTCGTGACCGCGGTGCGAACCGGGGACGCCGGCGCGCACGGCATCTCGCTGCTGGTCGTCGACAAGGGAACGCCCGGCTTCACCGTGTCGCGACCGCTGATGAAGATGGGCTGGCTGTCTTCCGACACCGCCGAACTGTCCTTGGTCGACGTACGAGTCCCGGCGCTCAATCTCATCGGCGGGGAGAACTCCGGGTTCGTGCAGATCGCGCAGAACTTCGTGTCGGAGCGGATCGGTCTCGCCGTGCAGGCATACGCGTCCGCACAACGCGCGCTCGACCTCACCGTCGCCTGGTGCCGCGAGCGCGAGACCTTCGGCCGGCCGCTGATCAGCCGGCAGCCGGTGCAGAACACATTGGCCGAGATGGCGCGACGCGTGGAGGTCGCGCGCGTCTACACCCGGTCGGTCGCGCAACGAGCGGTCCGCGAACCGAATCTCGTCGCCGAGGCGTGCTTCGCGAAGAACACCGCGGTCGAGGCGGGCACGTGGGTCGTCGATCAGGCGGTGCAGTTGCACGGCGGGATGGGTTACATGCGCGAGTGCGAGGTCGAACGTCAATACCGCGACATGCGCATCCTTGGCATCGGTGGCGGTACCACCGAGATCCTGACCGGGTGGCGGCAAAGCTGCTGGGGTACACGTCGTGACCGTCCTCAAAACCGCCGTTGAACCCGATTCACCGCAGTATCAGGCGAATCGTGCCGACCTGCTCGAGAAGATGGCCGCGCTCGACGTCGAGCACGCGAAGGCCGTCGCCGGCGGCGGCCCCAAGTACGTCGACCGGCACCACAACCGCGGCAAGCTGCTCGTCCGCGAACGGATCGAACTGCTGCTCGATCGCGGGTCGCCGTTCCTCGAGCTCTCGCCGCTCGCGGCCTGGGGCACGGACTACACCGTCGGCGCGTCGATCGTCACGGGGATCGGCGTGGTCAACGGCGTCGAGTGCCTGATCAGCGGCTCCGACCCCACGGTGCGCGGCGGCGCGTCCAACCCATGGACGTTGAAGAAGACGTTGCGCGCGCATGAGATCGCCGAACAGAACCGGTTGCCGGTGATCGGGCTGGTCGACCGACGGCACCTCGTAGAGCAGGCTACGCAGCTCGCGTTCCTGGCCCCGGGCGAGCCGCGCGACCTCGCGCGCGGATCCGGCGTTGCGTTGGATCAGGGCGAGCGTCTGCAGGACCGAGTCGTGCAGGTGCGCCGCGATGTCGGCACGCTCCTGGCTACGGATGCGCGCCGCACGCTCCTCGGACAGCGCGCTCATCGCCCGCATCCACCACGGCCCGGTGACGAGCGCGACGCCGACGACGGTGACCAGCACCGCGAGCAGCCCGTCCCGGATCGCCGTGACGTCCGCGCGAGCGAGCACGAACACCGCGCCGGCAACGACGAAGACCACACCGGCGGCGACGCGGGCACGCCCGAGCCGGTCTGTGCCGGCCGCGGACAGCGAGGTGCGGGCAAGGCGGCCCAACCGGTCCCGCTCGGTCTCCGAAGCCTGGCGCCAGATCAACGCGCCGCCGATGCACGCCGCGAACGCGGGGCCGAACAGTTGGCCGGACGGCAGGCTGGACTCAGTGGCCCACACGGCGACGACGGCAGCCACCGCCACCGCCACGTACTCGAGAACGCGCGGCACGCGCCCGCGCACCGTCCCCGGCGCCTGCGGCAGCACCACCCAATAGGCGCCGTACAGCGCGATCCCCAGGCCGCCCGCGAACGCGAAACCCACGAACGCCAGCCGCACGAGCCGTGGTCGCACCCCCAGGTGCTCGGCGATGCCACTCGCCACGCCGCCGACGAGCCGGTGGTCGGGGCGCCGGTACAGCCGCGGCGTCGACGCGCGCCGGTCCGTGCGCAAGGCAGTTCCCGAGGTCATGGCGTTCATGATTGCCTCGCAGGGGGCGAAAGCGCATCAGGGGACGGCCGGAGTGAATCAGGGAATGATCAGGGGCTTACCCCGATGCGCCGCGCCCGCGCGACGGCGAGGCTGCGTGTCATGACGTCGACCGACACCGCACCGAACCCGCCCAGCCCGCCCATGGCGCAGCGCCGACTGCGCCGCAGCCGCACCGATCGGGTGGGTGCCGGCGTCGCCGCGGGGCTGGGCGACTACTTCGGCGTCGACCCGGTGCTGTTCCGGGTGCTGTTCGCCGCCTCCGCGTTCTTCGGTGGCGCCGGGATCATCGCGTACCTGATCGCGTGGGCCGCGATACCGGAAGAGGGAACGGGACGTGCCGCCGTCGACTCGTGGATCGGCGCGTTGCGCCGCCGGCACGTGCCGCCGTGGGTGGTCGCCGTCGCCGCCGGCGCGGTGCTCTGGGTCGCCGCCTTCAGCTGGTGGACCCCGGCGCCGTTCTGGCCCGTGCTGGTGGTCGTCGTCGTGCTGGTGACGCTGTACGGGCGCCGCTCGTCGCGGCGCCGGGAACCCGAGGCCGGACCACCGGCGGTCGATCTGCGCAAGGACACGTCGACGCAGCCCGCTGCCACCGACCCGGCAGCAGCCACCCAGCCGCAGGAACCGACGAACCCGCCGTGGTCCGGTGAGGCCAGGGCCTGGATCGCGGAACGCCGCGCGGCCGCGCGCGAGCGTCGGCGCCGCTCGTTCCCGGTGCGGATAGCGACGCTGATCGCGATCGCGCTGGCGCTCATCGTGCTGGCCAGCATCGACTCGCTGCACGGCATCGCGTTGCCGTTGTACTTCGTGTTCGTCGGCGGCCTGGCCGTCCTCGGCCTGCTCGTCGGGCTCGCGTCGCGGCGGACCCCGTGGTCGTTGGGCGGCTTGGTCATCCTGTCGTTGATCGGGCTGATGGCGTTCGGGACGACGAGCGCGAGCCTGCGTGACGGCGTCGGCGAACGGACCTGGAACCCGACCGGCAACCTGGCGACGTCGTACCGCCTGGCGTTCGGCACCGGCACGCTGGACCTGCGCGATCTCCGGGCGCAGGACGGACCGCGCACCGTGCACATCACGATGGCGGCCGGGCAGGTGCGGGTGCTCGCGCCCAGGTCGATGAACCTCACCGTGTCGGCGAACGTGCACGCCGGGAACGTGGCGGTCGACACCCAGGTCCTGCGCAACGGCGACGGCGGCTTCGAGTACAACCGGATCGTCCGCCCGCCGTCGGGCGCGACCGGTCAGCCGATCCGGGTCGTCATTCGGCTCGCCGACGGCAACATCGACGTCCGGCGGCGCTGACTGAGACCGACGAGCTGGTGCGCGCGGCTACTCCCACTCGATCGTGCCGGGCGGCTTGGACGTGATGTCGACGACGACCCGGTTCACCTCGCGCACCTCGTTGGTGATGCGCGTGGAGATGCGCTCCAGCACGTCGTAGGGCACCCGCGTCCAGTCGGCGGTCATCGCGTCCTCGGACGACACGGGGCGCAGCACGATCGGGTGGCCGTAGGTGCGGCCGTCGCCCTGCACACCCACCGACCGCACGTCGGCGAGCAGCACCACCGGGCACTGCCAGATCTCGCGGTCGAGCCCTGCGGCGGACAGTTCGGCCCGGGCGATCGCGTCGGCGCGGCGCAGGATGTCCAGGCGGGCGGCGGTGACCTCACCGACGATCCGGATGCCGAGTCCGGGCCCGGGGAACGGCTGGCGCCACACCATCTCGGCCGGCAGGCCCAACTGCTCCCCCACCCGGCGCACCTCGTCCTTGAACAGCGTGCGCAGCGGCTCGACCAGCATGAACTGCAGGTCGTCGGGCAGGCCGCCGACGTTGTGATGGCTCTTGATGTTGGCCGTACCGGTGCCGCCGCCGGACTCGACGACGTCGGGGTAGAGCGTGCCCTGGACCAGGAAGTCCACGGCGTCGCCCTCCGCGACGATCTCGCGCGCGGCGGCCTCGAAGCAGCGGATGAACTCACGTCCGATGATCTTGCGCTTCTCCTCGGGGTCGCTCACCCCGGCGAGCGCGTCCAGGAACTGCCCGGCCGCATCGACGACCTTGAGCTTCACGCCGGTGGCGGCGACGAAATCGCGCTCGACCTGCTCGGCCTCGCCCGCGCGCAGCAGCCCATGATCGACGAAGACGCAGGTCAGCTGGTCCCCGACGGCGCGCTGCACGAGCGCCGCCGCGACCGCGGAGTCGACGCCGCCGGACAAGCCACAGATCACCTGCTTGCCGCCGACCTGCGCGCGGATCGCGTCGACCTGGTCGTCGATGATGTTCGCCTCGGTCCACGACGGCCGGATGCCGGCGACGTCGTAGAGGAACGTCTGCAGGATCTGCTGGCCGTGCTCGGTGTGCAGCACCTCCGGGTGGAACTGCACGCCGGCCAGCCGCCGGTCGAGGTTCTCGAACGCGGCGACCGGCGTGTCCTGCGTGGCGGCGGTAACGGTGAAGCCGGGCGGCGCGACGGTGACCGCGTCGCCATGGCTCATCCACACCCGCTGCGTCGGCGGCAGCGAGCGCAGCAGCACGCCGGGATCGACGACGGTCAGCGAGGTCCGGCCGAACTCCGAACCGCCGGTGTGCGCGACCTCGCCGTCCAGCGCGAGCGTCATCGACTGGAAGCCGTAACAGATGCCGAACACCGGGACGCCGCCGTCGAACAGCGCGCGGTCGGTGCGCGGCGCGCCGTCGACGTACACCGACGCCGGGCCGCCGGACAGGATGATCGCCGCAGGCCGGCGCGCGAGCATCTCGGCGACGGGCATCGTGCTCGGCACGATCTCGGAGTACACGTGCGCCTCGCGCACCCGCCGGGCGATCAGCTGCGCGTACTGCGCGCCGTAGTCGACGACGAGGACGAGGTCGGTCTCCACCGGGCAATCCTACGGACGCGCCGTGCCGCCCGGCCCGCGGCGCAGCGAATACTGTCGGTATGGCTCCGGACATCCAGCCCACCTGCGAGATCCGCACGCGCGTCTGGCGCAACGGCACGCTGGAGGCGAGCGACTTCCCCTTCGAACAGGTCTCGGATTACCTGGAGGAGCCGGACTGCCTGGTCTGGGCGGACGTGCTGCATCCCACGGCATCGACCTTCGCGCAGCTGGCCGAGGAACTCAGCCTCGATCCGCACGCGGTCGAGGACTCGGCGTCCACCGACGAGCGGCCCAAGGCGGCGCGTTTCGCGACGCACCTGTTCCTGACGGCGTCGCCGGTGCGCTTCGACACCGACACAGACCTGCTGCGCACCGGTCGGCTGTCGGCATTCAGCACCAAGCAGGCGCTGGTGACGGTGCGCCTGGACGACACACTGGACGTCGACGCGGTCCTGGAACGTTGGAAGGACTACGCCGATCTCGTGAAGTGCGGTCCGCGCGGGCTGCTGCACGGGGTGCTCGACGAGATCGTCGACCGGTACCTCGACGTGCTCGACGACTTCGACAGCGAGGTCGACGAGGTCGAGGACCTGCTCTTCGACGACCAGCCCGGCAGCCCCGACGAGGTGTCGCGGCGCACCTTCGTGCTGCGGCGCGCCCTGGTGGACGCGCGACGCGCGATGGTGCCGATGCGCGACGTCGTGGCGTCGGTGCGCCGCGGCGTCGCCAACGACCCGCACGCCGACGAGCTCGCGCCGTTCTACGACGACCTCAGTGATCACGCCATGCACGTGGCCGAGACGATCGAGATGCTCCGCGACTCGATCTCGTCGGTGTTCGACACGTCGATGTCACTGGCCGACACCCGGATGAACACGGTCATGAAGAAGTTGACGTCGTGGGCTGCGATCATCGCCGTGCCGACCGCGGTGACCGGCTTCTACGGACAGAACGTGCCGTATCCCGGCTTCGGCCATGTGTGGGGGTTCTGGGTCAGCATCGTGCTCATCGTGCTGATCGCGTTCGTGCTCTACGGCTCGTTCCGCAGGCGCGACTGGCTCTGAGCGGCCAGCCGGAACTGCTGCTCCACCCACGACGGCCAGCCGAGCACACGCACGTGCCCGTGCGGATCCCGCAACTGCCTCAGGGCCGCGTCGGAGGTGCGCGCCGGCGCCGCACTTTCGACGACGCCGAAGATGTCGACGGCATTGCCGGTCCACGCCCGGATCGCTGCCGCGAGCGCCGCGACGCCCTTGGCCACGTCGTCGTCGGTGGTGCCGTCGGCGTAGGCGATGAACACGTCGATGCGCTCGCCCGGCGTCATCGACGCGCCGGGCTCGCCCGGCTCATGGGCAACTCGTGCTGCCGGGCCGAGCAGCGCCGCGTACACCGGCGGCGTCGGCCACCTCCCGAGCAGCACCGCGATCCGGCGGACCAGCCTGCTGCGCGCCGACGCGATGGCGATGATGGCCGGCGTGGCCAGGTGATCGCGGTTGAGCCGGTACTCGTGTGTGTTGCCGACCGGTCGCGAGAGAACGACGCCCTGCTCGACCAGGCGCCGCAGCACGCGCCGAACGCCGTGGGTGGAGTGCGTCGGGAGCAGGTACTGGAGTTGGCCCGCCGTCGAGCCGACCCCCCGCCGATACGCGAGCGCGGCGAGGACGTCGCCGTCCAGCGTCGGTGTGATCACCGCGAACGGCCGGTCGACCTGCATGCCGGACGACGTTATCGATGGCGCCGCGTTCGCGCTGGTGCCTGTGGACAACGTCGAGCACGACCACACACCCCCGCGCCGAAACGCCACCGATAGTTGCCGATCGACACGGATCCGTGCGTGTTGGCACGGATCGGTGCGAGCCGGCAACTATTCGTGCGCTTCGGCAAGTATCCGTGGCGTTTTGGAGGGCATGGCATATGTCCCGCGCCGTCTCAGCCGGCCTGGAAGCAGGGCCGCGCCGCCTCGGGTCGGGCGCTAGAGCGCGCGCAGGCGAGGCAGGATCTCCGCGCCGTAGAGCTTGAGGAACTTCGCCTGGTCGGGGCCGGGAGCGTGGAACACCAGATGCGTGAAGCCGAGGTCGAGGTAGCGCTTGATCGACTCGACGTGCTCGTCCGGGTCGGTCGAGACGATGAAGCGTTTGGCGGTCTGCTCGACCGAGAGCTCGTCGGCCAGTCGCTGCATCTCTACGGGATCCTCGACACCGGACTTCTGCTCGGCGGACAACCCGAGCGCGCCCCAGAAGTGGGTCGCGCGCATGGCCTCGTCGCGGTCGTGATCGAAGGAGACCTTGACCTCGATCATCATCTCGATGTCCTTCGTCGAGCGGCCGGCCTTCTCGGCACCTTCGGCGATCGCGGGCATCAACGTGTCGGTGTACAGCTGCGGATCCTTGCCCGAGGTCGTGATCCAGCCGTCGCCCTGGCGCCCGGCGAACCGTGTCGCGGCCGGCCCGGAGGACGCCAGCCAGATCGGCACCTCGTGTTCCGGGCGGTCGTAGATGGTCGCCTTGTCGGTGCGGTAGTACTCGCCCTCGAACGTCACGCGCTCACCCGTCCACAGCTCGCGGATGAGCTTGACGGCTTCGCGGAACCGGGCGAACCGTTCCTTGCCGTCCGGCCATTCGACGCCCAGCGGCACCTCGTTCATCGACTCGCCGCTGCCCAGACCGAGCACCACGCGCTCGGGGTACAGACAACCCAGCGTCGCGAACGCCTGCGCGACGATCGCCGGGTGGTAGCGGAACGTCGGGGTCAGCACCGAGGTGCCCATCGTGATCCGCGACGTCCGGGCGCCGAGTGCACCGAGCCAGGTCATCGCGAACGGCGCGTGTCCGCCGTCGTGGCGCCACGGCTGCAGGTGGTCGCTGACGAACACCGAGTCGAAGCCGCATTCCTCGGCGAGCACGCCGTAGCCGAGCAGTTCCTGTGGGCCGAACTGCTCGTTGGAGGCCTTGTACCCGAACTTCAGATCGCTCACCGTGCCAACGTACTGCGCGGCCTCACCGCGGTGTCGTGACCACCAGTTCGGCCTTCTGGAACTCCTTGAGCGTGGAGTACCCGCACTTGCCCATCACCCGACGGACCGCGCCGAACAGGTTGCACTCACCCGTCGGGTCGTCGGTCGGCCCGACCAGGACCTCCTCGAGCGACGGTCGCTCGGCGTTACCGGCCACCGCGTCACCGGGCGAGCCGCCGCTGCTCCCGAATGACACGACCGCCGAGCGCGGCACCCGCGGGTGCGCGGCCGTCGCGTCCCAGTAGAGGCCCCCACCCGGTGCGTTCGCCGCGGCCGCCAGCGGCTCGCCGAGCATCACCGCGTCGGCTCCGCAGGCCAGTGCCTTGGCGATGTCGCCGCCGGTGGACAGGTCGCCGTAGGCGACGAGGTGCACGTAGCGCCCGCCCGTCTCGTCCAGGTAGTCGCGTCGGGCAGCGGCCGCGTCGATCAGCGCGGTCGCCATCGCCACGTCGATGCCCAGCACCGAGTGCGTGGTCGAACCCAGGTGCGCGCCGTACCCGATGATCACGCCGGCGGCACCCGTACGCATGAGGTGCAGTGCGGTCTGGTAATTCGTGACGCCACCGACCAGCACCGGGATGTCGAGATCGGCGATGAACGTCTTGAGGTTCAGCCCCGGCTCGTCCTCGCCACGCACGTGCTCGGCGGAGATCACCGTGCCCTGCAGCACCAGCAGGTCGACGCCCTCGGCCAGCGCGTGCGGCGCGAGCTCGGCGGTGTGCTGCGGCGACAACCGCACCGCCACGCGCACGCCCGACGCCCGCAGCTGCGCGATCCGGGCGCGCAGCAGCTCCGGCGACACCGGCCGCGAGTAGATCTGCTGCAGCTGGCGGGTGTCGCCGTCGAACTTGGCGAGCTCGGCGGCGGGATCGTCGTAACGGGCCCACAGGCCCTCGCCGTCGAGCACCGCCAGACCGCCGAGACGGTCGACCTCCACCGCGGTCTGCGGCGACACGACGGCGTCCGACGGAGCCGCCACGAGCGGCAGGTCGAAGGTGTGCGCGTCGATCTGCCACTGCGTCGACACGACGCCCGACCCGCGCGTGCGGCGCGTGGGGACGAGCGCGATCTCGTCGAGGTGGTAGGCCCGCCGCGCGCTGCGGCCCAGCCCGATCTCCACGGTGTCCGGCATCCTCTGTCGGTCCTTCGGGCTCAGCCGGAGTAGTTCGGCGATTCGACGGTCATCTGGATGTCGTGCGGGTGCGACTCCTTCAGGCTCGCCTGCGTGATGCGCACGAACCGCCCGCGCTCGGCGAGTTCGGGCATCGTCTGCGCGCCGACGTAGAACATCGACTGCCGCAGCCCGCCGACGAGCTGATGCGCGACGGCCGCCAGCGGCCCGCGATAGGCGACCCGTCCCTCGATGCCCTCGGGCACGAGTTCGTCGTCGCTGAGGATCTCGGCCTGGAAGTAGCGGTCCTTGGAGAACGACTTCTTGCCCCGCGAGCTCATCGCGCCGAGCGAGCCCATGCCGCGGTAGGACTTGAACTGCTTGCCGTTGACGAAGATCAGGTCGCCGGGCGACTCGTCGCAGCCGGCCAGCAGCGAGCCGACCATCACCGTGTCGGCGCCGGCGACGATGGCCTTCGCGATGTCGCCGGAGTGCTGCAGACCGCCGTCGGCGATCACCGGCACGCCTGCCGGCCGGCAGGCCAGCGAGGCCTCGTACACCGCGGTGATCTGCGGTGCGCCGACGCCGGTGACGACCCGCGTGGTGCAGATCGAGCCGGGCCCCACGCCGACCTTGACCGCGTCGGCGCCGGCGTCGACGAACGCCTGCGCGCCGGCCCGGGTCGCGACGTTGCCGCCGATGACCTGCACGTGCGCGGTGGCCGGGTCGGACTTGAGCCGGCGCACCATGTCGAGCAGCAGGCCGACGTGTCCGTGCGCGGTGTCGGCGACCAGGACGTCGACGCCGGCATCGACCAGCGTGCGTGGCGCGCTGCCAGGCGTCCCCGAAGTAGCCGATCGCGGCACCGACCATCAGCCGCTTGTGCGCGTCCTTCGAGGCGAGCGGGAACTGCTCGGACTTGACGAAGTCCTTGACCGTGATCAGCCCGGCGAGCCGACCCGCGTCGTCGACCAGCGGCAGCCGCTCGCGCTTGTGCTGGCGCAGCAGCGCCGTGGCGTCGTCGTGGCTGATGCCGACCGGCGCGGTGATCAGCGGCATCGGCGTCATGACCTCGTCGACCTTCGTGGTCGCCCACTGCGCGACGGGCACGAACCGCAGATCGCGGTTGGTGATGATGCCGAGCAGCCGCTGGTCGGTGTCGACGACGGGCAGCCCGGAGATGCGGTACTCGCCGCACACCTCGTCGAGCTGCTCGAGCGTCGCGTCCGGGCCGATCGTCACCGGGTTCGGGATCATGCCGGTCTGCGGTGCGCTTGACGAGATCGACCTGACGCGCCTGGTCCTCGATCGACAGGTTGCGGTGCAGCACGCCGATGCCGCCCTGGCGCGCCATCGCGATCGCCATCCGCGCCTCGGTGACGGTGTCCATGGCCGCGGACAGCAACGGCACGGCGATGGTGAGCTCGCGGGTCAGCCGGCGGTGGTGTCGATCTCGGCGGGCACGAGGTACGCGGAGTCGCCGGGCAGCAGCAGGACGTCGTCGTAGGTGAGGCCGACGGCCGCGAACTTGGCCGGCAGCGCGCTGGTCGGCACGGCCGGCCGGCGGGCGGCGTCACCGCCGGGAAGGTCTTCGAGCAACGTCGCAACTCCTCGCGCTGAGCCGGTCCGCCGATCCTACGCGGCGGCACGACGCCGAGCCGGACAAGGTTGGCGCAACGCTCGTGTGGGCCTTAAGGTTGGGGCGTGACTGGCGGAGCGGGGGCTCGATGAATCTCGACGACGGCCCGCTCGACCCGTTCCTCGGCGACCCGGACGACCCGTCCGGCCTGCTCGACGACGCCGAGCCCGCGCAGCCCCTGACCGACACCGAGCGCACCGACGTGCTGGCCGACCTCGCCGAGCTCACCGAGTTCCGCGACAGCCTGCGCCCGCACGGCATCGAGGGCATCGTCGTCGACTGCGGCGACTGCGGCGAGCAGCACTACTTCAGCTGGGACCTGATGGCCGCCAACCTGCGCGCGCTGCTCGGCGACGGCCGCACCCACGTGCACGAGCCCGCTGCCGCGCCGGACGCCGAGGCCTACGTAGCCTGGGACTACGCCCGCGGCTACACCGACGCGGTGCACACGCTGTCCAAGCGCCACTGACCCACTCCGTTCGCGCGCCGGCGGCGCATTCGCGCCGCCCGATTTGCACGCTTCCCGGCCATGCGCTAACTCACAGCGTGCGCGGCGTCACCTTTTGCATGCTCGTTCTTTGATCCCTGTACACGATCGCCGAGCAGGCGGCGATCCGTCGGCTGGAGGCGAGCTGTGGCTGAATTGCGACGCCTGCCCGAGCCGCGCGTGGGTGACTGGGACTGGCAGGCGCGCGCGGCGTGCCGCGGCAGCGACACCGCGAACTTCTACCACCCCGAGAACGAGCGCGGCCCGTCACGGGCCGCGGCGCGAACGGCAGGCCAAGTCCATCTGCGCGCGCTGCCCGGTCGCCGAGAACTGCCTGCGCTGGGCGCTCGCCGCCCGCGAGCCCTACGGCGTGTGGGGCGGGCTGTCGGTCGACGAGCGCGAGACGCTGCTCAGCAGCACCCAGGCGGCTACCGGCTGAGGGCCGGCCGCACCAGATTTCCGGGGGCACGCGCCGAGGCCCCGCGACCGTTGGTCGCGGGGCCTCGGTGTGTCTGCGGCGTTGCGCTCCGTTCGGCGTCCTTGGCGACAGAATGCCAGGACCGTGCCAGTGGCTGTGGCCGTGCCCGTGCGCCATGGCTGTGGCCGTCGGCCGCGTGCTCGTCGTCCGCGGGCGCCTCGACGACGGCACTCTGCGTGGTCAGCACCAGCGCGGCGACCGACGCGGCGTTGGCCAGCGCCGCCTTGGTGACCTTGACCGGGTCGACGACGCCGGCGGCCAGCAGGTCGCCGTACTCGCCGGTGGCCGCGTTCAGCCCGTGGTTGTCGGGCAGGTCGCGCACCTTCGCGACCACGACGTAGCCCTCCTCGCCGGCGTTGGCAGCGATCCAGCGCAGCGGCTCGACCAGCCCGATGCGCACCGCACCGACGCCGGTGGCCTCGTCGCCGTGCAGGCCGAGGTCCCCGTCGAGCGCGGTGGCGGCGTGCACCAGCGCGGAGCCGCCGCCGGCGATGATGCCTTCCTCGACCGCCGCGCGGGTGGCCGAGATCGCGTCCTCGATGCGGTGCTTGCGCTCCTTCATCTCGACCTCGGTGGCCGCGCCGACCTTGATGACGCCGACGCCGCCGGCCAGCTTGGCCAGCCGCTCCTGCAGCTTCTCGCGGTCCCAGTCGGAGTCGGTGTCCTCGATCTCGCGCACGGATCTGCGCGATGCGGGCGTCGATCTCGCTCTGCGCCGCGGCGCCGTGCGTGACGGTGGTGGTGTCCTTGGTGACCACGACGCGCCCGGCGCGGCCGAGCACGTCCAGGCCCGACCTGGTCGAGCTTGAGGCCGACCTCGGGCGCGATGACCTGCGCACCGGTGACGATGGCGAGGTCCTGCAGGAACGCCTTGCGGCGGTCGCCGAAGAACGGCGCCTTGACCGCGACGGCGGTGAACGTCTTGCGGATCGAGTTGACGACCAGCGTCGACAGCGCCTCGCCGTCGACGTCCTCGGCGATGACGACCAGCGGCTTGCCGGACTCGGCGACCTTCTCCAGCACCGGCAGCAGGTCGGCGACCGAGCGAGATCTTCTGCGTGGTGATCAGCAGGTACGGGTCGTCGAATGCGGCCTCGCCTGCCTCGGCGTCGGTGACGAAGTACGGGCTGATGTAGCCCTTGTCGAACTGCATGCCTTCGGTGAACTCGAGCTCGGTCGTCATCGTCTGCGCTTCTTCGACGGTGATGACGCCGTCCTTGCCGACCTTGGTGAACGCCTCGGCGATCAGCTGGCCGATCGTCGGGTCCTGCGCGGAGATCGTCGCGACGTGCGCGATGGACTGCTCGCCCTCGACCGGCTGGGCGGCCTTGTCCAGGGCGTTGTTGACCGCCTCGACGGCTGCGTCGATGCCGCGCTTGAGCGCGGTCGGGTTGGCGCCGGCCGCGACGTTCTTCAGGCCGGCGTTGACGAGCGCCTGCGCGAGCACGGTGGCCGTGGTGGTGCCGTCGCCGGCGATGTCGTTGGTCTTGGTCGCGACGGACTTCGCGAGCTGCGCGCCGAGGTTCTCGAACGGGTCGTCGAGCTCGATCTCCCGCGCGATGGTGACGCCGTCGTTGGTGATCGTCGGGGCGCCGAACTTCTTGTCCAGGACGACGTTGCGGCCCTTCGGGCCGAGCGTCACCTTGACGGCGTCGGCCAGCTTGTCGACACCGCGCTCGAGCGCACGCCGCGCGTCCTCGTCGAAGCTGATCATCTTCGCCATGGGATTGCCTTTCGAAAGATCGGTGTACGGGCAGCGGCCGAAACGCCGCCAACGCCGCGGCCGCGCGAGGCGGACCGGGGCGTTGACGGCGCGGCGGATGCTGGTTACTTCTCGACGACCGCGAGGACGTCGCGGGCCGAGAGCACGAGGTAGTCCTCGCCGGCGTAGCGCACCTCGGTGCCGCCGTACTTGCTGTAGAGCACGACGTCGCCGACGGAGACGTCGAGCGGGACGCGGTTGCCGTTGTCGTCGACGCGGCCCGGGCCCACGGAGATGACGGTGCCCTCCTGGGGCTTCTCCTTGGCGGTGTCCGGGATGACGATGCCCGAGGCGGTCGTCGTCTCGGCCTCGTTGGCCTGCACGACGATGCGGTCCTCGAGCGGCTTGATGCTGACCTTGGTGGCGGTCACGGTGGATTCCCCTTTGCCTGTGTCACGGAAAGATGCTGCTTTTGAGGGGCGGCTGCCGTCGCGGGGATCAACCTCACCCTGATTGGCACTCTAACGCGGCGAGTGCCAGGTGTCGACGTCGGGGCCCCTGCCGGCCCCGACGATCAGCCGGCGACCGGCGAGTAGCGGCCGGTGTCCGGGTCGAGCCGCCACACCCGCCGGGTGCGGCCGGGCCGCGGGATGCCCTTGGCCTGCAGCGGACGCCACAGCGGGCGGTGCCATGTCGTCAACGGGATCGACGACACCGCCTGCACGTAGGCCGGGCGTTGGGCCGCGGGCAGCCGGCCGAGCGCCTTGTTCAGGTCGCTCGCGTCGAGGTCCGCGCCGTCGCGCACCGTCACGGCCGCGACGAGCACGTTGGTCTGCTCGCGGGCGTCATCGGCGTCTTCATCGGCATCGACCGGAACGCCGTAGACGACGATCAGGTCCAGCGCCGGGACCGAGCTCAGCGCGAACCGCGCGCCCGCCGGGATCACCTGCCCGTCGGCGGTGTCGACGATCTCGGCGACCGCCCCGGCCAGCCACAGGTCACCGTTGTCGTCGCGCAGGAACAGGTCGTCGGTGGAGCGCCAGGCGTCGTCGCCGGCGAACACGCCGTGCAGCAGTCCGGGCGTGTCGTCGGCGCTGTCGGACGCGCGTACGAGCAGCAGACCGACCTCGTCGGGGGCGCACTCGCGGCCCAGCCCGTCCGGGCCGAGGTCCAGCCGGCGCCGCGCGAGGTCGACGGCGGCGACGCGCACCTCGGGCGTGCCCGGCAGCGGCCTGCCCATGGAGCCTGTGGCACGTCCGGACAGGTTCGCCAGGATCGCCTCGCCCTGGGCGGAGGCGTAGAACTCGACGACCTTCGCCGTCGGGAAGCGCTGGTTCACCCGCTTCCACAGATTGCGCGGCATGCCCGAGCCGATGAACATCCTGATCGGGTGGTACTGCTCGTTGGGGTTGGGCGGTGCCTCCACCACCGGCAGCAGCGACGCCCAGGTGTAGGACACGTGCGTGGCGCCGTAGCGGCGGACCTCTTCCCAGAACGTGTCCGGGTCGTCACGGCTGGCCATCGCGAAGCGCGCCCCGCCCGCAACGGCGCCGCCGACACTCATCAGCAGCGACGACGAGTGGTAGAAGGGCGTCACGCTGTACACGGTGTCGCCGGGGTGCAGCGACGCCGCAGAGGCGGTGCCCAGCGCGGACAACGCCCAGCGCCGGTTGGTGATCCGCAGGGCCTTGGTCGAACGGCCCTCGCCGGTGAACAGCACGAATGCGACGTCACCGGCCCGGTGCGGGTTCGGCCGGAACCACGCCGGCAGCTCGACGTCGTCGATCGCGATGGCCTCCATGTCGAAGGCATCGGGATGCGCGGCGCGCCATTCGACCGCATCGGCGCTACCCGCACCGAGCACCGCCCAGCGCACGCCGTCGACCGAGTCGCTGACGTCGACGTGCTCGGGGTCGGAGATGACCCAGTTCGCGTCGGCCAGCGAGGCCTCGCGCGGGACGTCACCGTCCGGGCGCAGCAGGACCGCGGTGGCGCCCACCCGGCTGAGGGCGGCGACGAGCGTGAACGCGCTCGGCCGGGTGCCCATCAAAACGCCGACGCGGTCGCCGTGCCGCACGCCGATGTGCACGAGGCCCTTGACGACGTTGTCGACGCGTTCCTTGACGTCCCAGTGCCGGTGGGCGCGGTCGCCGAACAGGAACACGACGTTGTCCGGTGCGCGTCGCGCCTGCTCGTCGAGCAGCTGCGCGAGCGAGATGCGGGTGGTCGGGTCGAGCTGCTGGATGCGGGCGAGACGCGGCAGCTGGGCCGGGGCCTCGCGCGCGACGTTGCGGGCGATGTTGCCGGCCCGCCGCGCCGAGGTCAGCACCGCGCGCCCGACGCCGATGCCGAGCTCGGTGGCCTGCGCCGCCGCGTGGGCCACCGCGCTCGGGCGCAGTGCCCTGGTCGGCACGACGTCGGCAGCCGGCACGATGTCCGCGGCAAGATCACCGCGACCCTGGCGCCATGCCACCCACGAGCCGACGGCCGGCCAGGAGATCGCCTCGGCCTTCGTGCCGACGACCAGGCCGAAGTGCCCGGCGTCGAGGGTCACCTCGTAGACGTCGGCGCGCGGCGCGGCACGGTTGATCGCGCGCACCGCGTCCGGGTGCCCGATCGTGTCGCTGCTGCCGACGAAGGTCAGCACCGGCACGTCGATGTCGGCCAGCGTCACCAGCCGGTCGTCGATGATGAAGCCGCCCTCGAGCATCCGGTTGTGGGTGACGAACTGCTCCAGCAGCTCGGCGATGGCCGGCCCCGAGTACGCGGCCCAGCCCTCGGACTCCAGGAAGCGGCGCTGGCGTTCGCGCGGTAGCAGCGCGTCGCGGTCGGTGAGCGCCAGCAGGAACTGCACGCGACCCTTGACCGTCTTCGCCGGCGTCAGCATCTTGAACGCCGCACGCGCCATCCAGCCCGGCATCGTCACCTTGCGCAACAGCCCGGAATCGACGAGCTCGCCGGCGAGCCGGGCGACGACATCGGGGGCGATCGGGATGGGCAGCGGCGCCGTCGTGTCCACCGGCGAGCCGAACGTCACCAGCGAGTCGATGTCCTTGCCGCGCCGGTAGGCCGCGGCCTGGTAGGCGAACATGCCGCCCTGCGAGTAGCCGCCCAGGATCGAGCGCGGTGCCGGTAGCCGCGACGACGCGGTCGATGGCGTCGCTGACGGCCAGGACGTGATCGGTCAGGTTGCGTTCCTGGCCGCCGGGCTCGACGTCCGGGTCACCGAAGTCGACGACCCACGGGTCGATGCCCAGCTTGTGCAGCGCGGCGACGGCCGAGGTGCTGGGCGCGACGTCCCACACCTCGGTGGTCAACATCAGCGGCGGCACCAGCAGCATCGGCATCGCGCCGGGCGCGACGTCGTCGGCGAAGTAGTGCCGCAGCCGGTAGTTCGACTGCTCGGCCACGACGGCGTACGGCGACGATTCCTCGTTCGTCTCCAGGCCGCCGAAACGCACGACCTCGGCCACGTTGCGGGCGGTGTGCTGCACCCGCTTCGCGTACCGCGCCGCGGCGCGCGGCACCCCGGCCACGCCGCTCACCGGCCGGTCGTTCCCGCTCGCCGAGGTGCCCACAGATGCACTGTGCTGGCGTTTGCCGCGCGAGGCAAGCGTAGGTGACGCGCCCGTCAGCGCCGTTCGGCTTCGTCGCTCCGCCCACGTTCGACTTCGTCGCTCCGCCCACGTTCGACTTCGTCGCTCCGCCCACGTTCGACTTCGTCGAAGCGCCACACGTGCGGCGGGCGGGCGACGAGCTCGCCGGGTACGTCGGCCACGCCGCGGCCGGCGGGGTCGATGACCACCACGCGGTCGTCGGCGCTGCGGTAGATGCGCGCCGCCGGATCGGCCGCGCCGTTGACGTGGACGAGCAGGTCGTCGAGGCGGCCGGGCGCGGCCTTGGCCTCCCACATGATCGTGGTGCTCACAGTTGGGCGCTCCGCAACTCGACGGTGGGGACGGCGCCGAAGTCCGGCGCCGTCGGCGGCGCGCCGTCACGCACCAGCAGGTCGCCGACCGCGGCGATCATGGCGCCGTTGTCGGTGCACAGCCGCATCGGCGGGATGCGCAGCTCGATGCCGGCGGCCGCGCACCGTTCCTGCGCCAGGCCGCGGATCCGGCTGTTCGCGGCGACCCCGCCGACGATCACGAGGGTGTCGATGTCGTGGTCGCGGCAGGCGCGCAGCGCCTTGGCGGTGAGCGTGTCCGCGACGGCCTCCTGGAAGCTCGCGGCGACGTCGCTCGGCGCTCGCGTCCGGGTTCGCCTCGACGTAGCGCGCGACGGCGGTCTTCAACCCGGAGAACGAGAAGCCGAGCGGGGGGTCGTGCGGGCCGCTCAACGGTCGCGGGAAGCGCACGGAGCCCGGGTCGCCGTTGCGCGCCGCGGCGTCGATGGACGGCCCGCCCGGGTACGGCAGGCCGATCAGCCGCGCCACCTTGTCGAAGGCCTCGCCGGCGGCATCGTCGAGGGTGTCGGACAGGTGCTCGATCGGCGTTCGGACGAGGTCGCGCACGTGCAGCAGTGAGGTGTGGCCGCCGGAGACGATCAGCACGATGCTGCGCTCGGGAAGCGGCCCGTGTTCGAGTGTGTCGGCCGCGGCGTGCCCGGCCAGGTGGTGCACGCCGTACAGCGGCACGCCGAGCGCCAGCGCGTAGGACTTGGCGGCGGCGACGCCGACGTGCAGCGCGGTGGCGAGGCCCGGCCCGCGGGTGACTGCGACGGCGCCGACGTCGTCGAGGCTCCGGCCGGCCTTGGCCAGCGCCGCGTGGACGGTCGGCGTCATGGCCTGCAGGTGCGCGCGGGCGGCGATCTCGGGCACCACGCCGCCGAAGCGCGCGTGCTCGTCCATGCTCGAGGCCAGCGCGTCGCCGAGCAGCACGCCGTCCTCGACCAGCCCCACGCCCGTCTCGTCGCACGACGTCTCGATGCCGAGCACGATCGTCACGGCGCGAGCTCCTTGCGCATCGTGACGGCGTCGACCCGGCCGCCGTCGTAGTAGCCGCGGCGTACGCCGAGCTCGGCGAATCCCTCGCCCGCGTAGAGCGTGCGCGCGGCGTCGTTGTCGACCCGGACCTCGAGGAACGCCTCGCGCGCGCCGCGGCGCACGGCCTCGACCAGTAGAGCGGCGACGAGTTGCCGGGCGATGCCGCGACGCCGCGCATGCGGCACCACCCCGACGGTCAGGATTTCCGCAGCCGGTCCGACCACCAGCACGCCCGCCCAGCCGAGCAGGCTGCCGCTCGCGTCCTCGGCTGCGAGGTAGTGACGCAGCCGGCTGTCCGCCAGCTCGTCGCGGTAGCCGTTGCGCGACCACGCCTCGGTGCCGAACATCTCCCGCTCGTACGGCAGCAGCGCGTCGATGTGGGCGGGGGTCATCGCGACGAGCCGCACCGTGGGCGCACTCATCGGCCGACGGCCTTGCGGGTGCCGGGCACGACCGCGTCCGGGCGGCGCAGGTACAGCGGCACGAGCCGCTCGGCGGGCGCTGCGGTGCGCGCCCGGGCGGCCGCGCCGGCCACCAGCTGAGCGGCGCCGGGGTAGGCGTCACCGATCAAGGACAGCTGGGGCCACGTGTCGGCGTACAGCTCGCCGCCCAGACCGGCGACATGGCGGACGCCGTCGAGCGGGACGTCGGCGGGCCGGGCAACGTCCGGGCCGACGAACCGGCTGCCCTGCGCGTCGTAGCGCGCCCAGTACACCTCGCGGCGGCGGGCGTCGGTGGCGACGAGCAAGTCGCCCGCGCCGGTCGCCCCCGCGGCGATCGCGTCGAGCGAGCACACGCCGTACGTGGGTACGCCGACGGCGTCGGCGAAGGCGGCCGCCGTGGCGAGGCCGACCCGCAGGCCGGTGTACGGGCCCGGGCCGGTGCCGGCGACCACGGCGCCGATGTCGCGGGGTCGCGCGCCGGCGTCGTCGAGGCAGGCCGCGATGCCCGGCGCGAGCAGTTCGGTGTGTCCGCGAGCGGCGTGCGGCGAGCGCTCGGCGAGGACGGCGACGGCGTCCGGCGTCACCTCGGCGACGGCGCTGACCACGGCCGCCGACGACGTGTCGACCACGAGCACCAGCACCGAGCCAGCCTAGTCGTGCGGTGCCATGGCTGCCGGGAGTCGGACACCACGCGCTTACGTGCGCAACCGCCACGGATCGGTGCCGATCGGCACGCATCCGTGGCGGTTGCCGGGACGACGGTCCGGCCCGGGACGGCGCCACCTGGCACGCCGGGGCCGGCCACCGGCTCAGCCGAGATCGAGCAGGCGCGCCACCCGGGCAGCCCAGTCGTCGCCGTGCGGGTGCAGCGTCGCGGTGCGGATCTCGGAGTCCGCGGCGCGCTCGAGCACGACCTCCAGCCAGGACGGCGCGAGCCGCTCGACAAGGCCCGCCCCCCACTCGACCACCGTGACCGAGCGGGCCGTGTCGAGGTCCAGATCGAGGTCGTCGACCTCGTCCAGCGAGCCGAGGCGGTAGGCGTCGGCGTGCACCAGCGCGACACCTCCCGGTTCCGCCGGCGGGTGGAAGCGGGCGATGACGAAGGTGGGGGACGCAACGCGGCCCTGCACGCCCAGCCCTGCGCCGATGCCCTGCGTCAATGCCGTCTTGCCGGCGCCGAGCGGCCCGGTGAGCACGACGAGGTCGCCTGCCCGCAGCACCGCCGCCGAGCCGGGCGCCGAGCGCGTGCGTGTCCTGCGCGCTCGGCAGCGACACGGTGCGCACGGCCAGCGCGTCGCGCTCGTCGGCAGTCAGCCGCAGCCGCGGGCCGGCCGGTCTGCCCGGGCCGTGCCGCGGCCCGCTCACCTGCCGCCCCCGGGCGGTGCACCGCCGCCGTCCACCGCGTCGAGACCGGTGTACACGCGGCGCACCCGCGGACCGATCCGGGTGACGATCTCGTAGTGGATGGTGCCGGCGGCGTCGGCCCAGTCCTGCGCGGTCGGTCTCGCCGTCGCCTCCGGAGCCGAACAGCACGACCGGCTCGCCTGGCTCGACCGGCAGGTCACCGACGTCGACGACGAACTGGTCCATGCAGACCCGGCCGCTGACGGTGAACCGCGCGCCCGCCGATCCACACCGGGCCGCGGTTGCCGGCGTGCCGCGGCACGCCGTCGGCGTAGCCGAGCGGAACCAGCACGAGCGTCGTGTCGTGCGACGTCGTGTACTCGTGGCCGTAGGACACGCCCTCGCCGGCGCGCACACGCTTGACCGACGCCGCGGCCGCGCGCAGCGTCATCGCCGGCACCAGCCCGTACTGCTCGCGCACCGGCGACAGCCCGTACACGGCGATGCCCGGGCGGACGAGGTCGAAGTGCGCCGACGGCAGCGTCAACGTGGCGGCCGAGTTGGCGATGTGCCGCACCTGCGGGACGACACCCAGGCGTGCCGCGGTGTCGAGCGCGGCGCTCGAACGCGCCGACCTGCCGGGCGATGGTCGGGTGGCCCGGCTCGTCGGCGTAGGCGAAGTGGCTCCAGATGCCGACGGCCTCGACCTCGTCCGCGGCCTGCGCCTTGGCCACCGCGGTGACCAGCTCGGGCCAGTCGTCGACGTAGGCGCCGTTGCGCGACAGCCCGGTGTCGATCTTCAGGTGGACGCGGGCGGTGCGCCCGGCGGTGCGCGCCGCTGCGACCACGGCAGCCAGCTGCCAGGTGCTGCTGACCGAGAGGTCGACGCCGCCCGTCACCGCGCGCGCCACCGCAACGGTCTCGTCCGGCGTCCACAGCCACGCCAGCAGGGGCACGGAGATGCCCGCGGCGCGCAGCGCGAGCGCCTCGTCGACGATCGCGGTGCCGAGCCACGTGGCGCCCCCCGCCAGCGCGGCGCGTCGCGGCCGGGACCAGGCCGTGGCCGTAGCCGTCGGCCTTGACGACGGCCAGCACGCCCGGCCGGGTGCCGGCTGCCATCGAGGCGACGTTGTCGCGGATGGCGGCCAGGTCGACGACGGCCTCGGTGCGTTCCACGGCAGCGATTGTCCCAGGCGGCCGGCCGCGCGCGGGCCGGCTCGGCGAGGTCGGCCGGTCAGCCGGTGCG
Organism: uncultured Actinomycetota bacterium; assembly: GCA_963711775.1. Classification (GTDB taxonomy): domain Bacteria; phylum Actinomycetota; class Actinomycetes; order Mycobacteriales; family Jatrophihabitantaceae; genus Jatrophihabitans. Next base: position 42,850 of record CAVQFH010000007.1, on the reverse strand, counting down.
GACGAGGTTCAGCGCGCCGCGCAGCGCGTCCAGCACGTCGGCCGACGACGGCGGCCCGCCGCGCGCCGCGAGCTGGCCCGCGACCCCGTGCACGTACGCGCCGGCCGCCGCGGCCAGCGGCGGCTCCAGGCCGGTGGCGAGCAGCGAGCCGATCAGGCCGCTCAGCACGTCACCGCTGCCCGCGGTGCCGAGCCAGGGCGTGCCGGTGCGGTTGATCCAGGCCCGGCCGTCCGGCGCCGCGACGATCGTCGCGTCGCCCTTGAGCAGCACGGTGACGTCCAGCGTCGCGCGCGGCCGAGCGCGCGCTGGCCGAGCCGGTCGGCGGACGGCCCGTCGGCGATGCGCGCGAACTCGCGGTCGTGCGGCGTGAGCGACCGTCGGTGCCGAGCGGCCGCGCAGCAGGTCCGGGTTCTTGCCCAGCAGCGTGATGGCATCGGCGTCGACGAGCACCGGCACCTCGGTGCCCAGGACGTCGGCCAGCAGATCACGTGCGGCGTCGTCGGTGCCGATGCCCGGACCCGACGGCCCAGGCCTGCACCCGCAGCTCGGACGGTCGCGCGCCCGCGCTGCACGACGACCTCCGGGTAGCGCGCCTGGATCGCGTCGGCGGCCGAACCGGCGTATCGCACCATGCCGGCGCCGCCGCAGATCGCAGCGCCGGTGGACAGCACGCCGGCGCCGGGATAGTCGGCCGAGCCGGACACCATGCCGACACGCCGCGCGTGTACTTGTCGTCGGTGCGGCCCCGGCGCGGGCAGCAGCGCCGCGACGTCGGCGGCCTCGAGCACGAACGTCGACGCCTCGGGCAGCGCGGCGTCCAGGCCGATGTCGACGAAGCGCAGCTCGCCGGTGCGCTGCGCGCCCGGCCCGACCAGCAGTCCGGTCTTCAGCGCGCCGAAGGTGACGGTGACGTCGGCGTCGACGGCCTCGGCACCGACCTCGCCGGTGTCGCGCATCGACCCCGGACGGCACGTCGACAGCCACGGTCAGTGCGTCGGCCGCCGCCGCGGCTGCCGCAGCCAACGGCACCGCGGCGTCGCGCAGGCCGCCGTGCCCGCCGATGCCGACGATGCCGTCGAGCACCAGGTCGGCGTCGCGCAACGTCTCGACCCGCGCTTCGGCGAGCACGCCGCCCGCGCGTTGCAGCGCGTCGCGGCCGCCTTCGTGCGCGCGCGCCGCGTCGAGCAGCAATGCGCGTGACCCGCGCACCGCGCTGCGCGAGCGCGGCGCCGGCGTACAGCGCGTCGCCGCCGTTGTTGCCGGCGCCGACCAGCAGCCACGACGCGTGCCCCGTAGACGCCGCCGCGGCGTTGGCGCAGCAGCCGCGCGCACTCGACGGCCAGCCCGTTCGCGGCGCGGGCCATCAGCGCGCCGTCGGGCAGTCGGCCAGCAACGTCTGCTCGGCGGCACGCACCTCGTCGACCGTGTAGACCCCGCGCATGCCGCTGTCCTACCCCGCCTCGGCGATCACGGTCGCGGCCGCCACCCCGCCGTCGTGCGACAGCGAGACGTGCAAGCGCGTGACGCCGAGCGCGTCCGCCCGCGCCTGCACCGGTCCCGCGACGACCAGCGACGGCCGGCCGGCGTCGTCGACGACCACCTCGGCGTCGGTCCACGCCATGCCGCCGCCCGCGCCGAGCGCCTTCGCCAGCGCCTCCTTGGCGGCGAACCGGGCGGCCAGCGACTCCGCGGTGCGCGGCACACCGGCTGCCGTCACGCGCTCGGCGCCGGTGAACAGCCGGTCGGCCAACGAGCGGCGTGCGGCGCAAGTGCGGGCGAACCGGGCGACCGGGACGACGTCGATGCCGACGCCGATGATCACGGGCATGTGCGCTCACGCCGTCGGCGAGCCGGCCGCCGCGGGCTCGCCGGGCTCGGGCGCGTAGTCGGACAGGTGCCCGGGGAACGCCGAGACTTGCCCGGGTTCAGGTAGGCGGCCGCGTTGTTGACGGCGGTCGCGATCTCGCCGAAGCCGGTGGCGATCAGCTTGACCTTGCCGTCGTAGTCGACGATGTCGCCGGCCGCGTAGATGCCCGGCACCGTGGTGCGGCCCATCGAGTCGACGACGATCTGCCGCTTGCGGATCTCGATGCCCCACTCGAGCAGCGGGCCGAGGTTGGCGGTGAAGCCCAGCGCGGCGACGAGCTTGTCGCAGCGCAGCGTGCGTCGGCTCGTCGTCGCCCTTGACCGTCACGTCCACCTCGCTCGACGTCCGGGTCGCCGCGCACCGCCGACGATCTGCGCGTCGGTGATCATCCGACACCGACGACGCGCTTGAGCAGGTCCACCGAGTGCGGGTGCGCGCGGAACTCGCCGCGGCGGTGCACGACCGTCACCGACGGGCGATCGGTTCGAGCATCAGCGCCCAGTCCAGCGCGGAGTCGCCGCCGCCGACGACGACGACGTCCTGGCCGGCGTACACACGTCGGGTCGGGCACGAAGTGCACCATGCCGCGGCCGAGGTACTCGCTGCCGGTGGGCAGCGGGCGCGGCGTGAACGTGCCGATGCCACCGGTGATCACGATCGCGCGCGCCTCGATGCGGTGCCCGGTCGACGTGGTGATCGCGAAGGCGCCGTCACCGCGCTCGAGCCCGACGGCCTGGTGCCCGAGCAGGTACGCGGGATTGAACGGAGCGGCCTGCTGCGAGCAACTGCTCGACGAGGTCGCGGCCCTTGATCGCCGGGAAGCCGGCGACGTCGAAGATCGCCTTCTCCGGGTACATGGCGGTGATCTGCCCGCCGGGTTCCTCGAGCGAGTCGAGCACCGCCGTCGACAGCTTGCGCACGCCGGCGTAGTAGGCGCCGAACAGGCCCACCGGCCCCGCGCCGACGATCAGCAGATCCACCGAATGCACTGCGGCGAGCGTCACAGTGCGACCCTAGCCCGGCAACCCCGGCGCCTGCGGACTACTCGACGGTGACGGACTTCGCGAGGTTGCGCGGCTTGTCGATGTCGCAGCCACGCTCCTGCGCGATCGTCGCGGCCAGCACCTGCATCGGCACGGTCGTGACGAACGGCGTCAGCAGCGTCGGCACGCGCGGCACCGTCGATGTAGTCGGCGGCGAGCTTGCGCGCCGCGTCGTCCCTGGCCTCGCCGATCACGATCGTGCGCGCACCGCGGGCGCGGACCTCGGCCAGGTTCGACAGCATCTTGTGGTGCAGCACGCTGCGCCCGGTGGGCGACGGCATGACGACGACGACCGGCAGGCCCTGCTCGATCAGCGCGATCGGCCCGTGCTTGAGCTCACCGGCCGGGAAGCCCTCGGCGTGCATGTACGCGAGCTCCTTGAGCTTCAGCGCGCCCTCGAGTGCGACGGGTAGCCCATGTGCCGCCCGAGGAACAGCACCGCCTTGGCCGGCGCGATCTCGCGGCCGATGCGCCGCACGTCGTCCATGCTGCGCAGCGTCTCGGCGATCGCGTCCGGCATGCGGCACAGCGCGTCGTACTCGCGGGTGATCTCGTCGCCGTACTTAGTGCCACGGGCCTGGGCCAGCGCCAGTCCGACGAGTTCGACCGCGGCGACCTGCGCCATGAAGGTCTTCGTCGCGGCGACGCCGATCTCCGGACCGGCGTGCGTGTAGAGCACCGCCCCGGACTCGCGCGGGATCTGCGCGCCGTTCGTGTTGCAGATCGCGAGCACCTTGGCCCGTTGGTCCACGGCGTGCCGCACGGCCTCGAGCGTGTCCGCCGTCTCCCCCGACTGGCTGATCGCGACGACGAGGGTCTGCCGGTCCAGCACCGGATCGCGGTAACGGAACTCCGACGCCATCTCCACCTCGACGGGGATGCGCGTCCAGTGCTCGATGACCTGCTTGCCGATCAGCCCGGCGTGGTAAGCCGTGCCGCACGCAACGATGAACAGCTTGTCGATGTCGCGCAGTTCCTGCGAGTCCAGACGCTGCTCGTCGAGCACGATCTGCCCGTCGACGAGGTGGCCGAGCAACGTGTCGGACACCGCCGTCGGCTGCTCGGCGATCTCCTTGAGCATGAAGTACTCGTAGCCACCCTTCTCGGCGGCGGTGAGGTCCCAGTCGATGTGGAAGTGCCGGCCCTGCGCCTGCACACCGTCGAAGTCGGTGATCGTGTAGCCGTCCCGGGTGATCGCGACGACCTGGTCCTGCCCGAGCTCCACGGCCTCGCGGGTGAACTCGATGAACGCCGCGACGTCGCTGCCCAGGAAGGTCTCGCCGTCGCCGACGCCGAGCACCAGGGGCGAGTTGCGCCGCGCGGCGACGACGACGTCCGGCTCGTCGCGGTCGAGCAGCACGAGGGTGAACGCGCCGTGCAACTGCCGGCAGACCGCGCGGACCGCATCGGCCAGTGATGCGGCCGCACCGGTGTCCAGCTCGCGCGCCACCAGGTGGGCGACGGTCTCGGTGTCGGTGTCGCTGGCGAACTCGACGCCGTCGCGCTCGAGCATGTCGCGCAACTCGGCGAAGTTCTCGATGATGCCGTTGTGCACGACCGCGATGCGGCGGTCGGCGCTGACGTGCGGGTGCGCGTTGCGGTCGTTCGGGGCGCCGTGTGTGGCCCACCGGGTGTGCCCCATGCCGGTGCTACCGGTGATCGGCCGTCGCTCGTTCGGCGATCAGCTTGTCCAGGTTCTCGATGCGGCCGGCCTTCTTCGCCACCTGCAGCGCCCTCGTCGCCGAGGATCGCGACACCGGCGGAGTCGTACCCGCGGTACTCCAGCCGCCGCAGCCCCTCGACGACGACGTCGAGGGCGGGGCGGGTTCCGACGTATCCGACGATGCCGCACATGCCTGCCAGGGTAAACGGCGGGCGAGCGCCTAGGGTCCGATTCGTGATCGAGACACCCGCGGACAAGCACGCGTGGGAGCGTCCCGGCGCCTTCGAGGTGCTGCCCGGCGTGTTCCGCATCCCGCTCCCGCTGCCCAACGACGGCCTCAAGGCGGTCAACGTCTACGCGATCGCCGACGGCGACCAGGCGGTGCTGATCGACGCCGGCTGGGCCCTGGCGAAGGCGCAGGACGTCCTCGCCGAGGGCTGGCGTCGATCGGCTTCGGCCTGCGAGATGTCCGCGAGTTCCTGGTGACGCACGCGCATCGCGACCACTACACGCAGGCCGTCGTCATCCGCCGCGAGCTCGGTACCCGGATCAGCCTCGGCGACGGTGAGCGGGCCACGTTGGCCGCGGTCCGCGCGTTCGCCGACGACCCGGACTTCGTGCACCCCGACGCCGCCCGGCTGCGATTGGCCGGCGCCGACACGCTCGCCCGCGAGATCGCCGGGTGGAAACCGCGCAGCGAGGTCGGCATCTGGGCCGACCCCGACCGCTGGCTCGACGACGCGGTGGAGCTGGAACTGCAGACCCGCACGCTGCGGGTCATCGCCACGCCCGGCCACACCCGCGGGCACGTCGTGTTCCACGATCCGGCGCACGGCGCGCTGTTCGCGGGCGATCACGTGCTGCCGCACATCACGCCGTCGATCGGTGTGGAGATGGACCGCCCACCGTCGCCGCTGCGCGACTACCTGTCGTCGCTGGCGCTGATCCGGGCGCTGCCGGACGCGCGGCTGCTGCCCGCGCACGGGCCGGTCACCGGTTCGGTGCACGAGCGCATCGACGAGCTCGTCGCCCATCATCAGCGGCGCCTGGATGCCACCGTGGCCGTCGTCGACGACGGCGCCACGACGGCGTTCGAGACGGCGTGCGCGCTGCCCTGGACACGCCGGGCGCGCCGGTTCGCCGACCTGGACGTCTTCAACCAGATCCTCGCCGTCCAGGAGACGATGGCGCACCTGGTCGTGCTCGTCGAACGCGGCTGGCTGCGCGAGGACCGCGTGCCCGGCCCGGACGGCGAGATCGCGACGTTCCGTCGCGCCTGACAGATCCGGGCGCACCCCCGGACCCGGCGTCGACCCATGGTTGCCGACGCGGGCCGCGCGGGGGAAGCTGCGCTGATGGGCGACACCGTGGACACGTTCGACTACATCATCGTCGGCGCCGGCTCCGCGGGGTGCGTGCTGGCCAACCGGCTCGGCGCCGACCCGACCGTCACGATCGCGGTCGTCGAGGCCGGCCCGCGCGACCGCAGCCCGAACATCAAGCTGCCCCCGGCGTTCCCCAAGCTGTTCCACACGAAGTACGACTGGGACCTGTTCACCACCTCGCAGCCGGAGCTCAAGGCGCGTGAGCTGTACTGGCCGCGCGGGCGCACGCTCGGCGGTTCGTCGTCGCTCAACGCCCAGATGTGGGTGCGCGGCGCCCGCGCGGACTACGACGGCTGGGCCGACCACGCGCCCGGCTGGGGCTACGACGACGTGCTGCCCTACTTCCAGCGTGCCGAGAACCGCGTCGGCAGCAACAACGGCGACGTGTACGGCACCGGCGGCCCGCTCTACATCGAGGAACTGCGCGACCCGAACCCGTTGCGTGCCGCGTTCTTCGAGGCGTGTGCCAGCAGCGGCTTCGAGCGCCTCGACGAGCTCAACGTGCCGGGCATCGACGGTTACGCCCCGACGCCGGTCACCCAGCGCCGCGGCCGGCGGTGGAGCGCTGCCGACGGCTACCTGCGCCCGGCGCTCAAGCGCGGCAACGTGACGCTGTTCGTGGACACCCTGACCGAGCGGATCGAGCTCGACGAAGCACGCAAACACGCCACCGGCCTGCGCATACGCGCCGCGAAAGGAACCCGGCGCACCCTGCACGCCACCCGGGAGGTGCTCGTCTGCGCCGGCGCCGTCCACTCGCCACACCTGCTGCAGCTGTCGGGCATCGGCGCTGCCGACACGCTCGCCGCCGCCGGCATCACCCAGACCGTCGCGAACGACGGCGTGGGGCGCGGGCTGCAGGACCACCTGTCGGTGCCGGTGGTCATGTTCACCCGCGAGGGTGGCACGCTGGTCGACGCGGAGAAGCCGGTCAACCTGGTCAAGTACCTGACGCAGCGGCGCGGCATGCTGACCTCGAACGTCGGCGAGGGCGTGCTCTTCGGCCGCTCGTCCCCCGAGCTCGAACTGCCCGACCTCGAGTACATCTTCGCGCCGGTGCCCTTCCTCAACCACGGGCAGGACGACCCGCCGGGGCACGGCATCACCATCGGCGTGATCCTGCTGCAGCCCGAGTCCAGTGGCACCGTGACTGCGCGATCCGCCGACCCGACCGTGGCGCCGGTCATCGAGCCGGGCTACCTGCGCAGCCCGCGTGACCTGGAGCGGCTCGTCGCCGGCGTCGAGCAGGCGCAACAGATGTTCGCCACCGGTCCGCTGCGCTCGCTGGTCGGCGAGACGATGTATCCCGCGCCCGAGCAGACCGACCTCGTGGAGTACGTGCGCGCCGGCGCCGAGACGCTGTACCACCCGACCGGGACGTGCCGGATGGGCACCGACGACGCCGCGGTGACCGACGAGACGCTGCGCCTGCGCGGGGTCGACAACGTACGGGTCGTCGACGCATCCGTCATGCCACAGATCATCCGCGGCCACACGCACGCCCCGACGGTGATGATCGCCGAGCGCGCGGCCGACCTCATCCGCGGCCGCGCCTGATCCCACCGCACGTGGCAGCGACGTGCCGGGCCGCGCGGGTCGGCGGCAGGGTCAGAGGGCCCCGACCACGGCGGCCAGCCGGTTGGCGACATCGTCGGCGTGTTCCTGCGAACCGGCCTCGACCATCACCCGGACCAACTGCTCGGTGCCGCTGGGTCGCAACAGCACCCGGCCCTGATCGCCCAGCTCGCTCTGCGCGGCCACGACGGCCTGCTGCACGGTGGGCGCGTCGGCCACGGTGTCGCGGTCACTGACCCGCACGTTGATCAACGTCTGCGGCAAGCGCTGCACCACCGCGGCGAGCTCGGCCAGCGGCATGCCGGTGTTCACCACCCGCGCCATCACGTGCAGCGCGGTGAGCAGGCCGTCGCCGGTGGTGGCCGAATCGGTGAACACCAGGTGCCCGCTCTGTTCGCCGCCCAGGCTGAGGTCCTTCGCCCGCAACGTCTCGAGCACGTACCGGTCGCCGACCGCGGTGGTCAGCACGTCGATGCCCACGTCGCGCATCGCGTGGTGGAAGCCGAGGTTGCTCATCACCGTCGCGACGACGGTGTCCGCGCGCAGGCGCCCCTCGTCGCGCAGCGCCAGCGCACACACCGCCAACAGCTGGTCGCCGTCGACGACGGTGCCGTGCGCGTCGACGGCCAGGCACCGGTCGGCGTCACCGTCGTGCGCGATGCCGAGATGCGCGCCGGTTCGCCGCACGGCGTCGGCCACCACGCCCAGGTGCGTCGACCCGACGCCGTCGTTGATGTTGAGCCCGTCGGGGTCCGCGGCGATACAGGTCACCTGCGCCCCGGCACCGCGGTAGACCTCGGGCGCCACGTGCGACGCCGCGCCGTTGGCGCAGTCGACGACGACGTGCAGGCCGTCCAGTCGCGAGGGTTGCGCGACCAACAGGTGCGCGCCGTAGCGCTCGAGCGCGTCGTCGGCAACACGCACCCGGCCGATCCCGGCGCCCGTGACGCGGTCACCGCGCCCGGCGGCGACCAGGTCCTCGATCTCCGCCTCGATCTGGTCGGGCAGCTTCACCCCGCCCGCGGCGAACAACTTGATGCCGTTGTCGGGCATCGGGTTGTGCGACGCGGAGAGCACGACGCCGATGTCCGCACCGTAGGACGCGGTCAGGAAGGCGACCGCCGGGGTCGGGATCACCCCGGCCAGCAGCACGTCGGCGCCCGCGGACGTCAACCCGGCGATCACCGCGGCCTCGAGCATCTCCCCGCTGGCGCGCGGGTCGCGGCCGACGACGGCGACCGGGCGGTGCGACGCGTCGTGCGCCACGAGCACCCGGGCGGCCGCCGCGGCGACGGCGAGCGCGAGCTCAGGTGTCAGCTCGGCGTTCGCGAGCCCGCGGACGCCGTCGGTGCCGAACAGCCGGCCCATTTAGCGCTTGGAGTACTGCGGAGCCTTCCGGGCCTTCTTCAGGCCGTACTTCTTGCGCTCCTTGGCCCGGGGGTCACGGGTGAGGAAGCCGGCCTTCTTCAGCGCCGGGCGGTCGTCGGGCTCGAGCCCGATCAGTGCCCGGGAGATCGCGAGACGCAACGCGCCGGCCTGGCCGGTGACGCCGCCGCCGGTCAGCGTGGCGATGACGTCGTACTGACCGTCCTTCTCCAGCGTCACGAACGGCTCGCGGATCAGCTGCTGGTGCAGCTTGTTCGGGAAGTAGTTGTCGAGGGTGCGGCCGTTGAGCGTGAACTCGCCGCTGCCCGGGATGAGGCGCACGCGCACGATGGCTTCCTTGCGGCGGCCGACGGTCGGGGCCTGGCTGGGACTGGTCACTGGGAAACCTGCTTGATCTCGAACGGCTGGGGCTTCTGGGCGGCGTGCGGGTGATCGGGACCGGCGTACACCTTGAGCTTCTTCAGCTGGGCCCGGCCGAGCGTGTTCTTCGGCAGCATGCCGCGCACCGCGAGCTCGACCAAGCGCTCGGGGCGCCGCTCGAGCAGATCGCCGACGGTCTGGCGCGACAGCCCGCCCGGGTAGCCCGAGTGGCGGTAGCGGAACTCGCCGCGCTTGCTCAGCGCGACGGCGACCTTGGCGGCGTTGACGACGACGACGAAGTCACCGGTGTCGACGTGGTTGGCGAACTGCGGCTTGTGCTTGCCGCGCAGCAGCTGGGCTGCCTGGCTGGCGAGCCGGCCGAGGACGATGTCGTCGGCGTCGATCACGTGCCAGCGGCGATCGATGTCGCCGGGCCGTGGGGTGTACGTGGGCATGACTCACTCTCTCGTTCGGTCTTCACGCTGCATCGTCGACCGGTCGGACGGCGATTCGGCGCCCCCGCAGTCGCAACGGACTCCGGGGCATGGCCGGCGGAGCGGGCGAGGGCACACTGCTTCCCCGGCCGAACTCCGACAGCCGAGTCTACGGCGACGCAAGCTGCGCGGCCAAATCGCGGGCCTGCGCCAGGCGTTCTATCCTTCGGCCAGGCGCGCGAACACGGATGCGCCCACCAAGCCCGACCGTCAGGACGCATACGTGGCCGACCGCACGTCGCGTGACCTCGCCGTACTGCGCTACATCGGCGTCACGCCCTTCGCGTGCGTGATCATCGCGGTGCTGGTGATCGCCACCGCGGGCGTCACCTGGCTGAACTCGCCCTACTGGGGCCGCAACCCGCAGGCGCAGGCACGCAACGTCGGCACCGTGGCGGCGCCGACGGCCGCACCGGCGAAGGTCGCGCTGCCGGTGATCGACCCCAACCGCATCGAGATACCGAAGCTCAAGGCCGAGGCACCGATCGTGCCCGTCGCCACCACCAAGGACGGCGAGCTCGACGTTCCGATCAATCCGAAGAAGGTGGGGTGGTGGCGCTACGGCGCGCGGCCGGGCGCGACCAAGGGCACCGCGATCCTGGCCGGGCACATCAACTACTCCGGGGTCACCGGCGCGATGGCGCACATCGGCAAGCTCGGGCCGGGCGATCGGGTCAACGTGTTCGGCAAGCAGAACGCGAACCACAGCAGCGAGGTCGAGTTCCGGGTCACCGGCGTGCGGACGTACCACAAGACGTCGCTGCCCTATAAGCAGATCTTCGACCAGAACAGCGTGGGCCGGATCGTGATCGTGACGTGCGGCGGGCCCTTCGACGCCTCGACGGGCAACTACCTGGACAACATCGTCGTGTACGCCGTCCCCGTCGCCGCCGTCAACACCTGACGGCCCGGGGCAGTCCCCGCCCTACCGCCCAGCCCGTCCCGCCCTATCCCGGTCAGCGGGCGCGAGCCACGCGCGTCTCGTCGAACACCGGCTCGCTCGACTCGTACACCGTGCCGTCCGCACCGAAGACGAGGAACCGGTCGAACGAGCGCGCGAACCAGCGGTCATGGGTCACCGCCAGGACGGTGCCGTCGAAGCTCGCCAGGGCGTCCTCGAGCGCTTCGGCGCTGAGCACGTCGAGGTTGTCGGTGGGCTCGTCGAGCAACAGCAGCGTTGCACCGGACAGCTCGAGCAGCAGGATCTGGAAGCGGGCCTGCTGGCCGCCGGACAGCGTCTCCCAGCGTTGTTCGGCCTGCTCGCGCAACCCGAACCGGCGCAGCACGGACATCGCGCGGCCGCGGTCGACGCTCGGCCGGTCGTCGGCGCCCTCCCACAGCAGGTCGAGCAGCGTGCGGGCCGCCCATCCCGGGTGCGCGTGCGTCTGCGCGAACAGTCCGGGCACCACCCGCGCGCCCAACTTCCACGAGCCCGTGTGCGCGACCTGCGCACCGCCGAGCAGCCGGACGAAATGCGACTTGCCCGCGCCGTTCGCGCCGAGCACGCCGATCCGCTCGCCGTAGAAGATCTCCGCGTCGAACGGACGCATCAGACCGGTCAGCTCGAGCTGCGCACACGTCACCGCGCGCACGCCGGTACGGCCGCCGCGCAAGCGCATCGTCACCTTCTCGTCCTCGGGCTTGTCCGGAGGCGGGCCGGCGGCCTCGAAGCGCTCGAGCCGTCGCGCCTGCACGCGGTACTTCTGCGCCATCACCTCGCTGCGCTGCGCCTGGATCTGCAGGGTGCGGACCAGCTCCTGGAGCCGGGCATGCTCCTCGTCCCAGCGCCGGCGCAGCTCGGCCATCCGGTCGTGGCGATGCCTGCGCGCCTCGTGGTACGAGGCGAACCCGCCGCCGTGCACCCACGTCGTACCGCCTTCGACGGTGATGACCCGATCGGCCACCTCGGCCAGCAGCTCGCGGTCGTGGCTGACGAACAGCACCGTCTTCGGCGTCTCGCGCAGACGCTGCTCGAGCCACCGCTTGCCGGGGACGTCGAGGTAGTTGTCCGGCTCGTCGAGCAGCAGCACCTCGGCCCGCCCGCGCAGCAGCAGTTCCAGCGCCAGGCGCTTCTGCTCGCCGCCCGACAGCGTCGTCAGCTCGCGGTACTTGCACCGCTCGTAGGGCACGCCCAGCGCAGCGACCGTGACGGTGTCCCACAGCACCTGCGCGTCGTAGCCGCCGCGATCGCCCCACGCCGCCAACGCGTGTGCGTAGTCCAGCTGGGTGGGCTCGTCGTCGCGGTCCATCAGGGCGAGCTCGGCCCGGGTGAGGTCCGCCCACGCCTGTTGCAGCGGCGCCTCGGAGAGTGAGACCAGGAAGTCCTCGACGGTGGTGCGGTCGCGCACCGAGCCGATGAACTGGCGCATCACGGCCAGGCCGCCGGCGCCGGTGACCGAGCCGGTCTGCGCAGCGGTGTCACCGGCGATGATCCGCAACAGCGTGGTCTTGCCCGCACCGTTGGCGCCCACCAGCGCCGCCTTCGCGCCCTCGCCCACGCGGAACGAGGCGTCGGTGAGCAGCCGGCGCCCGTCGGGCAGCGTGTGCCCGACCGCGACGACGTCGACATGGCCCACAGCGGCATCTAACGCGATCGACCGACCGGGCGCACTCGTATTGCCGCCGGGACTGCCCGCCCACCGTCCGTCCGGGTCAGTGGCGCCGAATCTGCTCAGGTGGCGCGAGATTGCGCGTCACAGCGCCGCAGAAGGCGCCACTGACCGCGGGTGAGCGCAAGATGGGCGGCATGTCGCTCGACGAGCTGGTGGCGGCGCTGCCACCGGACACCGTGCTCACCGACCCCGACCTGCGCGCGACCTACCGCCACGACTGGGCGCGCGACCCGGACGCCGGGCTGCCGCAGGCGGTCGTGCGAGCCAACGACACCTCCGACGTGCAGGCGGTGCTGCGCTGGGCGAGCCGCCACGAGGTGCCGGTGGTGCCGCGCGGCGCCGGCACGAGCCTGTCCGGCGGCTCGACCGGCATCGAGGGCGCGATCACGCTGTCGACCGAGCGCATGCGCGCCATCGACATCGACGTCGCCGCCCGGGTCGCCGTCGTGCAGCCCGGCGCATTCAACGCCGAGGTCAAGAAGGCGGCGGCCGCCGAGGGCCTCTGGTACCCGCCCGACCCCTCGTCGTTCGAGATCTGCTCGATCGGCGGCAACGCGGCCACCAATGCCGGCGGCCTGTGCTGCGTCAAGTACGGCGTCACCACCGACTACGTGCTGGGCATGCAGGTGGTGCTGGCCGACGGCACCGCGGTGCGGCTGGGCGGACCACGGCTGAAGGACGTCGCCGGGCTTGTCGCTGACCAAACTGTTCGTCGGGTCCGAGGGCACGCTCGGCGTGATCACCGAGCTGACGTTGCGGTTGCTGCCCGCGCCGCCGCCGGCGTCGACGCTGGTGGCAGTGCTGCCGTCGATGACGGCCGCCGCCGACGCGGTCGTGGCGATCACCGCGCGGCTGCGACCGGCGATGCTCGAGCTGATGGACAACGGCAGCATCAACGCCGTCGAGGACCTGGTGTCGATGGGTCTGGACCGCTCGGCCGGCGCGCTGTTGCTGGCCCGTTCGGACGCGCCGGCGGGCGCGGCGCAGCAGGAGATCGCGCAGATCCGCACCGCGTGCGAGGCAGCCGGCGCGACGGACGTGTTCGCCACCGACGACGTCGACGAGGGCGAGTCGTTCGCCGCCGCGCGCCGGGCCGCGTTCCCGGCGATGGAGCGCTTCGGCACGCTGCTGCTCGAGGACGTCGGCGTGCCGGTGCCCGCGCTGCCCGAACTGGTGCAGGGCATCCGCGACATCGCCGAGAAGCACGACACCCGCATCGTGCTCGTGGCGCACGCCGGCGACGGCAACACCCACCCGATCATCGCCTACCCGCCGGACGACCCCGAGTGCGAGGCGCGGGCGCGTGCCGCATTCGGCGAGGTCATGGACCTTGCGCTGTCACTCGGCGGCACGATCACCGGCGAGCACGGCGTCGGCCGGTTGAAGGCGCCGTGGCTCGGCAGGCAGTTGGGTGACGACGTCATGGCGCTGACGAGGCGCATCAAGGACGCGCTCGACCCGCTGGGCATCCTCAATCCCGGCGTCGTGCTGCCGGTGCCCGACGAGACGCCGGTCGCGCCGCTGCACTGAGCGCTGCCTAGGCTCGCGGGCATGCCGCCCCGCCGCCCGTCCCGCACCGTCCCGACGCTGATCGTCCCGGGCTGGCACGGCTCGGGCGACGGCCACTGGCAGACGTGGCTGGAAGGCGAGTTGCGCGCCGCGGGGCGCGAGACCGTGCGTCCCGCCTTCGCCGATCTCGACCGTCCCGACCTGGACGACTGGCTGCGCGCGCTGCGTGCGGCTCTGGCCGAGCTGCCCGCCGACGGCTACGACGTCGTGGCGCACTCGCTCGGCAGCGTGCTGTGGCTGCACCACGTCGCCGCGCCCGGCGATTCGCCCCGGGCGGCGCGGGTGCTGCTGGTGGCACCGCCGTCGCCCGCGACGACGATCCCGGAGATCGCCGCGTTCTACCCGCCCCCGATGGACGTGGACACAGTGCGCCGCGGCGCCGACGGCACCGTGCTCGTCGCGGGCGACGACGACCCTTACCTGCCCGAGGGCATCGCGGCGGCGTACGGGCTGCCGCTGAAGATCGCGACGACCGTGGTGCCGGGCGGCGGGCACCTGACCACCGAGAGCGGCTTCGGCGAGTGGCCCGCGGTGCGCGACTGGTGCCGCCGCGACAACCTCGCCTTCTTCTGAGCGTCGCCGCTCAGGTGCGGCGCGCCCGGGTCTGCGACGCGCGCGCGGCGAGCTCGGCCGGCGGCGGGTAGCCGACCTCGACGAGCGTCAACCCGTGCGCGGGCGCGACGGCGACGTCGTCGGCGCGGTCGGTGCGCTGCAGCAGCGACGCCGGCCAGTCGACGCCGCGGCGCCGCTCGCCCACCGCCAGCAGCGCGCCGACCAGCGAGCGCACCATCGAGTGGCAGAACGCGTCCGCGACCAGCTCGCACGCGACCTCGCCGTCGGCGTCGCGGCGCACCGCGAACTGCTGCAGCGTGCGGGTGGTCGTGGCGCCGTCGCGCCGCTTGCAGAACGCCGCGAAATCGCGCAGGCCGGTGAGCCGGGTCGCGGCGTCGTGCATCAGACCGACGTCCAGCGGACGCGGCCACCCCAGCACGAAGGCCCGGCGCAGCGGGGGCACCCCACCGGGCGCGTCGCAGATGCGGTAGACGTAGCGGCGCCACAGCGCGGCGAACCGCGCGTCGAAGTCGGCGCTCACCTCGGTGACGGCGGTGACCCGGACGTCGGGCGGCAGCACGCCGCGCAGCCGGCGTACGAGCGAGTCGTCGAACGCCGGCAGGTCGGCGTGCACGACCTGGCCGGTGGCGTGCACCCCGGCGTCGGTCCGCCCGGCGACGCTCAGCGCGATGTCGGGCACCCGCAGCACCGTGGCCAACGCCTCGGACAGCACGCCCTGGACGGTGCGCCGCCCGGGCTGCACGGCCCAGCCGGAGAAGTCGGTGCCGTCGTAAGAAACGTCGAGGCGGGCCCGCATCAGCGGACCCGCCTCGATCGTGCGTTCGTCGTGCAGGTTACTTCTCGTCGTCCGACCCGGCGGGCTTCGGGGTTTCCTGGCCGCCGGCCTGCGGGTCCTCGCCGTCGAAGACCTCGTCGGCGGCTTCGGCTGCGGCATCTGCACCGGCACCGCTGTCCTCGCCGAGCCCGATCGCGTCCAGGCCCTCGTCCGGCGAACCGCCCTCGAGCACGACGTCGTCGTCGGCCACAGCGGCGTCCGCGTCGTCGTCGGCCGCAGCGTCGTCGGCAGCCACCGCGGCCGCGGTGGCCGACTCGGCCTTCGCGTCCTCGGCGATCTCGCGCGTGCGCTTGTTCGGCGCCTTGCGGGTGGCGGTCCGGGTGCCCCGCGCGCGCTCGGCCTCGTTGACCACCGTGGTGAGCTCCTCGCAGAGCTCGATGATCGCCATCGGCGCGTTGTCGCCCTTGCGCGGCGTGGTCTTGATGATCCGCGTGTAGCCACCCGGCCGGGCCGCCATCTGCGGGCCGATCTCGGCGAACAGCTTGTGCACGATGTCCTTGTCGCGCACGACGGTCAGCACCTGGCGCCGGGCGTGCAGGTCACCGCGCTTGGCGAACGTGATCAGCCGCTCGGCCAACGGACGCAGGCGCTTGGCCTTCGCCTCGGTGGTGGTGATGCGGTTGTGCTCGAACAGCGCCGTCGCGAGGTTCGCCAGCATGAGGCGTTCGTGCGACGGGCTGCCGCCGAGGCGGTTCCCCTTGGTGGGCGTGGGCATGTCTGCTCCTACTGGTGCCTGATCGGATTAGAGCTGTTCGGTCTCGGCGTAGTCGGTGTCGTCGCCGCCACCGAAGTCGTCGCCGTCCTCGCCGTAGGACTCGATGGACGTCGGCAGCGAGAACCCGGGCGGGCTGTCCTTGAGCTGCAGGCCCAGGCCCGCGAGCTTGACCTTGACCTCGTCGATCGACTTCGAACCGAAGTTACGGATGTCGAGCAGGTCGGCCTCGCTGCGCCCGACGAGTTCACCCACGGTGTGGATGCCCTCGCGCTTGAGGCAGTTGTAGGACCGGACGGTGAGGTCGAGGTCCTCGATCGGCATCGAGAACGCCGCGATGTCGGCGACCTCTGCCGGCGACGGGCCGACGTCGATGCCCTCGGCCTCGTCGTTGAGCTCCTTGAACAGCCCGAACAGCTCGACCAGCGTGTGGCCGGCCGACGCGACGGCGTCGCGCGGGGCGAGCGACGACTTGGTCTCGACGTCCACGACGAGGCGGTCGAAGTCGGTGCGCTGCTCGACGCGGGTGGCCTCGACCTTGTACGTCACCTTCAGGACCGGCGAGTAGATCGAGTCGACCGGGATGCGGCCGATCTCCTGGCCCGCCTGCTTGTTCTGCACGGCGGTGACGTAGCCGCGGCCACGCTCGACCACGAGCTCGATCTCGAGCCGGCCCTTCTTGTTGATCGTCGCGAGGTGCAGATCCGGGTTGTGGATCTCGACGCCGGCCGGCGGGGCGATGTCCGCGGCAGTGACGTCGCCGGGGCCCTGCTTGCGCAGGTACATGACGACCGGCTCGTCGCTCTCGGAGCTGACGACGAGTTCCTTGAGGTTCAGGATGATGTCGGTGACGTCTTCCTTGACGCCCTCGACGGTGGTGAATTCGTGCAGCACGCCGTCGATGCGGATGCTGGTGACCGCCGCGCCCGGGATGGACGAGAGCAGCGTGCGGCGCAGCGAGTTGCCGAGCGTGTACCCGAAACCGGGCTCGAGCGGCTCGATGACGAACCGCGACCGGTTGTCGGCGATGGGCTCTTCGGCGAGCGTGGGGCGCTGAGAGATCAGCACAGGGTGACTCCTTGTGATCGAGGACGACCGCTATATGACGTCCGCGGGGTGGTGCCCGCCCCCGGCACTCGGTACGGCCGGGGGCGGTGGTGCCTACTTCGAGTAGAGCTCGACGATCAGCTGCTCCTGCAGCGGGATCTCGATCTGGGCGCGCTCGGGCAGCTGGTGCACGAGCACCCGCAGCCGGTCGGGCACGACCTGCAGCCACGCCGGGACCGGGCGCTCGCCCTGCGTCTCCCGGGCGATCAGGAACGGCGTGGTCTCGAGCGACTTCGGCTTGACGTCGACGATGTCGTACTGCGTCACGCGGTAGCTCGGGATGTCCACCTTGTGGCCGTTGACCTGGAAGTGGCCGTGGCTGACGAGCTGCCGTGCCTGGCGGCGGGTGCGCGCGATGCCCGCGCGGTACACGACGTTGTCCAGGCGCGACTCGAGGATCTGCAGCAGGTTGTCACCCGTCTTGCCGCCGCGGCGGACGGCCTCGCGGTAGTAGCCACGGAACTGCTTCTCCAGCACGCCGTAGCTGTACTTCGCCTTCTGCTTCTCCTGCAGCTGCAGCAGGTACTCGCTCTGCTTGATACGCGCGCGGCCGTGCTGGCCGGGCGGGTACGGGCGGCGCTCGAAGGAGCTGTCGCCGCCGACGAGGTCGACGTTGAGGCGACGCGAGATGCGCGTCGCGGGACCTGTGTAACGAGCCATCAGACCCTCCGGCGCTTCGGCGGACGGCAACCGTTGTGCGGCTGCGGGGTGACGTCGGAGATCGTCCCGACCTCGAGGCCGGCGGCGGTCAGCGAGCGGATCGCGGTCTCGCGGCCCGAACCCGGGCCCTTGACGAAGACGTCGACCTTCTTGACGCCGTGCTCCTGCGCCTTGCGGGCGCAGTTCTCGGCGGTCATCTGCGCGGCGTAGGGCGTCGACTTGCGCGAGCCCTTGAACCCGACGTGGCCGGCCGAGGCCCAGCTGATCACGTTGCCCTGCGGGTCGGTGATCGAGACGATCGTGTTGTTGAACGTGCTCTTGATGTGGGCCTGGCCCACGGCGACGTTCTTCTTCTCCTTGCGGCGGATCTTCTTGACCGCCGTCTTCCGTGCCGGACCCGGCATTACTTCTTACCTGCCTTCTTCTTGCCCGCGATGGTCTTCTTCGGCCCCTTGCGGGTGCGGGCGTTGGTCTTGGTGCGCTGGCCGTGGACCGGCAGGCCGCGGCGGTGGCGGATGCCCTCGTAGCAGCCGATCTCGACCTTGCGGCGGATGTCGGCGGCGACCTCGCGGCGCAGATCACCCTCGACGCGGAAGTGCGCGTCGATGTGGTCGCGCAGCTTGACGACGTCGTCGTCGGTCAGGTCGCGGACGCGCAGGTCCGGGCTGACGCCGGTGGCCTCGAGGGTCTGCTTCGCGCGGGTACGCCCCACGCCGTAGATGTAGGTGAGCGCGATCTCCAGCCGCTTCTCGCGGGGGAGGTCGACGCCGGCAAGTCGTGCCATGCGGTGATGTCGTCCGATCTTCGTTCGGCGAAGGTGTCCGGCGCAGCCGTCCCGACCAGGTGATCGAGCTCCGGCCTTCGCGTCCGGAGGTGAACCCGCGTCTGGGACGCGGGCTGGCGTGCGCTTGTGGTGTTGTGCGGTACGTCGGCGGTCGGCTGCTCAGCCCTGGCGCTGCTTGTGGCGCAGGTTCTCGCAGATGACCATGACGCGGCCGTTGCGACGGATGACCTTGCACTTGTCGCAGATCGGCTTGACGCTCGGCTTGACCTTCACGGCCGTGGCCTTCTTCCTGTGTCGTTACTTGTAGCGGTAGACGATGCGCCCGCGGGTGAGGTCGTAGGGCGAGAGCTCCACGACCACGCGGTCCTCGGGCAGGATGCGGATGTAGTGCTGGCGCATCTTGCCGCTGATGTGGGCGAGCACCTTGTGCCCGTTGCTCAGTTCCACCCGGAACATCGCATTGGGCAAGGGCTCGACCACGCGGCCTTCGACCTCGATGGCCCCGTCTTTCTTGGCCATATCCTCCGCATTTCGCTGTACTGGACGTGCTTGGACCGCAGCCGGTTCAGGCTGCTGATGACACCATGGGCTTCGTCGTGAGGACCGTGCCCGGGCCGCGGCCAAAGCGGCAGGTGAGCAGGGCGACGTGCACCAACCACACAGTCTACCTGCGCGCGCCCACTCGGCCAAAAGCGGCCGCAGGGGCCCGGTTTCGGGCGGCGCGGTGGGTAGGGCAAGAGCGTGGCCACGATCGAGCGCAGCATCGACATCGACGCGCCGGCCGAGCGGGTCTGGGACCTGCTCGAGGACGTCCGCCGGTTGCCCGAGTACTCGCCCGGCACCGACGAGGTCCGCGACGCGCCGGCACGGCTGACCGAGGTCGGCCAGGAGTACCTGCAGGTCGGCCGCCTGCTCGGCGTCACGCTGACCTCGCGCTGGCGGGTCACGGCGATCGACGCGGGGCGGCTGCTCAGCAGCGAGGGTTCCCTGGCGCCCGGGGTGCGCTACTCGCTGACGCAACGGCTGGAGTCCCTGCCCGGCGGCCGGACACGGCTGTCGGTGGAGATCGACTACACGGTGCCCGGCGGGGTGCTCGGCCGGCTGGCTGCCCGGGCCGGCGCGGAGACGCGGGCCGGCCGCGAGGCCCAACAGGTGCTCGAGGGCATCCGCGCCACGGTGGAGCACGCACCCGAATGAGTGCTTAGGCTGGCCGGCGTGTCCGCCAGCCGCGCCGCCCCGCTGGACCGAGCCGCCGCGGCGCTGTGGCTGCGCAAGTGGCGGTGGTACCACCGAGCGCGCCGGCCGTGGAACGTCGCCGCCCTGCACCTGGAACTTGCCCGGCGCGAGGCGTTCGCCCGCGGGGCCCTGCACGGCAACGCGCTGCAGATGCTGCGCGAGGGGCGCCTGCAGATCGGCCCGCACGCGTACTTCGAGCCGGGCGTCTGGCTGACCTCGGACACCGGGCGCATCTCGATCGGCGGCGGTTCGCTGCTGAATCTCAACGTGATGGTGGCCGCCGTCGACGCCGTCACGATCGGCGCGCACTGCATGCTGGCCAACGGCTGCCTGATCACCGACGGCGACCACCGCTTCGACGACCTCGAGACACCCGTGCCGTGGCAGGGCTTCACCTCCAAGGGCCCGGTGACGATCGGCGACAACGTCTGGCTCGGCGCGAACGTGGTGGTCACCAGCGGCGTCACGATCGGCGAGCGCGCGGTCATCGGCGCGAACTCGGTGGTGACGTCGGACATCCCGGCGTTCGCGGTCGCCGCCGGGGCCCCGGCCCGGGTGCGCCGGACCGTCGCGCCCTGACCCGCCGCCCGGGGCGCCCCTCCCCCGTCGAGTGGTCAGTCTGGCGCTGAGTGGTCAGCCAGAAGTGACCACTGAGCGCGCAAGTGACCACTCGACGCGGGCGGCGATCGGCGGACGGCGGTCAGCGGGCGGCGAGGTTGCGGCGCGCGCGTTCGTGCAGCGCGATGCCCGCGGACACCGACACGTTCAGGGATTCCGCCGCGTCGCTCATCGGGATCGACACGGTGCCACCCGGCAGCCCGGCGAAGTCGGCCGAGCCGCCGCGCTTCTCGCTGCCGAACACGAGCGCGAGCCGCTCGTCCACGTCGCGCAGGTCGCCGATCGCGACGTCGCCGGCGCTGTCGAGCACTGCCAGCCGGGCGCCGGAGACCCGCAGCCAGTCGAGCGTCTCGGCCCGTGCGGCGAGGACCACCGGCAGCGAGAACACGTATCCGCGACTCGCCCGCACCAGCCTGCGGTCGGCGATGCTGGCCAGGTCGCTGTCGACGGCCACGATCCCGGACGCGCCGAGGGCGATCGACGTGCGCACGATCGCCCCGATGTTGCCGACGATCTTGACGCCGTCGAGCACCACGACGTCCGCTGCCAGGCCGTCCAACGCGTCGAGACCCAGCGGCGCGGGCACCCGGGCGATACCGAACGTCTTGGCGCGCTTCTCGCCCTTGAAGATCTGGTTGACGACGGACGCCTCGATCAGACGGAATGCGATGCCGCGCTCGGCGCACGCGTCGGCCAGCAGCGGCGGGACGGGCGCGGAGTCGATCGCGTAGACCTCGACGAATTCCAGCCCGGCGCGGATCGACTGCACGAGCGGTTCGACGTCCTCGATCAGCGCGGTACGGATCACCGAGCGCGAGGGCTTCGCGACGTCGACGATGCGCTGGACCGCCGGGTCGGCGCGCGAGGTGATGACGTCCATCGGGGGCACCGCGCTCAGGCCGCGGCCGCCGAGACGTCGACGCCGCGCTTGCCGAGCTCGGCGCGGCCGCCGTCCTCGGCGGTGAGCACCCACGGGCCGTCGTCGAGGATCGCGACGGTGTGTTCCCAGTGGGCGGCCCAGGAGCCGTCGACGGTGCGCACGGTCCACTCGTCGTCGAGCAGCTCGGTGGCCCGCGAGCCGGCGGTGACCATCGGCTCGATCGCCAGCGCCATGCCCGGCGTCAGGCGCGGGCCCTTGCCCGGGCGGCCGTAGTTCAGGATGTGCGGTGCCATGTGCATCTCGCTGCCGATGCCGTGGCCGCCGTACTCGGCGACGATGCCGTAGCGGCCGGCGTTTCGGATCGAGGTCTCGACGGCGTGCGAGATGTCGCTGAGCCGCGCTCCGGAGCGCGCCGCGGCGAGACCCGCCCACATGGACGCCTCGCAGGTGGCCGAGAGCGCCGCCACCTCCGGACGCACCTCGCCGACCCCGACGGTGATCGCGGAATCGCCGTGCCAACCGTCGACGATCGCGCCGAAGTCCAGGGACACGAGGTCACCGTCAGCAAGCTTCTCGGCGTCGGACGGGATGCCGTGCACCACGCGGTCGTTCACCGACGCGCAGATGACGGCCGGGAAGCCGTGGTAGCCGAGGAACGACGGCGTAGCGCCGGCCGCGCGCAGCACGTCACGGGCGATGGCGTCCAGATCGGCGGTGGACACGCCGGGTGCCACCGCCGCGCGCATGGCGGCCAGCCCCTGCGCGACGACCAGCCCGGCCGCACGCATGGTGGCGAGCTGCGCCTCGGTCTTGAGCTGGATCCGCTCGGGTGCCGCGCGCCGCATCAGGTGGCGTACTTCGCCAACGCCGCGGTCGCGCGCTCGGTGACGTCCTCGACGGTGCCGAGCGCATCGATCGCGACCAGCAACCCGGCGTCGCGGTAGAAGCCGATCAGCGGCGCGGTCTGCTTGTCGTAGACCTCCAGCCGGTGCCGCACCGTGTGCGGGGCATCGTCGTCGCGACGGTAGAGCTCGCCGCCGCAGCGCGGGCAGTCCCCGCCTTCGGGCGCGTCCGGCTCGACGTGCACGACATGGCCGCACTTCTTGCAGCTGCGCCGCCCGGCGAGCCGATTCACGACTTCCTCCGGGTCGACGTCGAGATCGAGCACCACCGACAGCGCGAGGTCCAGGGAGTCCAGGATCGCGTTGAGCTCCCCGGCCTGCGCCACGTTGCGCGGGAACCCGTCGAGCAGGAAGCCGTCGGCGGCGTCGGGCTGGGCAAGCCGGTCGCGCACCATCGCGTTGGTGACCTCGTCGGGCACGAGATCGCCGGCGTCCATGAACTTCTTGGCCTGGATGCCGAGCTCGGTGCCGTTGGAGACGTTGGCGCGGAAGATGTCGCCGGTGGAGATCTTCGGGATGCCGAAGCGGTCGGCGATGAACTCCGCCTGGGTGCCCTTGCCGGCGCCCGGCGGCCCGACCAGGACCAATCGCATCTGAGAGCCTCCCGGCCGGTTCAGCGGAGGAAGCCTTCGTAGTTGCGCTGCATGAGCTGGCTCTCGACCTGCTTCATCGTGTCCAGCCCCACGCCCACCATGATCAGCACAGCGGTGCCGCCGAACGGGAAGTTCTGGTTGTTGCCGCTGGTGACGTTGAAGAAGAAGTTCGGCAGCACGGCGACGATGCCCAGGTACAGCGAGCCGGGCAGCGTGATGCGCGAGAGCACGAACTGCAGGTACTCGGCAGTCGGGCGACCGGGGCGGATGCCCGGGATGAAGCCGCCGTACTTCTTCATGTCGTCGGCGCGTTCGACCGGGTCGAAGGTGATGCCGACGTAGAAGTACGCGAAGAAGATGATCAGCAGGAAGTAGACGGTCAGGTAGACCCAGGACTGCTGGTTGATCAGGTACTCGTTGACGAAGCGCTGGAAGCTGCCGCTGCTCTTGTTGTTCGACGTCAGCTGGCTGATCAGCTGGGGGATGTAGAGCAGCGACGACGCGAAGATGACCGGGATGACGCCGGCCTGGTTGACCTTGAGCGGCAGGTACGTGGACGTGCCGCCGTATTGCCGCCGGCCGACCATCCGTTTGGCGTATTGCACCGGGATGCGCCGCTGCGCCTGCTCGACGAACACCACGGCGATGATGATCGCCAGGCCCAGCAGGACGATCAGGGTGAACACGAACGCGTGGGCGTTCTGCAGGATGACGTGGCCCTCGCTGGGGATGCGCGCCGCGATCGAGGTGAACATCAGCACGCTCATGCCGTTGCCGACGCCGCGATCGGTGATCAGTTCGCCGAGCCACATGATGACGCCGGTGCCGGCCGTCATGATCAGCACCATCGTGGTGAGCGTCCAGATGTCCTGGTGGTACAGGACGCTGGTGCTGGTGCAGTCCGGGAACAGCTGCCCGGACCGGGCCAGGGCGATGAAGCCGGTGGACTGCAGGATCGCCAGGCCGATCGTCAGGTACCGGCTGTACTGCGTCAGCTTCTGCTGGCCGGACTGGCCTTCCTTCTTCAGCTGCTCGAAGCGCGGGATGACCACGACCAGCAGCTGGATGATGATGCTCGCGGTGATGTAGGGCAGGATGCCCAGCGCGAACACCGACAGGCGCAGCAACGCGCCACCACTGAACAGGTTGATCAGCGAGTAGATGTTCTGGTGGTTCTTTGCGCCCGTCGCAATGCACTTGTTGATCGCGTCGGTGTTCGTGTTCGGCGTGGGGACCGAGGCACCGAAGCGGTACGCAAGGATGATCGCGAGCGTGAACAGCAACTTCTTGCGCAGGTCCGGCGTACGGAACGCCGATGCGAATGCGCTGAGCACTGATCCTCCTGCGGCGAAGCTGTCGATGTGCGGGGCCGGACGTGAGCCGCGGCGTGCCCAGGGCGCCGGATGGGCCCGCTGCACAAGGGTGCGCCCAGGCTAACAGCCGGTCAGGCCGAGCTCACCTCGCGTCCGCGGGCGGCCGTACGGGCCGCCCGGGATACGGGCGGCCCGTACAGGCCACGCGGGTCAGAGTTCGGTGACACTGCCCCCGGCGGCGGCGATCTTCTCGCGGGCGCTGGCCGAGAACGCGTTGGCCGTGACGTCGAGCTTGACCGACACCTCGCCGCTGCCGAGCACCTTGACGAGCTCGTTCGGGCGGACCGCGCCGTGCGCGACCAGTTCGGCGACGCCGACGCTGCCGCCCTGGGGGAACAGCGCGACGAGGTCGACGAGGTTGACGACCTGGTACTCGACGCGGTTGCGGTTCTTGAAGCCGCGCAGCTTCGGCAGCCGCATGTGGATCGGCATCTGGCCGCCCTCGAAACCGGCCGGAACCTGGTAACGAGCACCGGTGCCCTTGGTGCCGCGGCCGGCGGTCTTCCCGCGCTTGCCACCCTCACCGCGCCCGACGCGGATCTTCTTGGTGTGCGAGCCGGGGGCCGGCTTCAGGTGGTGGACCTTGAGATTGCCCATGTCAGTCGACCTCCTCCACCGTCACCAGGTGCGTGACGGTCTTGACCATGCCACGGATCTCCGGGCGGTCTTCCTTGACGACGGTGTCGTGCATCCGCTTGAGCCCGAGCGAGCGCAGGGTCTCGCGCTGGTTCTGGCGGTAGCCGATGCCCGACTTCGTCTGCGTGATCTTGAGCTGGGTCATGAGCGTTCTCAGCTTCCCTGCCTGGCGCGCGCGCGCAGCATGCCCGCGGGCGCGACGTCCTCGAGCGGCAGGCCACGGCGCGCGGCGACCTCTTCGGGCCGGGACAGGCCCTTCAGGGCCGCCACCGTGGCGTGCACGATGTTGATCGGGTTGTCCGAGCCGAGCGACTTGGACAGCACGTCGTGGATGCCGGCGCACTCCAGCACCGCGCGCACCGGGCCGCCGGCGATGACGCCGGTACCGGGGCTGGCGGGCTTGAGCAGCACGACACCGGCCGCCTTCTCGCCCTGCACCGGGTGCGGGATGGTCGACTGGATGCGCGGGACGCGGAAGAAGTTCTTCTTCGCCTCCTCGACACCCTTGGCGATGGCGGCCGGGACCTCCTTGGCCTTGCCGTAGCCGACGCCGACCATGCCGTCGCCGTCACCGACGACGACCAGCGCGGTGAAGCTGAAGCGCCGGCCGCCCTTGACGACCTTCGCGACGCGGTTGATCTTGACGACGCGCTCGAGGTTGTTGCTCTTCTCCTCGCGCGGACCGCGGCCGCCGCCGTCGCGGCGGTCGCGACGGTCGTTGCCGCCGCGCTGGTCGTTGCCGCCGGTGCGGTTGCCCCGCTGCGGTGCGGTCATCGGATGCATCCTTCGTTGTGGTTGGTCATGCTCAGAACTCCAAGCCGGCTTCGCGGGCGGCGTCGGCGAAGGCGGCGATCCGCCCCGTGTAGGTGTTGCCGCCGCGGTCGAAGACGACCTTGGTGACGCCGGCCGCCTTCGCGGCGTCGGCGAGCGTGGCGCCCAGTGCCTTGGCCTGCGCGGTCTTGTCGCCGTCGGTGGCCTTGTACGTCGACGCGGACGCCAACGTGACGCCGTTGGCGTCGTCCACCAGCTGCACGAACAGGTGCCGCGCGGAGCGGGTGACCACCAGACGTGGGCGCTCGACGGAGCCGGCCACCTTCTTGCGCAGCCGGAAGTGGCGGCGCGACCTGCTGACCCGACGGCTCGCCGAGACTCCGGCCGAACGTCGTGCCTGCTTCGCGATCGTCGATGCGCTCACTTCTTGCCTGCCTTTCCGGCCTTGCGGCGGATCGTCTCGCCCTGCAGGCGGACGCCCTTGCCCTTGTACGGGTCGGGCTTGCGCAGCTTGCGGATGTTCGCCGCGACCTCGCCGACCTTCTGCTTGTCGATGCCCTCGACCGAGAAACGGGTCGGGGTCTCGACGCGGAACGTGATGCCGTCCGGCGCGGTGACCAGCACCGGGTGCGAGTACCCGAGCGCGAACTCGAGGTCGGCCCCGCGGGCGGTGACGCGGTAACCGCTGCCGACGATCTCCAGGGTCTTCGCGTACCCGGCCGTGACGCCGGTGACCATGTTGGCGATCAGCGAGCGGGACAGCCCGTGCAGCGCCTTGGACTCGCGCTCGTCGTCCGGGCGCGAGACCGCGATGGCGCCGTCGCCGTCGCGGTCGACGGTGATGGGCTCGGCCACCGAGTGCGCGAGCGTGCCCTTCGGGCCCTTGACCGTCACGGTCTGGCCGTCGATGGCGACGTCGACGCCGGACGGGACGACGACGGGAAGTCTGCCGATTCTGCTCATGTCAGCTCCTCCTTCACCACACGTAGGCGAGGACTTCCCCGCCTACCTTGCGAGTGGCTGCCTGGCGGTCGGTCAGCAGGCCGTTGGACGTCGAGATGATGGCCACGCCGAGGCCGCCGAGCACGCGCGGCAGCCCGGTGGACTTCGCGTAGACCCGCAGCCCGGGCTTGGACACCCGGCGCAGGCCGGCGATGCTGCGCTCGCGGTTCGGCCCGTACTTCATGTGCAGGGTCAGCAGTCGGCCGGGCTGGCCCTCGGGGGCGTCGGCGACGTCGAAGCCGCCGATGTAACCCTGCTCCTTGAGGATCTCGGCGATGTGGCCCTTGAGTTTCGAGTGCGGCATCACGACGGTGTCGTGGTACGCGGTGTTCGCATTGCGCACACGCGTGAGCATGTCCGCAATCGGATCGGTCATCGTCATGGTCAGCTACTTTCTCGCCCCGGTTCCCGCGGGCCTGTGGCGAAGTGGTGGTGAGTGTTACCAGGAGGACTTGGTGACGCCGGGCAGTTCGCCCGCGTGCGCCATCTCGCGCAGGCAGATCCGGCACAGGCCGAACTTGCGATACACCGAGTGTGCGCGCCCGCAGCGCTGGCAACGCGTGTAGCCGCGCACCTTGAACTTGGGCTTCGCCTCGGCCTTGTTGCGAAGGGCCGTCTTTGCCATCAGCTGCTTCTTTCTGTCTCGCGGAACGGGAAGCCGAGCGCCCGCAGCAGCGCGCGACCCTCGTCGTCGTTGGCGGCGGTGGTCACCAGCGTGATGTCCATCCCACGCGGCCGGTCGATCGAGTCGGGGTCGATCTCGTGGAACATCGACTGCTCGGTCAGGCCGAAGGTGTAGTTGCCGTTGCCGTCGAACTGGCGGTCCGACAGGCCGCGGAAGTCGCGGATGCGCGGCAGCGCCAGCGAGAGCAGCCGGTCGAGGAACTCCCACATGCGGTCGCCGCGCAGCGTGACCTTCGCGCCGATCGGCATGCCCTCGCGCAACTTGAACTGCGCGATCGACTTGCGAGCGCGCTGCACGAGCGGCTTCTGGCCGGTGATCAGCGTCAGGTCACGGACCGCGCCGTCCATCAGCTTCGAGTCCTTGGCGGCCTGCCCGACACCCATGTTGACCACGATCTTGGTCAGCCCGGGCACCTGCATCGGGTTGCCGAAGGAGAACTGCTGCGCCAGCGCGGGGGCGATCTCCTCGCGGTAGCGCGCCTTGAGCCGAGGGGTCGGCGTCTCGGTGGCAGTGGTCATCACAGGTCCTTCCCGGAACGGCGCGACATGCGCACGTTCTTTCCGCTCTCCTCGTCACGCCGGTAGCCGACGCGCGTGGCCTTGCCCTCGCCGTCGATCACCATCACGTTGCTGGCGCTGACCGCGGCCTCGATGTGCTCGATGCCGCCGGACTTGGCGCCGCGGTTCGTGGTGCCGACGCGGGTGTGCTTGGTGACCCGGTTGACGCCCTCGACGACGACCTTGCCCGTCTCGGGGTCGGCCGCGATGACCTTGCCCTTGACGCCGCGGTCCTTGCCGGCGATGACGACGACCTCGTCGCCCTTCTTGATCTTCATCGATTCGCCTCACAAAAAGCGCTCGCCGACTCGATGAAGCTTCGAGTCTGCTGTGTTGTCTTGATGCCCTCGCTGCGCTCGGTCATGGTCAGAGCACCTCCGGTGCCAGCGAGATGATCTTCATGAACCGCTTGTCGCGCAGCTCGCGGCCCACCGGGCCGAAGATGCGCGTGCCGCGCGGCTCGCCGTCCTGGCGGATCAGCACGGCCGCGTTCTCGTCGAAGCGGATGTAGCTGCCGTCGGCGCGCCGGCGCTCCTTGACGGTGCGCACGATGACCGCCTTGACGACGTCACCCTTCTTCACACCGGCGCCGGGCAGCGCGTCCTTGACGGTGGCGACGATGGTGTCGCCGATCCCGGCGTAGCGCCGACCCGAGCCGCCCATCACGCGGATGCACAAGATCTCCTTGGCACCGGTGTTGTCGGCGACCCGAAGTCGCGACTCCTGCTGAATCACTGCTCTCTCCTCAGACGGCAGAACTGCACAGATTGCTGGCTTACTTGGCCTTCTCGAGAACCTCGGCGACCCGCCAGCGCTTGGTGCCCGACAGCGGCCGGGTCTCCATGATCAGCACGCGGTCACCGATGCCGACGGCCTCGGACTCGTCGTGCACCTTGAGCTTGGTGGTGCGGCGCAGCACCTTGCCGTAGCGCGGGTGCTTGACGCGGTCCTCGACCTCGACGACGACCGTCTTCTGCATCTTGTCGCTGACGACGAGGCCCTCGCGTAGCTTGCGGTGCGATCCGCGGGTGCCGTCGGCAGCCGCCGCGGTCGCTTCGTTGGTTTCACTCATGCGCTGACACCTTCACTTGCGTTGGCTTGGTCGGGAGCGACCGAGAGGCCGAGTTCACGCTCGCGCAGGATCGTGTAGATCCGGGCGATGTCGTGCTTCACGGTGCGCAGTCGCCGGTTGTTGTCCAGCTGCCCGGTGGCCATCTGGAAGCGCAGGTTGAACAGCTCTTCCTTCGCCTCACGCAGCCGGGTGGCGAGCTCGTCGTCGTGCAGTTCGCGCAGCTCGGCGGTGTCTGTCGTGGCCATCAGATCTCACCTTCCCGAGTGACGATGCGGCACTTCATCGGCAGTTTGTGGATGGCGCGGGTGAGCGCCTCGCGGGCGACCTTCTCGTTCGGGAAGGACAGCTCGAACAGCACGCGACCCGGCTTGACGTTCGCGATCCACCACTCCGGCGAGCCCTTGCCCGAACCCATGCGGGTCTCGGCGGGCTTCTTGGTCAGCGGCCGGTCGGGGTAGATGTTGATCCACACCTTGCCGCCACGGCGGATGTGCCGGTTGATGGCGATACGCGCGGACTCGATCTGCCGGTTCGTGACGTACGCCGGCTCGAGCGCCTGCATGCCGTACTCGCCGAAGGCGACCTGGGTGCCACCGGACGCCTTCCCACGGCGCGTGGGGTGGTGCTGCTTGCGGTGCTTGACCCTGCGGGGAACGAGCATTGCTCAGCCCTCTTCCGTGGTGGTGCTGTCCTCGGCCGGCGCAGCGGCGGCGTCGCGGTCGGCGGCGGCGTCGATCGTCGCCTCGACCGGCTCGGCGGCCTCGGTGATCACCGGCTCGGCGTTGACCTGCTCGGTGATCTGCGCCTCGGTCTCGGTGACGAGGTCCGGCGTCGCCGACGCGACGTCGGCACCGGCCTCGGCCGCGGTGTTGACGCGTGACTCCTGGGCCGGGCTGCTCGGTGGCCGTGGTGGTCCCGGACGCCGCGCGACCCGCGTCGGTGCTGACACCCGTGGTGCCCTGCGAACCGGAACGGCGCTGGCGCGGGACCGCCGGCCGGGCGGTCGCGACGCTGGCGCAGCGCCTCGGCTGCTGCCGCGGCCTCGCGCTCGGCGCGCGAACCGGTCGGCACCTCGCCCTTGTAGATCCACACCTTGACGCCGATGCGGCCGAACGTGGTCCGGGCCTCGTAGAAGCCGTAGTCGATGTTGGCGCGCAGCGTGTGCAGCGGCACCCGGCCCTCGCGGTAGAACTCCGAGCGCGACATCTCGGCACCGCCGAGGCGGCCGCCGCACTGCACGCGGATGCCCTTGACGCCGGGGCTCTTGAGCGTCGACTGCATGCTCTTGCGCATCGCGCGGCGGAAGCTGACGCGGTTGGACAGCTGCTCGGCCACGCCCTGCGCGACGAGCTGCGCCTCGGCCTCGGGCACCTTGACCTCGAGGATGTTCAGCTGCACCTGCTTGCCGGTGAGCTTCTCGAGCTCGCCGCGGATGCGGTCGGCCTCGGCGCCGCGGCGGCCGATGACGATGCCCGGGCGCGCTGTGTGGATGTCCACGCGGACGCGGTCACGGGTGCGCTCGATCTCGACCTTGGCGATGCCGGCGCGCTCCATGCCCTTGCTCATCAGGCGGCGGATGGCGACGTCTTCCTTGACGTACTCCGCGTAGGACTTGTCGGCGTACCAACGGCTCTTCCAGTCGGTGCTGATACCGAGGCGGAAGCCGTTCGGGTTGACTTTCTGGCCCATTACTTACGACCCCCCTGCTTGCTTCGGCGTCGTGATGCTCTCGACCTCGATGGTGATGTGGCTGGTGCGCTTGCGGATGCGGTACGCGCGGCCCTGCGCACGCGGGCGGAACCGCTTGAGCGTCGGACCCTCGTCGACGAACGCGCGGGTGACCACCAGCGTCTCGGCGTCCAGGCTCTTGTTGTTCTCGGCGTTCGCGATGGCGCTGGCGAGCACCTTCGCGACCGGCTCGCTGGCGGCCTGGGGCGCGAACTTCAACATGGCCAGCGCCTCTTGCGCGGGCATGTCGCGGATCAGGTCGATGACGCGGCGCGCCTTCATCGGCGTCACGCGCACGTTGGCGGCGCGCGCGATGGCGACGGGCTCGTCGGCCTCGATGTTGATGTGCTTCATGTCTGGTTCAAATCCCTCGGTCAGCCGCGCCGGGCCCGGCGGTCGTCGCGGATGTGGCCCTTGAACGTCCGCGTGGGGGCGAACTCGCCCAGCTTGTGGCCGACCATGCCCTCGGTGACGAACACCGGCACGTGCTTGCGGCCGTCGTGCACGGCGATGGTGTGGCCGAGCATGTCCGGAATGATCGTCGAACGGCGCGACCACGTCTTGATGACGTTGTGGCTGTTCTTGTCGTTCTGCGCGTCGACCTTCTTCAGCAGGTGGTCGTCGACGAACGGCCCCTTCTTCAGGCTCCGTGGCATGGCGATTACCTCTTCTTGTTCCTGCGACGACGACGGACGATCAGCTGGTCGCTGGCCTTGACGCGGCGGGTGCGGCCCTCGGGCTTGCCGTTCGGGTTGACCGGGTGCCGGCCACCGGACGTCTTGCCCTCGCCACCACCGTGCGGGTGGTCGACCGGGTTCATCGCCACACCGCGCACGGTCGGGCGCTTGCCCTTCCAGCGCATGCGGCCGGCCTTGCCCCAGTTGATGTTGCTCTGCTCGGCGTTGCCGACCTCGCCGACCGTCGCGCGGCAGCGGACGTCGACGTTGCGGATCTCGCCGGACGGCATGCGCAGCTGCGCGTAGGGGCCGTCCTTGGCGACGAGCTGCACGCTGGCGCCGGCCGAGCGGGCGATCTTCGCGCCGCCGCCGGGCCGCAGCTCGATCGCGTGCATCGACGGTGCCGACCGGGATGTTGCGCAGCGGCAGGGCGTTGCCCGGCTTGATGTCGGCGCTCGGCCCGTTCTCGATGCGGTCGCCCTGCTTGAGCAGCCGCGGCGCCAGGATGTAGCGCTTGTCGCCGTCGGCGTAGTGCAGCAGCGCGATGCGCGCGGTGCGGTTCGGGTCGTACTCGATGTGCGCGACCTTGGCCGGCACGCCGTCCTTGTCGTGCCGGCGGAAGTCGATCACCCGGTAGGCGCGCTTGTGGCCGCCACCCTGGTGCCGCGTCGTGACCTTGCCGGAGTTGTTGCGGCCACCCTTGTTGTGCAACGGGCGGACCAGCGACTTCTCCGGGTGGTCACGGGTGACCTCGGCGAAATCGGCGACCGACGAGCCGCGGCGGCCCGGGGTCGTCGGCTTGTACCTGCGAATAGCCATGGGTCAATCAGCCAATCTGTCCGAACACGTCGATGCGGTCGCCCGCACGCAACGTCACGATGGCGCGCTTGACGCTGCGCCGGGTGCCGAAACCGGATCGGGTGCGCTTGCGCTTGCCCGCCCGGTTGAGGGTGTTGACGTCGGTGACCTTGACGCTGAACACCTTCTCGACGGCGATCTTGATCTGGGTCTTGTTCGCCTGCGGGTGCACCTCGAAGGTGTACTTGTTGTCGTCGAGCAGGCCGTAGCTCTTCTCCGAGATGACCGGAGCGAGCAGCACGTCGCGTGGATCGTCGAACATCAGGCGTCCTCACCCTCGGTCTCGTCGGCTGCGCCGTCCGTCCCGGCGTCGTCCGTACCGGCGACGACGGCGTCGGTGGCGGCGGACTCGACGACCGACGGCACCAGCGGTTCGCCCGCGGACTCGCTCGACTCGGGGAGCCCGCGCGACGGCTTGCCCTTCTCCGGGCCCGCGAGGAACACCTCGAGGGCGCCCCGGGTGAACACGACGTCGTCGCTGACGAGCACGTCGTAGGTGTTCAGCTGACCCGGTTCGAGCAGGTGCACCGAGGCGACGTTGCGCAGCGCGCGCCACGTGCGCTCGTCACTGCGCTCGGCGACGACCAGTACGTGTTTGGCGTCGCTGATGGCAGCCAGCGCGGCGGACGCCGTGGCGGTCCACCTGCCGTCCTGGTCGGCCGGCACGAACGCCGAGACGACGTGCACGCGGTCGTTGCGGGCGCGGTCGGAGAGCGCACCGCGCAGCGCGGCGGCCTTCATCTTCTTCGGCGTGCGCTGGTCGTACTTGCGCGGCACCGGGCCGTGGACGACGCCGCCGCCGGTGAACTGCGGGGCGCGGGTCGAGCCCTGGCGGGCGCGGCCGGTGCCCTTCTGGCGGTACGGCTTGGCGCCGCCGCCACGGACCTCGGCACGCGTCTTGGTCTTGTGCGTGCCCTGGCGCGCGGCCGCGAGCTGCGCGACGACGACCTGGTGGATCAGCGCGACGTTCGTGTTGACGTCGAAGACCTCGGCGGGCAGCTCGACCTTCGCCTTCTTGGCCTTGCTGTCGGTCGGGGTGTGCACGGTGAGCGAGAGGGCCATCACACGGCTCCCTTGTTGGCGGAGCGGACGAACACCAGCGAGCCCTTGGGGCCGGGGACGGCGCCCTTGATCAGCAGCAGGCCGCGCTCGGCGTCGACCTTGTGCACGACCAGGCCGGTGGTGGTGGCGTTGACGTGGCCCATCCGGCCGGACATCCGGGTGCCCTTGAAGACGTGACCCGGCGTGGCGCAGGCGCCGATCGAGCCCGGTTTGCGGTGGTTGCGGTGCGCACCGTGCGAGGCGGAGACACCGGCGAACCCGTGCCGCTTCATCACGCCGGCCGTGCCCTTGCCCTTGGTGGTGCCGCTGATGTCGACGCGCGCGCCGTCGGCGAACTGCTCGGCGGTGAGTTCCTGACCCAGCGTGTAGGACTCGATCGCGTCGGTGCGCAGCTCGACGAGGTGCCGGCGCGGCGTGACGTCGGCGGCCTTGAAGTGGCCGGCGACGGGCTTGGTCACCTTGCGCGGGTCGATCTGGCCGTACGCGAGCTGGACGGCGGTGTAGCCGTCCTTCTCCTGCGTGCGGATCTGGGTCACGACGCACGGCCCGGCCTTGACGACGGTGACCGGGACGATCCGGTTGTTCTCGTCGAAGACCTGGGTCATGCCGAGCTTCTCGCCCAGGATGCCCGTTCTCTCGTTAGCCATTGGTCTCTCTCGCTACTGGATGTTCACGTCGACGCTCGCCGGCAGGTCGATGCGCATGAGCGCGTCGACCGTCTTCGGCGTCGGGTCGAGGATGTCGATGAGCCGCTTGTGGGTGCGCATCTCGAAGTGCTCGCGGCTGTCCTTGTACTTGTGCGGCGAGCGGATGACGCAGTAGATGTTCTTCTCCGTCGGCAACGGCACCGGGCCGACGATGCGGGCGCCGGTGCGCGTCACGGTCTCGACGATCTTGCGCGCGCTGGCGTCGATGGCCTCGTGGTCGTAGGCCTTGAGCCGGATGCGGATCTTCTGTCCCGCCATGTTCGCACCGACGCCCCGGAGGCTCTTGCTTCCATGCTGGGTGACGAGGGGATCGGCACCGGCAGGCACTACCCGGAGCCGGTGCACCTCACGGGGCGTTCAGGAGCCTCGGGTACCGACCGGGCGACTTCCCGGTACCGAGAAGCTCGCAGCAACGTGCTCTCGCTTCCCGATCTTCCCGGGGATGACGGCCGCCGAGACCGAGCCTAGTCGTCGCCGCGCAGGAGCACTTCGATCGCTCACGAGCCCGTGAACGATGCGCCGTACCGGCTGATCGACGACGTCCAGTTCGGCGAGAACGTCGTCGTCGGCCGTTCACGAACCTCTACGGCTGCCGATCGGCGACAACACCACGATCGGGACTTCGTCGAGATCCAGCGCGGAGCCGTCATCGGCGCGAACTGCAAGATCCAGAGCCACACGTTCATCTGCGACGGCGTCACGATCGAGGACGAGGTCTTCGTCGGTCACGGCGTCATGTTCGTCAACGACAAGCGGCCGCGGCGACGACCGATGGGGGCACGCTTCAGTCGGCTGAGGATTGGGAGGTCATCCCGACCGTGTCGCCCGGGCGCCTCGATCGGCTCCGGTGCGGTGATCCTTCCGGGGTCACGATCGGCGAAGGCGCTTTCGTTGGAGCAGGAGCGTCGTGACGCGAAGCGTTCAAGCGCGAAGCACGGTCGTCGGCAGCCCGGCACGGATCCTCGTTCGAGACGTGGAGACGGCAGGCTCAGGAGCAGGTGTCCCACCGGCTGAGGCGTCAGCTGACTCCAGTTAGACAGCCCTTCGTCTGACGGGGCGTACCTGAAAGAGGAGCTCGACAAACCCCGAGACGGGTGCTGCGGCCGAGGCCGTCAGGCAGTACCCGTCGGAGCGTGAACAGATCATCCGGCTCGAGGAAGCGAACGGACTCGCAGGCTGAGACCGAACATCAATGCGTACAGAACACCTAGACCTAGAAGGGCAGCCCCTCCAGTTGCACGACTCGACGTAACATCAGTGGGCAAGAACTCGCCAAGGGCTGCACGAGCCAGAGCACTCACGCCGGCGGTGGCAACGACAAGACGCGTGAGCCACGGGAACAGCTGTCTACGCAGCGAGATCTGAAGGACGCGGTGACTCTCACGACCAGCCACGTTCCGGGAATGACTAGCGCAACGGCCGCCCCGGCAAGTACTCCTCGAATCCAACGCCGCGCCTAGCGGCAACATGACGCCGAACTGCAAAGCAACAGCTAATGCTCCAGCCTCAGCTTCGATACGAGGTCGGCCGACCGCAGCCGCGATTGCGGCGGGTGCTCCCGCGAGATTGGTCACGGTATAAGCCCCCACGAGAACGATCACGACGACGAGAATGTTGTCGTACGCTCCTACCTAGCCAGACGACAATGATCAGCGGCGCAAGCGCGATGATGAAGCCGGCGGCGCCCAACGTGAAGAGCGCCACGACACGGCTTCCCTGCAGCATCAGGCGCGCACTCCCCCTTCTCGTCGCCTCGTGCATGCAGAGCGGCCGCGGCCGGCATGAGGGGCCCTGGCAATGCCGTGGGAAGCCCACGGACCTGCTGCGCAAGTCGCGTGCCGACGTCATACGCACCGACTGTGGCGACGTTGACCCAGGCGCCCAGCAGGAGCGGAGCAGCCTGACGCTCTGCCGCGCGAGAGATCGTCGTCACCTGGGTCGGCCCCGCGAACCTCAGCATCTGACGGGCCAGAGACCGGTCGAGCGCCAGAGGGTTCCCGAAGACTCGCCCATCAGCCGACGCGCAACAAAGTAGGAGGACCCTCCCTGCACAGTGGCGAGCACTAGAGAGGCGCCTACCAGGCCGTAGAGTCCTGCACCCAGGCTCAGGAGGGCAATGACGGTAGCCGCGTATGCCACCTGCCCAACCTGGCTGATCACCGCCGTGATCCACATGCGTTCCAGGCCGATGATCAGGCTTGCAAACGGGCGCAGCATGAATCCGAAAGCGGACACGCACGCCATGAGGACAAAGATAGTCTGGGCGAGACTCTGCTGGTGCTCGGGAACTGTCGTGTGCGGAAGCAGCGCTCGTGCTGTGCCGTACGCAACCGCGACTAACACGAGTCCGACACAGGCGTGGGACAGGACGCTGTAGCTGACGATTCGCCGAACCGACTCGATGTCGCCGCTCTCGCTGACGACCGCGATGAACCGCGTAGCGCTCCTGCCGAGGCCGAGACTGAGGAGCAACACGAATGACAGTCCGGCGCCGATGAAGGCCCAGACTCCGAACAGCTCGAGGCCGAGAGAGGTCAGAATGAACGGCGTCAGCAGGAAGGAGATCACCGTCGTGCTGACCTGAACCCCCACCTGAAAGCCGGCGTTCTTCGCTACGGCCCGCGACCTGTTCAGGCTTGAGAGGTGCAGGGGTGTCGCTCACACCCACTAGGACTCACGCCGAGCTTCCGAGAGCCTCTGACCGTACTGATCACCCTGCGCAAATTCCCTCTGACCGAGCCTTGTCGATGCCTGGTCTTGCGCGAGGACGCTTGGTCAAGGGCGGCAATTCGCTCCGCCGCAGGTCCGTATGCAGCCGAGCTTCAAGAGTTGCGCGTCAACGGCACCCAGTCGCCCGAGGAAGACCGTATACGTAGGGACACCTAACAAAGCAGCCTCCCTATTCATCGTGCCTCCCGCTCCGACGACAAGATCGGCGTTCGCGACGAGCGAGAGCCCATCCACT
The DNA here is from genome assembly GCA_963711775.1 of uncultured Actinomycetota bacterium. GTDB lineage: Bacteria > Actinomycetota > Actinomycetes > Mycobacteriales > Jatrophihabitantaceae > Jatrophihabitans. The sequence goes on along the minus strand of CAVQFH010000007.1, from coordinate 5,903 downwards.
GCAGTCTTCGGCACCGTCAAGTGAGGTATCTCCTCGTAGTGGGGTCGCTGCTCGGCCGTGCGAGCCAGCAGCACTGCTTGCACGTTCCCTTGTTTCGCGCAGTCCGAGACGATGCGATCGAAGCGATCATTACGGCCGCGGTGATAGAGGGAACCGGTCGGTGGCGGTCTAAACACCACGATGATGTTCGATGGATTCAACGCGAGCCCGTGCAGAGTGTCCGTTGAAGGAACAAAGTCTCCTAAATAGAGTTCTTCCTTGAAACCTTCGTACCGTCGTACTTTTTGCGGCCGAGCACCAAAGCTTCTCAGCTTGCTTTCTGGGAAGACCTCGGGAACGAGTACTCGATGCGCTAGCCGGAAGCTCAGATGGTTAGCCGGCTGATGCTCGTACTCCATCATCGTCGCAGTCGGTGTGCGGAGCAGGCGGGCGGCGCAGATCTGGGCGTACGATCCGTGCGAGAGTGCAACGTCCGGCCTGAAGTCACGAGCAGTCACAACTAGCTCTCTCGTTCGATGGATGGTCTCTCACCTTTGACACAAGGCCACTTGGACTCTCGGAGCCGATCACGACCGCATCGGGCCAGTGGCCGATCGCCAGCTCTGCCGTCTGGGCGTGGTCCCGCACGGTCAGCAGGACTGGCCAACCGCGAGACCGCATGTAACTCACAACCGGGCGAAAGATCGCCACATGAGGCGTGTTGGCTATGTCGATCCAGACTCGCATTAGGCAGTCCGACAATTGCTGCGGAGGGCGCCTCAACGGATCGTTCCGTCCGGCGCTCACAGACCGATACAAATCGTGGCGCACTTGTGTGGCCGGCCGCGTTAGCCGTTGCGGCTCGGTCGGGCTAACGCGGCATAGCGCCCGAAGCGATCGAGAGTGAGTCTCCGCAGGTGAGTGAGGAGCGTTTCGCGCAGCAAGCGCTGCTCGGTAATACGCCTGGAGATGAGGCTTGTGCATATCGTCGAGAAGAAGGTGGCCTCCGGGCTCGACAAGATCGAGTACTGAGGAAACGTTTCACTACGCTGGCTCTTTCGACCCATGTCGTGCAGCACGAGGTCGAAGGTATCGGTGTTCTCGTTAACGAAGTCTGACCAGACGGCCAGCCTCGCCGTACTGAGGCCCTCCTCGGCGAGGAACTCTCCCGTCCTTTCCAGCCACTCAGGAGACGTGTCAACGGACGTCACCGCACCGCCTCTCTCACGTGCGAACCGGCGAACAACGTAGGAACTGAAGCCGGAGCCGAGATCGAGGACGGATTGAGGGCTAGCCAAGCGACACAGGGCGTCCAGGACGCTCGCGAGCTCGAGAGAGACGGCCATCTCCTCTGACGAGATGAGCGTCGTGTAGCGCGCCCATGCGTCGACCAGATCCCTGCGCGCGTTCGCAACCTCGCTCTCGACATTAGGCATCAACGCCACAAGCCGTCGGTGATCCGCCCGTCCCTCCGCCCAGCCAGGGACGCGCCTGTGCGCTTGTCGCAAAGCTCTCAGAGTTACCAAAGCTGACTCGACGAGTCGGAAGCGCGGCGGCGGGCACGCAGTCGACGACCGGCCTCTACGCGCTCAATCACTCAGGTCACCCACGCGATGAGGCACAAGACCGGCGATCGAGCGCTGGTGCCGAGCAACGCTAATGAGTCCGCGCGCCCACATTCGATACGACGACCGCCACGCATACGGCGCCCAGCACCGCCAGCCCCACGGGACACAATAGTCCTCCGAGAACGGTCGGATGCGAGGATCTCGCTGCGCTAATTGCCGAATAGCCACGCTATCGAGCGGCCTGATGAGGAAAGGTCTATCAGTCGAGACTCGGCCGCCGGCAACTCGCCGATGGCGAGCGTACATGGCCATGGAATCCGCGTTACTACAGGGTGAACGAGAGCTTTGGCCGTCAGTCCGAGAGTCGCCGCGTGCGCTCTCCGACGACGCTTCGTCTAGCTGGTACCGAAAGCCATGACTCGTCAGACGCTCAGCATCAATGAACCCTACGACGCAGGCTGGCGCTGGGCCACAGTACGCAGGCGGGTCGCCCGAGAGCGCTCCTTGGGCTTTGGTTGCTCGCTTCCAAAACAAGGTTCCGACCTGAGCAACACTTCTGTCTGTGTCGAGTGTGGCCAGTACTTCACTCACAAGGCTCGGACTCCGCCAGACGAACTGAGAGTCATCCTGGACAAGGTGAACGAGACGCTGCCCGCGCGATGCGGCTAATTCCAGCATGCGATTCAAGTTGGGATACAAGTTGCCGCGAGCGTCCAGCGAGCGCTGTTCGTTGACGATCACCTCATGTCCTCGTGCTCGGATCGCGCGCAGAGTCTCGATAGTTTCGGGCTCATCGCTCTGGTCGTCGAAGACGGTGATGTGGGTGTCGGAGAGACTCCTCGATCGATCGGACGCAGTTGTCGAGAAGCTGACCTCTGTTGTACGAGAAAACAGCGGTCATGAACTTCACGTTGCACCAGCGCGTTTCACCTGATTCGCCGCTACCTCGTAGAGCCATAGGAGACACCTCCGCCCGCGGGCAGGCAGCACACGCCGACATCCTCCCATCAGAGTCATCATCTGGAACTGCGATTCCTTAGCTTTGAGCCGCGGCCTCCCTTCCTCATCGTAGGCGAAACTTCGGAACGCTCCACACATCCGATGACGCGTGGTGAGTGATGCGGTTGTGTCTTGCCCGTACATCGTCGGTTGCGTCGGCGACGCCCCCCACTCGAGAGGCGGGCGCGACTAGGTTGAGGCCGTGCGGCGAAGACGAGAGGCGAGCGATGGAACAGGACTTGGCGAGGTCAGCCAGACTCTCGAGGCCCTAGAGCGTTGGGGGTCGTCCCGCGGATGGCTTGGATCAGATCCTTACGAGGGTCTCAACGCCACGAGAGTCCCCGGCGGCAAGCGCAGCGCACTGGGTCGACGCCTGCTCATTCAAGCGATCAAGCGATCCCCGATCGATCTCCGCGGTCTACTTGGCGTCCCGGCACGACACAACGCCCTCGCTGTCGCCAGCACTCTCTCCGCGTACGCGCGGCCATCGAGCCTCGACCCAGCCCGGATCAAGCTCGGTCAGCTGCTTGCACTCCTCGACACCCTTCGATCGGAGTACACCGCACGTCCGCCTGGGGATACCACTTCGACGTTCAGACTCGCGTCTTCTTTTCCCGCCGCCGGCCAACACCATTGCCACTGCCTTCGCCGGCCAGGCACTGCTCGACGGCTATGAAGCAATCGGCGATCGCACCTGCCGAACGGCGAGCGCCGTTGGCGACTTCTTCCTGCAGGACCTCGGCATGACGACGTCGAGACAGGGCGCGTACTTCGGCTACTTCATCGGTGACCGGACGCCAATCCACAACGCGAACATGCTGGTGTGCGGCTTGCTCGCGCGCCTCTCGCGCGTTGTCGACCGGCCGGACTTCCGCCAGGCATGCTCCGCGGGTGTTCGCTACTGCCTGAGCCATCAGCGCAGCGACGGCTCATGGCCCTACGGCGAGACTCCTGGATTGGGCTGGGTGGACGGATTCCACACCGGCTACGTGCTCGAGGCGCTCCTCGAGTGCGAGCAGGCAGACATCTCCGAAGCCGTCGGCCATTCGCTCGACCGCGGACTGGCTTTCTATCGCTCGAACCTCTTCCGCGATGACGGCACGCCGAAGTACTACGCCTCGAAGACCTACCCGATCGACGCTCAGTCGGCGGCGCAGGGCATCCAGACTTTTGCGCGCGCTGCCCGCACGAGGCCCGACTATCTCGCACAGGCCGTGCGATCTTCGACTACGCGGTGCGCAACCTCGACGGAGAGATGGGGCATTTCTCTTTCAGCGCCGCCGACTCTGGGTCAACTCGACCCCACACATGAGGTGGGTGCAGGCTCCAATGTTTCTGGCGCTCGTCCACCTCCGTCAGGTCCTGACAGAGAACCTCGGTGCCCCTGTCGATGGTTTCGCCGTCGCAGTACGGACGCTGACCCCGATCGGCCACCAGGCAGACTCGACGCGTGACGACGATAGAGCCACTTCGTGTGCTCGCCTCGACGAGCGAGTTTGCCTCGGACGAGCGTTTCGATCGCATCATCCAGGCGCTCGCACAGTCACCCGACCGCTCACAGCCACCATCGTGGGCACCGGGCCCGATCGGGAACGAATCGACCGCCTTGCCACTGCGTACTCGCTCGGCTCGCGTCAGATTCCTCGATGAGCCTGACGACGGTCGCTACGACCGCCTGTTGTTCCCGTCCGGACGAAACATGCGAGCCGCCCCCATCAGGCCCGGACCGCACGATCGTCCGATCGCCTTCGACACCGGCGCAAGCTCAGTGGAGCGCTGGACCATCGTGCGCACGCACGCCGAGCTGGTGGACGCCCTTGCGGAGGAGGGCGATCTCCTCCTCCTTTCGGGGCGCCGGCGAGAGTCTGAGGGGTCAGCGGCGGCCGTGATCAGCAGCATCCCCACCCACTTCCGCGTACCGCTGTTCAATGACGTGTCCGAGCGACTTGCCGCCGTCGGGGCCGCCTTTCGAGCGATCTTCCTGTCGCATGGACGAGCCGACCGGAGTGCCTGGATGGAGCTGGGTGAAGCGTCCTTCGACCACGACTTCGCGAGGTCGCTCTCCCCTTCGTGCCCGAGCTCGGCCGGCGGATACCAATCGACCTCACGCGGCGTCTGGCTGCCTTTGAGCCGACGCTGATCGTCTCGGTGGTCTCTCCCCCAGGTCTCGGGCATCGCCTCGCGCTGGGCCGCCCGCAAGGCAGTCCCGTTCGGCGTGTGGACAGGCGAGACGATCGCGACATCCAGGAGGCGCTCGAAGCTGCAGCGACTCGGGCGGAGCCGAGTGGCCCGGACGGCAAGTTTCGGGCTGAGCTACGGCGCGTCGAGCGACGACTATCTCCGGAGCCTGAATCCTCGGCTTCCGGTCATCCATGCACGGAACACGACCGTGGTCGGAAGCCGCCGTCAGCCACGGAACGATCGGCCGGCTCGAATCCTGACCGTCGGGCGGGCAGTCCCCGGCAAGCACCTCGACCTTGCGATCAGAGCGCTCCAGGCTCGACCCGACCTACCCTGCTCTCTCGTGATCGCCGGGGACGGGCCGGAGCTTCCCGCCATTCGCATGCTTGCCGAAGACGATCCACGCGTCGAAGTCCTTGGCGCCGTCTCTTCCGCACGCATCCTCGAGCTCCTTGCCGACGCGGACATCTTCCTCTTTCCCTCTCAGATCGACGTCTTCGGACTCGTCGTCGTCGAGGCGTTCGGCGCGGGGCTCGCCACGATCATGAGCCGCTACCCGGGTTGCACGGCCGACCTCGCGGTCGACGGAGTCAACGCTGTGGTGCTCGAGGGCACCGCCCCACCCGCCTGGGCTGAAGCCGTGGAAACTCTCGTGCGGGACACGCACCTTCGTGAGCGTCTGGGAGAGGCGGCGAGCCGGACTATCTCCCGCCGATGGACGATCGAGCACTCGGCAGACGCCTTCGTCGCGGGGCTCCGTCTCGGTCGGCTCGTCGGCGGGAACACAGCGCACAGAGGAGTCGATCTTGACCGGCAGCCCGGGCCGCATCCTCCACGTCCTGTGGTCCCTCGAGGTCGGTGGCAAGGAACGCGCGGTGTACCAACTCGCTCGGGAGCAGCAACGACTCGGGCACAGGGCCGACATCGCTGTAGCCAGTAGAGCCGGGCTGTACGGCGAGCTGGCGCGCGAGGCCGGTGCACAGGTGCACGAGTTGGATCAGCGGAGTGCCGCCGATCTGACCGTCTCTGTCAGGGCCATCGGCATCTTCCGCCAGTACGACATCGTCCACTTCACTGGGCGGAAGTTGCGCTCGCGGGTCTCGCGGCGCTTGCTCCGGCACGAAAGGTGTACACGCACCGCGGCGGAATCTCGCTGCCGACAGGTGGCCGCGATCT
>CAVQFH010000006.1:0-26146 GCA_963711775.1 uncultured Actinomycetota bacterium | reverse complement strand
GGTGGCTGACTCACCTTCACTGTTGGTCTGTCGCAGGTCCGAGCCCGCTCGCCGCGTGCCGGCGAGAGGCGGTGGTGCTGGTTCCGGGCGAGCCCCGCGGGCATGCGGTGCGGTGCCCGCCCGGAACCGGTCGAGCGGTGTTACTTGATGATGTTGATGACCCGGCCCGCACCGACGGTGCGGCCACCCTCGCGGATGGCGAAGCGCAGACCCTCCTCCATGGCGATCGGCTGGATCAGCTCGACCGACATCTCGGTGTTGTCGCCCGGCATGACCATCTCGGTGCCCTCGGGGAGGGTCACCACGCCGGTCACGTCGGTGGTGCGGAAGTAGAACTGCGGGCGGTAGTTGTTGAAGAACGGCGTGTGCCGCCCGCCCTCGTCCTTGGACAGGATGTAGACGTTCGCCTCGAAGTTCGTGTGCGGCGTCGTGGTGCCCGGCTTGATGACGACCTGGCCGCGCTCGACGTCCTCACGCTTGATACCGCGCAGCAGCAGGCCGACGTTCTCGCCCGCCTGACCCTCGTCGAGGAGCTTGCGGAACATCTCGATGCCGGTGACGGTCGTCGTCTGCTTGTCCGGGTGGATACCGACGATGTCGACGGTCTCGTTCACCTTGAGGACACCGCGCTCGATGCGGCCGGTGACCACGGTGCCGCGGCCGGTGATCGTGAAGACGTCCTCGATGGGCATGAGGAACGGCTTCTCGGTGTCACGCTCGGGCTGCGGGATCGAGTCGTCGACGGCCTGCATGAGCTCGAGCACCGACTCGCCCCACTGGGCGTCGCCCTCGAGCGCCTTCAGCGCGGAGACCTTGACGATCGGCGCGTCGTCGCCGGGGAACTCGTACTGCGTGAGCAGTTCGCGGACCTCGAGCTCGACGAGCTCCATGATCTCCTCGTCATCGACCATGTCGGCCTTGTTCAGCGCGACGACGATGTAAGGGACACCGACCTGGCGGGCCAGGAGCACGTGCTCCTTGGTCTGCGGCATCGGGCCGTCGGTGGCGGCGACCACGAGGATCGCCCCGTCCATCTGGGCCGCGCCGGTGATCATGTTCTTGATGTAGTCGGCGTGCCCGGGGCAGTCGACGTGCGCGTAGTGCCGATTCTCGGTCTGGTACTCGATGTGCGTGATCGAGATCGTGATGCCGCGCTGACGCTCTTCCGGTGCCTTGTCGATGGCGTCGAACGCCTCGGTGTTCGGGTTGAGCTCCGGGTACTTGTCGTGCAGCACGCGCGAGATCGCAGCCGTCAGCGTCGTCTTGCCATGGTCGATGTGACCGATGGTGCCGATGTTGACGTGCGGCTTCGTCCGCTCGAACTTGGCCTTCGCCACTGTGGATCCCTTTCCTCTTTACGGTTGTGCCGGTCGTCTGTGTCCGGCTGGTGTCGGATTGTGTTGGAAACTCGGTTGTCGGGACTTACTCGCCGGTGGCCTTGGCGATGATCTCCTTGGCCACGTTCTGCGGAACCTCTGCGTAGCTGTCGAACTGCATGGAGTAGCTCGCGCGGCCCTGGGTCTTCGACCGCAGGTCCCCGACGTAGCCGAACATCTCCGACAGCGGCACCAGGGCCTTGACGACGCGGGCGCCGCCACGCTCCTCCATGGACTGGATCTGGCCACGGCGGGAGTTGACGTCGCCGATGACGTCGCCCATGTTGTCCTCCGGCGTGGTGACCTCGACGGCCATCAGCGGCTCGAGCAGGACCGGGTTGGCCTTGCGCGCCGCGGCCTTGAAGACCATCGAGCCGGCGATCTTGAACGCCATCTCCGAGGAGTCGACGTCGTGGTAGCCGCCGTCCAGCAGCGTGAACTTGACGCCCACCAGCGGGTAGCCGGCGAGGATGCCGTACTGCATGGCCTCCTGCGCGCCGGCGTCCACCGAGGGGATGAACTCCTTGGGGATGCGTCCGCCGGTGACCTTGTTCTCGAACTCGTAGGTCGGGCCGTCGGGAGTCATCTCCAGCGGTTCGAGCGCCACCTGGACCTTCGCGTACTGGCCCGAGCCGCCCGTCTGCTTCTTGTAGGTGAGGTCCTCGCGCTCGACCGCGCGCTTGATGGTCTCGCGGTAGGCGACCTGCGGCTTGCCGACGTTGGCCTCGACGCGGAACTCGCGCTTCATCCGGTCGACCAGGATCTCCAGGTGGAGCTCGCCCATGCCGGAAATGACGGTCTGCCCGGTCTCCTCGTCGTTGTGGACGCGGAAGGTCGGGTCCTCTTCGGCGAGCTTCTGGATCGCGATGCCCAGCTTCTCCTGGTCGGCCTTGGTCTTCGGCTCGATGGCGACATCGATGACCGGCGCGGGGAACGTCATCGACTCCAGCACGATCGGCTTCGCGGAGTCGGCGAGGGTGTCACCCGTGGTGGTCTGCTTGAGACCTGCGACCGCGATGATCTCGCCGGCGCCGGCGCGCGCCAGCTCCTCACGCTTGTTCGCGTGCATCTGGTAGATCTTGCCGATGCGCTCCTTGCGGTCCTTCGTGGAGTTGAGGACCTGCGAACCGTTGTCCAGCACGCCGGAGTAGATGCGCACGAAGGTGAGCTTGCCGAGGTGCGGGTCGGTGGCGATCTTGAACGCCAGCGCCGACAGGGGCTCGGACTCGTCGGCGGAGCGCTCGGCCTCGGTGGTGCCGTCCTGCAGCGTGCCCTTGACCCCGCCGACGTCCAGCGGCGAGGGGAGGTAGTCGACGACCGCGTCGAGCAGCGGCTGCACACCCTTGTTCTTGAACGCGGTGCCGGTGAGCACCGGGTTCACGAGGTCGGCCAGCGTGGCCTTGCGGATCGCGGCCTTGAGGGTGGCGACGTCGATGTCCTCGCCCTCGAGGAACTTCTCGGCGATCGAGTCGTCGACGTCGGCCAGCTGCTCGATCAGCTTCTCGCGGTACTCGGCGGCCTGGTCGGCCATGTCGGCCGGGATCTCCTCGACGTCGTACTTCTCGCCGAGCTTGGTCTCGCCGTGCCAGACCAGCGCGCGCATCTCGACCAGGTCGACGACGCCGACGAAGTCGGCCTCGTTGCCGATCGGGAGCTGCAGCACCAGGGCATTGGAGTTCAGCCGCTCGCGCATCATGTCGACGCAGCGGTAGAAGTCCGCGCCGGTGCGGTCGAGCTTGTTGACGAAGCACATGCGCGGGACCGAGTACTTGTCGGCCTGGCGCCAGACGGTCTCGGTCTGCGGCTCGACGCCGGCGACACCGTCGTACACGGCGACCGCGCCGTCGAGGACGCGCAGCGACCGCTCGACCTCGACGGTGAAGTCGACGTGGCCGGGGGTGTCGATGATCTGGATGGTGTGACCCTTCCAGTGGCACTTCACCGCCGCGGACGTGATCGTGATGCCGCGCTCCTGCTCCTGCTCCATCCAGTCGGTGGTGGCGGCACCGTCGTGCACCTCACCGATCTTGTAGCTCATGCCGGTGTAGAACAGGATGCGCTCGGTCGTCGTGGTCTTGCCCGCGTCGATGTGCGCCATGATCCCGATGTTGCGGGTCTTGGCGAGCTCGGCGTTGTTGGCCATGATTCCTTCCGTATCTCTTGGCGGGCGGTGCTGCTGCGCTGCGGGATCACCGAGCGCGGCTGCGGGGATTACCAGCGGTAGTGGGCGAACGCCTTGTTGGATTCGGCCATCTTGTGGGTGTCCTCGCGGCGCTTGACGCTGGCGCCGAGGCCATTGCTGGCGTCGAGGATCTCGTTCATCAGGCGCTCGGTCATCGTCTTCTCGCGGCGCTGGCGCGAGTAGCCGACCAGCCAGCGCAGGGCCAGCGTGGTGCTGCGGCCCGGCTTGACCTCGATCGGCACCTGGTAGGTGGCGCCACCGACGCGGCGGCTCTTGACCTCGAGGGTCGGCTTGACGTTGTCCAACGCGCGCTTGAGCGTGATCACCGGGTCGGCGCCGCTCTTGTCGCGGGTGCCCTCGAGCGCGCCGTAGACGATGTGCTCGGCGATCGAGCGCTTGCCGGAGAGCAGCACCTTGTTCACCAGCTGGGTGACCAGCGGCGAGTTGTAGACCGGGTCGACGACGAGGGGGCGACGCGGCGCGGGGCCCTTGCGCGGCATTAGCTCTTCTCCTTCTTTGCGCCATAACGGCTGCGCGACTGCTTGCGGTTGCGCACGCCCTGCGTGTCCAGCGAGCCGCGGATGATCTTGTAGCGGACGCCGGGGAGGTCCTTCACCCGGCCGCCGCGCACGAGCACGATCGAGTGCTCCTGCAGGTTGTGGCCGACGCCCGGGATGTAGGCGGTGACCTCGATCTGGCTGGTCAGCCGGACGCGGGCGACCTTGCGCAGCGCCGAGTTCGGCTTCTTCGGGGTGGTCGTGTAGACGCGCGTGCACACGCCGCGGCGCTGGGGCGAACCCTTCAGCGCGGGCGTCTTGGACTTCTCGACCTTGTCCTCGCGGCCCTTACGGACCAACTGCTGGATCGTAGGCATACGGCCTGCAATCTCCTCGGTGTCTGCGGTGCGCGTGCGCACTGACTTCGCTGCGCTCGCGCGCGTGCCTGCTCTGCTGTTGTGGTGCGGTCGGCCTGCGGCCCTTTCGCGTCGGCCTCTCCGACCCCCGCGGTCGGGCGTGTCGCCCGGCTGCGGACCCGTGCAGCGCGATACTTGCCGCTGCGGGACGGTGAGCCCGGTGCCGCGAATGCCGCTGATTTAGTGAGCTTCAGCGACGGGCACAAGTCATGGCCCGGATGGCTCCAGGCACGAGTGTCAACGATACCCGCAGACACTGCGCAGGTGCAAAACGCCCCTCTTCCGGCTCCGCCGCAGGGCCCGTGCCCCGGTGCGCGCGCCCATCCACGAGCGCTGCGTGCACCCATCCCGCGGGCTGAGTGGTCACTTCCGGGCCGAGTGTCACCTGCAGTTGACCACTCGTCGCGAGACCGACCACTCGACGCGGCGATCGACCGGCAAGATCGACCCGTCGACCGGCAAGGTCGATACCGGGAAATTGCCGCATTCCGGGCGGTTCCTGACGCCTCGCGGGCACGACCGGCAACCTCGCTGCGGACCACCGGCAAGATCGGCTTTTCGGCTTGACCCACCCCTGCGCAGCCTCGCTAGGGTCGATCCACAACATCAAGTTCCGTGACCCGAAACGAGAAGGAGTCGCCATGTCCGGCGGTTCAGTCGGTGCCGAGCTGAGCACCCTGAAGACCTTGCACAGCACGTTCAACCAGAAGGCCTCGGAAGCCATCGACATCAAGAACGCCGTCGACAAGGGCGTCCATTCCGCGGTCTGGACCGGTAAGTACTCCAACGACTTCCGCAACTCCTGGCAGGAGTACCGCAAGAACCTCGACCACCTGCACACCGCCCTGACCGGCGCGGCCCAGGACGTGCGCACGAACCACAACAACATCGCCGAGGCGACCGGCGAGCCCGACCGCATCTGACCGTCACCCCACCCCGGATCGACCCCGCAGGCCCAGGCCTGCGGGGTCGATGCGTGTCCGGGTGGGCACAGCCGGGCTCAGCTGTGTGATTGGCGTTACCGTTGTCGCTGACTCGCCCGCCACGTCGAAAGGTCTGCCGTGCGCCTGCTGATCACCGCGGTCGTCGACGGCGCCGCGACCGATCTCGCGGTGGACTGCGACGACGACGCGACGGTCGCCGACGTCGCGCGCGAGCTGGCGGTTCGCCTGGACGTGCGCACCGCGGCTCTGGCGCGGACCACCGGCAGCAGGCCGCTCGGGCTGGTGCGCGACACCGCGCCGGGAGGGGCGGGCACCCCGGCGCCCGTGCTCTATCTCGACGGCCGCGCACTCGAGCCCGGCGCCCGCGTCGCCGACAGCCCGCTGCGCCACGGCGCGGTGGTCGGCATCGGCACACCGCTGCCCGACGCGCTGCGCGAACCGGCCGGGCACGTCGAGATCCGGATCGCCGGCGGCAGGGGCGCCGGGCGTATCGAGCGCCTCGCGACCGGCAGTTACGTCCTGGGTTCCGGTCCGGACTCCGCGCTCGTGCTCGACGACCCGTGGCTGCCCGCCGTCGCCGTGCGGCTCGACGTCGACATCCGCGGCGTCGTCACCGCCATCCCCGACCCGTCCGTGGTCGGCCTGAGCGTGCCGGCCCCCCGCCGGACGTTCGCGCTCGGCGGCCCCATCGTCATCCCCGGCGAGGGCGGGCCGCCGCAGTTCGCCCGGCACTGGTGGCGCCGGGAGAAGATGCCCGAGCCCGCGAAGCTCGTGGCGGACCTGCAGCACAACCTCGACCCGCAGGCCGACGTGCCGGTGGTGCACCTGGACCGCCGCCCGTTGGCTGCGGCGACGGTCTGGCAGCCGGGTCAGGCGCTGGTCATCGGGTCGATCCTGGTGGAGCTGTCCACGGTGGCCTCACCGGACGCGTCGCTGTCGTTCACCCAGGGCGGCCTGACGCTGGACTACAACCGGCCGCCCCGGTTGCTGCCGCCCCGCGCGAGACCAAGTTCGTGCTGCCGAGCGAACCGGTCAAGCCGGAGAAGCAGCCGATGCCGGTGGTCATGGTCTTGATGCCGGTCGTCCTGGCCGTCGGCATGTACCTCTACACCAAGAGCCTGTTCTCGCTGATGTTCATCATCATGATGCCGGTGATGGCGGTGTCGACGTTCCGGTCCGGCCGGCGCCAATCGAAGCAGCAGTACCGCAAGGCGCTCGACGACTACGCGCGGCGCATCCGGATCGTGCGCGAGGACGCCTACGCCGCGCTCGTCGCCGAACGTGCGCTGCGCCGGCGCGACCTCGCGGATCCGGCCACCCTGCTCGTCACCGCCACCGGGCCGCGGATGCGGCTGTGGGAACGCCGACGCACGGATCCCGACTGGCTGCTCGCCCGCGTCGGCACCGCCGACGTCCGCAGCGACATCTCCATGGAGGACCACAACCGCGAGTCGCACGAGGGCGCGATCATCTGGACCGCGCCGGACGTCCCGGTCGCGGTGCCGCTGGCCGGGGCCGGCGTCACCGGCATCGCGGGCCCGGACGCGCTGCGCCGCGCGGTCGGCCGGTGGATCGTGGCGCAGGCCGCCGTGCTGCACTCCCCCGCCGACCTCGAGATCGTGCTGCTGGCCGATCGCGACAGCGGCCCCGAGTGGTCCTGGCTGCGCTGGCTGCCGCACGCGCGCGTGGCCGACGACGCCGGGCCGATCTCGGTCACCGGCACCGACGACGACTCCGTGCAGACGCTGGTGCGCCAGCTGATCGCCCGGGTCCAGGCCCGGCGCGCGGCCGCCGACGGCGCCCGCACCCGCGACGTCCCGGTGGAACCGGTGCTGGTCGTGCTCGACGGCGCGCGGCGCATCCGCCTGCTGCCCGGCATGGTGTCGCTGCTGCAGGAAGGCCCGGCCAACGGCATCTACTTCCTGTGCCTCGACGCCGATCAGCGCCAGCTGCCCGAGGAGTGCACGGCCGTCATCGCGTTCCCCGACCCGCGCTCGGACCTGTTGCGGCTGTCGGTCACCGGGCAGCAGGACATCGAGGCCGTGCGGCCGGACCTCGTCGACATCGCCTGGTGCGAACGCGTCGCCCGGGCGTTGGCGCCGATCCGCGACGTCAGCACCGAAGACCTCGCGGGCTCGCTGCCGTCGTCGTCGCGGCTGCTGTCGGTGCTGGGCATCGAGGAGCTCGACCCGGAGCCGGTCGCGCAACGCTGGCGCACGGGGGCGCGCACCACCACGGCGGTCATCGGCGAGGGCCTGGACGGGCCGTTCGCCATCGACATCCGTCGCGACGGACCGCACGGCCTGATCGCCGGCACCACCGGATCCGGCAAGTCCGAGCTGTTGCAGACGATCATCGCGTCATTGGCCTACGGCAACCGGCCGGACGAACTGACCTTCGTGCTGATCGACTACAAGGGTGGCGCGGCGTTCAAGGACTGCGTGCGCCTGCCGCACACCGTCGGCATGGTCACCGACCTCGACGGGCACCTGACGACCCGCGCGCTGGACAGCCTCGGCGCCGAGCTGCGCCGTCGCGAGCACCAGCTGGCCGCGGCCGACGCCAAGGACATCGAGGACTACCTCGCCGGGCGCGGGCCGGACGACCCGCCCATGCCCCGGCTGATGATCATCATCGACGAGTTCGCGGCGCTGGTCAGCGAACTGCCCGACTTCGTCGTCGGGTTGGTGGACATCGCCCGGCGCGGTCGCTCGCTGGGCGTGCACCTGCTGCTCGCCACGCAGCGCCCGGCCGGTGTGGTCAGCGCCGAGATCAAGTCGAACACCAACCTGCGCATCGCGCTGCGGGTCACCGATGCGAACGACAGCTCGGACGTCATCGAGTCCAACGAGGCCGCGCAGATCGCCAAGTCGGTGCCCGGCCGGGCGTACGCGCGGCTCGGGCACTCGAGCCTGCTGCCCTTCCAGTCCTCGCGCGTCGGCGGCCGGCCGCGCGGCGAGGGCGGCCGCGCGGCGGTGCGGTCGCGGCCGTTCGCGTGGTCGACGCTGTCGGCCGCGGCACCGGCCGTCCGAAATGACGACGAGGACGACATGAGCGTGCCGAGCGACCTCGCGTCACTCGTCGCCGCGCTGCAGGCCGCCGCCGAACGCGCGCAGGTCGCGACCCCGCCCAGCCCCTGGCTGCCGCCGCTGGCCGACACGGTGACCCTCGACGACGCCACGCAGCTGCCGGCCACCCCGCTCGAGCGTGCGGACCTCGCCCCGCTGACCTTCGGCGTCGTCGACCTCCCGGCCGAGCAGGCACGGTCGCGCGCGACCTGGGACCCGGTCACCGGCGGGCATCTCGTCTTCGTCGGGGCGCCGCGCTCCGGGCGCTCGACCGCGCTGCGGGCCGTCGCCGGCGCCATCGCGCGCGACGCCGAGATCACCGACGTGCACCTGTACGGCGTCGACTGCGGCAACAACGCGCTGCTGCCGATGCTCGCGCTGCCGCACACCGGCGCCGTCGTCACCCGTGACCAGCCGGATCGGATGTCGCGGCTCACCGCCCGCCTGCTCAGCACCATCTCCGAACGCCAGCAGCTGCTGGCCGAGCGCGGGTTCGCCGACCTCGCCGAGCAGCGCGCCGCGGTGCCGCCCGCGCAGCGCCTGCCGTACCTCGTGGTGCTGTTCGACCGGTGGGAGGGCTTCGTCGCCGCCTACGACAGCGTCGACGCGGGCGTGCTCATCGACAACTGGCACCAGATCCTGCAAGAGGGCGCGGGCGTCGGCGTCAAGGTCATCGCCAGCTGCGACCGCACTGCGCTCAACGGCCGGCTGTCCACGCTCATCGACGACAAGATCGTGCTGCGGCTCGTCGACCCGGGCGACTTCGTGAACATCGGCATGAAGCAGAAGGACGTCCCCGACCACATGCCGCCCGGCCGCGGCTTCCGCGCCGACGGCGCTCGGGAGGTCCAGGTGGCGCTGCTGACCGAGGACGCCGCCGGCTCGGCCCAGGTGAAGGCACTGCAGGAACTCGGCCGGCAAGCAGCCGCCCGGGCCGAGGGCGTGCCGGCGGCGCAGCGGCCGTTCCGCGTCGACGCGCTGCCCAACCGCATCACGCTGACCGACGCGCGCGAGCTGCCCCCGGCCCCGGACGCCGAGCCCGGCGACGCCGCGCGCATCGAGATCCCGGTGGCCGTCGGCGGCGACACGCTGACGCTGTTCGGGTTCGACCCGCTCGAGCACGGACCGAGCTTCCTGATCGGCGGCCCGCGACGCACCGGGCGCTCCACCGTGCTGAAGGTCGTGGCGCTCGACGCCGCCGCGCGCGGTTGGCAGACGGTGGTGATCACGCCGCGGCAGAGCCCGCTGCGCACCGGCCTGCCGGACGACGTCGACGTCTTCACCCTGGACACGCCCGAGGACGAGATCGTCGCGGCGATCGAGAAGCTGCGCACCGCCGAGCACAGCGCGCTGATCGTCGACGACCTGGAGATCCTCGGCCTCGACGGCATGCTGCCCGACGCGATCAGCGAGCACGTCGACGCGCTGCGGGACAAGCAGAGCCTGGTGATCGCCGCCGGGGCGCTCGAGGACATCTCGAGCACCTACCGCGGGCCCGCGGTCGCGATGAAGAAATCCCGCTCGGGCATCCTGTTCGCGCCGCAGAACCAGGGCGACGGCGACCTGTTCGGCATCCGGCTGACCCGCTCGATGGTCGGCATGCCGCCGGTGCCCGGCCGCGGTCTGCTGGTGCGCGGCGGCGCGTACTTCGGCGTGCAGACCGTCCTGCCCGACTGACCGCCCCGTCCACACCGCGCCTCGGCCAGTGGCGCGGTTTCCTGCTCAGTGGCGCGAAATAGCGCGCCATCGAGCCGGTTAACGCGCCACTGATCGAGGCGCGGAAGCGTCAGGCGGTCTGCTCGGCGGCGGCAGCGCCCCGGTCGAACTGCGGGGCCAGCTGCGCGACCAAGGCGTCCGTCTCCGGCTCGGCCCAGACCCGGTGGCGCTGCAACGTCTCGTACATCGACGCCGCAACGGCGGCCGCCGCGTCCGGGCCGTGCCCGCTGGTGAGCTGCAGCAGGTCGCGCCAGACGAGTTCGGAGGTCGGCACCAGCACCAGCCCGCGGCGCAGGACGTCCTCGGCCTCCGCGCCGCGGTGTGCGCGGTCCAGCAGCGACGCCGCCCGGCGCACGACCGCGGTGGCCACGACGCGCGCGTCGCGGGCGGCGCGGGCGAAGGCGAGCCAGCCGTAACGGCCGGCCGGCGTCCCGGAGAACGCCTCGCCGGCGAACATGTCGACGACCCCGGTCAGCGTGGGCAACTCAGCGGCGCCGACGGCCTCGCGGACGGCGACCTGCATCTCTTCCCAGTCGACGCGCACGGTGTCCCCGAGCACCCGCCGACCGTCCGCCAGGCGCAGCGCCGGGCGACCGTCACCGGCCGGCCCGACCCAGGCCGCCGCGTCGCGCATCGCGGCCTCGTAGACCTCGTCCGAGGCCCCGCGCGGCCAGATCGCCGAGCGCAGCACCGCCTCGTGCACGCCCTGGGTGTCGACGGCGACCGCCACCACGATCTCGGTCAGCAGCGCGCGCTTGGCCGGGTCGACGTCCCCCGGCGCGTCGACGGTGACCGGGCCGAGCAGCGACACGGTGACGCGTTCGCGGCCGGCGTGCGGCCGGTCGAGGCGGACCTCGGGCACCGGCAGGGCGTCGACGCCGCCGTCCGCGATGAGCGGCAGGCCGGCGTGCGGCGAGAACTGGGCCACCTGCCGGGCGCTCTCGCGGGCGCGCTCGGTGGCGCTGCGCAGCAACTCCACGAGCTGCAGCCAGCGAGCGGCGGGCCAGCCGGTGCGCGTCGGCGCTGTTGCCCAGCAACCCGAGGTCGAGGCGTCCCGTCGAGTCGATGGCGAAGCGCCAACCGGCGTCGAGCATGTCGCCGACGACGAGCACCACGAACGGCGACCGGCCGCGGCCGACCAGCTGCCTGCAGCCGGGCCGCCTCAGCGTCGGTGGGCGGGGCGGAGAGCAACACGAAGTGCGGCTGCCACTCGTTGGCACGCTTGGCCAACCGGCCGTTGAGCACGCCGTCGATGCCGAGGATGGTCTGCAGCTGCGCCACCCGGTCGTGCTCGCGCTCGAGCCGGGCGATGACGTCGGCGACGTCGCGCGCCTGGTTGATGCGCCGCGGCTCGAGCTCGGCGATGTCGTCGGCGTCGCCGAACCCGACGAGCGTGACCTGCGCGCCGTCGCTCCAGGTGCTGGTGACGGCCTGCGCGGCCAGGCCGGTGAGCAGTTCGCGCGCACGCTCGTCGTTGCCGCCGACCGCCACCAGGCCCGGCGCTTGTTCGAAGTCGACGAACAGCTCGTGCCCGCCGTCGCGGCCCACCGACAGCAGGCCCGGGTACGGCGCCGCGGTCGCGGCGAGGTCGGGAGCGTCGCCGGCAGCCCGCAGCTCGGCGAGGTCAGCGCCCCAGCTGCGGCCGTCGTCGGCGACGCGCCACGGTGCGGGCGGCTCGGCGACATCGCCGCCGACGTTGGCCAGCGCGACCTGCTCCTCGGACACCCAGGCCAGCACCGGCTGCGGCAGGTCGCGGCCCTGCGTGCGACGCGCTGCGGCGAGGTTGCGCAGCGCGCGGTCGAGATCGCCCGCCAGCCCCATGTCGGCGTGCATGCGCAGCGCCTGCTCGTGGTCGTCGGCCGCGGCGTACGGGCCGCGGCGGGCGCTGAGCGCGAGCAGCACGCCGGCCAGCATGAGACCGCCGCCGATGGCGTCGGACTGCCAGGACGCGCCCGGCTGCGCGGCACGGGCCGTGGCCTGCGCCGCGGTGGCGTGCGCGCCCAGCGTCGGCGCCTGGTGCTGCGGCGTGCCGGGGACGCTCGGCGTGCTGGGCGCGGCCGGCGCCGCGGGCGTGGTCGGCGCCGCAGGCGTCGGGCTGTGCGCGACGTGCACGCCCGGGCCCGAGGCATCGGCGGGCAGCCGCAGCGTCCAGCCGGGCCGGATCAGGTTCGCGTCGATGAGTTTGCGCCCGTCGTGCTGGATGCGGTCCTTGTTGAGCGCGAAGATCTCCTTGTAGCGCAGGCCGTCGCCCAGCGTGCGGTGCGCGATGTCCCACAGGCTGTCGTAGTGCCGCCCCTGCGGCGGCTTCACCACGTAGTTCTTGACGCCCTGCTCGGTCGGCTCGCCGTGGGGCCTGCGCCTCTGCGGCCTGCTGGGCCTCGACCTCGGCCTGGGCGACGTTGCGCGCACCCGGGCGCTGCTCCGCGGCCGACAGCTGCGGGTGCTGCGCCGTCGCACCGCCGGCGGGCGGTGGTGGACGGCCCGGAGCCGGTGGATGCGAGGTTGCCGAACGTGGGCAGCGGTGCCGGCGAGCAGCAGCGCCGCGGCGACGAGCCGGCGGGCGATCACCTGGCTGCCGCCGCCGAACGGCACGTCGCCGGGCAGCCGGCCGTGGCGCAGCGCGCGCCACTCGGCGATCAGGCAGACGACGAAGTGCGCCCAGAGCACCCACACGACGCAGGCCAGGATCTTGATGATCAGTGTTGCCGTGACGCTTTGCGTCAGCCAGGCCTTCGACGGTGCCGACCGCGGCAGCGGGTACCCGACGAACACGCTGAGCGCTAACGGGACGCCGATGACGAGCACGGCGATGCCGAGCACGCCCAGCAGGCCGAGGCGGACCTCGCGGCCGCGGGCGTGCTCGCCGGCAGGCTGGCGTGGCAGCCGGTCGGCCGGCCGGCGGCCCGGGCGGTTCGTGGTCTGTGTCATCGCGTGCTCCTCGGCGGCGTGACCGGCGCGAGCTTTCAGGACGTCACGCCGGCGCCGGACCTCGTGTGCGTCTGGCATCGATTACCCGATACCAGCATGTCAACGACGCTCGGGAACTTCTACCCGAGATCGACTTCTACGCCGAAATTGCCGGTCACCGGCTCGGCGAGCCAGCTCAATTGGAGCCGGGGATCACCAGCGTCTGGACGTCGGCGACCGGCAGCTTGAGGTCGTCGTACTTGTGGAACACCGCGAACGGCGCGTCCTCGCCGACGATGTGCACCGACCAGGTCGCCACGGCACGGAACGGGTAGGCGTGCCCGGGCTGGTCGCTGGACGAGTGCCGGTACGTGTAGTGGCAGGCCCCGGCCGCCGACGGATCCGCGGTGCCGTCGCAGGGTCCGACTGCATCCTTGCCGTCGCTCGGGTCGTTCGAGTAGGGCCCGTACGGCAAGATCGTGAACGAGTCCATCTGCGCGTACATCGTCACGCCGCCGGCGCTCTCCGGCGCCGTCCGGGTGCCGTTGTCGGTGCAGTCGTCGCAGACCGCGGCGTCGGTGAACACCGTGTCCACGCCGGTGCGTACGACGGTCGAGGGGTGCGTGACGATCGTGATGTTCGGGATCTGCGCGCTGTCGGAGGCGAGGAAGCCCGTCACCTTGCTCTGATTGCCGATCAGTTCCAGCAAGCAGTGCGTGTCGTCGCCGGACAGCTGCGCCGCGGTGAAGGACGTCTTCTTCGGGTCGGGACACGCCGGCGTCCCCTTGGTGATCTCGATCAGCTTCTGCGACAGGCTCAGAGCCGGCTGGTCGAACAGGGTCGAGTTCTCGTCGAGCCCGGTGATGCAGGACAGCAGGTAGTAGTCGTAGTCACGATCGTCGGGGACCGTTTCGCCGTACTGGCTGGCTGCGTCCTCGGGTGAGACGACCGTGTCCCAACAGGTCGGTTTCGGGTCGCCGTCGAGCAGGGTCTTCACCAGCGGTGCGCTGCCGGAGCCACCGCTGATGCACGACAACCCGTAGGACGACGCGTTGGCGTACAGCGAGCAACTGCGCCGCTGCGCGTGCACCGGCCCGCCGTCGCCACTAGAACTCTGATCCGACGTGTCCGACGATCCGCTCGACGACGAACCGCCCGACGAGCTGCCACCGGTCGGCAGGTTTCCCTCGGCCCCCGCCGCCGACGCGGCGGCCAGACCCAGAATCGCGCAGGCCAGCAACGCGATCAGGGATGCACCAAGACGTTTCACCATGTCGGCATCATGACCTTCACGTTCGCGCACGAGACGTTCTTGTCGACCGGAATGCCGTTGACCAGCCACCGGCCGGAGCTCTTGACCATGCTGAAATCAGACGGCGTGACCTTCAACGGCTTCAGCGGCTTGTGCGTCTTGCGGTCCTCGGCCCAACCGGTGGAGACGAGGCAGCCGCGGATGGTGCGGTGGCTCGAGTCGTCGATGGTGACACCGGTGGGCTGGAACGGCCCGGGGCCCGGATAGTACGAACCCAGGTCGGACCCGACGACCAGTTTGAGATTCTTCGCGACGTAGGGCGTCGTGTACCGGCGCAGCGCGGCGCTGGTGTAGTGACCGGTGTTGATCGTCCGGCCCAGCTCGTACTGGAACTTGCGCATTGCCTGCACGGCCGGGTCGGCCTCGAAGGCGGACAGTCGGGTCGGCGTCGGACTCGGCGTCGCGGAGGTGGACGGCGCGGCGGGCGAGGACGTCGGCGTCGGAGTCGTCGGGGCGGCACTCTTCTTCGGCGCCGAGCTGGAGGTGCAGCCGGTCAACGCGCCTGCCGCGAGCGCGGCGACGCACGCGATCAGCCGAACTCCCTGACGCATGAACCTCATCCTTCGATCGTCCCCGTGTCCAACGAATCCTGCCCGGCCCGGTTGCGGGTGAAACCGAACAGAGATCATCAACGACGCAGCGGAACCGCGCAAATCCGCGCGAAGGCGACGTCGAAGCGGTCGCCGGCGCTGCGTGCAGCGGCCGAACCTATCAGCAGTAACCCTCGCCGTTCTTGAACGTCTGTTCATACGATCGTGCCGACGCGACCGCGGTGGACGAGAAGTGCTGGAACCCCGCCATGCCGAGCAGCGTGTTCTTCGTCTGCACTGTCACCGTCACGTTCACGACGACGGTCTGCGTGGAGCCGTCGCACGTCCTGGCGTCGGTGAAGGAGTCCGGCGTCCGCAGATCGCAGGCGGTCACCGTGACGTCCGCGCGCTTCTCCTCCTGGATCGCCCGGCAGAAGGCCTTCACCCGCTCCGTCGCCGTTGCGGTGTCGAGTTGCTGCTCGGGCGAGGCCGTGTCGATCGCGGTGGCGCCGGCCCGGGCAGCTTCCTCGGCGTACGCGCGCGCATCGCCTCGCCCGTTCAGCTGACGTGACCCGTCGACCACGAGACCGCCGAGCAGCAGCAGCACGAACATGATGATCGGCACGAGCGGCGCGATCGAACCGCGGTCGTCGCGCTTCACTGGTCGGTCACCGACCTGTTCGGGTCGACGATGCTCGCGAAGACGCTGGTCGCCCTCAGGCCGGACAGCCCGGGGATCGGCAGGCCGAGGTCGGACAGCGAGTACGTGCATGTCACGGTGACCCGCGCGATGTCACCCGGGTGCAGATCCCCGGTGTCGTTCACCTGCAGGGATTGGGCGTTCAGGCCGACGACGGTGACCGAGACGTTCTTGCTGTTGCAACCACCCGCGCCCTGACCGAGTTCGCCGGCGACCGATTTCACCGCGACGTCGTGCACGCTGGTCGCCGACAGGTCCGGGTCGATGCTGACCGCGCGGGCGGCGTCGCGCGCGCCGGCGTCGAGCAGGCCGTCGAGTTGAACCACGCGGGCATAGGCGAAGATCAGCGCGAAAACGATCAGGAACAGCGGCGCCACGATCACGTACTCGATGGCGAGCGACCCGTCGTCTCGGGCGCGGCGCGGCATCATCCGTTGTCCTGGAACTGCTCGACACGTCCCGTCGCGCTCTCGTCGACGTGCAGCGTGAAGCCGATCAGGCTGATCGCGCTGCCCTGGACCCGCACCGTCACGGTGAAATTGCCGCCGGTGCCGTAGCTGCACGTCGGCGTGACCGTGACGCCCTCCAGGGCATCGCGAACCGACGCTGTTCGCGTACGAAGTGGTCGCCGACCTCGTCGGGTCGACGTGGCCTGTGCAGTCGTCGGCGTTCTGGCCGTAGAGCCGCAACTGGGACACGCCCTCGCGGGCGGACTGCAGGGCTACCGAGCGCGCATAGAAGTACAGCGCGCCCTGGATGACGAGGAAGATCAGCAGCAGCAGGCTCGGCGCGATGACCGCGAGCTCGATGGAGCTGACCCCGGCGTCGTCGCCGCGCCGTGCTGCCGAAGCACGCCGTCGAATGCGGCGGCGCTTACTTGTCGCAGGACGTGCCGGGCTGCTGGTTGGCGCAGTTGGTGAGCGCGGAGCCCTTGGACTTGACGACGTTGTAGATGACCGCGCCGATGATGGAAGCGATGACGACCGAGACGGCCGCGATGATCGCCCACTCGATGGCCGACGCGCCCCGGTCACTGCGTCGCGCCCGCTCGACGCGGTACAGCAGGACGTCCCAGAGGACGCTGACCATGACCAACATGTATTACCTCCTGTGCCCCGGCGCCACGAGGCTCGACGCTGAGCCTTCCCGGTCGCGGTTGCATTGTCACTGATTCGAAAGTTGGGAGATGGACGGGTAGGCCAAGAAGATCAAGAAGCCCATGCAGATGAGCAACTGGGCCACGAGCATGGACTGCGACTTCTCGCCGGCCTCGCCCTCGACGTCGGCGAGTTCGCGGCGGCGCAGCGTCGCAGCACGTGCCGACAGCGACTGCTTGATCTTCGCGCCGTCCTCCGCGGCCAGGCTCAGCGCGGCGGACAGGTCACGCAACTCGTCCACCCCGATCGCGGTGCCGAGGTCGGACGAGCGAGACCCATGGCGTGATGCCGAAAAGACGCGCGTTGTTCAGCGCCTGCCGGATGCGGATCAGCGCCCAGTGCTCGCTGATAGTGGACGCCGTGAGCAGCGCTTCGGGCAGGCCGCGGCCGCCGGCGAGGTTCATCGCGACGAGGTCGAGGAAGATGCCGACGGTGCGCCGGAAGTCGTCGCGCCGGTCGGCGGCCTCTCCGCGCAGGGCGAGATCGGGGATGAAGAAGCCGAACAGGCCGAGCAGCACGGCGGCGATGGCCGGGAGCGCCACCGGCAGGCCGAGGCCGCCGATCCGCAGCACCGAGTACACGATGGGAGCGAGCAGGAACAGACCCAGGCCGAAGGTGATCTTCGTCGCCAGGAACGACCCGAGGGTGCGGTTCATGATGGCGAGGTCGGTACGCACCCGACCGAGCCGCCAGTTGCGCTCTGCGGCGAACACCTCGAGCTTGTCGCCGAGGCGAGCCATCAGGGATCGACCCTGCTCGGCTGCCTGTCCTGTTCGAGTGCCGTCACCGTGCGCGTCGTCATCGACTTCGCGCCGATGTCGATGCGGTGCACGAGCGTCTCCAGGCCGGGCTTCGGCCGGAGGTAGATCGCGATCATCGCGAAGACACCGAGCCCGAAGACGGCGCCGCAGAACAGTGCCGCGATCATGACGCCGCCAGCTTGCGTGCGGCAGGCGCCTCGGCCTCGTACTCGGCGGCCGCGCGGCGTGCCGCCGCGGCCGCCGGATCCTCCGGCACCAGGAACCGTTCGGTCTTGCGGCTGGAGGCCAGGCTGCGCAGCCACACCAACCCGCCGGCCAGGAACGCCACCACCAGCAGCAGCACGACCTGACCCTCGAGGGTCGAGTAGGGCTTGACGTACGAGCGGTTCAACAGCGACAGGCCGGCCATCACGCCGAGCACGATGACCAGCACGATGCGCACGCTGCGCCGCACGCTCTTGCGGCTCGCCTCGATACGCCGACGCAGGTCCAACTCCTCGCGCGCGGACACCGCCAGCGCGGTGAGCACGTCGCGCAGACCGGGTCCCCGCAGCCGGGCGTTCAGCACGAGCGCTCCGCAGATGACGTCCGCGCTCGGGTCGTCGATGTCCTCCGCGAACGCGAGCAGCGCGTTGGCGAGCGGCTCGCGGATCCGCAGACGGTCCACCAGCAGGTTGAGCGACGGACGGATCGCGGCGCCGGCATTGACCGCCGTGGCCGGGATCGCCTGCTCCAGGCCGACCGCACCCGCGATGGTGTCGCGCAACGACTCGGTCCAGGAGGCCATGGCCTCGAGCCGCGCGATGCCGATCTTCTCCTGCTTGTCGCCGCCGGCGATCTTGTCCCAGAAGAAGGCCAAGGCAGCGACCGCCAATGCCGCGACGATCCAGCGGGTGAGGAGCAGGGTGAGCCCGCCCGCGACGATCGCGATCGCGATCTTGGTGGTCAGAGCGCTGCCCCGGGCGACGCGACGGCGGCGGGGGGCGCGCCCGCCGGGCGCTGCGGCACGCCCACCACCGCGAGAACCGCCAGGAAGAGCCCGCGCCGAAGACGACGCCGAGCAGGATCGCCAGCTGAAGTCCGTAGGTCATGCCCACCGCTCCCGCACGCCGTCGTCGTAACCGTGGTGGCGAAGCTCGTCGGCGCAGGTGAGTGGTGCGTGTGCGGTGGCCGCACCGACGTCGTTGGGTGCGAACACCTCGCTGGACAGCACCCGGCCGTCGACGCCGGTGACCTCGCGGATGCTCTCGATGGCGCGTTGCAGCGAGCCGCCGGTCTCGTACTCGTTACGGCTGCGCAGGAACACCACGAAGTTGATCGAACCCGCGATCAGCATGTGGGTGGCCTCGACCGGCAGGTTCTCCTCGGACTGCAACGCGTACGTGGCGATGCGGTTGAAGACCTCCATGGAGGAGTTCGCGTGAATGGTCGACAGGGAGCCGTCGTTGCCCTGGCTCATCGCGTTGAGCATCGTGACGATCTCGTCGCCCAGTACCTCGCCGACGATCACCCGGCTGGGGTTCATCCGCAACGAGCGGCGCACCAGTTCGGCCATCGACACGCCGCCGAGGCCCTCGGAGTTCGGCAGCCGCTCCTCGAAGGCGACGACGTTGGGGTGCAGATCCTCGAACGAGTCGAGGCCGAGCTCCATGGACCGCTCGACGGTGATCAACCGTTCGACCGGCGGGATCTCGTTGGCGAGCGCGCGCAGCAGCGTCGTCTTTCCGGAGTTGGTCGCGCCCGCGATCATGATGTTCTTGCGTGCACGCACTGCGGCGCGCAGGAACGACGCCACCTCGCGAGACATGGTGCCGGTACCGACGAGATCGTCGAGGCTGACCTTGCCCAGGCGCGACCGCCGTACGCGACAGCGACGGGCGCGCGCACACGCCCATGACGGCCGACATGCGCGAACCGTCGGGCAGCCGCAGGTCCAGCTGCGGGTTCGCCGCGTCGAACGGCCGGCTGGTCAGGCCGACGTTCGCCGCCAGCACCTGGATCAACTCCACGAGCTCGTCGTCGGTCTCGGCGACCGGCTGATGCAACACCTCACGGCCGTCGGCGTACCCGACGAAGACGCGGTCGCACCCGTTGATGTCGACGTTCTCGACCTCCGGGTCGTCCAGCAGCGGCTGCAGGCGCCCGACGCCGAACAGGGCGGCGTGAATGCCGGCTGCCGCCGCCTCCTCCTCGTCGGGGCTCAACGGCGTGCGCCCGGCGCTGAGCTCGTCACGGGCGTGGCTCTCGAGCACCTGCACGATCAACGAGCGCGCGAACTGCCGCTCGTCCTCGGTGGTCATCGGGGCCCGACCGGCCACCTCGTCACTGCGGCGCTGCTGATTGAGCCGCTCGGCGACTTCCTGGCGCAATTGACGGATCAGCGCCTGATCGACGTCACCCGGCGCGGTACTCATACCGGACTCTTGCGGCGTAGGCGCGGACCGCGCTTGTTCTTCGCCCGCTCGGCGGCCTTCTCCGCCGCGCGACCCCGGACCTCGTCGTGGAGCCGTCGGCAGCGACGAGTCCGGTGACCGGCAACCCGTCAGGCCGCGTCCCTGAGGCGGTCGGCTGCGTGGGCATGGGCTGCTGATCGGGCCGCGGCCTTGCGTCGGCCTCGGCCGCGACATTGAGCTGCGGCGACTGCGCGCCGCGCTTGCCACTGGGCGGCAGGGCGGCGTCGAGGTGCGCGACGATGGTTGCGCCGGAGCGCACCAGCATGGTGCGCTCGGGATGCGGTATCCGACCGCCCTCGAACAACGACGCGCCGGCCGCGTCGTCGGGCAACCAGCCGAAGTACTGCAGGTCCTCGTACCCCTCGTGCAGGACTCGAACGGCGGCCTCGGCGGTGCGGCGGTCCTGCGCGCGGACCACGAAACCGCATCGCGGTCCGTACCCGTCGCGCGCAAGGGCCGGCAGCACGGTGCGCAGTCGCGACCGCGCGGCGATGGTGCCGGTCAGGCTGGCGTGCACGACGCAGACGGCGAGGTCGGCACGCTGCCCCAGGGGCAGCACCGCGGAGGTCGGATGCAAGCGCCCGACATCGATGATGGCGTCGTGGTCGGGCAGGTTGGTGAACAGCTCGGCGAGTGTCGACCAGACGTTGCCTGCGGCGATCGCCTGATCAGGGCTGGCGATGCCGGCCAGCAGTTCGGTGCCGCCGAGCGCCACCTGGACGTGACGGAGGACGTCCTCGGGCTGCATCGCCCGGCGCGCCAGCGGCAGCAGGGTGAGCAGGCCCGTGGAGACGTCGAGCGTCGAGCCGTCGACACCGGGCAGGCGCAGGGCGATGTCGCCGCCGGCCGGGTCACTGTCGATGAGCAGCGCGCGCCGCGGCCACAGCGCGGCGAACAGCATCGCGTCGGTGGTGGCGCCGGGCGCGCCTTTGGCGGTGTACAGCGTGATCGTGCTCATGCGGCCTAGGCGCCCGTCAGCGAGAGTTCGGGCTTCGTGCCCACAGGCAGCTTCGTCAGCACGATGTTCCCCTGACTCGCCGGGATCGCGAGGGCGGCCGCGGTGTCGGCGCCGACCAGCACCGACACGATGCTGGAACCGTCGCCGGAGCTGGTGTGTACGCCGATGACCAGCAGCGGGTCCGCGATCTTGGTCGCGACCGGCGCGGTGTCCGCGCCACTGGAGTTGCCCTTGGCCACGTAATAGGCCTGCACGATGTCGCCTGCCGCGAACTGCGTCGACGGGCGCTGCTGGGCCGGCACGGAGATGCCGAGAGACTGCCCGCCGGCGGGGATCACGCCACGTTTGGTGTGGAACATCAGCGGGTTGAGCAGCGCGCCGTCCGGAACGGTCGTGACGGCCACCGAGCCGACGTAGGCGTGCTCGTTGCTCGCCGCAACGGTGTTGGTCGAGCCGCCGGACAGCCGCACCGTCGTCAGATCGTCGGCCGACACCACGTCGCCGGGGTGGATCGTGTGACTGGCGACGAGCACATCGGTCTGCTGGCCGGTGCGGTAGACGATCAGGCCCGCGCCGAGACCGCCGCCGACGATCAGCAACAGCGCCAGCGCGGCCAACGCCGGACGTCGGTCGCGCGAGTGCACCGGCAAGCGTCCGCGGCCGGTCTGGTTTCCGACGGTGGTGGTCATCGGCGGGTGAACTCCTCGACTCGGACGCGCCTCGTACGTGGCCTGGGTAGGACCTGCGCCCGCCCGATCAAGATCGCGGGCGCGCGGCCAGCTACATGGTACGAGCGCCATACCCGCGGCGTCAGGGCGTGAAGCATACCCGCGCGCGAGCATCCGCTTACCGGGTGTTCATTTCCGACATTTGCCGCGAAGCGCCGCCGAAACGTCGACCGACGTTCACCGTCGGCGGCGAGTTGCACCCGGGACAAAGCACTGCGGGCCGGTCCCGTTTCCGGAACCGGCCCGCAGTGGAGCTGACGTATCAGCGGTAGTCGTCGTACCCGAACTCGTCCAACGGGACCGCCGGTCCCATGTTGTTGCCGAACCCGTAGTACTCGTTCTCGTCGTAGCCGCTCATGCTGAAGGCGGCGGCGCGCGCCTCCTCCGTCGGGTTGACGTCGACGTTGCGGTACCGCGAGATGCCGGTACCGGCCGGGATCAGCTTGCCGATGATCACGTTCTCCTTCAGGCCGACGAGCGAGTCGCTCTTGGCCGAGATCGCGGCATCGGTGAGCACCCGCGTCGTCTCCTGGAACGAGGCCGCGGACAGCCACGATTCCGTCGCCAGTGACGCCTTGGTGATGCCCATGAGCACCGGGCGGCCGGATGCCGGCTCGCTGCTCTCGGCCACCGCACGGCGGTTCTCGGCCTCGAACAGACTGCGCTCGACGAGCGAACCGGGCAGGAACTCGGTCGCCCCCGACTCGATCACCGTGATGCGCTTGAGCATCTGCCGGATGATCACCTCGATGTGCTTGTCGTGGATCGCCACACCCTGGCTGCGGTAGACCTCCTGGACCTCGCGGGTCAGGTGCAGCTGCACCTCGCGCGGGCCCATGATCCGCAGCACGTCGTGCGGGTTCACCGCACCGGAGATCAGCTGGGTGCCGGCCTCGACCGACTGACCCTCGCTGACCAGCGGCCGCGAACGCCGGGTGATCGGGTATTCCTTCTCGTCGCCGCCGTCGTCCGGGACGACGATGATGCGGCGGCTGGACCCCTTCGACCCGTCGGACTCCTCGATGCGCACCCGGCCCGACGCCTCGGCGATCGGAGCCATGCCCTTCGGCACGCGCGCCTCGAACAGCTCGGCCACACGCGGCAGGCCGTGCGTGATGTCCTCACCCGCGATGCCGCCGGTGTGGAACGTGCGCATGGTCAGCTGCGTGCCGGGCTCGCCGATCGACTGCGCGGCGATGATGCCCACGGCCTCGCCGACGTCGACCAGCTTGCCGGTGGCCAGCGAACGGCCGTAGCAGGTGGCGCAGGTACCGAGAGTCGACTCGCACGTCAGCACCGAGCGGACCCGGACCTCGCTGACGCCCGCGGCGATGAGCTCGTCGATCAACACGTCGCCGAGGTCGGTGCCGGCCGCGGCCAGCGTGCCCTTGCCCGCCGGGTTGTCGATGTCCTCGCTGAGCACCCGCGCGTAGACCGAGGTCTCGACGTGCAGGTCCTTGACCAGCGTGCCGTCGGCAGCCGCGGACGCGATCGTCATCGGCAGGCCGCGGTCGGTGCCGCAGTCCTCCTCGCGGATGATCACGTCCTGGCTGACGTCCACCAGGCGCCGGGTC
The DNA here is from genome assembly GCA_963711775.1 of uncultured Actinomycetota bacterium. Taxonomy (GTDB): domain Bacteria; phylum Actinomycetota; class Actinomycetes; order Mycobacteriales; family Jatrophihabitantaceae; genus Jatrophihabitans. The sequence continues at coordinate 2,867 of CAVQFH010000006.1, read as the reverse complement.
AGGTAACCCGAGTCGGCGGTGCGCAGCGCGGTGTCGGCCAGGCCCTTGCGTGCACCGTGCGTGGCGATGAAGTACTCCAGCACCGACAGGCCCTCGCGGAAGTTAGCCTTGATCGGGCGCGGGATGATCTCGCCCTTCGGGTTGGCGACCAGGCCACGCATACCGGCGATCTGCCGCATCTGCATCATGTTTCCGCGAGCACCGGAGTTGACCATGATGTAGACCGGGTTGGACTTCGGGAAGTTGGCTTCCATCTCCCGGGCGACCTCGCTGGTCGCCTTCGTCCACACCTCGACGAGCTCCTGACGGCGCTCCTCCTCGGTGATCACACCGCGCAGGTACTGCTTCTCGATCTTCTCCGCGTCCTTCTCGTAGCGGTCGAGGATCGCAGCCTTGTTCGGCGGCGTCACGACGTCGTCGATCGCGATCGTGATGCCCGAGCGGGTGGCCCAGTGGAAGCCCGCGGCCTTGAGGTTGTCGAGCGTGTTCGCGACCTGCACCTTGGGGTACCGCTCGGCCAGGTCGTTGACGATCTGCCCGAGCTCCTTCTTCGTCACCGGGTAGTTGACGAAACGGTAGTCGGCGGGCAGCGCCTCGTTGAACAGGCACCGGCCGAGCGTGGTCTCGAGCAGCACCGGCTGCCCGGGCTCCCAACCCTCCGGCGGCGTCCACTTGGCGCGGGTGCCGTCGTCGACCGACGTGACGTCGGCGAGACGGATCTTCACCGGCGCCTGGATGTGCAGCGTGTTGGTGTCGCGGGCCATGACGGCCTCGGCCGACGAGCCGAACACCCGACCGGCACCCTGGGCACCGTCGCGCAGCGCGGTCAGGTGATACAGACCCAGGATCATGTCCTGCGTCGGCATGGTCACCGGACGCCCGTCGGCGGGCTTGAGGATGTTGTTCGTCGACAGCATCAGGATCCGCGCCTCGGCCTGGGCCTCGGCCGACAGCGGCAGGTGCACCGCCATCTGGTCACCGTCGAAGTCGGCGTTGAACGCGGTGCAGACCAGCGGGTGGATCTGGATCGCCTTGCCCTCGACCAACTGCGGTTCGAAGGCCTGGATGCCGAGGCGGTGCAGCGTCGGTGCCCGGTTGAGCAGCACCGGGTGCTCGCGGATGACCTCTTCGAGGACGTCCCACACCACCGGGCGCGCGCGCTCGACCATGCGCTTCGCAGACTTGATGTTCTGCGCGTGCGAGAGGTCGACCAGGCGCTTCATGACGAACGGCTTGAACAGCTCGAGCGCCATGCCCTTGGGCAGGCCGCACTGGTGCAGCTTGAGCTGCGGGCCGACGATGATCACCGAGCGACCCGAGTAGTCGACGCGCTTGCCGAGCAGGTTCTGCCGGAAGCGGCCCTGCTTGCCCTTGAGCAGGTCGGACAGCGACTTGAGCGGGCGGTTGCCCGGGCCGGTGACCGGCCGGCCGCGACGGCCGTTGTCGAACAGGGCGTCGACGGACTCCTGCAGCATCCGCTTCTCGTTGTTGACGATGATCTCGGGCGCGCCGAGGTCGATCAGTCGCTTGAGGCGGTTGTTGCGGTTGATCACGCGGCGGTACAGGTCGTTGAGGTCGGAGGTCGCGAAGCGGCCACCGTCCAGCTGCACCATCGGACGCAGGTCCGGCGGGATCACCGGGACGCAGTCCAGGATCATGCCGGTGGGCGAGTTCGTGGTCGCCAGGAACGACGCCACGACCTTGAGCCGCTTCAGCGCGCGCAGCTTCTTCTGACCCTTGCCGGTGCGGATGGTCTCGCGCAGCGACTCGGCCTCGGCGGGCAGATCGAAGTTCTGCACCAGGACCTGCAGCGCCTCGGCGCCCATGCCGCCCTCGAAGTAGTCACCGAAACGGTCGCGCAACTCCCGGTAGAGCAGCTCGTCACCGATGAGCTGCTTGACCTCGAGCTTGCGGAACGTGTCCATGACCTCTTCGAGACGGTCGATCTCGCGCTGCGCGCGGTCGCGGATCTGGCGCATCTCGCGCTCGCCGCCCTCGCGCACCTTGCGGCGCACGTCGCTCTTGGCGCCCTCGGCCTCCAGCTGTGCGAGGTCGGTCTCGAGCTTCTTGGCGCGCGTGTCGATGTCGGAGTCGCGCTTCTTCTCCAGCGTCGACTTCTCCGCGCTGACCTCGGCCTCGAGGGTCGGCAGGTCGCGGTGGCGTTCCTCGTCGTTGACGGTGGTGATCAGGTACGCGGCGAAGTAGATGATCTTCTCGAGATCCTTCGGCGCGAGGTCGAGCAGGTAGCCCAACCGCGACGGGACGCCCTTGAAGTACCAGATGTGCGTGACGGGCGCGGCGAGCTCGATGTGGCCCATGCGCTCACGGCGCACCTTCGCGCGGGTGACCTCGACACCGCAGCGCTCACAGATGATGCCCTTGAAGCGCACCCGCTTGTACTTGCCGCAGTAGCACTCCCAGTCCCGGGTGGGACCGAAGATCTTCTCGCAGAACAAGCCGTCCTTCTCGGGCTTGAGCGTGCGGTAGTTGATCGTCTCGGGCTTCTTGACCTCGCCGTGGCTCCACTGGCGGATGTCGTCCGCGGTGGCCAGGCCGATACGCAGCTCGTCGAAGATGTTGACGTCGAGCAAGATTTCCTACTTCCTTCGTCATTCTGAAGGCGGGTTTTGCGGTCCGCGCCCAGTTTTCGAGTGCTCTTTGCAGAAAACTTGGTGGGGTGTTCAGACCTCTTCGACGCTGCTGGGCTCGAAGCGGCGGGACAGGTCGATGCCCAGTTCCTCGGCGGCGCGATAGACGTCGTCGTCGGTGTCGCGCATCTCGACCGCCGTGCCGTCCGAGGACAGCACCTCGACGTTGAGGCACAGCGACTGCAGCTCCTTGAGCAGCACCTTGAACGACTCCGGGAT
>CAVQFH010000005.1:0-325626 GCA_963711775.1 uncultured Actinomycetota bacterium | reverse complement strand
CGCTCAGACCTCGACGACCATCGGGATGAGCATCGGCCGGCGCCGGTACTGGCGGTCGACCCAGCGGCCGACGGTGCGCCGGACCAGCTGCTGCAGCGCGGCGGCGTCGGACACGCCGTCGGCCAGCGCCTTCTCGATCGTCTCGGTCAGCTCGGCGACGGCCGGGTCGAGCGCGGCAGGGTCGTCGCTGAACCCGCGCGCGGTGATCTCCGGGCCGTAGGTGACCTTGCCGGCCTGCAGATCGACGGCGATGAGGATCGTCAGGAAGCCGTCCTCGCCGAGGATCAGCCGGTCCTTGAGCGTGGTGTCGCCGATGTCGCCGACCTCCAGGCCGTCGACGTACACGTACCCGACGCCGATCTTGCCGGTGATCGTGGCGCGGCCGTCGACGAGATCCACCACCGTGCCGTCCTCGGCGAGCATGATCCGCTCGTCCGGCAGGCCCATGGACCGGCCGATCGCGGCGTGCGCGCGCAGGTGCCGCCACTCGCCGTGCACCGGCATCAGGTTCTTCGGCCGCACCGCGGTGAGCAGGTAGCGCAGCTCGCCCGCCGGCGCGTGGCCGGACACGTGCACCAGCGCGGTGGACTTGTGCACCACCGCCGCGCCGAGGCGGGACAGCCCGTTGATCACCTGGCCGACGGACGTCTCGTTCCCGGGGATCAGCGACGACGCGAGCAGGATCGTGTCGTCGCTGGTGATGCGGATGCTCTGGTGGTCACGGTTGGCCATCCGGGTCAGCGCCGACAGCGGCTCGCCCTGCGAGCCGGTGGAGATCAGCAGCACGCGGCGCGAGGGCAGCTGGTCGATCGTCTTCAGGTCGACGAGCAACCCGTCCGGCACCCGCAGCAGGCCGAGCTCGCGCGCGATCTGCATGTTGCGCACCATCGACCGGCCGACCAGCGCCACCACGCGCCCCGCCGCCGCGGCGGCGTCGAGCACCTGCTGCACGCGGTGCACGTGCGAGGCGAAGCAGGCGACGATGATCCGGCCGCGTGCCTTGTCGATGACGTCGGTGACCACCCGGCCGACGTCGCGCTCGGAGGGGATGAAGCCGCCGAGCTCGGCGTTCGTCGAGTCGGACAGCAGCAGGTCCACGCCCTCGTCGCCGAGGCGGGAGAAGCCGGGCAGGTCGGTCAGCCGGCCGTCCAGCGGGGTCTGGTCCATCTTGAAGTCACCGGTGTGCAGCACCGTGTGCCTGCCGACGCGGATCGCCACCGCCAGCGCGTCCGGGATCGAGTGGTTGACGGCGAAGAACTCGAGGTCCCACATGCCGTCCGCGCCGGTGTGCAGCCGCTCGCCCTCGGTGACGCGCCGCAGGTCGGCCTTGATCTGGTGCTGGTCGAGCTTCGCGGCCACCAGCGCGAGCGTGAGCCGCGAGCCGTACACCGGGATGTCGGCGCGTTCGCGCAGCAGGTAGGGCAGCGCGCCGATGTGGTCCTCGTGCCCGTGCGTGAGCACGATGCCGTCGATGTCGTCCAGGCGGTGCGCGAAGGCCGACCAGTCGGGCAGCGTGATGTCGATGCCGGGGGAGTTGGTCTTGCCCAGCAACATGCCGCAGTCGACGACGAGCAGCCGCCCGCGCGACTCGAACATCGTCATGTTGCGGCCGATTTCCTTGATGCCGCCGAGCGCGACGACGCGCAGGCCGCCCTTGACGAGTTTCGGCGGCGTGCCGAGCCCGCGCTGGTCCTGTCCGGGCGAAGTCACCCTTCGAGGCTATCGGGCCGCGGGCGACCCGGTCTGCGGCGACCCTGGACGTAGTGGACGGTGATCGGGACGACCGTGAGCGCGACGGCAATCAGGATCACGTAGTCGATGTCGCCCTTGTGCTGCTGCACGAAGCGGATCTTGCCCAGGGCATCGCCGAGCAGGATGACGCCGTCGGCCCAGATGATGCCGCCGATGGTGCTGTAGAGCGCGTACAGCCCGAAGCGCATGCGACCCACCCCGGCCATCACCGTGGCGACCGTGCGCACGATGGGCACGAACCGCCCGATCACCACGGTCCACGAGCCGAATCGCTCGTAGAAGCGGTGCGACCGGTCGACGAACTCCGGCCGGAAGATGCGCGAGTGTGGGCGGTCGAAGACCACCGGCCCGGCGCGGTAGCCGATGACGTAGCCGACGAGGTTGCCGAGGATCGCGGCGATCGGCGCGACGACGAGGAACGCGGCCAGCGACGTCGACGTCGAGCCCGTCGCGACCAGGATGCCGGCGGCGAACAGCAGCGTGTCGCCGGGCAGGAAGAACCCGATCAGCAGCCCGCACTCGGCGAACAGCACGGCGGCGAGCACGACCAGCGCGGCCGAGCCGGACAGCAGCGTGTCGGGGCTGATGGGACTCGCCTGCAGCATGCGCGCGACTCTACGGAGACGTGATGTCGCGCGCGGCGTCCCGTCAGGTCCGGTTCAGGCGCGTGGGGCGCTGTCCGCCCGGGCGTGCCAGGCGCGCAACAGCTCGGCTTCGCGCTCGGCGGGCAGCCCGGGGGCGCGTTCGGTGGGCGCCCAGCGCACCGGCAGGTCCCGCTGCCACGCCCAGGTGTCGGCGACCGTCTCGGCCAGCGGGCGCCAGCGCAGCCCGGCCGCCTGCGCCGCGGCGTTGTCGTGCTTCCAGGCGCTCGGCGCGGCCGACGCGGGGGCCCACAGCGGCAGCTCCGTCCAGAACTGCACATCGTGCGCGAGCAGCCAGTCGCTGTCGACGCGGGTGCAGGTGGCGTCCGATCCGGTGCTGCGCACGCACGCCGCCATCAGGTCGGCGAGCGTGTCGCGGCCGACCGGCCCGGCGGTCTCGAAGACGCCCGGTGCGCCGGCCAGGGCGAACTGGGCCAGGTCGCGCGCGTCGATGAGGGCCAACGGCTCGTCCGGCGCGCCGGGCACCAGCACCTCGCCGCCGCGGGCGATCCGGTCGAGCCACCAGGGCAGCCGGCCGACAGCCGCGTCGTACGGCCCGACGATCACGCCCGCGCGCAGCACCGCCGCCCGCTCGTCGCCGAACGCGCGCCGCACCGCCAGCTCGCAGCCCACCTTGAGCCACCCGTAGGAGGTGCGGAGGTCGACGCCGGCCGGCAGGTCGGCGCGGGTGGCGTCCGGGTCGCCGTCCCACGGCCCGCGGGGGTGGTAGTCGTCGTCCTCGGGCCAGCCGGGGAAGGCGTTGATCGAGGAGACGAAGGCGTAGTGCGCGCACGAGTCGGCGAGCAGGTTCGGCGGACAGGGCGACCTCGGCCGGCACGTAGCCGCAGGTGTCGACGACGACGTCGAAGCGCCGCCCGCGCAGCTGCTCCAGATCGGCCGGCACGGTGCGGTCGCCGCGCACGTGCTCGACACCGGCCGGGGCGGTGCCCGACTCGCCGCGGTTGAAGATCGTCACCTCGGCGTCGATCGGCCGCGCCTCGTCGACGACATTGCGCCCCAGGAACACCGTCCCGCCGATCACCAGCACCTTCATGGCCGCCAGTCGAGCACACCCGGCTACCCCGCGGTAGCCACGTTCGCCGACCGCGTAGCGCGCCGTGCGCGATACTCGGGCGCGCAGCTGCAGCCGACAGGGAGACCCGATGCCGATCGCCACGCCCGAGATCTACGCCGACATGCTCGACCGCGCGCAGGCCGGTGACTTCGCGTACCCGGCGATCAACTGCACGTCGTCGGAGACGGTCAACGCCGCGCTCAAGGGATTCGCCGACGCCGGCAGCGACGGGATCATCCAGGTCTCCACCGGCGGCGCGGAGTTCGCCTCCGGCACGGGCGTGAAGAACATGGTGACGGGCGCGGTGGCGCTCGCCGAGTTCGCGCACGTCGTCGCCGCGAAGTACGACGTCAACGTCGCGCTGCACACCGACCACTGCCAGAAGGAGAAGCTGGACACCTACGTTCGCCCGCTGATCGCCCTCTCGCAGGAGCGCGTCGACGCCGGGCGGCCGCCGCTGTTCCAGTCGCACATGTGGGACGGCTCGGCGATCGACCTGGACGAGAACCTGGACATCGCCGAGGAACTGCTCGCCCGCACCGCCAAGGCGCACATCGTCCTGGAGCTCGAGATCGGCGTCGTCGGCGGCGAGGAGGACGGCGTCTCGGGCGGCGACGACAACGAGAAGCTGTACACGACACCCGGCGACGCGCTGCTGACCGCGCGCAAGCTCGGCCTCGGCGAGAAGGGCCGCTACATCCTGGCCGCGACGTTCGGCAACGTGCACGGCGCGTACAAGCCCGGCGCGGTGAAGCTGCGGCCGGAGATCCTGCGCGACATCCAGCGCGAGGTCGGCGCCGAGTACGGCAAGGACGAGCCGTTCGACCTCGTCTTCCACGGTGGCTCGGGGTCGGAGCTGTCCGAGATCCGCGAGGCCGTGTCCTACGGCGTGGTCAAGATGAACGTCGACACCGACACGCAGTACGCGTTCACCCGCGAGATCGCCGGGCACATGTTCACCAACTACGACGGCGTGCTGAAGGTCGACGGCGAGGTCGGCAACAAGAAGGCCTACGACCCGCGCTCCTACCTCAAGCTCGCCGAGCAGGGCATGGCGGCGCGGGTGGTCGAGGCGTGCGAGGCGCTGCAGTCGGCCGGCACGGTCGGGCTCCTGATGACCCAGTTCGGCGACCTGCTCAACCCGCCCACCCGGCTGCCCGTCGACCCCGCCGCCGACCGGCTCGCCGCCGGCGACGACCCGGAGTCGGTGGCGGCGGCCTTCCCCGCCTCGTCGCTGGCCTGGGCGACGCTCGCCGAGCGCGCGCTGGCCCGCGGCTCGGCGATCGAGGGCTACGCCTACGCGCGCACCGGCTACCACCGCGGCCTGGACGCGCTGCGCCGCGCCGGCTGGAAGGGCCAGGGCCCGGTGCCGTGGTCGCACGAGCCGAACCGCGGCTTCCTGCGCGCGGTGCACGCGCTGGCCCGCGCCGCGACCACCATCGGCGAGGACGACGAGGCGCAGCGCTGCGCGGCGCTGCTCGACGACAGCGACCCGGCCGCCGCGGCCGCCCTGGCCTAGCCGCTGATCAACACGCTGGCTGCCCGGATTCCCGGGGTACGCCGTGTTGATCACCGGTGTCGGCCCGCGCGCCGGATGGCGCGGTCGTCTACCCTTTCCGGGGCCGGACGACCGGCCGGACGGCGAGGTGATGACATGCCGGCAGTCGTGCTGGTCGGCGCCCAGTGGGGCGACGAGGGCAAGGGCAAGGCCACGGATCTGCTCGGCAGCCGGGTCGACGCCGTCGTGAAGTTCAACGGCGGCAACAACGCCGGCCACACCATCGTCATCGGCAGGGCGAGCAGCGCGAGAAGTACGCGCTGCACCTGCTGCCGTCGGGCATCCTGACGCCGGGCTGCGTGCCGATCATCGGCAACGGCGTCGTCATCGACCCCGGCGTGCTGTTCGAGGAGATCGACGGCCTGGAGGCGCGCGGCGTCGACACGTCGGCGCTCGTCGTCAGCGCGTCGGCGCACGTCATCGCGCCCTACAACCGGACGATCGACAAGATCACCGAACGCTTCCTGGGCAACTCGCGCATCGGCACCACCGGCCGCGGCATCGGGCCGACGTACGCCGACAAGATGTCGCGCATCGGCATCCGGGTGCAGGACCTGTTCGACCACGACGTCCTGCACGCCAAGGTCGCCGGCGCGCTGGCGCTGAAGAACCAGACGCTGATCAAGATCTACAACCGCAAGGGCTTCGACGTCGACGCCGTCGTCGACGAGCTCGCGTCCTACGCCGAGCGGCTGCGGCCGATGGTCGCCGACACGTCGCTGCTGCTCGAGCGGATGCTCGACGACGGCAGGACGGTCGTGCTCGAGGCCGGCCAGGCGACGCTGCTCGACGTCGACCACGGCACCTACCCGTTCGTGACGTCGTCGAACGCCACGGCGGGCGGCGCGTGCACCGGCAGCGGCATCCCGCCGACGCGGATCAGCAGCGTGATCGCCGTCGTCAAGGCCTACACGACCCGCGTCGGCGAGGGCCCGTTCCCCACCGAGCTGCTCGACGCCAAGGGCGAGGAGCTGCGCGACGCCGGCGCGGAGTTCGGCACGACCACCGGGCGCCCGCGCCGCTGCGGCTGGTTCGACGCGGTGATCGCGCGGTACGCCGCGCGGATCAACGGCGTCACCGACTTCGTCCTGACCAAGCTCGACGTGCTGACCGGCATGGCCGAGGTGCCGGTCTGCGTCGCCTACGACGTCGACGGCGTGCGGCACGACGAGCTGCCGATGACGCAGGCCGAGTTCGCCCGCGCCGTCCCGATCTACGAGACGTTCCCCGGCTGGGACGAGGACATCACCGCGGCGCGCTCGCGCGACGACCTGCCGCGCAACTGCCGCGACTACGTCGACGCCCTGGAGAAGATGATCAAGGCGCCGATCTCGGCGATCGGCGTCGGCCCCGGCCGCGACGAGACCATCGCGGTGCGCGACCTGCTGCGCTGACGTCCCGCTAGGCTCGCGTGCCGTGCGCGTCCTCGTCGTCGGTTCCGGTGCCCGCGAGCACGCGCTGTGCCTGGCGCTCGCCGCCGATCCCGCCGTGACGTCGCTGGTCTGCGCCCCGGGCAACGCGGGCACCGCCGCGGTCGCCGAGCAGTACGCCGTGGACGCCGCCGATCCCGGCGGCGGTGGCGGCGCTCGCGCAGGAGCTGGGCGCGCAGTTCGTCGTCGTCGGGCCGGAGGCGCCGCTGGTCGCCGGGGTCGCCGACGCGGTGCGCGCCGCGGGCATCGCGTGCTTCGGGCCGTCCGCCGCGGCCGCGCAGCTCGAGGGCAGCAAGGCGTTCGCGAAGGACGTGATGGCCGCGGCCGGCGTGCCGACCGCCCGCGCGCGGCTGTGCGAGACGCCGGCCGAGGTCGACGCCGCGCTGGCCGAGTTCGGGGCGCCGTACGTCGTCAAGGACGACGGGCTGGCCGCCGGCAAGGGTGTCGTCGTCACCGACGACCGCGCCGCCGCCGCGGCGCACGCGGCGCAGTGCGGGCGCGTCGTCGTCGAGGAGTACCTGGACGGCCCGGAGGTCTCGCTGTTCTGCGTCACCGACGGCGCCGACGTCGTGCCGCTGGTCGCCGCGCAGGACTTCAAGCGGCTCGGCGACGGCGACACCGGCCCGAACACCGGCGGGATGGGCGCGTACGCGCCGCTGCCGTGGCTGCCGCGCCGGTTTCACCGACGACATCGTGCGCACCGTCGCCGTGCCGACCATCGCCGAGCTCGCGCGCCGCGGCACGCCGTTCGCCGGGCTGCTCTACATCGGCCTGGCGTTGACGTCCGCGGGGCCGCGCGTCGTCGAGTTCAACGCACGCTTCGGCGATCCCGAGACGCAGGTGGTGCTGGCCCTGCTCGACTCGCCGCTGGGCGCACTGCTGCACGCGGCCGGCAGTCGGGCCGGCTCGCCGCAGGTGCCGCCGCTGCAGTGGCGCGCCGGTGCGGCGGTCACCGTGGTGCTGGCCGCGGCCGGTTACCCGGGCACGCCGCGCGCCGGCGACGTGATCACCGGCGCCGAGCAGCCCGGCGTGCTGCACGCCGGCACGCGACGCCGCGACGACGGCGCGATCGTGTCCGCGGGCGGCCGGGTGCTGTGCGCGACCGCGGTGGGCGCCGACCTTGCCGCGGCCCGGGCCGCGCGCCTACGAGCTGATGGCCCGCGTCGAGCTGCCCGGCGGCCAGTTCCGCACCGACATCGCTTCCCGGGCGAGCCGCCTACCCTGAGTCGGTGCCCCGCGACGACGATCCGTCGGCCGAGCCGGACGCGCCGGTCGACTTCGTCGTCGGGTCGGATCCGCAGTCCGGGCCGCCGTCGCGCCCGCTGTCGGCGCCGTCCTCGGGATCCTCGACGCCCTCGACGCTCGGTCACGAAGAGCCGGTCGCCGAGCCGCCCCGTGCCGGACTGGCTGCGCCGCCGCGGCACGCTGGCCGGCGGCGCGGTGGTGCTGATCGCCGCCGCGCTGATCGCCCGCGCGGTCAGCAGCCACCACCACCACCCGCGGCGGCGCACTCGACGCCGCCGGCAACGTCTCGGCGCCCCGGCGGTGGCCACCGGCAGCCCGGCGCTGCAGTATCCGGCGCCTGCCGCGGCGATCAGCGGCTGCACCTACAAGCTGCAGTCCGCCACCGTGCGCACGCTGCCCGATGCGGCGACGGCGGCGTTGATGTCGGCCCTGCCGGGTATCCGGGTCACGGCGTCGTCCACGCAGCTCGGGCACAGCGCCACGTCCGGCCCCTGCGTGTTGCAGCGTGTCGTCGTCGCCTCGCTCGCCGGGGTCAGCGTGCAGGTCGACGTGCGCGCCAAGGCGGCCGGTGACGCCACGGCTGCTGCGCGCTCCGTCGGCGGCACGACCGAGACGTTTCGCGTCACGGTGGTCGTCGGTGCCCGCGCGGTCGACGTCACCGCCGTGCAGCCGCTCGGCGCCGCGGGCAGTCCGGCGATCGCCACCCGCTCGCTGCAGAAGCTGGCGGCCGACCCGCGATTGATCGCCGCGTGACCGGCGAGGACGCCGGGGACGGGCCGGTCGACTTCGTCGTCGGCGAGGACAGCCCGGACTCCTCGACGCTGACCGCGGCAGCGGACGGCCCGCACGGATCGGCCGCCGAAGGGTTGGTCGAGCCGCCGCAGCGCCCGCACCGGCTGGGCGTCGCTGCCGCCGCGCTCCTGCTCTTCCTCGTGGTGGCCGGCGTCGTCCTGCACGGCCGCGCCCACCCGCGGCAGAGTGCCGCCCGACCGAGCACGCGACCGCTCGTCTGCGTCGACCGCCCCGATCCAGGCCACGCCGGTGCCCAGGGGGCCGCAGGTCTTCGACGTGCTGCCTCAGCTGACCCGGCCGCCGATCTGTCCGGAGGCCGACGACGGCCAGGCCGCCTGCTACGCCCAGCCGCAGGTGCCGGCAGCGTTCCGCCGCAGCGTGCACGCATCCTTCCCGAACGTGCGGCAGACCTCGGCCGAGACGCAGCTGATGCGCCCGGGTCTCCCGCTGACCACGGCGGGGCTCTGGTCGCGCAGCTACGCCGCCACCGGACGCGGCCTGACCCTGCGCATCTACGTCTGCCGCGGCAACGACACGCAGCCGATCGGCCTGGCATCGATGGACGACGGCGCGCACGTGACCGTGGTCAGCGAGCAGATCGTCGGGCGCTACACCGTCGAGGTGCAGGTGACCGCGGTGAGCGGCGCCGACATCGACCAGCAGGCGGTGACCACGCTCGCGAGCGACAGGCGGCTGATCGACACGCCATGACGCGCGACAATGATGCGGTGAGCGCATCCCCGCCCGTTCCGCCGCCGTCGATCCCGAACGTGCTGGCCGATCGTTACGCGTCACCGCAGATGGCCGCGCTGTGGTCGCCGGCCCGCAAGATCGTGCTGGAGCGGCAACTGTGGCTCGCCGTGTTGCGGGCGCAGGCCGAGCTCGGCGTCGTCGTGCCCGTCGAGGCCCTCGACGCCTACCAGGACGTCGTCGATCGCGGCACCGACGCCGTCGACCTCGCGTCGATCGCCGCCCGCGAGCGCGTCACCCGCCACGACGTCAAGGCGCGGATCGAGGAGTTCGCGGCGCTGGCGGGCCACGAACACATCCACAAGGGCATGACCAGCCGCGACCTGACCGAGAACGTCGAGCAGTTGCAGGTGCGTTCGTCGCTGCAGCTCGTGCGGACGAAGGTGCTGGCGGTGCTCTCGCGGCTGGCGCGCCGGGCGGGGGAGTACGACGCGCTCGTCATGGCCGGGCGCTCGCACAACGTCGCCGCGCAGGCCACCACGCTGGGCAAGCGATTCGCGAGCGTGGCCGACGAGTTGCTGGTGGCGCTGGGACGGCTGGACGACCTGCTCGGGCGGTACCCGTTGCGCGGCATCAAGGGGCCGGTCGGCACCGGCCAGGACATGCTCGACCTGCTCGGCTCGGCGGACGCGCTGGCCGAACTCGAAGCACGCGTGGCGCGGCATCTCGGCTTCGCGCGGACGCTGACCAGCGTGGGCCAGGTTTATCCGCGCTCGCTCGACTGGGACGTGCTGTCGGCCCTCGTCCAGCTGGCCGCGGCGCCGTCGTCGTTCGCCACCACGCTGCGCCTGATGGCGGGCAACGAGCTCGTCACCGAGGGATTCAGGCCGGGCCAGGTCGGCTCGTCGGCGATGCCGCACAAGATGAACACCCGCTCCGCCGAGCGGATCAACGGCTTCGCGGTGATCCTGCGCGGGTACGCGTCGATGGCCGGCGAGCTCGCCGGCGACCAGTGGAACGAGGGCGACGTCTCCTGCTCGGTGGTGCGCCGCGTGGCACTGCCCGACGCGTTCTTCGCGCTCGACGGGCTGCTGGAGACGACGCTGACCGTGCTCGACGACTTCGGCGCGTTCCCGGCCGTGATCGAGCGCGAACTCGACCGCTACCTGCCGTTCCTGGCCACGACCAAGGTGCTGATCGCCGCCGTGCGCGCCGGCGTAGGCCGCGAGAGCGCGCACGAGGCGATCAAGGAGAACGCGGTCGCGGTCGCCCTGGAGATGCGGGAGAAGGGCGTCGAGCGCAACGAGCTCTTCGATCGCCTCGCCGCCGATTCCCGGCTGGGGCTGTCGGCCGAGACGCTGAACGCGCTGCTGGCCGAACCGCTGTCGTTCACCGGCGTCGCGCGCGAGCAGGTGCGCGCCGTGGTCGAGCAGGTCGACGCCGTCCTGCGCAGCGAGCCCGAGGCCGCCGCCTACGCCCCCGCGCCCATCCTCTGATGCACCACGTCATCACTGCACCACGCCACCTGCCGGCTGTATCACCGGCGTAATACACCCGGGCGGGGGCAGATGGGGCGCCGACTGTTCCGGCCGAGCCGCTGGTGCGACGCGCCGCAGTCAACTCGACGGGGCGCGGCCGGCGAGCCGGTCCGGGCGGCCGAGGTTCCAGTAGCCCTTGACGAAGATCGCGTCGTGCGGCACGCCCCGCTCCTCGAGCAGCGCGCGCAGGGCCACCATCGCGCGCGTCTCGCCCAGCAGGTACGCGCGCCCCGCGGCCACGCCGTCACCGACGCCGCACGACGCCGTCACCGCACCAGACGGCACCGTCCAGCAGCGAGGCCACGGCGCTCGAGAGCAGCTCGGCGCCGCCGGCGGGGGTGTCGCCGCGATGCACCCAGCGCACGTCGGCGCGCACCGGCAGCTCGTCGCTCGGCTCGCGGACCTCGAGCACCGCGGTCGCGGGCTCCGCGACCGGCAGTGCCTCGCAGATGGACGCGATGGCCGGCAACGCGGACTCGTCGCCGACCAGCAGGTGCCGGGCGGCAGGACGCAGCTCGAGCTTGCCCCGCGGGCCCTGGAACTCGACCTCGTCGCCGACTGCCGCTTCCGCCGCCCCACGCGCGCGCCCGGCGCCGGTGCCGTGCAGCAGGACGTCGAGGTCCAGCTCGCCGGTGTCCGGGCGGGCGTGGCGGATCGTGTAGCGGCGCTTGACCCGCCGCCCCGAGGGCTCGCGCAGCAGCAGCTCGACGTCCTGGGCCGGCCGGATCTGCACCCCGACCATCGCGGCGCAGACGATGGTGACGCGGCGCATCCGGGGCGTCAGATCCTCGACGTCCGGCGACGTGCGCGCGGTGCGCGGGGGAGCGCCTGACCAGGGTCGATGCCGGGGTGCTCACAGTTCTCCGACCCTAGCGAGGCCGAAACGGCGCATCATGGTGTCGTGGCCGTCAGCGTGTTCGATCTCTTCTCGGTCGGGATCGGGCCGTCGTCGTCGCACACCGTCGGTCCGATGCGCGCCGCCCGCACGTTCGCCGAGGGTCTCGCGCGCGACGGCGTCCTGACCGCCGTGGCGCGGGTGCGCGTCGAGCTGTTCGGCTCGCTCGGCGCGACGGGCCGCGGGCACGGCAGCGACCGCGCCGTCGTGCTGGGCCTGCAGGGCGAGGCGCCGGAGACGGTCGACACCGCGACGGCGGTGCAGCGCGCCGCGGCGGTGCGCGAGTCCGGGCGCGATCGCCCTGCTCGGCGAGCACGAGGTCGCGTTCGCGCGCGACGACCTCGTCATGCACAGGCGCACGAGCCTGCCGTTCCACCCGAACGGCATGCGGTACACGCCTACGCCGCCGACGACACGCGTGCTGCGCGAGCGGACGTACTACTCGGTCGGCGGCGGGTTCGTCGTCGACGAGGAGGCCGCCGGCGCCGACCGCATCGCCCCCGACGACACCGCCGGTGCGCTACCCGTTCACGCTCCGGCGACGCAGCTGCTCGCGCACTGCGCCGCGACACGGCATGGCGATCAGCGAGGTGATGCTCGCCAACGAGCTCGGCCTGGCGCCCGGCAGCCGAGGTGCGCGCCGGGACTGCTGCAGATCTGGTCGGTCATGCAGGAGTGCGTGCACAACGGCGTCACCAACGAGGGCATGCTGCCCGGCGGGCTGAAGGTGCCGCGGCGCGCCCCGGCGCTGTATCGCCCGGCTGCGACCGCGAGACGATCCCGGACAACCCGATGTACGCGATGGACTGGGTCGACCTGTTCGCGCTCGCGGTGAACGAGGAGAACGCCGCCGGCGGCCGCGTCGTGACCGCGCCGACGAACGGCGCGGCCGGCATCATGCCCGCGGTGCTGCACTACTACGTGCGCTTCTGCCCGCAGGCCGACGACGACGGCGTCGTGCGCTTCCTGCTCTGCGCCGGCGCGATCGGCGTGCTGTACAAGGAGAACGCGTCGATCTCCGGCGCCGAGGTCGGCTGCCAGGGCGAGGTCGGCTCGGCGTGCTCGATGGCCGCCGGCGCGCTGTGCGAGGTGCTGGGCGGCACGCCCGCGCAGGTCGAGAACGCCGCGGAGATCGGCATGGAGCACAACCTCGGCCTGACCTGCGACCCGATCGGCGGGCTCGTTCAGGTGCCGTGCATCGAGCGCAACGCGATGGGCGCGGTCAAGGCGATCAACGCGGCGCGCATCGCGCTGCGCGGCGACGGCCGGCACATCGTCAGCCTGGACAAGGTGATCAAGACGATGCGCGACACCGGCGCGGACATGAAGTCGAAGTACAAGGAGACCTCGCGCGGCGGCCTCGCCGTCAACGTCATCGAGTGCTGAGCGCCGGCGGCCTACGCCGCCATCGCGGCCATCGGGTCCGCCACCACCTCGTCCTTCTTGACGTTGATCAGCACGACGGCGGCGATGATCGCGACGACGCCGAACACCGCACCGGTCAGGAATCCCTGGCCGGACGCGTGCGCCAGCAGCGCGTGACTGAAGTCCTGGTAGCCGCCGCTGAAGAACTTCGACGCCGAGGTCTGCTGATCGGCCGGCAGGCCGGCGACGAAGTTCTTGATGTCCTGCGGCTGCAGGCCGTTGTTGCCGGCCGCCTGCAGACGCTTGCCGATGGCACCGATCAGCTGCCGGTTGCCGCCGGTCGCTTGCGCGAGTGACTTCATCAACTCGCTCTGGTGATCGGCGGCGTAGTTGCGACCTGCGGTGCCGAAGACGGTCGTCAGCACCGACAGCCCGAGCGCGCCGCCGACCTGCTGGCCGACGTTGAGCAGCGCGGACGCCAGCCCCGCGTCGGTGTTGGCGACCTTGGACACCGCGGTGACCGTCAGCGGCACGAACAGGCAGCCCATCGCGACCGCGAGCACCACCATGCCCGGCAGCAGGGTGCCGGCGTACCCGGAGCTCGCGCTGACGCGGGAGAACCACAGCAGCGACGCGGTGATCAGCACGGTGCCCAGGACGAGCAGCGGTTTGGGTCCGCTGCGGCCCAGCAGCCGAGCGACGACCTGCGACACGACCCCGATGACGAGCGCCACCGGCAGGAAGGACACGCCGGTCTTGAGCGCGCTGAAGTCGCGGACACCCTGCACGAAGAAGGTGATGAAGTAGAACATCCCGAACATCGCCGCGCCGACCACGAACATCACCAGGTAGGCGCCGCTGCGGTTGCGGTTGTCGAAGATGCGCATCGGCATCATCGGCTCGGCGACGATCTTCGCCTCGAAGGTGACGAACGCGACCAGCAGGACGATGGCGGCCGCGAACACCGTGTACGTCTCGGTGTTGTTCCATCCGCTGTGCGCGACGTGGATGAAACCGTAGACGGTCGCGACCATGCCGCCGACGGACAGCAGGGCGCCGACGACGTCGAAGCGGCCCTTCAACCGCTCGGACTCGTGCAGGTACAAGAACGCGCCGGTGATCAGCACGAGACCGATCGGCACGTTGACGAACAGCACCCAGCGCCAGCTGAGGTAGTTGGTGAGCACGCCGCCGAGCAGCAGCCCGAGCGCCGCGCCGGCGCCGGACACCGCGGCGTAGACGCCGATCGCCTTCGTCCGGGCCGCGCCCTCTTCGAACTCGGTGGTGATGAGCGACAGCGCGGTGGGCGAGGAGATGGCCCCGCCGAGGCCCTGGATCGTGCGGCCCATGAGCATGAACCAGAAGAAGTCCTTGCCGGGCGCGAGACCCGCCAGGAAGCTGCCGCTGGTGAACAGCGCCAGGCCGACGATGAACATGCGGCGCCGACCGAGGATGTCGCCCATCCGGCCGCCCAGCAGCAGCAACCCGCCGAAGGCCAGGGTGTAGGCGTTGAGCGCCCACGTCATGTCGGTCTGGCTCTTGTCGAAGTAGCGGCCCATGGACGGCAGCGCGATGTTCACGATGGTGCCGTCGAGCACGACCATCAGTTGCGCCCCGGCGATCACGAGCAGCACGAGGCCGGGATGCGCGGAGCGCCGAGCACCGTTGTGCGTGCCGGCGGCCGGCGCCGTGGTGCTCTGGGTGTGTGTCACGAGGTGCTCCGTTCACCGGGACGTGCGTTTCGCCGCTGCCTGTTTAGTAGCCGCATGCGTTCACTAATCGGGTACCCTAGAGGCGCACGATTGGGAACGCAAGCGTGCACTATGCAGGGTGATCGATCATGCCGACATCGTGGCGGAGGGGTCTGACACAACGGTGGTCACTGTCGACACTGCCGGGCGCGCCCCGTCGGAGGCCCCGGCGCAGCGCCGCCGCGGCGCCACGCTCGAGCAGGCGATCCTCGCGGCCGCGTTCGCCGAGCTGTGCGACGTCGGGTACGGCGCCTTCTCCGTCGAGAACGTCGCCGCGCGGGCGCGCACCGGCAAGGCCAGCATCTACCGGCGCTGGCCGGCCAAGGCCGAGCTGGTCCTCGACGCGCTGATCGCCGAGCTCCCGTCGCCGTGCGACATCGGCCTGGCGCCGCAGGACCGGCTGGACGACTCGGTGACCACGGCGCAGGCGCTGCACCTGGTGGGCGAGACGATCGCGCGGATCATGACCAGCCCGGCCGGCGCGGCGATGCGCTCGGTGAAGCTGGAAGCCGTCGGCGACCGGCGTCTCGCCGACCTGATCGACGAGCGGTTCCAGGCCCCGCGCCGCGAGGCGCTGCTGGGCATCCTGCGCCGCGGCGTCGCGCGCGGCGAAGTCCGTCCCGACGCCGCGACCCCGGTCGTCGCGGACGTGCTGCCGGCGTTGCTGCTGCACCGCGATCCTGGCGCACGACGCCCCGATCGAGGCCGGTGATGTGCAGGACGCGATCGCACTCGTGATGATCCCGTTGGTGGCGGCGCATCCAGTGACGTGAGCGCGTCCCTGTAGTCTCATCGGCTGGTGGCTTCGAGCATGCTCGGCCGCTTGGAGGCTTCGCCTAGTCTGGTCTATGGCGCCGCACTGCTAATGCGGTTTGGGCTAACCGCCCATCCCGGGTTCGAATCCCGGAGCCTCCGCCACGATCGTCGGTTCGACCGTCGTCATCGTGCCGATACCGGCCAGCTAGACTCGTTCGTCGGTACGCAAGCGCCCGTAGCTCAACGGATAGAGCACTTGACTACGGATCAAGAGGTTGCAGGTTCGAATCCTGCCGGGCGCGCAATCAACCCTTGCTGGTGCGGTCCGCTAGTCGTGCCGGCCGGAGACGGCGAGCCGCGCGCCGATACCGATCATCACCAGCCCGCCGGTGCCGCCGAGATAGGACAGCCGGCGAGGTGAACGCTCGAACCACGAGCGCGCGCTCCCGGCGACCAGCGCCCAGACGCTGTCGGAGATCAGCGCGATCAGCAAGAAGATCGCGCCGAGCGCCAGCAGCTGCACCGGCACGTGCCCGGCGCGGCGGTCGATGAACTGCGGCAGCACAGCGGCGAAGAACACCACCGACTTCGGGTTCGCGATGCCGACGATGAATCCCTCGCGCAGCACCCGCCCTGTCGACGAGGCGCCCGGCGTGACGTCGAACAGGGCGGTGAGCTTGCGCCGGTGCCGGACGGCCTGGACGCCGAGGTAGATCAGGTACGCCGCGCCCACGAGCTTGATGACGGTGAACACCACGATCGACCGCTCGACGATCGCGCCGATGCCGAACGCGACGGCCATGACCTGCACGTAGACCCCGACGGCGTTGCCCAGCACGGTGGCCAGCGCGCCACGCCGGCCGAGCACCAGGGCGCGCGTGATCACGAACAGCACGCTCGGGCCGGGCACGGCGATGAGCGCGAACGACGTCAGCACGAACGCCCACAGGTGCGTCGTCGAGATCACCGGTCACAGACTAGGCGCTGAGCACGAGCGGTCAGTCCCGTCGCGTCTGCTCCGCGGTGGGCGAGGAGCCGGTCGGGGCCGTCGCCGGTTCCGGGTCCGGACGCTCGCGGCTGGGCAGTGCCGGAAAGCCCTGCCGCATCCGCAACGCCATCCAGATAGGGCCGGCCAGCACGGCCAGCGCGATCAGGATCACTGCGGTGGCGACGGTGGAGACGCCGAGCAACTTCAGCGCCGACGCGAGCAGCACGAACGCGAGGGCACGGCGGATGAGCGCTCCGGGCAGCCGCGAGGACAGTTGCGCCCCGACGAACGCGCCGGGGATCGACCCGACGAGCAGGGCGCCGGTGACGCTCAGCTGGAAATCGCCGAAGATCAGGTGCCCGATCGCCGCGGACGCGACCAGGGGCACCGCCTGCACCAGGTCGGTGCCGACGAGTTCGCTCGCCCGCAGGGTCGGATAGAGGTACATCAGCGCGATGATGATCAACGAGCCCGAGCCGACGGACGTCATGCCGACGACCACGCCACCGATCACGCCGATGATCACGGTCGGGACCGGACGCAGGATCACCTGCGGCGGCCCTGCCGGGTCGGCGGTGCGGGTGGCGTCGCGGTGTCGGGCACGCTCGGCCAGACGCAGGTACGCCCGGACGAACAGTCCCGCCGCCGCGATGACGAGCGCGACGCCCAGCGCCCGCTGGATGAGGTCCTCGACGTCGTGACCGTGCCCCAGCGCCCGCGCGATCAGCACCCCGCAGAACGCGGCAGGCACCGACCCCAGGGCCAGCCAGCGCACGAGGTCCCACCGGACGGTGCCGTTGCGGATGTGCACGATCGAGCCGACCGGCTTCATCACCGCGCTGGCGACGAGGTCGCTCGACACCGCGGCCAGCGGCGACACCCCGAAGAACAGCACCAGCATGGGCGTCATCAGGGCGCCCCCGCCCATGCCGGTGAGGCCGACGACGACGCCCACCACCAGGGCGCCCAGCGCCAACGTCCAGTCCATGCCTTCTCCCGGCTCGATGCAGCGACGGCGCCCACGCTATCGACAGGTCGGCGGCGCAGCGACCGATGCGTGTCCGGTGCCGCTTCGGCCGGCGCGCTGACCGACGTGCTGACCGATGTGCTGTCAGCGACGGTGGAGCAGCATCACCGCTCGCCGGGCGTCGTGCCGGCGGCTCTCGGTCACCGACAAGCCGAGCTGGGGTCGGGCCGCCACCATGGTGTCGACGGCGGAGAGTTGGGCGTCGCCGGCGACCTGCAGCAGCAGCGCCCCGCCGTCGAGCAGGTGATGGGCGCCGACCTGCAGGCACGCGCGCACCACGTCCAGGCCGTCGGTGCCGCCGTCGATGGCCGCGACCGGGTCCTGTGGCCAGCGCGCGACCTCCGTCGTCGGCAGGTAGGGCGGATCCGCCACGACGATCGGGAACCGTTCGTCCGCGCGCAGTGCCTCGGTGAGCGGGCGGTTGCGCACCTCGACCGCGTCGGCCAGGCCGGCGTGGGCGGCGTTGAGCCGGGCGTACTGCGCCGCGAACGGGTCCCGCTCCACCTGTACGAGCTGCCGTCCGCTGAGTACGGCAGCCGCGAGCCCGATGTGCCCGGCGCCGGCGCACAGCTCGAGGAGGGCGCCGTCGGGTGCGTGCTCGGCCAGCTCGGCGGCCCACTCGCTCTGCAGCAGCGTCCACGGCCGCGGGGTCAGGACCCGGTCGTCGTAGACGACGTCCAAGGGGCCGAAGCGACAGGTGCGGGGCCTGCTTCCGGTCGCGAGGCTCATGCGGTCGACGACCTGCGATCGGGCCGGCGCGCGTTCTTGTGGCTGCCGTCGCACAGCGGCTTGGTCGCCGACCGCCCGCACCGGCACAGCGCGACCGTCCGGCCGGTGGGCGTGGCCTGCCCGTCGACGTCGTCGAGGACGAAGTCGCCGCGCACGATCAACGGACCGTCCGGGTACACGGTCACGCGCGCGGCCGGCCGGGTCGACTCGGTCATGCGGACGCCGCCAGGTGCGGGGCGTGGGTGCGCAGCGAGGTCCGCCCTGCGGCCCAGGCGTCGAGGATGTGATGCGCGAACCGGTTGTCGACGTGCAGGCAGACCGCCGCGCCGAACAGGATGTCCTCGGCGAGCTCGGGTTCGTCGGCGGCCAGGCCCTCGCACAGGTCGTACGCGGCGAGCTGTTCGTGCAGCGCGTCGGCGGTGACGTGGACGTCGTAGAACGCGCAGGCGCGTTCGCTGCCGCCGAGCCTGCGCAGGCCCTGCGCGTAACGGCGGCACGGCGTGGACGACGTCATCTCGTACGCCGCCAGGTGGCCGACGAGCGCGCCGCGCAGGTCACGGCGCAGCCCGAACATCGACATCACGTTGCTGATCGCCAGCGTGATGCCGGGGACGTCGTTGACGTAGGCCGCGTAGCTGTCGTCGAGCCCGACCTCGCGCAGCAGGACGCGGTACAGCTCGGAGTGCATGTCGGCGAGCTGCCCGTTGCCGTATTCGTCCATCTGGATCTCCAGCAACGCCGCCTTCGCCCGCCCGCGCAGCCGCGGCACCGCCCAGGTGTGCGGATCGGCCTCCTTGTGCTGGTACAGCGAACGGTGCTGCGCGAACTCGAGGAACTGCGCCATGTCCGCCGTGGTCTGCACGTAGCGGGCGACCGACGGCCCGTCGTCCTCGTCCACCAGCGTGCGCAGCCGGTCGGCCAGCCGCGCGGTATCGGCCGCGACGCGCACGTCGCGCCGCAGTGCCGCCAGCGTCAGGTCCTCCAGGTCGCGGCGCAGGGCGATGACGGCCGGCTCCCACTCCCACCGGTCCGGGACCTCGTCGAAGCCCTGGTAGTGCAGCTCGTAACAGATCCACAGCGCGAGTTGCACGTCGTCGTCGGCGACAGGATCCGCCGGGGCGTCGCGCACGACGGGGACAGCGCTCGGCACACCTCGGCGCAGCGCATCAACGAGTTCGGCCGTGACGGGGCCGCAGGCCTCGGGCAGTCGCATGTGTTCCTCGGTAGGCTGCCGGTCTGTTTCCGGCCTGTTACGTCTTTTCCCTTGTTGCACACTCAGCTATCGCCGTCAGGCCGACGGTGACACACGTCAATCCCACGTTCGACGCCCGGCCCGACTGCCCGAGGAGCTCCCATGACATCGACGGCGACGCGCACCGTGTCCGCCCCGGCCGACACCGTCTGGGCCGTGCTGGCCGATCACGAGGGGATGCGCGACTGGGCGCCCGGGATCACCGCCAAGGTGACCAAGTCGGGCAGCGGTGAGCGCAACGGGCTCGGCGCCGTCCGGGAGATCTCCACCGCGCTGCCGATGCCGCACATCGTCGAGGAGGTCACCGAATTCGACCCGCCGCGCCGCTTCGCGTACCGCGCGCTGGCCGGCATCCCGCTGCGCGATTACCGCGGGGACGTCGAACTCGCCGAGCACGACGGCCGAACGACCATCCGCTACAGCATCAGCGCCGAATCGTCGATGCCGCTGGTCGCGACGCTTGCCTCGCGGGCGATCGCGGCCACGTTGCTGGCGGCCCTCGTGCGCCAGGTGAATCGGCGGACCGCGGCGTAACTGCAGACACCGCTGCCCGCAGCTGTCATGCTCCACGGATGATCGCTCACCTTGCGGCGCACCAGGTCGAGGCCGGCTTCATCCTGCACGGCATCAAGCTCGTCGTCGTCGGCATCGGCAGCGTGATCGCCGCGATCATCTGCGCGATCATCGCCGCCGCCAAGGGCCGCAGCGCGATCCTGTTCTTCATCGCCGGGCTGATCTTCAGCATCCTGACGCTGATCGTGGTGATCGTCATCCCGAGCAAGCGACGACGGCTCTGATCCTCGGGGCGTGAGCCGGTCGCGCTAGGGCTCGACGATGCGCCGGCGGCTCCTGCGCCACGTCCGGCGCGGCGCTCGCGCCGGTGCCCTACGCGCCGGCAGGTCGACGGGTGGCGGCGCCGGCTGCGCCGCGGCGAGCGCGTCGAGGTCGGCCCGGCGCTGGGCGAGCGCGGCGTCGACGTCCACCGGCCGGGCGCGCAGCGGCGGCCCGATCTGCGGCGCGGCCAGCGCACGCAGGATGCGCGTGTTCAGGTCGTCGACGAGTGCGCGCGCCCGTTCCTCGGTGCGCTCGCGCAGCAACCGCAGTGGCAGCTGCTCGACCTCCTTCGCCAGGGCCAGCGCAGGCGGCAGCAGGGCGTCGATCTCGACGTTCTCCCGCTTCAGGTAGGCCGCCATCCAGGCGAGGTCGTCCTGGCTGCGGCCCAGGTTCGGCAACGGCTTGCCCGCGCCGGGCAGATCGTCGAACGCGCCGTTGGCGGCCGCGTCGCGGATCTGGCGTTCGACCCAGGTAGCCGGCGAGACGTCCGGGGGTTTGCGTCGCGTCATGTCGTGCACCTCGCACCGTGCCGTGGAACGTGTCCGTATCGCTGCTGCAGACGTCGTCGACGGTATGCCTGCGCCTTGATCGAAGTATCGCCGCGGTCGTCTATCGACCACCGTCATCCGTTGATCACCGCGATGGTGGTCGACCCGCACGAACGCGGGGCCGGATCCGTCGAACGGATCCGGCCCCGCGGGTGGTGCAGTGGTGCCGCTGTCAGCCGGCTTCGGCCGCCAGGGCGGGCACGAACTTCTTGGCATTGACGGTGCCCAGGCCGGACGCGAGGTCGTAGCCCTTCTTCGCCTGGTATCCGGTGACGCCGCCGAAGCTGTTGTTGCCGGACGTGACGTCGACGACGCCGTTGCGGGTCTGCTCGCCCAGCTTGTACAGCGGGGCGTTCAGGTCGCCGAGGCGCTTGTGGGCGACCTGGTCGGACAGCGCCACGATGCCGGAGAACAGCGGGGACGCCTCGCTGGTGCCGCCGACGATGCCGTAACCGACGCTGCTCGGGTCATAGCTGGTGTAGACGATGACCCCACCGTCGACGGCGGCGGACATCGAGATGTCCGGGGTGCCGCGACTGTCGCCGACCAGCTTGCGCTGGCTGTCCTGGAACTTCGGGCGGGCGAAGTACTCGCTCTTGCCCCCGCCGCCGGCGCCGTAGCCGTCGTTCCAGACGACGTCCGGGCTGATCCGGTTGCCCTTGGCGTCGAGATTGAGCTGCGTGCCGCCCACGCTGGTGACCAGTGGGTCGGACGACGGCCAGGAGTTGACGCGGTACGGGTAGAGGGTCGAACCGTCGCTCTCGGCGTCGGTGGTGCCGTTGTCGCCGGACGCGCCGAGCACCGTCACGTGGTGCGCCTTGGCGTTCTTGAACGCCGAGCGCAGGTCCAGCAGCGACTTCTTGCTCGGGAAGGTGTTCTCGGTGGCCCCGAAGCTCTGGCTGATGACGTCGGCCAGCTTGTGATTGATGACGTAGTTCTCGGCCTTCACGATCTGCGGGAAACCCTGCACGCCTTCGGTCTCGGACACCGGGGTGGCCACCACGAGGATCTTCGCCTCGGGCGCGATCGCGTGTGCGTACTCGACGTCGAGCGTCGTCTCGAACGCCCAGCCGTTCATGTCGGAGTTCGTCGGGTCGAAGGGCGGCGGCTTGCCGGCAGGGGTGATCGTCCTCACCGACGGCGGGTCGGGCAGCCCGAACGCCTTGTCGAACGTGTGCAGGTCGGCCGCGATTGTCGGCGAGCCGAACGCGTCGACGACAGCGATGGTGCGACCGCGCCCGGTGATGCCCCTGTTGTAGAGCGCCGGCGTGTTGTAGGCCGTCTCGATCTGGTTCGGCGAGTAGCAGTTGATGCCGAACTGCGCCTGGCAGTCGGCCGTGGTGGGCGGCGCGGAGCGCTGCCCGAGCCGGTAGATGTGGTGCCCGGCGACAGCCGGTATCGCGGCGACCGCAGCGGTGGCTGCGGCAGGGGCGACGCCGATGGTGCTGGCACCGACCAGGCCGATCGCGCCGACGAGGCGGGTCACGCCTCGAGCGAACAGGTGCATGAGCTCTCCGTGGGTGATGGGCCGATCCGGTCCGCGCCGACAAAGATCGGCGACCGGTGGCCCTCATCCAAGCCGCAGCCGGGTAAAGGCTACGTACGGTTTGCGGCTTTCACGGTAATTGCCCGAATTGGCGGCGCCGCCGGAGCGGCGCCGCCGACTCAGACGAGCTCGCGGTCGTCGCGCGGCAGCACCGGCGGCAACTCGTCGACCTCTTGACCGCCGCCGCCCTCACTGCATCGCGGGCACCACGGCTGCAGCCGACGGTGCGCGGTCTGCGCGAGCACCGGGTAGATCAACGACAACGTCATCAGCGCCCAGACGGCGCGCCCCACGGTGCCCGGGACGAAGTTCGACCCGATCAGCAGCGCGAAGTACGGGATGACGTAGCGCGGCTGCGAGCCGACGTGCGCGACCAGTAGCCGCAGGTGCTGGCGCTTGGCGAGCTGTGCGGGATTGAGCACCATGTGCCCGACGCACTGCTCGCACAACCGACGATCATGCTGGCGCATCAGCAGCCAGCTGACGATCACGAAGGCGAACACCGCCACCGGAACCGCGAACATCAATGCGCCTTGCGACGGATACAACCCGATCCAGACGACTGCGACGATCGAGGTGATCAACATGGTGCCGGCGTGATGGCCTAGTCGCCTCGCCGCCGCTGCACTGCCCCCGTTTGTCCCCGAAAAACTGATAATCCCCGACATATTTGGCCCCCCAGCCGATGTACTCGTCATTTGTATCTTGTTTTGTTTCTGTGCGCATCCCCTCCTGCTCGGTAACCGTGCGCGAAATGACGTCGGCCCGCCTTCCGTGTCGGAAGGCGGGCCGAAGTGTCGGAAATGCGCGTCAGTGCAGCAAGCCTCCGCGACGCCGGCGGTACACGAAGGTGCCACTGCCGACGACCATCAGCGCGAGCAGCGCCAGCAGGGCGAGCACGGCCGACGGTGTCGACGCGCCGGCGTGCTGCGCCTGGCCGGCCGGGACGCCGGTCGGCACCGCGGAGGCCGGTGCGGCCGCGGCCGTGTTGCTCGGCGACGGCAGCGCTCGTCTGCGAGCTCGGCCCGACCGCCGCGTTACCCAGCGCCAGCGAGATCGCCGGCGTCTTGGCAGCCGCCGCAGCAGCGTGGGCGCCCTTGGTCAGCGGCTTGGCCTGCAGGCTGTCGCCGCTCAGCGCGCTGGTGTTGAGCAGGTCGATCTCGATCGCCCGCACCACGGCCTGGCCGTTGACGATCGGGGTCGCCTGGTCCGGCGTCTCCTCGAGGCCCGAGGTGAACTTGTACTTCGGCTTCGACTCCGAGGACAGCGGGTAGGCGCCCTGCTGCACGTTGACGCCGATGTCGGCAACATTCGCCAGCTGGTCGGTGATCTGCGGTAGGGACGACGAGGCGCCGCTCCCCAGCTGGCCGCGATCTTGTTGACGGCGATCTCGATCTGGCTCTGACCACTAGTAAGCGCGTTGATGATCGTCTGTGCCCCAGCTGCCACCGGAGCTGGAAGCCCAGGCGATGCACTTCGCCCCGGCATTCCTGACCGGGTCCGTGATGCCGCTCACGACGTTCTCCAGGCCGGTGCTCAAGACCGAGCGACAAGTTGTCCAGCACGTAGGCGAGCAGATCGGTGTTCGGCGGCAACGAGTTGATGTTGGTACCGAGTTGATCGAGCAGCTTGACCGACGCGAGACGCTGATCGATCCCGTGGTCGGATCGACGACAACAGCGCCACCGTCGAGCGACGAGTGTGGTCGTGTCGAGGGCCAGCGGGTGAGCACCCCGCCGGAAGCGGCGGAGTGCGAGAGCTCGTGATCAGGTTGCCAGCAGGGCGTTGAACTGTCGCCGCCGGCGCCAAGCTGCTGAGCAGGCCGGCAAGGGCTGGCGAGGCCAAGTCAGGTTCACGTTGGCGATCTTGTAGGTCGGCTTCACGAAGTCGCCGCCGGTTGCCGTCTTCGCCAGCGCGGACACCGCGCCGACGTCGGCGCTGACACCGCCGAGGGCGGCGAGCGGCTCGGGTTCGCTCCGACCGGCAGAGTCGGCAGGCCCGTGCCGGTCGGCAGGGCCGGGATGGTCACCGAGCCGAGCGCGTCGCCGTTGAGGTTGATCGTGGCGTCGGCCGGGTAGCTGTTGTCGTTGCCGCCGAGCGAGACCCCGCCGGAGTTCGAGACGGCGCCGGACGCGCCGTAGGAGTAACCGCTGGTCTTCGCCACGGCCACCTGGTTCGCGGCGCCGATCTGGAAGACGCCGCCGCCCGGCAGCTTGAGCGCGTTCGCCGATCGGGATGTCGGCCTGGCCGAGCAGCGTCGCGTCGAGCGGGTTCTGCTGGCTCTGCGTGCCCGGCGCCTTGGCGCGGGCGTCCTTGAGGTCGACGATGCTCTGAATGGGCATTCCGCCGACCGCACCGTCGACGAATCGACCGACAGATTGCGCGTCGATCGTGTCGGCTGCGCCGGCGGCGCCTCCGCCGGAGGCGACGACGACCCCGACGGTCAGTGCGGCGGCGATCCCGCCGGCCAGGAACGGGACAGCTGCACTGCGTCGCGTCGCGCGACCGGTCTCACGCGACGAGGACTTATCGAGCAATGTTTTTGCCTTTCCATCCAGCGATCGGGCACTTCCCGATCCCACCCCCGCGGAACCCGATACCCGCAGCGACGTTATTTGCGCGTGAGAAGTCGGTGCCTGCAGTATGGCCGCCGCCGCCCGCTTTGTCAGGCGGAGCGTGTGCCGGGCATGCCGAGCGGGATCGGCACCGAGCGCAACGCCGCCGGTGCGGTGTCCGGCACGATCGGCGAGTGCGGGGCCACCGGCTCGAGCCGCTCGTACGGCGCACCCAGCGGGGGGCGCTGATCCTGCTCGCCGCGGTTGGGCCACAGCGACATCGCGCGCTCGGCCTGCGCGGTGATCGACAGCGACGGGTTGACGCCGAGGTTGGCGGTCAGCGTCGAACCGTCGACGACGTGCAGGCCCTCGTAGCCGTACAGGCGCTGGTAGGCGTCGATGACGCCGGTCTGCGGGCTGTCGCCGATGACGCACCCGCCGATGAAGTGCGCGGTCATCGGGATGTTCATCAGGTCGCCCCAGGTGCCGCCGGCCACGCCGCCCACGTTCTCGGCGAGCTGCTCGGCAGCCTTGTTCGCCACCGGGATCCACGTCGGGTTCGGTTCGCCGTCACCCTGCACCGACGTCAGCCGGGAACCGAAGCGGCCCTTCTTGCGGCGCACCGTGATCGAGTTGTTCAGCGTCTGCATCACCAGCAGGATGATCACCCGCTCGGACCACTTGCGCGGGATCAGCAGCTTGGCCTTCCACGGGCTGCGCAGCAGGGTGAGCAGCATCTGCGCCCATCGCTGCCGACGCGTGCCGCCGTCGGTCATGATCGTGTTGAGCAGGCCCATCGCGTTGCTGCCCTTGCCGTAGCGGCACGGCTCGATGTGCGTCGACTCGTCCGGGTGCCACGACGACGTGATGGCCACGCCCTCGGTGTAATCGCGCTTCGGCTTCGCGATCCGCACGCCCAGCAGCGACTCGGAGTTCGTGCGGGTCAGGTAGCCCAGCCGCGGGGAGACGTCCGGCAACGACGTCTCGCGCAGCTTGTGCAGCAGCTTCTGCGTGTTGTACGTGCCCGCGCTGAACACCACCTGATCGGCGGTGAACGTGCGGGTGCGGCGCCGGCGCCACGAACCGGTGGACTCGGTGACCACCTCGTAGCCGCCACCCCAGGCCGGGCGGACGTCCGTGACGGTGGTCAGCGGGTGGATCTGCGCACCGGCCTTCTCGGCGAGGTACAGGTAGTTGGTCAGCAGCGTGTTCTTCGCGCCGTGCCGGCAGCCGGTCATGCACTCGCCGCACTGGATGCACCCGGTGCGCTCGGGGCCCTGCCCGCCGAAGAACGGGTCGGGCACGGTCTTGCCCGGCTGCTGCTCGCCGTCGGTGCCGAAGAAGACGCCGACAGGCGTCGGGCCGAACGTCTCGCCGCGGCCGAACTGCTCGGCCAGGCGCTTCATCTCGATGTCGCTCGGCGTCATCGTCGGGTTGGTGGTGACACCCAGCATCTGTTTGGCCTGCGCGTAGTGCGGGGCGAGCTCGTCACGCCAGTCGGTGATGTTCGACCACTGCGGGTCGTCGTAGAACGGCTGCAGGGGCTCGTACAGGGTGTTGGCGTAGTTCAGCGAGCCGCCGCCGACACCCGCGCCGGCCAGCACGATGCAGTCCTTGATCAGGTGGATGCGCTGGATGCCGGTGCAGCCCAGCTTCGGCGCCCAGACGAAATTGCGGGTGTCCCACGAGTTCTTCGGCAGCGTCTCGGGGGTGAACCGGCGCCCGGCTTCCAGGACGCCGACGCGGTAACCCTTCTCGGACAGCCGCAGGGCGGTGACGCTGCCCCCGAAACCGGAGCCGATCACCAGGACGTCGTAGTCGGCCATGCGCACACTCCCGCCACGCGACCGCGCGGCCGCTGCCCGTTTTGCTGTGACGGTACTTGACGGTAACTGCGCCCTCAACGCGCCGCCGCCGCACGTGATCAACTCGGCTCGTCCCCGGAAAGCCGGGGACCGGGCCGTGTTGATCAGCTGAGGGCCAGCAGCGGGCTCAGCCGAAGCGGCCGGAGATGTAGTCCTCGGTACGCCGGTCCGACGGGTTCGCGAAGATCTTCTCGGTGTCGTCCATCTCGACCAGCTGGCCCGGCTTGCCGACGCCCGCGAGGTTGAAGAACGCCGTGCGCTCGGCGACGCGGGCCGCCTGCTGCATGTTGTGCGTGACGATGACGATCGTGTACGTCTCCTTGAGCTGCTGGATGAGGTCCTCGATCGCGAGCGTCGAGATCGGGTCCAGCGCGGAGCACGGTTCGTCCATCAGCAGCACCTGCGGCTCGACGGCGATCGCCCGCGCGATGCACAGCCGTTGCTGCTGGCCGCCGGACAGCCCCGCGCCGGGCTTGTTGAGCCGGTCCTTGACCTCTTCCCAGAGGTTCGCGCCGCGCAGGGACTTCTCGACGATCGTGTCCGTCTCGGACCGCTTCAGCCGGCGGCTGTTGAGCTTCATCCCGGCGACGACGTTGTCGTAGATCGACATCGTCGGGAACGGGTTGGGCCGCTGGAACACCATGCCGATGGTGCGGCGGACGTCCACCGGGTCGATGGTCTTGCCGTAGATGTCGTCGCCGTCGAGCAGCACCTTGCCCTCGACGCGCGCGCCGGCGATGACCTCGTGCATGCGGTTGAGCGTGCGCAGCACGGTGGACTTGCCGCAGCCCGACGGGCCGATGAAGGCCGTGACGCTGCGCGGCGCCACCGTCAGCGTCACGTCGCTGACGGCGAGGAACTTGCCGTAGTAGATGTCGACGTTCTTGGTCTCGATGCGCTTGGCCATCGGATGCTCCTACAGGCGGTTTCGGTGTCAGGCTCGGATGTCAGGACGCGACTTTGTTGCGCCGGCCGATGAGCCGGGCGATGAGGTTCAGCGCCATGACGATGATGATCAAAGTGAGGGCGGCGCCCCACAGGCGGTCGGGCGCGTAGTTGGCGACCGAACCCGCAACGCGGTTGCCGTTGGCGTCCAGGTGGTACGACGTTGCGCCGGACGACGTGTTGATGTTGATGTACTGGTTGTTGATCAGCGTCGGCAGCGCGGCCTGGAAGCCGCCGAACAGGTTCTTGTTCGTGTTGGACGCGTACCCGGTGAGGATCAGCAGCGGCGCGGTCTCCCCGGCCACCCGGGCGATGCCGAGCACCACGCCGGTGACGAGGCCGGAGAACGCTGTGGGAACGACGACCTTGACGATCGTCTTCCACTTCGGGATGCCGAGCGCGTAGGACGCCTCGCGCAACTCGTTCGGCACCAGGCGCAGCATCTCCTCGGTGGCCCGCACGATCACCGGAACCATCAGGATCACCAGCGCCAGCGACACCAGCGCGCCGGAGCCGTTCCCGCCGAAGGTGGTGATGAACAGCGCGAAGATGAACAGCGCGGCGACGATCGACGGGATGCCCGTCAGGATGTCCACCATGAAGGTGGTGACCCGCGCCAGGCGCCCGGTGCCGTACTCGACGAGGTAGACGCCGACCAGCAGCGCGATCGGCACCGAGATGACGCTGCACAGCGCCACCTGCTCCGCGGTGCCGATGATGGCCGCCGAGGCGCCGCCGCCCTGGGTTCCCGCACTGATGCCGGCCTGGTCGCTGCTCCACCAGCCCGAGTGCACGATGACGTGGTAGCCCTTGCCGATGACGGTCGCGAGCAGCCAGATCAGCGGGACCAGCGCGATGCCGAAGCTCAGCCACACCAGCACGGCTGCGACGTTGTTCTTGACCCGCCGGATGCCGCGTCCCTTGGCGAACGTGGGCGCTGCGGGCGCGGTCAGCGTGGTCATACGAAGTCCTTCTTCCGGTTGACGATCGCCCGGGCTGCCGAGTTGACCGCGAAGGTCAGGATGAACAGCACGAGGCCGGCAGCGATGTAGGCGCCGGTGGAGTTGCCGCCGGTGAACTCGGCCGAACCGTTGGCGATCTTCGACGCGATCGTCTCGCCGCCGTTGAAGATCGAGAAGTGGAACGGCGGGCTGACCGAGGACACGATGATGTAGACGGCGACGGTCTCGCCGAGCGCGCGGCCCAGGCCGAGCATCGCGCCGCTGACGACGCCGGCGCGGCCGTAGGGCAGCACCGACATGCGGATCATCTCCCAGCGCGTCGCGCCGAGCGCCAGCGCGGCCTCGATGTTCGCGCGGGGCGTGCGTTCGAAGACGTCGCGGCTGATCGCGGTGACGATCGGCAGGATCATGATGGCCAGCACGACGCCGCCGTCGAAGATCGTCTTGTTCTGCTGGATCAGTGAGAAGAACGGGCCGGGGATGTGCGAGAGCGCGCGCTGCAGGCCGTCCAGGTGCGGGGCGAACGTGGTGACGCCCCAGATGCCGTAGATGATCGAGGGGATGGCGGCGAGCAGGTCGATGACGTAGGCGACCGGCTTGGCCATCCGCCGCGGCGCGTACTGCGTCATGAACAGCGCGATGCCGATCGCGATGGGAATTGCGATGATCATGGCGATGACCGAGATGATCACCGTGGAGTACAGCAGGGGCGCGACACCGAAGTGCAGGTTGTTCGCCGTCGTCTGCCAGTTCGTCGAGGTGAGGAAGTTGTCCTTGTCGTGCGCGATCGCGGGCACCGACTGGATGATCAGGAAGGTCGCGATGAGCACGACGAGCAAGATGACGGCGAGGGCCGCAGCGGACGTCAGGCCGC
Organism: uncultured Actinomycetota bacterium; assembly: GCA_963711775.1. GTDB lineage: Bacteria > Actinomycetota > Actinomycetes > Mycobacteriales > Jatrophihabitantaceae > Jatrophihabitans. Next base: position 296,013 of record CAVQFH010000005.1, on the reverse strand, counting down.
CGAAGACACGGTCGCCGATGCGGGGCCGGCCGCTGCCGGACGTGATCCCGGCCCCGGACACCGGCGCGGGCGGCGAGCCCATCCCGGCGGTCAACGGTTCGCTCGACACGAGCGACCCCAACAGTTCGGGCGCCCCGTTCGGCACCGTCGAGGCGTCGGGCGCCGTCGCGTTCGGATCGGGCGCGGTCACGGGTTCGCCTCCGATGCTCGGCGGCGGTAAGGGCTGACCCGACTGCCGTCGTTGCGCGCGATCGGTCATGGTTTCTCGATCCGGCATGTTCTACCTGTCGTGATGAGGGGATGCCCCGCCGGTCACCCTAGAGCGACCGGCGGGGCATGATGTCCTGCTGGCGTCAGCTGATCTTCGCGATCGACGCCTTGACCTTGGCCTGCAGCGCGCTCGGCAAGGGGGCGTAGCCCTCCTGCGCGAGTCCGGCCTGGCCGTCGCTGACCGTGTAGTTGAGGAAGTTCTTCACGAAGGTCCCCTTGGCGGCGTCGGCGTACTTGGTGCACGCGATCTCGTAGGTCACCAGGATCAGCGGGTACGCGCCCTTTGCGGTGGGCTTGTAGTCCAGCTTCAGGCTGAGGTCGTCACCCGTGCCGACGACCTGCGCCTGCCCGGCCGCCGCCGAAGCGGTGGTCCTTGGAGACCTGCACCGCACCCGCGCCGCTGTCGATCGCCGCGGTGGACAGGCTGCTGCCGACCGCGAACGAGATTCGTCGTAGCCGATCGAACCCTGCGTGCTCTTGATCGCGGCGGAGACGCCCTGCGACTTCGCCTCGCCCTGCCCCTTGAAGACCTGCGCCGCGTTGTCCTTCGCCGGCATCGCCTTGAAATCGGTCGGGTCGGTCGCCGAGAGGTACTTCTCGAAGTTCTGCGTCGTGCCCGAGGCGTCCGAGCGGTAGATGACGCTGATCTTCGAACCCGGCAGCGTGACGCTGGAGTTCTTCGCCTTGATCGCCGGGTCGTTCCAGGTCGTGATCTTGCCGGTGAAGATCTTGCGCCAACAGCTCGGGCGTCAGCGTCAGGTTCTGCGACGCCCTTCAGGTTGTAGGCGACGGCGATCGGGCCGACGACCATCGGCAGGTCCAGTGCCGGGCTGCCGCAGGCCTTCGCCGCGGCGGCGGGCTGGCCCTGCGTGGGGTCGAGCGGCGAGTCCGAGCCCGCGAAGTCGACCTGCTTGGCGGTGAAGCTGGTGATGCCGGCGCCCGACCCGGTCGGGTTGTAATTGATCTTCGCGCCGGTGCACTTCTTGCTGTAGCCGTTGATCCATGCGGTCATGGCGTTGGTCTGTGCGGTCGAGCCGGCGGCGTTGAGGGTGCCGCTCGAGCAAGACGCGCTGGTCGTCGCCGCCGAGCTGCTGCCCCCGCTCGTCGCCGAGCCGGACTTGCCGGCAGTTTTGGTGCCGCTGCTGCTGCAGGCCGCCAGCGCCACGGACGCGACGAGCACGCCGGCGCCGAGGCCGACACGGTTCAGCTTCACGATCTGTTCCCCTTCGTCTGTTGACCTTTCAAGCGGGACGGTAGGAGGGGCACATGGCGCGCTGGGGTGCCGTCGGTGAACGAGAGGTGAATGCCGCCCGCGGCGTCAGGTTTCGTCCAGACCGGGAGAGGATGGCGGTCGGGTGAACGACGGCGCGCAGGTGTTCTGCGTCTCATCCCGATCCTGCATACTGCGGCGCTCCCGGCGGCGCGGTCAGGGCAACTGCCACTGCACGTCGGTGTCGTACGACGTGAACCCTGCCTTCTCGTAGAGCCGGACGCGGTGGTGTTGTCGCCGTCGACGTAGAGCAGCACGGTCGGGCAGCCGCGTTGCTGCAGGTGCCGCAGCCCGCGCACCAGCAGGGCATTGCCCAGTCCCAGGCCCTGCGCGTCCGGTGACACGCCCAGCACGTACACCTCGCCGGCGCCGTCGGCGTGGATCTTCGTCCAGTGGAAGCCGAGCAGGGTCGCCGTCGCGCTCGGCGAGCAGGAAGCCGGCGGCGTCGAACCAGGACTCGGCCATGCGCGCCTGCAGGTCCTGCGCGCTCCAGCCGCCCTGCTCGGGGTGGTGGGCGAACGCGGCGGCGTTCAGCGCCAGCCACGCGTCGTCGTCGCGCGCCCGGCTCGAACGCGCGCACCGTGACGCCGTCGGCCAGCGGCGGGTCGGCGGGCAGCGGGTGCTCGGCGTCGAGCGGGCGGCGCAGCTCGAGCAGCTCGCGCGCCGCGGTGTAGCCGCGCTCGGTCGAACAGCGGCACCAGCCGGCTGCGCCGCCCGTGCGTCCACGCCAGCACGCCCGGAGTCACCGCGGCGTCGAGCAGCGGCGGCAGCGCGCCGGTGTCGCCGACCAGCTCCAGCGCCGAGCCGTCGCGCTGGGCGTACCCGGTCAGCCGCGCGCCGTCGGTGGCGGTGACGTGCGTGACGTCGGGCGGCGGCGAGGCGGCTCAGCGCCTGGTCGGACAGCGGCGGCGCGCCGTCGGCCTGCTGCACCTCGGCGGCGAGGCGGCGGATCGTGCTCGCGGGTTCCGTCGTCGGGCACGCCGGTGGCGACGGAGACCGGCACGTCAGCGCGTCTGGCTCGAGGCGTCCAGCCGGGCGCGGTCCGACGAGTCGATGCCGTCCGCGCCGGGCCGGCGATGTCCGCTGCGTCGGCGGCGTCAGCGGTCGCGGCCGTGCGGTCGCGGCGCGCGGTCGGCGTCACTGGGCCGGACGAACTTGTACCCGACGTTGCGCACGGTGCCGATCATCGCGTCGTGCTCGGCGCCCAGCTTGGCGCGCAGGCGCCGCACGTGGACGTCGACGGTGCGGGTGCCGCCGAAGTAGTCGTAGCCCCACACCTCCTGCACCAGGTGCGAGCGGGTGAACACCCGGCTCGGGTGCTGCGCCAGGAACTTCAGCAGCTCGAACTCCTTGTAGGTGAGGTCGAGCGCGACGCCGGCCAGCCGGGCGGTATAGGTGTGCTCGTCGATCGTGAGCTCGCCGAGCTCCAGGCTGCCGCCGGTCGTCGGCGCCGCGCGCCGCGTTGCGCTCGGCGGCCAGCCGCAGCCGGGCGTCCAGCTCGGCGGGGCCGGCGGTGTCGAGCACGAAGTCGTCGATCGGCCATTCGCTGGACACGGCGACCAGGCCGCCCTCGGTGACGCACGCCGAACACCGGCACGGACGTGCCCATGGCGACGAGCAGCCGCAGGAACTGGCGCGCGCCCATCAGGTCGCGGCGCGCGTCGACCAGCACGGCGTCGCCGAGGCTGCGGTCGATCAGCGCGCCGGCGTCCTGCGGCAGGACGGTGACGTGGTGCGGCAGCAGGCCCAGGGCGGGCAGGACCTCGGCGGTGGGCTGCTTGGCGGCGGTGAGCAGGACGAGCTCCACGCTCGCCTCCTTCGCGGAGGCGACGGGCTGTCGGGCCCGTCGTGCAGTTCGGCACGGACACCGGATCACGCTGCGATCCGGCCGGGCGACGTTGCCCCCACAAGCGTTTTCAGTCTAGCCGACCGTGTCAGGACACAATGCCAGGGTGGCCGCAGCCCCGCACAGTCGTCCTGCACACGAACGACGGCGTGCGGCTGGTCGCCGAGCACCATGCCGCGGCGGCGCTGCCACTGGCGTCACTCCGGTCACAGCGCCCGGTGGATGGCGCCCCGAGCCTCGACATCGGCTGCGTCGTCGCGCACGGATTCACCGGCTCGGCCCGCAACCCGAACGTGCAACGCATCGTGCGCGGGTGCTCACCGCGGCGGGCATCGGCGTGCTGGCGCCGGACTTCCGCGGGCACGGGCGGTCGGCGGGCCGGGCACGGCCGGCGCGGACGAGATCCACGACATCGCCGCCGCCGTCGCGTGGCTGCGCGGCGCCGGCTACCGGCTTCGTCGCCGTGCTCGGCTGGTCGATGGGCGGCACGGCGGTGCTGCGTTACGCCGGGCTCGGCGGCGACGCCGACGCGGTCGTCAGCGTCAGCGCGCCCGGGCTGTGGTGCGAGCGCGGCACCCGGCCGATGCGCGATCGTGCACTGGATGTTCGAGAAGCGCACCGGGCGCGCGGCCACCCGCGTGCTGCGCCGGACCAGGGTGTCGCCGCACGGTGTGGCAGACGCTGCCCGAGGCGCCGGCCGACGTCGCCGGGGCGATCGCGCCGCGCCGCTGCTGGTCGTGCACGGCGACGCCGACCACTACTTCCCGCTGCGCCACGTCGAGGCGCTCGCCGCGGCGGCGCCCGCCGCCGACGTCTGGATCGAGCCGGGCATGGGCCATGCCGAGATCGGCCACCACGCCGGCGCTGGTCGAGCGCATCGCCGCCTGGGTCCGGGCCGCTGCGCGCGGCGCTGTGGTCCGCGGCGGGACGCGCAGGTCTGCGACGATGGCCGGCGTGACTGAGCGCCGTCTCGACGCCGCGGCGGCCGAGCAGGCGACCGCGCGCACCGGCGCGCCGGTCGCGAACGGCGACGCGTCGCTGCTCGCCGGCCTGCCGGTGCTCGCTCGTCGCGGGCGCCGGCCTCGCGCTCGCCGCACGCGACAGCGGCCTGGCGCTGCTGATCGCCGTCGCCGTCGTGCAGGGCGCCGTTCGCGCTGGCGTGGGTGCTCGGCGTCGCGCATGCCCGGCCGCGTGGGGCGCCCTGGTCATCGCCGCGCTCGCCGCGGGCGGCGCGGACTTCGCCGTGTCGTACTGGCCGCACGGCCGGCTCGGGACGCTGCTCGCCGTGCTCGGTCTCGCCGTGCCGGTGATGTACGTGCACCAGCTCACCCGCGGCGCCGCGCGGGTGCGGGTCGTCGCGTCGCTCGGCTCGGTGGCCGTGCTGGTGTTCGCCGAGGTCGCGCTGCCGGCGCTTCTCCAGCTGCGCCACGAGTTCGCCCAGACCGACACCGCCGCTGTCGGTGGCCGGGTCGCCGCCGCCGCGGTCGGCGCGGTCGCGGCGGCGCTCGTCGTCGGGTACCTCGTCGACCTCGTCCTGCCCGCTGCCCCGCTTCGACCTCGACGGTGCCGCGCGGCGTGCTCGGCGCTGGTCGCCGCCGCCGTGGTCGGCGGCGCGGTCGGCTACCTGATGCTGCGCGGGGGTGTCGATTTCGTCGGCGGCCGGTCGGTGTTCGTCGGCGCCGCGCTCGGCGCGCTGGCCGGGCTGCTCGCGGTCGGCGCCGCGTTCGTGCTGCACTCCGTGCCCGCGCCGGCCGCGCGCTCGGCGCGGCGGCTGCGTCCGGCCGCCGCCGCGCTGCTGCCGCTGGCGTTCCTGGCGCCGGTCGCGTTCCTGCTCTGCCTGTCCATCCGGTCCTGACGCGCGCAGGCGCCGCGCCCATGTCGTCCCTGGCTCGTCCTCGCCGTGGTGCGTCGTCGTGCTCGCCGCTCGCGGTCGTGCGTGCTCGACGCGCCGGTGCGCGCACGGCTCGCGCAGCGAGCGCGCGTCCGACGTACCTGTCCGCGCCGTTCGGGCATCCGGCGACGGTGCGCGTGCACCGCCGGCCGTTCCTGACGCAGGCGCTGCGCGGGTGCTACCGCGACGTCGAGGTCGCGGGCAGGCTGCGGCTCGGCGAGATCGACGGCGCCACGCTCGTCGCGCACCTGACCAACGCCTACCTGCCGCTGCGCGAGCTGCTCGGCCGGCGCGCCCGCGAGCTGCCCTGCGAGCACGTCGAGGGCCGGCTCGTGCTGCCCTACGTCGAGCTCGCCCGGGTGGCCCGCATCCCCGGCCTGGTGCTGGCGCTTCGAGGGCGGGCGGCTGATGGCCTCGGCGGCCCTGCCCGTTCCCCGGCTTCAGCCAGCTGGCGCGCATCAGCGGCGAGGCGCGGCTGCGGCTCGACCGGCGGCGAAGCGGTGCGGCTGCGCATCCGCGGCGTCTCGGTCGCCGGCATCGCGCTGCCGATGGCTGGTGCTCAACCAGTTGCTGCCGAGCCTCGACGTGCCCATCCCGCTGCCCGAGCTGCCGTACGGCCTGCGGCTCGACCGATCTGCAGCCCGACCGCCGCGGGGCTGGTCGTCGACGGCTCGGCCGAACGCCGTCGTGTTCCGCGCGCCGGACGATCCGCGTGCCCGATCGCGCCACCCGCTGAGCCGGACGCGCGTCCCGAACACTGAACCGGCCAGGTGGCGGTGCCGACGCCGGCTCGATACGCTCGGCGGCATGAGCATCTCGCTCGCCGTGAGCACGCCGGTGACCACCGCGCTCACCTCCCGCCGCGCGGTCGACCTGTGCCGCGTGCGCAGCTGCCTGTGTCGCTGCAGCTGACCCGCCGCACCCGCGCCTGAGCGCACCCGCCGCTGCGACGCGCCTGCTGACGGCCGTGCTGCCCATCGGCGTCCATGACCACCACATCGAGGAGAACCACATGAGCCGCGCAGACGCGCTCGTCTCGGCCGACTGGGCCGAGGAGAACCTGAACACCGACGGGGTCGTGTTCGTCGAGGTCGACGAAGACACCTCCGCCTACGACGGCGGCCACATCGCCGGCGCCGTCAAGCTGGACTGGAAGACCGAACTGCAGGACCAGGTCCGCCGCGACTTCGTCGACAAGGAGCAGTTCGAGAAGCTGCTGTCGGAGAAGGGCATCGGCAACGACGACACCGTCGTGCTCTACGGCGGCAACAACAACTGGTTCGCCGCCTACGCCTACTGGTACTTCAAGCTCTACGGCCACGACAACGTCAAGCTGCTCGACGGCGGCCGCAAGAAGTGGGAGCTCGACGGCCGCGAGCTGTCCAAGGACGCCGTGTCGCGCCCGGCGACGCACTACACCGGCCAAGGAGCAGGACACCTCGATCCGCGCCTTCCGCGACGAGGCCGTCGCCGCGATCGGCAAGAAGAACCTGGTCGACGTCCGCTCGCCCGACGAGTTCTCCGGCAAGCTGCTCGCGCCGGCGCACCTGCCGCAGGAGCAGTCCCAGCGCGGCGGGCACATCCCGACGGCGCTGAACGTGCCGTGGTCGCAAGGCCGCCAACGAGGACGGCACCTTCAAGTCCGACGACGAGCTCGCCAAGCTCTACGGCGACGAGGGCCTCGACGACGGCAAGGACACCATCGCCTACTGCCGCATCGGCGAGCGCTCGAGCCACACCTGGTTCGCGCTGCACGAGCTGCTCGGCCACCAGAACGTCAAGAACTACGACGGCTCGTGGACCGAGTACGGCTCGCTGGTCGGCGTGCCGATCGAGAAGGGCGCCTGACATGTGCGGCGCCCCGGCGCAGACGCCGACGCTGCCGGCCGGCATCGACCTCGAGAAGGAGACGGTCATCTACGGCGTCGTCCGCAAGGGTGACGCCCCGGTGCCCGGCGCGTACGTGCGGCTGCTCGACGCAGCCGGCGAGTTCACCGCCGAGGTCGTCACGTCGGCCACCGGCGACTTCCGGTTCTTCGCCGCGCCCGGCACCTGGACGCTGTCGGTGCTGCACCGCGACGGCAAGGTCCGCCGCGCGCTGCAGGCCGCCGCGCCCGGCCTGGTCGAGGCATCCCGCTCGAACTGCAGTAACCCGACTCGCCTCGCGGCCGCGGTGTCGCGATCGCGACGCCGGAGCCAGGTCGAGGTGTCAGTAGACGAGGGCCTGCGCGTGCGGGCGCAGTGCCTCGGCCACGAAGCTCGCCGCTCCCGCGATGCGCACGCCGGGCAGCAGGTCGTCGTCGGTCGAGGTCGCGCCGCGCCGCGCACTGCGTGCAGACCGTCAGCGTGCCGCCGGCCAGGATCAGCGTCGCGCAGATCGGCCAGCGGCGCCGAGTGCGGCAGCTCGAACGCCTCGGCCCGCCCGGCCACGGCGAACCACACCGCCTCGCCGGTCAGCCACAGCGACACCGCCGACCCGGCGGCCACGCCGTCGCGGCCACCGTGAACGCCTGCGCACACCGCTCCGGCGCCTCGGCGCCGGCGGTGCACTTCACGACCAGCGGGCGCAGCGACGGGCTCGACTCGACGTGCTCGGGCTCGCTCATCTGCCCATCCTGACGCACGGCTGCGGTAGCGTCGCGACCGTGAGCACGGTCTACCTCGGCGTGCTCGTCGCCGCGTTCGTGATGCATCGGCGTGTACGCGGCCTACGCGCTCATGCGGCTGTTCGGCGACGAGCGCTGACCCGCGCCGTGAGCGCCGACCGCCGCCGCCGGACACCACCGACCTGCGCGCCGGCGCGCCGATCCACGACGCGCTGCTCGCGCTGCTGCCGCTCGTCGGCGTCTGGCGCGGCACCGGCGCGGGCGTCGTGGCCGTCCACCGGCGAGCAGTTCACGCTACGGCCAGCGTGATGACGCTTCGCCCACGACGGCCGGCCGTTCCTCGTCTACGAGTCGCGCACCTGGCTGCTCGACGCCGGACGGCGACGTGATCCGGCAGGCCTGGCGCGAGACCGGCTTCTGGCGTCCCGGCCCCGGGCCGGACGACGTCGAGGTCGTGCTGGCGAGCAACACCGGGCAGGCGCTGGTGTTCGCCGGCGTCGGCCGGTGACCAGCAGTGGGAACTCGCCACGCACGGACGTCCGGCACGCGGCGACCGCGGCCGACGTCGCCGCGCGAACGCCGCTTCTACGCCCTGCGCGGCGACGAACTGCTCTACGCGACCGAACTCGCCCCCGGCAGGCGCCGAGCTCGCGCCGCACCTCAACGCGCGCCTGGTCCGCCAGGCCGCGACGTCGTCGGCGCCCTGACGCGCCGGTACCTGTGACAGCTTGTCAGGGGTCAAAGTTGGTGCTACACCTTGTGGCAGGTAGCCGCTCCGGGCGTCCGGTGGCGGTCCCGACGCAAGGGAGACGGCCATGACCGCAGCTGCCCCGCTCGACGGCGTGCGCAAGACCGCGACCCGCCTGCTCGGCTCGTCGTCGACGCAACTCCTACGACCCGGGTCTGGACATCGACTGGGACGCGCCCGTCGAGCTGGACATGAAGTTCATGCCGTTGAGCGCACGTCGCTCTACGGCACCGCGCTGTGGGCGCGGATGAGCGACGAGCAGCGCATCGAGCTGTCCCGCCAGGAGCTCGCGAGCGTGGCGTCGACCGGCCTGTGGTTCGAGATGATCCTGATCCAGATGTTGACGCGCTGGGCCTACGACCGCGATCCGCAGGACCCCCGCGTGCAGTACGCGATGACCGAGATCGGCGACGAGACGCGGCACATCCTGATGTTCGCCAAGGCCATCGCGCGGCTCGGCACGCCGACCTACCGGCCGAACCGGCTGCTGCACAACGTCGCGCGGCTCTACAAGGCGACGTGCTCGGGTCCGGCGTTGTTCGCCCCCGTGCTGGTGGCCGAGGAGATGACCGACCGGCTGCAGCGCGACATGGTCAACGACGAATCGGTGCACCCGCTCGTGCGCATGGTGAACCGCATCCACGTGGTGGAGGAGGCCCGGCACGTGCGCTTCGCCCGCGAGGAGGTCGCGCGGCAGATGCAGGTCGTCGGCCCGGTCGGAAAGATCGTCGGCAACCTCGGCTCGGCCATCGTGGCGGTCGCGGTCGCGAGCGCGTTGATCAGCCCGGACGTCTACGCGCAGGTGGGGCTGGACCGCGACGAGGCGGTGAAGCAGGCCCGCGTCAACCCGAACTTCCACGAGACGCGGCGCTGGATGGCGCAGAAGATCATCGCCTTCCTCGAGGACCAGGGAATGATCACCTGGTACACCAGGCCGATCTACGCGCTCGGCCACCTGGTCTAGCGCTGGGTCGGGCCGCCGCTGGCGGGCCCGTCTGCGCGGGAAAGCCGTTCGGTCTTTGCGGGAAGGCACAGTGCCGTGTCGCGAAACGCCACGGATAGTTGCCGGTCGGAACGGAAAGGTGCCGTCGGAACGGATAGGTGCCGTTCGGAACGGAAAGGTGCCGTTCGGAACGGAAAGTTGGCGTTTGCCAGGACGGGTGTGTGCATCCCCCGCGGCCGGCGGCGAGGCTGACCGCCCCCGTCCCAGAACGTAGCAATCCCCGAGCCGGGCCGGCGAGCGTGTGCTCGGCCGGGTCGACTGGACGGGTCGACGGCTCGGGGACCGGGTAGCTACCAGGGATTTGCTCACCGCCGCATTCGGCCGCGGTGGGGAACATGCCCTCGCGAGTCCATGATCTTGCGGCGGTTAGCTGGAAGCCACCTCACGTGTCCAATAAGTTCTCAACTCCGGACCACCCCCTCTCTCGTGTACCGCCAACGGTACGACGGCGCGCGGGTCGCGGCAACGCACTTTCCGATGCTGCGGCAGGGCGTTCAGAAGCCGCACAGTCCGCGGATCCGCGCGTCGGTTTCGGGTGCCCGCTCGCGCTTGGCACCGTCCAACGAGACCACCTCCACCGGGCCGCGTACGGAGCTGACGATCCACAACGCGTCGGCATCGCGCAGCTCGGCCGGGCGCCCCAGGGTGTACGCGATCTGCCAGCCTGCCGCGGGCGCGCGCTCGAACAGCAACTGCTGGGTGGTGCCGGCCAGGATGCCGGTGGCGCCCGTGGGTGTCGTGTGCAGGGTGTCGCCGACGGCCCACACCAGCGAACCGGTCGGTGTCTCCAGCGCGTAACCGTCGGACGAGACGAACATCGCGTCGTCGGCCCCGCGCCGCTCGGCCTCGCGCCCGGCCGCCATGTTGATCGCGTAGGACAGCGTCTTGACGCCACCGAGCAGCCAGGGCGCGTCGGCGAAGGCGTCCGAGCGCAGCCCACGCGCCACGCTGATCACCCGCACGCCGTCGCGGCGATGCCGCAGCACGTCGGCGCTCAGCGCGCTCAGCACGGCGAAGCCGGTGGGAATGCCGTCCGTGCCGCCGCGGGTCAGCACGAGTTTCAGGGCGGCCTCGCCGGGTTCGCCCCACGCTGCCGACGGTGACGTCGACGAGCGAGCGCCAGGCCGCCGCGTCGAACGGCAGGCCGAGCGCGTCGGCGGAGCGTGCCATGCGGGCCAGGTGGGCGTCGAGCTTCGCGACGACGCCGTCGCGCAGCCCGAGACCCTCGAAGCAGCCGTCGCCGCGGGTCAGTCCGACGTCGTCGGCCCGCGCGATCGGCGTTGCTGCGTCGACGAGCCCGCGGCCGAGGACGGCGACGACCGACCGGCCGGGTGCTGCGTCTCGGCCGTCCCGGTCGATCTGCTCCTTCTGCACGACGCGTCACGCTACCTACCATGGGTGCTGATGAGCGCCCACCACTCGCATCCGCACGACGACGCCGCCACTTCGGGCGCCGCCGGTCGCTCGGCGCGCGCGCTCGCCGAGGCCTTGCGCGCCCGCGGCATGCGCATGACGCCGCAGCGCGAGCACGTGCTGGCCGCCGTGCACCGGCTCGGCCACGCGACGCCCGACGAACTCAGCGAGGCCGTCGACGGCGTCGACGTCGCCACCGTCTACCGCACGCTCGAGCTGCTCGAGGAACTCGGGCTGGTGCGCCACACGCATCTGGGTCACGGGGCCGCCTCCTACCGGCCGGCCGGCGACCAGCACATCCACGTGGTCTGCCACACCTGCGGGTCGGTCGTCGACGCCGCGCCCGATCTGGTGGACCCGCTCGCCGACCGGCTGCGCGCCGACAGCGGCTTCGAGCTCGACCGCGCCCACTTCACCGTGTTCGGCCGGTGCGCCACGTGCGCCGCGGGCGGCGCGAGCACCACCGGCGTTGGCACGGCCGGCGGCGGAACAAACCCCGGCGCCCGGGCCTTGTCACCGACGAGATGACCGAGCACCTGCAGACCGCCGTGGCGGCCACCGACCGCGACGCCGGCGTCACCTGGCACTACGGCGACCCGCTGCGCGAGCAACGCGTGCTGGCCACCGGCGCGGGGATCGTCGACCGCAGCAACCGCGACGTGTTGATCGTGCCCGGCGCCGACCGGCTGGGTTGGTTGCACTCGATCTGCTCGCAGCACGTGGCCGACCTGCACGACGGGGACTCCACCGAGTCGCTCGTGCTGTCGCCGCACGGGCACGTCGAGCAGCACTGGCAGGTCACCGAGCTCAACGACACCGTGTGGCTCGACACCGAGCCCGGTGCCGCGCCCGAGGTCCTGAAGTACCTGCAGATGATGCGTTTCCTCAAGCGCGTCGAGCCCGCCGACGTGACCGAGCAATGGGCGGTCTTGTCCCTCGTCGGCCCCGCGACGCCCACCGTCCTCGCGCTGGCGGGCCTGCCGGTGCCGGATGCCGCCGGGCGTGCGGTGTCGCTGGACGGCGGCGGGTTCGTCCGCCGGATGGAGTGGCCGGGCCCGGACGCGGCGGATCTGATGGTGCCGCGGATGGCGGCCACCGACGTCTTCGGCCGGCTGGTCGAGGCCGGCGCTGCCCCCACCGGGCTGTGGGCCTTCGAGGCCGCGCGCGTCGAGGCGCGCCGCCCGCGGCTGGGCCTGGAGACCGATCACCGCACCATCCCGCACGAGGTCGGCTGGATCGGGCCGGCGGTGCACCTGAACAAGGGTTGCTACCGCGGTCAGGAGACGGTCGCGCGCGTGCAGAACCTGGGTCGCCCGCCCCGCATGCTGGCGCTCGCCCACCTGTCGGGGGAGAGCGACACGCTGCCCGAGCCGGGCACGCCGGTAGAACTCGGTGGCCGTGCCGTCGGCTTCCTGGGCACCGCGCTGCACCACTACGAGCTCGGACCGATCGCGCTGGTGGTCGTCAAGCGCAACGTGGCACCGGATGCCGACCTGCAGGTCGGCGAGCACGTCGCGCGCCTCGACCTCACCGGCTGACGCGGGCGCAACCACGTCGTTTTCGGGAGACCCCGACCACAATGCTTGCTGTGTGCTTGCAATAGCTAGCACCCTCCGGGAGACTTGGTCCTGTGATCGCAGAAGGACCGAAAGAGCAGGCCAAGCGCAGCGCTGCCACCATCGGAGAGTTCATCCGGGAGCAGCGTCAGCAGGGCCAGGTCTCGCTGCGTCAGCTGGCCAGACTGGCCGGCGTGTCCAACCCGTACCTCTCGCAGATCGAGCGCGGGATGCGCAAGCCCAGTGCCGAGATCCTGCAGCAGATCGCCAAGGGCCTGCGGATCTCCGCCGAGCAGTTGTACGTGCGGGCCGGCATTCTCGAGACCCGCGAGGGCAACCCGGAACTCGTCGCCGCGATCCTGGCCGACGAGGACCTCGGAGAGCGGCAGAAGCAGGTGCTGCTCGACATCTACGAGTCGTTCCGCCGGGAGAACGTGCAAGAGCGCGTGACCGCCGGAACCGACCCGCGCACGTCCGAACCCATTCCCGCGGCGACGTCCGCCCGCGCCTGATCGGCGCACCCGGACCGAACCGCCATCACCTCAGGAGGACAACAGTGTCCATCACCAGTGACATCCGCTCGTACGCCGACAACGCGGTGAGCCAGGGCAAGCAGGTGCTCGATCAGGCGATCGACACCGCGCAGGCCTCGCTCAACGACGTCAGCGGCCAGGCCGGCGACATCGTCGGTCGCGCCCAGAAGAACGTGCAGGACCTGCGCGCGTCGGCCGAGAAGGCCGTCAACCTCGACGCCGTCTCGACCGCCGTCGAGCCGTACCTGGCGCAGTTCAAGGAGTACACGACCGCAGTCAGCGACCGCGTCGAGCACGCCGTCGACGGCCTGCGCAGCGACAAGCGCATCGCCGCGCTCATCGACCAGGCCGAGGCGCTCGGCAGCACCGTCGTGGAGACGCTCAACGAGCGCGTCGTCAAGCCGGTGCAGTCGCTGACCGGCCTCGGCTCGAGCACGGCCCGCAAGCCCGCGCCGAAGCCGCGCCCGAGCACGTCCTCGACGCGCCCGGCTGCCAAGTCGGCCACCCGCAAGCCCGCCGCGACCCGCACGGCCAAGCCGGCGACGAAGACGGCCACCCGCAAGACCGCGGCGAAGCGCAGCACCACCACCAGCTGAGTTCCGCCGCGCAGGCAACCGCTGCCCCGTCCCGCATCGCGGGACGGGGCAGCGTCGTCTCAGCGCCCGACCCGACCGAGCTGCGCTGGGTACCCTGACGCCGTGTACGCCGTCGACCAGCTCTACTACTGGACCAGCGAGGTCCTGTTCTGGGCGGCGCTCGCTCTGCGGGCGTGGGCGTTGATCGACTGCGCGACGCGCAAGGCCGCGGCGTTCCCCGCCGTGGACAAGCTCACCAAGCCGGCCTGGCTGCTGATCCTGGTCATCTCCGGTGTTGTGGGCACGATCGTCGGGCCGGTCGAATACAGCCCGCTGTCGCTGATCTCGATCGTCGTCGCGGCCGTCTACCTGGCCGACGTCCGGCCCGCGGTGCGCGAGATCGCCGGCGGGCGCTGACCGAGTCCGGCCAGCACGACGACACCGAGCGCGACCAGCAGCACCCCTGTCAGAACGTCCGTCGTGGTCGGGGTGAAGCCCGGCGGTGACAGCACGCACACGGCCGCGGCCAGGACGAGCACCAGGGCTCGCCGCGCCGCGTTGGCCGTCGACGCCAGGCACATCGGCGCCCACAGCAGGTACCAGGGGAACATCGACGGCGCGAGCAGCGCGACGGCGAGCAATGCGTAACCCGCGGTGAGTTCCGCGGTCCGACGTCGCGCGGTGACGAGCAGGTAGCCCACCGCGCACACCATCGCCAGCAGGGCCGTCAGCCGACCACCGATCGCGAGGTCGTCGTAGGACGCCCCGCGCACGACCGGGGTCAGCAACGCGCTGATGCCGCCCGCGACCGAGTACGGCGTGTGCGTGCTGAACTGCTTGCCGACCTCCCCGAGCCAACCGAAGCCGTGCGGCACCGCGAACCCCGCGGCCAGCGCGATCACCACCGCCGCCGCGAGCTCGCCGATCGTCGCGCGCAGCCGGACACCCCGGGTCCGGTCGCGGCCGAAGTGCCAGTGCGCCACGACGAGCACCACGACCACCAGCCACGCCGGACCCAACACGCAGCCGGCCAGGCTGCTCGCCGCCACCGCGGCGAGCCAGCGATGCTGCGCAGCGAGCACCAGCGCGGTCACCACCAGCGCGAGCATCAGACCGTCCAGGTGCGCCCCGGACACGACATAGAGCAGCAGCACCGGGTTCAGCACCGTCAAGGTCAGCGCGCAGTCGCGCCGGCCGACGCCGGACTCCGCGCCCGAGCCGGCCACCAGTGCGGAGACCGCGGCGCGCTCGGCGAACCGCGCGGACGCGAGGTCGGCGGCCTGCGTGCCGATCCAGATGGCGGCCAGTACGCCGACCGCGCGCAAGACGAGTACGGCACCCAGCGCACTGCCCGAGCTGATCGACACGGACAGGTGTTGCAGCACGATGCCCAGCGGGCCGCTGGCGCTGGGGGTGCCCCGGGTGCTCGGGTCCATCGCGGCGACCACCGCACGGTCGCCGAGCCGCGACGGCGCGAACGCGTACGGGTCGTGTCCCGCGCGCTGCACCAACCCGTAGCCGGCGTAGCCGTAGACCGCGGTGTCGAGCAGCGGCGGCCCCACCACGAACGGCGTCGCCCACGCCGCTGCCAGCAGCCACACCCGGCGCACCGGCTGCGGGACGGCGGCGCACGAACTCGACCACGACCACCCACAGCAGCCAGCAGCGTGAGCAACGCGGCCAGCATCAACGAGCCGGGCAGGACGTCCTCGGCGCCCGGCGGGTGCGGGTCCTGCAGGCCCAGCCAAGTGGTCAGCGGGCGCGTCGCCGTGGCGGCGCCCACCCGGCCGCCGGTCACCACCACGGCGGCGGCGAGCACGAACCCGGCGACGGAGAACGACAGCATCGGCCGCCCGCTCACCTGGCGGCGGGCGGCGTCGAGGCCCTGCAGCGCCTTCTCGGCGAGATCGTTCACTGGCGCCTGTCGTCGAATCGAGTGCGCCGACCCTATCGGTCAGCTCTTACACGACCCGAACACATCCTTGCCGTGCGGCCAATGCGATTCGCGCATCGTGGTCGACGGAAGGAAGCCACGTTCGTCTGGAGGATGCACCATGTATCGCAAGGTCCTGATCGGCGGCGTCACCGCCGCGGCCATCGTCGGCGCCGGCGGCACCGCGCTCGCCGTGACCGGGTCCGCTCGTCATCGACGCCCGGACATCGTCGAGTTCGCTCGAGCAGCTCAACCGCACGGCAAGCGACGGCAAGAACGGCAAGAAGCGGCGGCAAGTGCTGCGCCGGCTGGAGCACGGCCAGTTCGTCACCCGCGGCAAGGGCGGCACTGCGGTGACGCACGACCTGATCAGGGGCACCGCGACCGTGTCTCGTCGACCTCGATCACCGTGCAGGCCGCGGACAAGAAGAGCGAGACGTTCGCCGTCACCAAGGACACCAAGGTGCGGGTGCGCGAGAACGGCAAGGGCGCCGCCTCGACGATCAGCAAGGTCGCCAAGGGCGATCGCGTCGCCGTGGCCGGCACCGGCACGTCGACGCTACACCGCGAAGCACGTCGTGGACGTCAAGGGCGAAGAAGACCAAGTGAGCCGACGCAGGTCAGCCCACGAGCGGGAGGCGCACGGTGAACCGTGCGCCTCCTTCTTGTGCGTGGCCGGCCTCGACGCGTGCCACCGAGGCGCTGCGCCAGGCCGTGCGGACGATGGCCAGCCCGAGCCCGGTGCCGACCTGCCGGACACCGCGGTAACGCTGGTGCAGCACGCCCTGCTCGAAGGCGACGTCGAGGTCGGCGTCGGTGAGACCCGGGCCGCCGTCGCGGACCTCGAGCACCGCGTGCCCGTCCTGCGCGCGCGCGGCGAGCACGATCGCCGCGCCGGCCGGCGTGACCCGCAGCGCGTTGTCGAACAACCCGTCCAGCACCTGCCGCACCCGGGCGGCGTCGGTGGTGGTCCAGATCGGTGCGTCGGCGGCGTCGAGCACGAAGCGCACGCCGCCGGCGGCGCAGCGTGCCGACCAGACCTGCGCCGCCGACTGCGACGACGCCGCGCAGATCGACGCGCGCGAGGTCGATCGCGGAAGTCCTGCGCGTCGAGCCGGGCGAGGTCGAGCAGGTCGCCGACCAGCCGCTCCAGCCGCTGGCCTCGGCCAGCACGACGCCGCCCACGTGCGCGGTGTCCGCCGGCCCGACGACGCCTTCGGCCAGCGACTCGGCGTAGCCGGTGATCGCGGTCAGCGGCGTGCGCAGGTCGTGGGACACCGACAGCAGGAACTGCCGCTGGCGCCCCTCGGAATGGCGCAGCGCGCCGGCCAGGGTGTTGATCGCGGCGCTGACCTCGGCGACCTCCGTCGGGCCCTGGACGGGCAGCGTGACGTCGCGGTTGCCGAGCGCCAGCGAGTGCGCCGCCGCGGCGGTGCGCCGCAGCGGAGCGCGCCAGCCGCCACGCCACCAGCAGGCCGATGACGGCCGCGAGCGCGCCGGCGATCACCAGCGCGAGCAGCAACCGCCGGATGGCACTGCGGTTCTGCGCGACGGCGTCCACCTGGCGCTGGACGAGGATCACGGCCCGGTGCGCGGTGGTTGACGGGCGGGTCAGCGTGCGGATCTCGACGAACACCGTGGTGCCGTTGACGTTGCGCACGGTCGAGACGGTGCGCCCGGCGCGCACCGCGGCGATGTCAGTCGGTCGTCACGGCCCGGCGAACCAGCGGCGCGTCGGTGTTCACCCGCGCCGCCGTGCCGTTGACGACGATGACGCCGTTCCGCACGCCGAGACCGTTGAGCGCCTCGCGCAGCTGCGCGACCGGCCGCCTGACCGCCGCGTTGCTGCGCGGCCACCTGCGTGACCTCGGCCAGCCGGTGCAGTGCGCGGCGCGCGGAGTCGGCGCCGGTGTTGCGGATCAGGCCGGTGGCGAGCACGCCGGCGATGATCGCGGTCAGCACCGCGATGCCGACGCTGAGCAAGCGCGATGCGGGTGGCGAGACTCTGCGTGCGCCGGGGCCGCGGGGCCGGGCGCGGCGCCGGCTGCAAGGCCGGCGGGCGGCGCCCGGTCAGTGCTCGGCGGCGTACCCGACACCACGCACCGTCCGGATCGGGCTGGCCGCACCCAGCTTGGCGCGCAGTTGCGCGATGTGCACGTCCACCGTTCGGGTGCCGGCCACCGACGAGTAGCCCCACACCTCGGACAGCAGCTGCTCGCGGGTGAACACGCGCCCCGGCTTGCGCATCAGGTGCGCGAGCAGGTCGAACTCGGTGGCGGTCAGGTTCAGTTCGACGCCGTCGGAGGTCACCCGGCGCTGCGCGGCGTCGAGAGTGACCAGGCCGACCGTCTGCGGCGCTGCCTGCGGAGTGCCGTGCGTGCGGCGCAGCACGCCGGTGACCCGCGCGACGAGCTCGCGGGGCGAGAACGGCTTGGTGACGTAGTCGTCGGCGCCCATCTCGAGCCCGACGATGCGGTCGACCTCGTCGTCGCGCGCGGTCACGAACAGCACCGGCGTCCAGTCGTCGTCGTTGCGCAGCCGCCGGCAGATCTCCACGCCGTCCATGCCGGGCAGCCCCACGTCCAGGATGATCGCGGCCGGCCGCAACCGCCGGACGTCGTCGAGCGCGCGATCACCGTGGTGCTCGACGTGCACGCCGTAGCCGGCCTTGGCGAGGTTCAGTCGCACGACGTCGGCGATGGCCGGTTCGTCCTCGACGACCAGGATCAGGCCGCGCGCCCGGCCGTCGCGCGGCTCACCCATCACGGCGTCGAGCCTAACGACGCCGCAGGTGTGCACCGGGGCACGGCATTGTCAGGATCGTGTACGGACCTGCGCGGCGAGTCAGTCGAACAGCGACAGTTGCGCGGGTTGCGGGCGGCGCGGCGCGAGCTTGGGCAGCCGCCGCGGCCGCAGCGCCGACGCGTGATCGTCCGGGCGCTGCCACGGCAGCGTGAACGAGCGTGTGGAGGCAGGCTCGCGTGAGGCGGCGGGCTCGTCGGCGACGTCGGCCAGCACCCGCAGGGCGTCGCGAGCCGTCCAGGTGAGCCCGAACGTGCGGCAGGCCCGGCGCAGCGGCTCGGCCGACAGCGGCAACCGGCCGGGACCGGCGGCGAGGTCGAGGGGGATCGCGACGTCGCGGTGCATGGCCATCACCTGGCAGTTGCGCGCCCACACGGTGCGCGCGGCCGGGTCCGCGAGCCGCCGCGCGATCCCGGCGCCGAGCGCCTGCTCGACCCCGGCGACGTCGTCGAACGCCGCGGCCGCCGAACCGAAACGTTGCAGCAGCCGCGCGGCGGTGCGCGGCCCGATGCCTCGCGACGCCCGGCAGGTTGTCCGACGGGTCGCCGCGCAGCGCCGCGAAGTCGCAGTACTGCTCCGGGCGGATGCCGAGCAGCAGCTCCAGGCGGTCGGCGGTCATCAGCGGTGACGCGTCGACGCCGCCGTTGATGATGCGCAGCACCCGGGTGGAGTCGTCGATCAGCGCGAAGGCGTCGCGGTCGGAGGTGACCACGACGGTGCGCGCGCCGAGGGTCGGCGCCAGGGCGGCGGTCGTCGCGAGCACGTCGTCGGCCTCGAGGCCCGGCGGCACCACCACGTGCACGCCGAGTTCCCGCAAGACGGCGACGGCGGTGGCGAGCTGATCGACGAGCGTGTCGAGCTTGTCGGCGCGCTGCGCCTTGTAGGTGGGCCACCGTTCCCGGCGCAAGGAGGATTCGGCGTCGTCGAAGCCGACGACGACGACCGACGGGCGGATGCGGTCGACGGCCGCGACCAGCTGCATCAACAACCCGCGGACCGCCCAGGCCGGGCGGCCGTCGGCGTGCACGCCGGTGCGCGCCTGGGCGTGGAAGCTGCGGTGGACGAGCGAATTGCCGTCGACGGCCAGCACCAGCGCGTCGGGCGGGACATCGCCGGGTCCGTACACCCGACCACTCTCGCATGCTCGGCCGACGGCGCCCGTGACCGTGGACGCTGCCCGGCGGGTTTCGCGGTGCCGGGCGGCTATCGTGCCCCGATGGCGGAACGAGGCATTGCGTGATGTCGTTGCTGCGCGATCGCTCGTCGGGCGCCGAGGTCACCAACGGCGAGCTGTTCTTCGATCTCGTCTACGTCTTCGCCATCACCCAGATTTCGCACCTGCTGCTCGCCCACCCGACACTGCACGGGGCACTGGATTCGGCGCTGCTGCTCGCGATGGTCTGGGTGGTGTGGGTCTACACCACCTGGGTGGCGAACTGGCTCGATCCCGACCGCACCCCGACGCGCATCGTCCTGATGCTGGTGATGCTCGGCAGCCTGGTGCTGTCCGCGGGCCTGCCGGACGCGTTCGGCGACCGTGGCCTGTGGGTCGGCGGTGCCTACGCCGCGATGCAGATCTGCCGCTCGGCGTACGCCGCCTGGGCACTCGGCGAAGACGCATCGTTGCGCCGCAACTTCCTGCGCATCCTGGCGTGGTGCTCCGTCACCGGCGCGCTCGCGGTCGCCGGCGGGCTCGCGCACGGCCACGCCCGCGAGGCCCTGTGGCTGGCCGCAGTGGCCGTCGACAGCCTGGGCGGTGCGGTGGGGTTCTGGACGCCGGAGCTCGGCCGCTCGCGTTCGCAGGAGTGGACGATCGACGGCGGGCACTTCGCCGAGCGCTGCCAGGCGTTCCTGCTCATCGCGCTGGGGGAGTCGATCGTCGCGACCGGCTCGGCGTTCGCTGAGCACGAGCACCCGCACAGCACCCAGGTGGTGGCGTTCGTGCTGGCCTTCGCGGGCGCGGTGGGCCTGTGGTGGCTGTACTTCGACCGCAGCGCTGCGCAGGGCCGCGCCGCGATCACCGCCTCGGACGATCCGGGGCGGCTCGCCGCCAACGCCTACCATTTCGTGCACCCGCTGATGGTCGCCGGGATCATCATGACCGCGGCCGGCGACGAGAATGTCGTCCACGACCCGTCGGCGCAGGCCGCGCACGGCACTGCCTGGTTCGTCGGTGGCGGAGCCGCACTGTTCCTGCTCGGCCACGCGCTGTACGTCCGCCTGGTTCGCGCGACAGTGCCGGTGGCCCAAGGCGTCGCCGTTGTCGCGTTCGGCGCGCTGGCAGTGTTCGGGCGACCGCTGTCCGGCTATGTACTCGGCAGCGTGGCGCTGGTCGTCCTCGTCGTCGCGGTGCTGGCCGATAGGTTCGCCGACGGGACAGCTGCGCCGACGACCGCCGGCTAGCTCTGCTCTTCGGGTGCCTCGTCGTCGTCGAGGTCGGGTTCGACGTTGTCCGCCGCCACTTCTTCCTGCGTGCGCCCCTCGGCGATCAGGTCGTCCTCGTGCGTCAGGCGACCCAGCACTTCCTTCGCCTTGCCTACGACCATGTTCGACAGCTTCGAGCGTCGCTCGTGCGGGATGTCGTCGTCGTGACCGTGGTTCGTCATGGACCCGGTGTACCCGCGGGACCCCTCACTGGAAGCCGACGACCTCGTGCGGTTGGTACGGCGCGGCCAGCCGGTCGAGTTCGTCGTCGGTGAGCTCGAGGTCGACGGCCGCGATCGCGTCGTCCAGGTGCGCGGGCTTTCGTGGCGCCGACGATCGGCGCGTCCACGCCGGGCTGCGCCATCACCCACGCGAGGGCGACCTGCGCCCGCGACACGCCGCGTTCGTCGGCGACCTTGCCGACGGCGTCGACGATCTCCTTGTCGCTGTCGACGTAGAGCGTGCGGCCGAACTCGTCGGACTCCGAGCGGTTGGTGCTGGCGTCCCAGTCGCGGGTCAGCTTGCCGCGGGCCAGCGGGCTCCACGGGATGACGCCGATGCCCTCGGCGCGGCACAGCGGCAGCATCTCGCGTTCTTCCTCGCGGTTGAGCAGGTTGTAGTGGTCCTGCATCGTGGCGAACCGCGTCCACCCGTGCGTGTCCGACACGTGCAGCGCCTTGCTGAACTGCCACGCCCACATGGACGACGCCCCGATGTAGCGCGCCTTGCCGGACTTGACGACGTCGTGCAGCGCCTCGAGGGTCTCCTCGATCGGGACGTCCGGGTCCCAGCGGTGGATCTGGTAGAGGTCGACGTAGTCGGTGCCGAGGCGCGTCAGGCTGGCGTCGATGGCGGCGAAGATCGCCTTGCGTGACAGCCCGCTGGCGTTCGGCCCGCGCCGGTCGACGGGCATGAACACCTTCGTGGCGAGCACGATCTCGTCGCGGTTCGCGAAGTCGCGCAGCGCGCGGCCGGTGATCTCCTCGCTGGAGCCGGCCGAGTACGTGTTGGCGGTGTCGAAGAAGTTGATGCCGGCGTCGAGTGCCTGCTTGAAGAACGGCCGGGCGTCGTCCTCGCCCAGCGACCAGGGGTGCGGGCCGCGGTCGGGTTCGCCGTAGCTCATGCAGCCCAGGCAGACCGCGGACACGTCCAGGCCGGTGCGGCCGAGCTTGCGGTACTTCACGGGTGTCGTCCTCTCCTCAGAACTGCAGGACCAGCCGGCCGCGGACGCCGCCGGCTTCCAGCCGGCGGTGCGCTTCGGTGGCCTGGTCGGCGGGCAGCACGTCGGCCACCCGCAACGTAAGTACCCCGTTCTCGGCCAGCTCGCGCAGCCGATCGAGTGCCTCCCACTCCCGCGCGTGCGTGTAGACCATCACCGGCTGCACCGTGGACGCGTTCCTGACCCGCGCCGTCCCAGCCGCGGACGGTCGCCATCCGGCCGCCGTCCTTGACGGCCGGCAGCGCCTTGTCGTTGAGCACCGCGCCGTCGGCAAGCCCGTCGACGCCGTCCGGATAGCGCTCGCGCACCGCGTCGACGAAGCCGTCGCGCGGCAGGATCACGTCGGCGCCGAGGCTGCTCGATCAGTTCCCGGTCCTTGTCCGCGGCATCGGCCACGACGGTCAGCCCGTCGGCCTTCGCCAGTTGGATGACGTAACCGCCGAAGGCCCCGGCCGCGCCGGTGACCGCGAGCACGTCCCCGGGCTGCAGGTGCAGCGAGTCGAGCGCGAAGCGCGCGGTGAGCCCGTTCATCGGCAGCGTGGCGGCCTCGGCGTCGGACGCGCCGCGGGGCACGCGGGTGACCGAGCGCGCCGGGACCACGAGGTCGCTGCGGTAGGCGCCGTGCGCGCCGGCCGGTGTCACGATGGCCATCACCCGATCGCCGACGGCGATACCGGTGGCAACGTCGCTGCCGACCTCGACGACCTCGCCGGCCGCGTCCATGCCGGGCACCGCACCCGGCGGTGCGGGGTCGGGCTTGTCGTCACGCAGGCCGCTGCGCACACCGGTGTCGGTCGGATTCACCGCGGCCGCCGTGACGCGCAATCGCACGTCACCGGGGCCGAGCGGCTCAGGCTCCACGTCGATCGGGTGCAGGGCCTCGGGCCCGCCGTACGTCGTCACTCCGATTGCGGTCATGTGTGGGTCCAACAGGTCGGCGCGCCGGGCGATTCCGATTTGTCGGAAACCGTCAGGCGCGCGGGCGCACCCAGGCGAGGTGGCCGTCGACGTCGTAGGGCGTGGTGGTTCGCCCGTCCGGCCAGGTGATCTCGAGGCCGTCGCCGTCGATGCCGACGTGGTAGAGATCTCCGGCGCGGCCGGCATGGGCGATGGCGGCGTCGAACAGGCCGCGCCGCTCGCGTGGCACGTGCATCCGCGTCGCGCAGTGGAAGACGATGCGCGGGGCGCCGGCGGGCAGGGCGTCGGCCCAGCGCGGGCAGAGGTCGACGGCGTCGCCGTGCAGCGTCGGCACCGGCGCGGCTGCGGCGAGGTCCAGCGCCCGTCGGAGCAACAGCGCCTGCGCCCGGTTCTCCGGCCAGACCAGCGCCTCGAGCCAGCGGCGGTCCGCGTCGTTGCGCGGATCGAGCGGGTTCAGGTCCAACCCGGTGACGGAGGCGAGCGCGGGCACCTTGTCCACGTCGGGGACGGGTTCGGTGCTGCGCCACTCGGCGGCGAGCTGGATCGGTGAGGTGCGGTCGCCGAACGCGCGGTTGCCGAGCAGGTAGCCGTAGCGGTCCTGGCGCAGCAGCAGGCCGGCGCTGCTGCCGATCTCGAGCAGGTGGGCGGGCCGTTCGCCGACATCGCGCGCGATCGCCGCGAGCGCCAGGCGTAGGCCGAACGCGCGCTGGACGTGATTCGTCTGCACGAGCCGGGTGCGCAACAGACTGCGCAGCGCGTCGGCGTGCTGCCGGACGAAATCGGTCAGCGCGGAGCCCGCGTCGTCGTCAGGCGCCGTAGCGGAATCGCCGCGGACCGACGGGTAGTACTCGGCCAGGCGGTGCTCGGCGCCGTCGAGCAGCAGGGCGTGCACCGCGCCGAAGAACGCGAACGTGGGGCCGTTGCCCGCGCGGGTGTGCGCCGCGACCTCGACCAGGAAGGGGTCCGCCGCGACGACCGCGGACAGCCTTCGGTAGAGCGGCGAGCTCCAGAACTCCCGCGGTTCGGTGAATGCCGCCCGCACGTCGTCGATGTCCTGCATCTTGACTCCGCCTTCTACCTACCAGTGGTCGTGATTCCGGCACGGATCGCAGCCACAGCTGGGTAGAAGGCCAGGGCCGTCGACGAGCAGGCGGGCAGCAGTGCGCTGCGCGTCACTCGGTTTGCGAGCCGGACGACGCCTCGTCCTTGGCCACCCAGACGGTCTTGAGGTTGCAGAACTCGCGGATGCCCTGCATGGACAGCTCGCGGCCGTAGCCCGAGGCCTTGACGCCGCCGAAAGGGAGCTCCGGGTAGGAGGTCGTGTTGCCGTTGACGAACACCATCCCGGCGTCCAGGTCGCGGATGAAGCGTTCGATCTCCTCGGGATCGGTGGTCCACGGGTCGGCACCCAGACCGAAGTCGGTGCCGTTGGCCACCTCGATCGCCTCGTCGATGCCGTCGACGACGAACACCGGCGCCACCGGACCGAACGCCTCCTCGCGGTACAACCGCATGTCGGTCGTGACGCCGGTCAGGACGGTCGGTGGGTAGAACCAGCCGGGGCCGTCGGGCCGCTCGCCGCCGCACAACACGGTCGCTCCCTTGTCGACGGCGTCGGCCACCAGTTCCTCGATGTCGGCGCGACCCTGCTCGTTCGCCAGCGGGCCGAGGTCGGTGTCGTCGTCGAACGGGTCGCCGACCCGGTAGCCCGACATGATGTCCACGAACATCCGGGTGAACTCGTCGGCGACGTCGCGGTGGACGATGAACCGCTTGGCGTTGATGCAGGATTGGCCGTTATTGAGCGTGCGGGCGTCAGCACCCACGCGGGCCGCGCGCTCGAGGTCGGCCGACGGCATGACGATGAACGGGTCGCTGCCGCCGAGCTCGAGGACGGTCTTCTTCACTGCATCGCCCGCGATGGAGGCGACCGAACTGCCGGCCGGTCCGCTGCCGGTCAGGGTGGCGGCGACCACGCGGTCGTCACGGAGCACCTTCTCGACCCTGCCGGACGAGATCAGCAGCGTTTGGAACGCGCCGGCCGGGAAGCCCGCCTCTTCGAACAGCTCCTGCATGAACAGGGCCGTCTGCGGGACGTTGGACGCGTGCTTGAGCAGGCCGACGTTGCCGGCCATGAGCGCGGGGGCGGCGAAGCGCATCGCCTGCCAGAGCGGGAAGTTCCACGGCATGATCGCCAGCACCGGACCCAGCGGCTGGTAGCGGGCGTAGGCGCGCGCCGCCCCGACCGCCTCGGCGTCGGCCGGCTCGTCGGCGAGGTAGGCCTCGGCGTGCTCGGCGTAGTAGCGACAGCCCTTGGCGCACTTGGTGACCTCGGCCTTGGAGGCGGCGTAGGTCTTCCCGACCTCGGTGGTCATGGTGCGGGCGAGGTCCTCGGTGCGTTCGTCCAGGATGTCCGCGGCGGCCCGGAGCCAGCCGGCACGCTCGGCGAAGCTGGTCAGGCGGTAGGTCTTGAACGTGGTGGCGGCGCGGTCCAGCATCGCCTCGACGTCGGCGTCCGAATGCTCGTCGAAAGTCTTGATCGTCTCGCCGGTGGCTGGGTTGGTCGTGGAGATGGGCATGGCTAAGAGCTACCCAAATTTCCCGTAGCCGCGCAGCCGAACCGGCCTCGTCGGATCAGTCGTCGATGGGTCGCGCCCAGTGCGGTCGCTTGACCAGACAGAAGGGATGTCCTGCCGGATCGGCGAACACGTCATCGCCGTCCAGCTTGCGTGCGCCGAGCGCGAGCACGGCCGGGGTTGCGGCGGCGACGTCCTCGACCATGACGTCCAGATGCAGTTGCTGCGGCACGTCGGTGGACGGCCAGGTCGGCGGCCGGTGGTCGGGCGCCAGCTGGAAAGCCAGACCCGACGTCGTGTCGTCGGCGGCAACGACCACGAAGTCCGGACTGTCGTAGGTGATGTCCTGTCCCAGCAGCGCCGCGTAGAAGCGGGCCAACGCATGCGGGTCGGGGCAGTCCAGGATCACGTGGTGCAGCCGCCCGTGCATGCTGCCATCGTGTCCCATCCGGCGAGCGCGGGCTACGTTCGGCGTTGTGGACACCGAGGGCCGGCGGGGGCTGAGGTCGTCCTTCGGCAGCGCGGCGCTCGCGTACGCCCGGCACCGTCCGGACTACGCGCGGGCCGCGGTGCAGTGGGCGCTGGCGCCTGCCCCTGGACGTCGGGTGCTCGACCTGGGCGCGGGAACCGGCAAGCTCACCGGCTCGCTGCTCGAACTCGGCGCCGACGTCGTGGCCGTCGAGCCCGATCCGGCCATGCTCGGCGAGCTGCGGCGCGAGATGCCGACGGCGCGCGCCCTGCTCGGCAGCGCCGAGTCGATACCGCTGCCGGACGCCGCCGTCGACGCCGTGCTGGCCGGGAACGCGATGCACTGGTTCGACATGGACGTCGCGGGTCCCGAGATCGCCCGGGTGCTCACGCCCGGTGGCGTGCTGGCCGGCCTGTGGAACCTGCTGGACGACGACGTCGACTGGATTGCCGGCCTGGCGCGGGTCAGCGGAAGCGCCGCTGTCGGACCGCGGGACACCCCCGCGGCGTGGCGCATCGAGACGGCGACGATGCACCTGCCGACGCGTGGTTCCCCCGCTCGGTTCGGATCGGCGGAACAGGCCGACTTCGCACACGGACAGCAGCGCACCGCGGATTCACTCGTCGAGACGCTGTCCACGCGTGCGGGCATGTTGGTCATGGCCGAACCGGAACGCGCGGCGACGCTCGGGCGGATCCGCAGCTACCTGGCTGCCCGATCCGAGACCGCCGACGGGCCGTTCACCCTGCCGATGCGTACCGGTGTGCTGCGGGCCGTACGACTCTGACGAAACTTCGCGGCGGGCCCCGTCGGGCCCGAACCGGCGAGCCACTCGAAGTTCGGTCGCCGGCGAATCACCCGAGCCGGGCGGTGAGCAGCTCGTCGACGATGACCTTGCGATGGCAATGCCGCTCGTCAGCTTCGAAGCACATCACAGCGACCCGCTGCTGTTCGGCCAGATCAGCCAGCTGTTCGAGCTGCAGCGCGGCAGCAGGGGATGTGAGGAGGTCGCGGTAGACGGTTCGACCCGGTTCCGCATCCTCGCTGCCGAACGCCGGCCGGTTCTCCTTCGGGTTCCCCAGCGCCCGCAGGTGGAGATAGGCGATGCCGGCGGCGGTCAGGGCAGCGTTGAGCGAGGTCTTGCTGAATCCACGGCGGCGACTGACGGCGTTGAGGCGGACGTCGACGAGCGTGTCGACATTGCGCGCGCGCAGGTCGGCAACGAACTCATCGATGGTGCGGCCCTGGTACCCGACTGACTCGACCATCGGCACGGTGCTCTTCCCCCAAGGCCGGAATGTGTGAGGTCGTTCGCCACGTAGCCTCGGTGCGCCGTAGCGCGGTGGGCCCCGTCGGGCTCGAACCGACGACCCGCGGATTAAAAGTCCGCTGCTCTGCCAACTGAGCTAGAGGCCCGGGGATGGGGTTTCGGTCGGGACATCTCTCGGGAAATCAAGCCACCCCATCCCGCCGGCCCAGTCTGACAGACCCGCACGTACGGCATCGCCAGGACTGCCGGCGATGCCAGGCGAGCATGGCCGGCATGCGGAGCAAACTCGACACCGCCGATTGCATGCTGCGCCGCCGGGGTACTGCCCTGAGAACCAGCTGCCACCGGCCGAAGGCGACCTGATGACGACGCTGTTCCGCACGAAGCCTGTCGAAGACGTTCTCGAGCAGGACGAGCCAGGTGAGCCGGGCGCGGGGCTGCGTCGGCGTTTGACCACCTTCGACCTGGTCGGTTTCGGCGTCGGCATCGTCATCGGCACCGGGATCTTCACGCTGACCGGCGTGGAGGCGAAGCAGCACGCCGGACCCGGGATCGTGCTGTCGTTCGTGCTCGCCGGGGTGGTGAGCCTGCTCGCCGCGCTGTGTTACGCCGAGCTCGCGTCCGCCGTCCCGACCGCGGGCAGCGCCTACACCTACGCCTATGCAACGGTCGGCGAGATCATGGCGTGGGTAATCGGCTGGGACCTGCTTCTCGAGTTCGTGCTCGGCGCGTCCGTCGTCTCCCGCGGGTGGTCGGGTTACCTGCAGAGCCTGTTCCAGCTGCCGACGTCGATTTTCGGCGAGTCGTCGGTGGTCAACGTCGGTGCCATCGCCATTGTCGCCGTCCTGACCGTCGTCGCGGTCACCGGCGTCAAACAGTCCGCGATCCTGACGAACACGCTTGTCGTCGTGAAGGTCGCAGTATGCCTGTTCGTCATCGTCGCGGGCTGCTTCTTCCTCAAGAAGAGCAACCTGACGCCGTTCATCCCGCATTCGCGACCGGCCAGCGGTATCAGCGGGCTGGATCGACCGGTGATCAACGCGCTGTTCGGCACGCCGTCCGCCTACGGGCTAGCCGGGGTGCTCACCGCGGCCGCGGTGGTCTTCTTCGCCTACACCGGGTTCGAGGCCGTCGCGAATCTCGCGGAGGAATCACGCAATCCGGCGCGGGACATGCCTCGCGGATTGCTCGGCACGCTGGTGCTCGCCACGATCCTCTACATCGGCGTCTCGTTCGTGCTGACCGGCATGCAGAAGTACTCCGCGATCAATCCGGGGTCTCCGCTGTCGGCGGCCTTCGATTCGGTCGGTGCCAGCTGGGCCGGCACGCTCATCAATATCGCAGCCGTGTGCGGGCTGACGTCGGTGATCCTCGTGGAGTTGGTGGGCATCGGCCGCATCGGGTTCGCGATGGGCCGAGACCACCTCTTGCCGCCGGCCATCGCCAAGGTGAGCGAGCGCACCGGCACGCCGATCCGGTTCACTCTCGGCGCGGCCGTGCTGATCATGATCGTCGCCGGCCTCGTGCCGCTGACCACGCTTTCGGACCTCGTCAGCATCGGCGCGCTGTCCGCCTTCGTGCTCGTGTCCATCGCGGTCGCCGTGCTGCGGCACACGCGCCCCGACCTCGAGCGCCCGTTCCGGGTGCCGCTGTCACCGGTCCTCCCGATCGTCTCGGCGCTGGCGTGCTTCTACCTCGCGCTCAATCTTTCCGTAGCCACGTGGATCCGCTTCGTGGTCTGGTTCGCCATCGGCATGGGCGTCTACTTCGGTTACGGCCGACGGCACGCGGTGCTCGCGCGCGGAGAACGCGAAGAGCGGGGATAGTTTTCCTGCTGCACTCGCGTCGATGATCGAGGCGGCCGATTCGGCGTAGCAGAGCCTTCTACCGTTGGACACACGCTGGAAACGACGGGTTGGAAATGTGCTGCGCATGCCAAGCACACCCAACAGCTGCGTGCGGACGCTGCCGGCCCACGACCCGGGACAACCGCCGCGCACCGACAACAGCGAACTCGCCGAACTCGTCCGCGCGTCGTGGACCCTGCGCGTCGGCAACACGCCCTTCCTGGTCCGCTCCAGCACGGTGCGTGACCTGCCGGCCGTCGCGCGGATGCACGCGAGTTGCTCGGCGCGCTCGTTGCTCGACCGCTACCGCAGGGGCGGCAGGCCGCCCGCCGTCGTGGCGCTGGAGAACAGCCTGCGCCAGACGTTCAGCATCGTCGTCGCCGGTGCCGACGGCAGCGTCGTCGCACACGGGCTGCTCACCCGCGACCGCGCGCACAACCACTTCTGCGCCGAGATCGGGTTGCTCGTCAGCGACCGCTGGCAGCGCCTCGGCATCGGCACCGAGCTGACCACGCACCTGGCCGGCGTCGCCCACGTCGCGGGCTACCACGAGTTGATCGCCTACCCGGCGACGGCGATGACGACGGCACAACGCCTGATGGTCGAGGTCGGCCGCACCCGGATGGTGCCCGACGTCCACGCGCACCTGCACACCTACCTGGCCGAGTCCGCGACGCTCGGCCTGGGCTCGGTGCGCCAGCGCCTCGCCGGCTGATCAACGGCCCGGCCGCGTTGAGTGGTCAGTCCGCGCGCTGAGTGGTCAGTCGGGGGTGACCACTCAGCCCCGGACTGACCACTCAACGCGGGGCAGGTGAGCGCGACCGGGTCAGGTCGGCTCGACGCAACGCCACGGCACGGTCAGCTCGCCGTACCGCGCGCGGGCGCACGTCGGCCGGCCAGCCGCGCTCGACGCAGCGCCGGTGCACGCCGCGTCCAGCGCTGCCGCGCGCCGAACACCGACACCGGCGCGGCGGCATCCCACGCGGCGTCGAAGCTCGCCGCAGCAACGCGTGGATCGGCTGCCCGGCGACGTTGTGGTGGATCAGCGCCTTCGGCAGCCGCGCCGCGAGGTCGGACGGCCGGCTGAGCGACTCGACGCGGCACGCCAGCGTCAGCGACACCGGACCGTCGGCATCGAGCAGCACCCAGGCAGCGAGCCGGCCGATCTCGTCGCACGTGCCCTCGACGAGCGCGCCGCCCGGGGCCAGCCCGGCACGCATCGTCGCCCACGCGTGCCGCCGCCTCGGCCGGCGCGTACTGGCGCAGCACGTTGGCCGCGCGCACGATCGCCGGCCGGTGGCCGGCCAGCTCGAAGCCGCCCACCGCGAACGTCAGCGCGCGGCGGCCGCGCGGCCGGCAGCGGCGGCGGCCACGCGCTGCGGGTCGATCTCCAGGCCGAGCACCCGGACGTCGGCGCGCACCGGCCGCAGCCGCGTCGGCAGCTCGACCGCGGTCACCGGCGTCGCGCCGTAGCCGAGATCGATCACCAGCGGATCGTCGGCCGCGCGCAGCGCCGGCGCCGAGCCGCGCGGCGATCCAGTTGTCCATACGCCGCAGCCGGTTCGGGTTCGTGGTGCCGCGCGTCGGCAGCCCTAGCGCGCGGGCCCGCCCGGCCGCCAGCCGCTGGGAACCCGCGCCGCCGGACACGCGGGCGAGTCTAGGAACGCCGGTAACGTCGCAGACCGTGCCCGCCGCGATCGCCGACCTGACCACGCTGCGCCTCGGCGGCCCGGCGCGCCGGTTCGTCACCGCGACGACCACCGACGAGCTGGTCGACGCGGTCCGCGACGCCGACGCCGGCGGCGAACCGGTGCTCGTCATCGGCGGCGGCAGCAACCTGGTGATGGCCGACGCCGGCTGGCCCGGCGTCGTCGTGCTCGTCCGCATCGGTCGACGTCGACGTCGACGAGCGCGGCGACGACCGTGTCGCGTCGCGCGTCGACGCCGGCGTGCACTGGGACGACGCTCGTCGCGCGCACCGTCGCCGAGGGCTGGTCCGGGCTGGCCGCGATGTCCGGCATCCCCGGGCTGACCGGCGCGACGCCGATCCAGAACGTCGGCGCCTACGGCAGCGAGGTCGCCGACGTCATCGCCGGCCTGCAGGTCTACGACCGCGAGACCGGCGCCGTCGAGGAGTGGGACCCGCAGCGCTGCGGCTTCGGCTTCCGCACCAGCGCGTTCAAGTACAGCGACCGCTACGTCGTGCTGCGCGTCGACTTCGACCTCGCCCGCAGCGACCGACGCGCCGCCGGTGCGCTACCTGGAGCTCGCCCGGCGCCTCGGCGTCGAGCCGGGCGACGTCGCGCCGTCGACGCGACGTGCGCGACGTGGTGCTCGAGCTGCGCGCGCAGCAAGGGCATGGTGCTCGACGCCGCCGACCACGACACGTGGAGCGTCGGCTCGTTCTTCGTCAACCCGTTCGTCGCGCCCGGAACTGGTCCCGGACGGCTGCCCGCACTGGCAGGTCGACGACCAGATCAAGCTGTCGGCCGCCTGGCTGATCGAGAACGCCGGATTCGGCAAGGGCTTCGGCGCTGACGTCGGCCGCGGCCGGGTGACGGTGTCGACGAAGCACACGCTGGCGCTGACCAACCGCGGCGACGCGACGACGGCCGAACTGCTCGACCTCGCGCGCGATCATCCGCGACGGCGTCGAGCAGCGGTTCGGCATCCGGCTGCGCCCCGAGGCGCACCTCGTCGGCGTCGAGCTCTGAGCGGCTCAGCTGCCGGCGGGTCAGCTCCGGCGGTCGACCTTGTGCGGCGCCGCCTGCGCGAGCGGCTTGACCACCAGCAGGTCGATGTTGACGTGCGCCGGCCGGGTGACCGCGAACGCGATGCAGTCGGCGATGTCGTCGGCGGTCAGCGGTTGCTCGACGCCCGCGTAGACCCGGTCGGCGGCGGCCTGGTCGCCGCGCAGCCGGACGAGCGAGAACTCCTCGGTGTGCACCATGCCCGGGCGCGACCTCGGTGACCCGCACCGGCCGGCCGTTGAGTTCGAGGCGCAGCGTCTCGACCAGCGCCGTCGCGCCGTGCTTCGCCGCCGTGTACCCGCCGCCGCCCTCGTAGACGAGTGCCCGGCGATCGAACCGGTGACGACGACGTGCCCGCCGGCGCCGCGCTCCAGCGCGGGCAGCAGCGCCTGCGTCACCCGCAGCACGCCCAGCACGTTCGTGTCGTACATCCGCTGCCAGTCGTCGCGGGTCGGCGTCCTCGACCGTCTCGACGCCGATCGCGCCGCCCGCGTTGTTCACCAGCACCGCGACGTCGTCGCCGACCTGCGCGGCGAGCGCGGCGCACCGACTCGCCGCGGACGTCGACGTCGAGCGTCGACGGCCCGGATGCCGTCCGGACTGCTCGGCGGCCAGCGCGTCGAGCCGGTCGCGCCGGCGCGCGGCCGCGACGACCTCGAACCCCTCGGCCGCCAGCCGGCGCGCGGTGGCCGCCCCGATCCCGCTGCTCGCTCCGGTGACGACTGCCGTGCCTCGTGCCATGCAATCATTCTGCGACGCCGCGCCGGTTGCGATCCGCCGGTGCCGGGCATGAAACGCAGCAGGCGGTTGTTGACGCAGGTCGAGTCGGGATCTCTGCCGAAGGGAGTGGCCGTGCATCGGGCAGCGCGACGTGCGGCGCGTGGCGATGCTCAGCGTGCACACCTCCCCGCTCGACCCGCCCGGTGGCGGCGACGCCGGCGGCATGAACGTCTACATCGTCGAGACCGCGAAGCGGCTGGCCGACGCGCGGCGTCGAGGTCGAGATCTTCACCCGCGCCACGTCCAGCGACCAGCCGCCGGTGGTCGAGCTGTCGCCCGGGCGTGCACGTGCGGCACGTCATCGCCGGCCCGTTCGAGGGGCTGGCCAAGGCCGACCTGCCCGCCCAGCTGTGCGCGTTCACCGCCGGCGTCATGCGCGCCGAGGTCGGCCACGAGCCGGGCTGGTACGACCTCGTGCACTCGCACTACTGGCTGTCCGGCCAGGTCGGCTGGCTGGCGCGCGAACGGTGGGGCGTGCCGCTGGTGCACTCGGCGCACACCCTCGCCAAGGTCAAGAACGCCGCTGCTCGCCGACGGCGACGACCCCGAGCCGCGGGCCCGCATCATCGGCGAGGAGCAGGTGGTCGGCCGAGGCCGACCGGCTGATCGCCTCGACCGCCGACGAGGCCGCGCAGCTCGTCGAGCTCTACGGCGCCGACCCGCGCACGCGTGCACACCGTCGCGCCCGGCGTCGACCTCGACGTCTTCACGCCCGGGCGCGGCCGCCGCCGCCCGCGCGCGGCTCGGGCTGCGTGCCCGACGCGCTCACGCTGCTGTTCGTCGGGCGCATCCAGCCGCTGAAGGCGCCGGACGTGCTGCTGCGCGCCGCGGCCGCTGCTGCGACGCCGACCCGGAGCTCGCCGGCCGGCTGCAGGTCGTCGTGCTCGGCGCGCCCGAGCGGCACCGGGCTCGCCCACCCGCACTACCTCGACCGGCCTGCGCGACGAACTCGGCCTGCACGACGTCGTGCAGTTCCGCCCGCCCGCGCCGCGCGAGGTCGTCGCCGACTACTACCGCGCCGCCGACCTCACCGTCGTGCCGAGCTACAACGAGTCGTTCGGGCTGGTCGCGCTCGAGTCGCAGGCCTGCGGCACGCCGGTCGCCGCGGCCGCCGTCGGCGGCCTGCCCACCGCGGTCGCCGACGGACGTCTCCGGCGTGCTCGTCGACGGCCACGACCCGCAGCAGTGGGCCAAGGTGCTGGCCGATCTGCTGCGCACCCCGGCCGCGCTGCGCTCGCTCGCCGACGGGCGCCCGCCCGCACGCCGAGCGCTTCTCCTGGGACCGCACCGCGTCGACGGCCTGCTCGCCGCCTACGGCAGGCGGTCGCGAACGGCGCGGCCACCTGACGCTGGCCGCGAGCGGCGATGCGTGACCACCGACCGAGGTCGCCGGCGTCGTCGCCGCCGCGCTCGCCGAGCACGACCTGGAGTGGCAGCGCCTCGACGAGTCGACGCTTCGCCGTCGCGCTGCCCGGCGAGCAGCGGCTCAAGACGGCCTGCGTGCTGACCGTCGGCGCGCACGCGCTGGAGATCGAGGCGTTCGTCTGCCGCGCGCCGGAGGAGAACCACGCGCAGCGTCTACGGCTGGCTGCTGCAGCGCAACGCGCGCATGTACGGCGTCGTCCTGGGCGATCGACGGCACCGGCGACATCTACCTCACCGGTCGGGTGTCGCTCGGCTGCCGTCACCGCCGACGAGATCGACCGGCTGCTCGGCTGCGTGCTCGAGTACGCCGACGGCTCGTTCAACGTGCTGCTCGAGATGGGCTTCGGCTCGTCGATCCGCCGCGAATGGGCGTGGCGGGTGAAGAACGACGAGCCGCTGGCCAACCTGCGCCGCCTTCCGCCGGTTCGCCGAGCGACCGACGACCAGCGAATAACGCGACGCTTGCGTATCGCAATCGCGCGTGCTTGACTGAATACCGATACGCAGCTCGTAGCGAATTACGTTCAGGAGAACTCGATGGACGACGAGACGATCCACAGGCGGCGCTGGGTGATCCTCGGCGTGCTGGTGCTCTGCCTGCTCGTCGTGATCCTCGACAACACGATCCTCAACGTCGCGCTGAAGACGATCCAGAGCGACCTCAACGCCTCGCAGAGCGAGATGCAGTGGGCGGTCGACAGCTACGCGCTCGTCTTCGCCGGCCTGCTCATCACCTGGGGCGTGCTCGGCGACCGGCTCGGGCGCAAGACGCATCCTGATGATCGGCCTGTTCCTGTTCGGCGCGATGTCGGCGGTGTGCTCGTTCGCCGGCTCGTCGACGCGAGCTGATCCTGTTCCGCGCGCTGATGGGCATCGGCGCCGCCGCCGTCCAGCCGCAGACGCTGTCGATCATCCAGAACGTCTTCGAGCCGCGCGAGCGGCCGCAAGGCGATCGGCATCTGGGCCGGCGCGTCGGGCATGGCCATCGCGCTCGGGCCGATCACCGGCGGCATCCTGCTCAAGTACTTCTGGTGGGGCTCGATCTTCCTGGTCAACGTGCCGATCGTGATCGTCGCGCTCGTCGCGATCTTCTTCCTGGTGCCGGAGTCGAAGGACCCGCAGCCCGGGCCGGCTCGACCCGCTCGGCGTGCTGCTGTCGATCGTCGCGCTGGTCGTGCTCGTCTACGGCGTCATCGAGGGCGGCAACAGCGACAACTGGCTGCGCGTGGAACACCGGCGGCGCGATCGTGCTCGGCGTCGTGCTGCTCGCGTGTTCGTCTGGTCGCAGCACCGCAGCACGCACCCGACGATCGACGTCGCGCTGTTCACGCAACCGGCACTTCTCGTCCGGCGCGGCGGCGATCGCGGCGGCGTTCTTCGCGCTGCAGGGCTCGACGTTCTACCTCGCCTACTACCTGCAGGCGGTCCGCGGCTACACGCCGCTGCTCGCCGGCACGGCGCCTGATCGGCGTCGCCGCGGCGGTGATGATCGCCGCGCCGCTGTCGGCGAAGCTGTCCGCCCGGTTCGGGCCGCGGGCCGTCGTCGGCGTTCGGCATGACGCTGGTCGGCGCTCGGCCTGGCGTCCTACGGCTTCGCCACGCAGCACACCGTCGGTGGGTGGCTCGAGGTGCGGCTGGTCGGCATTCGGCTTCGGCATGGGGCTGACGATGTCGCCGGCCACCAACGCGATCATGAGCGCGGTGCCGCGCGAGAAGGCCGGCGCCGGCTCGGCGGTGAACAACACCGTGCGCCAGGTCGCCGGCGCGCTCGGCGTCGCGATCCTCGGCTCGGTCCTGGTCGTCGTCTTCCGCAACGACCTCGGCACGACGCGCCGCACGCCGTCGCCGCCAAGCTCGACCGGCCGGCGGCCGTCGTGGCCAGCTGCCGGCCAGCCAGCGGGTGACGTCGCAGGTCAGCGCGCGACACCGACCAGTCGATCCAGAACGCGCTCGACGTTCGTCGGCAAGGCGGCGGCAGCGCTGCAGGCGCGCGGCCAGGCGCACGCGGACGCAGCTGTCGCCGGCGCAGGTCGAAGCAGGAGCAGGCGCAGGCGCAGGCGGTGCTCGGCCGAGTTCGTCGGCGTCGACGAAGAGCTCGTTCATGTCGGCCATGCACATCACCTCGGTGTTCGGCGGTCTCGCGGCGCTGCTCGGCGCGCTCGTCGCCTGCGCTGTTCCTGCCCGGCCGGCGCGAGTTCGCGCAGATGGCGCGGCCCGCGCGCCGGCCCGGCCAACGGCGCCGGCGAGCACGCGCCGGACCACGGTGATCGCCGCCGGCACGGAGCGACGCACCGAGCCGCCGCACGCCGACCACGCGCGCGCAGCACGCCGCGCACGACCCGCAGCACGCGCAGGCGCCGACCGGCGCAGCGGTGACCGCACCGGCGTGCGGCGAGTGCCCGCCGCGGCCGGCCGCGCAGCGAGGCGATCGACGCGGCGATCCTCGACGCCACGGTCGACGAGATGATCGACGTGGGGTTCTTCGCGATGTCGATGGAGTCGCATCGCCGCGCGCGCCGGCGTCGCCAAGACGACGGTCTACCGGCGCTGGCCGGACGCCACCGAGCTCGGCGTCGAGGCGCTGCGCAGGCTCGAAGGGGCCGGCCGGGCAACCGCCGGCGGGGCCGGTGCGCGACCAGCTGCTCGTGGCTCGCTCGACGCGATGCGCCGCATGTGGGCGCAACCCGCGCTTCGCCGCGATCATGCGCCGCGTCGTCGCCGACGGCACGCGCCACCCGGAGCTGTACCGGCGACTGCCGCGACCGGCTCGTCGGGCCGCACCTGCGGCTGATGAACGCGGCGATCGCGCGGGCGCAAGGACGAGGGGCTGATCCGCGCGCGACGTCGACGTCGACCTGGGTGCGCCGCATGATCGTCGGCGCCGATCATGGCCGCGGCGCTCACGCTGCAGACGGCTCGCCCACCGCGGACGACGTCGAGCGCACGCGTCGACACCGTGCTGCGCGGCCTCGCGCCCTGATCAGTCACCCGGCGCTGGCAGGATTGGCGCCATGGCCAACGCTCGTGCTGCTCCGCCACGGCGAGAGCGACTGGAACCAGAAGAACCTGTTCACCGGCTGGGTCGACGTCGACCTCACCGAGGCCGGCGAGGCCGAGGGCCGGCGCGGCGGCGAACTGCTCGTCGAGCACGACCTGCGCCCGGACGTCGTGCACACCTCGCTGCTGCGCCGCGCGATCCGCACCGCGCAGCTCGCGCTCGACGTCGCCGACCGGCACTGGATCCCGGTGCGCCGCTCGTGGCGGCTCAACGAGCGGCACTACGGCGCGCTGCAGGGCAAGGACAAGGCGCAGGTGCGCGACGAGTTCGGCGAGGAGCAGTTCATGCTCTGGCGCCGCTCGTACGACACGCCGCCGCCGCCGCTGGCCGACGACGACGAGTACAGCCAGGCCGCGCGACCCGCGCTACGCCGACCTGCTCGAGGCGCTGCCGCGCACCGAGTGCCTGAAGGACGTCGTCGCGCGGATGCTGCCGTACTGGTACGACGCGATCGTGCCCGACCTGCGCCGCGACGGTGTCGTGCTGGTCGCCGCGCACGGCAACTCGCTGCGCGCGCTGATCAAGCACCTGGACGGGATGGGCGACGACGAGGTCGTGGCGCTGAACGTGCCGACCGGCATCCCGCTGCACTACGAGCTCGACGACACCACGCTGCGGCCGACGGGCCCCGGCAGCTACCTCGACCCGGACGCCGCGCAGGCCGCCATCGAGGCCGTGGCCGCACCAGGGCAAGAAGTAGCCGCAGCGGGCGCTCGCGCTTCGCCTAGCGCAGCGGCGGGATGCCGTTCGCCGTGGCGCGGCTCGGGCCGCTCGCCGGTGACGATGAAGATCGTGCGGCGGGCGACGGCCACGGCGTGGTCGGCGTAGCGCTCGTAGTAGCGCCCGAGCAGCGTCATGTCGATGGCGGCCTCGGTGCCGTGCGACCAGCGCGGGGACAGCACGAGCGTGAACAGCTTGCGGCGCAGCGCGTCCATCGAGTCGTCCTCGGCCTCGATGGCCTGGGCCAGCGAGACGTCGCGGCCCTCGACGACGTCGCCGACCTTGTGCACGAGCGAGCGCGCGACCTCACCCATCTGCGCGATGACGTCGCGTGCCTCCGCCGGCACCGCGGCCTCGGGGAAGCGCAGCCGGGCGATCTTGGCGACGTGCAGCGCGAGGTCGCCCATGCGCTCGAGGTCGGCGACCAGGTGCAGCGTGGTGACCAGCACGCGCAGGTCGGTGGCGACCGGCTGCTGCCGGGCGATCATCTGGAACGCGCGGTCCTCGAGGTCGACGCGCAGGGCGTCGACCTTGACGTCGGCGGCGATGGTCTTCTCGGCGCGGTTGAGGTCGGCGTCGAGCAGCGCGCCCGTGGCCTGCTCGACCGCGACGGCGACAAGCCGGATCATCTCGGCGACGCCGGCGCCGATCTCGTCCAGCTCGTCGTGGAACACGTCACGCATGGTCTTACCTTCCGTTCGTCCGGCGACCGGATCGTGCTGGCGGCGTGAACTGTCGCCTGCCGAGCAGGTGAACAGACGGTGTCGCGTACCCCCACCGGCTCCTGATTGAACCGATTCACCGCCCGCACGACCGTACCATCGGCGTCGTGCCGATCATCGTGACCGTGCTGGTGCTCGTGGCGCTGGGCGTCGGTGCCGCAGTGGGCGCGATGGTCGCGACCCGTCGTCAGTCTATGCTGCGCGCGCCACTCGGACCGGTTGCCGCGCCGCCGCCCGCGCCGGCGACGGCGCCCGAGCGCGGCGACCTCCCGTCGCCGCCGCCGCTGGCGTCGTCAGTGGTGGCCGCCCTGGACGACGGCGTCATCGTCGTCGACCGGGACGAGCGGCCGGTGCTGGTCAACCCGGCCGCACGCGCGATGGGTGTGCTCGACGGCGACACGCTCGCCTTCCCCGGCCTCGCCGTGCTGGTGCGCCGCGTGATCGAGACCGGAGCCGCCGCGTCGACGTCGCTGGACCTGCCCATCGGCCGGCTCGGCCGCGAACCGATCGCGCTCGCGGCCAGCGCAGTGCCGCTGACCGACGAGTCGGGGCGGGTCACCGCCGTGTGCCTGCTGCTCTCCGACGTCAGCGAGCTGCGCCGGCTCGAGGCGGTGCGCCGCGACTTCGTCGCCAACGTCTCGCACGAGCTGAAGACGCCGGTCGGCGCGCTGACGCTGCTCGCCGAGGCGATCCAGGACGCCGCCGACGAACCCCACGCGGTGGACCGCTTCGCCGAGCGCATCCAGCACGAGGGCGCGCGGCTGGCCAAGCTCGTCGGCGAGCTGATGGAGCTCTCCCGCGTGCAGGGCGCCGACCCGATGCCCGGTGCCGACGGAGGTCGACGTCGCCGACATCGTCGAACGAGGCGATCGAGCGCAGCCGGCTCGCCGCCGAGCAGGCGTCGATCACCGTGACCGCGTGGTGCGACAGCGATCTGCTGGTGCGCGGCAACGAGGCGCAGCTGGCCACCGCGGTGACCAACCTGGTCGACAACGCCATCGCCTACAGCGGCAGCGGCACCCGGGTGGCGATCACTGCGCGCGCCGCACAGGACGATCGGGCGCGCCCGGTCGTCGACATCGCGGTCACCGACCAGGGCATCGGCATCGCCGAGGCCGACCGCGACCGCATCTTCGAGCGCTTCTACCGGGTCGACCCCGCGCGCTCGCGAGCCACCGGCGGCACCGGCCTGGGCTGGCGATCGTCAAGAACATCGTCACCAACCACCTCGGCACGGTGTCGGTGTGGAGCGAGAACAGGTCCGGCTCGACGTTCACCATCCGGTTACCGCGCGTTCATTCCGATCGTCCATCGTCGGCGCTGTCGGCCCGGTCCGGAGTGCTCGACCCTGCGAACGCCTCGGACGACCGTGCGGTCACCCCGCACGCGACGGTGGAAGGAACACATCAGTGACGAACAGGCAGGTACGACGCCCATGAGCCGGGTGCTGGTGGTCGAGGACGAGGAGTCGTTCTCCGACGCGCTGTCGTTCATGCTGCGCCGCGAGGGTTACGAGGTCGAGGTCGCGAACAACGGCATCGAGGCGCTGCAGAGCTTCGACCGCAGCGGCGCCGACCTGGTGCTGCTCGACCTCATGCTGCCCGGCCTGTCCGGCACCGAGGTGTGCCGCGAGCTGCGCAACCGCTCGAACGTGCCGATCATCATGGTCACCGCGCGCGACACCGAGGTCGACAAGGTCGTCGGGCTCGAACTCGGCGCCGACGACTACGTCACCAAGCCGTTCTCCTCGCGCGAGCTCGTCGCGCGCATCCGGGCCGTGCTGCGGCGCGGCGCGGAGCCCGAGGAGCTGATGCTCAACGTCGTCGAGGCCGGCCCGGTGCGCATGGACGTCGAGCGGCACGTGGTGACCGTCGACGGCCGGCAGACGCCAGCTGCCGCTCAAGGAGTTCGACCTGCTCGAGCTGCTGCTGCGCAACGCCGGCCGGGTGCTCACCCGCGGCCAGCTGATCGACCGCGTGTGGGGCGCCGACTACGTCGGCGACACCAAGACGCTGGACGTCCACGTCAAGCGGCTGCGCGCCAAGATCGAACCCGACCCGGCGAACCCCAAGTACCTCGTGACCGTGCGCGGCCTCGGCTACAAGTACGAGAGCTAGCCCGCGGCCTGCGCCTGCGCCTGGGCCGTCGCGGGATGGACCGCGACGAGCCCGAGCTGCAGGCGCTTCGCGCAGACGTCGGCGAGTTCGGCGTACGCCGTGTCGCCGATCAGCGCGACGAGTTCGGGCCGGTAGGACACGTACATCGGCTCGCCGCCGACGTGCGCCTCCGGCGAGGACGTGCAGTACCAGTCGAGGTCGTGGCCGCCCTCGCCCCAGCCGCGGCGGTCGAACTCGGCGAGCGTCGAGCGCAGGATCCTGGTGCCGTCGGGGCGGTCGATCCACTCCTGCTCGCGGCGCACCGGCAGCTGCCAGCACACCTCCGGCTTCGTCTCCAGCGGCTCGAGGCCGACGCGTAGCGCGTAGGCGTGCAGCGCGCAGCCGATGCCGCCGGGATGCCCCTCGCGGTTGGCGAAGATGCACGCGCCGTCGACGACCCGGGTCATGCGCCGGCCCTCGTCGTCGTCCTCCACCGGCTCGGCGATGTCCAGCTTCACGCCCTTCTTGCCGGTGCGGTGCCCCTCGTCGTAGAGCTGCCAGTCGTCGCGGGTCAGCTTGCGCGCGAACTTCGTCGTGCGCTTCTCGTCCGCGGCTTCGGTGAAGTACGCGCCGTGGTTGCAGCAGCCGGTGTCGGCCTGGCCCTGCGACGGTGCCGTGGCAGCCGCGGCCGAAGATGCACGTCCACCGCGAGCACAACCAGGTGAGATCGGCGCGGATCAGGTGCTCACCGTCGTCGGGATCGAAGAACTCGATCCATTCGCGCGGGAAGTCGAGCGGGACCTCGTCAGGACGCACGGTTCGAGCGTACGGGGCGGATAGGGTCGTCCTTCGTGAGGCTCGGGGTACTCGACGTCGGTTCCAACACCGTGCACCTGCTCGTGGTCGACGCCCACCGCGGCGCCGAGCCGACCCCGCAGCACAGCTCGAAATCGCAGCTGCGGCTGGCCGAGAACCTCGACGCGGACGGCGACCTGAGCACGCGACGGCGCCGACGCCCTGGTCAAGGCCGCGGTGGTGGCCCGCGACGAGGCCGACGCGCTCGGCTGCGACGAGCTGCTCGGTTTCGCGACGTCCGCGGTGCGCGACGCGGACAACAGCGCGCGGGTGCTCAAGCGCGTCGCGAAGGAGGCGGGCGTCCGGCTCAACGTGCTGACCGGCGAGGACGAGGCGCGGCTGACGTTCCTGGCCGTGCGCCGCTGGTTCGGCTGGAGCGCGGGCAACCTGATCAGCCTGGACATCGGCGGCGGATCGCTCGAACTGGCGGCCGGCAACGACGAGGACCCGCAGACCGCGTTGTCGGTGCCGCTCGGCGCGGGGCGGCTGACGCGCGAATGGTTCACCGACGACCCGCCGTCGAAGGCCGACGTCGCCAAGCTGCGCGCCCACGTCGACGACGTGCTCGCCAAGCCCGCGCGGCTGGCTGCTGCGCGGCGGCCTGCCCGACCGCGTCGTCGCCACCAGCAAGACGTTCCGCACGCTGGCCCGGCTGGCCGGCGCCGCGCCGAGCTCGGCGGGTCCGCGGGCGGTGCGCATGCTGACCCGGCAGGGGCTGACGCAGGTGCAGGCGTTCATCTCGCGGATGGCGTCGCAGGACCTCGCCGAGCTCGACGGCGTCAGCGTCGGCCGCGCCCACCAGGTGCTGGCCGGCTCGGTCGTCGCCGCCGGGGCGATGGACGCGCTCGACGTCGAGCGGCTCGAGCTGTGCCCGTGGGCGCTGCGCGAGGGTGTGATCCTTCGCCGTCTCGACCAGCTCGACAGCGACTGACGGATAACCTCCGCGCGCATGCCCGCCGACTGCCGCCGCGTGCGCTGCGGGCGAGCGGCGCGAAGGTCGGGCTGTCGACCGCGTCGGTGTACCCCGAGGGCACCGCCGTCGCGTTCGAACTCGCCGGCCGGCTCGGCTACGACGGCGTCGAGGTCATGGTCTGGACCGACCCGGTCAGCCAGGACCCGTACGCGCTGCAGCGGCTGTGCCAGCACTACCAGGTGCCGATCCTGGCCATCCACGCGCCGTGCCTGATCATCACGCAACGCGTGTGGACGACCGACCCGTGGACGAAGCTGCAGAAGGCGCAGTTCGCCGCCGAGCTCGCTCGGCGCGCAGACCGTCGTGGTGCACCCGCCGTTCCGCTGGCAGCGCGACTACGCCCGGCAGTTCCGCGAGGGCGTGCGCCGGCTGGCCGAGCGAGACCGACGTCCGCTTCGCCGTCGAGAACATGTTCCCGCTGCGGCGTGCGCGGGCGTGAGGTGTCGGCGTACCAGCCCAGCTGGGACGTCGCCGACGGCGAGCCGTATCGCGACTACACGCTCGACCTGTCGCACTCCGCCGTGTCGCACTCGGACTCGCTGGCGATGCTCGACGCGATGGGCTAGCGGCTCGCCCACCTGCACATCGCCGACGGCACCGGCCTGCCGAAGGACGAGCACCTGGTGCCCGGTCGCGGCACGCAACCGTGCGCGAGGTGCTGGAGCGGCTCGCCGCCGCCGGCTTCGCCGGCCACGTCGTCGTCGAGATCAACACCCGCCGCGCGCTCGACCGCGCCGAGCGCGAGGCCGACCTCGCCGAGGCGCTCGCGTTCTGCCGGCTGCACCTGATGCACGCGCTGACCGGCCGGGGCGCGCGCGGGCGCTCGGTCCCGGCGTGGAAGACACGCCGTCGCCCGGACGGGATCGCCGGCTTAGCCTGCGACGCAGCGATGCTGCGGCATCCCCCGGCGGGATCCTGCTGCTGCGCTCGCGCTCGCAACGACGCCGCATCGAGAGCGTGGTCACCCACGCCCCGGTGTCCCGCTCGGTCGTGCGTCGCTTCGTCGGCGGCCCGGACACCGACGCCGCCGTCGAGGTCGCCCGGGCGATCCGTCGCCGACGGCCGGACCGTCACGCTCGACCACCTCGGCGAGGACACCACCGACCGCGCCCAGGCCGACGCCGCCACGGCGGCCTACCTGGATCTGTTGCAGGCGCTGAGCGAGCAGGACCTGACCGCCCGCCTCGGCCTGCTGACCGCGCGGGCCGAGGTCAGCGTGAAGCTCAGCGCGGTCGGGCAGTCGCTGGGCGCCGACGGCGAGCACATCGCCTTCGACAACGCGCGCACGATCTGCGTCGAGGCCCGCCGGGTCGGCGCCACCGTCACGCTCGACGCCGAGGACCACACCACCACCGATTCCACCCTGCGGGTGCTGGGCCGGCTGCGCGCCGAGTTCCCGGAGACCGGCGCGGTGCTGCAGGCGTACCTGCGGCGGACCGAGAGCGACTGCCGCGAGCTCGCCCATGCCGGCAGCCGGGTGCGGCTGTGCAAGGGCGCGTACGCCGAGCCCGAGTCGGTGGCCTACCAGGACCGCGCCGACGTCGACCGGTCCTACGTGCGCTGCGCCAACGTGCTGCTCGCCGGCGGGGGCTACCCGATGTTCGCCACCCACGACCCGACGATCATCGACATCCTGGGCGCCCGGGTGGCTGCCCACGGGCGCTCGGCCGCGGACGTCGAGTACCAGATGCTCTACGGCATCCGGCCGGACGAGCAGAAACGCCTTGCCGCCGCCGGGCAACATCGTGCGCGTGTACGTGCCCTACGGCGCCCAGTGGTACGGCTACCTGATGCGCCGCCTCGCCGAGCGCCCGGCGAACCTGGCATTCTTCGCCCGCGCGCTGGTGTCCAAGGGGTGACGATGACCGAGCAGAACACCAAGATCGCCATCCTGGGTGGCGGCAAGATCGGCGAGGCATTGCTGTCCGGGTTGCTGCGCGGGCAGCACGGCGCCGCGGACATCGTCGTCACCGAGAAGTACGCCGAGCGCGCGGCCTACCTGCGCGACACGTACGGCATACGGGTGATCTCCGTCGCCGAAGCGCTCGAACACGCGTCGACGGTCATCCTGGCCGTCAAGCCGCAGGACATCGACGCCCTGCTCGCCGACCTCGCCGCCGGCACCGGCCCGCAGCACCTGATCGTGTCGGTCGCCGCCGGCGTGCCGACCGCGCACATCGAGCGCGCGCTGCCCGACGGCGTCGCCGTGGTGCGGTGCATGCCCAACACCCCCGCGCTGGT
Organism: uncultured Actinomycetota bacterium; assembly: GCA_963711775.1. Taxonomy (GTDB): domain Bacteria; phylum Actinomycetota; class Actinomycetes; order Mycobacteriales; family Jatrophihabitantaceae; genus Jatrophihabitans. The sequence goes on along the minus strand of CAVQFH010000005.1, from coordinate 251,224 downwards.
CGACGAGGCGATGACCGCGGTCGCCGGTGGGGCGCACGCGAGCGACGAGCACCTCGAGCGCCGCGGCCGCCCTGCTCGCGACCGTGGGCCGGGTGGTGCAGGTGCCGGAGTCCCAGCTCGACGCCGTCACCGCACTGTCCGGCTCCGGGCCCGCATACTTCTTCTTCCTCGTCGAGGCGATGATCGACGCCGGCATCCTGCTCGGCCTGCCCCGGGCGCTGTCGGCGGAGCTGATCGTGCAGACCGCCGTCGGCGCGGCGACGATGCTGCGCGACTCCGGGGAACACCCGGTGCAGCTGCGCGAGGCCGTCACCAGCCCGGGCGGCACGACGATCGCCGCCATCCGCGAGCTCGAGGCGCACGGCGTACGGGCGGCGTTGCTGGCCGCGATCGAGGCCGCGGCGCGGCGCAGCAGGGAACTCGGCGCCGCCGGCTGACCCGGTAAATAGGGCAAACGCGCCGAAAAGCTCGCCGTCGAGCAACTTAGGTGGGGTCCAGCTATCGCACAGGCCCCACGTGTACCGCTAGTCTCATGCTCAGCACGTGCGTGTCCCGTTCGTCGGTGGGGAAGCCGACGCACCGACACGTGCCGAAAGTGTCGGTGAACTATGTCCACACGGGGTAACGGCGAGCAGCGACAAGCCGCCCGCAGTACGCGCGGTCGATCCTGCCCTGTCGGAGGTCAAGTTCCTGACCGTCGCCGAGGTAGCCACAGTCATGCGCGTGTCCAAGATGACCGTCTACCGGATGGTGCACGGCGGCGAACTGCCGGCTGTGCGCGTCGGGCGTTCGTTCCGCGTACCCGAGCAGGCCGTCCACGACTACCTGCGCGGCGCCTTCATCGAAGCCGGCTAGGTAGAATCGGGCGAGAGTTGTAGGCAACAGCGCGCCGCGACGGCCGAGGCTGTGTCGCAACGACAACAGTCGAGGTTCGGAGAGGCGGCATCAGTTCATGGGTTCGGTCATCAAGAAGCGGCGCAAGCGGATGGCGAAGAAGAAGCACCGCAAGCTGCTGAAGAAGACGCGCGTCCAGCGCCGCAACAAGAAGTAGCCCCGCCGCATCTCGACGCGCCATGTCCGACGTCGTCCTGATCACCGGCGTCAGCCGGTTCCTCGGCGCGCGGCTGGCTGCGCAGCTGGCCGCCGACCCGTCGGTCGAGCGGATCATCGGCATCGACACGGTGCCGCCGCCCGCGCGGACCTGCCGCAGTTGGGACGCACCGAGTTCGTGCGCGCCGACACCCGTAACCCGCTGATCGGCAAGGTGCTCGCGCCAGGCGCGGGTCACCACGGTCGTGCACGCGGCGCTGCTGTCCTCGCCGCTGGGCGGCGGCGGCCGGGTGGCGATGCAGGAGATGAACGTCATCGGCACGATGCAGCTGCTCGCCGCCTGCCAGAAGTCCGAGACCGTGCGCCGCATCGTGCTGCGGTCGACGACCGCCGTCTACGGCAGCGGCCCGGGCTATCCGGCCGTGCTGACCGAGGACATGCCGGCCCGCGGCAGTGCCGGCACGCGGCTACCCCAAGGACGCCGCGGAGATCGAGTCCTACCTGCGCGGGTTCGCCCGCCGGCGCCCGGACGTCGAGACCACCGTGCTGCGGCTGGCCAAGCTGATCGGCCCGACGATCGACAACCAGCTGGCCCGTTACCTGCGCAGCCCCGTCGTCGCGACCATCGCCGGTTTCGACCCGCGCCTGCAGCTGCTGCACGAGACCGACGCCGTCGAGGTCCTGCGCCGGGCCACCGTGTCGTCGCGGCCGGGCGTGGTGAACGTCGCGGGGGACGGCGTGCTGACGCTCAGCCAGGCCATCCGGCGCGCCGGGCGCACCCACGTGCCGGTCCCGGGCGCGGCGCTGGCCCCGGCCGGCCGGCTGTTCGGCAACACGGCCGCTGCCGAGCTGAACGCCGAGGACGCCAACTGGTTGCACTTCGGCCGCGTCGTCGACACCACCCGGCTGCGCACCGAGTTCGGCTACACCCCGCGCTACTCCGACGAGGACGCACTCGCCTCGTTCGCCGAGGAAAACCGGCCCACGCCCCATCCCGCGCTGGCAGCGCTCGGCGTAGGGTCGCAGCTACTGCAAGCGCGCAGCGCCGGGCGCACGCCCGCGCTCGCCGGCGGTGAGGGAGTCTGACGTGGACGAGGCCGCAGACCACTCGCGCGACACCCGCTCGGACGCCACGATCATCCCGCTGCACGGCGCGAACGAGGGCCTGACCTCGCGCGCCCGGCGCCTCGCGCGCACGGCCGCCCGCCCGTTGCCCGGCCCCGGCGCCGCGATCCACACGCTGTCGCGACAGCGACACGACGCCGAGGACGGGGTCGCCGCCGACGCCGAGGCAACGCCGCCTGCCCGGGCGGCGTCCCGACCGCGAGGAGCAGCTCGCGACGGCGCTCGCCTTCGCTCGCCGACGCCTGACCGGCGACTACGCGCATCGACGAGTACGGCTTCGACCCCGACCTCACCGACAACGTGGTCCTGCCGCTGTTCAAACCGCTCTACGAGCGGTGGTTCCGCGTCGAGGTGAACGGCGTGCACAACATCCCGGCCACGGCGGCGCCCTGCTCGTCGCGAACCACGCGGGTGGGCTGTGGCCGCTCGACGCCGCGATGACCGCGCTGGCCGTGCACACCGAGCATCCGGCCGGGCGTCACCTGCGCATGCTCGGCGCGCAACTGCTGTTCGACACCCCTGGTCTCGGCACGGTGGCCCGGCGCACCGGCTCGACGCTCGCCTGCGCGGCGGACGCCGACCGCCTGCTACGCGCCGGCGAACTCGTCGGCGTCTGGCCCGAGGGCTTCAAGGGCATCGGCAAGCGTTTCACCGAGCGCTACAAGCTGCAGCGCTTCGGCCGCGGTGGCTTCGTGCAGTCGGCATTGCGCGCGGGCGTGCCGATCGTGCCGGTGTCGATCGTCGGCTCGGAGGAGATCCATCCGGTGCTGGGCAACGCGAAGACGCTCGCCCGCGTGCTCGGCCTGCCCTACTTCCCGCTGACGCCGACGTTTCCGCTGCTCGGCCCGCTGGGGCTGCTGCCGCTGCCGAGCAAGTGGTACATCGAGTTCGGGGCGCCGATCCACACCGAGGAGCTGGACGCCGAGGCCGCCGACGACGGTGCCGTGGTGTTCGACCTGACCGACCAGGTGCGCGAGACGATCCAGAGCTCGCTGTACCGGCTGCTCGTGCAGCGCCGCTCCGTCTGGCGCTGACCTCCCCGCCGCCGACCCTGCCGGCCGCTGACCCCGCGCGCCGCAGCGTCAGCGGCCGGGCAGCACGCGTCGGGTCAGCGCGACCGAGCGCCGCGATCGCCGGCGCGAACTGCCCGCGCCGGGCCGCCCGGCGCGTCGCCACCCCCGCCACGACACCGCCCGCTGCCGCGCCCAGACCGAGCGCGGCCGGGATCCCGATACGCGCCGCCTTGCGGCCGGTGCGGAAGTCACGGATCTGCCACCCGTGCCGGCGCGCCTCGCCGCGCAGCGCGGAGTCCGGGTTCACGGCGACGGCGCGGCCCACGAGCGAGAGCATCGGCAGGTCGTTGATCGAGTCGGAGTACGCCGAGCAGGCGCGCGAGGTCGAAGCCCTCGGCCTCGGCGAGCGCGCGGACGGCCGCTGCCTTGGCCTCGCCGTGCAGGACGTCGCCGACGAGCCGGCCGGTGTAGACGCCGTCCACCGACTCGGCGACCGTGCCGAGCGCGCCGGTGAGGCCGAGCCGTCGAGCGATGATCGTCGCCAGTTCGACGGGCGTCGCGGTCACCAGCCAGACGGGCTGGCCGGCGTCCAGATGCAGCCGGGCAAGCGCCTCGGTGCCCGCCCAGATGCGGTCGGACATCTCCTCGTCGTAGATCTCCTCGCCCAGCGCGACGATGTCGGCGACGCGCTTGCCGGCGACGAACGCGAGGGCCGACTCGCGCGTCGTGTGCATGTCGGACGAGTTCTCACCGGACAGCCGGAGCCTTGCCTGGCGCGCGGTGAAGCGCGATGAGGTCGCGCCACGAGAACAGGTCACGCGCCGCCATGCCCTTGGCGAAGTGGAAGATCGACGCGCCGATCATCATCGTGTTGTCGACGTCGAAGAACGCCGCCCCGTCGGGGGCGAACTCTGCGGCGACCCCGGGTTCGCCGGGCTCGGTCCCTGCCGCGCGCGAACTCACCGGTGCAGGCTATCGGCGCGTGCTGTGCGCCCGCGTTCGGTGCGCGCTAGTGGTGCGGCGTGGGGCACGACCCCACGTGCACGCCGATCGGTCCGACGGAGATCGAGACGCCGCAAGAAGTGATCTTGAGCGGCACCGATGCCGACGGCGTCGGCAGGTGCAGCTTGGGCGCGTGCGGTGTCGACAGGGACGGCAGCGGAACCCGGGTCGGCGTGGCGGTGCGCCCGCTGCCCGAGCCCGTCGATTCCTTCTTCGACGTCGCGCCGCCCTGCGCCCCGGCGCTCGTGCCTGCCGAGCGACGCGCAGCCGGCGCGCCGGGCACCGCGGTCGTCGCGGCGCCGACCGGTGCCGTGCCGGGCGAGATCTGGGCGGCACCACACGAGGTGCACGGCAGCGGACCGAGCGGTCGCTGCGCGCGGTACCCATGCAGGCGCATGCGGCGAGCGGGCGCACGGCGTCGGCGCGGGTCAACGCCGCCGTGACCAGGTTCTGCGAATCGATGGCGCGGGCGCGCAGGCTGCTCGTCGGTGCGGCGGCGGCGAGCTCGCGCAGCCGGGCGGCCTGGCCGGGCGCCCACGTGATCATGGTGGTCAGCGGGGCGCCGGACTTGCGCTTCAGGGCGTTCGTGGTCAGCGCGCGCGACGCGGACAGGACGTCGTCGTCAGCTGACGTCAGCGTCTGGTCGACGAGCCTGGCGGTGGCTGCACTGACCCCGCCGTCGGCCTGCGGGCCGCGCCCGAGAGCCGACGCGGTGGGCTGGTGCAGCAGCTTGCGCGCTTCGTCGACGCGGGTGGCGGCGAACTGCAGGCGGTCGCCCGCGGCGTCGGTGGAATTGGACGCGAATGCCAGCCGCACGCTCTCACTGGCCCGCTTCAGGCCGTAGAGGGTGCCACCGGGCAACGACTTCTGGCTGAACCACGTGGCGCCGCCCAGCACGAGCGCCAGGAGCACGATCACCGAGGCCGCGATGGTGAGTGGCCGTGCGAACGAGCGGGCCCGCGGAGCGGCGTGTTCGGCGTGCCGGCGTCGGACGCGAGCCGGGGCCGCAGGTGACGGGGCTCGGCGGCGCCCTCGGCCATCAACCGTGGCGCGACGGCGACGAGTTGGGCGCGGAGCTCGTGGCGGAACTGCTCGTCGGGGGCGGGGGCGATGTCCAGTTGACCCAGCGCGTCGACGACGGCGCGGACCTCGGGATCGCGCGACTGCGCCGGGTCCGGGTGGCGGCGCAGCGAGTCGAGCACGGAACCGCGCTGGTCACTCATCGCCGCCTCCCCCCACAACGCTTTCGGTCGGCGCCGTGCCGAGCGATGCCGGTCGGATCCGCGAGCACCGATCCGACCGGCCTAACGACGAAGTGAGCTCGGGGTTACGAGGCCCGGGCTGCCCGGGACCTTGCCGATTCTCATACCGGCGGGTCACCCGAGTTCACCGCGCACCCGGTCGGCGAGCTTGCGCACCGCCCGGTGCTGCAGCGCCTTGATCGCGCCGTCGTTCTTGCCCATGATCGCTGCGGTCTCGCTGACGGACATGCCGTGGATGAAGCGCAGCATGATGCAGTCGCGCTGCTCGTCGCCCAGCTCGGCGACCGCGGCGAGCAGCGTCTCCGACTGCAGGCCGGCGAGCACGGCGTTCTCGGTGCTCGGCGCGTGCTCGCGCGCCTCGGGCGTCTCGGCGGTGGTGCTCTCCAAGCGGTGTCGTGCGGACTTCACGTGGTCCAGCACGATGTTGCGCGCGATCGTCATGAACCAGGCGCCGATGTCGCGACCCTGATAGGTGATCGTCGAGATGCGCCGCAACGCGCGCAGGAAGGTCTCGCTGGTGAAGTCCTCGGCCAGCGCCCGGTCGTTGACGCGGTAGTAGATGAAGCGGAACACCATGGCGACGTAGCGGTCGTAGAGCAGCCCGAACGCCTCGGCGTCGCCGCGCTGCGCGCGCTGGACCAGGCGCCAGGTCTCGACGTGCTCGGCGTCGACGTCCAGCGCGTCCGGGGGCGTGACGCCGGGGTCCGTGTCGGGTTCCGCACCGGGGTCGCCGCCGCGGCCGTCGGGCGCGCGGCGCACCCTCGCGGAAGTCGGACGCGGACGGCGCGCACCGGGCGTGGTCTCCAGCGCCGACTGCGCGACGACGTGTGCGCCGTCGAACGCGCCCGGGCCGGCGGTTGCCATCGCCAGGTGGTGCGTATCCATCGCGGCCAGTGCGTCGTTGACCAGCCCGACGAGCTCGAGCAGGGCGCGCGGCACCGGCAGGGACGTCGCCGCCGGCTGCGCGGGCGGTCTGTGCTGCGCGCGTGCGAGGGCGCGACGACGTGCGACAGCACCCGACACTGCGGACAACCCCCAACCCTGGTGTGGGTAGGTACCGGCGTAAAAAGCGCGCTAACTGTAACTGCTCGACGCAGCTTCTGGATACCCTTCCGCACCCCGAAGCTCTCGTCCACAGTCCGGCGGTTTCTCCGGCGCGCGCTGCGCGTCGTGGCCTTCGTAAGCTCAGCCCCGTGAACGCACCACCGGGCGCCGGCCCGCAGTGCTCAGCTGCGCGCTCAGGCGCGGCGCTCTCCGGCAGGTGTCGCGCTCGTCGACGCCGGTGCGCGGTGGAACTGGACCAACCTCGACGAGCGGGTGAACGCCGTCGCCAACATGCTGATCGAGCGCGGGCTGCAGCCCGGTGATCGCGCCACCCTGCAGCTGCCCAGCGGCATGCTGTTCGTGATCAGCTACCTGGCGACGCTGCGCGCCGGCGGTGTCGCGGTGCCGATCAACCCTGCGTACGCGCCTACCGAGGTGGAGCACATCCGCAGCGATTCGCGGTGCGGTGCTGCACCTCGACCCCGCCGCGGCCGACGCGCTGCTGCACGGACCGGGACCGGACATCACCGACCCGGCCCGCGACCGCGAGCCCGAGGAACTTGCCGTGCTGCTCTACACCAGCGGTACCAGCGGGCGGGCCAAAGGCGCGATGCTCTCCGCGCGGGCGCTGCGCGCGAACGTCGATCAGCTCGCGGCAGTGCAGCCCGCGATGGTCACCGGCGACGACGTGCTGTTCGTGCCGCTGCCGCTGACCCACGTGTTCGGGTTGAACGCCGGTCTAGGCACCGCCCTGCGCGTCGGCGCGACGCTGGTGCTGGCTGATCGCTTCGACGCCGCGGGTCCTTGCAGCTGATGGCAGACGACCGGCGTGACGGTCGTGCTCGCCGTCCCCGGCCAGTACGCCGCCTGGCTCGCCGCAACCTGCGGTCGGCGCGGGTTTCGCCCGGGTGCGGTTCGCGATGTCCGGCTCGACGACGCTCGGCCGCGGTGTGGTCGACGGCTTCGCGGCGCTGGGCGTAGCCCTGCACGACGGCTACGGCCTGACCGAGGCCGCCCCGGTGATCGCCGTGGACTCCGGCGAGCCGCCGGTGCGCGGTTCGGTGGGCCGGCCGCTGCCCGGTGTCGAGGTGCAGCTGCGCGACCGCGAGGGCGGCGAGGTCGACGACGGCGACCCCGGCCGCATCGTCGTGCGCGGCGACAACCTGTTCTCCGGTTACTGGCCCGACGGCCGGGCGGGCCGGACGCCGACGGCTGGTTCGCCACGGGGGACATCGCCGTGCTCGACGAGCACGACGCACTGCACCTGGTGGGACGCACCACCGACCTCGTCATCGTCAACGGCTTCAACGTCTACCCGGCCGAGGTCGAGGCCGTGCTGGCCGCCGTACCCGGCGTCGGCCGACGTCGCGGTGGTGGGCGTGCCCGACGACGTCACCGGCGAGGCGGTGCGCGCCTACGTGGTGCCGGCGGCCGGGGCGACGCTGTCGGCGGACGCCCTGCGCGCGGCCGCCGCGCGGCACCTGGCCCGGTTCAAGGTGCCCCAGGTGATCGACGTCGTGTCGACGTTGCCGCGGACCGTCACCGGCAAGATCATGAAATGGCAGCTCGACGATGCCGCCGGCTGACCATCAGGTGGCGCTGGTCACCCGCGCCGACTGCCACCTCTGCGCGGTCGCCGCGCAGCAGCTGCGCGCGCTGGCCGGCGAGCTGGGCTTCGACTACCGCGAGGTCGACGTCGATGCCGCCGACGTCCTGCGCGACACGTTCGCCGACCGCGTCCCGGTGATCCTGCTCGACGGGAAGGAACACGGGTACTGGCGCGTCGAGGAGGCCCGGTTGCGCCGCGCGTTGGCCGGGTGACGAGGCCCCTTTAGCACGCTCGCGACGATTTGGGAAAACTTTCACGAGCGGCGTAGCGTTCGACGCAGACCACCGGCTTCTATCACACCGGTGCGATTGCGCCCTACGGCCCCCAAACCTGAGGCTCGCGTTCGCGACTCGCCCCGCACGAGGTGTTTCCTTCCATGACCGGTACGCGCGACGCGCGCCGCAAGCACGGCGCCACGCCCGGCGCGGCTGCGGTCGACACCGGCGCCGACGCGCGGGTGCCGGACGCCACCGTCGCGCGGCTGGCGACGTACCTGCGCGTGCTCGGCACCCTGGGCGCTCGCACCGCGACCACCGTCTCGTCGGAGGAACTGGCCGCCGCCGCCGGCGTCAACTCGGCGAAGCTGCGCAAGGACCTGTCCTACCTCGGCTCGTACGGCATCCGCGGCGTCGGCTACGACGTCGCGACGCTCACCGAGCAGATCTCGCGCACGCTCGGGCTTACCGTGCACCGCTCGGTGGCGCTGATCGGCGTCGGCAACCTGGGCCAGGCGCTCGCCGGTTATGCCGGGTTCGCCTCGCGCGGCTTCCGCGTCGCGGCGCTGATCGACGCCGCGCCCGATCTCGTCGGCCGGTCCGTGCGCGGGTTGCCGGTGCGCGATGTCGCCGACCTGGAGACGGTCGTCGCCGAGGAGTCCATCGACATCGCGGTGCTCGCCGTTCCCGCCCAGCACGCGCAGGCCGTCTGCGACCGGCTCGTGGCCTGCGGGGTCAGCAGCATCCTGAACTTCGCGCCGGTGACGCTCTCGGTGCCCGCGCACGTGGACGTCCGCAAGGTCGACCTCGCCGCCGAGCTGCAGATCCTGTCGTTCCACGAGACGCGCAAGGCGCTCGCGAAGGTGGTGGCCGGGCGATGACCGTCCTCGTCGTCGGGATGTCCCACCGCACCGCGCCGGTGTCCGTGCTCGAGCGCGTCGCCGTTCCCCTGGACGACGTGCGCAAGACCGTCGACGAACTCAACGACGCCGAGACGGTCAGCGAGGTACTGCTGCTCTCGACGTGCAACCGCATCGAGGTCTACGCCGACGTCGCCCGCTTCCACCGCGGTGTCGAGGAGATCACCACGGTCCTGGCGCGGCACGCGGGGCTCGCGGTCACCGATCTGGCCGATCACCTGTACGTGCACTTCGCCGAAGCCGCCGCCGAGCACATGTTCACCGTCGCGGCCGGCCTCGACTCGATGGTCGTCGGCGAGTCGCAGATCCTCGGGCAACTGCGCGGTGCGTACACGCTCGGCACCGAGCTCGGCACCGTCGGCACGGTGCTGCACGACCTGACCCAGAACGCCTTGCGCGTCGGCAAGCGGGTGCACTCCGACACCGGTGTCGACCGCGCCGGCGCGTCCGTCGTGTCGGTCGCGCTCGACCGCGCCGAGGCCGTGCTCGGCGGCCTGGACGGGCGGACCGCCGTGGTGGTCGGTGCGGGTTCGATGGGCGCGCTCGCCGGCGCCACGCTGCGCCGCCGCGGCATCGGCGACATGGTCGTCGCGAACCGCTCGGCCGAGCGCGGTGCGCGCCTGGCGCAGACCCTCGGCGCACGTGCGGTGTCGCTGGACTCGGTCGCCGCCGAGATCGCCGCGGCAGACGTCCTGGTGTCGTCCACCGGCTCCGTCGGCCTGGTGATCGAGAGCGACGCGATCGCCGCGCGGCACGGGCGCCCGCTGGTCGTGCTGGACCTGGCACTGCCGCGCGACGTCGACCCGGCGGTCGCCGGCCAGGACGGCGTCACCTATGTGGATCTGGACGCGCTGCGCGACAGCGGCGCGTCGGTCAGCGAGACCGAGGTTGCGGCGGCCTCGGCGATCATCGCCGACGAGCTCGCCGCGCACCTGGCCGCGCAACAGCGGCTGGCCGTGGCGCCGACCGTCACCGCGCTGCGCGCACGCGCGAACCAGGTGATCGACGGCGAGCTCGTGCGCCTGGACCACCGCGTCCCCGACCTGGACGACGTCCAGCGCCGCGAGGTCGCCGACGCCGTGCGCCGCGCCGTCGAGAAGGTGCTGCACGCGCCGACGGTGCGGGTGAAGGAGCTCGCCGCGACCCCCGGCGGCGACCAGTACGCCGCCGCCCTGCGCGAACTGTTCGACCTCGACCCGGCCGCCGCCGAGGCCGTCGCCGCGGTGAAGAAGACGCCGGGGGGTGAGAGCGCATGACCGCCACCCGCACGCTGCGCATCGGCACCCGCGCGAGCACGCTCGCGCGTACCCAGACCGACTCCGTCGCCGTGGCGCTGACGTTGCCGGTCGAGATCGTGCCGATCCAGACCGAGGGCGATCGCTCCGCCGCCGCGCTCACCCAGATCGGCGGCACCGGCGTCTTCGTCTCGGCGCTGCGCACCGCATTGCTGGACGGCCGCATCGACGTCGCCGTGCACTCCTACAAGGACCTGCCCACAGGGCCGCAGCCCGGCATCTCCATCGGTGCCGTGCCGGTGCGCGCCGATGCCCGCGACGCGCTCGTCGCCCGCGACGCCATGACCCTCGGCGAACTGCCGGCGGGCGCGCGCGTGGGCACCGGCTCGCCGCGGCGCGCCGCCCAGCTGAACGCGCTGGGGCTCGGGCTCGACGTCGTGGCGCTGCGCGGCAACATCGACACCCGCATCGCCCGGGTGCGCGACGGCGAGCTGGACGCCGTGGTGCTCGCCTACGCCGGCCTGCTGCGCATCGGCCGCACCGACGTCGTCACCGAGATCCTCGACCCCATCCAGGTGCTGCCGGCCGCCGCGCAGGGTGCGCTGGCCGTCGAGTGCCGCGCCGACGACATGGCCGCGCTCGAGGCCGTCGCGGCGCTCGACCACCCTGACTCGCGCACCGCCGTCGCTGCCGAACGCGCACTGCTCGAGGCGTTGGAGGCCGGCTGCTCGGCACCGGTCGGCGCGCTGGCCGAGATCGTCGACGGAGACGTCGACGAGGACGGCCCGCAGATCTTTCTCCGCGGATCCGTGACCGCTCTGGACGGCAGCGACGCCGTCCGGTTGTCGGCCACCGGATCCATCACCGATGCCGCCGGCGTCGGCCGGCGGCTTGCCGCCGAGCTGATCGCCGACGGCGCCAACACCATGATGGGGAGCACGACATGACCCGTGCACGCAAGACGATCGGCCGCATCACCTTCGTGGGTTCCGGCCCCGGTGATCCTGGGCTGCTGACCACCTTGGGGGCACAGTCCATCGCGGCGGGCGGTGTGGTCGTCGCCGATGCCGGCGTGCCGGCGCAGATCACCGCGCTGGCCGCCGCCGACGCCACCGTGCGCGCTGCCGAGAGCACCGCGGCCGACACCGCCAAGGCGTTGCTCGCCGACGCGCGCGCCGGCGCCGCGGTGGTGCGCATCGTCGCCGGTGACCCGTTCGGTGACGACGACGCCGTGCGCGAGGTCCTCGCGGTCGCCAAGACCGTCGTGCCGTACGCAGTCGTGCCGGGCATCGCCACCGGGGTCGGCACCGCCGGCTACGCGGGCGTGCCCGTGGGCGCTGCGCACACCGAGGTCGACATCCGCGACGCGGCGTCGGTCGACTACGACGCCCTGGCGCACTATGCCAACACGCTGGTCGTCGAGGTCGACGCCGCCGATGTCCAGCTCGTGGCCGAGCAGCTCGTCGCCAACGGCTGCAAGCCCGACACCGCCGTCACCGTCAGCTGCAACGGCACCACCACCGGGCAGCAGACCGTCTCGGGCCAGCTCGGCGAGCTGGAGCTCGCGGCCGTCGGCATGACCGGCCGCTGGTCGTCGTGAGTCGGCAAGGCCGCCGCGCTGCGCGACAAGCTGGCGTGGTGGGAATCGCGCCCGCTCTACGGCTGGCGGGTTCTGGTGCCGCGCACCAAGGAGCAGGCCGGCGCGATGTGCGAGCGGCTCACCACGCACGGCGCGGTGCCGGTCGAGGTGCCGACCATCGCCGTCGAGCCGCCGCGCACGCCGACGCAGATGGAGCGCGCGATCAAGGGCCTGGTCACCGGCCGCTACGAGTGGATCGTGTTCACGTCGACCAACGCGGTGCGCGCGGTGCGCGAGAAGTTCGAGGAGTTCGGCCTGGACGCCCGCGCGTTCGCCGGCGTCAAGATCGGCTGTGTCGGGGCGGCGACGGCCGAGGCCGTGCGCGCCTTCGGCATCAAGCCCGACCTCGTGCCGGCCGAGGAGAACGCGTCGTCCGAGGGCCTGCTGGCGGACTTCCCGCCGTTCGACGAGGTGCTCGACCCGATCGACCGGGTGCTGCTGCCGCGCGCCGACATCGCGACCGAGGCCCTGGCCGCGGGTCTGCGCGAGCTCGGCTGGGAGATCGACGACGTGACCGCGTACCGCACGGTGCGCGCTGCGCCGCCCGCGGCCGAGATCCGCGACGCGATCAAGTCCGGCGGCTTCCAGGCCGTGTGCTTCACCTCGTCGTCGACGGTGCGCAACCTGGTCGGCATCGCGGGAAAGCCGCACGCGCGCACCGTCGTCGCGTGCATCGGGCCGCAGACCGCGGCGACGGCCAAGGAGTTCGGGCTCCGCGTGGACGTGCAGCCCGAATCCGCGACCGTGCCGGCGTTGATCGACGCGCTGGCCGAGTTCGCGGTGGCACGCGCGGCCGAGGAGAAGGAGAAGGTGGCAGCTGCCGCGGCGAAGAAGAGCACCCGGGCGAGCGCTGCCCGCGTGCGTCGCGCTGCCCGCTGAGGCACTTCCGCCCTGGCCACTGCTCGGTTGACGCGCCGCCGCACCACTGATCGACTCAGGGCAGTGCAGCAACGAAGGAGCGCAGATGAGTCACAGCTGGAACCCCGACGGCACCGAGCGCGACGACGACGCCGCCGCGCACGCCGCGGCCCAGCCGGGAGGACTCCGAGCAGCACGCTGACCCGCAGCCCGAGCCGGGCGCCGCGCAGCCCGGGCCTTATCAGCGGCCTTCCTTCGGCGCCGCGGGCCACGACGGCGGCCAGTTCCCGATCCCGCCGCAGGCCTGGCGCGCGGAGCAGCCGTCGGACACCGGCGAGCGGTGCCGACGAGCCCGCGGCGGGCGAGCCCGCCCACAGCCGCGGCGTGACCAGCGGCGCGCCGCTGCCGCCCGGGCCGTTCTTCCCGGCCCGGCAGCAGCCGCCCGCGCCGCCGCAGCCGAGCGACCCGGCCTCCGACGCCGGCACCTTCGTCAACTGGGAACCGCCGCCCCGCGTCGACTGGCGCCCCGAGCCGGCCCCGGCCCGAGGGGCGCCGCCGACGGCGCGGCCGCGCCGACGCCGCTGCCCGCGAGCCGTTCTTCGCGCCCGAGCCGCAGGGCTATTCCGCACCGCAGGCACCGCAGGCACCGCAGGCACGCAGAGCCCGCAGGCACCGCACGCACCGCAGGGATGGACGGCCCAGCACCCGCAGCACGCCTCGGCCCCGCAGCGCACGCCCCGCCCAGAGGACCTGCTCGCCCCGAACGTGCAGCCCGCCGACGCGGAGCCCGCGAGCTGGGGCTGGCGCGGCCGCGTGCACCGCGGCAGCGGCGGCCTGCTCAAGCCGAAGGCCGGCGCCGAGGAACTCGCCGTGCGCAGCGCGATCGAGCGCATCCAGTACGGCTTCTCGCGGCCGATGACCGTCGTCGTCATCCAGCCCAAGGGCGGTGCCGGCAAGACGCCGACCACCATCTGTCTCGCGTCCGCCTTCGGCGCCTACCGCGGCGGGTATGTCGTCGGCTGGGACGACAACGAGACGCGTGGCACGCTCGCGGTGCGCGTGGCCAACACCGGCAGCCAGACGTCGACGGTGTGGGACCTGCTCAGTGATCTTGACGGTTTCGAGCGCTCGGACGCGCGGGTCGGCGATCTCGGCTACTACGTGCGCGCCCAGCCCGACGCGCACTTCGACGCGCTGGTCAGCGACGACAACCCGGGCAACATGTCGCAGATCGGCGAGGACGAGTTCCACCGGCTGCACCGGGTGCTGGGCCGCTTCTACCGGATGATCGTCGTCGACACCGGCAACAACGTGCGCTCGCCCAACTGGCAGGCGGCGGTCAACGCCGCGGACCTGGTCGTCGTCGTGTCGTCCTACCAGCGCGACGTCGGCTACAGCGGTTCGTGGGTCCTCGACCACCTGGCGCAGACCGGCCGCGAGGAGCTCGCGCGCAACGCCGTCACGGTGCTGTCGGCGGCCGACCCGACGCCGGACAAGGCCGTGCGCGCCCAGCTGCTCGAGCACTTCCACACGCGCACGCGTGCCGTCGTCGAGATCCCCTACGACGCCGCGCTGGCGCACGGCGGCCCGATCCGCTGGGCCGAGCTCGGGCAGCCGACGCGCAACGCGTGGACGCTCGCGGCGGCGACCGTGGTGGACGCGCTGGCCGAGCAGGACCGGGCCCGGCGTCGCTGACGCGCGACGGGCGGCGCGGGTAGCCTCGGCGGCGTGAGTCCGCCGCAGCTGCCGCAGTTGCCGCCCTTCCCGACCTGGCGCCCGCGCCGGCTGCGCCGCACCCCCGCGCTGCGCCGCCTGGTCAGCGAGATCGCGCTGCGCCCGGCCGACCTCGTGCTGCCGATGTTCGTCCGTGAGGGCATCGACCGAGCCCGTGCCATCGCGTCGATGCCCGGCGTCCTGCAGCACACGCAGGAGTCGCTGGTGAAGGCAGCCGTCGAGGCCGTCGACAGCCGGCGTCGGCGGCCTGATGATCTTCGGTGTGCCGAGCGACGAGCACAAGGACGCGATCGGCAGTTACGCGCCGACGACCCGCAGGGCGTGCTCAACGTCGCCCTGCGCAGCCTGCGCGCCGAACTCGGCGACGCCACGGTGCTGATGGCCGACCTGTGCCTGGACGAGTTCACCGACCACGGCCACTGCGGGGTGCTCGACGAGCACGGCGGCGTCGACAACGACGCCACGCTGTTCCGCTACAGCGCGATGGGGCTTGCGCAGGCCGAGGCCGGCGCGCACCTGCTCGGCACCAGCGGGATGATGGACGGCCAGGTGGGCGCGGTGCGCCAGGCGCTCGACGCCGCGGGCAATGTCGACACCGGCATCCTGGCCTACGCGCCGAAGTACGCCTCCGGCTTCTACGGCCCGTTCCGCGAGGCGGTCAACTCCACCTTGCAGGGCGACCGCGCGAGCTACCAGCAGGACGCGACGCGGCCCGTCGGCGAGGCGCTCGCCGAGGTCGCCGCCGACGTCGCCGAGGGTGCGGACATGGTGATGGTCAAGCCCGCGCTGCCCTACCTGGACGTGCTGTCGCGCCGTCGCGCAGGCCAGCCCGGTGCCGGTCGCCGCGTACCAGATCAGCGGGGAGTACGCGATGGTCGAAGCCGCGGCCGCGCAACGGCTGGCTCGACCGCGACCGGGTCATCGACGAGACCCTCACCTCGATCAAGCGCGCCGGCGCGTCGGTGGTACTGACGTACTGGGCCGCGGAAGTCGCCGCGCGGCTCGGGTGAGCACCGACGCGGCGGCCGACGCCGGGTTGCCCGCGAGTACGCCGAACCGGCGCGCAGCTACCGCAGCGTCTGGCTGCTCGCGCTGATCCTGCTGGCCGGTTTCGGCATCGACCTCGGCTTCAGCGTGCACGGCGCGCTGACCCACCTGCCGGGCTGGCTCATCGCCGCGGCGCTGGTGCTCGGCGTCGACGTGCTGGTCGATCTACGCCGCCGCGCGCGACCAAATCGCTGCCGCTCGACGCCGGTCAGCTGAGCGTCGGCGACGACGCCGTCGACGCGTGCCGTCATCGCGTCGTCACGTCCGGGCGTGGACGACGAGTGCCGGTGCTGGGCTGGCCGACGGGCCTGCCGCGCGGCGATCGCAGGCCGTCACGCTGCGGCTGGTCGACGGCAGCGACGTGGCCGTCCCGACGCCGCGACCCGGCGGCGCTGCGCGCGGCACTCGGGCACGACACCGTCGCGCCGGACGACGCCGAGGACGTCCGACGTCCGCGCCGCCGAGGCGGCGGACCTCGCCGAGCTCGCCGACATCGAGCGAGCGGGCGATCCGTCTGTTCGAGGTCAGCGGTCGGCACCTGCCCGACGGCGACCCGCCCGACTACACCTCGGTCGACGCGCTGGCGATCTTCGTCGCCGGCCGGCCGCCGGTCGGCTTCGTGCACCTGACCGAGGTCGACGGCGCGGCGCATCTTCGCGAGCTGGCGGTCGTGCCCAGGGCCGATGCGCCGCGGCATCGGCAGCCGGTTGCTCGAGCCCGCCGCGGACTGGGCGCGCGAGCAGGGCTACCGCGCGATCACCTTGACGACCTTCGCGGACGTGGCGTGGAACGCGCCGTTCTACGCGGCCCGCGGTTTCGTCGAGGGGCTCGACGCCGGCTCGAGACCGCCAGGAACGCGGCGCGGCCTGGACGACGTCGGGCCGCGCAGACGCGAGCGCTGCGGCCTCGATGCCGAGTCGGCCGCGTCGCGTCGTCATGCGGCCGTCCGAACTCGGGACCGGCCGGCCCGCGCTCGTCGGCAGCTGGCCGCGCAGCAGGCGAGCGTCGCCAATCCGGCGCCACGATGCCGACGAGATTGATGGCGAGCTGGGCCAACGACAGCCAGGTCTCGTGCCATTGCCCGAGCACGCCGGCCACGGCGGCGTTGCCGGCGGCGGGGATCGTCGTCACGGAGATGAACACCCCGACGAGCGCCGCCGACTTGCTCGAGGTCAACGACAGCATCCCGGCCGTGCCCGGCCACGAGCGCGGTGATCAGCGAGAACCAGCCCGGGTGGTAGATGTACTCGGTCTGCCGGCCGCCGCCGGTGATGTCGTGCGCCGCGATCAGGCCGATCGCTTTCGCCAGCAGCGCGAGCAGGCCACACGACGACCAGCGCCACCGGGAAACCGACGACGAGGGCGACCAGCGCACGCCGGACGCGCCGTGGCGCCGCCGCCGCAGGATGCCCACCGCGATGCCCGCGAGCGGCCCGAACTCGGGACCGACGACCATCGCGCCGACGATGGTGATCGGTGAGTCGGTGACGACGCCGATCGAGGCCAGCAGCGTCGCCAGCACCATGAACGCCACGAACGTCCAGGTCAGCGTGGAGTCCTCACCGGTACGGGCCGCGAGCTCGTCCCAGATGACCGCGTCGGCGCCCTCGCCCGGCGCGTCCTTCTCGGCCTGCTCGGCCAGCGTGCCGATGGCGGTGTCGAGCGGCTCCATCGTGATCATGCCGTCGCCGCAGACGTCCGAGCCGGTGCAGCGCGGCCAGCACGCCCTCGGCGCTCTCCCGCGCGAGGTCCGCGGTGATCTCCCGGCCGTGGGAGGTGTCCCCGCCGGCGTGCACGGCCACCACGCCGACCTCATCGCGCAGCGCGTCCGCCACTGCGGACGCCTTGCTAGCTGGGCACACCACCCGCAGGTGGATCATCGTCATCGGTACGGCCGCCCCCCGTCGCGGCGGCGCGCGGTCACCGCGGCGCCATGCGGATCGCGCCGTCCAGGCGGATGACCTCGCCGTTGAGCATCGGGTTCGCGACGATGTGCTCGACCAGCGCCGCGTACTCGTCGGGATCGCCGAGCCGGCTCGGGTGCGGCACCTGCGCGCCGAGCGAGTCCTGCGCCTCCTGCGGCAGCCCGGCCAGCATCGGCGTGTGGAACAGCCCGGGCGCGATGGTCATGACGCGGATCAGCTTGTCGGCGAGGTCGCGCGCGATCGGCAGCGTCATGCCGACGATGCCGCCCTTCGACGCCGAGTACGCGGCCTGGCCGATCTGGCCGTCGAACGCGGCGGCCGACGCGGTGTTCACGATGACCCCGCGCTCGCCGTCGACGGGCTCGGCGGCGAGCATCCGCTCGGCGGCCAGCCGGATGACGTTGAACGTGCCGACCAGGTTCACGGTGACGACGCGGGCGAACTGGTCCGAGCGGCAGCACACCCTTCTTGCCGATCACCCGTCCCGGGCGTGCCGATGCCCGCGCAGTTGACCACGACGCGCAGGTCGCCGAGCCCGGCCGCGGTGTCGAGCGCCGACGCGACGTCGGCCTCGCTGGTGACGTCGGCGGGCGCGAACGTGGCGCCGAACTCCGCGGCGCGCGCGGCGCCCTCGGTGCGACGGCAGGTCGACCAGCACCGGCAGCGCGCCCGCGGCACGCAACCGTTTCGCGGTGGCGAGCCCGAGACCCGAGGCGCCGCCGGTGACGAGCGCCACGCCGCCTGCGATGTCCATCGTCGAATCCTTCCGCCGGGCCGTCTTCGGTATGCCGCCAGTCAACCGCATCGGTGCGGCCGGGCAGACTGAGGGACGTGTCCGACGCGCCCCGCTCCGCCGCCCTGTTCGACCGTGCCCTCGGCGTGATCCCGGGCGGCGTCAACTCGCCGGTCCGCGCCTTCCGGGCCGTCGGCGGCACGCCCCGGTTCATGGTCAGCGGCGAGGGCCCGTACCTGACCGACGCCGACGGGCGCGACTACGTCGACCTCGTCTCGTCGTGGGGCCCGATGATCCACGGCCACGCGCACCCCGCCGTCGTCGAGGCCGTGCGGTCGGCGGCGACAAAGGGCCTGTCCTTCGGCACGCCGACACTCGGCGAGATCGAGCTGGCGGAAGAGATCGTCGCCCGGGTCGCGCCCGTCGAGCAGGTGCGGCTGGTCAACTCCGGCACCGAGGCGACGATGTCGGCGATCCGGCTCGCCCGCGGCGCCACCGGCCGGCACCGCGTGGTGAAGTTCGCCGGGCTGCTACCACGGGCACGTCGACGCCCTGCTCGCCGCGGCCGGCTCCGGCGTCGTCACCTTCGGCCTGCCGGACACCCCGGGCGTCACCGGGGCGCAGACGGCGGAGACGATCGTGCTGCCCTACAACGACCTGGACGCCGTCGACGCGTGCTTCGCCGAGTTCGGCGACGGACATCGCCTGCGTCATCACCGAGGCCGCGGCCGGGAACATGGGCGCGATCGCCCCGGAGCCGGGATTCAACGCCGGGCTGCGCGAGATCACGTCGCGGCACGGCGCGCTGCTGGTGATGGACGAGGTGATGACGGGGTTCCGCGTCTCGGCCGCGGGCTGGTACGGCCTGGATCCCGTCGACGCCGACCTGTTCACCTTCGGCAAGGTGATGAGCGGCGGGCTGCCCGCGGCCGCGTTCGGGGGCCGCGCCGAGACCATGCGGCTGCTCGCGCCGGCCGGGCCGGTGTACCAGGCGGGCACGCTGTCCGGGAACCCGGTGGCGGTGGCCGCGGGGCCTGACCTCGCTGCGCCTGGCCGACGCCGCGACCTACGCGACGCTCGACGCCAACGCGCGCACCATCGGCGCGATGGTGACCGCGGCATTCGACGACGCCGGCGTCACCTACCAGTTTGCAGTACGCGGGCAACATGCTGTCGGTGTTCTTCGCCGACAGCCCGGTGCGCGACTTCGCGGGGGCGCAGGCCGCCGAGACCTTCCGGTACAAGCCGTTCTTCCACGCCATGCTCGACGCCGGCGTCTACCTGCCGCCGTCGGCGTTCGAGTCGTGGTTCGTCAACGCCGCGATGACCGAGGAGTCGATGAGCCGCATCGAACAGGCGTTGCCCGCCGCGGCGCGCGCGGCCGCGCCGGCGACGCCCGCGTGAGCGACGTCGGGGCACGCGCATGGCGTTGATCACCGTGTACCTGCTGCGTCACGGCGAGGTGCACAACCCGGACGGCGTGCTCTACGGCCGACTGCCCGGCTTCCGGCTCAGCGAGCTCGGCGAGCGGCAGGCCGCGCGCGCGGCGCAGTGGCTGGCGCAGCGCGGCGACGTCGTGCACCTGGTGGCCTCGCCGCTGCAGCGGGCGCAGCAGACGGCGGCGCCGATCGCCGAGGCCACCGGCTTGCAGATCGCCACGGACGAGCGGTTGATCGAGGCCGCCAACGCCCTGCAGGGACGCCAGGTGGCCGGCGGCAAGGGGCTGTTCAGCGATCCGGGCAACTGGAAGTACTTCCTCAACCCGTTCCGGCCGTCCTGGGGAGAGCCGTACGCGCGAGATCGCCGCGCGGATGCTCGCTGCCGCGCACGCCGCGCGCGACGCCGCGGCCGCCGCCGGCGGCGGGGCGGCGGTGTGCGTCAGCCATCAGCTGCCGATCGTCACCGCCCGGCGCCGGGTCGAGGGCAAGCGGTTGTTCCACGACCCGCGCCGGCGCCAGTGCGCGCTGGCGTCGGTCACGGCGCTGACCTTCGACGGGGACGCGGTGGTGCGGGTCGACTACGCCGAGCCCGCGGCCGACCTGCCGCGCGGCGCCGGGTCGGGCGCGTAACACCGGCTGAGTGCGGTGGCAAGTCACACAGCGGCGTGTCGCACACTGGTGGCGATGAAACGCCTCCTCGTCGCGGTGGTCGCCGCGCTCGTCGCCGTGCCGGTCCTGACCGCGTGCACCGGCAGCGACGCCGTGGACACGAACGGCAACACCGGCGGGTTCACCTTCACCAGCGGCACCGCGCTCGGCAAGCTCTACCCGGTCGCCGACCGCAAGAAGGCCGGCGCGTTCAGCGGCACGCTGCTCGACGGCGCGAAGTACACGTCGGCGTCGACCAAGGGCAAGATCACCGTCGTCAACTTCTGGGCGACGTGGTGCACCCCGTGCCAGACCGAGACGCCGCAGTTCGACCTCGTCTACCGCAAGGTGAAGGCGCAGGGCGTCGACTTCGTCGGCATCGACACCAAGGACGTGAAGAGCAAGGCCGAAGCGTTCGTCAAGGACAACGACATCAGCTACCCGATCGTGTCCGACGAGGAGGGCGAGACCGCGATCCGGCTCGGCAAGATCCCGCAGGCCAGCCTGCCGTTCACCGTGCTGCTCGACAAGCAGGGGCGGGTCGCCGCCGTGTACGTCATCCGGCTCTCGCCCGTGGACCTGACGCAGGCGATCGACAAGCTGCTCGCGGAGAAGTGACGTGCTCGCCAGCGAAGGCGGCTTCACCCACACGGTGACCGACGGGCCGTTGCTCGCGGCCGCCGGCGTCGCTGCGCTGGTCGGCCTGATCGGCTTCCTGTCGCCGTGCGTGTTGCCGCTGGTGCCGGGCTACCTGTCCTACGTCGCCGGGCTGTCCGGCGAGTCCGCGAAACCGACGCAGCGGCGCATGGTCGCGGGCGCGCTGCTGTTCGTGGCGGGCTTCACCGCCATCTTCGTGGTGCAGGGCGCCGTGTTCGGCGCGCTCGGCTCGACCATCCGCGACCACACGGTGGGCATCGAACGCGCGCTGGGCGTGGTGACGATCGTGCTCGGCGTCGTGTTCCTCGGCGGCATCCCGCTGCTGCAGCGCGAATGGCGGGTGCACCGGCTGCCGCGCGCCGGGCTGGTCGGCGCGCCGCTGCTGGGCATCGCCTTCGGCCTGGCCTGGGCGCCGTGCCTGACGCCGACGTTCGGCGCCGTCTACTCGATGGCGTTCAGCGCGGGCAGCGCGGGACGCGGCGCGTTCCTGACCGTCTGCTACTGCCTGGGGCTCGGCATTCCGTTCGTGCTCGTGGCGCTCGGCTTCGGCTGGGTCACCGGGGCGCTCGGCTTCGTGCGGCGGCACGTGCGTGTCGTCAGTGCCGTCGGCGGCGTGCTGCTGATCGTCATCGGCGTGCTGCTGGTCACCGGCGAGTGGAACCACCTGATGAACGTGCTGCGCGCCGACGTCGGGCAGAACTCGGGATTCGACGTATGAGCTCCATGGCCGCGACGGTGAGCCGGCCGGTGCGCACGGTGTGGCGGCGGCTGACCAGCATGCGCACCGCGCTGATCCTGCTGTTCCTGCTGGCTGTCGCCGCGGTCCCCGGCTCGTTGCTCCCGCAGCGCCCGCTGAACCCGGTGAAGGTCAACTCCTACATCGCGCAGCACGGCGCGTGGGGCCGGTTCCTGGACACGATCGGCATGTACGACGTGTTCGGCTCGGTCTGGTTCGCGGCGATCTACCTGCTGCTGTTCGTGTCGCTGGTCGGCTGCCTGATCCCGCGTATCCGGGTCCATGCGCGCGCGGTGGCACGCAAGCCGCTGCCCGCGCCGCGCAACCTGGACCGGCTGCCCGAATCGGCGCGCTTCGACGTCGTCGCCGAGCCGGAGCAGTACGCGCGCGCCGCCCGTGCGGCGCTCGGGCGCCGCTGGCGCGTCGAGCAGCGCACCGAGCAGTCCGGGGCCCTGACGCTGTCGGCGGAGAAGGGCTACAGCCGTGAGACCGGCAACCTGATCTTCCACGTCGCCCTGCTGGCGGCGCTGGTGCTGATCGCCGTCGGCCGCCTCTACGAGTATCAGGGCTCGGTGATCGTCACCCAGGGCAGCGGCTTCTGCAACGTCGCCTCGCAGTTCGACTCGTGGAAGCCCGGCCGCCTGGCCGCCGAGGGCAAGGTGACCCCTGCGCCGTTCTGCATCGACGACCTGCGCAAGTTCACCGCCACGTACACCAAGAGCGGCGAGCCGAGCGAGTTCCGCGCCGACATCACCTACCGCCCGACGGTCGACTCGGCGCGGCGCCGCACCGCCATCACCGTCAACCACCCGCTGCGCCTCGAGGGCGACCGCGTCTACCTGATCAACCACGGCTTCGCGCCGACCGTCACGGTGCGGATGCCCGACGGCACGGTGCGCCACGACACGGAGGCGTTCGTGCCGTCCAACGCGTCGACGTTCTTCTCCGAGGGCGCGTTCAAGGAGCAGGGCAAGGGCACCGACAAGGACATCGGCATCAGCGCGTTCTTCGCGCCCACGCCGGCTCTGGACAGCGACGGCCGGATCACGTCGGCGTCGCCCCAGGTGTCGCACCCGCTGCTCGGCATCACCGTCTACCAGGGCGATCTGTCCGGGCGACGGCGCGCAGCAGTCGGTGTACTCGCTCGACACGTCGAAGATGACCCAGATAGGCACGCAGAAACTGGCCGTCGGGCAGTCGGCGACGCTGCGCAACGGCGTCAAGGTGACTTTCGACGGGTGGCAGCCGACGGCCACCTTCCAGGTGTCGCACGACCCGGCTCAGGACTACCTGCTGATCGCCGCGCTGGCGATGGTGATCGGCCTGATCGGTTCGCTGGGCGTCCGCCGTCGACGCGTGTGGTTGCGCATCCGGCGGCTCGGTGACCCGGACGCCGACGGGAGTGGTGAATCGCCTACCGTGGTCAGCGTCGGCGGTCTGGCCCGCAGCGACTCGGGGAACTTCACGACCGAGTTCGCGGACCTGGTCGAGCGACTCACCGACGCAGGTTCTGCTCGCACGCCCCGCCGACCGGACCACCCGGCCGAGGCCGCTCGAGCACGCCGGCGGAAAGGACTGAGCATGGCAGGAATCGACGGGCCGGCGGCCCACCTGTCCGACGGGCTGTTCACGACGGCGATCGCCGTCTACGCCGTCGCCATGGTCGGCTACACCGCCGAGTTCGCGTTCAGCCGGGTCGGGCGCAAGCTGGCCGCCGCGGCGCCGCAGCGCGAGCTCGTCGGCGCGGGCGGCCCGAACGTCACCGAACCGCCCGCCGACGACGTCGCCGCGCCCGCATCGCGGCGCAGCACCGCCGACCGGATCGGCCGCTGGTCGGTCGGCATCACGGTGCTCGGCGCGCTGATCCACGTCGCCTCGATCGCCGTCCGGGCGATCGCCGTCGACGCCGTGCCGTGGTCGAACATGTACGAGTTCGCGTCGGTGGCCGGGCTGATCGGCGTCGTCGCGTTCCTGACCGTCATGTGGCGGCTGCCCGCGCTGCGGTTCCTGGGCGGGTTCGTCCTGCTGCCGGTCATCCTGATCATGTTCCTCGCCGGCACGGTGCTGTACTCGCGCGCGCAGCCGCTGGTGCCGGCGCTGCAGTCGTACTGGCTCGCCATCCACGTCACCCTGGTGTCGATCGCCGAGGGCGCGCTGATGACCAGCGCGGTGCTGACCGTGCTGTACCTGATCAAGCAGCGGCACGACAAGCTGAGCGTCAAGGCCGGCTACGTGCCCGGCTCGGTCGGCACGCTCGCCGCGAAGCTGCCCGCCGCCGCGTCGCTGGACAAGGCCGCCTACCGCATCGTGGCGTTCGCCTTCCCGCTGTACACCGTCGCGATCATCTGCGGCGCGATCTGGGCCGAGGCAGCCTGGGGTCGTTACTGGGGCTGGGACCCGAAGGAGACGTGGGCGTTCATCGTCTGGGTCGTCTACGCCTGCTACCTGCACGCCCGCGCGACGGCCGGCATGAAGGGCCGCATCGCCGCCTGGGTGAACCTCGCCGGCTTCGGCGCGATCACCTTCAACTTCCTGGTGGTCAACATCGTGGTGTCCGGGCTGCACTCCTACGCCGGGCTGAGCTGACCCTCGATCAAAGTATGACGGCGGTCGAATACGCCGCCGCCGTCATACTTCGTCGGCTGTGGACGGGTGGCGTCGCGGTCCACAGGCTGCGACCTTGCGGGTTCGACCGGCCAGGTGTGCTGCACGCTCGGCGCATGGCACGCCCGGTCCCGCCGCCGCGGATCCTCACGCTCGACCTCGCCGCGCGGCTCGGCATCAGCCGCAGCAGGGTGCGCACCGAGATCGCGCGCGGCACCTGGCGCCGGCTCGCCGTCGGCGTCGTGCTCACCCGTCCGGACGAACCGAGCCGCGACGACTGGGCACACCTCGGCCTCGCCCTGGCGGGGCCAGAGGCGGCAGTCAGCGGCTGGGACGCGCTGCATTGCGCGTGGGCTCGGGGGCCCGACCCCTGCGTCGAGCCAGGTCCTGGTGATCAGCCCGTACGCGATGAACCGGGTGGTCGGCGACGTGCGGATCCGCCGCAGCCGGCGCGCCTACTCGCGGCACATCGTGCCGCTGGGACGGCCGCTGGAACTGCAGCCCGTCGTCGCCCCCGCGCGGGCCGTCGCCGACACCGCGTTGCAGTACCGGCGACAGCACCGCGCGGCGATCGCGTTGGTCACCTCGTCGCTGCAACGGGGCGTGTGCACGCTGCCGGAGCTGCTCGACGAATACCGGGCCGGTCCGCGCCGCGACAGCGCCGGGCTGCACCGAGCACTATCGGTGGCAGCCGACGGAGCGCGCTCCGTCGCCGAGGCGCAGGCCGCCCGGCGGCTGTCGCACGGGCCAATCCCGGCGTTCGAGCTCAACGTCCCGATCGTCGACCCGGCCGGGGGACTGCTGTACATCGTCGACGTGCTGTGGCGACACCTGCGCGCCGGGCTGGAGATCGACAGCCGCGAGTACCACGCAGGCGTCCGGTGACTGGGAACGGACGCTGGCCCGGCACAACGACCTGACCCGGTGGGGGCTGTCGCTGCTGCACTATCCGCCGGCGCGCGTGACGGCGCGCGGACAGCACGTTCGTGCCCGACGTCGCGGACTGGCTCGCCCGGCGCGCCGCAGAACTCGGGACCGTCCTGTCGCCGCAGCGGGGCGTGCGCCGTCCCACGCCGGGCGCAGCGGTGCATCCGTTCGTCGTCCACCGATGATCACAGTATGACGGCGGTCGACAGTCGACCGCCGCCATACTCTGATCAAAAGAAAGGTCAGGCCTGGGCGGCACCCAGCTCGTCGCTCGTCGGGCCGGTGGGCAGCGCGCGGTGCTCGGCCAGCACCTCCGGCGTGCGGCCGTGCAGCCGGGTGAAGTAGTAGGCACCGCCGACGATCAGCACGACGCCCATGAAGATGAACGCGCCGTACTGCAGCCACCAGGGCTGGTGGTGGCCGTAGACGTCCGGGCGCGGCCACGCCAGGTTGACCACCAGGGCGGTCTGGTAGAGCACGGCAACGACGTTGACGACAACCCCGAACCGGCCCAGCGAGAAGTAGCGGCCGTGCTCCTTGCGCGGCCACTCGCCCCGCAACCGGCGCAGCAGCATCGGTCCGGTGACGCAGAGGTAGGCGATGTAGAACAGGATGATCGCCACCGAGGTCAGCACCAGGAACACGGACTGGTTGCCGATGTTGATCACCAGCAGGACGATCGTCAAGAGACCGACGACGAGGGCCGGGATGATCGGCGTCTTCGTCGACCCGGACACCTTCGCGACCTTCGAACCGAACGGCAGCCGGCCGTCGCGCGCCATCGTGAACATGATGCGGATGCCGGCCGTGTGCACGGCCAGGGCGCATACGGTGATGGCGATCGCCGAGCAGACGAGGAAGACGTCACCGAGCTTGTTGCCGAGCGCGTACTTGACGATCACCGGCAGCCCGCCGGCGCCCTGCGCCAGGTTCTTCTCCGCCATGACGGCGAACAGGATCAGCAGCGCGCCGATGACGAAGGCGGCCAGCATCGCGCGCAGGATCGCGCTCGGCGCGTGCTTGCGCGGGTTGTTCGTCTCCTCGGCGAGCGAGCCGGCCGTGTCGAAACCGTAGAAGATGTACGCGCTCGCGATCCCGGCGAGCAGGAAGGCGCCGAAGTAACCCCAGGCTGCGGCCGTCACCGGTGTGGTTGGTGTGCAGGATCACCGACGGGCCGCGCTTGGCGTGGAAGAGCAGCAGGATCACCAGGATCGTCGCGCCGACGAGTTCCACCATGACGCCGAAGTTGTTGATGATCGCCATGACCCTGACGCCGATCATGTTGATGATCGTGGTGAAGACGACGAGCAGCACCGCGAGCACGACGGCGTTCTTGGCGCCGTCCGGCGTGCTGTACGAGCCGATGTCCTTCGTCCCGCCGACGATCTCGAACGCACCCGAGATCTGCGGCAGGATCACCTGGTAGGCCACCGCCACCGCCGCCACCGTCACGATGGCGCCGATCAGGATGATCCAGCCCGCCAACCACGACGTCAGCGGCCGGGCCAGCTGCTTGGACCACTGGTAGACGCTGCCGGCCAGCGGGTACTGCCCGGCCATCTCGGCGAAGCACAGCGCCACGAGGAACTGCCCGACGAAGACGATCGGCCAGGTCCACCAGTACGCCGGTCCGCCGGAGCCGTAGCCGAAGCCGAACAGCTGGAAGACGCCGGTGAGGATCGAGATGTAGCTGAACCCCGCGGCGAACGAGGAGAACTTGCCGAGTGATCGGTCGAGCTCCTGCTTGTAGCCGAATCCCGCGAGCTCGTCGTGGTCGGCATTCGAGGTGGGTTGCGTCGCCGTCATTGCGTCCTCCGGTCAGGGAACCAGTACTGCGGCTGCGGATCGATGGTGTGCCAGATGTGCTTGGTCTCGCGGTACTCGGCCAGTCCGGCCAGGCCCGAGCTCGCGGCCGATGCCCGACTGCCCGTATCCGCCCCACTCGGCCTGCGGCACGTACGGGTGGAAGTCGTTGATCCAGACGGTGCCGTGCCGCAGCCGGCCCGCGACGCGCTGCGCCTTGCCGGCGTCCTGCGTCCAGACGCCGCCGGCCAGCCCGTAGTCGGTGTCGTTGGCGATGCGCACGGCGTCGTCCTCGTCGTGAACGTCTCGACGGTCAGCACCGGCCCGAACGACTCGTCGTGCACGCACGCCATGCTCTGGTCGCAGCCGTCGAGGATCGTCGGGCGGTAGTAGAAGCCGTCGGCGCAGCTCGGGCTCGCGCGGCCGCTCGCCGCCGCAGCGCAGCTTCGCGCCCTCGGCCAGCGCCCGCGCGACGTAGGCCTCGATCTTCTCGCGGTGCGCGGCGGAGATCAGCGGGCCGGCCTGCGCGTGCTCGTCGAACGGGCCGCCGAGCACGATCTCGCTCGGCGCGCTCGACCATCTCGTCGACGAAGCGGTCGTGCAGGTCGGCCTCGACGACCAGCCGGGCGCCGGCCGAGCAGACCTGGCCCGAGTGCAGGAAGACCGCGGTGAGGGCGAAGTCGACGCGCCGTCTCGAAGTCGGCGTCGGCGAACACGACGTTCGGGTTCTTGCCGCCGAGTTCGAGGGCGACCCGCTTGACGGTGGCGCGCGGCCGCGGCGGCGATGCGCTTGCCGGTCTCCAGCCCGCCGGTGAACGAGACGAGGTCGACGTCGGGGTGCTCGGCCAGCGGCGCGCCCGGCGACCGCACCGGCGCCGAGCACGAGGTTGGCCACGCCGGCGGGCAGGCCGGCCTCGGCGAGCGCGTGCATGAGCAGCATCGCGGTCGACGGGCGTCAGCTCGCTGGGCTTGAGCACGAAGGTGTTGCCGGCGAGCAGGCACGGCGCCACCTTCCACGACGTCTGCAGCAGCGGGTAGTTCCACGGCGTGATCAGCCCGCACACGCCGATCGGCTCGTGCACCACGCGGCTGATCGCATCGGGGCGGCCGGTGTCGATCACCCGCCCGGCCTGGGTGCCGGCCAGCCCGGCGTAGTAGCGGAAGCAGCCGACGATGTCGGCGAGGTCGTACTCGGATTCGACCAGCCGCTTGCCGGTGTCCAGCGACTCGGCGCGGGCGAAGTCCTCGGTGTCGCGCTCGAGGATGTCGGCGACGCGGTGCAGCAGCGCGCCGCGCTCGGCCTCGGGCGTCGCACGGCCAGTCGCCGGCGTCGAAGGCCTGCCGCGCCGCGGCGATCGCGGCGAGCGTGTCCGCGGTGGTCGCCTCGGCCACCGTGGCGACCAGCGCGCCGTCGGCCGGGCAACGGATCTCGCGGGTGCCGCCGTCCGCGGCGTCGCGCCACTGGCCGCCCACCCACAACCCGCCGGATGAACAGGGTCGGTCACCCGCGCTGCCCGGGTGTGGCGCGGTAGAACTCGCGGGTGTCGGCGGCGAGCGGGGTGTTGCCCAGGATGATGTCGGCGGCCTTCTCGGCGCTCATCATCACCGGCGCGTAGATGTTGCCGTTCGGGATGTACGGGAAGATCGACGCGTCGACGACCTTGAGGTTGTCGACGCCGTGCACGCCCATCGTCAGCGGGTCGACGACGGCCATGTCGTCGACGCCCATCTTCGCCGTGCACGACGGGTGCAGCGCGGTCTCGCCGTCGTTGCGCACCCACTCGAGGATCTCCTCGTCGGTCTGCACCGCGTCGCCGGGCGAGGTCTCGCCGCCGTTGTACGGCGCCATCGCCGGCTGGTTGAGGATGTCTGCGCGCGACGTGGATCGCCTCGACCCACTCGCGGCTGTCCTGCTCGGTGGACAGGTAGTTGAAGCGCAGTGCCGGTTTGCGCTTCGGGTCGGTGGACGTGATCTTCACCGAGCCGCGGGTGTCGGAGAACATCGGCCCGATGTGCACCTGGTAGCCGTCGCCGGACGACGGCGCCGAACCGTCGTAGCGGACGGCGATCGGCAGGAAGTGGAACATCAGGTTGGGGTAGCGCTCGTCGTCGTTGCTGCGCGCGAAACCGCCGCCCTCGAAGTGGTTGGTCGCGCCCGGCCCGGAGCGCAGGAACAGCCACTGCGCGCCGACCGGCAGCATCCACCGCTTCTCCAGGTACTTCTGCATCGACACCGGCTGGGTGCAGGCGTACTGGATGTAGACCTCGAGGTGGTCCTGCATGTTCTCGCCGACGCCGGGCAGGTCGGCGCGCGCGGCGATGCCGAGCGCGCTGCAGCTCGGCGGCGTTGCCGATGCCGGACAGCTGCAGCAGCTGCGGGGTGTTGATCGCACCGCCGCACAGGATCGACCGTCTCGGCCATCGCGGTGTGCGCCGCGCCGGCGGTGCAGGTACTCGACGCCGGTGGCCCGGGTGCCGTCGAACAGCACCCGGGTGACGTGCGCGCCGGTGACCAGCTTCAGGTTGGGCCGGTTCAGCACCGGGTGCAGGTAGGCGCGCGCGGCCGACCAGCGGCGGCCCTTGCGCACGTTGCGGTCGAAGGCGGTGAACCCCTCCTGCCGGACGCCGTTGACGTCGGTGGTGCGCGGGTAGCCGGCCTCGACCGTCGCCTCGAAGAACGCCTCGAACAGCGGGTTGGTCGCCGGTCCGCGTTCGAGCCACAGCGGGCCGTCCTTGCCGCGCCACGGGTCGTCGCGGCTCGGCGGCGAGGCAGTTCTCCATCCGCTTGAAGTAGGGCAGGCAGTGCGCGTAGTCCCAGGTGTCCATGCCCGGGTCGGCGCCCCAGCGCTCGTAGTCCATCGGGTTGCCGCGCTGGAAGATCATCCCGTTGATGCTGCTCGAGCCGCCGAGCACCTTGCCGCGCGCGTGATAGATGCGCCGGCCGTTCATGTTCGGCTCGGGCTCGGACTCGTACTTCCAGTCGTAGAAGCGGCTGCCGATCGGATAGGTCAACGCCGCCGGCATGTGGATGAAGACGTCCCACTTGTAGTCGCGCCGCCCGGCCTCGAGAACCAGGACGTCGTTGCCGGGATCGGCGGACAGCCGGTTCGCCAGCGCGCAGCCCGCCGAGCCACCTCCGACGATGACGAACGTGTGACGCTCAGAGGCCATGGCGGGAATGTAGACCCAAACGGACCTGGACCGGCAGCACTTGCGGCGTACTAGTTGTCGCGTGCAGCGCAACACCGAACAGTCAAGATCGAAGTATGACGGCGGTCGATATTCGACCGCCGCCATACTTCGATCTTCAACGCCAAGGTGCTACCTCGCGGCAGTGAGGTCGTAGACGGTGCTGCCGCCGATCGTCGTCGCTGTGAAGGTCTGCTGCACCCACTGCTCGATCGCGTACGCCGTCGAACGTGCTCGCCGCGTCGAACCGATGAAGCCCTGGCTGTCGGCGACGTAGTAGTGAACCTTGCCGGCGGCGACGAGCTTCTCGAACGCGCTCAGCGTGATGGCGTTGTCGGTGCCGTTGTAGCCGCCGAGTGACATCACCGACCTGCCGGTGGCGAGCTCCAGCGACGCGGCCTCGTTGTCACTGGTCGTTGCTGCGACCCAGCTGTAGTGGGCCGCGTCGGTGGTCAACGCCTTCTGCAGCGCCGACGCGACCGTGCTGGCGCCGCCGAGGCCACCCATGCCACCGCCGCGGGCGCCCGCCGAAGCCGCCGGTGCCGCTGTTGGTCGAGGCGCCGGGGAACCCGCCACGCGACGACGTGCCGGTGCCGTTCGTCGTCGGCGACGTGCCTCCGGGTGGCGTGCCGGCACCACGCTGCGTCGCCGCCGGGACCGCCCTGGCCGCCGGGGCCGCCACGGCCGCCGCCGAAACCGCCGGCGCCGCCGGTCGAGGACGCCGGGCCCGCGGTCGGCAGCGCGCCGGTGTGCGACGTCGAGGCGGTCTGCACGGCGTAGGCGCCCGGGCGCGAGTCAGCAGCGTGCCGGCGACCAGCACCGTCACGAGCGCCTTGTGCACGCCGGGTACCGATCAGCACGGCGGCGCACGCGAGGACGCCCGCGACCGAGCACGATCCAGCGCAGCTGCGGGTGCCACGTCGCGCGGCCGAGCAGGACGAAGCTCCAGACGCGCGCCGGCCGCGACGAGCGCCGCGAGCGTCCAGCGGGCGGCGACGTCGGCCCGCGCGCGCCACAGCTCGGCGACGCCGAGCCCGACGAGCGCCGCGATCGCCGGGGCGAGCGCGACGGTGTAGTACGCGTGGATGATGCCGCTGGCGAGGCTGAGCACCACGCCGGTGACCAGCAGCCAGCCGCCCCAGACGATCGCGGCGGCGCGCAGCGCATCGGTGCGCGGGCGCCGCGCCGTCAACAACACGAGCGCGGCCAACCCGACCAGTGCGGCCGGCAGCAACCAGCTGATCTGCGAGCCCATCTCGGCGCCGAAGAGCCGGAACAGGCCGGTCTGCCCGGACGAGAAACCGCCGCCGGTGGTGCCGCCCCCCGCGCCTCCGACGCTGCCGTTGTTGTCCGCGCCGGTCAGCCGGCCGACGCCGTTGTACCCGAACACGAGCTGCAGGATGCTGTTGTCCGTCGAGCCGCCGATGTACGGACGCGAGCCCGCCGGCCACAGCTCGACGAGCGCTATCCACCAGCCCGCGGCAACGACCATCGCGGCGCCGGCCGCCAGCAGGTGCACGATCCGCTTGCGCATCGCGATCGGCGCGGCCACCAGGTACGCCGCGGCGAAGCCGGGAACGACGAGCAGGCCCTGCAGCATCTTCGTCAGGAAGGCGAAACCGATCAGCGCACCGGCGACGACCAGCCACCGCGGCCGGCCCTGCTGCACCGCGCGGATCGTCGCGTAGGCGGCACCGGTCATCAGCAGGACCAGCAGCGCGTCCGGGTTGTCGAAGCGGAACATCAGCGCGGCGACGGGCGTGGTGGCCAGCGCGGCGCCGGCGAGCAGTCCCGCGGTCCGGGTGCTCACCCGGGTCACGGCGGCGTACAGCACCGCCACCGCGGCCACGCCCTCCAGGGCCTGCGGCACCAGGACGGCCCAGGAGTTGACACCGAAGAACTTCACCGACACGTCCATGACCCACAGCGATGCGGGCGGCTTGTCGACGGTGATGAAGTTCGACTGGTCGAGCGAGCCGAACAGGAACGCCTTCCAGCTCTTGCTACCGGCCTGCGCGGCCGCCGCGTAGAACTGGTTCGCCCACCCTGACTCGGACAGGCCGATCAGATACAGCGCTGCGGTGCCGGCCAGCAGCACGGCGAGCGGCATGTGCTCGCGCCGCAGCCGGCCGCCGAGCACCCGACGTCTGCCACCAGCGCGGCTGCCCTCGTCCGTGTCGCCCGGCGAGCTGAAGGACGACGGTGTCGACGGAGTGGCGACGACGGGCGGGTGGGTAACGGTCATGACTTCGCCTGGGTCAGGTCGTAGACGGTGCTGCCGCCGACGGTCTTCGCCGTGTAGTGCGCGGCCACCCACTGGCTGATGGCGCTGGACGAGCCCCGCCGCCGCCGCCGCGCGCGCCGCCGGTGCCGCTGCCGATGAAGTACCGGATCTTGCCCGCGTGCACGTAGGCCTCGAACTGGGCGAGCGTCGGCGCGGCGTCGGAACCGCTGAAACCGCCGATCGCCATGACGGCCTTGCCGCTGGACAGCTCCAGCGGGCCTGCCGACTGCGAGCCGATCGTCGCCGCGGCCCAGCGTCGTGGACGTCTCCTTCAGCAGCCGCACGAGCGCGCTGTTGGTGCTCGCGCCCGCATCTCCGCCGCCGGTGCCGCCGGTGCCGCCGGCCGCCGGTGCCACCGGGGGCGCCTGCGCCACCCGTCGTCGACGTGCCGCCCGGACGCTGCCCGGCGCCGACGCCGGCCGGCGGGGTGCCCCCGGACGTGCCGCCGGGCCTGCCGCCGGGGAAGCCGCCCCGGCCGTCGCCGCCGAAGCCGCCGCGCATGCCGCCACCGAAGCCGCCGCGGCTGGACGTCGCGGGGCCGGCGGTCGGCGTCGAGCCGGTGTGGGCGGTCGCCGCCGTGTCCAGCGCGTACGCGCCGGAGCCGCCGGCGAGCGTCAGCACGCCGACGAGGCCGAGCGCGAGCACCGCTGGCCGCGACAGTGCCGAGCGCGGTAGCAGCACGCCGACCGCGGCGACGATCGCCAGCACCGGCAGCAGGTAGGACAGCCACGAGGCGAACGACGGGGTCCGGTGCAGCAACGCGTATCCCCAGAACCCGGTGACGAGCGCGCCGGCCGCGAGCGCCAGGCGCGCGGCGACGTGCTCGCGAGCCCGCCACAGCGTGACGGCACCGGCGCCGACCAGCGCCGCGATCGCCGGGGCGAGCTCGATCGTGTAGTAGGTGTGGATGATGCCGCTGGCGAAGCTCAGCACCAGGCCGGTGACCAGCAGCCAGCCGCCCCAGACGATGGCCGCGGCGCGGACGCGGTCGGTCCGCGCGGCACGGCGCGGCAGCACGGCCAACGCGACGAGCGCCACCAGCGCCGTCGGCAGCAGCCACGCGATCTGCCCGCCGTTGAGCGAGCTGAACATCCGGCCGATGCCGGTGGAGCCGTCGAATCCGCCGCCCCCGCTGGGGCCGCCGGCCGAACCGCCGGAGAGCCGGGACAGTCCGTTGTAGCCGAAGGCCAGGCCCAGCGGGGAGTTGTCCCCGGAGCCGCCGATGTAGGGCCGGTCCGCGGCCGGCGTCAGTTGGACCGCGAGAAGCCACCACCCGGCGCCGACGACGATCGCCCCGGCGCCGGCCAGCAGCTGCCACAGGCGGGTGCGCAGCCGCGTCGGGGCGGCGACCAGGTAGGCGATCGCCAGCGCGGGCAGCACCGTGTAGGGCTGCAGACCCTTGGCCAGGAACGCGAAGCCCATGACGAGGCCGGTCAGCACGACCCAACGGGTCGACGCCGCCTCGATCGCGCGGGTGATGCAGTACGCGGCGACGACGATCAGCAGCGTCATCAGCGCGTCCGGGTTGTTGAACCGGAACATCAGCACCGCCACCGGCGTGATCGCCAGCAGGCCGCCGGCGAGGATGCCGGCCCAGTGGCCGAACCACCGCCGCACCGTGGCGTAGAGCGCCCACACTGTCAGCACGCCGATGATCGCCTGCGGGACGAGCATCGACCACGAGTTGAAACCGAAGATCCGGCCGGAGAGCTCCATCGGCCACAGCGACGCCGGCGGCTTGTCGACGGTGATGAAGTTGGACGAGTCGAACGAGCCGAAGAAGAACGCCTTCCAGCTCTTAGTCCCGGCCTGGACGGCCGCGGCGTAGAAGTCGTTGGCGTCGCCGGACGCGCCGAGACCCCACACGTAGAGCAAGGCGGTCGCGGCCAGCAGCAGGGCGAGCGACCCGCGCCGGCTCCAGTGCCGCCGCGCGTGCGGGTCGGTCGTCTCCGGTTGGTGCGGGTCGACGGGCCACGCCGGGGCGCGCGCCGTCCGCGGCCGCACCGGCCCCCGCGCGCGGCGCGTCCTGCGTCGGGGTGATCCAGGTGGTCATTTCGCGTACTCCTTCGAGGTGGTGGCGCGCCGGCGGAAGACCCACTCGCGCAGCAGGACGAACCGCAGCACCGTGGCCGCGAGGTTGGCGGCGACGAGCACGGTCAACTCGACCAGCCGTGCCGGGTGGGTGGTGAGCGTTTGCAGCAGCCACAGCGAGCCGCTGGTCAGCGCGAGGCCCAGGGCGAACACCGCCAGCCCCTGCAGCTGGTGCCGCCCGCCGCCGCCGCCGCGGACGCCGAAGGTGAAGCGCCGGTTGGCGGCGGTGTTGGCGATCGCGGTGATCAACAGGGCGAGCAGGTTCGCGGTCTGCGCCCCCGTCGACGGCCGGAGGGCCAGGAACAGCACGAGGTAGGCCAGCGTGCTCAGCGCACCGATGGCGGCGAACCGGATCGCCTGCCCGGCAAGGCGTTGGGGCACACCCGACACCGTGAGCTGGTCGCGGCCGGCGGCCGAGCGCAGGTCGCGCAGCGGCAGGTCGCCCCGCGCGAGCGCGCGGGTCAGCCGTGCGATGCCACGCAGGTCGGCGACGGCCGTGGAGCGGATGTCGACCCGGCTGTCCGGGTCGTCGACCCAGTCGACGGGCACCTCCGCGATGCGCATGCCGCTGCGCTCGGCCAGCACCAGCAGTTCGGTGTCGAAGAACCAGGACGTGTCCTCGACGTGCGGCAACAGCACGCGTGCGGCCTCGGTGCGCATCGCCTTGAAGCCGCACTGCGCGTCGGAGAAGCCGGCGCGCAACGTCGTGCGCAGCAACAGGTTGTACGAGCGGGAGATGAACTCCCGCTTCGGACCGCGCACCACGCGGGACGCGCGCGAGAGCCGCGAACCGATCGCGACGTCGCTGTGCCCGGAGATCAGCGGCGCCACCAACGGCAGCAGGGCCGCGAGGTCGGTGGACAGGTCGACGTCGGTGTACGCGACGACCTTGGCCTGTGACGCCGCCCAGACCTGGTGCAGTGCGCGACCACGGCCCTTGGCGTCCAGGTGCACGGCGCGCACGCCGTCGAGTTCGCGCGCCAGGCGCTGCGCGCTCGGCCACGTCGCGTCGGTGCTGGCGTTGTCGGCGATGGTGATCAGCGCGTCGAACGGGAAGTCACGCCTGACGAAGTCGTGCAGCCGGCGCACGCTGCGTTCCAGGTCGGCTTCCTCGTTGTAGACGGGGACGACGATCTCGACATCGACGAGCGTGGGATCGGACGTCGAGGCGAGGTGTGTCTCGGCGAGCGCGGTCATCGGGGTTCCTTTCACGGAGACCGGCGGGGCGTCGGTCAACTGCGGTGTTCGGCGGTGAGCCGGAGGGCGAGGGCCGGACACGCCGCGACGGCGCGGCGGGCGGCGGCGAGATCGTCGACGTCGTCGGCGCGCACGTCGGGGTGCGCCAGGATCGGAAAACCCCACTCGTCGAGCGGAATCCGGCCGGGGAGCAACGCGGCGCAGAGCCCGTGCCCGTCGCAGCGGGTGCGGTCGATGTGCAACCGCCTGGTTGAGGTCGGCATGTCACGCGCCGCCCAGCGGCAGCTGGCCCAGCACGGGGCGTCCGCAGCTGCCGTGCGCCTGGTGCGTGTCGGTGTCGTCGTGCAGCAGGTGCAGCGCCGAGGTGACGAACCGTGCGGCGCCGTCCGGATGCGCGCACGCCCCGCGGCCGAGCACGGCGCGGGCGTGGGCGAACGCGTCGCCCACCCTGGGCAGCCCGGCAACGGCCGCGTCGACGTCCGACGACAGCGCAGGCAGCCCGAAGCGGCACGGACCGCACTGGCGCAGCGACTGCGCCGCCAGCCATCGCGTCACCCGGGCGAGCTCGCCCAGCGCGCACGTCTCGTCGCCGACCACCTGCACGACGCCGGCACCGAGCGTGCCGCCCGCGGCCGCGAGGCCGGCGCGCGAGAGCCGGATCCGGCCGATGGGTGCGAGCCACGCGCCGTGGTAGCCGCCGATGACGACGGCCTGCGGCCGCTGGGTCAGATTGGCCGCGGTCAGCATGATCTCCAGCGGCGTGCCGAGCGGGATCTCGACGACGCTGCGCTGCGCGACCGCGCCCCCGATGCTCAGCAGCGTCGTGCCCGGCTCGGCGGCGGTGCCCGTCGAACAGAAGCGCTGCGGGCCCAGGCGCAGCAGGACCGCCAGTTGCGCGAACGTCTCCGCATTGGCGAGCAGGGTGCCCTTGGCCGACAGGTGCTCGCGGCGGCCCGGCGGGAGAGCCGGGCCGCCGCCGACCGCACGGGCGACGGCCCGTGCCTCGCCGGCCGCGAACCCGCCGGGCACCACGTGCACGGCCAGCCGACGCGCATCTGCGCGTTCGCCGGCGGCGTGCCGCATCCATGCGGCGGTGCGCTCGTCGTGCACGGCGACGGTGACCGAGCGGGCGTCGACGGCTGCAGCTGCGGCGAGCGCGCCGTCGAGGACCAGGTGCGGCGTCGCGGCGCAACAGCGTGCGGTCCTTGATGCTGCCCGGGTC
This sequence comes from uncultured Actinomycetota bacterium, assembly GCA_963711775.1. Lineage (GTDB taxonomy): Bacteria > Actinomycetota > Actinomycetes > Mycobacteriales > Jatrophihabitantaceae > Jatrophihabitans. The sequence goes on along the minus strand of CAVQFH010000005.1, from coordinate 214,016 downwards.
GCTCTCGACGGCCGTTGACGATCACGGTGCGGCGGCTGCCGGTCAGCGCGCGGATCTTCGCGGCCAGCGGGAATCCCGCGCCGCCTCGCCCGCAGATGCCGCCGACGCCGTCCAGCTGACCGAGCAACCGGTCGAGATCCGTGCCGGGCAACGGGCCGTGGGTGGCGAGGTGCGCGGCGTGCGCCGAGGGTGGCGACACCGTCGAGGCCGGCGAGCAGCCGCGGCGTGCCGATCGACCACGCCGGCGGCTCGGTGGCGCGGCCGACCGTGCCGGGGATCGCGGTGTGGAGTGTTGCGGTCATCGCCGTGCTCCTTCCAGGGGACGGATCGCGGTGCGGACGTCGGGTGTCGCGCGGCCCGCGGCCGGGACCCGAGCGGCGCGCAGCGACGCGACCCGCGCCGCGGTGGCGCCGAGCACCGCCACCAGACACACGAGGTAGAGCGCCCGCACCCAGCCCACCGCGCTGTCGCTGCCGGAGTTGAAGCCGTGCAGCATGGCGCCCACCCATGCGGCGTAGGACAGCGCGTGCACCGCGCGCCACGCCCGCGTCGCACGGGCGGAGGCCGCCAGCCGCCCGCGCGCGAGGCCCAGTACGGCGACGACCACCGTCAGGTACAGCGCGAGCGTGCCGAGGGCCACCCACGTGGGCCGGTAACCAGCGGTGAACGGGACGACCGCGCCGCGCCAGCCCACGCCCGCCGAGGAGTCGGCCAGGATCGTCGTGACGTGCACCAGCAGCACGAGGACGCCGAGGCAGCCCAACACGCGATGCAGGTACTGCACGACGTAGCGCGAGCCGGCGGACGCGCCGTCCGCTGCGGCGCGACACCAGCGCGCCGAGGCAGAGGGACGCGCTGACCAGCACCAGCGCCGACAGGCCGGCGCCGCGCGCGGTGAACCACAGCGTCATCGCAGGACTCCGACCGGTTCGGGCGCCGCCGGTGCCGGTGTCGGCCGGGCGCGTTCCTCGGCCGGCCAGGCCGGCGTGCAGGTCACCACGCCGTCCTGGTCGACGAACCGGGCGGCCAGCCCGCGCGCGGTCAGCCGCTGCACCGCGCCGGCGTCGCGCACGATCGCCTCGGTGCGTGGCGACGTTGGCCACCAGCGCGGACCCTGCGGCCACCGACACGGTGCGCCACATGCCGGCGGTCGGGCGGCCGGTGCGGGGGTCGACGAGGTGGTGCATCGGTCGGCCGTCGTGCTGCCATCGGCGGACCGTGGTGGTCGACGTCGCGAGGCCGCCGTGGCGCAGGAGGACGACCTGTCCGGCCGCGCCTTCGCGCTCCGCGACCCGGATGCGCCACCCACCATCGGTGCCGTCGGAGTCCGTGTTCGGACCGGCGGCCGCCAGGTCGCCGCCGAGCTCGACCAGTACCCCGACGCCGTACCTGGCGGCCAGCTCGCCGGCGGCCCGGTCGGCGGTCCACGCCTTCGCGGTCGCGCCGAGGTCGAGCGCGCAGCCGCGCGGCACGGTCAGCAGTCCCGCGGCGCGATCCAGGCGGATCGAGCGCCAGCCGGCGCCCGCCCCTATGGCCCCGGTCCCGATCGGCGCGATCCCGGTGCCGCCCTGGCGCACGGCGGTGATGTCGCGGTCGTAGCCGATGCGTTCCATCGCGCGGCCGAGGGCGGGATCGACTGCACCGCCGGTGCGTTGCGCCGCGTCCAGCGCCGCCGCGACGAGCTCGACGAGCAGGCGGGGTACGGGCACCGGCCGGCCGGCGGCGCGTTCGCCCGCGACAGCGCCGAGTCGGGGCGGAAGCGGCTTGCCGCCTCGTCGACCCGGGCCAGCAGCGCGACGAGATCGTCGGTGGCCCGGCGCAGGCACGCGGGCATCGGTGACGACGAGGCGCACCGTGCTGCTCCAGGCCCGCCCCGTCCAGCCGGCCGCAGCCGTGCTGCCGCTCATGAGCCGTTGCTCCCGCCATGGCTGGTGCCGCCCTGGGTCGTCGAGCCGATGCCGCTCGAGTCGTCGCCGGAGGAGCTCGACGAGTTCGACGTCGAGCTCGACGTGCCCGTCGACGACCCGGTCGAGGAGGAGGTCGATGTCGACGTCCCAGAGGTCGTCGACGAGGCCTGCGCGGAATGGGCGACCCCGGCGATGAGGCCGACGGTGACCGCGCCGGCAGCGGCGGCGGCGACCGAACCGAGTACGGCGGCGCGGCCGTGCAGGTGGCGGCCCGTTGCTTCGCGGTGGCTGTGTTGGTCCATGGCGACAACGATGTGTCGCCATGGGTCAGGCCGTTGTCAGTGCACCGTCAAGGATGGGTCAAGCGCTGCTGGGCAATGCTGCAGGAGGCCGCTCATCCACGCGACGCTGCGCCGGCGTCACGGCGTCAGGGCATGCCGAGTTCGAGGGTCACCGAAGCGCCGCCCGAGCTGGTGGCGCCGATGGTCATCGAGCCGCCCGACGACACGGCGCAACGCCGCGCGATATCCAGCCCGAGACCGCTGGAGCCGTGGTCACTACGCCCGCGCACCGGCTCGTCGGACGGCATCCCGGGGCCTTCGTCGCTGATGGTCAGCCGGCCGCCCGCCGCGGTCGGCTCCAGGCGTACTGCGAAGTCGGTGCCCTCGGGGGTGTGCGCGACGACGTTCTCCAGCAACGCGTCGACGGCTGCGGCGAGATCCTCCGCGGCCGCGCGCACCGGCACCGGCCGGTCGGGCAGCTCGCTGGTGCCGGTACGGCCCTGGTCCTCGGCGAGCGCCGACCAGAACGCGACGCGGTCGCGCACCACGGCGGCGGCGTCGCACGCCGGCATGCGCCCCTCGCGCTGGGGACGGCGCGCGGCGCGGATGACCGCGGTCAGCATGCGTTCCAGGGTGCTGACGTGCGTGCCGATGCGCTCGGCGTCGTCGCGATCGCCGCAGTGCCTCCGCGTCCAGTCGCAATGCGGTCAGCGGCGTGCGCAGCCGGTGCGACAGGTCCGCCACCGTCTCGCGCTCCTCGGCGATCAGCTGGTCGATCCGGTCGGCGAGCCGGTTCAACGCCCGCCCGACGTCGGCGACCTCGCTCGGCCCGGTGGTGGGCGCGCGGGCCGTGACGTCGCCCGCGGCGAGACGCTGCGCGGTGTCCGAGGTGTCGACGAGCGGCCGCACGATGCGTCGGGTCAGCAGCTCGCCCGCGAGCACGCCGATCAGCAACAGCCCGGCGCTCGCCCCCGCCAGCAGCAGGAACCAGCCGTTCTCGCCGGAGTGCAACGTGCGGTTGCTGGCCCACACGGTCACCAGGTAGTTGGGCCGCGCCGTCCCGGCCGTCGGTGGCGTCGTCGCGCCCGGCGACAGCACCCGGAGCTGCGACAGCTGTCCGCCGTGCCACGAACGAAGCCGCACCGGAGGCCCACCGCGGTCCCCGGTGCCCGGGTCGCTGCTGGTGTCGCCGCCGCCGCTGGCTCCGGGAATCTCGGGTGCGCCGGTACGGGTGGTGCCTGCGCCCCCGAAACCCTGCGTCAGCTGCAGCGCGCTACGGCCGTCCGGCGGCAAGGTGCCGACGACGGTGCCATCGGGCAGCTGCACCGACGCCTCGCGGTCCCCGCCGATTTCGGCCATGCGCTTGCGCAGCTGCGTCGGGGTCGGCCTGCTGTTGCGCTGGCGGATGTAGAAGCCGAGGTCGCTCGTCTGGTGCTGCAGCGTGGTCTGCGCGTCGGCGTAGACCTGGTGCCGGATCAGGACCGCGAGCGGGATCGCAAACGCCAGCACGACGAGCACCGTCACGCCCACGACGAGCAGCAGGATGCGCCGGCGCACGGGTCAGTCCTCGGCGGGCGCCGCGGCGTCCGTGGCCGGCGTGTCGGTGGGGGCGACGAGCCGGATGCCCACACCCCGCACGCTGTGCAGGTAGCGCGGGGCGGAGGCCGACTCGCCCAGCTTGCGCCGCAGCCACGACAGGTGGACGTCGACGGTGCGATCCGAACCGCCCCAGGCCAGCTGCCACACCTCGCCGAGCAGATCGCGTTTGGTGACGACCTCACCGGCGCGGCGGGCGAGCGCCAGCAGCAGTTCGAACTCCTTGCGGGCGAGTTCGACGGGCCGGTCGTCGACGGTCACCTCGTAGCTGCGGGTGTCGATGCGCAGGCCGCCGACGGTGATCACCGGGTCCTCGTCCGTCTTGCCGCCGCGACGCAGGACGGCGCGGATCCGGGCGGTCAGCTGGGATGCGGTGAACGGCTTGATCACGTAGTCGTCGGCGCCGAGGTCGAGCAGCCGCACCATCTCCGACTCCTCGTCGCGGGCCGTCGCCACGATCACCGGCACCGCGCTGACGGCGCGCAGCATGGACAGCACGTCCGCGCCGTCGATGTCCGGCAGCCCGAGGTCGAGCAGCACGACGTCGGGCTTGTTCTCCACGGCCGCGCTCAACGCAGGCATCCCCGAACCGACCGACGTCACCACATGCCCGTGGTCGCGCAGGGCGCGGGTCAGCGACGTGCGGATCGCCGCGTCGTCCTCCACCAGCAGCACCTGCGCCATGCGCGCGACGGTACCGGCCGCACCGGTGCGGGCAGGTCGCGTCGGCAGCCTGATCGCGCGTCGCCGATACTGGACGGCGTGTCGTCCGGTGCGTACGTCGATCTGCAGAGCTTCCTCGCCGCGCTGGAGGCCGAGGGCGACCTCGCGCGGGTGAAGGCGCCGCGTCGACCCGCACCTCGAGGTCAGCGGCATCGTCGCGCGGGTGCTGCGCGAGCAGGGCCCGGCGCTGCTGTTCGAGCGGCCGACCCGCGGCTCGATGCCGCTGGCGATCAACGTGTTCGGCACCGAGCGCCGGATGGCGAAGGCGCTCGGCGTCGCCGACCTGGACGAGATCGGCGCGCGCATCGCCGACCTGCTCAAGCCCGAGCTGCCGCACGGCATCGGCGGGTTCCGCGACGCGCTGGGCAAGGTCGGCCAGCTGCGCGCCGCCCCGCCGAAGCACGGTGAAGTCGCGCGCCCGTGCCAGGAGGTCGTGCTGCGCGGCGACGACATCGACCTCGAACGGCTGCTGCCCGGCGTGCAGGCCTGGCCCGACGACGGCGGCGTCTTCCTCAACCTCGGGCTGACGCACACGAAGCATCCCGAGACCGGCGCGCGCAACCTCGGCATGTACCGGCTGCAGCTGCAGGACCCGCGCACGGTCAGCCTGCACTGGCAGATCCACAAGGACTCCACCGACCACGCAGCGGTGGCCGAGCGGCGCGGCGAGCGGCTGCCGGTGGCGATCGCGTTCGGCTGCCCGCCGGCCGTCACCTACGCCGCGTCCGCGCCGCTGCCCGGCGACATCGACGAGTACCTGTTCGCCGGCTTCCTGCAGCGCGAGCGGGTCGAGCTCGTCGACTGCGTGTCGGTGCCGCTGCAGGTGCCGGCGCACGCGCAGGTCGTGCTCGAGGGCTGGGTCGAGCCGGGCGCGCGGCTGCCCGAAGGGCCGTTCGGCGACCACACCGGCTTCTACACGCCGGTCGAGCCGTTCCCGTTCGTGCGCGTCGAGCGCCGTGACCATGCGCAAGAAGCCGATCTACCAGACGATCATCGTCGGCCGCCCGCCGCAGGAGGACGGGCCGATCGGCAAGGCCACCGAGCGGATCTTCCTGCCGCTGATCCGGATGACGGTGCCGGAGATCGTCGACTACGACCTGCCCGAGGCCGGCGTCTTCCACAACTGCGTGCATCGTCGTCGATCGACAAGCGGTTCCCGAAGCACGCGCAGAAGGTCATGAACGCGATCTGGGGCGCCGGGCTGCTGTCGCTGTCGAAGCTGATCGTGGTCGTCGACGCCGACTGCGACGTGCACGACTACGCCGAGGTCGCGTGGCGCGCGTTCGGCAACGTCGACTACGCCCACGACGTGCTGCACACCGTCGGCCCGGTCGACCACCTCGACCACGCCAGCTACGAGCAGTTCTTCGGCGGCAAGCTCGGCATCGACGCCACCCGCAAGCTGCCGACCGAGGGCTACCACCGCGACGGCGGCTGGCCGCGGAGTGCGTGCTCGACGACGCCACCGTCGCACTCGTCGACAGAGCGGCTGGCGCGAGTACGGGATCGGGCCCGCGGTGAGCGGCGACGGTCGCCAGCGACGCTCGCCGGTGCGCAGCGTTCCTGCGGCTGGTGATGATCGAGCACTCGGTCTTCGCGCTGCCGTTCGCCTACATCGCCGCGCTGACCGCGATGTGGTTGCAGACCCGGACGGTGCACTGGGTGCAACTGCTGCTGATCACCGTCGCCATGGTGTCGGCGCGCACGGTCGCGATGAGCGCCAACCGCATCCTCGACCGCGAGCTTCGACGCGCTCAACCCGCGCACCGCCCGCGCGAACTGGTCACCGGCGAGCTGTCGCGTGCGCACCGCGCAGGTCGGGCACCGTGGTCGCGCTGGCGGTCTTCCTGGCCAGTGCCGCGCTGCTCGTCCTGGCTGTGCCTGGTGCTGGCGCCCGTCGCGGTGGTCGCTGCTCGTGCTCTACCCCTACGGCAAGCGCTTCACCGACTTCCCGCAGGTGCTGCTGGCCCTGGCCCAGTTCGTCGCCCCGGTCGGCGCCTGGATCGCGGTCACCGGCCACGCGTCCTGGCGCCGCGGTCGCGCTCGGCCTCGCGGTCGGCACGTGGATCGGCGGCTTCGACCTCATCTACTCCTGCCAGGACGCCGAGGTCGACCGGCGCATCGGGTCGCGGTCGTTCCCGGCGCGCTTCGGCGTCGCCGGCCGGCCCTGCGCACGTCGTCGGTCGTGCACGTGGTGACCGTCGCGGCGTTCGCGTGGTTCGGCGCGGCGGCCGGGCTCGGCTGGCTGTGGTGGATCGGCCTCGCGCTCGCTGGCGCGTCGTGCTCGTCTACGAGCACGCGATCGTCCGGCCGGACGACCTGTCGCGGGTCAACCGCGCGTTCTTCACCGCGAACGGCGTCATCGGCATCGGCCTGTTCGCGTTCGCCCTCGCCGACCTGGTCGTCCACGGGCTGGGCGCATGAGCCGGCGCAGCGCGTGCCGTGGGTGGTCGGTGTGTCCGGCGCGTCCGGCACGCCCTACGCCGCGGGCGGTGCTCAACGGCCTGCTCGACGCCAGCAGCCGGTCGACCTCGTCGTGTCCCGCGCGGCCCGGCTGACCATCCTCGACGAGACCGGCGTGTCGTTCCGCGACGCCCACTGGCGCGACGACCTCGCGACCTGGCTCGGTCGCGACGTGGGGCGACGTCCGGTACTGGTCCGCCGGCGACCTCGCCGCCGGCCCGTCGAGCGGCTCCTACCCGGCGCGCGGCATGGTCGTCGTGCCTGCCTCCACCGCGGCGGTGGCCGGCATCGCGATCGGGCTGTCGAAGGACCTGCTGCAGCGCGCCGCCGACGTCACGCTGAAGGAGCGCCGACCGTTCGTGATCGTGCCGCGCGAGACGCCCTACACGCGGGCCACGCTCGCGCACCTGCTGGCGCTGCACGACGCCGGCGCGGTCGTGCTGCCGGCGAGCCCCGGCTTCTACAGCGCGCCCCGCACGCTGGACCAGCTCGTCGACTTCGTCGCGGCGAAGGTGCTCGACGCGATCGCCGTGCCGCACACGCTGATCACCCGCTGGACCGGCGAGCTCGGCGGCGCCCAGTCCGGCACGCGGCAGTAGCGTCGTCGCCGTGGTGGACTCGGTCGACCGGCAGCTGCTGAACGCGCTGCGTGCCAACGCCCGCGCCACCTATGCCGAGCTCGCCCGGCTGGTCGGGCTCTCGGCCCCGGCCGCGCACGAGCGGGTCGGCAAGCTCGAGGCCGCGGGCGTGATCACCGGTTACCACGCCGCGATCGCGCCCGAGTCGCTCGGCTACGCCGTCAACGCGCTGATCGGCCTGTTCATCACCGACAGCGCCGACACCGACGACATCACCGCCGCGCTCGAGGGGATCCCGGTCGTCGAGGACTGCTGGTTCGTCGCGGGCGAGGAGACGTTCCTCGTCAAGGTGTGCGTCGCGGACGTCGCCGGCCTCGAGGGCACGATCCGCGTGCTGAACGCCATCCCGGGAGTGGCGCGCACGCGCACGACGGTGGTGCTGTCGACGAAGTTCGAGGACCGGGTGCCGGCCGACGCCCCGCCCGTGGACGACTGAGGCGAGCGCCGCAGGCGTGTGGCGCCGCTGCGGGCGGTGCCCCGGCGTGTCATCCCGCACGGGCGCCACGCCACTGGGGTGGCCGCGGGTCAGAGCCGTTCGGCCAGCCGGCGCAGCATCGTGATGTTGCGTGCGGTCGTCGGGTTGTCCGGCAACGCGTCGCGCCACTGCTTCGCGCCGAGCGTCGTCTCCGTCGACTTCGCGTGGATCAGCCAGTGCACGTCCTGGCCCTGCAGGACCAACTCGTCGTGATCATTGGCAAGCGCCAGCACGTGCTGCTTGTCCTGCGCGCTGAGTTTCGTCAACGTGAACAGCACGAAGTGCGTGTGTCCTTCTGCGACGGTGCCGAACGGCTCAGCCGCCACCAGCGTGCGGATCTGGCGGGCGGTCCGCACGAACGTGGTGATCTCGAACCCGTACTCGTCCTCCAGCGCGGCCCGCACGCGCTGCTCGACCTGCCGCGGCGGCTCGTCGCTGGTGAGCAGCAGGTTGCCGCTGTTGACGTAGCTGGCGACGTCGGCGTACCCGAGCCCGGTCAGGATCTCGCGCGAACGTTCCATGGACACGCGGCGGCGACCCAGGTTGACGGCGCGCAGCAGGGCGACGTAGCGCATCAGGTACGCCTTGCCGCGACGACGTACATGCCGGGGTCGCAGCGGCGTCCGGCGGTGGCGTAGCGCTGCGTCATCACCTGGGCGTCGGCGCGGTCGGCGATCTCGAAGTCGTGCCTGGCGAAGACGGTGTCCACCTTCGCCGCGTCGATCATGAAGTCGAGTGGCTCGCCCACCAGTCGCGTCGAGCTCTCACCGAGCCGGCGCAGCTGGCCGTACGCGCCGTACCCGCCCGTGTGCTGCCAGAAATCCATCGCGAGCGTGGAGCCCGGTCCGCACAGGTCGGCCAGTGCGCCGAGCGTCGCGTGCACGGCATCGCGGGTCAGGTACATGCTCACGCCTTCCCACACAACGAAGGTGACCGCCAGCGGCGCGAACCCCGCTGCGTCCAGCCGGTCGGTCAGCGACTCGGTACGGAAGTCGATCTCGACGCGGACCACGGAGGCATGGCCGAACAGGCCGGCGTTCGCCTCGACGATCGCCGCCTTGCGCCGGGACAGCGGGGCGAGATCGACCTCGAAGACCGGGCGCCCTGCGAGCTCGGCGGCGAACCGGTAGGCGCGGCTGTCGTAGCCCGCGCCCAACACGAGCACCTGATCGATGTCCGGCGCGGCACGCACGAGTTGCTCGTCGATGAAGCGGTGGCGGCACAGCGCGGATGCCGCGATCCCCGCGGGCCCCAGCCGCTCGGCGCGTCGGACGAGCGGGCCCGCGGCGCGCAGCGGCGTCAGCACCGCCCGGCTCGCCGCGGTCAGGAACACCGGGGCGTAGAAGTCGGTGACGATGCGCTCGTCGTCGCGCCGGCCGAGTTCCAGCGTGCGCCCGAGCGTCGTCCACTGGGCGGTCGAACTCGGCCGGTCGCTCGTGTGCAACTCGCGCCACGACCCGGGCACGCCGCCCATCAGGTGTCGCGCCGGCTGGACGACGGGCGCACATCGGCGTCCAGCAGCTTGTGACGCGGGGTCATGCGTTCCTAGCATGCCAGTTCAGCGTCCCAGGTCGCTCCCAGCGGTCGCGACGGGTTACGGCGGTGACCGATCGGGTCTAGTGTTCCTGCCACGTCGGGGGGTCGGCATGCGGTCATGGCTCAGTGCAGCAGCGTGCGCCGCGATCCTCGTCGTGACGGGTTCGCCCGCCGCGTCGGCCGCGGCCCCGGCCGCCACGCGCGCCGCCGTTGCGTCGGTGCCGCGCCCTGACCACGTGGTCGTCGTGATCGAGGAGAACCACGCCGAAGGTGGCATCATCGGCAACGCCGACGCACCGTTCATCACCTCCCTGGCCGCCCAGAACGCGAACTTCACCCAGTCCTACGCCGAGACCCACCCCAGCGAGCCGAACTACCTGGCTCTCTACTCCGGCTCGACGCAGGGGTTGACCGACGACAGCTGCCCGCACACGTACTCGGCGCCCGATCTGGGCTCCGGGCTCGCTGGTGCCGGCTACGGGTTCACCGGCTATTCCGAGGACCTCCCGTCCGCCGGGTCCGCCGCGTGCACCAGCGGGAACTACGTGCGCAAGCACAACCCGTGGGTGAACTTCCCGGCGGTGCCTGCGGCGGCGAACCAGCCGTTCAGTGCCTTCCCGACCGACTACAGCACGTTGCCGGCCGTGTCCTTCGTGGTGCCGAATCTGCAGGATGACATGCACGACGGGACGATCGCCCAGGGCGACAACTGGTTGCAGAACAACCTCGGCAGCTACATCGACTGGGCCAAGACGCACAACAGCCTGTTCGTCCTCACCTTCGACGAGGACGACGGGGGCAATGCCAACCGGGTCCCCACGATCTTCGCCGGCCAGCGCGTCGCTTCCGGCTCCTACCCCGAGACGATCAACCACTACAACGTTCTGCGGACGCTCTCCGACGCGTTCGGCATCCCGGCGAGCGGCAACGCCGCCACCGCGACTCCCATCACCGATGTGTGGTCGCCGCCGTCGGGTGATCAACCGCCGACAGCTGCATTCAGCTCCACATGCACCGCGCTGACGTGCGCCTTCGACGGGTCTGCCTCCGCAGATGCCGACGGCACCGTGGCGGGCTACTCGTGGAACTTCGGCGACGGAACCACGGGCACCGGTGCCACGCCGTCGCACACCTATGCGGCGACCGGCACGTATGCGGTGACGCTCGCCGTCGCCGACGACCAAGGCGCGTCCGGGTCGACCACTCAACCCGTCGGCGTGACGGCGCCGGCCGGCTCGGCGTTCCTCAATGACTCGTTCAACCGCACGGTGGGGAGCGGCTGGGGCAGCGCCGACCTGGGCGGCGCCTACAAGGGCACCGGGTCGCCGTCATCCGTCAGCGGCGGCGCGGGCGTGCTGGTGGCGGCTGCCGGGAAGACGATCCGCCAGCAGTCGAGCACGACCAGCTCCGACGCCGACGTCACCACGACGCTCAGCGTGGACCGAGTGCCGACAGGCGGACCCACGAACGTCAAAGTGATCGGCCGGCAGGTCAGTGCCGGCAACGAGTACGGGGCGCGCATCGTCCTCAACACCGATCAGTCGGTCACCCTGCAGCTCACGAAGATGATCGGCAACACGGAGACGGCGCTGACCCCACAGTCGGCCGTCGCGGGTCTCACCTACAACGGCGGCTCGAAGCTGAGCGTGCGCCTGCAGGTCACCGGCATCAACCCGACCACCGTCCGGGCGCGGATGTGGACGGCGGGCAGCACAGAACCGTCGGCCTGGAAAGCCGCGGCTACCGACTCGACGGCGGCGCTGCAGGCGGCGGGCAGCGTCGGCCTGCAGGCCTATCTGCCCAGTGGTGCCACGAACGGTCCGGTCACGACGTCCTTCTTCGGTCTCACGGCGCGCACGACGGTCGGCGCGCCCGTCGACCAACCGCCTACGCCGGCGTTCACGACGTCCTGCGCGCAGCTCTCGTGCAGCTTCGACGGCACCGGCTCGACCGATCCGGACGGCACCGTCAGCAGCTACGCGTGGAACTTCGGTGACGGCGCGACCGGCTCGGCAGCGACGCCGGTCCACGCCTTTGTCACCGCAGGCACCTACCCGGTGCAGTTGACGGTCACCGACAACGCCGGCGCCGCGGCGAGCACCACGCGGCAGGTCACGGTCACCGCACCGCCGCCGGAGCAACCGCCCAGCGCGGTCTTCACCGCGTCCTGCACGCAGCTGTCCTGCAGCTTCGACGGGTCGGCATCCAACGACAACGGCGCTCCCGTCACGGGCTACGCCTGGGACTTCGGCGACAACGCGACCGCGGGCGTCGCTGCCCCGACGCACACCTACGCCGCAGCAGGCACCTACTCCGTCAGCCTCGTCGTCACCGGATCCGACGGCGACACCGGCTCCGTGACACAGCAGCTGAGCGTGTCCGCGGCGCCACCAGCGGTCGCGGCCGACCAGTTCGCCCGGACCGTCGCACGCGGTTGGGGCACCGCCGACACGGGCGGCGCGTGGACGGTGTCCGGGTCGGTCACCGGGTACTCGGTCTCGCCGGGCGTCGCCGCGATGAGCCTCGCGCCCGGCTCGCAGCGCAGCGCATGGCTCGCCTCGACCACGACCACTGACGCGAACCTGACGACCAGCGTCACCGTGAACACGTTGCCGTCCGGTGACACGGTGTACCCGACCGTGCTCGGCCGGCAGGTCGGGTCGGGCAATGAGTACGACGCCCGGCTGACGATCAGCGCCGCCAAGCAGGTCTACCTGTGGTTGACCAAGACCGTCAACGGCGTCGACACGACGCTCGTCAGCGCCGGCGCGGTCAGCGGCGTGACCGCAGCCCCGGGGAAGACGATCGACGTCCGGCTGCAGGTGTCCGGCGCGTCGCCCACCACGGTCAGAGCCCGGGCGTGGGCCGCCGGCACCACGGAACCCACGGCCTGGAAGATGTCGGCCACCGACTCGACTCCGGCCTTGCAGACGGCTGGTTCGGTCGGCCTGCGTGGCTACCTGTCCGGCGCTGCGGCGAGCGGGCCGGTCGTGCTGGGCTGGGGACCGATCGCGGTGGTGGCCGGCGGCGGTTGACCCGGCGACGCCATGACCTGTTGCGCGGTCGGCGCCTGTCTCGAGCGCCGACGCGGCACGTACGCTCGATCGCATGGCGTTGACGCAGGCCCGCAAGGACGAACTGACCGAGAAGATCACCGCCCGGCAGCGGCTGTCCCAGCAGGACGGGGAGGACCTTTACGCCAGCGACGACCTCGCCTGGCTGGGCGGTCTGGCGCACGGCGTGCGCACCGAGAAGAACGGCGACGTCGTCTACTTCAACGTCAACCGTCATCTGAACCTGACGAACGTCTGCACCGCGTCGTGCGCCTACTGCAGCTTCCAGCGCAAGCCGGGCCAGAAGGACGCGTACACGATGCGCGTCGAGGAAGCGGTGGCGAAGGCCGTCGCGATGAAAGACGACGGGCTCACCGAACTGCACATCGTCAACGGCCTGCACCCGACGCTGCCGTGGAAGTACTACCCCCGCGTGCTGCGCGAGCTCAAGGCGGTGCTGCCCGATGTCGCGTTGAAGTGCTTCACCGCGACCGAGATCCACTTCTTCGAGGAGATCTCCGGGTTGAGCGCCGACGAGGTGCTCGACGAACTCATCGACGCGGGGCTGGAGTCGCTGACGGGCGGCGGCGCGGAGATCTTCGACTGGGATGTGCGCAAGCAGGTCGTCGACCACAACACACACTGGGAGGACTGGAGCCGGATCCACCGCCTGGCGCACAGCAAGGGACTGCGCACCCCGGCGACGATGCTCTACGGGCACATCGAGGAACCGCGGCACCGTGTCGACCACGTGCTGCGGCTACGCGAGCTGCAGGACGAGACCGGCGGCTTCCAGGTCTTCATCCCGCTGCGCTTCCACAACGACAACAACCGGCTCAGCCACCTGCCGATGGCGCAACCCGCGGACGTGCTGAAGACCTTCGCGGTCAGCCGGCTGATGCTGGACAACTTCCCGCACGTCAAGGTCTTCTGGGTGATGCACGGGCTGTCCACCAGCCAGCTGGCGCTCAATTACGGCGCCGACGACATGGATGGTTCGGTCGTCGAGTACAAGATCACGCATGACGCGGACAACTACGGCACGCCGGACAAGCTGACCCGCGACGACCTGCTCAATTTGATCCGTGATGCCGGCTTCCAGCCGAAGGAACGCAACACCCGCTACGAGGTGATCCGCACCTACGACCCGCCGGCGACGATCGGCCAGCGGCGGGCCGAGCCGCAGGCGGTCTGGGCCTGATCATGGCCGAACCCGCACAGGAGCCCCCCGCCGAACCACGCTTCGGCCGGTGGATGGGGGCCATGTGGCTCTACACGCTGCTGCGTTTCGGGCTGTTCTTCGTCCTCTGGGGCCTGCTCTACCTGTTCGGTGTGCGCGGCCTGCTGGCGGCGCTGATCGCGCTGGTGCTGTCCGTACCACTGTCGTTCGTCCTGCTGGCCAGACCTCGCGCTGCCTTCGCCGCGCAGCTCGAAGCGCGGGCCGCGGTCCGGCGCCGGGATCGCGCCGAACTCGACGCCGAGCTCGATCCGGAGTCCCACACCCACGACGAGTGACCGTCTCGCCGTCGGCGGGCGCCGTTAGCCTGACGGCGTGGACGATGCGGACGACGGCAGCGCGCACGCCAACGGCATTCGCGGCGGCATCACCGAGCCGGCCCATCGCGGCGACGAGCGGACCACGGTGCAGGGCATGCTGCAGCGCCAACGCGACCTGGTCGCATGGAAGCTGCGCGGTGCCGCCGACGACACGCTCGCACCGGTGGCGACGCCGACCGGAATGACCGCCGCCGGCCTCGTGCGGCACCTCACGAACGTCGAGCGGCACTGGCTGCGCGACGTGTTCGCCGGTCAGGACGGCCTCACCTACGACTGGACCGCCGACGACCCGGACGGCGAGTGGCGGGTGCCTGCGCGGACGGCGACCGCGCAGGTGCTGGCCGACTACGCAGCAGAGACGGCGCTGTGCGACACGGCCGTGCAGACCGCCGCCCTGGACGACGTGGCAGCGCGCCGCGGCATGTCGCTGCGCTGGATCCTGCTGCATCTGATCGAGGAGACAGCGCGTCACCTCGGGCACCTGGACCTGCTGCGCGAACAGGCCGACGGCGTGACCGGCGAGGACCCGGGCGACTAGCCCGTCGGGGCCTTCCGCGACGTGGCACCCGAGCTGCACGCTCAGCGCGTCAGCGATCGCCTCGAGCAACTCGGTGGCTTCGGGAAGCCGGTCCTGATCCAGCCGGCCCACGGCGGCACCGAGCCAGGCGCGCATGTCGAGCAGGATCCGATTACCGCCCTCGGTCATCGAAATCACCGTCTTGCGGCGGTCCGTGGGATGCGGCCGGCGCACCACCAGGTCGTCGGTGGCGAGACGGTCGACGAGTGCCGTGACCGTGGACGGGGTCAGCCCGAGTTCAGCAGCCAGCTGCCGGGGGTTGATCGGCCCCGACGCGGCCAGGTGGCCCAACGCCAGCATCTCGGACAGCCCGACACCGAAGTGCTCGGCGACCGCGCGCCGGTACCGCTCGCCTTCGATGATCACGGCGCGCAGGGCGGAGACCGCCGCCGTTGCGAGGTCGTCCGGTCCGCTGGCCGGGTGGGCGGCGTCGGCCGGCCCGTCCGGCGGTGAGGGGGGTAGCAGCTGCACGGACGATCCTCCCATTCAAAGTTGTTGTGCGTGTGACCTTTCGCACGGCACATCATTTGACAGTCGAAAGGCTAACATATAATTTACTCACGTCGACCTAACGCGAAGCGGGACGGATCGGCACAGCACGACAGTGATACAGCCCGCGATACCCGACCATATGGGGCTCGCGAGTGATCTCGGGGGAACCGCCACACCTCGCCGGACCGACCGGTGAACGAACCGCTCACCCGGTCGACCGACCGGGTCCGCTCCCGAAGGGCTGTCCCATGTCGCGCTCCACCCGCTCCGCCGCAGGGCTGCGCCCCCGGCGCAAACACGCCAAGCTGATCGGCATCGGCGCATTGGCCGCCGGTGTCCTGGCCTCCGGCGCGATCGTCTGGCAGGCGTCGTACTCAGCCTTCTCGGCGACGACGTCGAACCCGACCAACAACTGGTCGGCCGGCACCGTGGCGCTGTCCGACGACGACTCGAACGTCGCGATGTTCACCGCCACCAACCTCAAGCCGGGCTCGACGGGGCAGAAGTGCATCGCGGTGACGTCCACCGGCTCGCTGGCGTCGGCCGTCAAGCTCTACGGCACCAGCTACACCACCACCAATTCTCTCGCCGCGTCGCTCAACCTGACCGTCACCCAGGGCACCGGCGGCGGCTTCAGCGCCGGCTGCAGCGGGTTCACCGCGCTGGGAACCGGCTCGTCGGTCTACAGCGGCACGGTCGCGGGCTTCGCCGGGTCGGCCACGAACTTCGCCACCGGGCTCGGCAGCTGGGCACCTACGGGCACCGGTTCGGAGACCCGCGTCTTCCAGTTCACCTACACGCTCGACCCGGCCACGCCGAACACGGCGCAGGGCGGCACCGCTGCCGTCGGCTTCACCTGGGAAGCCCAGAACAGCTGACCGAACCTCGTGATGGTGCGCGGCGTGTCCTGACGGGCGCGTCGCGCATCACCGTGGTGTCGACCGGTATCGGAGGTGAGACGTGACCGCGACCGTGCTGCGCCCGAACGACGCGCCCGGTGCCGGCGCGGCGCTCCCTCCGGCGACGACCGCCCGACACGGCGGCTGGCGCTCCGGCTGGCTCGCCCTGGTGCTCACCTCGCTGGCGCGCGCGCTCCTCACCCTGATCGCCAGCATGCTGCTGTGGTCCGTCCTGCCGGTCGCGCTGGGCTGGCACACCACGGTGGTGATGAGCGGCTCGATGGAACCGCGGCTGCACCCGGGCGATGTCGTCGTGTCCCGGCCGATCGCCACCGACCGGCTCCGCCCGGGTCAGGTCGTGCTCGTCGACGACCCGGATCACGCCGGCCGGCTGCGGCTGCACCGCCTGGCGGCTCTGCGCCCCGACGGCAAACTCACCCTTCGCGGCGACGCGAACGCGGCCGACGACTCGACGCCCGTGGCGCGCAGCGCCGTGCACGGCGTCGCGTCGCTGCACATCCCGTACCTCGGCCTGCTCAAGTACTGGCAATCGGTAGGCGACGACAGGGACGTGGTGCTCGGCCTCGCTGCCCTGCTGGCCGTGCTCGCGGCGGCGTTCGTCTTCCGACCCGACACGGCTGAGGCCGTTCCCCCGACCGCCGTCGAGGAGCGGATCGAGCCCGATCCCGCGCCTGCGACAGTGTCGCCCCGGCCGGCCCGGCATGCCGTGCTCGCCGGGCGCCTGGGGGTCACCTGCGTCCTCGTTGTCGCGCTCGTGGTGGGCACTCTCGGCACCGCCGGCCCGGCGCGCGCCGCGAGCACGTTCGGCGCCACCACCGCCAACACCGGTGACCACTGGACCGCGGCGACCTATTTCAGCTGCACGAACGCCGCCACGGCCGACGGTGCGCGGTTCGCGTGGCCGCTGTCCGAGAGCAGCGGCAGCACCGCCGCCGACGTCACCGGCAACGGGCTCACCGGCACCTACAGCAGCAGCGGCGTCACCTACGGGGTCGCCGGACCCTGCAACGGCAAGACCGGTGTCGCGCTGAACGGCTCCGCCGGAACCGTGTCGCAGTCGACCAGCGTCTCGAGCGTCACCAACATCAGTTTCGAGACGTGGTTCAAAGCCTCCAGCAGCACCCACGGGGGCACCCTGGAGTCGTTGACCAACTCGTCGTCATCGACCTCGATGGCGCTGGCCATGACCACCACCGGCACGCTCACCCTTGCCGTGTCCGCCAGTAGCAGCACCAAGACCGTCAGCACGACGGCGACGTTCAACGACAACTCGTGGCACCTCGCCGTCGGCGTCGTCGGCGCGAGCGGCATGGCGCTCTACGTCGACACCCGAGCCGCCGTCACCAACAGTGCCGCCACCAGCGCGGCGAGCGCGTCGGGCACCGTACGCGTCGGGTACGGCAACCACTCCAGCCTGGGCACCGGCAGCTACGACTACTTCCAGGGGAGCGTCGCCTACGCGGCCTTCTACAAGGTGTCGCTCACGGCCACCCAGGTCGCCAACCACTACGCCGCGACCTGAACCGCCGCCTGCGCCCGATCACCGGCTCAGCAGCTGCAGCGCTTCCTGGACGGCGCGGTGGTTGCCGGCGACGTGCCACCGCTGGCCGCCGTGCGTGATCACCTCGGCCGCGCCGCCCGCCGCCAGCACGAGCGCCGCGCCGGGCAGCCAGTCCCACGGCAGCGAGTTGGCCTGCACGAATACGCCCAGCCGACCGCTGGCAACCGACGCCAGCTCCACCGAGCCGGACCCGAGCATGCGCACCGTCGCCGCCGCCTGCATCACTCGCAGCAACGGCCGGCGCAACGTGTCGTCCGGCAGCGTGGTCGGATGCAGGTACGTCGCCACCGAGATCTCGGCCAGCGGCCGATCGGCCAGCCGGGGGACCGGCACGCCGTCGAGCGCGGTGCTCGAGCCGGGACCGCCGGTCCACAGCGACGCCGTCGTCGGCTGGTAGATCGCACCCACACGGGGCGCGACCCGGCGTCTGCCAGCGCCACGGCCGCGCACCACGTCGGCAGCCCGGACAGGAAGTTGTACGTGCCGTCGACCGGATCGACGTACCAGGTGCGGCCCTCGCCGGCGTCGGCCGTGCCCTCCTCGCCGACGACGCCGTCGGCCGGGCGTTCGGCACGCAGCCGGCGCACGACGAGGTCCTCGGCGGCGTGGTCGGCGGCCGACACGACGTCGGAGACCGACGTCTTGCGCTCGACGGTGAGCCCGTCGGCGAGCATGCGCGACGGCCAGATCGCCGGCGTCGCACACGAGCGACGCGGCCAGCGCGACATCGTCCACATCGACGACGCTAGCCAAGCGAGGTGTCAGGTCTGGTAGTGGCCGGTGAACTGATCGCGCACGACGTTCTTCTGGATCTTGCCGGTGGACGTCTTGGGCAGCTCGTCGACGACGATCACCGACTTCGGGATCTTGTACGCGTCGATGTGCTCGCGCATCGCGACCTTGACGGCCTCGCCGTCCAGCACGGCGCCCGGGTTGGGCACCACGACAGCGGTGATGGCCTCCGACCATCGCGGGTGCGGCAGGCCGACGATCACCGCCTCGGCGACCTCCGGCACCGCCGCGTACAGCGCCTTCTCCACCTCGATCGAGGCGACGTTCTCGCCCCCGGTTTTGATCACGTCCTTGAACCGGTCGCTGAACCACAGCATGCCGTCCGTCGGTCGAGGCGCCCGACGTCGCCGGAGTGGAACCAGCCGTGCGCGAAGGCCGCTGCCGTCGCGTCGGCGTTCTTGCAGGTAGCCGTTCAGCGCGTGCGGCCCGCGGTAGACGATCTCGCCCTCGGCTCCGCGCGGCAGCAGCTCGCCGTCCGGCGACATGATCGCGATCTGCACGTTGACCACCTGCGTGCCGACTGCGCCGGAGTGCGAGAGCTGGTGCTCGGGGCGGAAGAACGTCGTCACCGGGCTCATCTCCGTCTGCCCGAACGCGAGGTAGAAGTCGCAGCCGAACACGTCCAGACACCGGCGCAACAGCACGTCCGGCATCGGCGCCATGGCGTAGGCGGCCCTGCGCAGCGACGAGAGGTCGCGCGAGCCGATGTCCGGGCGCTCGACCAACGCGCGGTACATCATCGGCAGCGCGAACATCCGCTCGATGTGCTCGGCTTCGATCAGGTCCAGCAGCGCGTCCGGGTCGAAGCCGCGCAGCAGGTACTGCGTCGCGCCCATCAGCACGGCCGGGGTGCCGAAGCCGTTGAGCTGCGCGGTGTGGAACAGCGGCATCAGGCAGGCGATCCGCTCGCCGGCGTGCAAGCCGCGTCTCGGCGGCGACCATCAGCGATTCGAGGTAGATCGCGGTGTGGCTGCCGACGACGCCCTTCGGGAACGACGTCGTGCCGCTCGTGTACAGGTAGCTGATGGCGTCGCGCTCGTCGACGAACACGTCCGGCGCGAACGTCGAGTCGTCGTCGTGCAACTCGCCGAACGTGCACCAGTCGCGGTCGGGCAGCCCCTGTTCGTACGCCGCGCCGGTACCCACCGCGACCACGACGTCGCGCACCGCGGGCACCTTCTCGACGCCGGGCAGCACCTGGCTGACCAGTTGTGACTCGACGACGATGCCGCGCGACCCGGAGTGATCGAGCACGTAGGCGATCTCGTCGGCGCGCCAGCCGAGGTTCATGGGCACGCAGACCACGCCGACCTTCGCGCAGGCGAAGTAGGTGGTCAGGAACTCGCAGCTGTTGCCCGACGCCAGCGCCAGCGCGTCGCCGCGCGCGTACCCGCGGGCGAGCAGGCCGTGCGCGACCGGTTGACGCGCTCGTCGAGCTCCCGGTAGGTCCACCGACGCTCGCCGTCGACGACGGCGACGCTGTCGGGCAGTCGCGCGGCCGTGCGCGTCAAGGCGTCGCCGATGTTGACGCGCGTGATCGAGGTTCGTGCGCGAGCTCGAGGTCGTCCATCGCGTCGACTGTGGCACAGGCCACCTGGTCACCGGAAAGGTAGCGTCGGTGCGGTGCCGGTCAGCCGTCCGCGCGTGGGACACATCCAGTTCCTCAACTGCCTGCCGATCTACTGGGGCCTCGTGCGCGCCGGCACGCTGCTCGACGTCGAGCTGACCAAGGACACCCCCGACCACCTGAACGACATGCTGGTCGCCGGCGAGCTGGACATCGGGCCCGATCTCGCTCGTCGAGTACCTGCGTAACGCCGACGACCTGCGTGCTGCTGCCGGACATCGCGATCGGCTCCGACGGGCCGGTGCTGTCGGTCAACCTCGTCTCGCAGGTGCCGCTGGCCGACCTCGACGGACGCCGGGTCGCGCTCGGGTCGACGTCGCGCACGTCCGTGCTGCTCGCGCGCATGTGGCTCGAGCAGGTGCACGGCGTGCGGCCGGAGTACTTCGCCTGCCCGCCGGAGCTCGGCTCGATGCTGCTCGAGGCCGACGCCGCCGTGCTGATCGGCGACGCGGCGCTGCGCGCGACCTACCAAGCGCCGCGCGACGGGTTGGCCGTGCACGACCTGGGCGCAGCGTGGCGCGAGTGGTCGGGGCTGCCGATGGTGTTCGCCGTGTGGGCCGTCCGGCGCGACTACGCCGACGCGCACCCCGGCCTGGTCAAGGACGTGCACGACGCATTCGTGCGCAGCCGCGACGACGCGCTGGCCCACGTCGACGAGGTCGCCGGCGCGGCCGCGCGGTGGGAGATCTTCGACGCGGCGACGCTGGCGACCTACTTCCGCACGCTGGACTTCTCTCTCGGCGAGCGGCAGGTGGCCGGGCTGCACGAGTTCGCCCGCCGCGCCGGCCTGCCGGTGACGCCGGTGTTCGCGTCGGTCTGATCCGCCCGGGCTGACAGAATGGACGGGTGAGCGACGCATCCGACTCGACCCCGCTCGACGCCGACGTCGCCGCAGTGGCTCGTCAAGATCCTGCCCGACCGCGACCCGGCCACCGTCGACGAAGCCCGGGCAGGCCTCGCGGGCGTCCAACGCCGCGGCGCTCGAGCAGATGGACCCGCAATCTGCTCCCGGCGAGCGAGCAGGACGCCGAGATCCCGGCCGACGGTGACGCCGCCGCGATCGCGGTCCGGATCCTGCGGCCCGCGGTCGACCCGGACTCCGAAGCTGCGTGTCGTCGACGACGCCGCGATGCCCACGGTCGTGTACTTCCACGGCGGCGGTTGGGTCGTCGGTGATCTCGACACCCACCTCGGGCACGCCCGACGCATCTGCACGCAGGTGCACGCCGTCGTCGTGTCCGTCGACTACCGCCGCGCGCCCGAACACCGCTTCCCGGCCGCGTTCGACGACGCCGTCCGGGCCACCGAGTGGGTTGCGCAGCACCTGGCCGAACTCGGCGGCAACGGCCGGCTGATCGTCGCGGGCGACAGCGCGGGCGGCCAGCTCGCCGCGTCGGTGGCCATCGCCCGCCGCGACGCGGGACAGCCGCTGGACGCGCAGCTGCTGCTCTACCCCGTCACCGACGTCGCCGGCCGCTACACCGACGAGGAGATCAACTCCGGCTACATGTCGCGCGGTTCGGCGAACTCGCGGTTCGGCCTCACCCTCGAAGGCATGATCAATTTCGCGCAGACGTACGTGTCCGAGGCCGACTCCGCCGACTGGCGGGTGTCGCCGAAGCGCGCCGCCGACCTGCACGGCGTGGCGCCCGCGGTGATCCACACGTCGACGCTCGACGTCCTGCGCACCGAGGGCAACTTCTACGGCGACGACCTGCGCGCGCGCCGGGGTCGACGTCATCAGCCGCGAGCACCCGTCGCTGAACCACTCCTACTTCGGGCTCGGCGGCGTCTCGGCGGTGGCCGACGCCGGCGGCAGCCCAGGCCGCCGAGGACCTGCTCGAGCTGCTGCGCCGCAATGCGCCGGAGAACCCCACGCACGTAGGCTGACGCGGTGACGATCTCGAGCGTTCTCGACCGCGCCGCCGACGGCGGGCGCATCACGCCGGACGAAGCCTTGCGTCCTCTACACCGACGCGCCGCTGCACGCCCTGGGCGAGGCGGCCGACGCCGTCCGCCGGCGTCGTTACCCGGACAACGTCGCGACGTACATCATCGACCGCAACATCAACTACACCAACGTCTGCGTCACGGCGTGCAAGTTCTGCGCGTTCTACCGCTCGCCCGGGCACAGCGAGGGGTGGACGCACTCGCAGGACGAGATCCTGCGCCGCTGCGCCGAGGCCGTCGACCTCGGCGCCACCCAGATCATGTTGCAGGGCGGCCACTCGCCCGAGCTCGGCATGGAGTGGTACGAGCAGACGTTCGCCGCGATCAAGCAGGCGCAGCCGTCGCTGACCTTGCACTCGCTCGGCGCGTCGGAGGTCGTGCATATCGCGCGGACCTCCGGGCTGGACTTCGCCACCGTCATCGCCCGGCTGCGCGACGCGGGGCTCGACTCGTTCGCCGGCGCCGGCGCGGAGATCCTGGTCGACCGCCCGCGCACCGCGATCGCGCCGCTGAAGGAGAAGGGCACGGTCTGGCTGGACGTCATGGAGACCGCGCACGGGCTCGGCATGGAGTCCACGGCGACCTTCATGATGGGCACCGGCGAGACCGCCGCCGAGCGCATCGAGCACCTGCGGATGATCCGCGACGTGCAGGACCGCACCGGCGGTTTCCGCTCGTTCATCCCGTGGACGTACCAGCCGGAGAACAACCACCTGAAGGGCCGCACGCAGGCGACATCGCTGGAGTACCTGCGCATGGTGGCCGTGGCGCGGCTGTTCTTCGACAACGTCAACCACCTGCAGGGCTCGTGGCTGACCACCGGCAAGGACATCGGCCAGCTGACTCTGCACTTCGGCGCGGACGACCTCGGCTCGGTGATGCTCGAGGAGAACGTCGTGTCCTCGGCCGGTGCGCGGCACCGGTCCAACCGCACCGAGCTGATCGAGCTGATCCGCGGCGCCGGGCGCATCCCCGCGCAGCGCGACACGCTCTACCGGCACATCGCGGTGCACGACGACCCGGCGAACGACCCGACCGACGAGCGCGTGCACTCGCACTTCAGCTCGACGGTGACCGGCGGCAAGCGTTCGTTGCCCGTGGTGTCGTCGCCCGAGCCCGTCTCCGCCGCCGGTTGACCCAAGCGGGCCGTTCACTGCCCGTCGGGCGGGGCGGTCAGCGGCGGCGTCGGTGGGTGGGTCGCGGCAGTCGGCGGCACAGCTAACCTTCCCCAATGTCTGTGGCCGTCTCCGTCTCACTCGGGGTGGCCTCCGCGATCGTGTACGGCACGTCGATCGTCATCCAGCACCGCACCGCGCAGGAGCACGCCGACCACGAGCCCAGCGCCGCCGGCCTGTTCCGCCAGATGCGCAGCCCCGCGTGGCTGCTCGCGATCGTCGGCGACTTCGTCGGCTTCGTGCTGCAGATCGCGGCGCTGTCCACCGGCTCGGTGGTGCTGGTGCAACCGCTGGTGGTGCTCATGCTGCCAGTGGCCCTGTTCGTCAGCTTTCTGCTCGGCGGCCCGCGACCCGGCCGCGGCGAGTACCTCAGCGTCGTCGCCGTGCTGGTCGGGCTCGGCACCTTCCTGGGCATCCTCGGCCACGGCGGCGTCACGCACGTGCCGAGGCCTCGCTACTTCGTGCTGACGATCGGCATCGTGCTGATCGCCGGCGTGTTCGTGTGCCTGGCGGTCACGGGCCGCAACCGGCTCGTGCGGGGAGCCACGTACGGCGCCGTCGCCGGGCTGTACTTCGGCACCCTGGCGGTGCTGGTCGACGCCGCGTCCGAGAGCGTCTCGCGGGCCGACGGCCTGGGCGTGCTGTTCACCCATCCGCGCGGGTTCGTGCCGCTGATCGGCATCGTCGTCGTGGGCACCGGCGGGATCGTGCTGACGCAGCTGTCGTTCCAGGTCGGCGCGCTCGGCGCCACGCTGCCGGCCAATCTCGCGGTCGACCCGCTGGCCGGCGTGGTGCTGGGCGCGGCGCTGCTGCGCGAGCACCTGCCGACGTCGCCGTGGCACGTCATCGTCTACGTCGTATGCCTCGCCCTGGTGGTCGGCGGCTCGATCCGGCTCGCCAACCCGCACCGGGAAGCCGAGCAGGCGGCCTCAGCGACACCGGCACCCGGCTGCTGAGCACCCTCGCGCGCCGCGGATGACAGACTCGGCAGGTGAACCGGGCCACCCTCGACAAGCAGCCGCGTGACGTCGCGCGGATGTTCGACGGCGTCGCCCGCCGCTACGACGCGACGAACACGGTGTTGTCGTTCGCGCAGGACCGCCGCTGGCGCCGGCGCACCCGGCAGTGCCTGGAGCTGCGGCCGGGGCAGCGTGTGCTGGACCTGGCGGCCGGCACCGGGGTGTCGACCGTCGAGCTGGCCCGTGGTGGCGCGGCTGCGGTGGCCTGCGACTTCTCGCTCGGCATGCTGCACGCCGGCCACGACCGCCGCGGCCGGCGCCGCGCGGTGCCGTTCGTCGCCGGCGACGCGACTGCACCTGCCGTTCCGCGACGCGTCGTTCGACGCCGCGGTGATCAGCTTCGGCCTGCGCAATGTCAATGACGTGACCGCGGGCCTGCGCGAGATGGCCCGGGTCGTGCGCCCTGGTGGTCGGCTGGTGGTGTGCGAGTTCAGCCGGCCGACGTGGCGGCCCTTCCGCGCGCTCTACCTCAACTACCTGATGCGCGCCCTGCCCGCCGTGGCGCGGCGGGTCTCGTCGAATCCCGAGGCCTACGTCTACCTCGCCGAGTCCATCCGCGCCTGGCCGGCGCAGGACGAACTCGCCGCGACCATCGCCGCGGCCGGCTGGTCCGGGGTCCGCTATCGCAACCTGACGGGTGGGATCGTGGCCCTGCACCTCGCGCGACGCGGGGATTAGCGCCGCATCCGGTCGGGTACTCCGCACATGAGCGCGCCGCCGGGCGCACGTATCGAGAGGATGCACATGGACGACAGCGACATCACGAGTGGCGATGGCGGAGCCGACGGCGCAGCGGCGCCCGGCCCCGAGGGCCCGGCCGACGGCGGCGCCGGCGGCACGGGAGACGGCGGCGCGGACGGCGCAGCGGCGCCCGGCCCCGAAGGCCCCGCGGACGGCGGTGCCGGTGACGGCGGCGCCGACGGTGGCGCGGACAGTGGCGGCGACGGCGGTGCCGACGGCGGCGCGGACGGCGGCGGCGACGGCGGTGCCGACGGCGGCACCGGTGACGGCGGCGCCGACGGCGCCGCCCGGTCGGGCTCGGAAGGCCCGGCAGACAGCGGCGCGTGACCCACAGGCTCGACACACCGGAGCGCCGGACGCAGCAGCAGCTTGCGTCCGGCGCTCTGGCGCGGTGCGTGCGGTGCGGGCTCGACGAGTTCGCCGACACGTATTGGGCAACCACACCGTTGCTGAGCCGGGCCGCTGACCTCGCCGGCCACGGCTTCACCGATTTGTTCGACCTGCAGGCCGTCGACGAACTCGTGTCCGAGCGCGGCCTGCGCACGCCGTTCCTGCGGATGGCGAAAGAGGGCGCGGTCCTGCCGGGCGCCCGGTTCACCCGAGGCGGCGGTGCGGGCGCGACCATCGCCGACCAGGCCGCCGACGACAAGATCCTGGCGGCCATGAACGACGGCGCGACGCTCGTGCTGCAGGCCCTGCACCGCACGTGGCCGCCGCTGGTCCATTTCGGCAGCGAACTGGCCGACGAGCTCGGCCACCCCGTCCAGATCAACGCCTACGTCACCCCACCGCAGAACCAGGGATTCGCGCCGCACTACGACGTGCACGACGTCATCGTCCTGCAGGTCGCCGGCCGCAAGCAGTGGACGATCCACGAGCCCGTGGTCGAGGCGCCGCTGGACAACCAGCCCTGGGACCAGCGCAAGCCGGCCGTCGTCGAGCGCGCCGCGCAACCGCCGCTGATCGACACCGTGCTCGAGCCGGGCGACGCCCTCTACCTGCCACGCGGCACGATCCATGCCGCCCAGGCCCTCGGTGAGGTGTCGGTCCACCTGACCATCGGCGTCCACCCCGTGACGCGTTACCAACTGGCCCGGCACCTGCTCGACGTCGCGCAGGACGACCCCGCGCTGCGCACGTCGCTGCCGGTGGGCGTCGACCTCACCGACCCGGCGGTGCTCGCCGGGCACCTGCGCGCCACCGCCGACGCGTTGAGCGCAGGCATGGCCCGGGCCGACGCCGCTGACATCGCCCGCCGCGTCGGCACCGACCTGATGCGCCGCACCCGCCCCGAACCCATCGGACCGCTCGCGCAGCTGGCCGCCGCCGACGCACTCGGCGCCGACACCGCCCTGGTGCTGCGCGGCGGCCTGCGGCTGCGGGTCGAGACGGCGCCGGACGCCGTGCGCCTGGTGCTGCTCGACCGCACCGTCGAGCTGCCCGCGGCCGCCGCCGAGGCCGTCAAGACGATCACCTCTGCCGGGGCCGCATTCACGCCCGCGGACCTTCCCGGGCTCGACGCGGACGACCAGCTGACGGTGTGCCGCCGGCTCGTGCGCGAAGGCGTGTTGCGGCAAGCGTGACCGGACCCGCCCCGCGACACGGCATCGCGCCGCGTCCCCGCGAAACGCTCGAACGCTGCGCCCTGCGCGCCCAACTGCGCGGTGACCCGATGCTCGGCACCGCCTTCCCCGCGGCGGTGCTGCTGCTCGTCGAACAACCCGGTCCCTGGGGGCGCAACGGCCTGCGCGACTCGCGTTTCGGTCCGCTCGCCGGAGCGCTCGAGCAACGCGCCGCCGCGGCCGGCGTGCGCGTCCAGGCGATCCGCCGGCCGGGCCGCACCCCGGCTCGGCGCACTCGCCGGTGGGCGTTCGTCGACACCCGCGACGGCGCGGAGACGCTCACCTGGGGCGAATACGACGACCCCGCGGACCTGCTCGACCTGCCGCTCGCAGACTTCGTGACGGACCCGGCTGCGGCAGCTGCGCGCGGGACGCTCGACACCGCACCGCTCTACCTGGTGTGCGCGCACAGCAAGCACGACACCTGCTGCGCCCTACGCGGGCGTCCTGTCGCGGCGGCGATCGAGGACCTGCGGCCCGGGCGGATCTGGGAGAGCAGCCACCTGGGTGGTGACCGGTTCGCCGCGAACGTGCTCGTGCTGCCCAGCGGGATCTGTTACGGCCGGGTGCTGCCGTTCGCCGCGGCCGAGTTCGTGGCCGCGGCCGAAGCCGGCGAGGTCATCGGGGCGCTGCTGCGCGGGCGCATCGGCCTGCCGCCGGCGGCGCAGGCCGCGCTGGCGTTCGCGCACGAGCACCTGGCGCTGCGCCGCCGCCGCGACCTCGTGGTCGAGGCCACCGGCCCGTCGACGCCCGGGTCGACCGTCGTGCGGCTGCGCGGCCCGCACGGGCTGCTCGACGTCACCGTGGCGGCGGAACCCGTGGTCGCGGACGGCTTGACGTGCCGCAATCCGGGGCGCGGGCGGTTCGTCCAGTACAGGCCGGTCGACATCCAGGTCGTGCCGCAGGCACAAGATCGGTAGGCTCCGCGACACAGACGCCCGGATCCAGCGGTCTCGGAGGTGGCGGGCATGGGTGGTGGCGGCCCGGTAGGCGGGAACCCGGCGAAGATCGACGACGGTGGCACGAAGCTGCGCACCGCGTCCACGGGTGTCGCGCAGCGCTCGGCCGGCGTCAACCAGGCGGGCCGGCAGGGCAGCGGCGCCGCGGGCGACGCGCACCTGGCTGCCGCCCTCGCGCGGTTCGCCGCCGCGGCGGGCGCGATGACCGACGGTCTCGCGAAGCAGCTCGACGCCGCCGCGCTGCTGGCCACCAACGCGTCGAAGGACCTGTCCACCGCCGGCGGCCACTGATGGGCGACCCGTTCGACCCGCCGGCCGGTGACGGCGCCGCGCTCATCTCTGCGGCCAGATCGATGAGCAACGTCCAGTCCGACCTGTCGTCGGACATCACCAAGGTCAAGGGCGGCGTCGCGCTGGCACAGGAGGACTGGACCGCTGCGCGCGAGCACGACTTCGCCACCGGGGCGTTCGGCATCCAGACGCAGCTGGTGCTGACCGAGGACGGCGTGCGCAACGTCGCCAAGATCATGGACACGTACGGTCGCGCGCTCAAGGCCGCCGCCACCGAGATCGCGCACCTGAAGACGCAGGCGGACGCGGTGAAGACGCAGATCAAGCAGGCGAGCGACCCGCCGGCCGGCCCGGCCCACCGCCCGGACATCCCGGGAGGTCCGGGCGACACCTCGGGGTTGCAGTACCAGCTCGGGCAACTCGAGTCGCAGGCCCTCGGCGCCAAGACCGCGCTGACGAAGCTCGCCGGCCAGCTCGCCGCCGCCGTCGACGCGCAGACCACCAAGCTGGTGCCGGGCGGGGCGTCGATGAATCCGGCCGCGATCCGGCGCGCCGTCCTCTACGGCCTGGACGTCACCGACATCGGCCCGAACGGCACCGGCTTGAACCCGACGAGAGCCTGGGCGGTGATGAGTACCGCCACGTGGCAGGGCCAGCAGGTGCTCGACCTCGTCGAGGACAACGCCGACGGCGAGAAGGCCGGGGGCCCGTCCACCTACCTGATGACCGACGTCGGCGAACTGCAGCAGCTGCTGGACGCCGCGCGCGCCGACGGCATCGCGCCACGCGACTACGGCACGCTGCTCGCGCAGTACTGGGCCGCCCGCGCGGCCGAGCAGGCCGGCATCGACCTGGACGCCTGGGACCCGAGCAAGGGCGTCGACGGCAACAGCGCCACGATCTCGGCGGTGTACACCTTCTACGGCAAGCTGTTCCTCAACGACCCGAAGCTGCAGTGGGCGGGCATGGCGGCGATGATCGGTCCGTCGTTCGCCGGCGGGTTCATGGACCTGGACATGATGAAGGACTTCGCCAACGACCTCGGCAAGCCGATCAACGACCTGCCCGGCTTCCTGAAGGACGCGCTGCCGCCGCAACTGCAGGGGCTCGGGGACATCAGCAAGCTGAGCGCCTCCGAGCTCGGCTGGTACGAGCAGAAGTTCCTGGCCATGCAGAAGCACATCTTCTTCGACCAGGGCGCGATGCACATGGCCTACACGCACGGCGGCCTGGGGAACATCTCGGAGATGTACCAGGCGGGTCTGCTCGACTCGAACGCGATGACCGCGTGGGACGACATCGACAGCGGCGACCCGACCCTGATCTCGCAGGGCAACGAACTGCTGCTCAGCCGTGAGCAGAACCAGATCATCGCCAACCAGTACGACCAGATGTACCACCACGACGAACCCATCGGACCGGCGATGACCTACCTGATGACGGTCGTCGGGTCGGCGTCCATCCCCGGCACCAGGACGCCCGGCGAGTACAGCCCACTGAAGTTCGGCGCCAGCGTCACCATGCCCGGGCCGATCCCGTTCGCGACGAGCGAGACCGTCAAGGGCGAGGTGACGACCCCGCTGCCGGACTTCAACATCGCGAACAAGACCTCGCGCTGGAACTACGTCGTCAACGACACCCTGCCGGCGTATCGCACGCTGCTCGCCGAACACCCCGAACAGGCGCGAGAGATCCTCGAGACGCCCGTCGACCAGCGCATCGCGCAGCAGCGGCTGCTCAACCGCATCCCGCAACTGCTCGACCAGGGACTGACCGACTGGGGCGTCGAGGTCGACGGCGACGTCGACGCGTTCGGCGTGCACGTCGGCGGCGGCGTCCACGTCGGCCATTGATCCGCCGATGCCGCCTCGTCCTGTCGTCGCTCGCCGTGGCCGTCACCCTGCTGGGAGGTTGTGTTGTGACCACGTCCGGAACGCACGCGCGTGACTCCGGGTCCGCTGTGCACGACGGGCGGATGACGCTCGACCTGCGCAAGCGCCCCACGCGTGCCGAGGTGGGACTCAACGACGCCGCCGCGTCGCGCTCCTACGAGCGCTCGGGCGCGCAGCCACTGCAGGTGAAGGTCGAATTGCCCGGCGGGTCGGTGTCGCTGCCGTGCTTCGTCGTGACGGTCGCCACCGACGCCACAGGCGGGGTGAGCGACACCGTGGCGACGCACCAGCCCAAGTTCTTCGTCCTCAACCGCCGCTTCCCGAACTCCGCCGACGCTCGCGCCGCCATGGTCCACGACGGCAAGCTGCTGGGCCTGCACGCCGACGAGATCGGCCGCATCTTCCCCGATCTCGGTACCGGCGCCGCCGTGCCGCAGTCCCGCGTGCTGCACGGTCTGGTGCGCGACTGGCTGTCGTTGGAGATCACCGTCAACGACATCGACGACGGCCAGGTGCAGGCGGTCTACACGTTCTCGATCGACGAGTTCCACAACCCCGCTGTCGACAAGGTCGTGCACGACAACGTCTTCGGCATCGACCTGACCCGGCGCCCGAGCCGGGCCGCGTTGGGCTTCCTGCCGACGTACCCGACCGCGACCGTGCGCGCGCCGTACGGGCAGGTGCTGCACGTCGATCTGCGGCTGGCCGACGGCGGCCGGGTGGCGATGCCGGTCGACTCGGTGACCTCGACGTCGTCGGTCAACGGCGGCCCCGATCCGGACGGTGTCGGCGAACCGCGGATGACCACGATCGTGCGCACGTCGAGCGTGGCGGACGCGCACGCCGAACTGCGCCGCGACGCGGCAGCGCTCGGCATCGCCGACCGAGACGTCGCGGGCGTGTTCGACGGTGCAGGCACCGTGCGCACCACGCTGACCGGGCGCGACACCGCGAGCTACGCGGTCAAGGTCACCGTGTCCGCGAACCTGGCCGAGCCGGGCGCGTTCGCCGCGTCGCTGCGCTACACGTTCACCTACCGCTGACGCGCTAGTGGCCGGAGTCGGCCAACCGCTGGTAGGAGCGGGTGATCTCGGCCTCCGCGTCCTTGCGGCCGACCCAGTTGGCGCCCTCGACGCTCTTGCCGGGCTCGAGGTCCTTGTAGACCTCGAAGAAGTGCTGGATCTCCAGCCGGTCGAACTCGGGCAGGTGGTGGATGTCGCGCAGGTGCTCGAGCCGCGGGTCGGACACCGGCACGGCGAGTACCTTGTCGTCGCCGCCCTTCTCGTCGGTCATCCGGAACATGCCGATCGTGCGGCAGCGCACCAGCACGCCCGGGTAGAGCGGGTCGCCGGGCAGCAGCACCAGGGCGTCGAGCGGGTCGCCGTCCTCGCCGAGGGTCTCCTCGATGAAGCCGTAGTCGGCCGGGTACTGCGTCGAGGTGAACAGCGTGCGGTCCAGACGCATCCGGCCGGACTCGTGGTCGACCTCGTACTTGTTACGGCTCCCGCGCGGGATCTCGATCAGAACGTCGAACTCCACGAGTCGTCGACTCCTCGCAACGGCGCTGCGTGTGGCAGCGCGACCGGACCTGGGTTTCGCCGCCTAGTCTGACGCATCGTGAACCGCCCGCGGCCGACGACGTGGACGCGGGTGGGGCTCGTCGCGCTGATCGTGGTGATCGCCGCCGGCGCCGCGGTGGGTGCGTACGCCGTCACCCGCGCCGTCCGGCCGCACCACCGCGCTGTCCCGACGGTCGCCGGGGCGACCCCGGCCGCGGTGCGCGCGGCAGGTGCGCGGCCCACCGCGACCGGCTCGCCGCCGCCTGCCACCGGCGCGCCGACGCGGGCCGGCGTCACCGCCGCGCTCTCGGCCCTGTTGCGCGCGCACGCGCCTCGGCACGCAGGTGCGCGCGCGGGTGACCGACCTGACCAGCGGCGCGGTGCTGTTCGACCACGACGGGGCCACGGCCGGGGCGCCGGCGTCGGTGGCGAAGATCCTCACCGCCACGGCACTGCTCGCCGTCCGCTCACCGACCGACCGGCTGAGCACCACCGCCGTCGGCGGTGCGGGTGGCGCGCTGGTGCTCGTGGGCGGCGGTGACCCGACGCTCAGCGGGGCCGCGGCGGGCGCCGGCGGCCAGTATCGCGGGCGCCGCGCGGTTGTCCGACCTGGCCGCGCAGCTGACCCGCGCGCACGTCCGGCCGACGCGCATCGTGGTCGACGACGCGCTGTTCACCGGCCCGTCCATCTCGCCGTCCTGGGCCGCCGAGGACGTCCCCAGCGACTACGGCGCCGCGATCACCGCCGTCACCACCGACGGCGGCCGGGCGACGCCGCACGCCACCGACCGCAGCGCGCAGCCCGATCTCGCCGCGGGTCACGAGTTGGCGGCCCTGCTCGGCCGGCCGGGCCTGGCGGTGACCCGGGCCGATGCCGCGCAGGCGGCAGCCGCGGCGCGGGCGAGCACCCTCGCGAGCGTCCGGTCCGCGCCGTTGATCACGATGATCGAGCAGATGCTGCACGACTCGGACAACGTCATCGCCGAGACGCTGGCCCGGCAGGTGGCGATCGCCGAGCACCAGCCGGCGTCGTTCACCGGCGCGGCCGCCGCGATCCGCGCGGTGCTCCGTCACCTGGGCGTCGACTCCGGCGGCGGGTTCGTCGACGCCAGCGGGCTCGCCCGGCGCGACCGCGTCACCCCCGCGGCGCTCGTCGCGGTGCTGCGCCTGGTCGCGCGCAT
The DNA here is from genome assembly GCA_963711775.1 of uncultured Actinomycetota bacterium. Taxonomy (GTDB): domain Bacteria; phylum Actinomycetota; class Actinomycetes; order Mycobacteriales; family Jatrophihabitantaceae; genus Jatrophihabitans. The sequence goes on along the minus strand of CAVQFH010000005.1, from coordinate 181,429 downwards.
CGCGCGGCTGCGCCCGCTGCTCGCCGCCCTGCCGGTGGCGGGCTGGTCGGGCACGCTCGCCGACCGCTACCGGGTGCCCGCCGCCCGCGGCGCCGCAGGAGTGGTGCGGGCGAAGACCGGCACGCTCACCGGCGTCTCGGCGCTCACCGGGGTGATCCACGACCGGTCCGGCGCGCTGCTCGGGTTCGCGATCCATCGCCGACCGGACCGGCGCCACGCCGACCGCCGAAGCGGCGCTGGACGTGGCCGTGACGCGCCTGGCCGGCTGCGGCTGCGGCTGAGCGCATCCCGTCCGGCGGCGCACCGGTCGGTAGCGTGGGCCCATGACGTCGCTCATCGACTGGGACGTGGCCGTTCGCGCGGCGAAACGCTTCAGCCCGTCCTCGCCCGGTGTGTCGCGCCGGGAGGCCGACGACGTCGTGAACTCCCTCTACCGCGCCAGCGCCGACGCCGCCGACCACGTCGCGCAGCTGACGCACCTGCAGGAACCGCCGGTCACCGCGGTCACCCGGGTCGTCGACCGTGCTGCCTGGATCGAGGCCAACGCCGGTGGCATGCAGACGATCATGGATCCGCTCGTCGCCCGGCTGACCGAGGACAACCCGGTGGGCAAGGTGGCCGAACGCGTGGGCGGCCGGCTGACCGGCGTGCAGGTCGGCGTGGTGCTCGGCTTCCTGTCCGGCAAGGTGCTCGGCCAGTTCGAGTTCTTCGACCGGCCCGGCGGCCAGTTGATGCTCGTCGCGCCGAACCTCGTCGCCGTCGAGCGCCAGCTCAAGGTCGAGCCCGCCGACTTCCGGCTGTGGGTGTGCCTGCACGAGGTCACCCACCGCGTCCAGTTCACCGCGGTGCCGTGGCTGCGCCAGCACATGGCCGACGAGATCGCCGCGCTGAGCGACACCGTCGAGACCGATCCCGCCGAGATCCGTCGCCGGCTGTCCGGGGCGGTCGGCGAGCTCGTCAAGGTGGTGCGCGGCCAGGGCGACGGCGCCGGGGTGCTCAGCGTGCTGGCCACCCCCGAACAGCGGGCGGTGCTCGAGCGCGTCACCGCCTTCATGTCGCTGGTCGAGGGCCACGCCGAGTACGTGATGAACGCCGTCCCCGACTCGGTGATCCCGACGCAGAAGACCATCGAGAGCCGCTTCGCCAGCCGCCGGCGCAAGGGCGGCAACCCGCTGGACCGGCTGCTGCGCCGGTTGCTCGGCATGGAGGCCAAGACCCGCCAGTACGTCGACGGCTCCGCGTTCGTGCGCAACGTCGTCGACCGCATCGGCGTCGACGGGTTCAACGCCATCTGGACGTCGCCGCAAACGCTGCCGACGAAGGCCGAGATCGCCGATCCGCAGCGCTGGATCGCCCGCGTCCACGCCTGAGCGGCAGGCGGACGCGATGGGGCCGGCACCGGCCGTGGCGGCCGTCCGTTCGGCCGTCCGCGCGGTGCTGGGCGAGCGTCCGGTGCTGGTGGCCTGCTCGGGCGGCGCGGACTCGGTGGCGCTGGCCGCCGCCGTCGCCTTCGCCGCACCGCGCGCGGGCGTGAGCGCCGGGTTGGTGACCGTCGACCACGGGCTGCATCCCGACTCCGCCGCCCAGGCGGCCCGGGTGGCGGCCCTGGGCGCCGAACTGGGCCTCGACCCCGTCCAGATCCTGCCGGTGCAGGTCGCCGGGCGGGGTGGCGTCGAGGCCGCGGCGCGCACCGCCCGGTACGCGGCGCTCGCCGCCGCGGCGGCGCCACTGGACGCCGACGTGACTGTTGGGCCACACGCTCGACGACCAGGCCGAGACGGTGCTGCTCGGCCTCGGCCGCGGCTCGGGGCCGCGCTCCATCGCGGGCATGCGCGAGCGCGACGGCCGCTGGGTGCGCCCGCTGCTCGGCGTCCGCCGGACCACCACCGGGCAGGCGTGCGTGGCGCTGGGCCTGCCGGTGTGGCACGACCCGGCCAACGCCGACCCGGCGTTCGAGCGGGTGCGGCTGCGGCACGAGGCGCTGCCGCTGCTGGACGACATCCTGCAGGGCGGGGTGGCGGAGGCGCTGGCGCGCACCGCCGCCCTGCTGCGCGACGACCTCGACGCGCTCGACGCCCACGCAGCCGCAGTGATCGACACGGCCGCCACACCGGAGAACCGGGCAGACGGCCGTGTCGATCACGTGCTGGACGTGGCGGCCGCGGCCGGCCTGCCCCGCGCGGTGCGCACCAGGGTGCTGCGCCTGTGGGCAGCGCGCGTCGGCGTCGCCGGCCCGCTGAGCGCCGAACGCACGGGCGCCCTGGACGCGCTGCTCACCGACTGGCACGGCCAGGGTCCCGTCGACCTGCCCGGGGCGATCGCCGTGCACAGGGCGTCTGGGAGACTCGTCGCGTGTCCGAACTCGACGCCGACATCGACGAAGTCCTGATCAGCGAGGCCGACATCGCCGAGCGCATCGGCACGCTGGCCACCCAGATCGACGAGGACTTCGCCGGCCGCGAACCCGTGCTCGTGGGTGTCCTGAAGGGCGCGGCGATGTTCATGTCCGACCTCGCCCGGGCGCTGCAGCGGCCGTCGACCATGGAGTTCATGGCTGTCAGTTCCTACGGCAGCGGCACGCAGACCAGCGGTGTGGTGCGGATCCTCAAGGATCTCGACCGCGACATCGCCGGGCAGCACGTGCTGATCGTCGAGGACATCATCGACTCCGGCCTGACGCTGTCGTGGCTGCTGAAGAACCTGCGCAGCCGCAACCCGGCGTCGATCGCGATCGTGACCCTGCTGCGCAAGCCCGAGGCCCTGAAGGTCGACGTCGCGGTCGACTACGTCGGATTCGACATCGCCAACGAATTCGTGGTCGGGTACGGGCTCGACTACGCCGAGCGCTACCGCGACCTGCCCTACATCGGGCGGCTCAAGCCCGCGGTCTACGGGGCCTGAAACCGCTTCGACCGTGTCACACGCACAGGCGGCGCCTGCGCTCGGGCGTGTACCGTCGAACTTCGATGAGAGGCCGGAAAGTGCCTCCTGGGCGGGAAGGAACGCGGGCGGCCCTACGTTCGTGATAACGGTATGAATCGCAAGCGCATCCTGAGGTCCTGGTGGCTCTGGGCCCTCATCCTCCTGTTCCTGTTCTTCTTCGTGCCCAGCTTGCTGTCCGGCGGCAGCAGCTACCACGGGGTCAGCACGTCCACCGCGCTCACGCAGCTCTCCGACGGCAACGTGTCCAAGGCCGTCGTGGAGGACAAGGAACAGACCCTCGAACTGCAGCTCAAGGGCGGCAAGAGCTTCGACGGCAAGTACAGCAAGATCAGCACGCAGTACCCGTCGGGCTCCTCGAACCGGATCTACGACGCCCTGCAGCGCTCCGAGGCCAAGTCCGGCACCCAGTGGCGCACCAAGGTGACGAAGGAGAACACCTGGCTGTCGCTGCTGGTCAGCCTGCTGCCGATCCTGTTGATCGTCGGCGTGCTGTTCTTCGTGATGAGCCAGGTCCAGGGCGGCGGCAACCGGGTGATGAGCTTCGGCCGCAGCAAGGCCAAGCTCGTCAACAAGGACACCCCCAAGACAACCTTCGCCGACGTCGCGGGCGCCGACGAGGCGATCGAGGAACTGCAGGAGATCAAGGAGTTCCTCGCCGCGCCGGCGAAGTTCCAGGCCATCGGCGCCAAGATCCCCAAGGGCGTGCTGCTCTACGGGCCGCCCGGCACCGGCAAGACCCTGCTGGCGCGCGCCGTCGCGGGCGAGGCCGGCGTGCCGTTCTACACGATCTCCGGTTCGGACTTCGTCGAGATGTTCGTCGGCGTCGGCGCCAGCCGGGTGCGTGACCTGTTCGAGCAGGCGAAGTCGAACGCGCCGGCGATCATCTTCGTCGACGAGATCGACGCCGTCGGCCGGCACCGCGGCGCGGGCATGGGCGGCGGCCACGACGAACGCGAGCAGACGCTGAACCAGCTGCTCGTCGAGATGGACGGCTTCGACGTCAAGGGCGGCGTCATCCTGATCGCCGCCACGAACCGGCCGGACATCCTCGACCCCGCGTTGCTGCGCCCGGGTCGCTTCGACCGCCAGATCGCCGTCGGTCCGCCCGACGTCATCGGCCGGGAGGCCGTGCTCAAGGTGCACGCCAAGGGCAAGCCGTTCGCCGCCGACGTCGATCTCAGCGTCATCGCGCGCCGCACCCCCGGGTTCACGGGCGCCGACCTCGCCAACGTCATCAACGAGGCCGCGCTGCTGACCGCGCGCAACAACGGCCGGCTCATCACCGGCGCCGCGCTCGAGGAGTCCATCGACCGCGTCATCGCCGGGCCGGAACGCAAGACGCGCGCGATGAGCGACAAGGAGAAGCGGGTCACCGCCTACCACGAGGCCGGCCACGCGCTGACCGCGTGGGCGATGCCGAACCTCGACCCGGTGCACAAGGTGACGATCCTGCCGCGCGGGCGCTCGCTCGGGCACACGCTGGTGCTGCCGCTCGAGGACCGCTACACCCAGACCCGCGCGGAGATCCTCGACCAGCTCGTCTACGCCCTCGGCGGGCGCGCCGCGGAGGAACTCGTCTTCCACGAGCCGACCACCGGGGCGTCGAACGACATCGAGAAGGCCACCAAGCTGGCCCGCGCGATGGTCACCGAGTACGGCATGAGCGCCAAGCTGGGCGCGGTCAAGTACGGCACCGGCGACGCCGAGCCGTTCATGGGCCGCGACTACGGCAACCAGCGTGACTACTCCGAGGACATCGCCGCCGACATCGACAGCGAGGTCCGCGAGATCATCGAGGGCGCGCACGACGAGGCGTGGGAGATCCTGCAGCAGTACCGCGACGCGCTCGACGCCATGGTGCTCGAGCTGGTCGAGAAGGAAACCCTCACGAAGGACGACCTCGAGCGAATCCTGGCTCCGGTGCACAAGCGCCCACCGCACAACACCTTCAGCGCGTTCGGCAAGCGCACGCCCAGCGACCGGCCGCCGATCGACATCCCGCCGTCGCTGCGCAAGCACGCAGCCAACGGCACGTCCAACGGCTACAGCAACGGCGCCAACGGCGGATCGAACGGCGGCAGCCACGCCCAGCCGGGCGTGGTGCCCGAGCCGAACGCACCGCAGCCACCGCCCGGCTCGCCGGGCACCGGTGGGGGCGGCATGTTCGGGCCGCAGTCCGGCTGAGCGACGGTGCCGGTTTGACGGTCGACCAGGCGCGTGCCGAGGCCGCGGTCCGGGAACTGCTGATCGCCCTCGGCGAGGATCCCGACCGCGAGGGTCTGCAGGCGACCCCCGGACGGGTGGCGCGGGCGTACGCCGAGACGTTCGCCGGCCTCGGTGTCGACCCCAGTGACGTCCTGGCCACCACCTTCGACGAAGGCCACGACGAGCTCGTGCTGGTCAAGGACATCCCGATGTTCTCGACGTGCGAGCACCATCTGGTGCCGTTCCACGGCACTGCTGCGGTGGGCTACATCCCGGGCGCGGACGGTCGGATCACCGGGCTGTCCAAGTTGGCGCGCGTGGTCGATCTCTACGCCCGCCGCCCGCAGGTGCAGGAGCGGCTCACCGCGCAGGTCGCCGACGCGCTCGTACGCCGGCTCGAGCCACGCGGCGTGATCGTGGTCATCGAGGCCGAGCACCTGTGCATGTCGATGCGCGGGGTGCGCAAACCCGGCGCGCGGACCATGACCTCTGCGGTGCGCGGGATCTTCCAGGAGGACTCCCGCACCCGCGCCGAAGCGCTGAGCTTGATCGTCGGGCACTGAACGCGCCATCGTGGGCCACCATGAGCACGCGTGACGCGGGGGCGGACCAAGACCGGCGGCCGGCTGGTGCCGATCCCGCCCCGGCATTGCCGCGGCGCGCCGACCGCATCTGCGTGATCGGCGTCCTGAACGTCACCCCCGACTCGTTCTCCGACGGCGGGCGCCACGACTCGGTGGACGCCGCGGTCGAGCACGGGCTGGCACTGCGCGCGGCCGGGGCCGACCTCGTCGACGTCGGGGGGGAATCGACGCGGCCGGGCGCGCAGCGGATCTCCGCCGACGAGGAGCTGCGCCGCGTCAAGCCGGTGATCTCCACCCTGGCCGCGCACGGCGTGCCGGTGTCGGTCGACACCTACCGCGCCGCCGTCGCCGAGGCCTCGCTGGCGGCCGGCGCGTCCGTCGTCAACGACGTCTCCGGCGGTCTCGGCGACGCGGACATGGCTGCGGTGGTCCGCGGCGCCGGCTGCCCGTGGATCCTCATGCACTGGCGCGGGCACAGCGACCGGATGCAGGGCCTTGCGCACTACGACGACGTCGTGCGGGAGGTGCACGCCGAGCTGATGGCCCGCGTCGACGCTGCGGTGGCCGCGGGTGTGGACGCCGACCGGCTGGTGATCGACCCCGGTCTGGGGTTCGCGAAGACCGGCGCGCACAACTGGGCGCTGCTCGCCGCCCTGGACACCTTCGTCGGCACCGGTTTGCCGGTGCTGGTGGCGGCGTCGCGTAAGTCGTTCCTCGGCAGGCTGCTGGCGGACGCCGACGGCACCGTGCGCCCCGTCGGCGAGCGCGAGGACGCGACGGTCGCGATCTCGACGCACTGCGCGCAGCAAGGTGTGTGGGGCGTGCGGGTGCACGATGTGCGCGCCTCGGTGGACGCCGCGCTGACGGTGCGCGCGATCGCCGCGGCCGGTGCGCCGGCGTGAGCGAGATCGCGCTGACCGGGCTGCGGGTGCGCGGGCGGCACGGCGTGTTCGACCACGAGCGCCGCGACGGGCAGGACTTCGTCGTCGACGCCGTGCTCGACCTCGACACCGGACCGGCGGCCGCGTCCGACGACGTCGCGGACACCGTCGACTACGGCGGCCTCGCCCAACGACTGGCCGCCGTAGTGGCAGGCGAGCCGGTCAACCTGCTGGAGACGCTGGCCCACCGGCTGCTCGACGAGTGCCTCGCCGACCCGCGGGTGCGCTGCGCCACGGTGACGGTGCACAAACCGCAGGCGCCGATCCCGCTCTCGTTCGGCGACGTCGCGGTGACGACGACGCGCGTGCGGGACGTGTCTTCGTGACCGCCGCCGTGCTGTCGGTCGGCTCGAACGTCGGCGACCGCCGGGGGAACCTGCAACTGGCCGTCGACGCGCTGCGTCCCTGGCTGGTCGCGGTGTCGCCCGTCTACGAGACGCCGCCGTGGGGCCCGGTGCCGCAGGACGACTACCTCAACGCGGTGGTGCTGGTCGACGACCCGGGCGCGCGGGCGGCCGACTGGCTGACCCGCGCGCACGACGCCGAGCAGGCCGCCGGGCGTACACGCGACGTGCGATGGGGGCCGCGCACGCTCGACGTCGACATCGTCACCGTGCGCGACGACGCCGGTGACGTGTGCAGTGACGATCCGGTGCTGACGCTGCCGCATCCGCGCGCCGGTGAGCGGGCTTTCGTGCTGGTGCCCTGGCTGGCCGTGGACGCGACGGCGAACCTGGCAGGGCGTCGGGTCGCGGACCTGCTGGATGCGATGCCCGCCGAGGATGTGCGTTCCCTGCGGCGCAGTGGGGCCGAGCTGCGGTGACCGGCCCCGTCAACGGCGGCCCGCGCGGGCCCGGCATGCGGCGCACCAGCTGGGCCGACCTCGCCGTCCCGTTCGTGATCCTCGCCATCACCGCGTACGTGCTGCTGCGCTTCTCCTACGGCGACCTGCCGCCGCTGCAGTTCGTGCTGCCGGTGCCGTTGGCCGCGCTGGCCGCCGTCGAGATCGTCGCCGCCCGCCGGGTGCGTGCGGCCGTGCGCCACGACCCGGACGCCAAGCCGATGGCGGCCCTCGTCATCGCCAGGTGTGTCGCGCTGGGCAAGGCGTCCGCGCTGGTCGCGGCGGGCGTCGCGGGGGCTGCTGTCGGGTTGTTGGTGCGGCTCCTGCCGGACCTGCGCACCGTCGACGCTGCGGGCCACGACGCCACCGTCGGCGTGGTGCTGCTGGTCGCGTCAGCGCTGCTGGTGGTGGCCGGATTGGTGCTCGAACGCGCCGGCATCGACCCCGGCAGCGAGCGCCGCCGGCAGCGCTGAGCTGCCTCGCGCGGGGTCGCGTCAGGCCAGCGCCGCGCCACGCGGGAGCGTTACGCACGGTGTTCGGGGGCCACCCAAAGGTGTCTAAACTAGGTCGGTGCCACGCCGAAACGACGCCGACGCGACCACCCGCGGAGCTGTTCTCCGCGGTGCGGTATTCGCCCTGGCCGTGGCGTTGGGCGCGGTCGGCGTCTGGCTGATCGTCACCAGCCCGACGAATCCGCGGCGACTCGAGCTCGGCATCCTGGCGGGGTTGTGGGGCGGTCTGCTCGGCGCCTTCGCCATCTTCGGCAGCCGGCGCGTTCCCGCTCCGTTGCACGAAGAACCCGCCGAACCGACGGTGTACCGCGAGGCCGTCGATCGCGCCGAGGCGCTGACGGCCGAGATCCAGCTGCGCTCGTCGGCGAGTCTCGAGCGAGCGGCCGAGGCAGAGGAGCGCCGGTCCTTCGAGGCCGGGCTGCAATCGATGCTGAAGCGCGAGATCGGTCACATCCGCGACGCGGTCAGCGACGAGGTCGCGTCGCTGCGGTCCGAGGTCGCCGGTCTGCGTGCCGAGCTCGTCGAGAAGGTCGGCGGTCAACTGCGGCTGGAACGCATCGAGACCACCCGCGTCATCGGTTCGGACCTCGAGGCGCTGCAACACGAGGTCCGCGCGTTGAAGTTCGCCAGCCGCGCCGAGGACGACGCCCGCAGTGCCGAGGCGCCCGAGCCGCGCCGGCCGGTCGTCGAGCCGACTCGCGTCGTCGAGCCGGCGCGGGTGCGGCCGGTCAGCCGCGAATCGGCGCAGGTGCAGGCCGACGTGCAGCCCGCCGTCTCGCCGACGACACAGCCGGCGCCACAGCCGAGCGCCACAGCCTGCGCCGCAGGCGGAGTCGGCGCCGGAGTCGGCGCCCGCTCCCGCGCCGCAGCCTGCCGCAGCTGCCCCGGCGCCCACCGCTTCCCCTGCTCCTGCGCCCGGGCTCTCGCAGCCGACGGCGCCCGCAGACGCCCCGTCACCGTCACCGTCACCGTCGCCGCAGCCGGCCGCGCCGGCGCCCGAGGCGCCGGCGCCGATGCGCCGGCACCGTACCCGGCGTCGCCGGCGCCGCTCGACGACGCCGACCCGTTCGCCGGCATGCCGCGGATCACCCCCTTCACCGCGTTCGAACTCGATCCGGTGGAGACGGAGCCGGCGTACAGCGGGCGCCGACGCCGTGCCGAAGAGGCACGCCGGGCCAGGCACGCCGCCGAGGCTGCCGCGGCCGCAGAGTCAACCGCGGCCGGGCGTCGCCGTCGGCAGCCGGCCGAGCCGGATCACGAACCCCGACCCAGCACGCCGGGCCCGCGTCCGGAGGGTCGGCACGACGCCGGCTCCGCGGGCCCCGACAGCAGGCCGGACACGTCGGCAGGGCGCCACGGCGGCGGTCGGCACGACGGTACGGCCGAGCGCCCGGTCAGCGGGCGGCACGGCGCAGGCCGGCACAGCGGCACCGACGACGTGCAGCAGTACCCGGCTCGCAACGGTCACGCCGCCGACGACGACCGCTACGACGTGTACGGCACGCAGCCCGGACACCACGCCGACCCGCACGACGGCAGCGTCGACGACCTGCTGAACCACCTGCTGTCGCGCAACAACACCCGCTGATCGGCAGGTCTACCCAGTAGTGGTCGTGATCCGCGCCGGAATCACGACCACATGTAGGTAGAACCCGGCTACGGGGGACAGCAAGCGGCCCCGGCCACCCTTACGGGCGACCGGGGCCGAATGCGTGCGGCGCGGTCCTACGGGCGCAGCGGGCTGGGCACCACGTGCCCCGGCTCGCGGTGCCCGACGGGACCGGTGGCCACCTTCGGCGTGACGGTCCGCGCCTGCGAGCTGGCCGACGTCGTGCCGTCGAACCCAATCGCGAACACGTGCGCGTCCCCACCCGTCGAGGTCGGCAGCGTGATGCTGGCGACCGTCTTGCCCGACGTCAGCGGCGCGTCGATGCCGAACAGGTAGGTCTTCACCTTGTCCTGCTGGTTGCCCGACGCGTTGCGGTACGTCGTCGCCGCTGCCGTGACGTTGCCCGCCACCGGCTGGTTGCTGCCGGCGCCGAGCGTCCAGTCACTGAACTTCGCGGTGAACGTCGACGTGCTGCCGTCGGTGTACGTCACAGTCACCGTGCCCCCCGCACCCGTGACGTCCGCATTCGAGGCGGAGCCCAGAAGGCCGATCTTCGTCGCACCCGCAGGCACGGCGAGCGGGATCGTCTGGCCGGACATCTCGATGTTGTCCAGCGACGCGGACGGCACGTTCGGCCAGGTGTAGTGCACGCCGTCGGCGGTCACCGTCGCACCGGGCGTCACACCCTGCGCGGCCAGCGCCGTGGCCGAGTAGCTCCAGCCACCACCGTCGAAGGTCGCGGCGTCGGTGTTGTCGTCGTCGGTCACCCCGGCGTTGGTGTAGTACGGCCACACCTCGCCGGCCTTCGCGACGGCAACTGCCACCGAGGAGCTGGACAGCTGGTCGCCGCCCATGGTGAACGACACCGCGACGGAGTAGCGGCCCTCGGACGACGCGCCGGCGGTCACGGTCACCGGCACCGAGGCGGTGGCGCCCGCCGCCACCGTGATCGCGCCGTGGTCGGGCGACACGCTGACACCCTCACTCGGCTTCGCCGTCCACTTCACGGTCCGCGTCGACTTGCTGATGTTCGTGACCGTCACCTGGCTCGTCGTCGACGTGCCCGGCTGCAGCACCAGGTTCGACGGCGACACCGACGTGAACACCGGCGACTCTCCCGTGCCGTCCGACGGCGGTGCGTCGGCGGCGGCGGTGCCCCAGCTGGTGTCCGCGGTCTTGCCGAGGTCGAAGTTCAGCGTCGGGCCTTTGGCGATGGCGTCCCACGTCGTCCACGGCTTGTCCGACGCCTTGCCGTTGACGGTCAGCCCGTGCACGTACGGTGCGTTGGCCGCGGCGTTCGGGGCGGTGATCGTCAGCGTCTTGCCGTTGGCCAGGTGCACCTCGGCCAGCGGGAACACCGGGCTGCCCAGCGCCAGGTGTTGCGTGCCCGGCGTCTCCGGGTACATGCCGAGGTTCGACCACACGTACCAGGAGCTCATCGCGCCGAGGTCGTCGTTGCCGAACTGCCCGACGGGGGCGTCGAAGTACAGCTGCTGCTGCACCTCGCGCACGGTCTGCTGCGTCTTCCACGGCTGGCCGACGTAGTCGTACTCCCACGGGATCTCGATGCTCGGCTCGTTGCACGAGGTCGGCGTTCGTCGCCGCTCGGGTGCGTGACGGACGTGAACACGCTGTCGAGGTAGCTGCCGTAGTTCGCGTCGCCGCCGTCGGCCGCGGCCAGCGCCTTGATGTTGAACGGCACCATGGCGGTGTACTGCGACGCCGTGCCCTCGACCATGCCCGGTGCTCGTCGACGGCGTGAAGCCCGGCACCCAGTGGCCGTCGGCCTGCTTGGCCTGCACGTAGCCGGTGGCGGGGTTGAAGACGTTCTGCCAGTCCTGCGCGCGGGCCGCGAACTGCGCGTACGTCGCTGTGCCGCCGAGCGCCTTGGCGAAGCGACGCGATGGCGAAGTCGGCCGTGTCGTACTCCAGCTGCGTCGACACCGAGCCGTAGAAGTTGCAGCAGCCGTACTGCCGTCGTTCGGCATGTAGCCGTAGATCGTCACGCGCGGACTGCGCCGGGCGGATCGTTGTTCGTCTGCGTCGCCTCGGCGATCATCGCGCTCAGCGCGTGGCTGGTGTCGAAGTCGCGCGCGCCGAACGCGTAGGCGTCGGCGATGATCGAGTCGGCCGGGTCGCCGACCATGACGTAGGTCTCGCCGTTGTTCAACGCCCACTTCGGCAGCCGGCCGGCCTGGTCGTAGTCGTTGAGCATCGAGGTGATCGAGTCGCTGGTCTGCTGCGGCGCGACCATGGCGGCGAGCTGGGCCTGGCTGCGGTAGATGTCCCAGCCGGAGTAGTTGGCGTACTGCGCGTGGCCGGCGGCGACGGTGTGCACCTTGTTGTCGAAGCCCATGTACTGGCCGTTGTCGTCGCTGAAGACGTTCGGGTGCAGCAGCGAGTGGTACAGCGCGGTGTAGAACTGCACCTGCTGCGTGTGGGTGCCGCCGCCGACCTCGATCTTGCCGAGCACGTCGTTCCACGCCTTCGTGGTGGCGCTGCGCACGCCGCTGAAGTCCCACGCGGGGATCTCGTCGGCGAGGTTCGCGACCGCGTTGGTGTCACTGGTGTAGGAGATGCCGACCTTCGACGTGACGTTCTTCGTCGTCGTCGTGTCGAAGGTGAGCACCTCGTTCGCCGGTCCGCCGTTGGCACTGGTCCCGACGGCTTGTGCGGTGAACGGCTGGTTGAACGTGACGTCGAAGTGCAGCGTGTAGTCGTTCTCCTCGTCGCTGCTCTGGCCGCAGAAGTGGCCGGTGGTCACCGAGCCGATGACCTCCTTGTTGCCGATCACGGTCGCGCTGGTGCCGTCGACCTGCGTCGCGCTGCCGTCGAGCTTCAGAACCAGGTGCGACTGGGTCGACGACGGGAACGTGTACTTGCCCAGGCCGGCGCGCGTCGTGGCGGTCAGCGCGGTGGTGACGGCGTTCGCCCCCGTGCCGGTCTTCACCGAGTAGTAGCCGATCTTCGCGGTCTCGTCGCTGTGGCTGAACGGCACGGTCAGGTTGCCGGGCGTCGAGCCGGTGTCCCCGACGTAGGGCAGCATCGGGATGTCGCCGCCGGCGCCGCAGCCGGGGCCGGAGATGTGGCTCAGGCTGAAGCCCGACAACTGCGAATCGCTGTACTCGTAACCGCCGCCGGCCGGCCGGTCGGGCGCGGTGTCCGGGCTCCACTGCAACATGCCGAACGGTGCGTCGACGCCCGGGAAGGTATCGACGGCGCCGGACGTGCCGATCAGCGGGTTGACCAGGGAGGCGGGATCGCCGACGGCCTGCGGTCGGGCCGGGGCGGCGGCGGCCGTCTGCGGGACGGCCAGCGCGACGCCGGCGAGGGTGGCGACCGCGGCGCCGGCGGCGGCCAGCCGGCGGCGTCGGAATCGGGGTGGGGGATGCGCGACGCTCACCGGCGTCTCCTTCTCACTCGATGACAACGTTGTCGGATTCGACGCCAGAGTTGTATGCCTTAGTCCGATATGCCGTCAATAGGAAGTAACCGACACTTCATGCCGAACTAACACCTGTTCCAGGAGTGCTTGACAGGCCGAACGGCTGCTGGCTGACTGTGCATCGCAATGACAACCTTGTCAGGCACAACCACCCCGCCGGGCCGCCGCCCCACGATGCGCGATGTCGCAGCTGCCGCCGGCGTCAGCCTGAAGACGGTCTCCCGGGTGCTCAACGGCGAGCCCGGTGTACTTCCCGCCCCGGCCGGCCGGGTACGCGCCGCGGCCGCACGACTGGGCTATCAGCGCAACGAATCCGCCGCCGCACTGCGTCGGTCGAGCCGCGCCAGCCACAGCATCGGCCTGGTGATCGAGGATGTCGCGAACCCGTTCTACGCCGGCTTGATCAAGGCCGTCGAGCAGGTGGCGCGGCCGCGTGGTTACCTGCTCGTCGCCGGCAGTTCGGACCAGGACACCGACGTCGAGCGCGAGCTCGTCACCAGCCTGTGCGCGCGCCGCGTCGACGGCCTGCTGATCGTGCCCAGCGCGCCCGACCTCGGGTACCTCGCCGATGAGCTCGCGCACGGCACGGCGATCGTCGCCGTCGACCGACCGCTGCCGGGTCTCGCCGTCGATGCGGTGATCTCCGGCAACGCGGACGGCGCCCACGCCGCTGTCGACCACCTGGTCGGCCTCGGGCACCGGCGCATCGGGTACCTCGCCGACACCGCGACGTTCACCGCGGCGCAGCGGCTGGCCGGCTACCGGCAGGCGCTCGCCGCGAACGGCATCGACGACGACCCGCAACTCGTACGCACCGCGCACGACGTCGCTGCCGCGCAGGCCGCCGCCACCGAACTGCTGGCGCCGGAACTCGGCGTCACGGCGCTGTTCACCGGCAACAACCTGCTGACCCGCGGAGCCATCCGCGCGCTGGGTCCGCGCCGGCACGAGATCGCGCTGATCGGGTTCGACGACTTCGCGCTGGCGGACATGCTCGAGCCGTCGGTGTCGGTGGTGGCGCAGGACGCGGCCGCGCTGGGCAGGCATGCGGCCGAGCTGCTGTTCGCCCGCATCGATGGCGACACCGGACCGCGGCGTCAGGTGGTGCTGGCCACGCAACTGATCGCGCGGGGGTCGAGCCTGCGCCCGCCCGGCGCCCCGGGACGCTGACCGTCCCGCGGCCCTGCGTGCGCCGTGCACCGTAACGATCACGTTTTCCGCGGGACGACCGGGGACGGGCACCGAACTCGGTCGGCCGGCGAGACAGGGGATCGACGACTACTGCAATGCGGCGTCGAGCATCGCCGCGAATTGCCGGGCGATGCCGCGGCGGCGCGAGCTGTCGTCGGTCAGCAGATTGGCCAGCCCCAAGCCGCGGGCGAGGTCGAGCATCGTCTGCACCGTCTCGCGCACGCCCGGGCGGTGCTCGTCCACACCCAGCAGGCTGACCACCATCCGGTGCGTATCGCGACCCAGCCGCGCCTCCAACGCCACCACCTGCTCGCGCAGCTGCGGCTCGGACGCCGCGGCGACCCAGAGCATCAACGCGGCGCGGAAGTTGGTGCCGGTGAACAGCTCGAACACCAGCTCGACGATCGCCTCGGTGTCGCTGCGCAGGCCTCGCTCCGTGACCTCGCGCCGCGTCTGCTCGGCGTGCTCGGTGGTGACGTGCGCGAGTGCAGCGGTGAACAGCGACTCCCGCGTGGGGAAGTGGTGTTGCGCCGCGCCGCGCGACACCCCGGCGTGCTCGGCGACGACGGCCACCGTCGTCGCGCCCCAACCGAGGTCGGCCAGGCAGGCCACCGCCGATTCCAGCAGTCGGGCCCGGGTGAGCCGGGAGCGGTCCTGCTGCGGAGGGCGGATCTGCGTGTGGGTCACCGGGGCGCCCAGCGCGGCGGCCGCTTCTGCAGGAACGCCAGCATCCCCTCGCGCGCCTCGTCCGAGGCGAACAGCCGGGCGGACAGCGCCTGCATGTCGTCGGCGCCGGCCTCGAACCGGGCACGCGCCGCGCTGGTGGTCAGCGATTTGGTCTCGACCAGGCCCTGTGGCGAGCACGCGCGCAGGGCGTCGAGCACCGTGTCGAGCTCGCCGTCGAGATCGGCACACGCAGCGGTGAGCAGCCCCGCGGCGTGCGCGTCCCCGGCGCCGAACTTCTCGCCGGTCAGGTAGTAGCGCGCTGCGGCGCGCTCGCTCAGCCGGCCGAGCGTCGTCAGCGAGATGATCGCCGGCGCGAGCCCCAACCGGACTTCGGTGAAGGCGAAGCCGGCGTTCGCGCTCGCCAGGGCGATGTCGCACGCGCCGACGACGCCCAGGCCCCCGGCCCGCACCGCGCCGTCGACGCGGGCGATCACCGGCATCGGTGTCGTGATGATCGTGCGCAGCAGATCCAGCATCCGTCGGGTGCCCTGCTCGGGGCCGCCCTCGCCGGCCTGCTCCTTGAGGTCCGCACCCGCGCAGAACACCGTGCCGGTGTGGGTGAGCACCACCGCGCGGACGTCGGTGTCCGCCGCTGCCGTCGCGAGGTGCGCGGACAGCTCACCGACCAGCCGCGCCGACAGCGCGTTGCGGTTGGCCGGCGAGTCCAGCGTCAGCGTCGCGATCGCGCGGTCGACGGCGTAGTGGACGAGCTCGTCGCTCATGGGGTGCTCACCTCTCCGGATGGTCGATGATCGACCCGCTGGTGTCCCCGGAAAGCCGGGGACACCAGCGAGTTGATCAGGGTCAGTAGGACTTGGGCAGGCCGAGGCTGAACTGCGCGACGAAGTTGAGGATCATCTCCCGGCTCACCGGCGCGATCCGGGCCACCCGCGCGCCGATCAGCAGGTTGCCGAGCCCGTACTCGGAGGCGAGGCCGTTGCCGCCGTGCGTCTGCACCGCCTGGTCCACCGCGGCGACGGAGGCTTCGGCGGCGGCGTACTTGGCCATGTTCGCGGCCTCGCCGGCCCCCATCTCGTCACCGGCGTCGTAGAGCGAAGCGGCCTTCTGCATCGCCAGCTTGGCGAGTTCGAGCTCGACCTTCGCCTTCGCGAGCGGGTGCGCGATGCCCTGGTGCGTGCCGATCGGCTTTCCCCAGACCTGGCGCTCGTTGGCGTACTTCGCGGCCTTGTCCAGCGCGTAACGACCCATGCCGATCGAGCCCGCAGCGGCCATGATCCGCTCCGGGTTGAGCCCGGCGAACAGCTGCGACAGCGCCGCGTCCTCCTGGCCGATCAGCGCGTCGTAGGGCAGCCGGACGTCGTCCAGGAACAGCAGGAACTGCTTGTCCGGCATGACGACGTCCATGTCGATGGCGCGGTACTCGAAGCCGGGGGTGTCCGTGGGGAAAACGAACAGCGCGGGCTTGAGCCGGCCGGTGCGCGCGTCCTCGGCTCGCGCGACGATGAGGATCGCGTCGGCGTGGTCGACGCCGGAGACGTAGATCTTGCGGCCGTTGAGCACCCAGTCGCTGCCGTCGCGGCGCGCGGTGGTGGTGATGTTGTGCGAGTTCGAGCCGGCGTCGGGTTCGGTGATGCCGAACGCCATGATCGTCGAGCCGTCCGACATGCCCGGCAGCCAGTGCTGTTTCTGCTCGTCGCTGCCGAACTTGGCGATGATCGTGCCGTTGATGGCCGGCGACACGACCATCATCAGCAGCCCGCAGCCGGCGGTGTTCAGCTCCTCGCACACCAACGCGAGCTCGTACATGCCGGCGCCGCCGCCGCCGTACTGCTCGGGCAGGTTGAGGCCGAGGAACCCGCTACGCCCCGCCTCCTGCCACAGCTCGGTCAGCGGCTCGCGCGCCTTTGCGCGCGGCGCGGTGTACTCGTGGCCGTAACGCCTGCCGAGCTCGGCGACCGCTTTGCGCAACGCGACCTGTTCCTCGGTCTCCCGGAAATCCATGCGTCCTCAGTTCTCCTGTTCGGTGACGACGGCGAGCACCGCGCCGACGTCGATCTGCGTCCCGACGCTCACGGGCAGTTCGGTAACGACGCCATCGGTCGGCGAGTCGATGCGGTGCTGCATCTTCATGGCCTCGAGCCACAGGATCGGCTGCCCGGCAGTGACGCTGGCACCGACCTCGACGGCGATGCGCACGACCGAGCCGGGCATCGGGGCGACGAGCGAACCGGGCGCGACGAGTTCGCTCGGGTCGAGGAAGCGCGGCACGCGGTGCAGCGTCACCGCCCCGAGCGCGGAGTCGACGTCCACCGTGGTGTCCCCGATCGCCACGTCGAAGCGGCGCTGTACGGCGCCGACCGCGAGCGTCACCGCAGTCGGCGACGCCGAGATCAGCCGCACGTCGGCGAACCCATCGGCCGCAAGACCGTCGCGGGTCAGTCGATAGGCGACGTCGACGCCCTCGAACGCCACGTGCTGCGGCCGGCTGACGACGTTGCGCCACCCGGACGGCACGCCGCGCAGCACGCCGGCCCGGGCGCGCGCGTCGGCGTCGATCGCCAGCGCGGCGGCCAGCGCGGCCACGCGCCGCGCGCCGGCGTCCGCGAGCGGCGCGGCGAGGGCGTCCAGGCCGTGCCGGTCGAAGAACGCGGTGTCGGTGTCACCGG
The DNA here is from genome assembly GCA_963711775.1 of uncultured Actinomycetota bacterium. Classification (GTDB taxonomy): domain Bacteria; phylum Actinomycetota; class Actinomycetes; order Mycobacteriales; family Jatrophihabitantaceae; genus Jatrophihabitans. The sequence continues at coordinate 163,805 of CAVQFH010000005.1, read as the reverse complement.
CCAGGAAGGCGGGGTGCCGCAGCACGCGCACGAGCAGGTCGCGGTTGGTGACGACGCCGTGCACGTGCGCGCGGGCGAGTGCCGTCGCGAGAGATGCGGCGGCGGCGTCCCGCGTGGGCGCCCAGGTGATCACCTTGGCGAGCATCGGGTCGTAGTGGACGCCGACGACGGAGCCGTCGACGACGCCGGAGTCCAGTCGCAGGCCGCGCGCGCCGGTGCCGGTGCCGAACTCGACGTCCACGCCGGGCACGGCCAGCCGCGTCAGCGTGCCCGACTGCGGTTGCCACTGCGCGGCAGGGTCCTCGGCGTAGAGCCGGACCTCGATCGCGTGGCCGTGCGCCGGCGGGGGCTGCGGCTCCAGCGCGGCGCCGCAGGCCACCGCGAGTTGCCGGGCGACGAGGTCCAGGCCGGTGGTGCACTCGGTCACCGGGTGCTCGACCTGCAGCCGGGTATTCATCTCCAGGAAGAAGAACCGGCCGGTGTCGTCGGCGATGAACTCGACCGTGCCGGCACCGGTGTAGCCGACGGCCCTGGTGGCGGCGCGCGACGCCTCGAACAGCTGCGCGCGCATGCCCTCGACGCGTTCGACCAGCGGCGACGGCGCTTCTTCGACCACCTTCTGGTGCCGCCGCTGGATCGAGCACTCGCGTTCGCCGACCGCCCACACCGTGCCGTGCTCGTCGGCCAGCACCTGCACCTCGATGTGCCGGCCGGTCGCCAGGTACGGCTCGCAGAAGACGGTGGGATCGCCGAAGGCGCTCGCGGCCTCGGCGCGCGCGGCGTCGAGTTCACCGGCGAGGTCGGCGAGCTCGCGCACGACCCGCATGCCCCGCCCGCCGCCGCCCGCGGATGCCTTGATCAGCACGGGCAGGTCCTCGGCGGTGACGGCGTCCGGCGCCAGCTCGGGGAGCACCGGGACGCCGGCCGCGGCCATCAGCTGCTTCGCCGCGATCTTGCTGCCCATCGCGTCGATCGCGTCCGGCGGCGGCCCGATCCAGGTCAGCCCGGCGGCCTGCACGGCCCGCGCGAAGTCGGCGTTCTCGGACAGGAAGCCGTACCCCGGGTGGACAGCGTCGGCCCCGGCGCGCCGCGCGGCGTCGACGATCAGATCGGCGCGCAAGTACGTTTCGGCCGGGGCGTTGCCGGCCAGGCGCACCGCGGCGTCGGCCTCGGCGACGTGCGGGGAGCCGGCGTCGGCGTCGGAGAAGACGGCCACGGTGCCGATCCCGAGATCGCGGCAGGTGCGGAAGACGCGGCGGGCGATCTCGCCGCGGTTCGCGACCAGCACCGTGCTGATCGCCCGGCTCGTACTCGCGCTCACAGTCGGAACACCCCGTAGCCGTCGGCGCCGTGCACCGGGGCGCCGTGCGCGGCGGACAGCGCGATGGCGAGCACCGTGCGGGTGTCGCGCGGATCGATCACGCCGTCGTCGTAGAGCATCCCGGACAGGAACGGTGCCAGGGACTGTTCCTCGATCTGCGCCTCGACGAACGCGCGCATCTGGGCGGCGCCCTCTTCGTCGAACTCCTGCCCGCGCGCCTGGGCGGCCTGCCGCCCGACGATCGTCATCACCCCGGCCAGCTGCGCCGGGCCCATCACGGCCGACTTCGCGTTCGGCCAGGTGAACAGGAAGCGGGGGCCGTATGCGCGACCGCACATCCCGTAGTTGCCGGCGCCGTAGGACGCGCCCATCGTCACCGTCAGGTGCGGCACCCGCGAGTTGGCCACGGCGTTGATCATCAACGCGCCGTGCTTGATGATGCCGGCCTGCTCGTACTCCTTGCCGACCATGTAGCCGGTGGTGTTCTGCAGGAACAGCAGAGACGTGTCGGCCCGGTTGGCGAGCTGGATGAACTGCGCCGCCTTCTGCGCCTCCTCGCTGAACAGCACGCCGCGCGCGTTCGCGAGGATGCCGATCGGGTAGCCGTGCAGCGACGCCCACCCGGTGACGAGCGACGACCCGTAGAGCGGCTTGAACTCGTCGAAGTCGCTGCCGTCGACCAGACGTGCGATCACCTCGCGCGGGTCGAACGGCGTCTTCAGGTCCTGCGGCACGATGCCGAGCAGCTCCTCGGCGTCGTAGCGCGGCTCGGCGAAGTCCGGTGCCGGGGCCGGCCCCTGCTTGCGCCAGTTGAGCCGGCCGACGATCTGCCGGCCGATGCGGATGGCGTCCTGCTCGTCCACGGCGTAGTGGTCGGCGAGCCCGGACTGTCGCGCGTGCATGTCGGCGCCGCCGAGCGACTCGTCGTCGGCGTCCTCGCCCGTCGCCATCTTGACCAGCGGCGGGCCGGCCAGGAACACCTTCGACCGCTCCCTGATCATGACGACGTGGTCGCTCATGCCGGGGATGTACGCGCCGCCCGCCGTGGAGTTGCCGAAGACGATCGCGATCGTCGGGATGCCGGCCTGCGACAACCGTGTCAGGTCACGGAACATCGCGCCGCCGGGAATGAAGATCTCCTTCTGTGTCGGCAGGTCCGCGCCGCCGGACTCGACCAGGCCGATCACCGGCAGCCGGTTCTGCAACGCGATCTCGTTGGCGCGCAGGGTCTTCTTCAGCGTCCATGGGTTCGACGCGCCGCCGCGCACCGTCGGGTCCGAGCCGTTGATCATGCACTCGACGCCGTTGACGATGCCGATGCCGGTGACGACGGACGCGCCGACGGTGAAGTCGCTGCCCCACGCCGCGAGAGGGGACAGCTCCAGGAAGTGCGAGCCGGGGTCGAGCAGCAATTCGATGCGCTCGCGGATCAGCAGCTTGCCGCGGCCGTGATGGCGCTCGACGTACTTCGCGCCACCGCCGGCGACGGCCTTCGCGTGTTCGGCGTCGAGGTTCGCGAGCTGCTCGAGCAGCGCCGTGCGGTTGGCGCGGTGCTCCGGGGCCGTCGCGTCGACGCCCGCTGAGCACGGTCATGACGCTCACAGTAACCCAACGTCTTGGCGGCCAGGCCGGTGAGGATCTCGGTGGTGCCGCCGCCGATGCCGAGGATGCGCATGTCGCGGAACTGCCGCTCCACCTCGGCTCGCGCATGTAGCCCATGCCGCCGTGCAGCTGCACTGCCTGGTCGATCGCCCACGAGCCGGCCTCGACCGCGGTGTTCTTCGCGAAGCACGCCTCGCGGATCAGGTCCGGCTGCCCGGCAGCGGTGCGCACCGCCACCGAGCGGGTGTAGACCCGCGCGACCTCGATGCGCCGCGCCATCTCGGCCAGCGTGTTCTGCACCGCCTGCCGGCTGATCAACGGGCGGCCGAATGTCTGGCGGTCGCGGCACCACTGCACGGTGACGTCCAGGCAACGTTGCGCGCACGCGTACGCCTGCACGGCGAGCCCGACGCGTTCGGCGACGAAGTTCTGCGCGATCTGCACGAAGCCGGAGTTCTCCGCGCCGACCAGGTTGCTCACCGGCACGCGCACGTCCACGTAGGACAGTTCCGCGGTGTCCGAGCAGAGCCAGCCCATCTTGTCGAGCTCGCGCGTGACGGTGAAACCCGGCGTGCCCTGTCGACGACGATCAGCGAGATGCCGTGCGCTCCCGCGCCGCCGGTGCGCGCCGCGGTGACGACGAAGTCGCCGCGGACGCCGGAGGTGATGTAGGTCTTGGCGCCGTTCAGCACGTAGTGGTCGCCGTCGCGGCGCGCGGTGGTGCGCAGGTTCGCGACGTCCGAACCGCCGTCGGGTTCGGTGATCGCCAGCGAGCCGATCAGCTCGCCGGCGAGCGTCGGCCGCACGTAGCGGTCGATCAGCGCGGCGTCCCCGCCGGCGATGATGTGCGGCAGCGAGATGCCCGAGGTGAACAGCGACGCGAACAGCCCGCTGGACGCGCCCGCGTAGTGCAATTCCTCGGCCAGCACCACTGCGTCGACGGCGTCACCCCCGCCGCCGCCCACCGCCTGCGGGTACGCGAGGCCGAGCAGGCCGAGCGCGCCGGCGCGCTCGGACAGCGAGCGGGGCAGTCGCCCGGCGGCCTCCCACTCGTCCTGGTAAGGCAGCACGTCGCTGCGCACGAAGCGCCGCACGGTGTCGCGTAACGCCTGCCGCTCCGGCGTCTCGAACGGGTCACTCACCGCAGCAGCTCCTCGGGGACATCGACCAGGCGCGAGCGCAACCACTCGCCGATCGCCTTGGCCTGCGGGTCGTGGCGGGCGTTCGACGCGACGCCGTCGCCGAGGATGTCGGAGACGACGAAGTTCACCGCGCGCAGGTTGGGCAGCACGTGCCGGGTGACGGGCAGGGTCGCCGTCTCGGGCAGCAGCTCGCGAAAGCGCGGCACGGTCAGGAACGAGGCGAGCCAGGCCCAGGCGGCGTCGTCGCGCACCCACACGCCGACGTTCGCCGACCCGCCCTTGTCGCCGCTGCGTGCCCCGGCGACGGTGCCCAGCGGGACGCGCCGGGTAGGTCCGGCCGGTGCGGCGGGCAGGGGCGGATCGGCGACGGGCCGAGCTCGAGCGTCCGCTCCGCCGGTGCGATGTCCACGCGCGTGCCGTCGGCGTGCACCGCGACATGCGGCACCTCGGCGGCGTCGACGTAACCCGCGGTGAAGACGCCGTACGGCGACGCGTCGCCCGGCGGCGCGGTGACGTGGAAGCCGGGATAGGACGCCAGCGCGAGCTCGATCGCCGCGCCGGAGAACGCGCGGCCCAGCGCCTTCGCGTCGGTGCCGCGCGCGACGCAGTGCAGCATCGCCGCGGCCTGCTCCTGCACGTCGGCGTCGGGATGGTCGGTGCGCGCGAGCGTCCACATCAGGTCGAGCGACGCGTCCTGCGCCGCGAGCTGCGAACGCACCCAGGCGGCCTTCGCGTCGATGTCCAGGCCGGTCAGGACGAAGGTCACCTCGTTGCGGAACCCGCCGAGCGTGTTGAGCCCGACCTTCGACGTCGGCGGCGGTGCCTCGCCGCGCACGCCGCTGATCAGCACGCGGTCCGGGCCGTCGTCGTCGAGTCGCGACGGTGTCGAAGCGGGCCGTGGCGTCGGGGCCGGCATACCGCGCGCCGGTGATCTCGTAGAGCAGTTGCGCGGTCACCGTGCCGACGGTGACGGCGCCGCCGGTGCCCGGATGCTTCGTGATCACCGCCGAGCCGTCCGCGCGGACCTCGGCCAGCGGGAAGCCCAGGCGGCCGGTCCAGCGCGCCGAGCTCGGTGAAGAACGCGTAGTTGCCGCCGGTCGCCTGCGGCCCGCACTCGATGACATGTCCCGCCACCATCGCGCCGGCGAGCGGTCGTAGTCGTCGCGCTGCCAGCCGAAGTGCGCCGCGGCGGGCCCGACCACCAGCGACGCGTCGGTGACCCGGCCGGTGATCACGATCTGCGCACCCGGCGGCAGGCAGTCGGCGATGCCCCACGCACCGAGGTAGGCGTTCGCCGCGAGCGGTGTGCCCAGCCCGAGCTCGCCGGCCCGCGCGGCGAGATCGTCGCCCTCGACGTGCGCGACGGCGACGTCGATGCCCAGGTCGTCGGCCAGCACGCGTACCGCGGCGGCCAGGCCTCCCGGGTTGAGGCCGCCGGCGTTGACGACGATCCGGACGCCGTTGTCGACGGCGATGCCCAGCGTCGACTCCAGCTGGCGCAGGAACGTCTTGGCATAGCCGAGCCGCGGATCCTTCATCCGGTCGCGGCCCAGGATGAGCATGGTCAGCTCGGCGAGGTAGTCACCGGTCAGCACGTCGATCTCGCCGCCGGTGACCATCTCGTACATCGCGGACGCGCGGTCGCCGTAGAAGCCTGACGCGTTCGCGATCCGCAGCACGTCGCTCACGCGAACTGCCCCGGAGCACGACCGGTGCCGGGCACCCCCGCGAACGCCTGCGCGATGTCCAGCCATTCGTCGGCGTCCGCACCCACCGCCACGAGCGCTAGATCCGTGCGGTGCCGCCGCTGGGTCACCCGCAGGCAGAAGTCCAGCGCCGGCCCGGCGACGCTCTGCGCGGCGTCCGGCGGCCCCCACGCCCACAGCTCGCCGGACGGTGCCGACAGCTCGATCCGGAACTGTTCGGCCGGCGGCGTGCGATCGTGCAGCCGGAAAGCGAAGTCGCGGGTGCGCACGCCCAGGTGCGCGACGTGGCGCAGCCGATCGCCGGCGAGCCGCACCACCCCTAGCGCGTCGGCGATGTCCTGCCCGTGCGCCCAGGTCTCCATCAAGCGCGCCGTGGCCATCGACGGCGGGCTCATCGGCGGTCCGAACCAGGGCAGCTTCCGGCCCGGCGGAGTGGCCAGCAGCGCCTCGGCCAGCGCGGCGCGACCGGTGCGCCAGGACTGCAGCAGCTGCGCGGGCGGCCGGGCTGCCCGCTCCGCGGCCGCGCGCTCGACGAAGCCGCCCAGTTCGGCCAGCGCCGCGCGCGCCGCAGCGGCGAACGCGTCCGGGTCGGTGGCGGCGAGCAGCGCGATGTCGTCCGTCCACGCCAGGTGCGCGATCTGGTGGGCGATCGTCCAGCCCTCGGCGGGAGTAGGGCGGCGCCACTGGTCCTCGCTCAGCTGCGCGACGCAGGCATCGAGGTGGTCGCTCTCGGCGCGCAGGTCCGCGACCACCGCCGCGATGTCCGCCATGCGCTGACCCTGGCACCCGGCACAGGAAGAATCAAGCCTGCTTGCTTGTTTTGCGCGGCTTGCTGACGAGCGAAGTCAGGCCGCGTCGCGGCATTCCGGCGCCGCACGCAGCAACCGGGTGTTCGGTACCACGAGCACTCCGTCGGCGATGCCCAACGTCGTGGTGACCGCGCCCAGCTTCACGATCTCGGCCTCGGCGACGTCACCGACCTCAGGCATGTAGAGGCGGACCTGCTCGCCCGGCGCGTACGGCCGGGCCAGCCGCAAGGTGATTCCGGCGATCAACGCACCGAGCGTGTGCCGGGCCGACAGCGCGACCAGCACGGCGACGACGACAGCGACGCCGGCGACGACCGCCGTGCCGGCGCCCGCCGCCGCCGCGGCGACGGCACCGACAGCAACGGCGGCAGCACCGGCCGACACGACGCGCGCGGCATGCGCGGTCGACGTCGGTGCGGGGCACTGCACAGTGCCCTGCCGAAGTGTCTTCATCTGCGCCCACATCCCTTGTATAGCAAGGGATTCCCGCTCGGCGGCGGGTGCACTCATGACGGCGCCAGCGCATCGCGTGAGCGTGCTCACCCCGCCATCGACGGAGCAGGACGGATCAGCGTGTTTCGAACGGCCAACCCTGCTGAGTCGGCTGCCTTGGCGCGCTCGCCCTGCACCGTCGTGTGCCGCGCCGTCTCCTCGACGTGCGGTCGAGGTCGACACCGGTCTGGTCGGCCAGCAGGTAGACGCCGAAGGCGAGCTCGCCGAGCCGCTGCGGCCAGTCGCCGGGCGGCCGGAACGGGCGTCGGCCGCGTTCCGTTCCGGTGGTGGCCGTGGCCGCCAGCGCGCCGAGCAGCGTCTGCAGCTCGAGCAGCAGGGTCGGGGCGGTGGCGTGCAGGTCTGCGGCGTCGGCGCTGCGCGCCACGCTCGTCTTGCAGGTCGCTCACCCGCGAGACGCTACCCAAGTACGCTCGGACGTCGTCCTGCCGTCCGACCGTCCGTGCCCGACTTCCCGAGGACTCCCGTGAGCGCCGCGCCCCCCGCACGCCTGCGCGTCGCCGTCGTCGGTGCCGGCCGGGTGGGCAGCGCGCTGGGCGTGGCGCTGGCCCGCGCCGGTCATCACATCGTCGCGGTCAGCGCGGTGTCCGACGCAGTCCCTGCCCCGCGCCGAGCGGATGCTGCCCGGCGTCGCGTCCTGCCGGTCGACGAGGCCGTCGCGCGCCGGTGACCTCGTCCTGCTCGCGGTGCCCGACGACGTGCTGCGCCCGCTGGTCGCCGGCCTCGCCGAGACCGACGTCTGGCGCGCCGGCCAGCTCGTCGCGCACACGTCCGGCGCGCACGGCATCGGCGTGCTCGATCCCGCCGCGGCGCGCGGCGTCCTCGCGCTGGCGCTGCACCCGGTGATGACGTTCGCCGGGCGCCCCGAGGACGTCGACCGGCTCGTCCGGCGCGACGTTCGGCGTCACCGCGCCGGACGAGCTGCGGCCGGTCGCCGAATCGCTCGTCGTCGAGATGGGCGGCGAGCCGGTGTGGATCCCCGAGCGTGCCCGCGCGCTCTACCACGCGTCGCTGACGGTGGCGCGCGAACCATCTCGTGACGCTCGTCAACGACTCGCTGACGATGCTCGACCGCGCCGGCGTCGCCGAGCCCGCCCGGCTGCTCGCGCCGCTGCTCAGCGCCGCGCTGGACAACGTGCTGCGCCTCGGCGACGCCGCGCTCACCGGGCCGGTCGTGCGCGGCGACGTCGCGACGGTCAGCGCGCACGTCGACGTCGCTGGCCCGCGAGGCGCCGCAGACCCTGCCCGCCGTACCGCGCGATGGCCCGGCGCACCGCCGAACGTGCCGTCGCGGCCGGGCAGCTGCCGGCGACGCAGGCGCGACGCGATCATGGCGGCGCTGTCGTGAAGGTCGTGCACTCGCGCGCCGGACTTGCTCGCCGAGCGCGCGGAGCTGACTGGCGACGTCGGCCTGGTGCCGACGATGGGCGCGCTGCACGCCGGGCACGTCGCGCTGCTCGACGCCGCGCGCGAGCAGTGCGCGAACGTCGTCACCACGAACTTCGTCAACCCGCTGCAGTTCGGCCCGGCCGAGGACCTCGCGCGTTACCCGCGCACGCTCGACGACGATCTCGCGCAGTGCGAGCAGGCCGGCGTCGACCTCGTGTGGGTGCCCGAGGTCGAGGACGTCTACCCGCACGGCGGCGCCACGGTCACCGTGGCGCCCGGGCCCGCTCGGCGACGACGCTCGAGGGCGCGGTCCGGCCCGGGCACTTCGCCGGCGTGCTGACCGTCGTCGCGAAGTTCCTCAACATCGTCCGGCCCGCAGCGCGCGTTCTTCGGCGAGAAGGACTACCAGCAGCTCGTGCTCGTACGGCAGATGTCCGACGACCTCGACCTCGGCGTCGACGATCGCCGGCGTGCCGACGGTGCGCGAGCACGACGGCATCGCGCTGTCGAGCCGCAACGTCTACCTCGACGCCGACGACCGCGCGGCATGCGCTCGCGCTGTCCCGCGCGCTGTTCGCCGGCGCGGCGCGGCCGCGGCGGGCGGCGCGCTGGCGCGTCGATCACCACGGCCACCGCCGAGCTCGGCGCGCGAGCCCGGCGTCGCCGTCGACTACCTCGAACTGCGCGGCCCCGACCTCGGTGAGATCCCCGAGTACGGCGCCGCGCGGCTGCTGGTCGCGGCGCGGGTCGGCAGCACGCGGCTGATCGACAACGTGGCGGTGACGCTGTGATCGCGCGCCGGCTCGCCGCGCCCGAGCCCGGGCTGGACGGTCGAGACCGACGTCGTCGTCGTCGGCTCGGGCATCGCCGGGCTGACCACCGCACTGCACGTCGGCGCGGCAGTCGGCGCTGCGCGTGCTGCTGGTGACCAAGGACGTGCTGGCGGCGGGCTCCACGCGCTGGGCGCAGGGCGGCATCGCCGCGGCGCTCGGGCTCGGCGACACCCCCGACCAGCACTTCGCCGACACCGTCGTCGCGGGCGCCGGCGTGTGCGACGAGGCCGCGGTGCGCGTGCTGGTGCGCGAGGGCGCGTCGGCGGTGCGCGAGCTCGCGCAGATGGGCGCGCGGTTCGACCGCGCGGGCGACGGCGAGCTGTCGCTGACCCGCGAGGGCGGCCATCACCGCGACCGCATCGCGCACGCCGGCGGCGACGCGACCGGCGCGGAGATCGAGCGCGCGCTGGTCACCCGGGTGCTCGACGCCACCGGCGTCGACGTCATCGAGCACGCGCTGGTGCTCGACCTGCTGACCACCGCCGACGGCGCGGTGGCCGGCCTGACGCTGCACGTGATGGGCGAGGGCGAACGCGACGGCGTCGGTGCCGTGCGGGCGCGCGCCGTCGTGCTGGCCACCGGCGGCATCGGCCAGGTGTACGCCTCGACGACGAACCCGAGCGTGTCCACCGGCGACGGCGTGGCCGCGGCGCTGCGCGCCGGCGCCGTGGTGCGCGACCTCGAGTTCGTGCAGTTCCACCCGACCGTCGCCTGGCTCGGCAGCGCGCTCGCGCGGGCAGCAGCCGCTGGTCAGCGAGGCCGTGCGCGGCGAGGGCGCGTTCCTGGTCGACGACGCCGGCACGCGCTTCATGCAGGGCGTGCACGAGCTCGCCGACCTCGCGCCCGCGCGACGTCGTCGCGAAGGCGATCCTGCGGCGCATGCGCGACACCGGCGCCGAGCACGTCTGGCTCGACGCGCGGCACTTCGGCGCGGAGAAGTGGCGGGTGCGGTTCCCGACCATCTACGCCACGCTGCTCGCGCTGGGCGTCGACCCGGTGCACGCGCTGATCCCGGTCGTCCCCGCCTGCCACTACGCCAGCGGCGGCGTCCGCACCGATCTCTTCGGCGAGTCGTCGCTGCCGGGCCTGTTCGCGTGCGGCGAGGCCGCGTGCACCGGCGTGCACGGCGCCAACCGGCTCGCGTCGAACTCGCTGCTCGAGGGATTGGTCTTCGGCCGGCGCATCGCCGACACGATCGTCGCCCGGCTGGGCGAGCCCGCGACGCCGCCCGCCGCCGACGGTCCGCGCCCGGCGCGCGGGCGTGCTGCTGGACGAGACGTCGCGGCCCGCGCTGCAGCAGTTGATGAGCGAGCGCGTCGGCGTGCTGCGCGACGAGAAGGGCCTGACGCTGGCCGCCGACCGGCCTGGCCGACCTCGCCGACGCCGCGGCCGCGACGGCGGCGCGCCCGGGCACCGAGGCGTGGGAGACGACGAACCTGCTCACCGTGTCGACCGCGCTGGTGCAGGCCGCGGTGCTGCGCGAGGAGACGCGCGGCGCGCACTGGCGCGACGACTTCCCGGCGCGCGACGACGCGCGTGGCGCGGGCACCTCGACACCGCCCTGGACCCGACGTCCGGCGACGGCGCGCTGACCACCACCTTCGTGGAGATCGCATGACGCCGTTCGACCCGCCGTCCGCCGCGGTGATCGCCGACGCCGTGCGCGCGGGCGCTGGCCGAGGATCTCGGCGACGGCGGGCGACGTCACCACGCGCCGCGACCGTCGACGCCGACGCGCGGGCCACCGCGCGGCTCGTGTCGCGCGGGCACGGCGTGCGTCGCCGGGCTGCCGGTCGCGGCGGCGGCGTTCGACGCCGTCGGCGCAGGGCCGGGTGACGTTCGACGTCGATGCTGGCCGACGGCGACGCGGTCGCGCCGGGCGCGGTGCTGGCGACGCGTCGCGCGGCCCGATGCGCGACCTGCTCACCGCCGAGCGCACCGCGCTGAACTTCCTCGGCCACCTGTCCGGCGTGGCATCGCTGACCCGGCGCTGGGTCGATGCCGTCGCCGGCACCGGCGCGCGCATCCGCGACACCCGCAAGACGATGCCCGGCCTGCGCGTGCTGGAGAAGTACGCGGTGCGCTGCGGCGGCGGCGTCAACCACCGCATGTCGCTGTCCGACGCCGCGCTGGTCAAGGACAACCACGTCGTCGCGGCCGGTGGCGTGGTCGCCGGCGTTCGAGCTGGTCCGCGCGCGTTCCCGGGCCTGAGCTCGAGATCGAGGTCGACACGCTCGAGCAGGCGCGCGAGGTCGTCGACGCCGGCGCCGACCTCGTGCTGCTCGACAACATGTCGCCCGCCGACATGCGCGCAGCGGTCGAGTACACGGCCGGCCGCGCGAGGCTGGAGGCGTCCGGCGGCCTGACGCTCGAGCGCGCGCACGAGGTCGCGGCGACCGGCGTCGACTACCTTGCAGTCGGCGCACTCACCCACTCGGCGCCGGTGCTCGACATCGGCATGGACATCTAGGTCACCTGAACCGCTCATGCTGCTCACCATCGACATCGGCAACACCAACACCGTGCTCGGCGTCTTCGACGGCGAGCAGCTGGTCAATTCGTGGCGGATCAAGTCCGACGCTCGCGACACCGCCGACGAGCTCGCGCTGACGCTTCGCGGCCTGCTCGCCGACGTGCCGGTGACCGGCATCGCCGCGTGCTCGACGGTGCCGGCGATCCTGCGTGAGCTGCGCACGACGCTGTCCCGCTACTACGCCGGACGTCCCGACCATGCTCGTCGAGCCCGGCATCCGCACCGGCGTCGGGGTCGTCATGGACAACCCGAAGGAGGTCGGTAGCCGACCGCATCTGCAACGCTGCGGCGGCCCACCACCTGACCGACGGCCGCGAGCATCGTCGTCGACTTCGGCACCTCCACGAACTTCGACTGCGTCAGCGCGCGCGGTGACTTCGTCGGTGGGGCGCTGGCGCCGGGCATCGAGATCTCGCTCGACGCGCTGGCCGCGCGCGCCGCCCAGCTGCGCAAGGTCGAGCTCGTCGCGCCGCGCAGCCCGATCGGCAAGAACACCGTCGAGGCGCTGCAGTCGGGCATCGTCTACGGCTTCGCCGGCCAGGTCGACGGCATGGTGCGCCGGTTGCGCGCCGCGCTGGCGCCCGACGATCCGGACTCGGTGCACGTCATCGCCACCGGCGGCCTGGCGTCGCTCGTCGTCGACCACAGCGAGACGGTCACCCGCTACGAGCCCGATCTGACCTTGCTCGGCCTGCGGCTGATCTTCGAACGCAACGTCTGACGCGCCGGCGTCTACGTACTCGCCGAGACGAGCCGGGCGTCGACGGTGAGGTCGCGCAGTTGCCTGCGCGTCGGCGGGTAGAAGCCGGTGAAGCTGAAGTCGAACACGTAGCCGTGGTTCTCCAGCCGGGTGACGTGCCTGCCGGGCGCGGCCGGGCGGCCCGTTGACCGGGCGATCGTGAGGGTGATCTCGACGTTGCCGCTGACCGCCTGGATCACCCGCCGCTCGACGACCAGACGCCCGCCGGCCGCCCGCTGCGTCGCGGTGTGTTCGGAGACGGTCATCGAGCCGGGGATCGTCGCGGCGAACGCCTGCGCCACACCGGCCGTCGGGGCGCTTCGGACGGCGCCGCACTGGCCGGGGGCGCAGGGTTCGGTGAGCGAGGGGCGGGGCAGGACCGTCACCGCGACCTCGGCGGGATGTGCGGGGTGGTGCGGCGCGTGGTGCGCAGCGACATCGATCACGACCGCGGCGGCGAGGACGCCCAGCGACGCAGCGATCGCCAGTCGCTGCCGGGTGCGCGACCCGGCGTCGGCGACCCGCACGCCGGCGTGCGCGTCGGGCGGCTCGTCGAGGAACTCGACGCCCGGTCCGTGCGGGTCCGTCCCCGCCATGCCCACCTCCGACGCGTCCGCGAGCCGCCCCAGGGTGTCAGCGTCCCACCAGCGCGCCCGGAACACATCCGTCATTCGTGGTTCGGTTTCGCTCCGGTTCGCCGGTCCGTGAGATTGTCCGGGCGATGGTGTCGTATCAGGGTTCGGACGTTCGTGGAGTAGGTGAGCGGCGGCCATCCAGGTCGCCGATTGCGCGGTCCGAGAACGACCCGCGGGCTGCCTGAGAGGAGACGGACGTGGCGGAGTACCTGATCGCCTTCAACGACGAATGGGTGCCGGACCATACGCCGGCGGAAGTGCGCGAGAAGAGGTACGGCCGCCCGGGCCGTGACCGAGGAGATGGAGGCCGCCGGTGTCCTCATCTTCACCAACGGCGGCATCGACCGCTCGACAGCGGTGTGCAGTGTCGAGGCGCAGGACGGCGAGCCGATCTTCACCGACGGCCCGTACGCGGAGACCAAGGAGCATCTCGGCGGTTTCTGCGTCGTCGACGTGCCCGATGACGCGGCTGCGCGCTACTGGGCAGGCCGGCTCGCCGTGGCGCTCGACTGGCCGCAAGAGGTGCACCGCTTCCCCGGGACAGGGCGCGGTAACGACAACGACAAGGAAGGTGAGTGAGATGGCCCGATACCTGCTGTCTGTCTTCGGGGCTCCCCAACGGGGTGAGTTCGGCGACTACCCCTCCAAGGAGGCCATGCTCGAGGCGTTCGCCGACACCGGCGCGTTCAACGAGCAGTTGGAGCGGGACGGTCACTTCGTCTTCGCCGACGGGCTGGAAGCGGCGACCACCGCGACCACCGTCGACGGGCGGGGCGACAAGCCGGTGTTCACCGACGGGCCCTACCTCGAGACCAAGGAGTACCTCGGCGGCTTCTGGGTCATCGAGGCCGCCGATCTCGACGAAGCTCTGGCGCTCGCCGCGCAGGGATCCAAGGCGTGCCGCGGCAAGGTCGAGGTGCGTCCCTTCCAGACCGCGGAGTCCTTCCAGGCGCTACCGGGGCCGTGACGGGTTCCACCGTCGAGGAGGCCATCACCCGTGCCCACCGCGAGGAGTGGGCGCGGGTGGTCGCCGGCCTCGCGCGCCGCTTCGGCGACCTCGACGTCGCCGAGGAAGCGGCGGCCGAGGCGTTCGCGGCGGCTGCGAGCGGTGGCCGCGCGACGGCGTACCGCCCAATCCCGGCGGCTGGCTCGCCACCACCGCGACCCGCAAGGCGATCGACTGGCTGCGTCGCGAGTCCCAGCGCGACGCCAAGCACCAGGCGGCCCGAATCGTGTCCGACGACACCCCACCCGAGCCGACCGGCCCGGTCGAGGACGACCGGCTCCGGCTGGTCTTCACCTGCTGCCACCCCGCGCTCGCGATGGAGGCCCGGGTGGCGCTCACCCTGCGCCTGCTCGGCGGCCTCACCGTCGCCGAGATCGCCCGCGCGTTCCTGGTGCCGGAGACCACGATGGCGCAACGGATCACCCGCGCCAAGGCGAAGATCAGGGCGGCACACATCCCCTACCGGGTGCCCTCGGCCGACGACATCCGCGAGCGGCTCGCCGGCGTACTCGCGGTCGTCTACCTGGTCTTCAACGAGGGCTATCTGGCCGGCGAGGGCGACGACCCGGTGCGCGTCGACCTCACCGACGAGGCGATCCACCTCGGCCGCCTGCTGCGGACGCTCTTGCCCGGACGACGGCGAGGTGGCCGGTCTGCTCGCCCTGATGCTCCTCACCGACGCCCGGCGCACCGGCGCGGGTGTCGCGCACCGGGGAGCTGGTGACCCTCGGCGAGCAGGACCGCGGCGCGTGGGACCGCGCCCTCATCGCCGAGGGTCATCGCCCTGGTCCGGGAGCGGATCGAGGCGGTCGCGGCCGGCGGTGACCCACCCGGGCGCTACCAGCTGCAGGCCGCGATCAACGCGGTCCACACCGAGGCCCCGTCCGCCCGCGACACCGACTGGTCCGCGATCGTCGCCCTCTACGGCCGGCTGGTCGCTGCTCGACCCCTCGCCGATCGTGCGGCTCAACCGCGCGGTCGCGGTCGCCGAGGTCGACGGCCCCGACGTCGGGCTCGCCGAGATCGACCGGCTCGCCGAGGCCCTCGACGGCTACCACGCACTTCCACGCCGCGCGCGCCGACCTGCTGCGGCGGCTCGGGCGCGGCGGCGACGTCGCGGGCGGCCTACGACCGGGCCATCGGGCTCGCCGGCAACCCCGCCGAGCGGGCCTACCTCACCCGCCGCCGCGACCAGCTCGGCCGCCGGAACGGACGTGCGCCCGCATAGGCGGCGCTCATCGCGGACCGAGCCCGGTGCGGCCGTCGATCAGTTCACGGACGATGTCCAGATGACCGGCATGGCGGGCGGTCTCCTCGATCATGTGCAGGACGATCGAGCGCACGTCCACAGCGAACTCGGCGAGGTCGGGCGGCGGCGCGAGCCGAGGTCGGTCGGTCAACTCCCGGGCGGCGATGTTGCTGTTGGAGAGGGCGATCTGCTCGCGGTAGAACGCGATGACGTCGGCGGTGGGCAGTTCGACGGTGAACGGGTCGCCGCCCTCGGCAGGCCAGGGATAGGGAGCCGTCTGCGACCCGGCCAGCACGCGGTGCAGCCAGAGACGTTCCGCGGCGCACAGGTGCCGAACGAGTCCGAGCGGTGTCCAGCCGGAGCCGACCACCGACGTGTTGAGCGCCGAGTCGCTCAGGCCGTCGAGGATCGCCAACACGCTGTCGCGCTGGGCGTCCAGGTAACGCAGGAGGGTTGCCTTCTCGTCGTCGTCCGCGCGACCGATCATGCCGGGCCCGGCTCCTTCACGTGGTCGGCCGCCACTGCGGTGGCGGGTCCTCGCCGACCCGGCCGTCGACGGCCTCGCGCAGCAGATCGGCGTGTCCGGTGTGCCGGCCGTACTCCTCGATGAGGTCGCACAGCAGGCGGCGCAGGCTGGCGTGCCGTCCGTCCGGCCACTGCAGGTGTACCGGCTGGTCGAGGCCGCCGTCGGCAAGAGCAGCGCTCAGCCGCTCCCGCGATCGGCTGACCGCCCCGTCGTACAGGCTGTACAGCTCGGCGGGCGAATCGTCGGCCGCCGAGTCGAACGCCCAGTCCTCCTGCGCCGCCTCCGGGCTCCAGGGCGCTCCCATGTCGGCACCGCGCATCTTGACGAGGAACGTGTAGTCCTCGACGAGCGCGAGGTGCTTGAGCAGACCCCCGAGGCTGAGCGTCGACGCACCGGTGCGGCGTCCCAGCCCGTCCGCGTCCAGGCCGTCGGCCTTCCAGCGAAATGTCGTGCGCAGCCGGTTCAACGCGCCGAGCAGGTGCTCGACCTCGCTGCCGGCGAGCGGCGGCTCCCACGGTGGTTCGCTCACGTCGGCTCCTCACTCTGCGATGTGCTGGTCGCCCTCGTGCTCACCCTCTCGCGGCCGCCCGGGGAGAGGCCGTCGAGGAAGGCGTCGGTCAGCGCGACCTGATGATCAGCGGGAAATGCGTCGGGGTCCAGGACAGCCTGGACGGTGAGACCGAGCGTGAAGGCGTGCACCGTCGCAGCGAGGTCGCCCGCGTCGGCGGTGACGAGGTCGCCGGAGTCCTGGGCGGCGCGGATGGCGGCCTCCAGTCGGGCGCGGCTGGCTGCGTAGCTCTTGGCGTGCGCACCGGTCAGTTGGGCGTCCGCCAGCACGAGATCCCAGGACGAGATCCAGATGCGGTTCGCCGTCGCCGTCTCGGCGCTCAGCGGCAGCATGCCGAGCAGCAGCGTGCGCAGGCCCGCCGCCCCCGTCGACGCTGGTGGTCGCTGCCGCTCCTCGACGCCCTGGGCGAGTACGTCGAGCGCGAACGTCTGGAGTTCACGCTTCGAGGCGAAGTAGTGGGTGATCACGCCGGTGCTCGCGCCCATTTCCGCAGCCACCGCCCGCATCGTCAGCCCGAGGAAGCCCTGCTCGCCGAGCACGCGCAGGACCGTCCGGGCGACGTCGCTGCGCCGGGCGTCATGGTCGCCGCGCGGTCTGGGCACGGGGGCGATACTATTCACACAACAGGTGTTGCGTGAATAGGGGAGCCGGGCATGTTCGGGATCGAGCTCGCCGGGAACGCCTGGCTGCGCCCGCTGGAGGTGTGGCACGCCGACGAGTTCGCGGCGCACATGGATCGGGCGCGCACGCACATCCGGCCGTGGGTGGGGCCGGCCTTCGTCACCGAGACCGTCGACCAGGCCCACGCGACCCTGCAGCGCTACGCCACCGCCGCGGCCGCCGACGGGGCGCGGCTGTACGGAATCTGGGTCGACGGAAGTCTGTGCGGCGGGGTCATGTTCGCGCAATTCTCGGCCGCGACCGGAGTCTGCGAGCTGGGCTGTTGGCTCGAGCCGGGATGCGAAGGACACGGGCTCGTCACCGACGCGTGTCGCCATCTGCTGGAGTGGGCCTTCGACGTCCGCGCCATGCACCGCGCCGAGTGGCGCTGCCGCGTCGACAACACCCGCAGCGCGCGTGTGGCGCAGCGACTGAACATGACCCTGGACGGGGTGCTCCGCGAAAGTTGGCCGGTCAACGGCGTGCACCACGACAAGCAGGTGTGGGCGATCCTCGACCGGGAGTGGCGAACGGGCTCCGCACCCGCCGAGTCGCCGGCTGCCGCCGCCCAGCCGACCACCGCCCCCTGAAAGCGCCCAGGCAACCAATTCCGGTGTCGCCGTCGTCTTCTTGATCAGAAGGCCGAGAGGGGTCACCGTGGGCGAGACGGATCGGGCCGCGTTCGAGCGGTTCGTGACCGTGCACGGGGACCGCCTGCTGCACGCCGCCTACGGCCTGTGCGGCGACTGGCAGCACGCGGAGGATCTCGTCCAGCACGCGCTCACCGCGGTCGCGCTGCGATGGAACGCGATCGAGTCCAACCCGCTCGGCTACGCCTACCGCTGCCTCGCGCGCTCGAACATCGACCGGTGGCGGGCCCGGAGCCGTCGCCCCGAAGTCCTGCTCGAGCCCGACGACATCGCCGCGGCCGGGTTGCCCGTCTGGGACGCGCATGACGACGATGCACTCGTCGCGGCCCTGCGCGCGCTGCCGCCCCGCCAGCGCGCCATCGTCGTCCTGCGCTACCTGCAGGACCTGTCCGAGGCCGACACCGCGCACTCGCTCGGCATCAGCGTCGGCGCCGTCAAGAGCGGTGCCTCCCGCGCCCTGGCCCGACTGCGGCAGACGACCCGCGAGGAGTCGCACCATGACTGATGAATCCACCGTCGCCACGCTGCGGCGTGCGATGAACGCGCACACCGAGGGTCATCGCCTGCCACCCCGGCCTGGCCGACGCGGTCTGGATGCAGGCGCACGCCGCCCGGCGCCGGCGGATTCGCACCGGCCTGGCCGTCGCGGCCAGCGTGATCGTCGTGGCCGGCGGCGCCACCGCACTCACCCTGGCCCGGGGTGCGGACCGCGCCGGTGCGCCGGCCGGCTCGTCGGCCTGCGCCGGGAACCTGTCGACCGCCACGTTGCCGACGTGGGCACGCGCCGGGTTCAGCGCGGCGCGGCCGAGCGCTCCGCACGTGCTCGGCACGAACGGGGACATCGTCGCGCATCCTCTTCGTCGGACTGCGCGCCCACCAGCCGGAGGGGACGAACAACAAGATCCTCTGGGTCGCGAAGGACGGTCAGGGCACCCTGCACATCAGCGCGCAACTCCAGGACTCGGCGACGACAGCGAGCCGGACCGTCCCCCTGGGGCCGTCCATCGTCGACCTCCCGTCAGCCGGGTGCTGGCAGCTGACCCTGACCTGGCCCGGGCACACCGACACCGTCGCCCTGCAGTACCGGTAGCCGGGCGCGCCCGATCGTCAGCTGATGTCGACGCACTCGGCCGTGCCGGCAAGGAAGCCGAGTCGCAGCACGCTGTGATTGGGCAGTATCCGCCAGCCTTCGGTGTCGTCCACGACACCGGACGAGATCACCGTCCGGGCACCGTCGACGTCGCGCAGTCGCAGGTCGAAGTAGGGCGGCCAGCCCGCCGCCGGCCCGGGGCTCGTCCGGCCAGACCGGGATGTCGGTCGGGCTGCCAGGCGTCGTCGTGGCAGGTTGACCGACGAACAGCGCCGTCCGGGCCGAGCACCAGGCTGTTCCAGCTCGACGACGTCAACCCGGCCGACCCGGCCCGCTGCATGACGCGCGACGTGGCGGTCGCCAGCCGGCGCGCCTGGCCGGTGTCGGCGCCGTCGCCGTCGCCGTGACCGAGGCGGTCGTAGTTCGTGCCGCAGCGCCAGGAACCACCGCTCGCTGTCGGTCGTGCCCTGCGGTGTCCGGGCTGCCGGGCGTGCAGCAACTCGTCGACGCGCGTCGCCGGGCCCGACCGCACCGTTGTGCGCGAGTGCCCACTCGCCGTCGGAGAACGGATGCGTGTCGGTGATCAGCCGTGTCGAAGCCCGGCGTCCCGAGCCGCAGATGCACCACCGCGGCGGTCGTGGCGAGCGAGTCGAGCACGGTCGCGGAACCCGGGATCGCGCGACGCCTGGTCCGGTGACCGGCGGACCCGCAGGCGATCGCCGGCACGCCACGCGACTCCCCAGCCGTGGCAGTGCACCGTCGACAGGTGCAGCAGCCGGGCGACCGCGTCGTCGCCGAGCAGCTCGCGCATCGTCATCGGGCTCGCTGAGCCACCCACCCGATGAGCCGGCACATCAGACGTACTTGCCCATCCCGCCCGCGACGTCGATCACCGCACCGGTGATGTAGGACGCCCGGCGCTCCGGCCAGGAAGGCGACCAGCCCGGAGACCTCGTCGACCGTGCCGAACCGGCCCAGCGGGACCTCCTGCGCGGACAGGTCGCCGAAGAACTCCTCGCGGGTCGAGTCCGGGCGCCCGGCGCGCTGCGGATGTTCTCCCACTGCGGGGTGTCGACGAACCCGATGTTGACGCTGTTGACCAGCATGCCCGTCGCGCGCCGAACTCCTGCGCCAGCACCTTGTTCAGGTTCAGGCACGCCGCCCGGATGACCGTCGTCGCGAAGAACGCCGGGTCCGGGTACTTGCCGTAGACGGCGTTGACGTTGATCACCCGCGGCGCGGCGCTCGCCGCGCAGGTACGGCAGCGCCGCGCGGAAGCAGCGGATCTGGGAGAACAGCTTGACGTCGAGGTCGCCCGTGCCAGTCCTCGTCGGTCAGCGTCTCGAAGTTGCCCGGGTGCGCGCCGCCGGCGTTGTTGACCAGGATGTCCAGTCCGCCGAGCCGGTCGGCGACGCGCCGTCGACGAGCGCGTTCACCGGCGCCGGCGTCGGTCACGTCGGCAGGCCTGGTCGCACGACCGCCGCGTCCGGGTGGCGCTCGACGGCAGGCCAGCGGCCGCGGCGCCGCCAGCTCGTCGGCGGTCCGCGCGCAGATCGCCACCGCCGCGCCCTCGGCGAGCAGCTCGTCGGCGACGGCCAGGCCGATGCCCTTGGAGCCGCCGGTGACGAGCGCGCGGCGGCCCGGTCAGGCCGAGATCCATGTCAGGCCTCGCGCCCGTCGGCGCGTCCGGATCTGCGAGCGGGCGTGCTCGAGCAGGTCTCGCGCGGCGGGGCGAACACGTCGATCTCCTTGCACGTCCGGTCACCGGTGTGCGCGCCGTGCGGCACCCAGGACGGGATGACCGCGACGTCGCCCGGGCGCATCGTGCGGCGTCTCGTCGCCGATCGTGAACTCGAACTCGCCCTCGGTGACGATGACGACCTGCTCCTCGACGTGGACGTGCATCGGCGCCTCGGTGTTCGGGTCGAAGGTACACGAAGTTGACCAGCGTCTTCTCGCCGAGCACCGGCTGGAACTGCAGGCCCGGGCACGAACTCGACCGCCTCGATCTGCGACACGTCGACGAACCGGCCGTCGGCCGTCGGGGTGCCGCCGGCCTCGACGGAGAAGTGCGATGCGCTCACGGTGGTGCCTTCCGTTGGTCGATCGGGTCGGAGCACGAGCGTCAGTGGCGGCGAGGCGGACGCCGGGCAGCGGCGCCGAGCCGGGCGATGCCCTCGACGATGTCGGGCTCGCTGACCCGGCTGTAGGACAGCCGGATGTGCTCGATGTCGCGGCGTCGCCGGCGAAGAAGCCCTGGCCGGGCACGTACGCGACGTGCGCCGCCCGCGCCGCGCGTCGGCCAGCGCGGTGGTGTCGACGCCGGGCAGCCGCAGCCAGCTGAAGAACCCGCCGCTCGGCGCGGACCAGGTGGCGTGGGTGCCGCCGAAGCGTCGTGCGCGAGCGTCCAGCATCGTGGTGGCCCGCGCGGCGGTAGAGCTCGCGGGCCCGGGCGACGTGCGCGTCGTAGTGGCCGCCCCGGATGAACGCCTCGACCAGCCGCTGGCCCAGCGCGCCCGCGCACTGGTCGGAGTTCTGCTTGGCGAACGACCATCTGCGCGATGACCTCGGCCGGCCCGGCGGCCCAGCCGAGCCGGACGCCGGGGAAGAACGTCTTGGAGAACGTGCCGATCTGCACGACGACGTCCGGGGCCGAGCGACCACAGGCTGTCGGCGGCGACCCCGTCGAAGCCCAGCTCGCGGTAGGCGACGTCCTCGACGATCAGGACGCCGTAGCGCCGGCACAGCTGCGACCAGCGCGCGGCCGGCGCTCGGCGGCCAGCGACCAGCCGGTCGGGTTCTGGTGGTCCGGGATCGTGTAGAGGAGCTTCGGCCGCAGGCCGCCGGCCAGCAGCGTCTCGCCAGCGCGTCCACGTCGAGGCCGTCGTCGTCGATCGGGCACGCCGCGCACGTCGGCGTCGAAGCTGCGTGAACGCCGTGACCGCCCCGACGTAGCTCGGCGCCTCGACGACGACGACGTCACCGGGGTCGAGCATGCTCTTCGCGATGCAGCGTGATGGCGTCGATGCCGCCGCTGGTGACCATCAGTTCGGCCTCGTGCCGGGCCGCCGGCCCTGCAGCCGCTCCAGCTGGCCGGTCAGCATCGCGCGGGTGGCGGCGATGCCCTCGCTGGGCGCGTACTGCAGCGCCACCGACGCGTCCTCGCGCAGCAGCGTGTCGACGAGCCCGTCGAGCACCTCGGTGGGGAACATCGACGGGCTCCGGGAAGCCGCCGGAGAAGTTGATGACGCCGGTGGCGTTGGCCAGCGACAGGATGGCGGACAGCGTCGCCGTCCCGGCCGTGCGTGCGCCGGGCGAACCGCGGCGCTCCAGTCGACCGGCGGCGACACGCGGCGGCTCGGTCAAATGTCTGGTGCACTCTTGACACGACCTTACGTTCGCGAGAATATCTGTCCAACCAGCTTACGTACGGCAGAACGCACGTACCGGCAAGCCTCATCGTCCATCGGTTCAGGCGGCACGGGGAGGGATCCATGACGCCGGCGAATGCACAGCTCGAGCGGTCCGACGGGGACCCCGCTGTGCAGCGTGCGCGACCACGCGGTCGCGCCGTCGCCCGCCGCGGCGCGTTCGACGCCGTGGACCTGCAGCTGCTGCTGCTGCTCAGCCGCGACGCCCGGCTGTCGCAGCGCAGCCTGGCGCGCGAACTCGGGATGTCGCGCACCGGCCATCGCCGACCGGCATCGCCCGGCTGGAGCGCCAGGGCGTCATCCGCGGCTACGGCGTGCGCCTCGACTACGGCGCCCTCGGCTTCCAGACCACGGTCTACCTGACGATCACCGCGATGCAGGGCTACCGAGCAGGGCGTGATCATGGACGAGCTCGCCGCGCTGCGCCGAGGTCGACGAGGTGCGGCTGATGACCGGCGCCTTCGACATGCTGGTGCGGCTGCGGGTGCGCGACGACAGCCACCTGCGCGAGCTGCTGATGAACAAGATCTGGCAGATCGAGCGGCATCCAGCGCACCGAGACGTCGATCACCATCGCCGAGATGAAACCCGAAGAACACCGCCGAGGAGCTGCTGACCGAGATGCTCAGCGCGCACCGGCGACACGACTGACAGGAGAGCCGACCTGATGAGCCGACCCGTCCGACCCGTCGCCAGCGGCCGGCGTCGGCCGGCAGGGCTTCGTCGCAGATGCACGGCCTGCACACCGACGAGCAGCGCGGCCGCGGCCGAGGAGGTCACCGCCCGCATCCGCGAGGCCGGCCTGCGCACCGTCCGGCGTGGTCATCGTCGACCAGCACGGCCAGCCGCGCGCCAAGTTCCTGTCCCCGGACGCCGCGATCGCCGCCATGCACAACGGGCTGGACTTCTCCGGCGCGATCTACAGCCTGGACACCGCGCAACACACGTCTTCCCGCCGGCGTTCGCCGCGGGCGGCGGGTTCGGCATCGAGGAGTTCACCGGCTTCCCCGACGTCGTGCATCGTGCCCGACCCGTCGACGTTCCAGGTGCTGCCGTGGGCGCCCGGCACCGGCTGGATGCTCTGCGACGCGTACTTCAACACCGGCCGGCCGATGCCGCTGGACGGCCGCGCGCCTGCTGCGCCGCCAGCTGGACCGCCTCGGCGACGCGGTGCTGCGCTACCTCAGCGGGCTCGAGGTCGAGTTCTACATCGTCCGCCGTGTCGACACGCGCATCGCGCCCGACGGCGACGACGCAGCCGGCCGCGCCGCCGGACGTCGAGCCGTTCCGAGCTCGGCTACCAGTACCTGTCCGAGGTGCGGCTGGACTCGGTCAACGACACGCTGACGGCGCTCCGCGACGGGCTGGCCGGCGTCGGCCTGCTGCCCCGCTCGATGGAGGACGAGTGGGGCCCGGGCCAGATGGAGTTCAGCCTCAGCCCGCGGCCGGGCCTGGCGCACCGCCGACGCGATGGTGCTGTTCCGCAGCGCGGTCAAGCAGATGTGCGCAGCGCCGCGGCCTGCTCGCGACGTTCATGTGCAAGCCGCACCTGCCGAACTTCTTCGCCGTCCGGCTGGCACCTGCACGTGTCGCTGCTCGACGCAGGACGGCGCGCAACGCGTTCACCGACCGCGGACGAGTCGCTGTCGCCGCTCGGGCATGAGCTACGTCGCCGGGCTGCTGGAGCAACGCGCCGCGCGATGACGGTGTTCGCCAACCCGACGATCAACGGCTACACGCGCTTCCAGCCGTACTCGTTCGCGCCCGGACCGGGTCGGCTGGGCGGTGGAGAACCGCGGCGCGCTGGTCCGCGTGCAGGGCGGCCCGGGCGACCCCGGCACGCACCTGGAGAACCGGCTCGGCGAGCCCGCCGCCAACCCGTACCTCTACCTGGCCGCCGACCTCGCCGCCGGGCTGGACGGCGTCGACCGCGAGCTCGACGCCGCCGCCGCGCGATCGAGGCCGACCCCTACGCCGCCGACGCCCCGCCGCTGCCGGCCTCGCTGGACGAGGCGCTCGACGCGCTGGACAGGGCAGCACGCTTCTACCGCGAGCAGTTCGGCGACCGACTTCGTCGACTACTACCTGATGATGAAGCGGGCCGAGTCCGCGCCGGCACGAGCGCCGCGCTCGACGCCGCGCGACGACCCCGACGCCGCGTCTGCCGCCTGGCAGATGCGCGAGTACTTCGAGTTCTACTGACGCTGCGCCGAGATCCGCCAGGACCGTGCAGCACGTCGTGCTCGTTCGCTTCCCCGAGGAGCCGACGCCGGACTGGCCGAGCGAGATGCGCGCCCAGATCCGCGGCTGGCTCGGCGCCATCCCGGGCATCCGTGCGCTGCGGGTCGGCCGGGACATCACCGGGGCCCGCACCCGCGGCTACCACCACCTGCTCTACATGGAGTTCGACGACGACGTCGACCTGCGCACGCTACCAGCAGCACCCGGTCCACCAGCAGTTCCTGGCGTGGGTGAACGAGCACGACATCACCCCGCTGGCGTTCGACTACCTGCTCGACGACACAACGGTTCTGATCCCGCACGATCCCGTGCGCGAGACGGTCCACCAAGGAGTGACGATGGCCCAGAGCGCGCCGATCGATTCCAGCTGGCGCCCGAGCAGCGACTGGCGCGCGGGATCGCTGTCCATCCCGGACGCCATCGCCATCTCGGTGTCGGTGCTGGCACCCGGCATGGCGATGTTCCTCAACGTGCCCGGCGTCGCCGCCGTGGCCGGCGGCTCCACGCCGCTGGCGTTCCTGCTCGGCGGCATCGCCTGCCTGGCGCTGGCGTTCGTCGTCATCGGGTTCACCCGCCGGATGGCGTCGGCGGGATACGCGTACACCTACGCGAGCCGCAGCCTCGGCAAGCCGGCCGGGTTCGTGGCCGGCTGGATGTACGCGTTCGGCCTCGCCTGCTTCGTGCCGATGACGATGGCCGGTGTCGCCTACCTGTTCGCCGACCTCGTCGGGCTCGGCAAGAGCTGGTGGTTCCCGCTGTTCCTCATCGGCATGGCGCTGCTGGTGGTGCTGTCGATCATCAGGATCAAGGTGACCACCCGGCTGCAGCTGCTGGTCGGCGTGCTCACCGTCGTGCTCATCCTGATCGTCAACATCGTCGTCACCGCCAAGGGCGGCGCGCACGGCAACACCGTCGCGCCGTTCACGTTCTGCGCACACGGTGAAGAACGGCTTCAACGGCGTCTTCTACGGCATCATCCTCGGCATCACGTCCTACATCGGCTTCGAGACCGCGGCCGACTTCGGCGAGGAGACGAAGAACCCGCGCCGCGCGATCCCGATCGCGATCATCGCGGCGACGATCTTCGCGATCCTGTTCTACCTCTGGACGACCTACAGCATGTCCATCGGCGTCGGCGTCGACAAGCTGGGCGCCGAACGCCTCGCCACTGGACTACATCGCCCGCAGGTACCTCGCCGGCTGGGTCGGCAGGCTGACCGAGGTCGGCGCGATGCTCTCGGCGTTCATCGTCTGCGTCGGCTGCGCCACCGCCTCGACCCGCACCGTCTACGCGATGGGCCGCGAAGGCGTGCTGCCGCGATTCTTCGGCCACACGCACCCGCGGTTCAAGACGCCGGTCAACGCCACGCTCGCGGTCGCGATCGCCGCGGTCGTGATGGCGCTGATCAGCTGGTTCGGGTTCGCCGACGGCCTCGGCGCCGGCCCGGCCCTGCTCACGCTACTACTTCTGGGCCACGCTCGGCACGCTCGTGGTCATCGTCGTCTACATCATGCTGTGCCTGGGCGGCATCGCGTTCTTCCGCAAGACCGCGGCGCGGTGGAACCCGGTGTCGCACTTCCTCGTGCCGCTGGCCGGCGCCGTGCTGTTCGGCGCCGCGCTGTACGGCTCGATCTACCCGGTCCCGCCGGCGCCGCTGAAGTACACGCCGTACGTCACGCTCGTCTGGCTGCGTGCTGGGCATCGTGGTCGTCCTGGCGCTGCGCGTCGAGCAACCCGGCCGCGGTGGAGCGGGTCGGCTCGATCCTCGGCGAGGAGGGCGGCGACGGACGCGGCGAGCCTGGACGCCGACCCGGTGGACCCGTCGCAGGGCGACGCCTCGGCTCACGTGATCCCGCTCGTCGACGATCACGCGCATCCGTTCCCGCTCGGGCCGGAGCCGCTCGACCTCGACGCGCTGTCGCTGTCGTCGACGACGCCAGGCCGGACGGCCGCGCCGCGGCCGCTGGCGACCGGTTGATGCCCGAGATGCTGCGTGGCCGGCTGGCCGCGGCTGCTGGGCTGCGCGCCGGACGACGTGCTCGACGCCCGGCGAGGACGCGGCCGCGCGACTGGCCGGCGTACGTGCGGCGGCTGTTCGCCGACGCGGGCATCGCGGCGATGCTGATCGACGGCGTCTGGCCGTCGCTCGCCGACGTGGACGTGCGGGCGCACGCCGACGACCGCCGACGTGCCGATGCTGCCGCTGCTGCGCCTCGAGCCGGTCATCGACGGCCTGCTCGCGCAGGGCGCGGACGGGCCGACCGTCGCGCAGGCGGTCGCGAGTTTCGTCGCCGACGGCGCGGCGGCCGGGGCGGTCGGGTTGAAGACCGTGCTGGCCTACCGGACCGGCCTGGCCGTCGACCCGACGGTGTCCGCGCGAGGACGCGTTCCGCTCGGTCGACGACGACGCCTCGCTGCCCGGTGCGCCGGCGCGCGAAGCCGCTGCGCGACTACCTGACTCGGCAGGTGTTCGCGCAGTGCGCCGACCTGGCCCTGCCGATCCAGATCCACACCGGTTTCGGCGACTCCGACATCCGGCTGGCCGACGCGAACCCGGTCCTGCTCGACGACGTCCTGCGGTCGCCCGAGGGCGCGGCCGCCAACACCGTGCTGATCCACGCCGGTTACCCGTGGCACGAGCAGCTGGCCTACCTCACGCTGGTGCGCCACAACGTGTGGGCCGAGTTCTCGCTGGTCAACCTGTTCAGCCCGGCTCACGACCGCCGACCGGCTGCTGCGGCTGATCGACGTCGCGCCGGTCGACCGCGTGCTGTTCGGCACGGACGGGCACGGCGCGCCGGAGACCCACTGGTTCGCCGCCTACGGTGCTGCGCGACGCGTGGCGCGAGGTGGCGGCGCGGCTGTCGACGGCGACCCGCCCGGAGCTGGGTGGACCGTGCCGCGCGCCTGATGTTCCACGACAACGCCGCCCGGCTGTACCCCGGAGTCGCCGACCTGATCGCGGACGGCCCCGCCCGCTAGCCGCGAGCGGTGTCCCGGCGGTAGGCCCACGTCGCAGTGCCGCTGAAGACGACGGCCCACACGGCGACCACCAGCCAGGCCTCCGTCGTCCACGACTGGCCGCCGACGCCGGTCTTGCCGGCCTGCACGAGCCAGAACGACGGGATCAGCCGCACGGCATCGTGCATGAACCCGTGGCCCTGCCCGACAGGGAAGTACGCGCCGCCGATCAGCGAGAACAACGACATGCCGCCGCCGATCACCGGGCCCATGCTGTCGCCCTTGATCAGATGGCCCAGCGTGATGCCGATGGCAGCGAACGGGATCAGCGCGACGAGCGACAGCCCGATCGTCTTGGCCCACTGGCTCGCCTCGAAGTGCACTCCCAGGCTCAGTGCCGCTGCGGTCAGCAGGATCAGCACGATCAGGGCGAGCAGGTAGGACGTCAGGATCTTCATCCGCAGGTACGCCCGCGGCGACAGCGGGGTGAGGCGCAACTGGCGGTTCCAACCGATCTGGCGTTCGAACGCGATGCGGGCACCGCCGGACGTCACGGCAGCCAGCGTGCCGAATGCCACCATGCCGGCGAAGTAGTACCGCGGGAACGTCACGCCGGAGACGATCTCGGCGTTCTTGTTCGCCCCGGCGATCGCGTAGAACATCACCAGCGGGAAGATCAGCGAGAAGATGAAGTTCTGCCGGTTGCGGAACAACCGGACGAACTCGAAGCGGGCGTAGGTCATGTTCATCGGGCGGCTTCCTGGTTCGCGACGGACGATGTCTGCGGGTCCGATTCGGCATCCGCGGCGTCACCGGTGAGCGCCAGGAACGCCGCCTCGAGGCCGGCGCTGCTGATCTCGATGTCGCGCGCCTGGTCGTAGCTCGCGAGCAGGGCGCGGATCGCGGCGTCGGAGTCCTGGCAGGACAGGATCACGGATTCGCCGCGGCTGTCGGTGGCCGTGACGCCGGGCAACTCGGCCAGCGCGGCGAGATCGGCTCCGGGCAGCGTCGCCCGGATCGTGCGCAGACCGACGGTGGACTTGATCTCGTTCGCCGGGCCGTCCGCGACAACCCTGCCGTGCGCCATCAAGATGATGCGGTCGGCGTACTGGTCGGCCTCTTCCAGGTAGTGCGTCGCGAACAGCACGGTCTTGCCCGCGCGGGCGAACTCCCGCACCGCCGCCCAGAAGGTGTGCCGGCCCTCGACGTCCATCGCGACCGTCGGCTCGTCCAGCACGAGCAGGTCGGGATTGCTCACCAGTGCGACCGCGGCCCGGACCCGCTGCGTCTGGCCTCCGGAGAGCTTGTCGGTGCGCCGGCCGGCGATGTCGGTGACGCCGGTGATCCGCATGACCTCGTCGACCGGCATCGGCCGTGGGTAAAGCGAGCCGACCATGGTGAGCAGTTCGCGCGACCGAGACGAAGCCGAGCAGGCCGCCGGTCTGCAGCATCGCCCCGACGGTGCCGGCGCTGATCGCATCGTGCGGTCCGCGACCGAACACGCTGATCCGTGCCCGAGTCGGGCGGCAGCAGGCCGAGCAGCATGTCGACGGTCGTGGTCTTGCCGGCGCCGTTGGGTCCCAGCAGCGCGACGGTCTCGCCGGGCGTGATGGAGATGTTCACGTCGCGTACGGCCTGCACCGGTCCTTGGGGAGTCTTGAAGGTTTTGTGCAACCCCTGCAGCTCGATGCCGCCGGCCGGGCGCGCGTCAGTGATCGTCATGGCCCACAGAGTGCCGCAGTGGGCGGGTCGGCGGGAGTGATTTACGCCGTTGGTCGCGGATAACTTTCGTCAGCAGCTGATCCGGCAACTCCCGCGGCGGCGGCCGATAGGCTTGCCCATCATGAGCGACGCGCCGGATCCCGACGACGCAGCCGACGATCTTCCCGAACAGCTGCGGGTCCGCCGGGAGAAGTACGACCGGTTGCTCGCCGCGCCCGACCACGCGCCGTACCCCGTCGGCGTCGCGCGCACCCATCCGCTGGCGGCGGTGCGCGCCACGCATCCCGAGCTTTCGCCGGACACCATGACCGGGGACGAGGTCGGGATCACCGGACGGGTGATCTTCGTGCGCAACACCGGCAAGCTGTGTTTCGCGATGCTGCGCGAGGGCGACGCCGAACTGCAGGTCATGCTCTCGCGCGACCGGGTCGGCACGGAGTCGCTCGCCGCCTGGAAGGCCGACGTCGACCTCGGTGACCTGGTATTCGTGCACGGTGAGGTCATCTCGTCCAAACGTGGTGAGCTCTCGGTGCTGGCCGACGACTGGCAGATCACCGCGAAGGCGCTGCGCCCGTTACCGGTGGCCCACAAGCCGCTGTCGGACGAGACCCGGGTGCGCCAGCGCTACGTCGACCTGATCGTGCGCCCCGACGCTCGCCGAATGGTCCGGGCGCGCGCCGACGTGCTGCATTCCCTGCGCGAAACGCTGCGCGGCGACGGTTACCTGGAAGTCGAGACACCGGTGCTGCAGGTCGTGCACGGCGGCGCCGCGGCACGGCCGTTCCACACGCACATGAATGCATTCGACCTGGACCTGTCGCTGCGTATTGCCACCGAGCTCTATCTGAAAAGGTGCATCGTCGGCGGCATCGAGCGCGTATTCGAGATCGGGCCGATGTTTCGCAACGAGGGCGCCGACTCCACGCATTCGCCGGAGTATTCGCACCTCGAGGCGTACGAGTCCTACGGCGACTACGACACCATGGCGCGATTGACGCGGACGTTGATCCTGAACGCCGCCGACGCGATCGGCGTCGAGCACGGCACCGCCCTTGACGGCACGCCGATCGACCTGCGCGGTGAGTGGCGCTCGGTGGCCGTGCACGAGCTGGTGTCCGAGGCGGTCGGCGAGGCGGTCACGCCGGACACCGGCGAAGTCGAGTTGCGCGGGCACGCCGAACGCCTGCAGGTTGCGCTCGAACCGCACTGGGGCGCGGGCGAGATCGTCCTCGAGCTGTACGAGAAGCTCGTCGAGCACACCTTGATGGAGCCGACGTTCGTGCGGGACTACCCGGTCTCGGTACGGCCGCTGGCGCGTCCGCACCGCGCCGACCCGCGACTGGCCGAGGCGTGGGATCTGATCATCGGCGGAATGGAACTCGCGCCGGCCTATTCGGAATTGGTCGACCCGGTGGAACAACGCCGGCGCCTGGTCGAACAATCGCGATTGGCCGCCGGCGGTGATCCCGAGGCGATGGAACTGGACGAGGATTTCCTGCGCGCCCTCGAATACGGCATGCCGCCGACCGGGGGAATGGGAATGGGCATTGATCGGCTCATCATGACGCTGACCGGCCGGGGAATTCGGGAGACGATCCTGTTCCCGCTGGTCAAACCGATCTGATTATTCTTGTGCGGTATGGTCGTTCCCGCCGGAAATTTGGATAATGGGAAAGGACGCGACCACATAATGGCGCAGAAACACATCGTTCAGCTCATCGACGACCTGGACGAGGGCCCGGCCGACGAAACCGTGAGTTTCGCCCTCGACGGGACGAACTACGAGATCGACCTGTCCGAGAAGAATGCCACCAAGATGCGCGACGTACTGGCCAACTATGTCGCCAATGGCCGACGGACGTCCCGTTCGGCGGGCCGGCCGGCCGGCAGCGGGCGCCGCTCGCGCGGCGGTGGCAGCGACCGCGAGCAGACCCAGGCCATTCGCGAATGGGCGCGCAACAACGGTCACAAGATCGGCGACAAGGGACGCATCCCGGCGGTCGTGCTGGACGCGTACAACTCGGCCAGCTGACTGGCACGGCGGCGCCGGCCGACCGGCGCCGCCGTCAGCCGGCGGGCCGTCAGCCGGCACGCCCGTCCGTCATCAGATGCCGCGCGAAGAACGCCTCGATGCGCCGCCAGGCGTCCGGCGCTGCCTGCGGGTCCGGACCGACGTGCATCACCCGTTGCACGGCGTGCGTGGGCGCCGGCCCGAAGTACTCGGCGTTGAGGAAGCTGTGCCCGGCAGTGGGGTACTCCTTGACGTCGTGCTCGATGCCCAGGTTCTCCAAAGCGCGCTCGACCTTGCCGGCCGCGCCGCGCAGCGCCACGTCCTTGGCGCCGTAACTCGCCACGATCGGGCAGGCACCGGCCAGCGCCGTCTCGATGTCGCGCGGTGGCATGCCGTAGTTCGGCGCCGCGACGTCGAAGCCGCGGTTGGCGGTCATCAGCGCAAAACCGCCGCCCATGCAGAAACCGATGATGCCGACCCGCCCGGTGCAGTCCGCGTGAGCGCGGGCGAACTCGCGGGCGGCGTCGATGTCGTCGATCGCCTTGCCCCGGCCGCTGAACATCGCCCGGAAGGTGGCGACCAGGCAGCGGCGCGGGCCACCGTCGGTGAACAGGTCCGGGAGCACCGCCAGATACCCCGCCGCCGCGAGCCGGTCGGCCTGGCGGCGCATCTCGTCGGTCAGCCCGAAGATCTCGTGGATCACCACGACCCCCGGGAACGGGCCGTCGCCGGCCGGGCGCGACACGTACCCGCGCAACGGCCGCGGCCGACCGGGGGAGTCGATGGTGACGTCGGGCACTGGAGCCTCCGTGGGTCTTCGCCGCCGAGGACGGCGTTCTCGTCGCCGTCAGCCGGCGTTCGCTGACAGCGAAGTACCCAACAACGGGGATCATCCGGCGCCCGCAGGCGTTGTATCCGATGTGCGCGTTTTCTCCACCGCGTCGAGGCAGCGCACCGCCCGTCCGTCGTCGGGCGCGACCCGTCCGTCACCTACGCGGACTACAGTCGACACCCTGAGTTGAAGGCGCGGAAGGAGCTGCCCCACATGTTCGAACGGTTCACAGACCGCGCGCGTCGCGTCGTCGTCCTGGCCCAGGAAGAGGCCAGGATGCTCAACCACAACTACATCGGCACCGAGCACATCCTGCTCGGGTTGATCCACGAGGGCGAGGGCGTCGCCGCCAAGGCCCTCGAGTCCCTCGGCATCTCCCTGGACGCCGTGCGCCAGCAGGTCGAGGAGATCATCGGCCAGGGACAGCAGGCGCCGAGCGGGCACATCCCGTTCACGCCCCGGGCCAAGAAGGTGCTGGAGCTCTCGCTGCGCGAGGCCCTGCAGCTCGGCCACAACTACATCGGTACCGAGCACATCCTGCTCGGGCTCATCCGCGAGGGTGAAGGCGTCGCCGCGCAGGTGCTGGTGAAGCTCGGCGCCGACCTGAACAAGGTGCGCCAGCAGGTCATCCAGCTGCTCAACGGCTACCAGAGCAAGGAGCCCGCGGGCACCGCGTCGGAGGCCACGCCGTCCACGTCGCTGGTCCTCGACCAGTTCGGCCGCAACCTCACCCAGGCTGCGCGCGAGGGCAAGCTGGACCCGGTCATCGGGCGCGAGAAGGAGATCGAGCGCCTGATGCAGGTGCTCAGCCGCCGGACGAAGAACAACCCGGTGCTGATCGGCGAGCCCGGCGTCGGCAAGACCGCCGTCGTCGAAGGCCTGGCCCAGGCCGTCGTCAAGGGCGAGGTTCCCGAGACGCTCAAGGACAAGCAGCTCTACACCCTGGATCTCGGTTCGCTCGTCGCCGGCTCCCGATACCGCGGTGACTTCGAGGAGCGCCTGAAGAAGGTGCTCAAGGAGATCCGCACCCGCGGCGACATCATCATGTTCATCGACGAGATCCACACGCTCGTCGGCGCCGGTGCGGCCGAGGGCGCCATCGACGCCGCTTCGATCCTCAAGCCGATGCTGGCCCGCGGCGAGCTGCAGACCATCGGTGCCACCACGCTCGACGAGTACCGCAAGTACCTGGAGAAGGACGCCGCGCTCGAGCGCCGGTTCCAGCCGATCCAGGTCGGCGAGCCGTCGGTGGCGCACACCATCGAGATCCTCAAGGGCCTGCGCGACCGTTACGAGGCGCACCACCGCATCTCGATCACCGACGCCGCCCTGGTGTCGGCGGCCGGGCTCGCGGACCGCTACATCAGCGACCGCTTCCTGCCCGACAAGGCCATCGACCTCATCGACGAGGCCGGCGCGCGCATGCGCATCCGCCGGATGACCGCGCCGCCGGACCTTCGCGAGTTCGACGAGCGCATCGCCGAGGTGCGTCGCGAGAAGGAGTCCGCGATCGACGCGCAGGACTTCGAGAAGGCGGCGTCGCTGCGCGATCGCGAGAAGACGCTGCTCGGCGACAAGTCCAAGCGTGAGGCCGAGTGGAAGGCAGGCGACCTCGACGTCGTCGCCGAGGTCGACGACGAGCAGATCGCCGAGGTCCTCGCCATCTGGACGGGCATCCCGGTCTTCAAGCTGACCGAGGAGGAGACCGCCCGGCTGCTGCGCATGGAGGACGAGCTGCACAAGCGCGTCATCGGCCAGGAGCAGGCCATCAAGGCCGTCTCGCAGGCCATCCGGCGCACCCGCGCCGGGCTCAAGGACCCGAAGCGCCCGGGTGGTTCGTTCATCTTCGCCGGCCCGTCCGGCGTCGGGAAGACGGAGCTGTCCAAGACGCTCGCCGCGTTCCTGTTCGGCGACGACGACGCGCTGATCCAGATCGACATGTCCGAGTTCCACGACCGGTACACGGTGTCGCGCCTGGTCGGCGCGCCTCCCGGCTACGTCGGCTATGACGAGGGCGGCCAGCTGACCGAGAAGGTGCGCCGCAAGCCGTTCAGCGTGGTGCTCTTCGACGAGGTCGAGAAGGCACACCCGGACGTGTTCAACACGCTGCTGCAGGTGCTGGAGGACGGCCGGCTGACCGACGGTCAGGGCCGCATCGTGGACTTCAAGAACACGGTGCTGATCCTGACCACGAACCTCGGCACGCGTGACGCGTCGAAATCCATCGGCACGCTCGGCTTCGCCTCCGACACCGGCACCGGTGACTACGAGCGGATGAAGAACAAGGTCAACGACGAACTCAAGCAGCACTTCCGGCCGGAGTTCCTCAACCGCATCGACGACATCATCGTCTTCCACCAGCTGACGCCCGAAGAGATCGTGCGCATCGTCGACCTGATGGTCGCGCGGCTCGACACGCAGCTGCGCAACAAGGACATGGGCCTCGAGCTCACGTCCGAAGCGAAGGCGTTGCTGGCGAAGAAGGGTTACGACCGCGCCCTGGGTGCCCGGCCACTGCGCCGCACCATCCAGCGCGAGATCGAGGACCCGGTGTCGGAGAAGATCCTCTTCGGCGAGCTCACGGCCGGCCAGATCGTCGTCGTCGGCACCGAGCCGGTCGATGCGCTGAAGAAGGACGGACCCGAGCGGTTCACCTTCCGCGGCGAGCCGAAGCCGTCGGCCCTCGCGCTGGACGAGCCGGAGCCGACAGCTGGCGTCAGCGCCGACTGACGCCCACCCGCCCGACCGACCGAGGGCCCCGAGGAGACATCCTCGGGGCCCTCGTCGCGTCCGGGGCCCGGGCCGACGACCGTCAGCCGTGGCCGGGAAGCGCGAAGGTGCCGTCCGGGCGCGGGTCGACGAGCCCGTCGACGACGAGGCTGTCCAGGGCGCGCTCGCGTTGTACGGCATCGGCCCAGACGGCGTCCAACGCCGGCTTCGGCACCGCGCCCGGGGCCTCGCGCAGCACGGCCAGCAACCGGCCCCGCACCTCGCGGTCGGTGCCCGCGAAGCGCTGCGGGCGCGTCACCGGGCCGGCGTAGGCCGGTGAGCCGGCGCGCAGCCACGCGCACTGCCCGGCCAGCGGACACTGCGTGCACCGCGGCGCTCGGGCGATGCACACCAGCGCCCCGAGTTCCATCAGCGCGACGCTGAACCGTGCGGCGCGGGCCGGGGCGGCGGGCAGCAGGGCCTCGACCGCGACGTGATCGCGGCGCACCGACGGCGGTCCCGCCTGTCCGGCGCCGTCGACGGCGCGAGCCACCACGCGCCGCACGTTCGTGTCCACCACCGGCACCCGCGCGCCGAAGGCGAAGGCAGCGACGGCGCGTGCGGTGTACTCACCCACGCCGGGCAGCGTGCGCAGGGTCTCGACGTCGTTCGGCAGCTCACCGGCGAACCGGTCGCGCACCTGCACCGCGCAGGCGTGCAGGCGCAGGGCGCGTCGCGGATAGCCGAGCCGGCCCCACATGCGTACCGCGTCGCCCGGTTCGGCGGCAGCTAGGTCGGCCGGCCCCGGCCAGCGCGCCAGCCAGGCCGTGTACGCCGGCAGGACCCGCGCAACGGGCGTCTGCTGCAGCATCAGCTCGCTGACCAGCACCGCCCACGGCGTCGCGCCCGGCGCGCGCCACGGCAGCTGGCGAGCGGTGACCGCGTACCAGTCGAGCAGCGGTTCCACGAGGCTGGGCGCTCTCGTGGCCGCAGTCGCGGGGCGCGGTGACACGGACGGCACGCGCCGCATCGTCGCACGTGTCTGTGCGGCCGCCGCGAGTCGCCGCCGCTCGCACGGTGCGAGTGGTTAACGTGGCGGGGACATGTTTCATCCAGTCGGAACGCAGCCGCCGTCGGTGTACTGGCGACGACGTCTCGTGCTGGTCGCGTTGCTCGTGCTGCTCGTGGTGCTGGCGGTGCTCACCGCCAGCGCGCTGGGCCGTGGCGACAACACCGCGTCCGCGCACAGCACGTCGCCGCGGACCTCCTCGGCAAACCCGACGAGCACGCCACCGTCGACGTCGTCGTCCGCCGCGTCGTCGAGTTCGTCGTCCGGCGCGCACTCCTCGTCGGGCAGCGCCAGCGGTTCGTCCAGCGTGGCCCCGCCGCCCTGCACCACGAAGTCGCTGGACATCAGGGCTGCCGTGGGCCAGACGGCGTACAAGGTGGGCCAGGACCCGCTGTTGCAGCTGCAGGTCACCGACATCGGCGCGCAGCCGTGCGTGCAGGACCTCGCCGACAAGGACGTCGAGCTGCGGGTCTACAACGGCGAATCGCGCGTGTGGGGCAGCCACGACTGCAAGGTGCAATCGGGCACGATGACCCGCACGCTGGAGCCGAATGTTGCGGTGAAGGTGTCCATCAGCTGGTCGGGCCTGTCGTCGCAGGTCAACTGCAAGGGCACCCGCCAGCGGGTCAACGCCGGCAGCTACACGCTCTACGCGCTGCTGGACAGCCACATGGGCAAGGCCGCGCAGTTCTCGATCAGCTGAACCGATCGATGATCGACACCTCGGCCAGCCGCGAGATGCCTTCGCGTATTGCCTTCGCGCGGTCCTCGCTGACGCCGTCGACGACCTGCAGGTCCTCGACGGAGGTCGCCAGCAGCTTCTGCAGGCTGCCGAAATGCTCGACGACGCGGTCCAGCATCGGCGCGGGCATGCGGGGCACCCGCGACAGCAGCCGGTAGCCGCGCGGGCTGACGGCGGAATCCTGGCCCTCCGGGGTCCCTGGCATGCCCATGGCGCCCGCGACCCGGGTGAGGTCCAGCAGCTCCAGCGCCGACAGCTCGGCGAGTTCGCGCAGCACCGCGGTGGTGCTCGGCGCGTTGCGCCCGCCCGGCACGTAGTCGCGCGCGATGAGCTCGCGATCGGTGTCGACGCCGGCCACCAGCTCGTCGAGCTGCAGCGCCAGCAGCCGGCCGTCGGTACCGAGCTCGACGACCTGGCCGGTGACCTCGTCGGCGATGCGGCGCACCATCTCCAGCCGCTGGGACACGATCGCGGCGTCGCGCACCGTGACGAGGTCCTCGATCTCCAGCGCGGACAGCGCGTGCGAGACCTCGTCGAGGCGCGTCTTGTACCGCTCCAGCGTCGAGATCGCCTGGTTCGCGCGCGAGAGCAGCTCGGCGGTGCTCTCCAGCACGTACCGGCCGTCGCCGATGTACAGGCTGATGATGCGCATGGACTGCGACACGGAGATGACCGGGAAGCCGGTCTGCAGGGCCACCCGCTGCGCGGTGCGGTGCCGGGTGCCGGACTCCTCGGTGGGGATCGCCGGGTCGGGCATCAGGTGGGTGGCGGCCTGGCGGATGCGCGAACCGTCGGTGCTGAGCACCACGGCGCCGTCCATCTTGCACAGCTCGCGCAGCTGGGTCGCCGAGAACCGCACGTCGAGCGGGAAGCCGCCGGTGCACAGGCTCTGGACGACCGGATCCCAGCCGATGACGATCAGGCCGCCGGTGTTGCCGCGCAGGATGCGGTCGAGACCGTCGCGCAGGGACGTGCCCGGGGCGACCGTGGCCAGGACGCCGCGCAGGACCTCGTCGCGTTCGGTGGTCGTCACGTGCGCTCCGGTGGCATGGCAGGGCGGTACTGGGGGTTGGTGATCAGTCTAGGGACAGCCACGCGCCATTTCCTCGGGTCGCGCACGATATCTGGCCGGAGACCGCGTGTCGATGCCGCCGGGGGCATGTCCGTGAACGTCATCAGTGCACCGACGCGAGCCCGGCGCGGCGCAGCGCAGCGACGGCCTCGGCAAGGTTGCCGACCTCGACCAGCGTCGCCGCGGGCAGCCGACCGCCCAGCCGCGACTTGCTCCCGGCGGGCACGAGCATCCGGGTGAAGCCGAGCCGGGCGGCCTCGGCCACGCGCTCGGCGAGCAGCGGCACCGGCCGGACGTCACCGGACAGCGCGACCTCGCCGATGGCCACCAGGTCCAGCGGCACCGGTTGATCGTGCTCGGCGCTGATGACGGCGAGGCACACGGCGAGATCGGTGCCCGGATCGGACACCCGCATGCCGGCCACGGTGGCGAGGAAGACGTCCTTGTCGAAGAGCCGCAGTTTGGCGGCGCGCTCGCTGACCGCGATCAGCA
Source organism: uncultured Actinomycetota bacterium (assembly GCA_963711775.1). Taxonomy (GTDB): domain Bacteria; phylum Actinomycetota; class Actinomycetes; order Mycobacteriales; family Jatrophihabitantaceae; genus Jatrophihabitans. Next base: position 125,554 of record CAVQFH010000005.1, on the reverse strand, counting down.
TCGCGGTGCGTGCGGAGTCCAGCCCGGACACCCCACGCCGGGGATTCGGATTCGTGGTGGCCGCGACGAGCGACTGGATCTCGGCCGTCAGCGCCCGGTGCCCCTCGATGGTCACGGTGACACAGGTTCCGGGCACCGGCAGGTCCCGGTGCTCGCGGAACAGGCTGCTCGGATCCAGCACCTCGCGCATGCCGGCATCGGTCTGCTCGAACGCCGCGACCTCGAGCGAGCCGAAGCGGTTCTTGACCGCTCGCAGCAGGCGTAGCGAGGTGTGCCGGTCACCGTCGAGGCTCAGCGTCGTGTCGACGATGTGCTCCAGCGCGCGCGGGCCCGCGACGGTGGAGTCCTTGGTGACCTGGCCGACCAGGATGAGCACGACGCCTCTGGCCTTCGCCACGCGCGAGAGCACGTGCGCGACCTCCATGGTCTGCGTGACACCGCCGGCCCGGCCGTCCACGTCGGAGGAGGCGATGGTCTGCACGGAGTCGACGATGATCATTGCCAGCTCGGCACCCGCGGCGTCGATGTGCCCGAGCACGCCGGCGAGATCGGTGTCGTCGGCGAGCAGCAGATCCGGGCTGGCCGCGCCGATCCGCTGCGCGCGCACCGCGATCTGCTCGACCGATTCCTCGCCGGAGACGTAGAGCACCCGGCCGGCGCCCTGGGCGGCCACCGACTCGGCCACGGCGAGCAGCAGCGTGCTCTTGCCCGAGCCCGGCGGCCCGCTGCACAGGCAGACCTGCCCGGCGACGAGACCGCCGCCGAGCACGCGATCGAACTCCCCGACGCCCGTGCGCAGCCGCGGCACCGGAGTGCCGGTGACGACCTCGGACACCGGCCGGGCCGCGCGGGCGGGCGTGGCGCCGCGTGTGCTGGAGCGAAGCCCGGCGGCGGGTTGGGGACGCGCCTGTTCCTGCAGCGTGGAGAACTCGCCGCACTTGGGGCACCGGCCGTACCACTTGGCCGACACCGCGCCGCACGACGAGCACGCGTAACTGCTCGCTGACCTCGCCACGGGCTGGACGCTAGTGCGTACCCCCGACACTGGTGCTCCGGCGCGTCGAGGCCACGGGTGGGAGAAGTGTGGTCAGCCGGTGGCGCTGGCGGCGGGGTCCTTCGGCTCCGGCACGAACGATGACGGCGGGTTCGACGTGAGCGCGACCGGGACCAGGACCGTCGTGTGTCCGGCGTGGGCGAACGTGAAGGTCAACCGGATCGCCTCGCCGGAGTAGAGCCGGGCGGTCAGCCCGCTGAGCACCAGGCGCATCGGGCCGCTCGGCAGGCCGAACGCCAACAGGCCGTTGGCCGGGATGGCGACGTTGCGGCTGGCGGTCGGCGCGGGCGCGGCGGTGGTCGATGCCGCGGGCGTCGACGCGGCGGTCGTCGACGCCGCCGACGACCGGTGCTTGCGCGCAGAGGTCGACGACCCGCTGGGCGACGTGGAAGACGCTGCCGGCGCGGTGGACGAAGCCGTGGTGCTCGAGGCGGCCGGCGTCGGCGCCGCGGTGCTCGGGCTGGCAGCGAGCTGCGCCGCGCCGGCCGAGGGATACGCGCCCCATCCGGAGATGGAACTGGACGTGATCGAGGTCAGCTGGTCGGCGGTCGGCGCGCCGTTGACGATCGCCAGGCTCAGCTGCGCGCTGGACCCCGCCGGGTACGACGTGCCTGTCGTCGGCGCCACGATCTTGATGGCGCGCAGGTCTAGTTGCCCGACCGAGGCCTCGGTGCCGTCGAGGGTGGGCTTCTGGTCGGCGGTCTGTGCGCGCTGCCCCGCTGCGCACGCCGACGTCGCGAGGGACGCCGCGATCGCGAGGCCGCAGCACACCCGCGCGAGCCGCGTGCGGGCCGGCTGTGCAGTCACGTCGCACAGCCTAACGACCCGCGAGCGGGCGCCCGCGCGGGCGCTCGGACCAGGGTCGCAGAGGGTGCGGAAGCGTAGTGGTCGAAGGCCCGCAGCTGGGGGAACGTCGCAGTTCGCCACGACCGGGTCTCTCAGCTGCGTGTTATCCTGGGAGGAGCGAAAGGGGCTGCAACACATGACTTTCAAGGTCGGCGAGACCGTTGTCTACCCGCACCACGGGGCCGCACTCATCGAGGCAATCGAAGAGCGACTCCTGCAAGGAGTCACCAAGACCTACCTGCGGTTGAAGGTCGCGCAAGGCGACCTCACGGTGCTCGTCCCGGCCGAGAACGCCGAGATCGTCGGCGTCCGCGACGTCGTCGGTCAAGAGGGTCTGGACCGCGTCTTCGAGGTGTTGCGCGCGCCGCACACCGAGGAGCCGACCAACTGGTCGCGCCGGTACAAGGCCAACGGCGAGAAGCTGGCCTCCGGTGATGTCAACAAGGTTGCCGAGGTCGTGCGTGACCTCTGGCGCCGCGATCGCGACCGCGGCTTGTCCGCGGGCGAGAAGCGGATGCTGGCCAAGGCCCGGCAGATCCTCACCAGCGAGCTCGCGCTCGCCGAGGGCACCAACGAGGACAAGGCCGAGATCGTGCTCGACGAGGTGTTGAGCGAGGCAGTCGCCTGACCCGTCCCCGGACGGTCACCGCCGTTCTCGTTGCCGCCGGTTCGGGGCAACGGCTCGGCGCGCAGGTACCCAAGGCGTTCGTGCATGTCGCCGGTGTGACGCTGCTCGAGCACGCTGCTGCGCGGTTCACCGCGCATCCGCGGGTCGGGGACGTCGTCGTCGTCGCGCCTGCGGAGATGCTCGAGCACGCTGCCGAGCTCACCGGGCTGCCGGTCGTGGCCGGTGGGGCCACCCGGCGGGACTCCGTCGCCGCCGGCCTGCAGGCCCTCGGCCCGGGACGTCGAGCACGTGCTGGTGCACGACGTCGCCCGGCCGTTCGTCCCGGCCCACGTCATCGACGCGGTGCTGGACGCGCTCGAGGCCGGCGCCGACGCAGTGGTGCCTGTCGTCGGCATCCACGACACCGTGCGGCGCATCGACGCCACCGGTGCGCTGGACGGGCTCGTCGACCGCTCGAGGCTCGCCGCGATCCAGACCCCGCAGGCCTTCCGGCGCGCGGTGCTCGTGCGCGCGCATCGCGACGGCGTGCACCTCGACGTCACCGACGACGCCGCCCTGGTCGAGGCCTTGGGCCTGCGCGTGGTCGCGGCGCCCGGCGCGGACGAGAGTTTCAAGATCACCACACCGGCAGATCTGGCCCGCGCCGAAGCGGTCGCGCGATTAGGCTGACCGGCGTCGGCATGCAGCGTCTCCAGCGGAGGGCAATCCCTTGATCACCAGCACCATGCAGGACGATTTCCCGCTGACCGTCACGGCGATGCTCGAGCACGGCATCACGGTGTTCAACCGCAGCGAGTGCCGCACCTGGCAGGGGAGTGCCGACGCCGGCAGCCGCGTCGCGACGTTCGCCGAGATCGGCGCGAACGCCCAGCGGCTGGCCAACGCGCTGGCCGGCCTGGGGGTCGGGCACGGCGACCGCGTCGGCACGCTGTGCTGGAACTCCCAGGAGCACCTGGAGGCCTACTTCGCGGTGCCGTGCATGGGGGCGGTGCTGCACACGTTGAACCTGCGGCTGCCGCCGGGCCAGCTCGCCCACATCGTCAATCACGCCGAGGACAAGGTGGTGATCGTCGACGCCACGCTGCTGCCGCTGCTCGCGGCGATCGCCTCGCAGCTCAAGACCGTCGAGCACGTCGTCGTGATCGGTGACGGTGACACGTCGGTGCTCGGCGGCGAAGTTCCGGTGCACTCCTACGCCGACCTGCTCGCCGAGGCCGCCGCCGATTACGCGTGGCCGCAGCTGGACGAGAAGACGCCGGCGTCGATGTGTTACACCAGCGGCACCACGGGTGATCCGAAGGGCGTCGTCTACTCGCACCGCTCGATCTACCTGCACGCGCTGGCCACGCTCGTCCAACACCGGCACCGGCTCCACCGAGAGCGACCGCGCGCTGGTGATCGTGCCGATGTTCCACGTCAACGCGTGGGGCATCCCGTTCGGGTCGTTCCTGTCCGGCGCCACGATGCTGATGCCCGGCCCGTTCATGACGCCGGACGCGCTGTGCGACATCGTCGCCACCGACCGCGCCACATTCGTGTCCGCGGTGCCGACGCTGTGGGCCGGGATGCTGCAGGTCGCCCGCGACCGCAGCAGTCGACTTCTCCTCCGTGCGTATGGGCAGCTCCGGCGGCGCCGCCATCCCGCGGTCGTTGATGCAGGCATGGCAGGACGAGTTCGGCCTGCGCATCATCCAGGGCTGGGGGATGACCGAGACGTCGCCCGTAGGCGGCATGGCGCACCCGCCGGCCGACGTCGAACTCGGCGGCGAGGACGAGCTGGACTGGCGGCTGAAGTCCGGTCGGCTGATCGCCGGAGTGCAGATGCGCATCGTGTCCGACGACGGCGACGTGCTGCCGTGGGACGGCGAGGCCGTCGGCGAGATCGAGGTGCGCGGGCCGTGGATCACCGGCGGCTACCACCTGGACGACGCGCCGGAGAAGTTCGACGACGGCTGGCTGCGCACCGGTGACATCGGCACGATCGACGACCGCGGCTTCTTCCAGATCACCGACCGGTCCAAGGACGTCATCAAGTCCGGTGGTGAGTGGATCTCCTCCGTCGAGCTGGAGAACCTGCTCGCTGCCTCACCCGACGTCGCCGAGGCCGCGGTGATCGGCATCCCGGACGAGAAGTGGACCGAGCGGCCGCTGGCCTGCATCGTCGCGCGCGGCGACGCGGTCGACCCGGCGGCTCTCGCGTCGTTCCTCGACGGCAAGGTCGCGTCCTGGCAGGTGCCGGAGAACTGGACGTTCGTCGACGAGGTGCCGAAGACCAGTGTCGGCAAGTTCGACAAGAAGGTGCTGCGGGCCCGCTACGCCGACGGCGAACTCGACGTCACGCGCACGAAGGCCCCCGGCGGCAGATGAGCGAGGTGCGCACCGGGATCGGCGTCGACGTCCATCCGGTGCAGGCGGGGCGCGACTGCTGGCTCGCCGGGGTGTTGTGGCCCGGGGTCGACGGCTGCGCCGGCCACTCCGACGGCGACGTCGCGGCACACGCGGCCTGCGACGCCCTGCTGTCGGCCGCCGGCATGGGCGACCTCGGTGCGGTGTTCGGCACCGACGACCCGCAGTGGGCGGGCGCGTCGGGCGCCACGCTGCTGGCCGAGGTCGTGCGGTTGCTGCACGCGTCGTCCTGGCAGGTGGGCAACGTCGCGATCCAGGTGATCGGCAATGCGCCGAAGATCGGGCCACGCCGCGCGGAGGCCGCTGCCGTGCTCGCCGATGTCATCGGCGCACCGGTGTCGCTGGCCGCCACCACCACCGACGGCCTCGGGCTGACCGGCCGCGGTGAGGGCCGCGCCGCGATCGCCACCGCCCTGCTCACCCGCTGAACCGTCCGGCCGCGTCCCCTCTTTCGTCGAGTGGTCACTTGTGCGCTGAGTGGTCAGGTACGGACGACCACTCAGCGGCCAGGTGACCACTCAACGAAGGGCGGCAGCGGTCAGCCCAGGGCCTGCGCCAGATCGGCCCAGAGATCCTCGACGTTCTCGATGCCGACGGACAACCGGAGCAGCTGCGCCGGTGTGCCGAACCCGGCGTCGACGGCGTGCCGGGCGCGGCGTTCGATCAGCGACTCGACGCCGCCGAGGCTCGTCGCGTGGTTGATCAGCCGCAGCGACGCGCACACGCGCTCGGCGTCCTCGGCGGAGCCGTCGACCTCGATCGCGATCATGGCGCCGAAGCCGGCGTGATCGCGCGCGGCGACGGCGTGCCCGGGGTCGTCGGGCAACCCGGGGTAGCGCACCCGCGCCACCCGCGGGTGGTCCGCGAGCCGGCGGGCGAGCTCGCCGGCGTTGGCCTGCGCGCGCTCCATGCGAAGGGCCAGCGTGCGCACGCCGCGGGTCACCAGGTAGGCCTCGAGGGCGCCGGGGACCCCGCCGGTCAACGTCCGGCGGTTGTGCAGCCGGGTCGCCAACGCGTCGTCGCGCACCACCAGGGCGCCGGCGAGCACGTCTGAGTGGCCGCCGAGGTACTTCGTCGCCGAGTGCATGACGATGTCCGCGCCGAGATCGAGCGGGCGCACCACCAGCGGCGTGGAGAACGTCGCGTCGACGGCCACCAGCGTGCCGGTCCGCTTCGCCGCAGCGACGACGGCGGGGATGTCGGGCACCGTCATCAGCGGGTTCGTCACGGTCTCCAGCCACACCAGTGCCGCACCGTCCAGGGCGGCCGTCACCGCGGCGGTGTCCGCGAGGTCGACGCGTCGCACGGTCAACCGGCCGAGCCGCTCCTGCTCGGCGAAGATCGACACCGTGCCGGAGTAGGCGTCCGATGGCGCGACCACCACCGAGTCCGCGGGCAGCCCTTCGACCACGGCGGCGATCGCCGCGACGCCACTGGCGAACGCGAACCCGCGGCCGCCGTCCAATTCGCCGAGGATCGTCTCGAGAGCCGCCACGGTGTCGGTGACGTCGTGGCGCGCATACCGGTTGTCGTCCGGGTCGTTGCGGTACGGCGCGGCCAGCACGATCGGCGCGCTCAGCGGCGCGCCGGGCGCCTCGGGCCGGCCGAGGCTGACGACGAGCGAGTCCGGATGCAGCGGTGATGTCTCCACCTTCGCCACGCTAAGCCACGACCCGGCGCGAGTGTCGCCGCATCCGTACGATGGCGCGGTGAGTCAGCTGCACCTGCACGACACCGGCACCCGCTCGCTGCGGGTGTTCGAGCCGCTGCACCCCGGCACGGTGTCGATCTACCTGTGCGGACTGACCGTCCAGGGGCCGCCGCACATCGGTCACGTGCGCAACTGGATCAACATGGACATCCTGCGCCGCTGGCTCGCGCACAGCGGGTACGACGTGACGTTCGTCCGCAACGTCACCGACATCGACGACAAGATCATCGCGAAGTCGGCGGTCGCCGGCGAGCCGTGGTGGTCGCTGGCGTTCCGCAACGAGCGCGAAATCATCGCCGCCGAGCAGGCGCTGGGCTGCCTGCCGCCCACGTACGAACCGCGCGCCACGGGCCACGTGCCGGAGATGATCACCCTGATGCAGCGGTTGATCGACTCCGGGCACGCCTACGTTGCCGACGGTGACGTGTACTTCGACGTGCGGTCCTACCCCGCGTACGGCTCGCTGTCCGGTCAGCGCATCGACGAGATGCAGGCGGCCGGCGACTCCGTCGGCGACGACCGCAAGCGCGACCCCCGCGACTTCGCGCTGTGGAAGGCGGCGAAGCCGGGCGAGCCGTCGTGGCCGACACCGTGGGGCGACGGGCGGCCGGGCTGGCACCTGGAGTGCTCGGCGATGGCGACGAAGTATCTCGGTCCGACGTTCGACATCCACGGCGGCGGGTTGGACCTCGTGTTCCCGCACCACGAGAACGAGCTCGCGCAGTCGTGCGCCGCGGGCGACGGCTTCGCGCGCTACTGGCTGCACAACGGCCTCGTCACCATGTCGGGCGAGAAGATGAGCAAGACGCTCGGCAACACGCTGCAGGTGCGCGAGATCGTGCACCGGTGGCGCCCGGTCGAGGTGCGCTACTACCTCGGCGCCGCGCACTACCGGTCGGTGATGGAGTTCTCTCCCGACGCGCTGGACGAGGCCGCGGCCGCCTACCGGCGCATCGAGAACTTCGTCGAGCGCGCCCGCGAAATCGTCGCCGCTGCAGATGTGCCCGCCGACGTCCCTGCCGATTTCGCGGCCGCGATGGACGACGACCTCGCCGTGTCGTCGGCGCTGGGCGTGCTGCACACCGCGGTGCGCGACGGCAACACCGCCTTGGCCAACGGTGACGTCGCGGCGGTGCGTGCGTCGCTGGGCGCCGTGTCGGCGATGGCGTCGGTGCTCGGTATCGATCCCGCGCAGTGGCCGGCGGCGGCCGACGGCGCGTCCACCGACGTGATCGACGCGCTGGTCGGCGTCGCCGCCGAACAGCGTGCCGCCGCCCGCGAACGCAAGGACTACGCGGCCGCCGACGCCATCCGCGATCGCCTGGCCGCGGCCGGCGTCAAGATCGAGGACACCCCGGACGGCCCGCGCTGGAGCGTCGGCTGATGGCCGGCAACTCGCAGCGCCGCGGCGCGATCCGCAAGTCGAAGAAGGGCCCGCAGGTCGGCTCGGGCGGTCAGGCGCGCCGTGCGCTGACCGGCAAGGGGCCGACGCCGCCGGCCGAGGCGCGTAAGGGGCACCCGGCCGCGCGCCGGGCCGCGGCCGCCGACCGGCGCAACACGTCGGACCCGCGTCCGTCGACGCGGCGCGGGGACACGAAACGGTCCGGCCGCGACACGCAGACGCCCGAACTGCTCGTGGGCCGCAACCCGGTGGCCGAGGCGCTGCGCGCCAACGTGCCGGCCACCGCGCTGTACCTCGCGCACGGGCTGGAGGCCGACGAGCGGGTCACCGAGGCCGTGCGGCTGGCGAGCGATCGCGGCATCGCGCTGCTCGAGGTCAGCCGCGCCGAGATCGACCGACGCACCAACGGCGTGCTGCACCAGGGCATCGCACTGCAGGTGCCGCCGTTCGCCTACCACTCGCTGCCGGACCTGCTCGCCGAGGCGCTGGAAGCGGGCGTCCCGCCGCTGCTGGTCGCGCTCGACGGTGTCACCGACCCGCGCAACCTCGGCGCGGTGATCCGTTCGGCGCTGGCGTTCGGTGCGCAGGGCGTGATCGTGCCCGAACGGCGATCGGCGGGGGTCACGGCCACGGCGTGGCGCACGTCGGCGGGCATGGCCGCGCGGCTGCCCGTCGCGCAGGTGACGAACCTCGTCCGCGCGCTGAAGGACTGCCGCGCCGCGGGGCTGTTCGTCCTCGGCCTGGACGCCGACGGCACGACGTCGCTCGACGATCTCGAAATGGCCACCGAACCGGTGGTGGTCGTCGTCGGCTCGGAGGGCCGGGGCCTGTCGCGCCTGGTCGGCGAGACCTGCGACGTCACCGTCACGATCCCGATGGCACCGGCGGCCGAATCGCTGAACGCCTCGGTGGCCGCGGCCGTGACGCTTGCCGAGATCGCCCGCCGCCGCCGGCTCTGACGTCAGCCGCGACGGAGTCGCTTCTTGTCGACGTAGACGCGCGCTGGGACGAAGAATTCCTCCGGCGCCGGCTCGCCGCGCAGCTCGGCCACCTGGTCGCGGATGGCGCCCATGATCTCGTCGGTGATCAGGCGCTGGTTCGTCTGTGATGCCGGCGCGCCGCGGTACCGCCGCAGGTCGAGCGGTTCGCCCACCGACAGCTGGTGGGTGCGCCGGCGACCCAGGCGCTTCAGGCTCAGCCCGCCCATCCGCTGCACGCCCCACTGGCCCAGCGGCACGACGGGTGTCTCCGGCGACAGCAGCACCAACCGGCCGATGCCGGTCTTGCCCTGCATCGGCCAGCCGCTCGGATCCTTCGTCGTGGTGCCCTCGGGATAGATGACGACGGCCTCGCCGCGTTCCAGTGCGGTGACGGCCTCGCGCAGCGACTGCGCGGCGTCGGTGGTGCCGCGGTGCACGGGGATCTGCCCGGCGCCCTTCATGATCTTGCCGACGCCGGCCCACTCGAACACGCCGGCCTTGATCATGAATCGCGGGATCCGGCCTGACTGCCACACGACGCGCGCCATCAGCACGGTGTCGATCTGCGAGATGTGGTTGACGGCGATGATCACGCCGCCCTTGTCCGGGCCGGGCACCCGGTCCAGGTGCCGCCAGCGCAGCCGGAACAGCACACCGTCCAGCGGGTAGAGGATCACGACGCACAGCCGGATCCAGAAGCCGGCCTTCGGCTTGTGCAGTCGGCTCACGCGTGTCCCCTCGCTGCTGACGGTGGCATTCGCAGTCTGCCCGTTCCGTCGTACCCGCTCGCCGTTGGGGCTTCGGCGCGTTCGCCCGCCGCGTCAACCGTGCCCAGCGCGCCGGTAATCTCGTGCGCGTTGCCGCCTTAGCTCAGTTGGTCAGAGCAGCCGCCTTGTAAGCGGCAGGTCGTCGGTTCGACTCCGACAGGCGGCTCGAGCACAGCATGTATAGGGCCTGCAGCATCGCGGCGAAACTCGCTGGTGGTAGCACAAGGGTTGACGACCAGGGCAATCTCGACGCCGCCCGCCCGGGTGCCGTGCCGGCCCAGGTGACCCGTCGCGACATCGAGGCCTACGTCCGGCACCGCCTCGCCGTGGTCAAAGCCGCGCCCGTGTCCGCGGATTTCCGGGCACTGCAGCAGTTCTGGAAGTGGATGCTGCGCTAAGAGGAGATCGAGCGGAACCCGATGGACGGCGCGTTGGCCCCGATCGTGCCCGACCAGCCCGTCCCCGTACTGGAGCTCGAGCAGCTGCGCGCACTGATCGACACCTGCCGCGACATTCCTTCGTCGCCCGGCGCAACACTGATCGATTGGTTCTACACTTCGGTGCGGTCAGATCTGCGATCGGACCGCATGTCCCATCGGGGTCGACTGGCCGCGACTTATCGACAGCGCGGGACCAGACAGAACTACTCCCACGAGTAGTTGCGTTCAGCGCTCCGACCCCGCCCCGCTACCGGTCGGTCGAGGCTGCTGCAGGGATGGGTGACAGCTGATCTGTGCCGCACGCGTTTCGTGGGCGCAGACTGGAGCGCGGTGCGCCAAGTCGGCGGGTCGCGTTCCTGCCGGAAGGTTTGTCTGTGTCGAAGTCTGCGAAGTTGGTTTGGGCCGCATGTCCGGCTGAGCACGACTATCCGGCGGCGGCGTCGTTTCTGCGTCTGCTCGGTTCGGCCGCGCAGGCTGAGGTTTTGACGGCGTTGCTGTCCCAGGCGCCGACGGTTCAGCAGCACGCGAAGGATATTTTGCGGGCTGCGGCCCTGCCGCTGCTGCCGGTCGATGACCCCGAGGTCGCGAAGGACCTCAAACGTGTCGCGAGAGGTATTGAGCTGTCGCCGATCTTGTTGATCCAGGGCGAGTTGTCCACGGCCATGCCATTGCAGATCGCTGACGGTTACCACCGGGTGTGCGCCAGTTACCACCTCAACGAGGACACCGAGATCCCGTGCAGGCTGGTCGCACTGCCGGCGATCAAGGTCTGATCCGACACCGGTTCACTGGACGCTGATGACACCCCAGGAACGGGACGCTGCCGAGCCGCCGACTAACCCGACCGACCACGATGCGACCGGCCAGGTCGCGGCTGGTCACGACGAGACCACGAACGATCGGGTCCAGGCGTTGGTGCATTCCCGACACGGCCCGCGCATTGTTGCTCTGCTCGAGCGGGAGCCGGTCTGGGCGCGCGACTTCACCAACCTGCGGTACGAGTGGCGTCGGTTGTTCAGCGAGACGTTCGGCACGTTCTTGTTGGTGCTGGTCGGCGCGGGCGCCCCTGTCGTCGACCAGTCCGGTCACGGCCAGATCGGGCGCGTGGCATCGGTGATCGCGCCGGCGTTGACCGTGCTGGCGGTCATCTTGTTCATGGGCGCTGTGTCCGGCGCTCACCTCAATCCAGTGGTCAGCGTTGCGTTCGCGCTGCGCGGTGACTTCGGCTGGCGACGAGTCCCGGGTTATGTCGTCGCCCAGATCCTCGGGGCGTTGTTGGCCGCGCTGTTCCTGCGGATCACCTTCGGCGACCTCGCGCATGTCGGTGCGACGCTGCCGGGCGCCGGCTTCACCACTACGCAAGCCTTCGCGCTGGAGGCAGTGCTGAGCCTCGGCCTGGTCAGCACCATCCTCGGTACTGCCTCCAGCGCCCAGAACCTCGGGTCACTGTCCGCCCTCGGTGTCGCCGCCTACATCGCCCTGGCCGGCCTATGGGCAAGCCCAGTTAGTGGCGCGTCCATGAACCCAGCGCGGTCCCTCGGCCCAGCAATCGTCAGCGGAGATTTCCACAACCTGTGGATCTATCTGACCGCACCACTACTCGGAGCCCTCGTCGCCGTCGTCGCTGCCTACGTCCTGCGAGGCCCAGGCGGTGATCCAGGCGGTACCCGAGCCGCCCAAGGAACACTCGGCTGACCGGACTGCTCGCCGAGACGACGGTCCGGCACGGCTCCGCGACATCGATGACTACTGCTCAACCCGTAGCAACATCGGGCAACGACACTCAACCGAGCAAGTGTGCACGCTTCGGGCTCGAGCGAGACTCTGACACGGCCGTCCGATAGCCGGCGTCCTCGAGCTTGCGCAGGTGGGTGATCAGATTGCCGGGAGTGAGGCCGATCAAGTTCTGTAGGCGGGTCAAGGACAGCGCGTCACCCTCGCGCAGCGCGGCCAACGTCACGACGATCCGCAGCCGGGCCGACGCGTGGATCAGCGGGTCGAGCGGGTCATCGGTCGTCACTCAGAGCAGACCACTCGGCATAGCTGTGGACCGTGGCTCCGACCGGAGTCGCAGCATGCATGCGCGCTGTGGCGTGACAGCGCGGCGGGGTTAGTCCTTCATCAACTCGTCGTGTGCGTGCCCAGCAATGGTGGTCGCCGTCTGCGGTTCCGAGGGGCGTTGCACTCGCGCGGTCCCCTTGGGCTTATAAGTTTCGTCGAGCCACGCAAGCGTTTGCACGTCTACATGACCGTCGACGGGCTCGCCGAGACCGGCTGCAGCGTCACGGGCAGCGAGTCCAGGCCGAAGACGATGGACGTGTCGCGGTAGGCGATCTCTCCTGGTGCCACGGTCAGCCGCATGTCCGGGAAGCGCCGAACGAGCGACGGGTAGGCCATCCGCAGCTCGATCCGGGCCAGCTCGGCCCCGATGCAGCGGTGCAGGCCGTGCCCGAAGGCGAGGTGCGGTACCGGTGGGCGGGTGCCGTCGACGGTGTCGAGGTTCGGGGCGTGCCGCGGGTCGCGATTGGCCCCGCTGAGCGAGCAGATGACGATGTCGCCGGCGAACAGGTGCTTGCCGCCGAGGGTCACGTCGCGGCGCACGAAGCGTGGGAAGCCGACCTGCACGACGGCGAGGTAGCGCAGCAGCTCCTCGACCATCGGTTCGGCCGCAGCGTCATCCTCGCGCAGCCGTTCGGCGGCGGCCGGGTCCTGTAGCAGGGCGACCGCACCGAGGGCCAGCATGCTGACCGTTGTCTCGAGGCCGCCGGTGAGGACGCCGTCGATCAGGCCGGCGAGCTCGATGTCGTCGACGTCGTCACCGTGCACGCGCAGGATGTCACCGATCAGGCCGTCGGCCGGCTCGATCCGCTGCCGGGCGACGATGACGCGCAGGTAGTTGATCGACTCCTGGATGAGGTCCAGGGACGAGCCCGCACCGTCACCGAAGTTGAAGCGCTCGGTGCTGAGCCGGTGAAACTCCTCGCGGTCGCCCTCGCCGATGCCGATCAGCTCCATGATCACGCGGGACGGGATGGGCAGGGCGAAGTGCTTCTGCAGGTCAATCTGCTCGCCGGCGGCGCCGCGGCGCTCGACCTCATCCAGCGCCTGGTCGATGATCTGGCGTATGCGCGGGGCCTGCTTGGCCAGCGCCCGGCTCGTGAAGTGCGGGGTCAGCATGTGCCGCAGGCGGGTGTGGTGCGGCGGGTCGGCGAAGCCGAGGCCACCCGGGTCGTCCTCCTGCCCGATGCCGACCTTGCCGACCATGTTGCTGAAGTCGTTGCTGAAGGTGTCGGGGTCGGCGGCGAGAACGTACCGCGACTCCTCGTAGCCGGTGACCAGCCAACCGCGCAGCCCAAGAGGCATCTTCAGCCGGCTGACCGGCTCCCGGGCGCCGAGTTCCGGAGTCGGGTTCAGACCTTGTCGGCGCAGCGGTACCAGCGACTCGTCCGGGAAACGGGCGATCAGCGCGGCCGGATCGGAGTTGCCGCCCGGCAGCCGCAGCAGGACACCGAGCAGCCACCGGCGGGCACGGCTCGCCGCTCTGGCTCCGAGCACTCCCATCGGCTGCACCGGATGGACCTCCATACCCGAGACGGGCGCGCGGCACCGAGCGGGGGCGGGACGCCCCCGGGGTCCCGGCACATGCGATTCGCTGTTCATCGTAGGGAAACGCACCTCCGTCAGGCACCGTGACGCCGCCGCGTCGGGTCAGCGAGTCGCGGGTCATTACGCATTACGCGTGGGTCCCGACCAGCTTCCCGGGATACTGGCCCGGTGCTCTCCGGACGGCTTATCGCCTGCGTCCTGGTCGCCCTGGCGAGCGCGCTGGCCTTTGCGGTCGCGACCGTCGCCCAGTTCCGCGCCGCGGCCCGCTCCAGCGACGACGACGCCCGCAGTACCGCTTTCGTCGGGCAGTTGCTACGCAGCCCGCTGTGGTGGTCCGGGACACTCGGCAACGGCCTCGGCTACGTCCTGCAGGCGGTTGCCCTCGCACTCGGCCCCCTCACCGTCGTGTCGCCTTTGATCATCACCTCGTTGCTGTTCGCCTTGCCTATCGCGGCCCGGTTCGCCCGGACCCGCCTCACGGCCGCGACCTGGACCTGGGCTCTCGTGCTGGCCGTGTCGCTCGGCGTGTTCGTCGGCCTCGGCAACCCCAGCCAGGGCCACGACCGCGGCTCGGGCGCGGGCTGGTTGGTGGTGGCGGTGGTATGCGCGCCTGTCGTGGCGGTCTGCCTGCTGCTCGCCAACCGGCGTGAGGGCGCCCCTCGAGCGGGGTTGCTCGCCCTTGCCGACGGCGTCCTCGCCGGCGTCAACGCGGTGCTGACGAAGTCCGTGGTGTCGCTGATCGGCGCCGGCCTGGTGCCGGTGGTCACCGCGGCCGAGACCTACGCCCTGCTCGTCGTCGGGCTGTCCGGCGTCTACCTCCAGCAGCTGGCGTTCCAGGCGGGCGCGTTACAGGCCTCGTTGCCGGTGATCGCGGTCGTGGAACCCGTGCTCGGCGCGGGGCTCGGCATCATGCTGTTGCGCGAACGGCTGGACGTCGGGACGCCCTCCGCCGTGGCTTTGAGTGTGGCCGCAGCGGCGATGGCCACGGCGACGGTGTTCCTGGCCCGCAGCCAGGCACGGGCGATGCCCGAGCTCGACGCCGCTCCGGCACGCTGAGCGGCTGCCACCCCCGCGAACCACGCGTGCGTTCACGGCGGAGTCGTGTTGCCGTACTCGGCTTTACCCGTCTCGTCGCCGACGCCGCCGATCGGGGTGGCGGTGGTCTGGGTGCGGATTAGAGGTCGAGGCCGAGTGTGAAGGTGGGTTTGGGCGCTGTTTCCGGCAGTCTGTGCGATGGATCCAGCTGACGGATGGCGGTGCCGGTTGCGAAGAACTCGGTCGCGTGCTCACCCCAGACGTGATTGTGGACGGCGACCGAGACGCCGACGATTCCGCTGGCCTGGGCTTGCGTGGCTTCGGATTGCATCCGTGCCAGCGAGAGTTCGCGGGCCTGGTAGATGCCCTGGGTAAAGATGACCATCTCCTGGTTGACGCCGGCCTGGCGCAGCGACTGCATCACGCTCTGGTGCGCGATGTGATAAACGCAGGTGCCGAGGACGAACGCGACCGGGACCGAACCCGCGGCAAGCAGCCGGTAGAAGTCCTGCGCGGACAGGTCGGAGGAGAACGCCCGGCCGTCGGGCGTGCGGTGCGCGCCCTGGCCGTGCAGTGCGCGGACCGCGGTGCCCGTGGCGATGAACTCGAGAACCCCTGGCCCCACACATATTGCTGGGCCCGCAGCGTCACGCCGACGACCCCGTCGGCCCCGAGGCGGTCTGCTTCGGCCTGCATCCGGCTCATGGCGAGTTCGCGGGCCGAGTACATGGCCTGTGTCAGCACGGTCAGTTCCTGGTTCTGTCCCCAACGGGTGACCTGGATCCCGATGTGGTAGATCGACGAACCAACCACGAAGCCCAGCGGTTCGAACCCCGCCTCGTTGAGCAGCACGTACTCGGACACGGACAGGTCCGAGGTAAACACGGCCCCTGGCGCTGCGCCGGCGGTGGCCGCCAGCCGCCCGTCGGCCGCGTCGGGCTCCCAGCTCGCACCGGCCGCTGCGACGTCGCTCCTGCCGAACTTGGCCATGGCTCTCCTACCTCGTGCGGCGACCTTCGCCGGATCCTGCGCCGACCATAGATCGGGTCCGTGAGAACTGGCGAGCGGTCCGGCCCGCGCCTGCGATCGACGCCAGCATGAAGGGCGCGACGTTCTACAGTGCGGACATGCAGCCGCCCGAACCGGCGCAACCCGGGACGTCACTCGAACTCACGTTCACACCTAACGGCGAGAACCCGACCACCCCTGCGTCCTCCGCGGAACTCGAGCTGCCGCCGTCGGCTGTACCGGCACGCGAGCCCGAGCCGCCGGAACCAGCCGAGGTAGCAGCACCTGGCGCACCGGGGCCGCTGGGAAACCTCGTCGCAGCCCACTTCCGGCGCGTCGAGGTCGCGATGCTCGGGCGGGTCCTGATCTCCACCCTCGGCGGGGCGCTCCCGGCTTCGATGATCCGGCTGGAACAGCGGCGTTCGATGGGTCGGCGGCTGCTCGGGCGCACCGGTGAGCCGATCGGTATCACCATCACCGCCGGCGATCGGACGCTGACGTTCCGAGCTCCCGAGGTCGGCGTAGCCGAAGCCAGCGCGGGCCACGCCGTGCGTGGTGTTGTGCTGTCCTCGACGCCGATGCCGGTCGCTCTGTGGCTCGACGAACTGGCTGCGCTGCTCGATCAAGTGACACGCGATGACGAAGCCACCCGCACAGCTCTCGAGCGGGCGTTCCAGAGCGGGTAGTCCTGGGCGGGCCCAGTAGCGCTCAACGCGGCACGAGCGTGTGCTCTACAGCAAAAAGGCATGAGAGCTCGCAGAGCGGACGGTATGCGGCCGGCCGATAGACCGATGGCTATTGCGGCGGTTGGCTGCCCGTCCTCGTATTAGATAAGCGTCACCCGCTACATCGGCAGCCAGAGCTTCCTTCAGTTGCGCTGACTAACGCCGGGCTGCCGGCCGGTCCTCGGCCGCGAGGTGCCGGTAGCCGGGGTGGACGCCGCGACGCAGCTGGTGTGCGTCGGCAAGTTTCTCCAGTAGCGCGTTCAAGGTGTTGCGCTCGGTGACGGTGAGCGCTGCGGTCACTGCCGCCTCATGCTCGGTCGCTGTCTCATCGAGACGGCGCAAAGCACGCTCGCCGACGGTGGTCAGGTGAAGTTCGTAATTGCGGCGGTCGTCGGCGTTGCGCCGACGCTCGACGAGGCCGCGGTCCTCCAGGTCGTCAACGAGCGCGACCAGCCGGCTGGCCGGAGTGCCGAGCTGCCCGGCTACCGCCCGCTGGCTCTGGCCAGGATGCCGACCGATCAAGCGCAGCAGCCCTGACTGCGGACGCGTGAGATCCAGCCGGGCCGCGCGTTCGCCGAACTGGTCGGCGGCATGAGCACCCAGCTGGGCGAGCAAGAACGCGATCTGGGTCCGAGGCTTCGACATCAGCCGATCGTAACCGTTGCAAATCGTTACGAGGTGTAACTATTATCAGGAGGAATCGAGCCGCACCGACTGATTCGAGAGCTCGACCCTTGGGAAGGACCTCGCATGTCATCACCGTCCCGCCGTCGCCAGGGTGGTCCACCGCTCCCGTTGCCTGCTGTCGTCGCGACCGCGCTGACCGTCGCCGCCGTCGTGGTTTACGTGGGCAGCCCGACACCGGCCACGACGCCCATGGCGGCGCTGCACTACCTGCGCTTGCACGGCACGCAGCAACGCGCGCTGGCTTTTCTGGTTGCCTCCACCTCGATACCTCTCGCCACATGGACCGCCGCGACGTACCGCCGCCTGCGCACTCTCGGCGTGACCGCGCCAGGTGCGGCTATCGCGCTCGTGGGCGGCACGCTCGCCTCCGCCTCGCTGGCCCTTTCCGGCCTCGTCACCTGGGTGACGGCCGAGAGCGCACCGTCCGTCGACGCCGGTACCGCCCGCGTGCTCGTCGATCTGGCCTTCGTCACCGGCGCGGCCGGGTTCACCATGCCATTCGGGTTGCTGCTCGCCGGTGTCGCCGTTCCGGGGCTCCTTCTCGGTCTCCTGCCCCGCCCGCTCGCCTGGGCCGGATTGGTGCTCGCCGCCGTCGGCGTGCTGTCAAGCCTCACCCTGCTCACCTCGATGCTCGACGCAACCCTGCCGATCACCCGCTTCGGCGGGCTGGTTTGGGCGATCGCCGCCGGCGTCGCCCTGCCGGTCACCCGCCATCGGAACGCCGAGCGTCGACCTGGAGCCGCGACGGCGCACGCAGCCACGGTGGTGAAGTGGTGAGCGGCCGCTCGACGCGGCCCTTCCGCTTCGGGGTCACTCACGGACGCGTCGGCGACCTGTCAACCTGGACGGCCGCCGCGCGGCGCACCGAGGAGCTCGGCTACGCCAGCCTCCTTCTCCCGGACACCGTCCACACCGCCGCCCCGTTTCCGGCACTTACCGCGGCGGCGGCCGTGACAAGGACGCTGCACGTCGGCACCTGGGTGGTATGCGAACCGCTGCGCACCCCCGGATCGCTCGCGTGGGAGGTGCACAGCATGCGGGCCCTCTGCGGTGACCGGTTCGAGCTCGGACTCGGAGCCGGGCGCCCCGGCGCCGAGCGGGACGCAGCCGCTCTCGGCGTCCCCTTCGGCTCGCCGGGGGAACGGATCACGCGCCTGACTTCGACCCTCACCTTGCTGCGCGAGCAGGCGCCGGACCTGTCGATCTTGCTCGCGGCATCAGGCCCGCGGCTTCTCGCCCTCGCCGGGCGCCTGGCCGACACCGTTGCCCTGGGTTGGGCGCCGGATGCGGACGCGTCGACGGCGGCTGCCCAGATCGAGGTCGTCGTAACCGCCGCCCGAGCTCGCGACGAGTCACCCGAACTCGCCGCCGGACTCGTCGCTGTCGGCGACGTCGGAGTTCCCTACCTTCGCACCCTTGGCGTCGACCCGCGGCGGCTCGCCAACAAGGACGCCGTCACGGTCGTCCATGGCACACCGCACCACATGGCCGACCAACTACTCCGCCGTCGCGAAACACTGGGGATCTCCTACGTCACCGTGCCGGCCGAGGCAATCGAGGCTTTCGCCCCGGTCCTAGCGCTCCTCGCCGACCGCTGAGCCACGGTTATTGGAACGCCCGTCAGGGTTGCGTTGCTTCTGACGTGTCGATATCTATGACCCGCACATGCAACCCCTCACCACTGACCTCACGCACGCCCGCGGCTGCCGCCGATCACCTCAACCGCCTGCGCCAGCTCCAAAGTCGAGACAGCTCGACCTACAGATGCACCGTCATCGGATCGCGCCTCGTCCCTACCCGTAAGGAGTGCAGCGCGGCCCCGAATTTGCGCCGACGACGCCGTAGCCCGTTGGATGGAGTCCAAGCGTCGGACCGTCGGCCGGCGACTTGCGCCGACTCGTGACCATCCATCACTGGCCCGGCGCGATGTTGCCCTCTTGAGCGATGTATTGGGCGCGACGGATCCAGAGAAAGCCGTGGTAGACAACCGCTCCGTCGTGGAAGGTGAGTTGACCGCGACGAATGAGGTGCGCGAACCAATTTCGTCGGTCGGTACCGATCCGCACCGTGCCGGGTCCGCGCTCATACTCGGCGAGGCGCTTGCCGGGAAAGTGGAAAGGCCAGTCGCGATAGACGTAGATTTTGGCTTCGGTCACGATGACGATCCGGTGAAAGTAGAAGCTGATCAGGGAGACGGCGAGTTCCAGCAAGCCGCCGACGACTGGAACGAACCTCGCAACGTCGGTGATCGCGCTGAAGGCGCACAGGGTCACCAAATTGTTGAAGGTGAACGCAACGGCGACGGCAGGTTCGGTCAGGTGTGCCCGCCGCGCGACGCGATTTGCCATCCGCAGGTTGTACCGAGTGACACCGAACTGCCGCGGCTGGTTAGCGGCTGAGTAAGTCGCGCTCACGAAGTCCCTTCAAGTCTGTGGCCAACTGCGGTCCTGTACCGGGGGCCCTACCGGCGAGCGAACTCGAAAATCGACACCTTCCGCCACGCCTGGACAGGGGTTCGGTCGGATGCGCTGGGCCACCGCCGTTCTCGCCTCCGGACCGATTGGCGTCGCGGCCACCATCACGGCCTTCTCGGGTCTGCAGCGCCGCGCCGGCTTGCCGTTGGCCCGGTGCGCCGCACCGCGGTTTAGGTTATTTGGCTGTGTCGTATGCCTCGAGCACGGCAGTGGGGATGCGGCCGCGGTCGCTGACGGTGTGGCCGTTCTTTGCCGCCCACGCCCGCACGTCAGCTAGATCGTTCCGCTTCACGGACTTGGTGGCATTCGGGCCGCGGCCTCGTGGCGCCCGGACCTTGCGTGCTGCCTCGATGTAAGGCTTCAACGCCTTGGTCATCGCCGTCGCATTCTTCTTGGACAAGTCAATCTCGTACTGGGCACCGCCGAAAGAAAAGGCGACAGTGCGGTCAGCCTTTCCACCATCCACGTCGTCGATCAGCTCTACAAGGGTTGTCGTCTTTTTCGCCATACCGATGACCATATCTAGTCGCCGTACTCCAAGACTCGCCTTCCAACTCTTGCGGCGGTTGTCATGGCGATGTGCGCGCACGCTGACGACGGAACGCGCCGCGAGCTGGCGAGACCTAGGTGCGCCTCGAGTGCCCGGTACCGTTCGTGTTGACGATCTGATGTCGACGGGAGCCCGCTCGGGGCGCACAGTGATCGTTTCCGATGCGAACGCCAGCAGGTTGATCGCCGCCGCGAAGCCGGCCGGGAGTCTGTAGCTACAACGTACGGAGAATAACCGCACCGAGAACGTGCTTCGACCGACAACGCAAACAGCCGCCGACCCGGCCCGAACCGGGTTGATTGGGCTGCGACTCACTCGCCACTAAAGGCCGGCCGGGTACTGGCTGGCGGCCGGTCTGCCGCTACGCCGCGCTCGGCAAAGCTGGCAGCTGAGCAGGCAGCGACAGTCGGGGCCGGTCGACTGATCCGATCCGTCCTGGCCCTCGTTGTGGTTCACCAGCGGCCGTGGACAAGCCACTCTCGACGCCGGGTTCACCAAGGTCGCGCCGTCCTCACCCGGTAGGCGCCGACTCGGCGCGTCGACGACGTCGGGCCGGCGACGCCAGCTCCAGCGGCCGGTCGGCGGTCGTCACGGGTTATGGCCCAGGCCGGCGCGACGCGCCATCTCGATGGCCTGTCCCCGGTCGCCGGCCGCGATCTTGGCCAGGATGTTCGAGACGTGGTTGCGCACGGTTTTGGTGGACAGGAACAGGTCGCGGGCGATGCCGGCGTTCCCCATGCCCCGGGCGAGCAGGTCGAGGACTTGCGTCTCTCGCGGGCTCAGTTGTGGAAACGTGGTGGGCGCTCGTCGTCCGGTCACCGCGGCCAGGACGTGCTGGGCCGCGGCGCCGGTGAGATGCATGTCGCCGGCGCTGACACTGGCCAGCGCTCGGGTGATCGTTTCCTCGTCGGCGCCCTTGAGCAGATAACCGCGTGCCCCTGCACGCAGGGCGGCCTCGATGGAGTCTGGATCGTCGCTCATCGTCAGCACCAGCACGGCGGTCTCGGGCAGCTCGGCAGTGATGATCTTGCATGCAGTGCGTCCATCCATCTCGGGCATGGACAGGTCCATCAGCACGAGGTCCGGGTGCAGGTCACGGGCCGCAGTGACGGCTTGCGCGCCGTCGGCAACCGCTGCGACCACGACGACGTCGTCGATGTTCTGCAACGTGGCGCAAAGGCCCTTAAGGAACAGGGGATGGTCGTCGGCGACGACGACCCGGATGATCACCGGGGAAGCCATGCCGTGACCTGTGTGCCGTCGGCGGCCGACTCGACGGCCAGCCGACCGCCCAACTCCTGCACTCGGTCGGTCATCGAGCGGATACCGATGCCATCGACGCGATCAGGGGCTAGGCCGTCGCCGTCGTCGCGGACGCGCAACACCAGTGCGTGGGTGTCAGCGGTGGCCGTGACCGTGCACCTGGCCGCGTTCGCGTGGCGGACGACGTTGGTCATCGCTTCAGTGGCGACCCGATAGGCGACGACCTCGACAGCGGCGGGCAACGGCGGTAGATCGTCACCGATGTGCACGTCGAAGGCGACGGTGTCGCTGAGCGCGGCGGCGCGTTGCGCGATCGCGGCGGCGAACCCCAACTCGTCCAGGGCTGCGGGGCGCAGCCCGTGGACGATCCGGCGGATGTCGTCGATGGCGTGTTGGACGTCGACCCGGCTGTCGGTGAGGGTCGAACGCCGCGGGTCCGCCGCCTCGAGCTGGCGCTCGACACGCTGCACGGCGAGGGCCGTGCTGGCCAGCACGGGTCCGATGCCGTCGTGCAGCTCGCGGCGGATTCGGCGCCGTTCTTCTTCGTTGGCCAGCACGACTGCCGTGCGCGAACGGCGCAACTGTTCGGTCAGCTGCACCGCCTCGACGGCGCCGGCGATCTGGCTGTTGAAGTCGGCGAGCAGCCGTTCGTCCGCCGCGGTCAATCTCTCGAAGGCCGTGCGTGGAGCAAGGTGCAGGGTGCCGCGCAGCTGGCCGCGGTGCTGCATTGGGTAGTCCATCCGCAAGGTCGTCTGATCGCCGTACTCGGCGACCACCACCGCCTCGCCGTCCAGGTCGACGGAGAGCACGACGTGCGGCAGGCGGAACGTCTCGGCCACCGACCGCACCGCCGCGGTCAGGGCGTCCGCAGGCGACAGGCTCGCGTCCAAGCGGCGGCCCAGCGTGGTGAGCGCGCGGTAGGGCGTTGCCCGCCTCCCCAGCAGGACGTATTCCACGCCCCGCTGAACGGTGAGCTTGAGCGGGCCGAACAGCACCGCGATCAAGCCGGTGATCAGCAGGGAGATCCCGAACGCGGAGCGATGCTCGAACACCCGCCCCAGCAGGGTCACCGTGAGCGCGTACCCGCCGACGACGATGACGGTCAACGCCAGGTAGGTGAGATTGCGGTTGAGCGCCAGGTCGACGTCGAACATCGCCCGCCGCACCGAGGAGGTGAGCGCCGCCGCGGGAAGCGCGGCGATGGTGACCGCTTCGATGCAGGAGCCGATCAACCCCGGAGTCGTGACGTGCACGACCGAGAGCGCGATCTCGACCACGACGCTCAGCAACACCCAGGACGCCGCGCAGACGACGATCCCCACCGCGCGCCGATCGCCGGCATCACCACGGCGGAAACGCACGATCATCGTGACCACGCCGGCGGCTAGACCTATGACGAGCGCGACGAACGTCACCACCTCGACGGCGGGCAGCGCCGGCTTGAGCGCCCGGATCCCGATCGGATTCGTCAGGTGCGTGTCGTCGAGCGTCCCCGGCGTGATGAGTTGGGTGATGATCAGGACCGCGGTCGCGATCACGGTGACCCGACCGAACCACCGCCACCAGCGGCTGCCGGCCCACAGCCGCCCGGTCGGGAACAGCAGCAGGCCCATCGTGAGAAGCAATGTCTGCGGCGGCACATCGACAGTCGACTTGACGAGACTCAACGTGATGAGCATCGGCGTGGGCCAGCCGTGCCCGGCCGCCAGGTGCAGAATCAGCCCGAGCACGCCCTCGGTCTCGGCGCACACCCCGATGCCGATCAAGAACCACCCGTAGCGACGTCCACGGGCCGAGCGAGCCAGCGCCGCACCGCACACCGCGCACGCCAGCCAGCCGGCGAACCAGACGAAGTCGTCCCCGCCGATCCCGGTGCGCGGAACCGTGGTCGCGATCGTCACACACGCGATGTAGACCAAGACGGCCACTGTGGCCACCAGTACGGGCAGCGCGGCGCGGTCGCGGCGGCGCCCGGTCACAGGCCACGCCGTGGCCGTCCCGATCGCCATACCAGCCCCCGTGATCCGCCTCGCGCAATGCTAGCTGCGAGCCGCGATGAGCACACCCACGAAGATCGCGACGGGCGCGGCGATCGCGACGAGCGACAACACCTGCGCGGCGAGGTCGACGCGGGTGCGGTCGCCGGCGACTGCCTGCGCCCGGCGGATCAGCAGCAGCGCTGCGACACCGAGCGCCCACGGAATCGGCGTCCAGTAGGCGAACACGACGCACGGCAGCGCGAAGATCGCGAATCCGAGCGCGTATCGACGCGACACCGACGCGGTATCTGCCGCGCGGTGCGGCGCGATCAACGCCGCACCGAAGACCACCAGCCACACCAGCGGCGAGATCACGAGCAGCGGGACAACCTCACCGCGGGCACCCGAGGAATCGTGCGGCGCAATCCAGTGGTGCACCTGGGCGGCCAGCAGAAGCACCGCAGCGGCAAGAACGACAGTTACGGCGCCGATCACCCGCTCCCGGCGCAGCGGGCGGACGATCTGCTCCTCCCGATCCGCGACGGCGGTCATGTCCTTGGCAAGCATGGTTTCTCCGATCTCGGCGGCCGGCAACGTGCCGACGCCCCAACCCTCGGGGTGCCCGCAGCCCGAGCACCAGGGACACCTGTCCCGACTGCTCCCGACCGATAGCGGTCGCTGCGCCGCCAGCCGGTCACGCTTCTCTGGGGTCGGGATCGGTGAGGGGTTGCCCCGCGTGATGCGGCACGGAAGGCAAAGACCGCTGCTGCGAAGTCAGCGCAACGTTATGACCATCCGCTCGCCCATCGTCGGATCAACGGCGCGGTCGAACGATGCCGGTCTCGTAGGCCAGGATCACGGCCTGGACGCGGTCGCGCACTGCCAGCTTGTCGAAGAGCCGGGAAACGTGTGTCTTCACCGTTTCGACGCCGACGGTGAGTTGCTCGGCGATCTCGAGGTTTGACAGACCGGTTGCGAGAAGCCGCAGGACTTCTAGCTCGCGCGGTGTGAGCTGGTCGACGCCTGCGGCCGCGGGTCTGCGCATCTCGTGCACGAACTGTTCGATGATCCCGCGCGTCAGCGCCGGGGCGAGCAGCTCCTCGCCGCGGGCCACGGCGTGAATTGCGGTGAGTATCTGGCGCGGCGGCATGTCTTTGAGCAAGAAGCCGCTCGCACCGGCCACGAGCGCCTCGTAGACCAGCTCGGTCTCGCTGAAGGTCGTCAGCATCGTGACACGTGGGCCGGTAGGCGCGGACGAGACGATGCGGCGCGTTGCTTCGATGCCGTCGACGCCAGGCATCTGGATGTCCATCAGGACGACGTCGGGACGCAGCTGCAACGCCAGACGAGCCGCCGAGCCTCCCTCGGCGGCTTCGCCGACTACTTCCAGCCCGGCGTCCGCCTCAATGATCATCCGCAATCCGGCGCGGACCAGCTCCTGGTCGTCGGCAAGCACCACCCGGACGGTGTCGCTCACGCCGGAACCCGGGCGACGACCTCGAAGCCGTGGCCATTGGCCCCGCTGCTCAGCTCGCCGCCGATGGCGGCCACACGCTGCCGGGCGCCTTGCAGCCCGAGGCCGGCGCCGACTGCGGCGCCGACCCGCATGCTCACTTGCTCCGGACCTTCATCGATGATGCGCAGTTCGAGCATGCCGGCTCGGCGATCGACCCGCACGGTGACGGTGGTGGGGCCGGCGTAGCGGGCCGCGTTGGTCAGCGCCTCGCGAGTGACGAGGTGCAGCACGCGCGCCGACCGGCCGGACACCGGGCCTGCCGTGAGCGCATCGACGTCGAGCTGCACCCGCAGGCCCAGCCGGCGCCCCATCTCAACCCATCCTCCGGGGGCGACGGCGTCGTCGGCGAGCGGCTGTGAGCCCAAAGTGCCCAACGAGCGCGACGCGTCCGCGAGCGGGCCCGTTGTGATCTCCACCAACGCGTGGACCGCGGCCCGCACCCGGATCTCGTCGCGACCGTGCCAGCTCTGCGCGGCACCGGCCTGCAAACAGACAACAGTCAACGCGTGCGCGGCCACGTCGTGCAGATCGCGGGTGAGCTCGGCGCGCTGTTCGAGCGCGGCCAGTCGAGCCTCGTCCGCCTGCGCCTGCTCGAGCCGCGCGGTGATCCGTCCCAGCTCACGCGTGCGCCGCGTTTGCGCAGCAACCAGGAAGCCGGCGGTCCAGCTCACCATGCCCATCACCAGCCCCGGCGCGAGCCCGGCGAGGTCGCGACGAGATGGCGGCGTGACGACCACGAGCAGCACCACCCCGGCCAGCATCGACACCAGGCCGCCCACCTGATAGCGGGACGTGGACGCCCCACCGAGCAGAAACGCGGTAAGCAGACCCGGCAGCAGCCAGCTCACCGTCGGCGGCAAAGCGGCGAGTGCCGCGGTCTGCACGGTTGCTACGGCGAGCAGCAGCACCGTCCCAGGCGCCGGTCGGCGACGGACCACCGTTAGCGCGAGCCCCTGCAGCAACGCCGCCAGCACATTGAGGACGGCCGGCCCGTGGTGTCCTGGCAGCGTTGTCTCTATGGCGAGCGGAACGGCGGCCAGTATGAGTAGGCCATCGACGCGGTCAGGGCGCCACCGGGACCGTAAGACGGGACGGGTGGGTTCCCCGATGACGTTCACTGCATAAGCGCTGTCGACGTCGCCGAGCTCGACCGGCTGGCGTGTCGTGATGACGCCGAGCAGTTCGCGCAGGCCGGCAAGCGCATCGCGCGCGATCGTCTCGACCTGATCGAGCGTCGTCGCCAGTTCGCCCGGCGCATCCGCCAGGCAGTCGAGCGCAGCCATCGCGAGCGCCGACAGATCAGCGAAGAAGCCAGCCAGTCGTTGGTCGACCTCGTCGCGCACCAGCTCGCGTTCGGCGGCACGCGCGACCCGGAGCGACAGCATCTGCCGGCCATCGAGCTCGAGTCGCCGCGCCGCGAGCTCGCGGCGCTGGCGCTGCTGACCCGCGAGAAGCCTGCCCACCAGCAGTGGTGCAGCCACCACGACGGCGTAAAACAGCCCGTCGCTCGCGAGAGAGAACCGCCCCGGCTCGTAGACCTGGTCGGCCACTGCAAGCAACATCACCGAGCCGGCCGCGGTGCCGAGCAGGGCCCACGGCCACCGGACGGTCCAGCCGACCAGCACCGCGAGCGCGGCCACCACCATCAACGGGATGGGGCTCCCGATCAGGCCGCCGCCGACGAGCGCGTCAACCCACAGGGCGGCGCCGACGACGAGCAAGCCGGGCACCGTCCACCGCACCGCTGAAGCCTACGATCGCGCCGGCGTCGCGGCGTCCCCCACGCGGGGGATCAAAACCGCACCACAGCGGGACGACAGTGCACCCGGCGACCACCGATGCTTTGCGCCATGACCCTTACCAACTCCACCGACACCACCACAACGACCGACCCGGACCGGACCGCCCGGACCACAGCGGCCCTCGCCCTGGTCGCGGGCTTCGCCCTGGTCGTCGACACCGTCACCATCGCCGTGATCAACCGCAGCTTCGACCCGCTCGACTCGATCCTGTTCCTCACCGGATTCGTCGGCATGTTGGCCACGTGCGTCGCGCTCGCCGTCCAACACAGCGCGGGCCAACGCGGCGCCCGGCGGGCCGCCTACGGTGCTGCCATCTTCGCCGTCGTGGCCATCGGCCTCGGCGCAATCTCCTTTGTCTGCGATGAGTTCGGCCGGCACGCCTTTGCTGCGTCGAACAAAGGACTGCACGGCGAATGGAGTTTCTTCTCCATCGGCATCAGCCTGCTCGTCGTCGCCGCTCTCACCGAGCGCCGTCGCCGCCGCACAGCACACGGACCTTTGCCATCGACCTGTTCTGCGTCCTGATCGAAGGCAGTCATTCGACGTCTCCGCTCCGATCCGCGCACGTCGACGGCAACGTCGTAGTGCTGACCGGACTCAATGCAATCTTGCACCCTTGGATCCCGCCGGCTGACCAGCACATACTTGTCAGCGCAAGGGTTCGCGGCAGGTCAGTGAACCCCTGAAGCGCAGGCGTCTGGCACAAAGGTGCGGCCTCGACAGCTTGTGAGCGGCAGATCGTCGGTTCGACTCCGACGGCGGCTCGACGCAGCAGACACTCAACCCGGGGCCGGCTGATCAGAGGACCGGACGGCCGCCGGTCACCGCGACGCGCGCCCCGGAGACGTAGCTGGCCTCGTCCGAGGCGAGCAGCACGTAAACCGGCGCGAGCTCGGCAGGCTGGCCGGGACGGCCGAGCGGCGTGTCCGTCCCGAAGCTCTCGACCTTCTCCGGCGGCATGGTCGACGGGATGAGCGGCGTCCAGATCGGGCCGGGCGCGACGCTGTTGACGCGGATGCCGCGCGGCCCGAGCAGCTGGGCCAGGCTGGCGCAGAAGTTGGCGATGGCGGCCTTCGTCGCGGCGTACGGCGCGAGCGTCGGCGAGGGCGTGTCGGAGTTCACCGACGAGCTGCCGATGATCGACGAGCCGGCGGGCATGTGCGGCACCGCCGCCTTGGCAAGGTGGAAGAACGCGGACAGGTTCGTCGCGATCGTGCGGTCCCACTCCTCGTCCGAGATCTCCTCGAGCGTCTCGTGGGTCATCTGGAACGCGGCGTTGTTGACCAGGATGTCGACCTTGCCGTGCGCTTCCACCGCTCGCTCGACGATGGACCGGCAGTGCGCGGGATCGGAGACGTCGCCGGAGATTGTGCCGGCCGTGCGGCCCGCCTCCTCCACCAGACGTGCGGTGTCGCGCGCGTCGTCGTGCTCGTCCAGGTAGGCGATGAGGACGTCGGCGCCCTCGCGGGCGAAGGCGATGGCCACGGCCCGGCCGATGCCGCTGTCACCGCCGGTGATGATCGCGGCCTTGCCCTCGAGCCGTCCGTGTCCGCGGTAACTCTCCTCGCCGCAATCCGGGCGGGGCGTCATGTCGCTCTGGTGGCCGGGAACGGGCTGCTGCTGTGCTGGCTGGTTCACGTCGTGCTCCACGGAGGTCGCGGCCGCCGCGCTTTGACGCCTCGATTTCAGGTACCCGCCGGTCGGCTCCCGGTCACGACGGCGTCGACGCCGCACTCGCCGGACCCATCTATACAGCGGCTTGCGCCTCAGGTGACGCGGCGGTAGCGGATGTGCGTCGTCAACGGTGAGTGCAGCACCTCGACGGGTTCGAAACCGAAGGACTCGACGCCGTCGAAGATGCGCTCGCCCGCCCCGAGCAGCACCGGTGCGATGTCAAGGGTGAGCTCGTCGATCACGCCGGCGTGCAGCGCCTGCCGGACCGTCGAGGCGCCGCCTGCGATGTCCACGCCGCCGTCCCCGGCGGCATCGCACGCGGCCGCGTACGCCGCGTCGAAGCCCTCCGTGACAAAGTGAAAGGTTGTTCCGCCGTCCATCGGGATCGGGTCATGGGGGTGGTGGGTGAGCACGAACACCGGTGCGTGATACGGCGGTTCCGTGCCCCACCACCCGTTCCATTCCTCGTCCCACTCCCCGCGCACCGGGCCGAACATGTTCCGGCCCATCACGTAAGCGCCGCGCGGTCGCATCAGCCACCCGTTCGCGACCGCATCGGCATCGTTGGCTCGCGGATCGCCGATGTGCCAGCCGTGCAGCTCCCGCCCTCTGGTGCCCAGTGGGTTCTCGCGGCTCTGATCGGCCCCGGCGACGAAACCGTCCAACGAGATCGACATGTGACAGGTGGTGTCCGGCACGGCGGAACTCCTCGATGATCGACGTGCAGATGGTCGTGGGGACGGTAGCGACAACCGGTGACATGCCCCCGTTCCGGACGATCTCTGACAGGGCGAAACGGTGCGTTGCGCAGAGTCTTCCGCGCCTGTGCGATCTGCAGTACGTTCCGTGTGCCGCAGCTGGGTAGTGGCTAAGTGAGCACTACGCGGTAGGGGTTCCTCGCGGCATTCGCGTGATGGAACGGGGGAGTAACCAATGTCCATTCGGATCACTACGGCGGCAGGTGTTGCCGTCGCGGTGGCGGCCCTGTCGTTCGTCGTCGGGGTGCCGGCGGCCAACGCGGACCCGGGTCCACCGCCGCCCGTATCGACCAACGGCCACAAGGTCCAGCTCGTCGCGTCCGGCCTGATGACGCCGACATCGTTCGCCTTCGGGCACGGCCGGGTCTTCGTCGGCGACGGCGGCAACTCCGAGGGTTCGGGCCCGCCCAACGGCGGCGTGTACGTCCTCAAGAACGGCTCCGCGGACAAGATCCCGAGCGCGCTCAAGTTCGTGGGCGGCCTGGCCTGGCACCGCAACGCGCTGTACATCAGCGGGGCGACGTTGACCAGTCATGGCCCCAGCTGGCGGTTGGTCAGGTGGAGCCACTGGAACGGCACGACGTTCAAGGCCCGCAAGACCCTGTTCGTCGCGAACCGGAAGCTGGACGGGTTGAACGGCATCGGCTTCGGCAACAACGGGCGGTTGTACGTGGGCGTGGACGTCGGGCTGACCGACGGCAACGATCACGGCCCTGCGAGCACGTCGCGCAAGCTCTACGACATCCTGTCGTTCCGTGCCAATGGCAGCAACGAGCGGGTGTTCGCCAAGGGCATCCGGCAACCGTGGCAGATGGTGTTCCGGGGCAAGTCGAACTCGCCGTACGTGACCGACCTCGGTCAGGACTCGGGCGCGAAGAACCCGCCGGACTTCTTGCTGCACGTCAAGGCGGGCCAGAACTACGGCTTCCCGAAGTGCAACCACACGAACGCCAAGAAGTGCCGGGGCTACGCCAAGCCGTTCCGGATGTTCGGGCCGCACACCGACCTGATGGGTATTGCCGCACGTTCCGGCAAGCTCTACCTGTCCTCATTCCTGGGCCGCAAGGGTCAGGGACCGGGCGGTGAGGTGTTCTCGCTGCGCATCAAGGGCGGCCCGCTCAAGCCGCTGATGAAGGGCTTCGTCGCGCCGACCGTGGGCCTCGGCCTGCACAACGGCTACGTCTACGTCGGTGAACTGACCGGCCAGGTGTTCCGCGTCAAGGTCTGACCGGCGGTGCGTTGCCCCGGACGGCGATCAGCCGTCCGGGGCAACGACCCGTCGTCGCGCTCTGCGACCCGGGTGGCCGGGTCTGCGAGCGCGATGATCATGCCGGAACTCTGACGGCGACGGTCACGCCTAACTGGTGGAGGCGAGCTCGGCGCGCGCGTCCACAGACTCGTCCGGTGCAGCAGGCACGGCAGCGCGCGCGCGTCGACTGACGCGAGCAAGCACCAGCGAGCCGAGGCCGGCGGCGACGATGCAGGCTCCGGCACCGAGCGCGAGGCCGGCCCGGCCGCCGAAGGTGTCCGCGATCCAGCCGGCGATCGGCCCGCCGATCGGCGTCGAGCCCATGAAGGCCACTGCCCACAGGGCCATGACCCGGCCGCGCATCTGCGGTGCGGCGGTCAGTTGCAGGGTGCTGTTGCCCTTCGACAGGAAGCCGACACTGGCGCCCCCGACGAGTGCGAGCGCGACCAGTTCGACCCACAGCACCGGCGCGGCGGCGGCCAACGCGATGACGATGCCGAACACTGCCGAGGACACGGTCAGCGCCCGCAGGCCGGTCTTCCCGCGGGCCGCCACGTACAGCCCGCCGATGACGGCGCCGACGCCCATCGCCGCGGTCAGGAACCCGTACGCGGCGGAGCCGCCGTGGAAGGTCTGCGCGGCGACCACCGGCAACACCACCTGGAACTCGTAGGCCAGGCAGCCGACGAGCGCCATCATCAGCAACGGGCCGGCGAGCTCCGGCGTCCGCTTGACGTACGCGAGGCCTTCGCGCACCTGGCCCTTGCCGCGGACGGTCGGCGGCGTCGGCGACAGCTTGGAGACGTCCAGGCGCAGCAGCGAGGTGACGACCGCGACGAAGCTGGCCGCGTTGAGCAGGAAGCAGATGCCGGTGCCGCCGAGCGCGATGACCACGCCGGCCACCGCCGGTCCGACGGCGCGGGCGGCGTTCACCAGCACCGAGTTGAGGCTCACGGCGTTGCGCAGCTCGGCCGGTCCGACCATCTCCAGCACGAACGCCTGCCGGGCCGGGTTCTCGAAGGTGTTGTTCAACCCGAGCAGGAACGCCAGGGCGTACACCTCCCACAGCGTGACCACGTGGGTCAGCGTCAACAGACCCAGCACGAGTGCGAGCACGCCCATCATCGACTGCAGCGCGATCATCAGCTTGCGCTTGTCGACGCGATCGGCCACCACCCCGCCGTAGGGGCCGAGCAGCAGCACCGGCAATGTTTGCAGCGCCACCGCCAGGCCCAGCGCGGTGCCGGAGTGGGTCAACTGCAGGACCAGCCAGGACTGCGCGACCGTCTGCATCCAGGTGCCGACCAGCGACACCGCCTGACCGCTGAAGTACCGCCGGTAGTTGCGGTTGGCCAACGAGGAGAACGTGGAGTGGCCGAGTTCGCGGAAGCTCGTCATCGGGCGGCTCCCACGCGCGCCGAGCCGACCGGCCGCAGCGCCTCGGCGAGCGACTCCAACGCCGGCAGGGCAGCCATCAGCTCCGCGGCTTGCCCGGCGGGCAGCTCGGCCAGCCGTTCGGCGAACAGCCGCGTGCGCTGCTGGCGCAGCCGGGTGTGCAGCCGGGCGCCGGCTGCCGTGATCGTGACGATCACCGAACGCCGGTCCTCGGCATCCGGTGTCCGGGTTATCAAGCCGGCTGCCTCGAGCTTGCCGACCAGTCGCGACGCCATCGTCGCGTTCAGCCCCTCGATCTCGGACAGCTCGCCGATGCGCAGCGACTTCTCGCGGGCCATCGTGCCGAGCATCGCCAGCTGGGTACGCGTCAACCCGTCGCCGGCGACCTGGCGATCCACCAACCGGGAGATGCGGCCCAGCGCGACCCGCAACCTGTTCACATCAGTGTCCGACACCAACACTCCAAATTATTTGCCTGACGGCAAGCATATAACTTCCCTCGGCGCGCTGCCAACGCGACCCCTCACCGGCGACGCGGTGAACCGGCCGGCGTGCCCGCGCGTTGTCCCGGCAGACGGCGACGACGGGTCGCCCGTCCGCAGCCCGGCAGCGGGCAGGAAGGCCGGGTCGCGGTGAAAACCACACCCTCGGCGATCGTGCGGGTAGCGCTGACGTGCGTCGTCGTCGCCGGCCTGGCGGTCGACGCCTTCGTGCATTTCGACCTGGCCTCGACGTACGACGTGGTCAGGTCGGCCACGCTCAGCGAGGGTGACCTGTTCCGGGCGGAAGGCAGCCTTGCGGTGCTGGTCGCCGTGGCGCTGGTGCTGCACCCGCGGCGTTACACGGCGTTGGCGGCGCTGCTCGTGACGGCCGGCGGCCTGGCTGCGGTGCTGGTGTACCAGTACATCGACGTCGGGGCGTTCGGTCCCTTCCCGAACATGTACGAGCCGGTCTGGTTCACCGAGAAGACGCAGAGTGCCTGGGCCGAGGCGATCGGCGCCGTCGCCGCGTTCGCCCTGCTCGTGCTGTTGCACCTGCGCACGCGCGCGTCCCGGCGCCCGTCCGCGGCGCTGCACCCCGTCGTTGCCCGCTGACGGCGTCGGACTACGCGGGACAGCAGCGCTGAACCCGGACCCGCTCAGGCGCGGCGTCGTGGGCGCCGGGTGCCGTCGGCGGTCGCCTCGCGCGGATCGACGCCCGCGCGCAATTGCTCGTTCTCGTCCTCGAGCGTCAGCACCATGGCGATGCCCGCGAGGTTCAGCCCGTCGGCGAGCAGGTGCCCGATCCGGCGCAACCGCTCGACGTCGTTGGCGCTGTACCGGCGGGTGCCGCCCGTCGTGCGCGACGGCTCGAGCAGGCCGCGGGCCTCCCACAGGCGCAGGTTCTGCGCGCCCGTGCCGACCAGGTCTGCGGCGACGGAGATCCCGTACACGCCCTGGTCGGCCGCCGGGCCGCCCGGTCCGGTCATCTCGCCACTCGTCCTGTCGGTCGTCCTTGCGCTGCCGTGCGGGTGATGCTATAAGAAATCTATAGCGCATGCCACAGATCGGTAAGGCGATCGGTGGTGAACAAGGCATCAGTCAACAGATTGGTGGAGGTGGTAGCGATGCTGATGCGCACCGACCCGTTCCGTGAACTGGACCGGTTGTCCCAGCAGGTCTTCGGGTCTGCGGGCACCCCTGCCCGGCCGTCGGTCATGCCGATCGACGCCTGGCGCGACGGCGACATGTTCACCGTCGAGTTCGACCTGCCCGGCGTCGACCCGGAGTCGATCGATCTCGATGTCGAGCGCAACGTCGTCACGCTGCGCGCCGAGCGGCCGCTGCGCGACGAGGGCGTCGAGATGATCGCCGCCGAACGTCCCCGCGGCGTGTTCAGCCGTCAGCTGGTGCTCGGCGACAACCTGGACACCGGCCGGATCGAAGCGCGTTACGACGCAGGCGTGCTCACGCTGAGCATTCCGGTCGCCGAGCGCGCCAAGCCACGCAAGATCTCCATCGCCCGCGGCGAGGGGAGAGACGTCACCGTCGGCACGATCGACGCCGGCGGCGAGTCGTCGCACGAGCGCAGCAACGGGGAGGCGCGGGAACTGGTCGACGCCTGATCGCGTCGAGCAAGCCGGTGCCCGAACCCGCCCGAGCAGGCCGCCGGCCGCACGGCCGGCGGCCTGCTGTGCTCGGCGCGCGGTCGTCGCCTGGGCCACAGCGTGATGACCGCGGGGCGCATCCGGGTATGCGCAGGACAACCGTCCGAACCCGAGGAGCTGGTATGTCCACCGACGCGATCGTGTTGCTCAAGGCCGACCACAAGGAGATCCGCAAGACCTTCCGCGATTTCCAGAATGCCGGCGAGGACGCGGTGAAACGCAAGGCCGAGCTGGTCAACCGGATGATCGAGCTGCTGACCGTGCACACCTACATCGAGAACGAGATCATGTACCCGGAGGTCCGCCGGCTGCTGCCCGATCTCGAGGACGACGTGCTGGAGTCCTACGAGGAACACCATGTCGCCGACGTGCTGTGCATGGAGCTGTTCGCGCTGCCGTCCACGGCGGAGCGCTTCGACGCCAAGACGACGGTGTTGATCGAGAACGTCACGCACCACATCGAGGAAGAGGAGCAGGAATGGTTCCCGAAGGTGCGCGCAGGCCTGGGCCGTAAGCAGCTGCAGGAGCTGGGCGAGCGCATGGCCGAGGCGAAGAAGAAGGCGCCGAAGACACCGGTGACGCCGAAGGCGATGAAGAAGACTATCGACGCGATCGTCCGGTAGCGCTCGGGAGTAGACGAAACGGCCGCGGCCGATCCGTGGGTCAGCGCTGCAGCTGTTGCAGGGCAGCGCGGATCTGCGGCGGCACCGGGGTGGGGCGGCGGTCGTCGCGTCCGACGTAGACGTGCACGAACCGCCCGACCGCAGCGGGCGCGTCCGTGCGCTCGCCGAACAGCGCCAGGCGGTACGCCACGCTGGACGTCCCGAGTCGCTCCAGAGCCAGACCGGCGGTCACCACTTCGGGGAACCGCAGTTCCGCGAAGTAGCGGCACGACGTCTCGACGACCAGCCCGAGGGCGGGGAGGGCGCGGATGTCCGTGCCGCTGGCCTCGATCAGCCAGGCGTTCACGGCCGTGTCGAACATCAGGTAGTGCACGGTGTTGTTGACATGGCCGTAGGTGTCGTCGTCAGACCACCGGGTGGGCACCTCGCGCAGCACCGGGAAGTCGGCGCGGCGCAGGGCCTGCGGGTCGTCGGCGGCGTCGTCGCTCATTCCGGTGCCCCCAGCTTGCTCACCCGCAGCACGCAGGCGCGTAGCTGCGCCGGGCGCGTCGCATGGATGCTGCTCCCGGGCACCACCACACGCACCGAGTCCGACAGCGGCGCCTGGCAGTTCGTGTAGTCGGTCAGCCGGCTCTCCGCGGTGTCACCGGGGGCGAGCGCATAGCTGGACACAGCGTTCGTCGCCGGTTGGGCAGGCGAGCCGATCCGCTCGCCCTTCAGGTGCAGCGTCGCCGCCGGGTAGCCGTTCAGCCGGCACGACGATGTGCCGGCGTTGGTGAACTGCAGGGCGGCGAACTCGATGCCCTGTGCCGCCGAGCCGCGGATCACCCGCACGGTCACGTTCGTGCAGGTCGAGCGCGGCGCCACGCTGGCTGCACTGGAGGGCGCCGACGGTGTCGACGAACGCGCAGCCGACGACGGCGTGGACGGCGTGGACGGCGGGGTCGTCGGCGTGGTCGAGGCGGGTGTGCTGGTCGGTGCGGTCGGCGCCGCGCTCGACGAAGTCGCAGACGCCGCTGTCGTGTGCTCGGTGGCCTGTCGGCTTGCCGTGCACCCGGCCAATGCGGAACCGCCGAGCAGGAGCGCCGCGATCAGGGCCGGCGCACGACGCCCCGGGGTCACTGGTCGATGCGCAGGTCGGTGGCCCACGGCAGACTCGAGATCTTCAACCGGGAGTCCGACTGCAGGTTCTGCCACAACGTCGACCACGCGGTCTTGCCGCTCAGGCTGCCGCAGCTGCCGGCCTGCCGGCACGCGGTGAACTCGGTCAGCGTGCCGCCGAACCGGATGCGCGGCTGCTTGCTGGCGACGCCGGTCAGCGAGATGTACTTCCACTGCGCGGCCATCGTCGTGTTGTACACCTGCGGCACGTCGTACGTGCGCGTCGGCGCGGCGCCCGTGGCGAGGCCGTACAGCCCCGCCATCGTCCAACCGTTGTTGCACCGCCGACCGGTCGTCGTCCAGGCGCAACCGTCGGCCGAACCGTTGAAGACGAAGGTCGCGCTCGTGCTCGCCAGATACCCGGAAAGCCAGTTGCGGCTCGCGGTGTACGAAGCCCGGAAACCGGGTTCGATGTCGTTGGCGCCGGCGATGTACATACCCGCGTAGGACCTGATGTGCGAACGCACGACATTGACCACGCTCGTCGCCCAGGCGGCGCCGCTGCTACGAGAGACGTCCATGTCGTTGTTCGTGCCCAGCGCGATCATCGCAGGGGCCGTGCCGTGCTGCCCGGCGTGGTAGCCGTCGGTGTATGCCTCCAGGTCGCGGACGAGCGAGCTGTAGGAGATGAACCGCGTCGACGCGCTCAGCACGACGCCGCCGTCGGTCTGGTCCTGGCCGCCGATGTCCAGCAGCACGAGGTAGCTGTGCCCGGACACGTCGCGCTGCGCGTCGGCGAGGCCCTCGGCGCGCATCTGCGCGAGGTCACTGCTCGACGAGCCGCGGATGTTGCGGATGTAGCGGCTGGTCGACACCGGCGCAGGCGTCGTCTGGGGCGGCGGGCCGGACAGCGTCCAGACCGTGCCGGCGCTGCTGCGCGCCGAACTGCCCACGACGTTCACCGCCTCGACGGTGAACGAGTACGGCGTGTGTGACTTCAGCCCGGTCACCGTCGCCGACGTCGCGGTGGCGGCAGCGGTGGCCGTGCTGCCGTTGCTGGCGCGCACCACGTAGGCGCTGATCGGCGCGCCGCCGTCGCTGGCCGATGGCGTCCAGCTGACCGTCACAGCTCCGTAGGCGCCCGTGCCGTGCGGCTTGACGGGCGCGCTCGCCGCGACGGGGTGGACGGCGTTGACGATCTTGCAGCCGAGGGACGTGTTGCTGCCGCCGCCGACGTTGAGCGCGGTGAGGCAGATGCGGTGCTCGCCGTCGGTGGTCGCGAGCGTCGTCGCGAACCCGTGGTCGGCGCCCGCGCTCGGATAGCTGCGGGCGACGTCACTGCGTGCGGCGTTCGCGGTCATGTTCGGCAGGGCCGCGCCGTCGAGGGTCGCGGCGATCGTCAGCGGTGCGCTCGTGTCGGGGTCGAAAGCCCAGCCGCTCAGCGCGATGCTGTTGGAACCGGCGACGCGGCTGGCTGTCTGGAACGCGCCCAACGGCCGCAACGCGAGCGTCGTGGCGGCGCACTGCGGTGCCGAGTTGTGCGTGCCGTAGACCTCGTTGATGCCGATCGCGCAGACGGTGTGACGCCCGGACACCGAGGCCACCGACGCCGTGAAGTGGTGCCCGCGGTGCAGCGCGGCGCCGGCGCGGTTGGCGGTGGTCGTGGTGGCGAGCTTGCCGTCGACGGTGATCTGCACCTTGGTCGGCGTGGCAGTGTCCGGGTCGACGGACCAGCCGGTGGCCTGCAGGCCTGTCGCGGTGGCGGTCACTGCGCTGAGCGCAGCGGCCGGCGTGTAACTGATCGTCACCGTGCGGCAGGGCGGCGTCGTGTTGCTGCCGAAGCCGACGTTCGCGGCGACGAGGCACACCGTGTGGCGCCCCTCGGTGGCCACCACCGAACGCGCGAAGCCGTGCGTGCTCCCGGTGCCCGGATACGCCTTGGCGACATCGTCACGGGTCTGGTCGGCGTAGAAACTCGCCGCGCGCCCGTCGATGGTCTCGGTGATCTTCACCGGGCTGGTCGGCGCGTCGCCGTCGATCGCCCACCCGCGCACCCGCAGGGTGTCGTGGGTGCCGTTGCGGTGCACGTAGTTGATGCCCAGCATCGGGTTGTTGTTCAAGGTCGCGGTGCGGCAGCCGAAGCTGTTGTTCGAGCCGTACCCGATGTTCGTCGCCGTGGCGCAGACGCGGTGCGCGCCCTGGCTCGTCGGCAGCACGATGTCGAAGCCGTGTGCGGTGCCGGTGCCCGGGTGGGCGCGGGCGATGTCGCTGCGCGAGCGGTTCGCGGTCACGGTGTGGGCGGCGCCGTCCAGGGTGATCGTCATGCTGACCGGGGCGGTGGGTGCGTCGCGGTCGATCGCCCAGCCGCGAATGTCGAGCGCACCGGGCTTGTTCGTGACGCGGTCGATCGCGCCGAACGGCCCGTAGTCCAGGGTGAACGTCTCGCAGCCGAGCGTGTGCCGCGCACCGTGACCGATGTTGTAGGCGCCGACGCAGACGACGTGTCTGCCCTCCGGCGCCGGCACGACGAAGTTGAAGCCGTGCAGCGCGCCGGCCTTCTTGTAGCGCTTCGCAACGTGCGCGCGCTTGTGGTTGGCGGTCACCACCACGGGGTTGAGGTGGTCGACGGTGGCGTAGGTGCGCAGCGAGCGCTTCTGGTTGCTCGGGTCGAGGTCCCAGCCGATCACCCGGACCCCGCCGGGGACCACGCTCATCGAGCCGATGTGACCGAACGGCGAGAGGTCGCTGAACGTCGTGGGCTCGCTCGCCAGGGTCGCTGCGGCACCGCTGAGCGCGAGAGCCAGCGTCACGATCGCGGCAGTGACGCCGCGAGGGGGCCGGGGCAGGGTGGGCCGGAAAAGCATCATCACGGTCTCTCGTCGGACTCGCAGGCGGGGGCCCTGCGCGTTCGCTGCAGCGCCGGCGCATCACGGACCCGCACGGCACTCGACCCCCGGGGGAAGGGGACGTCCGATGAAACCATCCACGTTACGGTTGTGACAAGTGGTGCAGCTGTTGCGACACGCCGATGGGCGGACGCGATGTCAGGTTTGCGGTAGTTCGTGGTTGCCGAACTTGTCCCGGAGCGTCTTCTTGGAGAACTTTCCGACACTGGTCTTCGGTACCTCGTCGATGAACACGACGTCGTCGGGCACCTGCCACTTGTCCAGGCGCTCGCCCAGGAACTCGAGCACCTCCTCGCGGGTCAGGTCCTCGCCGTCCTTGACCACCACGCACGCCAGTGGCCGCTCGGACCACTTCGGGTGCGGCACCGCGATCACCGCCGCCTCGGCGATCTTCGGGTGCGCCATGATCTGGTTCTCCAGCTCGACGGAGCTGATCCATTCGCCGCCGGACTTCACCAGATCCTTCGTGCGGTCGACCAGGCGGATGTAGCCCAGCGGCGAGATCGTCGCGACGTCTCCGGTGCGCAGCCAGCCGTCGTCACTGAACTGCTCGCCCGGCTCGTCGGTGCGGTAGTAGCGCCGCGCCACCCACGGGCCGCGCGCCTCGAGCTCACCCGAGGTGCTGTCGTCCCACGGCAGCGGCTCGCGGGTGGCGGAGTCGACGATGCGCACCTCGATCCCCTGTGGCGGCACGCCGGCGGTCGCCCGGGCTGCGGCCTTGTCGTCCTCGTCGGCGTCGGCGAGTTCACCTCGTTCGACGGCCACCGAGCCGATCGGTGACGTCTCGGTCATGCCCCACGCCTGCAGGATCGGCAGGCCGATGGTGTCGCGGTAGGCCTCGGACAGCGCGCGGGGAACCGCCGAGCCGCCGCAGACGACCGTGCGCAATGCCGACATGTCGCGGCCCTCGAGCAGCGGCCGGACGCCCATCCAGATCGTCGGGACGCCGGCGGTCACCGTGACCTTCTCGCTCTCCAGCAGGTCGACGATGGCCGCGGGGGACAGGTCCGGGCCGGGCATGACCAGGGACGCGCCGGCCATCAGACACGCATAGGGCAGGCCCCAGGCGTTCGCGTGGAACATCGGCACGACGGGCAGGACGCGGTCGCGGTCGCTGAGCGCGAAGACCGCCGTCGTGGTGGCCGCGTTCGAGTGCAGCCATGCCGAGCGGTGCGAGTAGAGGACGCCCTTCGGGTTGCCGGTGGTGCCGGTCGTGTAACACAGCGCGGCGGCCTGGTTCTCGTCGGTGACGCGCCCGGCGAAGTCGATCGGCTCCAGCGTCGCGACGGCCTCGTCGAACAGCACGACGCGCGGGTCGTCGGGGATCTCGCAGTCCGCGCCGTCGTCGGTGACGACGACGTGCTGCACGCAGTCGAGCTGCGGCAGGTACTTGGCCAGCACCGGCAGCAGCGAGCGGTCGACGAAGACGACCTCGTCCTGGGCATGGTCGATCGTGTAGATCAACTGCTCGGCGAAGTACCGGATGTTGATCGTGTGCATCACCCGCCCGGTGCCCGGGATCGCTACGTAGAGCGCCAGGTGCCGCGCGGTGTTCCACCCGAAGGTGCCCACCCGCCCGTCGGCCGTCACGCCCACCGAGTCCAGGTACGCGCCGATCCTGCCGGCATCGGTCAGGACGTCGCCGATGGTCTTCCGTTCGATGCCGGTGGCCGTGCGGGTGACGATCTCCTTGTCCGCGTAGTACTGGCGGGCGCGGGCCGCGATCCAGTTCGTGGTCAGCGGCAGGTCCTGCATGAGTCCGAGCATGCGGCGATCGTCGCCCGCCGCAGGCATTGCGGCAAGACATCAGCGGTAGCTGCGTTCGATCTGGTACGTGTGCGTCGTGACGGCCGTGGCGCTGAAGTACCCGCCGGCGCTGCGCAGGTACTGCGTGACAGCCGTGGCGCGGCTCGCCTGCGTGTCCCCGGCAATCGGCAGGTAGCTGGTGTCGACGTCGTGGTCGCCCACCACGGTGCCGTCGCCGCGGTGACCGGTGACCGTGGTGATGTTGGCTCTGGCGGGATTGCGAGCAGCGTCCAGGTGCGGCACGACGTCGGTCCGGTTCTCCAGTGCCAGCACCTGGACATTGCTCGGCAGCGCGCCGACGGTGCGCCCGACCGGCGACCCGGCGGTGATCACGTGCGTGATTCGGAACTCGCCCGACCGATCGGCGTCGCGCGCGGCATTGACGGCCACCATGCCGCCTTCGCTGTGCCCGACGATCATGACGTCGTCGTGGCTGCCGACGCCCG
Organism: uncultured Actinomycetota bacterium; assembly: GCA_963711775.1. Classification (GTDB taxonomy): domain Bacteria; phylum Actinomycetota; class Actinomycetes; order Mycobacteriales; family Jatrophihabitantaceae; genus Jatrophihabitans. Next base: position 84,571 of record CAVQFH010000005.1, on the reverse strand, counting down.
CTCGGCGCATCGCGGTCAGGACGCCCTGTTCGTAGGCCGTGCGCCGGCCGACCAGCGCACGTTCGTTGGTGCTCAGGCTGGTGACGTCGTGCGTGGGCAGCGGATCCCACGACTTCGTGCCGGTGATGTCGACGATCACGCGTCGCGTGCCGTCGGCCATCGTCAGGATGCGGACGTCGATCTCGCCGTGGCGAGCGTCGTCGCTGCGTCGTCCCAGGTCGCCGACGACGTCGCTCAGCATGCGCGGTGCACGGCCGGCCACTCCGTCGGCGTCGACGCCGGTGTCGTGCGCGACGCCGCGCCCGTCGGGCAGCACCTGGGCGAGCACGCCGTCGAGGCCGATCAGCATCGACATCACGGTGTCACCCAGTTGCGGGTCGACCGCGATCGCCGACTGCCACGACGCGCCGACGTCGTGCGTGGTGGCCAACGTCGTGAGCGCGGCGGCCTGCGCCACCGGCAGTCGCAGGATGCCGACCAGCCATTCGGGTGCGCCGCCGCCGAACAGGTGATCCGCGTGCTCGTAGAGCTGGACGGCACGACGCAGGTCGTGCGCCAGGTCGTCGGCCTCCAGCACAACCCGGCCGAGTCCCGCCGACAGGCCGACGGCGTCGACCAGTGCCTCGGCGAAGGCGACGTACCCGGTGACGTCGAACAGTGCGGACGCCTCAAGGTCCGGGTCGTCCAGCACGGCGCGCGCGGCGTAGGCGGCCGCCGCGCACGCGCTACCCGTCCGGCTGAACGTCTCGGCCAGGGCGATGACGTCGTGCAGCCGCACGTCCAGGGCGCTCTGCCCGCCGCGCACCGTCACCGGGCGCGGCGGCGGCAGTGGCGCGCTCATCAGGGGACCGGACGGTGCTGGGCTTCCGCCACCGCGTGCGCGGTACGCATGGCATGGCTGCGCAGTGCCGCGGCGGCGTCGTCCAGCTGTCCCGCCGCCGTACGCAGGCGCGCGATCATCAGGCCCGCGCGGAACCGGAATGCGTGCGCCGCCGAGCCGTCCCACTGCGTGCCGACCACTGCCGCAGCGAGCCGGGCGGCCTCGGCACGTGCGGCGTCGGCGTGCGCGTCCAGCCGCGCGGCGATCGCGACAAGCCGGGGGATGTCCGGGGCGGCAGGCACGCAGGCAGCGTGCCGCGCGGACAACCGTCGACGACGTCGATCATGCCCACTGTGGACGACCCGCCACGCCGTCCACAGCGCGCCGTGGGCGCTTGACACCGGGGCGTCGTGGTTCAATGTGCTTGCGAATTACACGGGTGCAACTTCGTGCCGGGCGCCGGCACGTACCGCGCGCAACGAGCACGTCGGAGGGCCGGAACACCGATGCAATCCCTGCACGCCGCCGCAGCTGATGGTGACGCCGAGGGCGAGAGCGCCGCTGATGCGCTGAGCCGTCGCGACAGGGAGATCCTGGCCTTCGAGCGTCAGTGGTGGAAGTACGCCGGCGCCAAGGAACAGGCCATCCGCGAGCTGTTCGACATGTCCGGCACGCGGTACTACCAGGTGCTCAACGCCTTGATCGACACCCCCGATGCACTGGCCGCCGATCCGATGCTGGTCAAGCGTTTGAGACGCTTGCGGGCGAGCCGGCAGCGTCAGCGGTCGGCACGTCGACTGGGCATCGAGGTTTGAGAACTGAACGCACACCTGAGCGGCAGCGGCCACACCGGTCGCCTGGCGCGGCAGCAGGCGCGTCGCCGGCAGCGTGAACGGCTGGCCGGCATCACTGTCGTGCTGCTGGGCGCCGTGGTCCTGGTTATCGCCGTGTTGGCGCTGCGCAATCCGAAGTCGCACGTGACGGCGGGTTCGGTCGCGGGCACCACCGCCGCGTCATCGACGGGGCAGCACGCGTCGACACCCCCGGCCAAGAGCTCGTCGTCGACGACACCGTCCCCCACGACGTCCTCGTCGAGTTCGGCAACGGCGGCCACCGGCGTCAAGAGCGTGCCGTTGATCGTGCTGAACAACACCGAGACGTCGGGCTTGGCGAAGCAAGCGGCACAACGCTTCGAGGCCGGCGGCTGGACGGTCAGTAGTACCGGCAACCTGACCAACGACATCATCTCGACCTGCGCCTACTACGACCCCAGCGTCTCAGGGGCGAAGAAGGCGGCCGAGGCGCTGCGGCGCCAGTTCCCCACGATCCAGCGGGTCGAGGCGCGCTTCCCGCAGCTGCCCAGCGGGCCCGTCGTGGTCGTGCTCACGCCCGGGTACTCGTCGAGCTGACGCGGCACGCCGCTGTGCCATGATGGATGGCACAACCGAATAGCACCGCTCATCCAGAGGGGCAGAGGGAACGGCCCGACGAAGCCCCGGCAACCGCGTGCGATGCGCTGATCCGGCACAGCTGTGTGCCGCAGCCGAACCGCCGACCACGCAGGTGCCAACTCCGGCCCGTAGCGCGGATCTCGCGCACGGGGAAGATGAGGAGAAAGGCCTCGTTCGCTGATGACTGCTCTCGCAGACCGCCCCACCCTTCCGTCGCCCGCCTCCGGGCTCGTGTGCCGTAATTGCGGCGCGCAATACCCGCTCGGCGCCCAGCACGCCTGTTTCGAGTGCTTCGGCCCGCTGGAGATCGGTTACGACGCGGACGCGCTCGCCCGCGTCACCCGCGCCGACATCGAGGCCGGCCCCCACTCACTGTGGCGCTACGCCGGGCTGCTGCCCGTCGGCCAGGATCTGCAGACCCGCGTCGACTCCGGCACCGGTATGACGCCGTTGATCCGCGCCGACCGGCTCGCCGACGAACTCGGCTTCACCGCGCCGGTGTGGATCAAGGACGACTCCGCCAACCCGACGCATTCGTTCAAGGACCGCGTCGTGTCCGTCGCGATCACCGCGGCGCGCGAACTCGGGTTCGAGCGCATCGCCTGCGCGTCCACGGGCAACCTCGCCAACTCCGTCGCCGCGCACGCCGCGCGCATCGGCATGCCGTCGATCGTGTTCGTGCCGGCCGATCTCGAGCCCGCGAAGATCGTGCAGACCGCGGTGTACGGCGGCACGCTCGTCGGCATCGAGGGTTCCTACGACGACGTCAACCGGTTGTGCTCGATGCTGTCCGAGGAGGACGCGTTCGAGAACACCGGCTTCGTCAACGTCAACGTGCGCCCGTACTACGCCGAGGGCTCGAAGACGCTCGGCTTCGAGGTCGCCGAGCAGCTCGGCTGGCGACTGCCCGGGCAATACGTCGCGCCGATGGCGTCCGGCTCGATGTTGACGAAGATCCACAAGGCGTTCAAGGAACTCGTCGGCGCCGGCCTGGTCGAGTCCACGCCGTGGACGGTGTTCGGCGCGCAGTCGGCGGGGTGCTCGCCGATCGCCACCGCGTTCGCCGACGGCCACGACAACGTGCAGCCGGTCAAGCCGACGGGTATCGCGAAGTCGCTCAACATCGGCAACCCGGCCGACGGCCCGTACGCGCTCGATGCCGTGCGCAGCACCGGCGGCGCGATGGCGGCGGTCGGCGACGACGAGATCCGCGACGGCATCCGGCTGCTGGCGCGCACCACCGGCGTGTTCGCCGAGACTGCGGGCGGTGTCACGGTGGCGGTGCTGCGCAAGCTGGTGGAGCAGGGCCGCATCGACACGTCGGTGGAGACCGTCGTCTACAACACCGGCGACGGGCTGAAGACCGTCGACGCGGTGACCGGTGCCCGTCCGACGGCGGTCATCGCGCCGACGCTGGCCGGCATGCGCGGGGCCGGCCTGCTCTAGGGCTCGCTGCCGCTACGGATCGCGGCGCGGGCCAACCGTGGCTCTGCGGGGGGCTGTGTGGCTCGGCAGGTGCCGCCGACGTCGCGCACGGCGAATCGTGGGCCCGGAGCAGCACGCGCGGCTGAGCTGACCACGGTGCTAACCGAGCGCCATCATCTTCTGGATGGCCTGCCGTGAGACTCCGAGTTCGCGAGCGATGTCGGCCTGAGACAGGCCGGCGTCGATCAGCTCTTGCATGAGATCGCGGCGTTCGGCCGCGAGTTGGCGCGCGAGCCGTGTGTGTTCGATGGCCTGAGCGCGTACCTCCTTGATGCGCTGAAACGTCTCGGCGTGCTCGTCGTGGGAAGTCATGGCCTGAGTATGACAACCTATGGTTGTCGGTGTCAACCCCTGGTTGTCAATGCCGCTTGGTCAGCCGGTCGACGCCGACCCTGGTCGGGTATCGGCGAGAAATAAGTGATCGGCGCCGGGCAGGCACCAGCCGCAGGCCCTACCGTTCTTGCACTCGCGGGGGGCGAGTGCTAGACCTGAATTGGCACTCGGTTAGGCTGAGTGCCAGTCGGCTCGGGATGAGGCCGCCGCCACCGGACCACACGGTCGGGCAGGACGGCTGCCGTCCGTCGCGGGCATCCGAGCCGGCCCACAGCATCAATCGAAGAGTGAGGACCACCGAATGGCCAAGTTGATCGCGTTCGACGAAGAGGCCCGTCGCGGCCTTGAGCGCGGCATGAACCAGCTCGCCGACGCCGTCAAGGTGACGCTCGGCCCCAAGGGCCGCAACGTCGTGCTGGAGAAGAAGTGGGGCGCCCCCACGATCACCAACGACGGCGTCTCGATCGCGAAGGAAATCGAGCTCGAGGACCCGTACGAGAAGATCGGTGCGGAGCTCGTCAAGGAGGTCGCCAAGAAGACCGACGACGTCGCGGGCGACGGCACCACCACCGCTACCGTGCTCGCCCAGGCGCTCGTGCGCGAGGGCCTGCGCAACGTCGCCGCGGGTGCGAACCCGATGGCGCTCAAGCGTGGCATCGAGGCCGCTGTCGCGTCGGTGTCCGAGGCGCTGGGCAACCAGGCCAAGGACGTCGAGACCAAGGAGCAGATCGCGGCCACCGCGTCCATCTCCGCGGCTGACACCACGGTCGGCGAGATCATCGCCGAGGCGATGGACAAGGTCGGCAAGGAAGGCGTCATCACCGTCGAGGAGAGCAACACCTTCGGCCTCGAGCTCGAGCTCACCGAAGGCATGCGCTTCGACAAGGGCCACCTGTCGGCGTACTTCGTGACGGACTCCGAGCGCATGGAGACCGACCTCGAGGACCCCTACGTGCTCATCCACGAGGGCAAGATCTCGAACGTCAAGGACATGCTGCCGCTGCTGGAGAAGGTCATGCAGACCGGCAAGCCGCTGGCGATCATCGCGGAAGACGTCGAGGGCGAGGCCCTGGCCACGCTCGTCGTCAACAAGATCCGCGGCACGTTCAAGTCCGTCGCCGTCAAGGCCCCGGGCTTCGGTGACCGCCGCAAGGCCATGCTGCAGGACATCGCGATCCTGACCGGTGGCCAGGTCATCACCGAGACCGTCGGCCTGAAGCTGGAGAACGCCACGCTGGACGACCTCGGTCGCGCCCGCAAGTTCACCACCACCAAGGACGAGACGACGATCGTCGAGGGTGCGGGCGACGCCGACCAGATCCAGGGTCGCGTCAACCAGATCCGCGCCGAGATCGAGAACTCGGACAGCGACTACGACCGCGAGAAGCTGCAGGAGCGCCTGGCGAAGCTCGCCGGCGGTGTTGCGGTCATCAAGGTCGGTGCTGCCACCGAGGTCGAGCTCAAGGAGCGCAAGCACCGCATCGAGGACGCCGTGCGCAACGCCAAGGCGGCCGTCGAAGAGGGCCTGCTCCCGGGCGGCGGTGTCGCGCTGGCCAACGCCACGCAGACCGCGTTCGAGAAGCTGGACCTCAAGGGTGACGAGGCCACCGGCGCGAACATCGTCAAGGTCGCGCTGCTCGCTCCGCTGAAGCAGATCGCCATCAACGCCGGCCTCGAAGGCGGCGTCGTCTCGGAGAAGGTGCTCAACCTCAAGCCGGGTCACGGCCTGAACGCGTCGACGGGTGAGTACGTCGACATGTTCAAGGAAGGCGTCGTCGAGCCCACCAAGGTGACGCGCTCTGCGCTGCAGAACGCGGCGTCGATCGCGGCGCTGTTCCTCACCACCGAGGCCGTCGTGGCCGACAAGCCGGAGAAGTCGGCGGCTCCGGCCGGCGGCCCCGGCATGGGCGGTGACATGGACTTCTGATCTCGCGATCAGGCGTTCATCCGCAGTACCTGCACGAAGGGGCGGTCCCGCAAGGGGCCGCCCCTTCGTCATGTCCGGCCGTCTTTTCGCCCTCCACCCCCGACTTGTTATCGCAAGGCGGCAGCCGAACACCGTCCACCGATAACAAGTTGCGGCCGGACCCGGCGGTTCGGCCGGCGACCGTGATCATGCGGACGGTCAGCGCTGGACGTCCCACACGTGGTGCGCGAGGTCGTGCAGGAAGTAGCGCGCGAACGTGTCGACGGTGAACACCGAGCCGTTCGAGCGGCGTCCTGGCCGGTCCCACTGGTCGTCGCGGACGCGCCGCGAACTGCGACGCGATGACGTCTGCGGCCGCGGTCAGCTGGCCGACCACCAGCCCTGGCCGCTGGTTCCAGTACTCCGCGGCGACGGCGGTGGCGTCCTGGTCCCAGTTCTCGAACACCGGGTCGTCCTCGGCGAGCATGCGGGTGAGCCGGCCGACGAACAGCGCGCAGACGTCGCGCACGTGGCAGGCGTACTCCGTCGGCGACCAGACGTCGGGCGCCGGACGCTCGGCGCCACGCGGGCCGCGCGCGACGTCGGCCAGGACCGCCGCATAGTCGACGGTGAGGTCGGCGATCTCGTCGTGGTCGAGCACGCCGGCGTCGAAACCGCACTGCGGGCACGGCTCGTGGATCGTCCACGTCCAGTCCTTGGTGTCCGGCGCCGGGCGCGGCGGCTCGCTCATCTGCTGCCGCCTCAGCCGAGCAGCTCGTCGGCGAAGCACCAACGCCAGGCCTCGCCCGGCTCGATCGAGCGCATCACCGGGTGCTCGGTCTCGCGGTAGTGCGCGCGTCGCGTGCCGCATCGGTGACGAGTCGCAACAGCCGACGTGCCCGCACGTCAGGCACAGCCGCAGGTGCACCCAGCGCGTGCCGTCACGCAGGCATTCCTCGCACCCGTCCGGGGTGCGCGCCCGCACGACGCGCGGCGCGTCGCGCAGGTGCGCGCAGTCGCCGCTGCGGCGTTCGGACGTCATCGAGCTCATCGTCCACCTTGCTCGCGGCGTCGTCGATGCGATCGAGCAGCGACTCCTCGAGGTCGATCGCCTGCAGCGCATTGCGCAGCACGACGTCGTCGTAGGTGCCGCTGTCCCGCGCCTCGAGCACCGACCCGCGCTCGGCGGAGAGCATCATGCAGCCGCAGTCGGCGGTAGGTGGCGGCGGGCGGTTCGAGCTCGTCCTGCGAGCGGCCCAGCTGCTCCCAGATGCGGTTGCTGCGTTCGGTGGCGCGTGCGCGCAGGTCCTCGAGCACCTCGGGCGGGTCGTCGTCGCTGCGACCTCGTCCAGGACCGCCAGGCCCGCACGAGCGGCGTTCGTGACGAGGCCCGCGCTCTGCAGCGCGTCCTCGGCCGCGTCGGGTGCGGGCAGATTCGACCCGGCGGACGACCCAGGGCAGCGTCAGCCCCTGGATCAGCAACGTGCCGGCCACGACGGTGAACGCGGCGAGGGTCAGCAGGGCGCGCTGCGGGGTGTCGGTCGGCAGCAGGAACACCGCGGCGAGCGTGACGACGCCGCGCATGCCGGCCCAGGACACGATGGCGCTGACCCGCCAGTTCCAGGTGCTCTCCACCCGCAGCGCGTGCAGCACGCCGTTGACGGCGAACATCCACACGACGCGCGCGAGGATCGTCGCCACGAGCACGGCGACGCACGTCGTCGACCATTGGGTCCATGGCAGGTCGGTGCGCCGGACGGCGGTCGAGGATGTCGCGGATCTGCAGCCCGATCAGCAGGAAGACGACGTTCTCGAGCAGGAACTGCACCGTGCGCCAGTTGATGTTCTCGGCGATGCGCGAGCTCGCGGTCTGCAGCACCGGCGCCCGGTGGCCGAGGAGCAGACCGCACACGACCACCGCCAACACGCCGGAGGACTTGATCTCCTGTGCCGGCAGGAAGGCGACGTACGGCGCCGCGAACGACAGCGTGGTGTCCAGCACCGCGTCGGTGATCAGCTTGCGGATCTGCGCGAGCACGAACGCCGCGACGAGCCCGATCAGCACGCCGCCGCCGGCTTCGCGGACGAAGTCCCAGCCGACGTGCCAGGGGCTGATGGTCGCGGTGATCGCGGCGATGCTGGTGTTCAACGCCACCAGCGCCGTCGCGTCGTTGACCAGACTCTCGCCCTCGAGGATCGACACGATGCGTCGCGGCATGTTCACCCGCCGCGCGATCGTCGTCGCGGCGACGGCGTCGGGTGGTGCGATGACCGCGCCCAGAGCGCAGCCCCGCGGCCAGCGAGATCGACGGCACCACCCACCACGCGACCAGCCCCACCGCGAACACCGAGAACGCCACCAAGCCGACCGACAGCAGCCCGATGGCGCGACGATTGGCCTTGAAGTCGACCAGCGAGGTGCGGATGGCGGCGGCGTAGAGCAACGGCGGCAGCAACCCGATGAGCACGATGTCGGGCGTCAGCGTGATGTCGAGGAACTTCGGCACGAACGACAACCCGATGCCCACCGCGACGAGGGCGAGCGGCTCGGACCAACCGATCCGGCGGGTCAGGCCGGCGACCACCCCGACCACGACGACCAGACCGAGGATGTCGAGAGCGGCGTGCACGCGTCCATTCTCACCGACGCGGGCACGCCGTGGCGCCGATCAGCCGGTGGACACCTGGCTGGCCGGCGGCGCCGAGATCGTCACCGGCTGGTTGTACCTGCTGACTGTGGCGCTGGTCGTCGTCTTCTTGCCGGCGACGGTCAGGTTCTCGGTGATCCTGCACCGGCCGGCCCGAGCTGTCGACGTAGAGCTCGACCGGGATCGCGGTGATGCCCGCCGCCGTCAGCGTGGATTTCCCGGGCAGGTCGGCCGGCAACTTCTGCGGGTCGACCGTCACCGCGTAGTGCGTGGTCTGCACACCCCCGACGGTGGCGCTGCCGATCCGCTTCACCGACGAGGCGGCCTTGGCGAAGACGGTGGCGCTCTGCACCGAGGCGGACTGCAGCGACGAGTTGATCGACTGCGCGAGCGTGCGGATCGTCGCGTTGCTACTGGTCGGCGACACCAGGATGTAGGGCTTGCTGGACTTCGCGAGCGACGCGGGCAGCTTCGCGTACGTCTTGCCGTCGACGTAGACGATGCGGATCTGCTGGCTGCCCGGCAGGTTCTCGGTGATCTGCAATGCCTTCACCTTGCCGCCGACGACCTGTTCGTCGCCGGCGCCGGTGATCTTGGCGGTGTCCACCCCGATGTCGAGCGTCAGGTGCGCGGAGTGGATGTTGGCCACGCCGGCCTCGAGCACCGACGCCAGCTGGGTGGCACCGTTCGAGGCGGGCTTGCGCGGCCGCGCTCGAGCCTGACTTGCTGGTCTGCGCTGTCGTCGGGCCGGACGCCGAGGCATGGCCGGCTGTCGTGCTGGAGGACGTGCATGCGGCCAAGGCTGCGGCGAGCGGCAGGGCGGCCAGCGCGCAAAGTCGACGTGAGTTCATGCGATCCATGAAAGCACTGTTGATCGTGAGGCGCATGGTGGGGACTGGTGGGCGCTACTCTCCCGGCGACCGCTGACGATGCGCCTGTGCACCGCCTGCAGGCCCCTTGCGGCGTGTTGCGCTGCCTGCGGTGCACGGCTGCGCGGACCGCGCCGGACGCCCTGTGGACAGCCGGGCACAAGATCGCTTTCCGTGGCAGTATTCGATGATGATGTTGCGACAGTCCGCATCTTTCGCGGGCTTTGTCGCGGCGGCGGTGTCGCTGGCGGCGTGCACCAGCGGGTCAGGAACGCAGCACGCGTCGTCGACTCTGCCGTCGTCGTCCACGTCGGCTTCGTCGGCGCCGACCAGCGCGTCGGTCCCCGACTCGCCGTCGCCGTCGGTGCCCACCACCGGCCCCAACGTGCGCCCCGGCGAGAAGCCGCCCACCCTCCCCGCCGTCGGCAAGACGAACTACGCGAGCAGGAGCCGATCGCTTTCGCGCCGGTACTGGATCGAGTCCTTCGACTGGGGCTACGCCACGACGAGCTCAGCTCTGGCGAGGACCGCTTACGTCGCCCGTATGCACCGACTGCACGCGCTTCATGAAGAACTATCGATCAGACTGCACGCACGCCGGCGACCACTTCATTGGCGGGGCGCTCTCGGCCTGAGTCAGCACGGCATCGCTAACGAACGATCGACGGCAGCGAGCCTGATTTGCCGTGGACGTCGCGATCATCGGCCGCTGCATTGAAGACGGTCGACGCCGACGGGAGCACGGTCGTCGTCCGCGACACGCAGTGCGGTGACGTTCCGCGTCTGGTTGACATGGACGTCCAGATGCTGGTTCACTGTCGTCGACTTTCAAGAAGGTGGTGCGAAAATGAAGCCGCTGCCGTTGCAGTGCGCATTCTGGTCGCTTGCTTGTCGCGCTGTTCACGTCTGGGGAGCTCGGCGAGCGCAAGCCTCGGCAGAGCCCGACCCGATCGGCCGCAGTGGGAGCATCACTGGGCAGCAATGGCCCGGGTGGTCGTCGTCACGAGCAGAGCGCCGTGACGCCGACTCCGGGCAGCACAGCGAAGTCACGGCGCAGCGTCAGATCCCGGTGGGGGCGACGACGTTGGTGCGATTGTGGCGCGGGCACCTCAGTCGGCGTTGTCCGCCTTGCACGACCCGGAGGCTCGCGCTCGACGCCAGCGGGTGCGCGATGAACACGCAGCAGTGCGAGCAGTCGGCGACCAACGGCAAGCACCGCCGCAGCGATCCGCGTACAGAAGGGCGCGGACGGCGCGTGGACGCTTCAACGGTGGGCAGTGCGTGGCGCCGCTGGCGCCGGCGAAGCCGGTGGTCACCGCGGCCGACGTGCGCGCCCAGGTGGTCCGACTGGTGCCCAGCGCCGCGATCGGGCTCGCGCCCAAGACCGCCACCCTCGTCAACATCCAGACGATCATGTGGGTGGCGGCACCGGCACGCCGCACGCTCGCCGCTGTGCAGATCCTCGGCCAGCACGTCGACATCTCGCTGCGGCTCGCCAGCGTCGACTGGTCGTTCGGCGACGGGCACGGCGAGACGACGTCCTGGCCGGGCAAGGCCTACGACGCTCAGCACGACCCGTGCCGGACACGTACCTGCGCCGGCTATTTCGGCCACATCTACGACCGGACCGGCAACGTCCGCCTGACCGCCACGGCGCAGTGGGCTGCCTCGTTCACCGTCAACGGTGGCGCCGCGCAGCAGATCCCGGGCACCGTCGCCGGCCCGACAGCGGCCGCCACTCTCGTGGTCAAGCAGGCGCGCAGCGTGCTGGTGCCGAACTGACGCGACGAGGAGGTCGCGCCGGCAGGGCCGGGCCCTCAGAGCGGCCGCAGCAGATCGTCGGCGTCGACGATCGTGTACGCGTACCCCTGCTCGGCCAGGAACCGCTGCCGGTGCGCCGCGTACTCGGCGTCCAGCGTGTCGCGCGAGACCACGGTGTAGAAGTGCGCCTGGCGCCCGTCGGACTTCGGCCGCAGCACCCGCCCGAGACGCTGGGCCTCTTCCTGCCGTGAGCCGAACGTGCCGGAGATCTGCACGGCGACCGCGGCCTCGGGCAGATCGATCGAGAAGTTGGCGACCTTCGACACCACCAGCACGCGGGATTCGCCGCGGCGGAACTCGTCGAACAGCCGCTCGCGTTCCTTCGTCGTCGTCGAACCCTGGATGATCGGCGCGCCGTCGAGTTCGGCGGACACGTCGTCCAGCTGATCCAGGTACGCGCCGATCACCAGCACTTGATCATTCGGGTGCTGCTCGACGATCGTGCGGATCACCGGCAGCTTCGTGCGTGCCGTCGCCGCCAGCTTGTAGCGGTCCTCCGGCTCGGCCGTGGCGTACGACATCCGCTCGGCGTCGGTGAGCGTCACGCGCACCTCGGTGCAGTCGGCCGGCGCGATGTAACCCTGGTTCTCGATGTCCTTCCACGGCGCGTCGTAACGCTTCGGCCCGATCAAGGAGAAGACGTCGGCCTCGCGGCCGTCCTCGCGGATCAGCGTCGCGGTCAGCCCGAGCCGCCGGCGCGACTGCAGGTCCGCCGTCAACCGGAAGATCGGGGCGGGCAGCAGGTGCACCTCGTCATAAATGATCAATCCCCAGTCGCGGGAGTCGAACAGCTCGAGATGGCGGTACTCGCCCTTCCGGCGCGTCGTCATCACCTGGTAGGTGGCGATGGTGACCGGCCGGATCTCCTTGCGCTCGCCGCTGTACTCGCCGATCTCCTCCTCGGTGAGCGACGTGCGCGCGATCAGCTCGCGCTTCCACTGCCGCCCGGCGACGGTGTTCGTGACGAGGATCAGCGTGGTGGCCTGCGCCTTGGCCATGGCCGCGGCGCCGACCAGCGTCTTGCCCGCGCCGCACGGCAGCACCACGACGCCCGAACCGCCGGCCCAGAACATGTCCGCGGCCTGCTGCTGGTAGTCGCGCAGCGTCCATTCGCTCTCGTCCAGCGCGATGGGGTGCGCCTCGCCGTCGACGTAGCCGGCGAGGTCCTCCGCCGGCCAGCCGACCTTCAGCAGCGCCTGTTTGAGCCGCCCGCGCTCGGACTGGTGGACGGCGACGGTGTCGGCGTCGATGCGCTCGCCGAGCATCGGGGCGATCTTCTTCTGCCGCAGCACTTCCTCGAGCACCGCGCGGTCGATGCTGACGAGCACCAAGCCGTGCGTCGGGTGCTTGACCAGCTGCAGACGGCCGTAACGGTCCATGGTGTCCGCGACGTCGACGAGCAGCGCGTGCGGCACCGGGTAGCGGGAGAACCGCACCAGCGCGTCGACCACCTGCTCGGCGTCGTGCCCGGCGGCACGCGCGTTCCACAGCCCCAGCGGCGTCAGCCGGTAGGTGTGCACGTGCTCCGGGCTGCGCTCGAGCTCGGCGAACGGCGCGATGGACGCCCGCGCCTCGGCGGCCTGCGGGTGATCGACCTCGAGCAGCAGCGTCTTGTCCGACTGCACGATCAACGGTCCGTCGGTCAACGATTCTCCTCGTACGGTGGCGGAACTAGGCATTGTCTCAAACACCACCGACAGCCGAACCCTTCCGGCGACGGCGCGCTGGGTCGGGGTTCGCTCAGGTGGCCAACCCGTTGCGCCAGGCCCACGCGACGAGACCCGACCGGTCGTCGACGTCGAGCTTGGACAGCACGTGGTTCAGGTGCGTCTTCACCGTCGCGAGGCTGAGGACGAGCTCGCGCGCGATCTGCTGGTTCGTCCGGCCCTGCGCGACGAGCCGCACGACGTCGACCTCGCGCCGGGTCAGCCCGATGTCTGCCATCGGTGCCGCCTCGGCCGGCGCCCGGCCGACTGCCGGCGCGGCGGCCGCCGTGGGCCCACCGGCCGGCACAGGCTGCGCGTCGCGCATCAGCTCCACCAGGCGTCGCTGCACGTGCGCGTCCAGCACGGTGCGCCCGGCGGCGACGTCGCGGATCGCGGCCACCAGGTCCTCACCGGACGTGTCCTTGGTCAGGTACCCCGCGGCGCCGGCGCGCAACGCGGGCATGACGGCGTCGTCGTCGTCGAAGGTGGTGAGGATCAGCACCCGCACGTCCGGCGCCTTCTCGGCCAGTGCGGCGGTGACCTGCGCGCCGTCCAGCTCGGGCATCCGCAGGTCGAGGAGCGCGACGTCCGGCCGGTGCGCGAGCACCTGCTCGACGGCCTGCGCACCGTCGCCGGCGGCTGCCACGACATCCACCTCGCCGCTGGCCGACAGCAGCAACTGCAGGCCGTCGCGCACGACCGCCTGGTCGTCGGCGAGTACCACGCGGATCATGCGGTGACCGTAGCGTCGCTGGTCGGCATCTCGACGGTGATCGCCCAGCCGCCGCCCTCGCGCGGGCCGGCCTGCAGCGACCCGCCGACCTCGCCGATCCGTTCGGCCATCCCGGCCAGGCCCAGGCCGGTGCCCTGGCCCCCGACGGCCGAGCGGCCGGGCGCGGGCCCGGAGTCGACGATGCGCACGCGCAGGCAGGTGGCCGTCCAGTCGAGCTCGACCACGACGGGCGAGCCGGGCGCGTAGCGCGCGGCGTTGGTCAGCGACTCCTGCACCGCGCGATAGACGGCGTGCCCCGCCGCCGGGTCCACGTCGCCCGGCGCGCCGTGCACGGCCAGCGTCGCGACACCCGGATGCCGCTCGACCAACGCCGGGACGTCGTCGACGCCCAGGCCGACCGGATCGCGCAGCGCACCGACGGCGGCGCGTGCCTCGGTCAGCCCGTCGCGGGCGAGCGCCGCGGCCTTGTCCAGCGGCTCGAGTACCGCCGGGCCCGAGTTCTCCCGCGCTGCGACGGCACGCACCGCCTGCAGCTGTACCGACAGCCCGGCGAGGCTGTGCGCGAGCACGTCGTGCATCTCGCGCGCGATGCGACCGCGCTCCTGCAGTGCCGCGGCCTGCGTCTCGGCCTCGCGACCGCGCTGGGCCTCGGCAAGTAAGGCCTGCGCGCGGTCGCGTTCGCGGACCAGGTCGCGGTGCTCGATCGAGCGCTGTACCAGGAACGGCACGGTGGCGCCGATCAGCACTGCGGGCAGGCTGTACGACTCGTGAGGGCCACGCAGGACGAAACCGGTCGTCGCGCCCAGAGCGATCGTGTCGACGACGGTGAAGACGCGCAGCGCCATGCCCTCCATCGCGTCCGGCGCCCGGGCGGCCACGACCCCGACGATCACCTCGGCCACGCCGTGCGGCATCGCGAAGCAGGCGCCGAGTGCGAGCGCGCTCGACGACACCACCCACACCCACCGCAGCGAGGGGCGGCCGTGCTGCGTGAGGTGCAACGCCACGACGGCAGCCACCATCAGCACGCCGCCGACGATCCGTGCGGTGGTGCCGTGCGTCTGGTCGACGGACAGGACGGTCAGCGCGATCCAGACCGGGATGCGCCACCAGAGCGGGGTGGCGTTGTCCCGGAAGCGGACGTCGCTCAACAGCGTCACCCGTCGGCCCCTGCCTGGCCGGTGTCGTCGGTGTCGTCGGCGAAGGTCACCGAGGTGATGCGGTGGACAGGGAACGAGGCAAGGCCGGGACGGCCGCGTTCGTAGCCGCGCACGTAGCCCGCGGCCAGCGAGATCGGGTGCAGCTCGTGCGCGGTGGCGGGGCCGTCGGGCTGCGCGACGCCGAGCCACACCAGGCGTTCCTCGCGAACCGCGGTGCGCAGCATCTCCATGGTGGCCGCCGAGGTCACGCCGGGCACCTGTGCGGCCACCGCGTGCACCTGCCGGTCGCGCTCGCGCACGGCGTCGCCGGCGCGGATCCGCCGCACGACCTCGGCGAGCGCCCCCGCCGGGTTGGCGCCGGCGCTGCGCACTGTGCGGGCCGGCAGGCGGGTGGGCGCTCGCGGCGTCGCACGCTCGAGCGTCAGCACGGCGCCGTCCGGGGACTCCGCTGCGGGCGCGAAACCGGCCTCGCGCAACACCTCGAGCACGTGGTGCACCGGCTCGGTGCTGATCAGCACGGTTGGCGCGATCAGGTGCAGGTCGAGTGCTCGCGCGTTGCGATCGGCCAGCACGCGGGCGAGCAGGTTGGCGTCGTCGCAGCGCAGGTACGTGCTGGCCACCCCCGCGCGCAGGACGCCGTGGCGCCGCGCGGCGTCGTCGATCAGGTAGCGCAGTGCCTGCGGCACGGGGGTACGCGAGTGCGTCGGTGACGAACGCGACCAGCTCGTCGCCGCTGCGCCCGGCGTCGAGCGCGCGGCGCACCGACCGCTCGGTGATCCGGTAGACGCTGGCGCCGCCGGAGGACTCCAGGTCGGCCAGCGTGGCCAGCTCCTCGCCGAGGTGCCGTTCGGGCGGGCCGGGGACCACGACGGTGAGGTCCGGCTGCACCAGGAAGTGGTCGACGGCTTCGGGCAGTGCCCGCGCCAGCGCGTGTTCGGCCGCGGCGCTCGAGCCGTCCAGCAGCGTGCGGGTGTAACCGGTCAGGCCGCCCGCCGGCGGTGACGCCGAGCAGGTCCGCCTCGTCCAGCACCGCGTCGGTGATCCGGCGCTGCGCGGCAGCCTTGCGCGGCTGCTGCCAGGCCAGCAGCGCGTGGACCTCGCCGCGCCTCGGCCGGCGCGGCGCCCGGCGGCAGGTCGGCCAGCACGCCCAGCACCTGGCGGCGCAGCGCCGGCAGCGTGCCGCGCTCGACGTCGGGGCCGAGCGCGGTGATCACTCGGTCGCGCTCGCCGCGCTCGTTGACCAGGCTGGGCTGCCGTGTCATCGCCAGCCAAGCAGTCGGCCAGGGCGATCCACCGGCGCGGCGTCGTCGCGCTCGCGCCAGACGTCGTACTCCTCGCTGGGCAGGAAGACCGGTTCGACGGTGTTGGTCGAGTTCGACCAGCGCCGCGGCGTAGGCGACCTCGACGAGCAGCGCCGCGCGCGGCTCGTCGACGTCCGAGGTCGCGCGCGACGCGGCGCAGCTCGCGTACTCCGAGCCCGCCGGAGCGCAGCACAGACGGCGGTTGCGCGGACCACGTGTCGGCCAGGGCGTCGACCAGCCGCAGCGTCTCGCGCACCGCGGTGCCGGCGAGCTGGTCCAGTTCGTGCGGCGCGCGTTCCACCAGCCGGGTCTGCGGCGGCCCGGTCCGGACGGCCGGTCCTTGCTCGGCGCGCAGGGCCAGCGCGACCTCGCGGGGCAGCTCGACGCGCTGGGCGTCGATGGCGACGAGCAATCCTTGTTGCAGCAGCCCGGCCAGCGGTCCGGTCGGAGGCGGGGTACGGAAGCTGCCGACGGGCGGCCCGGCGGCCAGCGGTCGAGCACGTCGCGTTCGGCAGGGGAGCACTCGGCCAGCAGGGCGGCCAGCGACGCCGGGTCGGTCAGCCGCTGCCGGTCGGCGGCAGGTGCTCGGGCGAGCAGCTGCGCGCCGGCCGGCCGAGACCGCCGGGGTAGGGGCCGACGGCGTCGCGCACGCTCGGCGTCAGGTGCACCAGGTCGGCGTCGCCCCAGACGAGCGCGAGGTCGAACAGCGTCTCGAGCTCGTCAGGGCGGCGGATCGTCGACGGAGTCGTCGCCCCCGGCGGCCAGCACCAGCGACTCGAGCGCGTGCAGCGACGGCGCGTCCAGTGTGTCGACGGCGCGCTGCGTCGAGGTCCGCACCCCCAGCCGCGCCGCCAGCGCACCGAGATCAGGCGGCGCGGGCAGTGCGAGGTCGGGCCGATGCAGCAGCAGCCGCGCCAGCTGCTCGTCGGTGCGGCGCGCGCAGCCACTGCGTCAGCGACGTCGCGCGAGCCGGTCCGGCGTCGCCCGCAGCCGGCCCTACCGACGCCGACACGGCACCAGCGCGATCAGCGTCCTTCGGGCAGGCGCGGCCGGTCCTCCGGCCGCGGGTGCTGGTACATCAACGCGTCCGCCGGCACCGGGAATTCGAGGTCGCCGAACGGCGAGTGCGAACCGGCGGCGTCGGACACGAGCTCGGACACGGTGAAGTCGACGAGGTGGTCGTCGTCGCGTGCGCCGTTGCGGAACTGCTCGGGAAGACGGGGCGAGGTACCGGCCATGTGCAGCCCTTCTCGGCTCGGGATGGACAGTCAAGTGTATCCGCTGCGCCGTGGCGGTGCTGTCCCGCGCGGATCCGATCGGCCGCCGACGTGAATCCGGCCGACACGGTCGGTAACCTAGTCAGTCGAGGCGCCGCACCGCGGTGCCTCGATTGCTGCCAGAGCCGTTTCGAGGAGTCCGCGGTGCCCACGGGCAAGGTCAAGTTCTTCAATGCCGAAAAGAACTTCGGCTTCCTGTCCAACGACGAGGGCGATGACGTCTACGTCCACCGCGACCAGCTGCCCGAGGGCATGACCGAGGTCCGGCCGGGCACGCGCGTCGAATACGGCATCGTGTCCGGGCCGCAAGGGCAACCAGGCGATGCAGGTACGCCTGCTCGACCCGGTGCCCTCGGTGGTGCGCAACGCCCGCAAGCCCGCCGAGGAGATGGCCCCGCAGATCGAGGACCTGATCAAGGTGCTCGACCGCACGTCCAACTCACTGCGCCGCGGCCACTACCCGGACCGCGACGAGTCACGCAAGATCGCCCGCCTGCTGCGCGCCTTCGCCGACAACCTCGACGCCTGATCGCGTCCGGTCACCGCAGCCGCGGGTTGCGCCGGCGTCAGGCCTTCGGCGTGGGCGCGTCCCAGGAGGGCTTCGACCGCGGCGTAACCCTCGTCGCCGAGGGCGCGGGTGAACTCGTTGACGTAGAGCGCGATGTGCCGCTGCTGCACGTCCGGGGCCATCTCGTCGGCGTGCGCTGCGACGTAGTCGGCCGACGCTTCCGGGTGCGCCCAGGCGTACTCGACCGAGCGCCGCGCCGCGTCGGCCAGCGCGTCGTGGTCCAGGCCACGACGGGCGATGATCGCGCCGAGCGGGATCGGCAGGCCGGTGTCGGACTCCCACCATTCGCCGAGGTCCACCAGCGCCTGCAGACCGAACGCCGGGTAGGTGAAGCGCGCCTCGTGGATGACCAGCCCGGCGTCGTAGGCGCCGTCGCGCACCGCGGGCATGATCGAGGTGAACGGCACGACGTCGATGCGCGCCGGACGCTGGCCCGTCGCCCACAGGCGGAACAGCAGGTACGCCGTCGAGCGCTCGCTCGGCACGGCGACGGTCCGCCCGTCCAGTGACGGCAGCGGTTCGCGGGTGAGCACCAGCGGTCCGCAGCCGCGCCCCAGCGCACCGCCGCTGGGCAGCAACGTGTGGGTGTCCAGCAGCCACGGCAGCGCCGCGTAGGACACCTTGACGACGTCGAACTCGCCGCGTTCGGCAGCGGAGTTGGTGACGTCGATGTCGGCGAACGTGACGTCGAGCGGCGGCGCGTCGGCCGAGCAGCCCGTGCGACCACGCATGGAAGACGAACGTGTCGTTCGGGCAGGGCGAATAGGCGATCTTCATGTCCCTGCCTCCACGATCGCGCCGACGGCATCGCCGAGGGCCTCGAGCGCGCGCGGGATCTGCCACGATTCGCGCTCGCGCGGGCCGACGGTGTTGCTGATCGCGCGCACCTCGGCGAACGCGACGCCGTGCAGCCGCGCCGCGGCGGCGACGCCCGCGCCCTCCATGCCCTCGGCCACGGCCTGCGGGAACCGCTCGTGCAGCTGATCGGCGCGCGCGGCGGTGCCGGTGACGGTGGCGACGGTCAGCACCTCACCGAGATGGCCGCCCGTCAGGTCGGCGAGCTCGACGGCGAGCTTGGCCTCGACGTCGAAGCGCTCGCTGCCGAACCCGAGCGCGGACACCGGCAGGAACCCGTCGGGCGAGTCCGCGCCGAGGTCGGCGAACACGATCGACGAGGCGACGGCGATGTCGCCGCGCTGCAGCGGTCCGAAGCCGCCGCCGATGCCGGCGCACAACACGATGTCTGCAGGGTGGCGCGCGAGCTCGGCCGATGCCGCGGCCGCCGCGCACGCCGGCCCGACGCCGCCGACCACCACGCGCGTTGCAGCGCCGCGCCGGTCGGGCAGGGCGGCGCGGATCGCGTCGCCTTCCTGCCGGACCGAGGTGAGGATCAACAACCGCAGTTCGGTGTCCGTCACTGGCGGACCGGGTCCCACGGCTGGTCCGTGGCTGCGCGGGTGGTGATCGCGCGGTTGCGCAGCGCGATCACCACGCCGACGGCGCCGACGATGACGCCTGCCACGACGAAGCCGATGGTGCCGTCGCCGGTGGTGTTGCTCGGCAGCACGACGCCGAGGGCCGCACCGATCACCCAGGCGAGCTGCAGGAACGTCTCGGAGCGCGCGAAGGCACTGGACCGCAGCGTCTCGATGACATCGCGCTGGATCAACGCGTCGAGAGCGATCTTGGACAGCGCGTTGGTCACGGACCCGATCAGCATGCCCAGTGCCGCGAGGAAGACGTTGAAGAACAGGGCAACGATCAGCACCACTCCGGCGCTGATGCAGACCGTGATCACGATGACGCTCTCCGGTTTGCCCATGTGCAGCCGGGTGCCGATGGCGGTGCCCAGGAAGTTGCCGACGCCGGCCGCGCCGACGACCATGCCGAGCTCCAGCACGCCTTTGAGCCCGTGCTGCGTCGACTCCACGTAGAACGCCAGGTAGATCGTCAACATCCCGGACAGCAGCCGCAGCGCCGATTCGCCCTGCAGCGCGATGACGAGGTGCGGGTCGAAGCCGCGCTGCGCCCAGCCACGGATGCGCTGCATCGTCGGCACGCGGTCCTGCTTGCGCGGGCGTACCGGCTCCTGCGGGTGCCGCGGAGCCGCCACCGCGGAGTCGACCTGCTTCGGCAGCCGCACCGCGAACACCGCACACGCCGCGAACCCGAGCGCGGTGACGACCAGCCCCGCCGTGTAGGAGCCGGTGATCTTGATGATCGCGCCCACCAGGCCGCCCAGCACCAGCGTCGAGCCGAGACCGAACATCGTCAGCCGTGCATTGGCCGCGGTGAGCGTCATGCCCTTCGGCACGAGCCGCGGCGCCGCGGCGGCACGCACCACGCCGTAGGCCTTGGACAGCACCAGCGACCCCAGCGCGCACGGGTAGAGCACCAGCAGTTCGGTGGGATGCCCGGCCATCACCAGCGCCAGGATGCAGCGGCCGATGGCGGTGCCGGCCATCGTCCAGCGCCGCCCGTGCTGCAGGCGGTCGAGTGCCGGACCGATCACCGGCGCCACCACCGCGAACGGCGCCATGGTGATCAGCAGGTAGAGCAGCACGTTGCCGCGCTGCGCGTGCGCGGAGGCGCCGAAGAACACCGTGCCGGCCAGCGCGACGGTGATCATCGCGTCGGTGCCGTAGCTGAGCACCTGGTTCCACACCAGCGCGGTGAGCCCGGATTCGTCGGCGCCGTCGGCCTTGCTCGCATTGATCACCTTGCGGGTGACGCCGCGGGCCAACCGGTTGGTGCCGCTCAGGGCAGCGCGCCCCACCCCTGCCGCGCCGCCGGTCCCCGTCGATGCCGTCGCGCCGAGTGGCGGCATGCTGGGGGCGTCGCGGCGCGCCGCCGGCGTGTGGTGGTACGTCGGGGAACCGAACGGGTCACGCGGGTGGGCCGTCGTCGGCTGGTCGGCGAGGGGCGGCGAGGGTGGCGCACGGAACGCCGTGGTGGCGTCGTCGGCCGGCTGCTGTCCGCCGGACGGCCGGAACGCCGTGGTGGGGGCCCCGGTGTCGTGGCCGACCGGGGGCAGGTGACGGGTGTGGCCCGACCGGGAGAAGCGTCCGGTCGAGCGTGTCGTCCGTGCCTCCCGCGCCTCTCGGCCGTCGTCACGCCTGCCCACCGCTCCATCCTGCCTCACCCGACGACCCGCCCGCGGCGTTTCGCTGCGACAGGGGCGGCGGATCAGCTCGCGGCGGCAGCGATGCGCCGCCGGGCCCGGCAATGCGACACTCGTCGGCGTGAGCACTCCACAGGACGCAGTCGTCGACGCCGACGGGTCGGCCGCCGGCTCCGCCGCCGAACCCGGCACGCCCGGCACCGTCGGCGTGCTCGCCGTGCGCGACGACGTGCTGGACGGGGCCGTGGAGCTGGCCCGGCAGGCGGCGGTGGCCGAGGGCGGCGACACCGTCGGCGAGCACCTCGGCGTGCGCGCCGAGACGACCGTCGCCGACGAGCCGGTGCGGGTGGCCACGCACGCCTTCGCCTCGACGCTGCCCGGTTACGTCGGCTGGCACTGGGCCGTCACGGTGGCCCGCACGATCGACGGCCAGGGCAAAAACCAGAGCGCGGCGGACGGCGTGACCGTCGACGAGGTCGTGCTGCTGCCCGGCGACGGCGCGCTGCTCGCCCCGGTGTGGGTGCCCTGGGACGAGCGGGTACGGCCCGGGGACCTGACGCCGGGTGATCTGCTGCCGCCGCGACCGGACGACCCGCGCCTCGTGCCCGGCTACGTCTACAACGACGACCCGGCCGTCGAGCAGGTCGCCTTCGAGCTCGGCCTCGGCCGTGAGCGGGTGCTGTCGCGCGACGGGCGTCTGGACGCCGCCGATCGCTGGTACGACGGCGATCGCGGCCCGCGCAGCGCCATGGCGCGACACGCCCCGGCGCCCTGCGGCACATGTGGCTTCCTGGTGCTGCTCGCCGGGTCGCTGCAGGCAGGCTTCGGCGTGTGCGCCAACGAGGTCACCGACACCGACGGGCAGGTGGTCAGTGTCGAGTACGGCTGCGGCGCGCATTCGCAGGCGAAGGTCGAGCAGACGCCGCTCGGGGACGCGGGCGACGTCGTCTACGACGACGGCGACGACATCGTGGCCAAGGACTGAGGTGGTCCGCGCAGGGTGCTCAGCCGGTGCGACCGAGCCGGCGGTGCCGGTTCATGAGCAGCCAGCCCAGGACACCGCACAACGCCCCGGCCAGGCAGGTCCACAGCCATTCGCGGTGACCGTGGCGGCCGAGCCAGCCCCAGAACGGCAACAGCACCACGAAGGCCAGGAACCACAGGCCGGTGCCCACCGCGACGATGCGCCGCGCGTTCACCTGCACCGGCGGCGGTGTCACCAGCGTGGGCACGTGAGGCAGCTTAGAGTCCGCTGCCCGGCCATGGCAGCCCCGACAGTCGTTTAGCTAGGCTAACTATCGTGTCGTCCGCCATGGGTGCGTCGGAGCTCGCGGCGTTGCTGCGCCCGTCGTTGCTGCGGCTGACCCGCCTCGTGCGCAACCAGCGCGTGGACACCTCGATCACCCTGACGTCGCTGTCGGCCATGGCGACGCTGCGCAAGCGCGGGCCGATGAGTGCCGGTGAACTGGCCGCGTGCGAGCGCGTGCAGCCACCGTCGATGACCAAGGTGCTCGCGGCGCTCGAGGAGCGCGAGCTGGTGCGGCGTGACGCGTCGCCGCAGGACCGCAGGCAGGCGATCATCGCGATCACCGACGCCGGCAACGCCCTGCTGGATTCCGAGCAGCGCTCGCGCGACCTGTGGTTGTCGCGGCAGCTGGAGATCCTCACGCCGGACGAGCGCGCCCTGCTGCTGCAGGTGGTCCCGATCCTGGACAAGCTGGCGCAGCAGTGACGACTCCCGCGAGACGCCACCACGTCGCACCACCGCCGCCTGCGTAGTCGCTCGCATGCGTTTGGTCGAGCTCGGCGCCGGGTCGGCGCGTGACGACCCTCGGCTGGCCGACTTCCGCGATCTCGCCGACGCCGACGTGCGGCCGGACCGTCGCGGTGTGGTGATCGCCGAGGGCGTCAATGTCGTGCAACGCCTTGCGCGGTCGCCGTACCCGGTGCGCGCGGTCGCCGGCGTGCCGTCGCGCATCGAGGCGTTGCGACCCGTGCTCGACCCGCTCGACGTGCCGGTCTACGCCATGGACAAGTGGACGCTGTCGGACGTCGTCGGCTTCCGTGTCAC
Source organism: uncultured Actinomycetota bacterium (assembly GCA_963711775.1). GTDB lineage: Bacteria > Actinomycetota > Actinomycetes > Mycobacteriales > Jatrophihabitantaceae > Jatrophihabitans. Next base: position 61,301 of record CAVQFH010000005.1, on the reverse strand, counting down.
GCGCGGAGTGCTCGCGGCCGCCGACCGCATCGCCGCACCGCCGCTGCGGGAGTTGCTCGCCGGTGCGCGCCGGGTCGCGGTGCTCGAGTCGCTGAACGACTTCGAGAATCTGGGCGCGCTGTTCCGCAACGCGGCGGCCTTCGGTGTCGATGCGGTTCTGCTCGACCCGACGTGCGCCGACCCCCTGTATCGGCGCAGCGTGCGGGTCTCGATGGGCCACGTGCTGCACGTGCCGTTCGTGGTGCTGCCCGGCCGCTGGCCGGACTCGCTCTCTGCCTTGGAGGGCTTCACCCTGCTGGCGGCCACGCCCGATCCTGGTGTGCCGGCCCTGCGCGACATCGCGGTGCCACCGCGCTGGGCGGTGCTCTTCGGCGCCGAAGGTCCCGGGCTGTCCGCCGCGGCGCTGGCCGCGGCGCAGCGACACGTGCGCATCCCGATGACCGGTGCCGTCGACTCGCTGAACGTCGCCACGGCGGCGGCGGTGTTCTTCGCCGCGCTCACCTAGCGCGGCCGGCACAGCAATCGGCCGCGGAACCCGAAGGTCCCGCGGCCGACTGCCGCTGCGTGGTGCGGCTTACTTGCCCGTCGCCTTGATGGTGGCGATGCCGACCTTGATCTTGCCCTTGACCGCGGTGATCTTGAACGCGGTGTCGAGCGCCTTCTCCGCCGTCGGGGAGAGGTAGACCGTCGTGCCGGTCAGCGTCGCGACGCCGCCCGAGATCGTCGGCGTCTTCAGCGTGCTGCCGTCGAGCGTGAACAGGTCCGCGCCCTTGGCGAAGCTCATGCCGTTGACGAGGACGTCGCCGGTGATGTTCGAGTTGTTGCCCGGGTGGACGACGAAGTTCTCGATCGTCACCTTGGTGCCGCCCGCGGTCAGGTTCAGGCCACTGCCGTTGTGGTCGATGGTGCCCTGCACGTACGGCGTGACGCTGCCCTTCTTGTAGATCGTCGCGTTGCCGCCGGTGATCGGGAACGATGCGACGCCCTGCGAAGAGACCTGAGCCGTACCGAACGGGCTGGGGGTCACCTTCAGCGCGGTGAGGGTCTTCACGAAGCCCGGGTCCAGCGCAACGCTGGTGGTGTTGCCGGTCAACGTCTTGAACGCGCCGACGGGCTTCTTGCTGCCGCCGCTGCTGCTGCACGCGGCGACGCTCGCCGCGAGGCCGACGGCGAGAACCGCCGCGCCGGCCTTCTGATATCCACGCATGTGAACTCCTTCTGGTGTGTCGGTCACTAGGGGATTCGTGCGGACCTGCTCCGGCGGTTCCATCCGCACCGAACGTGATGGGTCGCACACCCGTGAGTGACACTGGTCGGCGTGCTGCGTCGTGTCGCTGTCGTCCTCATCGCCTTGCTCGCGTCGTCCCTCGCGGCGTGCTCCGGCGGCGGGGGGCACCTCGGTGCCGCCGAGCCGGCCACGGCGCCGGCGCAGCACGTGACGCCGGCCGGCACCGTGCGCAGCGTGGGCGCGCAGCCCGAGGGCATCGTCTACGACGCCGCGACGCAGCTGGTCGCCGTGGCGGTGCGGTCGCCGGACCGGCTGCAACTGCTGGACCCGACCACGCTCGCGGTGCGCCGCAGCGTCGCACTGCCCGGCTCGGCGCGGCACCTGCAGCTGTCGTTGCCCGGCACGGTGCTGGTCCCGGACGAGTCGGCGCGCGAGCTGCTGCAGGTGTCGCTCCCCGGCGGCGCGAGCGTCGCGACGAAGGTGGGCAAGCAACCGCACGACGCGGCGCGCGTGGGCGACGACGTCGTGGTCGGCAACGAGTTCGGCAGGTCGCTGTCGGTGATCCGCGGCGATCGGGTGGTGCGCACGCTCGGTGGCGTGCAACAGCCCGGCGGCGTGGTCGGCGACGCCGGCGACACCGCCGTGGTGGTCGACGTCGCGAGGTTCACCGTCAGCACGTACGACATCGACGACTTCCGGCGCACGGCCGTCGCGGCTGCCGGCAAGGGACCGACCCACGCGGTGGTGATCCGCAGCAACCGGGTACTGGTGGCCGACACCAGGGGCAACGCGCTCCTGGTGTTCTCCGTGCACCCGCTCGAGCAGATCGCCCGGCTGCCGCTGCCCGGCACGCCGTACGGGATGGCGGCCGACCCGATGACGGACACCGTGTGGGTGACCCTGACGGCCCGCAATGAGGTGGTGGGCATCGACGTCGCCTCGACCCGGCCACGGGTGATCGCCCGGTACCGCACGGTGCGTCAGCCCAACACGGTGGCAGTCGAGCCGGGCAGCCACGACCTGTGGATCACCGGCACGGCCGACGGGGTGGTGCAGCGGATCAGCCGCTGACCTCGCGCCGGCTCAGACCAGCGAGTCGCGCCACGACTCGTGCAGCGCCGCGAACCGGCCCTCGCCCTCGGTGATCAACGCGTCGGGCGTGCCGTCCTCGACGATCGCCCCGCGCTCCAGCACCAGCACGCGGTCGGCGATCTCGACCGTCGACAACCGGTGCGCGATGATCAACGCGGTGCGTTGCGCCAGCACGGTGCGCAACGCACGCTGCACCGCGCGCTCGGTGGGCACGTCCAGCGACGACGTCGCCTCGTCGAGGATCAGCACCGCCGGGTCGGCGAGGAACGCCCGGGCGAACGCCACCAGCTGCCGCTGGCCGGCCGAGAGCCGGCCGCCGCGCTTGCGCACGTCGGTGTCGTAACCCTCCGGCAGCGCCGCGATGAACTCGTGCGCCCCGACGGCCTGCGCGGCGGCGACGATGTCCGCGCGCGTCGCGGCCAACCGGCCGAAGCCGATGTTGTCGGCGACCGAACCGGAGAACAGGAAGCCGTCCTGCGTGATCATGACGACCGCGGTGCGCAGCTCGGGGTCGGCGATGTCGCGCAGGTCGACACCGTCCAGCGTCACGTGCCCGCGCGTGGGGTCGTAGAAGCGGGAGATCAGCTTGGCGATCGTGGTCTTGCCCGCGCCGGTCGAGCCGACCAGTGCGACCGTCTGCCCGGCCGGGACGTCCAGGTCGAGGCCGCTGAGCACCGGCACGTCGGCGCGGTAGCCGAACTCGACGCCGTGCAGCCCGAGTGCCCCGCGCACCGGGGACTGGATGCGCGCCGGCGTGGCCGGTTCGGCGACCTCGGCGGGCTCGGCCAGCAGCGCGGAGATCTTGTCCAGCGCCGCGGTGGCCGACTGCAGCGAGTTGTAGAAGACGCCGACGTCCTCCATCGGGTCGTAGAACTGCTGCAGGTAGATCAGGAACGAGGTGAGCACGCCGAGTTCCAGGCCGCCGTCGGTGACGCGCAGGCCGCCGACGATCAATACCGCGACCAGCGCGAGGTTCCCGACGAGCGTCGTGCCCGGGATGAACAAGGCCTGCAGGCGGAACGTCGCCATGTTGGCGTCGCGGTAGTCACCGTTCAGCCCGGCAAAGATCGCGTCGTTGCGCTTCTCCCGGCGGAACGCCTGCACCGCCCGGATGCCGTTGAGGTTCTCGACGATGCTGACGATCATCGTCGCGACCGACTCGCGGGTGCGCCGGAACGCCACCGCCGCACGCGGCGAGAACCACCGGTAGAGCACCACCAACGGGATCAGCGAGGCCAGCGACAGCACAGCCAGCGGCACATCGAGGACGAACAGCACGACGGCGATCGCGCTGCTGTTGAACAGCGCGGTGAGCAGGCCGTCCAGCCCGGCGTCGAGCAACTCGTTGAGGGTGTCGACGTCCGACGTCAGGCGCGAGATCACCCGGCCGGACGTGAACCGCTCGTGGAAGGCCACCGACAGCGATTGCACGTGGTCGAAGCCGCGGCGGCGCAGGTCGAACAGCATGGCCTGGCCGATGCGCCCACTGCGGATGACGAAGACCGAGCGCAGCCAGCCGGACAGCAGGGCGGTGGCCACCAGCACGATCGCGACGACGACGAGCGACGTCCAGTGCCCGTGCAGCGCGTCGGGCAGCGAGGTGTCGATCGCAACACCGATCAACCACGGAGCGGCCAGTGCGGCGGCGGTCTGGGTCAACGCGAGCGCGAGCACGGCATAGACGGCGCGCCGGTGCGGGCGGATCAGGTCCGCGAGCAGTGCGCGGCCCGCGGCACGCAGCTTGAGCCCGGCCGCGGCGTCCTCGGCCGGCTGGTCGGGCTCGTCGGCAGCACGCCCGCGCCACGCGTCAGTTGCGGCGTCCTCGGGTGCGTCGTCGGCTGCGGCGTTGTCCACGGCGGTCACGGCGCCGGCTCCAGCTCGGAAGCCTGCGCGAGCAGCCGCCGGTAGGCGGGCACGGTGCGCAGCAATTCGCTGTGGGTGCCCACGGCGGCGATACGGCCGTCGGCCAGCAGCGCGACGCGGTCGGCCAGCAGCACGGTCGACGGCCGGTGCGCGACGACCAGCGCAGTGGTGCTGGCCAACACCCGCCGCAGGGCCGCTTCGACCTGGGCCTCGGTGTGCACGTCCAACGCCGAGAGCGGATCGTCGAGCACGAGGACCCGGGGCCGGCCGAGCACCGCGCGGGCGAGAGCGAGGCGTTGCCGCTGGCCGCCGGACAGCGACAGCCCCTGTTCGCCGATGCGGGTGTCCAGGCCGAAGGGCAGGTCGTAAACGAAGTCGGCCTGCGCCACGGACACTGCTTCCTCGACGTCGGCCTCACTGATGCCGGCCCGGCCGAGCGTCAGGTTCTCCCGCACGCTGGCCGAGAACAGCGTGGCGTCCTCGAAGGCCGTGGTGACGGCGTGGCGCAACTGGTCCAGGCGCAGGTCGCGCACGTCGACACCGCCGATCAGCACCTGCCCGCCGGTGACGTCGTGCAGCCGCGGCACGAGCGCGGTGATCGTGGTCTTGCCCGACCCGACGCCACCGACCAGCGCCATCGTCTCGCCGGCGCGGATGTCCAGGTCGACCCCGCGCAGGACGTCGGTGTCGGCGTCGGCGTAGCGGAAGTGGACGTCGACGAAACGCAGCGTGGTGCCCGACTCGGCCGCGGTGGGTTCTGCCGGGTCGAGGATCGTCGGCGCGGTGTCGAGCACCTCGAAGATGCGGCGCACCGCGCTGGCGGATTCCTCGGCGAGCGCCAGCAGCCAGCCCAGCGACACGATCGGCCAGATGAGCCGCAGGTAGAGCGTTACGAAGGCGACGAACTGACCGATGGTCAGGGCGCCGTGCGCCACCGCGTAGATGCCGCCGCCCGCGACGCCGGCGAGCACGAGCTGCGGGTGGCCCTCGAGGACCGCCCAGAACACCCCGAGCGTGCGGAATTTCGTCAGCTCGGCGTTGCGGACGTCCTGGGCGTCGGCGTGGAAGCCGGCCAGCATGTGCCGGCGGCGGCCGTAGGACTTGATCACCCGGATGCCGAGCACGGATTCCTCGACCGTGGTGGCGAGGTCGCCGGTGAGGTCTTGCGCGCGCCGCGCGTCGCGGCTGTAACGCAGCTCGAAGCGCCGGGTGAAGACGATCAGCGGGAACAGCGCGACGACGACGGCGAGGCCGAGCCACAGCTGGATGTGCACCAGCAGCACCAGCACGACCACGGACGCCACGGTGTTGGCGAAGATGAACACCGCGGCGAACCCGACGAAGCGCCGCAGCGTCGACAGGTCGATGGTCAGCCGCGACAGCAGCTGCCCGGACGACCACCTGTCGTGGAAGGACACCGGCAGGCGCTGCAGGTGCGCGAACAGGTCGCGGCGCATGTCGGACTCGATGCCGAGCGCGGAGGTGGCCATCACCTTGCGGCGCAGGTAGAACAGCGTCGCCTCGGCCACGCCGAGGGCCAGCGCTATGGCGGCGAGTGCCCAGATGCCGGCGGCGTCGTGGTGGCGGATCGGGCCGTCGACGACGCGGCCGATCACCAGGGGCAGCAGCGACTGGGCGAGCATCGCGCCGGTGGCGGTCAGCGTGAGGACGGTGATGGGGCGGCGGTACGGGCCGGTCCAGCGCCGCAACCGCAACAGGGTGGCCAGGGTGCCCTGCTGATGCTCGCCCGCCGTCGACGAGTCGGATTCAGCAGGAGAGGCCACGCCACTGCACGTTACGTCGCGGCACCGACATTCGGCGAACGACTTTCGCCCACAGCGATGACTCCGGGCGGGCGACGGGTCAGTCGGACTTGCGGCGCACGCCGAGCAGGATGTCGTCCCAGGACGGGATCCTCGACCGCTCGGCGCGCTCGGCGTCGGTGTGCTGGTCGCGCGGGACGCGGCGGGCGGCGGGCTGGCCGTCGAGGGTCAGCGGCAGGGGCAGCTCGTCGTAGCCGCCCCGGTAGTCGGCCTCGAAGGCCGGGTCGTAGTCGCGATCGGGACCGAGATCGAGCTGCCCGGTGTCCAGGTCGAGGCGGTCGGTGTCCAGGTCCAGCTCATTGCTGCGCAGCCCCGGTTCGGCGGGGACGTGGACGGGTTGGACGGGGTTCCCGGTGACGCTCTCAACATCGTCGACGGTGTCGACAGCGGCCACCGGCACCCACTCGACGTCTGCGGGCGGCGTCGGGACGGACTCCAACCGCGTGCCGGTCGGCCGCAGCGGCGGCACGTCACGCGGGCCCTCGGGCTCGGCCTCCTGGTCGAAGACGTCGTCGACGACGGGCACCGGGCCGGTGTAGGCGTCGGGCATCGGCGGGAACGCGACGACTCCGGGAACCAGCGGCGGGGCCTCGCGCAGCTTGTGCCGCGCCGGCCGATCGTCCTGAGGCGGCACGATCGGGCGGATCGGCGCGTCACTGAGCAGGTCGACGGCGGTCTCGTCGGCCGGAGTGACCGTGCGCGACGAGCGGTGGAACAACCATTCCGCGGTGTGGTTGTCGTTGCCGCCCAGCCAGGTGGCCGCGACCACCCATTCCCCGTCGTCGCGGCGCCACGCGTCCCACGTCACCGTGGTCGCGCTGATGCCGTGCGCCTCGAAACGCTCGTCCACCGCCTCGCCGAACACCACGACGACGCTGTCGTTGCTGGTGCGGCGGGCGCGCGCCCGGCGCGCTTCGTCGGCGATCCGGGCGCGCTCGGCCATGACCGGGGCGGCGAAACGCAGGATGCTCTCGACGCCGGCGTCGACGGCCTCGGCGAGGTGCTCGGGGGATTCGCCGGCGCGTACGCGCATCTGGATCTCCCGCGGGCCGAGCGAGGGCGCGCGGGTGTCCGGCGCGGCGCGGACCACGGGCGCAGCAACGGCTGCCGCAGCCGCGGCGTCACCTGTGCGCAGCGCACTGCGCAGCACGGCGTCCACCGGCAGGACGAAGCGCTGCAGCCCGTCCTCGGTCTCGACCAGCAGACCGCCGCCGTCTTCGGTGACATGCACCAGGCGAAGCTGTGACATGGCCCGACGATATGCGCAGCCCCCCGGTTTGCGTGGAGTACACGCCGCCGATCCGGGGCGTCGCGGCACGTAGCCGCCGGGTCGGTCAGAGGCGGTCGACGACGAAATCGATGCAGGCGGTCAGGGCCTCGACGTCGTCGGGGTCGACGGCGGGGTACATGCCGATCCGCAGCTGGTTGCGGCCCAGCGCGCGGTAGGGCTCGGTGTCGACGACGCCGTGGCCGCGCAGGACCGCCGCGACCGTCAGGGCGTCGACATCGGCGGCGAAGTCGATCGTCGCCACGACCGGGCTGCGCAGCGCGGGGTCGGCGACGAAGGGTGTCGTGTACGGCCGCTGCTCCGCCCAGGTGTAGAGCCGGCGCGCCGACTCGGCGCTGCGCTGCGCCGCCCAGGCCAGCCCGCCGCGCTCGAGCAGCGTGTCGATCTGGCGCGCCATCAGCCACAACGTCACGATCGCCGGGGTGTTGTACGTCTGGTCCTTGCGCGAGTTGTCCAGCGCGATGGCGAGGTCCAGCGACGGCGGGGCCCACCGCGCCGCGCGCAGTTCGGTCACCCGGGCCAGTGCGGCGGGGGACAGCACCGCCACCCACAGCCCGCCCTCGGACGCGAACGCCTTCTGCGGCGCGAAGTAGTACGCGTCGGTCTCGGCGATGTCCACAGCCATGCCGCCGGCGGCCGACGTCGCGTCGACGAGCATCAGCGCGTCGGCGTCGGCACCGGCCACCCGGGCGACGGGGAGTGTGACACCGGTGGACGTCTCGTTCTGCGGCCAGGCGTAGGCGTCCACGCCGGCGACGGCGTCGAGCACCGGGGCGCTGCCGTAGTCCGAGCGCTCGATCGACGGCTCGGCCAGGAACGGCGCGCCCCCGGTCACCGTCGCGAACTTGGCGGAGAACTCGCCGCACACCGCGTGCCGTGCATGTTCGCGGATGAGCCCGAACGCGGCCGCGTCCCAGAAGGCGTTCGATCCGCCGTTGCCCAGCAGGACCTCGTAGCCGTCGGGCATCGCGAACAGCTCGCGCAGGCCGCCGCGGATGCGCGCGACCAGCTCGCGGACAGGCGGGCGGCGGTGACTGGTGCCGATCAGTGACGTGCCGGTGGCGGCCAGCGCGTCGAGCGCGTCCGCGGGCACCTTCGACGGGCCCGAGCCGAAGCGGCCGTCGCGCGGCAGCAGGTCGGGCGGCAGGTCGATACGAGGGGTGCCGTTGCCCGTGGTTGCGTCAGCCACCGAGCACCCGGTCGAGGTAGGCGTTGGTGAAGATCCGCCGCGGGTCGGTCTTGTCGCGCAGTGCTACGACCTCGTCGAACCTCGGGTACGTGCGGCGCAGCGACGCCGCGTCCCGGTAGTGGATCTTCCCCCAGTGCGGGCGCCCGTCGACGTCCTTCGCGACCTGCTCGACGGCTCGGAAGTAGCTCTCGTGCTCGCGGCGCGCGTACTGGTGCACGGCGATGTAGCCCGTCTCGCGCCGGTGCGCCGTCGAGAGCCAGATGTCGTCGGCGGCGGCGAAACGGACCTCGATCGGGAAGCCGATCTGCTCGCCGCTGCGCGCGAACCACCGCTCGATCCCGTTCAGCACGTGCGGCACGGCGAGGCGCGGCACCGCGTACTCCATCTCGCGGAAGCGCACGGTGCGCGGTGACGCGAAAACGCGGTACGAGCGGTCGATGTAGTCGCGCGCGCCCAGCAGCCGGGTGGCCAGCGCGTTGGCGCGCGGGATGAGCTGCGGGCGGCTGGTGGTGACCCGGTTGACGCGGTCGAAGACGGTGTTGGACAGGAACTCGTCGTCGAGCCAATGACGCACGCGGCCCAGTGGGCGCAGCTCCGTCCCGGCCAGGACCCGGTTGTTGCGCTTGGTCAGCACCCTCCGGGTGTGGGGGAACCAGTAGAACTCGAAGTGGTCGTTGCCGGCCACCTGCTCGTCCAGCGTGGCAAGCGTCTCGTCCAGGCCCGCCGGCGCCTCGGCCGCCGACAGCGCGTACGCCGGTTCGCATTGCAGCGTCACGGTGGCGAGCACGCCGAACGCGCCGAGACCGATTCGCGCCGCCGAGAACAACTCCGGATCCTGCTCGGCCGAGCAGCGGCGCAGCTCGCCGTCCCCGGTGACCAGTTCCAGCGCGCGCACCTGCGTCGCGATGCCGCCGAACCGGGCGCCGGTGCCGTGCGTGCCGGTGGAGATCGCGCCGCTGATCGTCTGCACGTCGATGTCGCCGAGATTCGTCATCGCCAGGCCGAGCTGCCACAGCGCGTCGTTGAGCGCGTGCAGCGGGGTGCCCGCCAGGACGGTGACCAGGCCGGTGGTGCGGTCGGCGTCGACGATGCCGCTGAGCCGGTCCAGACGCAGCTGCACACCGTCGGTGGCCCCGATCGCGGTGAACGAGTGCCCGGCGCCGATCGGCTTGATGCGCCGGCCGTCCTCGGCCGCGGCGGCGACGGTGCGCACGAGTTCGCGCACGGTGCCCGGCGCGCACGACGGTCACGTCGGCGGGCACGGTCCCCGACCAGTTGCTCCACGTCGTCATGGTCCGGTCATCTTCTCATCGTCTAGCGTCGGCCCGTGCACGATCGCGTCCGGCTGTCCGACCTCACCGCGCTGAGCGCGGCGACGGCACACCTCGACCCGCCGCTCGCCGCCCTGGACGTGGAGGCGCTGCGCCGCAACGCCGCCGACCTCACCCGGCGCGCGAACGGCACCCCGGTGCGGGTCGCGTCCAAGTCCGTGCGCTGCCGGGCGGTGCTCGACGACGTGCTGTCGCTCCCGGGCTTCGCCGGGATCATGGGGTACTCGCTGCGCGAGGCCATCTGGCTGGTGCGCTGCGGCGCCGGCGACGTGCTGCTGGGCTATCCCAGCGTCGACCGCACCGCGCTGGCCGAACTCGCCGCGGACGAGACGTTGGCCTACGCGATCACCCTGATGGTCGACGACGTCGCGCAACTGGAGCTCATCCGCTCGGTGGCGCCGGACGCGCCGCTGCGGGTCTGCCTGGACGTCGACGCGTCGCTGCGCCTCGGTCGGGTGCACCTGGGCGTGCGTCGCTCGCCGGTCCGCGATCCGGGCGCCGCGGCCGCACTGGCCCGGGCCGCCGCCGACCGCGGCTTCCACGTCGTCGGACGTGATGTTCTACGAGGCGCAGATCGCCGGGCTGCCGGACACCTCGCCCGCCGTGCGGCTGGTGAAGCAGCGCTCGGCCGCCGAGCTCGCGCAGCGGCGGCAACGTGTGGTGCACGCCGTCGAGAAGGCGGTCGGCGCGCTGGAACTCGTGAACGGTGGCGGCACCGGCAGCCTGGAGGTGACGTCGGCGGACCCGGTGGTCACCGAGGTCACCGCCGGCTCAGGACTGTTCGTTCCCGGCCTGTTCGACCGCTACCGCGCGTTCGAGCCGCGGCCGTCGCTGTACTTCGCGTTGCCCGTGGTGCGCCGCCCGGCGCCGGGGATCGCGACGCTGTTCGGCGGCGGCTACGTCGCGTCCGGGCAGGCGGGCAAGCCGCGGTTGCCGCGACTGGCGACTGCCCGGGCTCGCGCTGCTGGGCACCGAGGGCGCCGGCGAGGTGCAGACGCCGGTGCGCGGACCGGCCGCCGAGGCGCTGCGGATCGGCGACCGGGTGTGGCTGCGGCACGCCAAGGCCGGTGAGCTGTGCGAGCGGCTTCGACACGGTCCACTTCGTCGAAGGCGCCGAGATCACCCAGCTCGGTCGCCGACCTACCGCGGCGAAGGCCGGACGTTCGGCTGACCGCCGGACGACTCACAGGTGGGCGATGTCGTCCCAGCCCTCGACCTCTTCGGGCTTGCGCGGCTCGGGGCCGATGTAGCGCGCGGACGGGCGGACGAGGCGGCCGGTCTTCTTCTGCTCCATGATGTGCGCCGACCAGCCGGCGGTCCGGGCGCAGGTGAACATCGCCGGCATCATGTGCGGCGGCACCTCGGCGAAGTCGAGGATGACCGCGGCCCAGAACTCGACGTTCGTCTCGATCGGGCGGTCCGGGCGGCGCTCGCGCAGCTCGGTCGAGCGCGGCCTGCTCCAGCGCCTCGGCCGCGTCGTAGCGCGGCGCGCCGAGTTCCTTGCAGGTGCGGCGCAGCACGCGGGCGCGCGGGTCCTCGGCGCGGTAGACGCGGTGCCCGAAGCCCATCAGCCGCTCGTGGCGGTCGAGGATGTCGGTGACGACCTTGCGCGGCGTCGCCGGTCTTCTCGACCTCCTCGATCATCGGCAGCACGCGGGCCGGGGCGCCGCCGTGCAGCGGGCCGCTCATCGCGCCGATCGCGCCGGACATCGCGGCGGCGACGTCGGCGCCGGTGGAGGCGATCACGCGGGCGGTGAACGTCGAGGCGTTCATGCCGTGCTCGGCGGCGGAGACGAAGTAGGCGTCGACGGCCTTGATGTGCGCCGGGTCGGGCTCGCCGCGCCAGCGCGTCATGAACCGCTCGATGATCGTGTCGCACTGGTCGATGCGCGACTGCGGCACGGCCGGCGTCGACGAGCCCGCGGGCGGACTGCGCGGCGTAGGACAGCGCCATGACCGCGGCGCGGGCCAGCTGCTCGCGCGCCTCCTCGTCGCTGATGTCCAGCAGCGCGCGGTAACCCCACACCGGCGCGAGCATGGCCAGCGCGGCCTGCACGTCGACCCGCACGTCACCGGTGTGCACCGGGATCGGGAACGGCTCGGCCGGCGGCAGGCCCGGGCCGAACTTGCCGTCGACCAGCAACGCCCAGACGTTGCCGAACGTGACGTGCCCGGCGAGATCCTCGATGTCGACACCGCGGTAGCGCAGCGCGCCGCCGTCCTTGTCGGGCTCGGCGATCTCGGTCTCGAACGCGATGACGCCTTCGAGGCCCGGGCTGTAGTCGGCTGCCATGGGCATGCTCCGATCGGATCGGTGACAGACGTCTTCGTCGGGGCGCGCGCAGGTGCCCGCGTCCCATTCTGCTCACATCGGCTGTAAGCGGTACCGACGGCAGGTGCGAGGATGCAGGATTGCCGCGATGACCGATCCAGCGGGCCTGCGCCGCGGCCTACGACCGCGGCACGCTCGACGAAGCCGGACGTCGGCACGGCGTGGCTCCCAGCTGCTGCGCGGCCTGGTTCGACGACCGCCGCGGCCGACCCGCAGGTGCTCGAGCCGAACGCGATCCAGCTGGCCACCGTCGACGCCGCCGGGCGCCCGACGGTGCGCACCGTGCTGGCCAAGGGCATCGACGAGCGCGGCGTCGTCTTCTACACGAACTACGACTCGGCCAAGGGCCGCGACCTGGGCGGCCGACCCGCGCGCGGCGCTCGTCTTCGTCTGGCTGGCGCAGCAGCGGCAGGTGCGGCTCACCGGCACCGTCGACGCAGGTGTCCGCGCGCCGAGACCGAGGCCTACTTCGCCTCGCGGCCGCGCGAGTCGCAGCTCGGGGCGTGGGCCTCGCCGCAGTCGCAGGTCGTCGACTCGCGGGCCGCGCTCGACGAGCTCGTACGCCGAGGCCGAGCGCGCGCTTCGGCGACGGCGACGATCCCCGCGCCGCCGGGCTGGGGCGGCTTCCTGCTCGCGCCGGACGCCGTCGAGTTCTGGCAGGGCCGCGCCGGCCGGCTGCACGACCGCATCCGGCTCCGCCGCGACGACGACGGCAGCCTGGGTGCGCGAGCGACTGGCCCGCGTGACCCGACCCGTCGACTCGCCGTGCCACCGACGCCCCGGACCAGGAGCAGGCACCGGAGCAGGCCCGCACGCTGCGCGGGCTGCTGCGCCGGCACGCCGTCGACACCCGGCCGCTGCAGGTCCCGGCCGTACCGCCGGCTGCTGATCGGGCAGGGCACGTCGTTCATCGGCTCGATGCTGACCCAGGTCGCGGTGCCGGTCGCAGGTGTACGCGATCACCCGCTCGTCGCTGTACGTCGGGCTCGTCGGGCTGGCCGGGCCTGGTGCCGATCGTCGTGTTCGGCCTGTACGGCGGCGCGATCGCCGACGCCATCGACCGGCGCACGCTCTACTTCTGGTCCTCGATCGTGCTCGTGGGCGATCACGCTCGGCCTGCTGGTGCAGACGCTGGCCGGGCTGAACAACGTCTGGCTGATCCTCGCGCTGGTGCGCGGTGCAGTCCGGCGCGTTCGCCATCGCGTCGTCGGCGCGCGGCGCGATCATCCCGCGGCTCGTCGACACCGAACTCGTCCCGGCCGCGAACACGCTGAACTTCACGCTCGGCAAGGTCGGCCAGGTGCTCGGCCCGCTGATCGCCGGCGTCCTCGTCGACGCGCACGCACGGCTTCGCCTACGCCTACGGCATCGACGGCGTGCTGTTCACCGCCGCGCTGTACTCGGCGCTGCGGCTGCCGTCCATCCCGCCCGACCACTCCGGGCGCAAGCTCGGGCTGCGCTCGGTCGTCGAGGGGCTGGCGTTCATCGGCACGCGCTCGGTGCTGCTCATGTCGTTCCTCGTCGACATCTGCGCGATGGTGCTGGCGATGCCGCGCGCGCTGTTCCCGGCCGTCGCCGACACGCGCTTCCACGGTCAGGTCGGCCCGCTGTACGCCGCGATCGCGATCGGCTCGGTGCTCGCCGGGCTCTCCGGCGGCTGGATCGGCCGGGTGCGCCGGCAGGGCCGCGCGCTGACGTTCGCCGTCGTCGGGCTGGGGCGTCGCCGTCGCGCTGAGCGGGCTCGCGCACCAGCTGTGGCTCGTCGTCGTGCTGCTGGCGCTGGCCGGCGCGGCCGACCTCGTCAGCGCCGTCTACCGGCAGACGATCCTGCAGACCTACGCGCCGGACGAGATGCGCGGGCGCATGCAGGGCGTGTTCATCGCCGTCGTGGCCGGCGGCCCGCGCCTGGGCGACCTGCGTGCCGGCGCGACGGCGTCGGTCAGCTCGCACGACGCTCTCCTGGGTCGGCGGCGGCATCGCGTGCGCGCTGGTCGTCGCGGTCGCCGGGCCGCTCGTGCGCAACTTCTGGCGCTACGACGCCACCGGTCGTGCCGGTCGATGACAGCGACGCTCGACGCGCAGGCACGCCCGGCCCGGCCGAGCCGGTCGCCCAGGCATAGCGTTACCGGCATGACCATGAGCGGAGCGCAGTTCCCGATCGCGGCCGGCGAGCACGCGGCGACCATCGCCGCGGTCGGCGCCGGGCTGCGCACGTACACCGTCGACGGCGTCGACGTCACCTGCCGCTACGGCGCCGACGACGCTGGCGCCGAAGTGCTGCGGCACCACGCTCGTGCCGTGGCCCAACCGCATCCGCGGCGGGCAGCTACACGTTCGACGGCGACGCGCAGCAGCTCGGCGCTCACCGAGCCGGCGGCCGGCAACGCCATCCACGGTCTCGGCCGCTGGGCGCGGTGGGTGCCGGTGGCGCACACCGCGTCGTCGGTGACGCTGCGCCTCGACGTCGTGCCGCAGAACGGCTACCCGTTCGAGGTGCGGGTCGACGTCACGTTCGCGCTGTCGACGCGGCGACCGGGCTGCGCGTGACGGTCGCGGCGCGCAACGTCGGCTCACGTGCTGCGCCGTTCGGTGCCGGCGCGCACCCGTACCTGTCCGCCCGCGGGCACACGCTCGACGACGTCGCGGTCCGCCTGCCGGCGCGCGAGCAGCTGGTCGTCGACGACGCGCAGATCCCGGTCGGCACGCGGCCGTCGACGGCACCGAGTACGACCTGCGCGCGGGCCGCGCGCTGCGGGCGCTGCGGATGGACGCCGGGTTCACCGGGCTCGACGCTGGTCGACGGCGTCGGCTCGGCGCGAGGTGCCGACGCCGGACGGCGGCGCGCAGCTGTGGTTCGAGCCGGACTTCCGGTTACCTGCAGGTGTTCACCCGCGAGGACCTGACGCCCGGGCCAGCACGGCGTCGCGATCGAGCCGATGACGTGCGCGCCGGACGCGTTCAACTCCGGCGACGGCCTGATCGTGCTCGAACCCGGGCGCGCACTGGTCGGCCAGCTGGGGCATCACCCCGCTCTGAACCGTCCCGGCCTGCCCCGCTGAGTGGTCAGTTGCGCCGTTCAGTGGCCAGTCCTGGGTGACCACTGAGTTCACCACTGACCACTCGACGCGAGGTGCCGGTGGGCGACGCGAGCGGGACGGCTCAGGCGCGGGTCTGCTGGTAGCGCTCCAGCGCGACCTTGCGTTCCGCCGCGTGGTCGACGATGCGCTCGGGGTAGCCGCGCGGTTGCTCGTCCAGCGTCCACGGCTCGTGCACGGCCTTGCCCGCGATGCCGGCGAGCTCGGGCACCCAGCGCCGCACGTAGTCGCCGTCCGGGTCGAACTTCTGGCCCTGCGTCACCGGGTTGAAGACCCGGTAGAACGGCGCGGCGTCGGTGCCGGTGCCGGCGGTCCACTGCCAGCCGTGGTTGTTCGACGCGAGGTCGCCGTCGACGAGGTGCTGCATGAAGTGCCGCGCGCCGTAGGTCCACTCGATGTGCAGGTCCTTGGTCAGGAACGACGCGACGATCATGCGCAACCGGTTGTGCATCCAGCCCTGCGCGAGCAGCTGGCGCATGCCGGCGTCGACGATCGGGAAGCCGGTGCGGCCCTGCTGCCAGGCCTCGAACGCCGCGCTGTCCGGATGCGCGTACGTCATCGATTTGCCAGCTGCGGCAGGAAGTACTCGCGCGCGGTCTCCGGCCAGCGCGCGAGCACGTTGGCGTAGAACTCCCGCCACGCGATCTCCTTGCGGTACGTCTCGTCGCCGGGCCCGAGGTCGGCGAGCATGGTGCGCGGGTGGATGCAGCCCCACTTCAGGTAGACCGACATCCGCGACGTCGCAGTCCAGGTCGGGGCGGTCGCGCTGCTCGGCGTAGGCGGGCAGACCCTTCCTGCGGTACGCGCGCCAGGCCTTGAGCGCGGCGTCCTCGCCCGGGTCCGGCAGGTCGAGGCCGTCCGGCAGCGGCGGGTCGGCCGGGATCTCGTCGCCGGCCGAGCGAGGTGTGCCAGTCGACGCGGCCCGCGATCGCGGTCGCGGGCGCGCGCCAGCCGTGGTCCTTCCAGGCGCGGTAGAACGGCGTGTAGACCTTGAACGCCTCGCCGTCGCCCTTGGTGACCCGTCCCGGCGCGATCGCGTACGGCGAGCCGGTCCGCACCAGCGCGACGTCGCCGAGCGCCGCCTCCACCGCCGCGTCGCGTGCGGTGCCGTACGGGCCGAAGTCGGCGCTGACGTGCACCGACGATGCGCCGCACTCGCGCACGACCTCGGGCACGACCTTCACCGGGTCGCCGCGGCGCACGACAGCGCGCCGCCGTGCTAGCGCAGGTCGGCGTCCAGCGCGCGCAGAGTGCGGTAGAGGAACGCGACCCGCGGATCGCCTGCGGGCTTCAGCAGCGTTGTGTCGAGCACGAACAGCGGCGACCACCGGGCCGTCCTTCGCGGCCTCGTGCAGCGCGGGATGATCGCGCAGCCGCAGGTCGCGACGAAACCACAGCACGGACGTCATGCGGCGAGCGTGCCCGGTACGCGCGAGCGGTCAAGCGGGAAGGTTGGGCACGTGAGTGAATCAGACGATCTGTACGTCAGCCCCGTGGTCGGCAGCGACCAGCCCGACGCCGCCGACACGCTGACCGGCGACGACACCGAGGACCCGCTCGACGCCGGCTACAGCCCGCCCGAGCGCGAATCGCACAGCTGGCGCGGCGACACCGCCGAGGAGAGCAGTGCGGGCGAGTCCCTCGACGACAAGCTCGCCGAGGAGGAGCCCGACGTCGGCGAGGGCGACATCGACGCCGCCGACGAGCAGCCGCGGGCCGGGCGGCTCGTCGCGCCGGACGAGGGCGCGCACCCGGCCGAGGAGGCGGACGAGATCGCGACCGACGTCGGCCGCGACGGCCAGGCGGCGACCGCCGAGGAGGCCGCGATGCACATCGAGGACGAGGGCTGAGCGCGATGCAGGCTGACGAAGTTCGGCCACTCCTGCGTCCGCTTCGACGACGGTGACCGCTCGCTGGTCGTCGACCCTGGCGCGTTCAGCGACGTCGACGCCGCGCTCGACGGCGTCGGCGCCGTGCTCATCACGCACGAGCACATGGATCACGTGAACGTCGGAGAAGGTGCGCGGCCGCGCTCGCCGCCGACTCCGGTCTGCGGGTGCACGCGCCGCAGCCGGTTCTCGACGCCGCTCGGCGACCTCGGCGACCAGGCCATCGCGGTGCACGGCGGTGAGTCGCTGATGGTCGCGGGCTTCGACGTGCAGACGTTCGGCGACCAGCACGCGGTCATCCACCCGCTGGTGCCCGTCGTCGCCAACGTCGGCTACCTCATCGGCGGCTCCGTCTTCCACCCGGGCGACTCGCTCGTCGTGCCGCCGTTCGACGTCGAGCTGCTGCTGCTGCCGGCGATGGCACCCTGGGCCAAGATCAGCGAGATCATCGACTACGCGGTGGCGGCGCGCGCGCCGAAGATCCGCCCGATCCACGACTTCCTGGTGAAGGACGTCTACTTCGGCATCCTGCTCAACACCCTGAAGCCGATCGTCGAGCGCGTTCGGGCTGACCTACGAGGCGTTCGACGAACCCGATCAGTGTCTGACCGGATCGCGCACCTGCTCGCGCGCGCACCCGGTGCTCGACGGGCACAACGACCTTGCCTTCGAGATGCGCGACCGGCACGGATACGACATGGACGCGTATCCGCTGGACACCCGGCAGTCGGCGCACCAGGACCGATCTCGTCCGGCTGCGTGCCGGCGGCGTCGGCGGCCAGTTCTGGTCGGTCTTCGTCCCGGCGGGGTGGGCCGGCGAACGTGCGGTGACGGCGACCCTCGAGCAGATCGACTTCGTGCTGCGGATGGTGGCGCGCTACCCGGCGGACCTCGCGCTGGCGCTGACCGCGGACGACGTCGAGCCGGCCCTCGCCGACGGCCGGATCGCGTCGCTGATGGGCGCCGAGGGCGGGCATTCCATCGACTGCTCGACTGGCCGTGCTGCGCACGCTGCACGCGATGGGCGTGCGGTACATGACGCTGACGCACAACGACAACGTGCCGTGGGCCGACTCGGCCACCGACGAGCCCGTGCACGGCGGCCTGACCGACTTCGGCCGCGACGTCGTGCGCGAGATGAACCGGCTCGGCATGCTCGTCGATCTCTCGCACGTCGCGGCGACGACGATGCGTGACGCGCTGGCCGTCACCGAGCGTCGCCGGTGATCTTCAGTCACTCGTCGGCGCGCGCAGTCACCGACCACCCGCGCAACGTGCCCGACGACGTCCTCACGACGCTGGCCGGCAACGGCGGCGTGTGCATGGTGACGTTCGTGCCGCAGTTCGTGTCCACGGCCTGCGCCGAGTGGGACGCCGCGGTGCTCGACGACATGCGCGCGAACGGCGAGGACCCGCGCGACTGGGCGGCGCACATGGCCGCCGCGGCGCGCCGGGCGGCGACCGACCCGGCGCCGCTCGCGACCGTCGCGCAGGTGGCCGACCACGTCGAGCACGTGCGCGAGGTCGCGGGCGTCGAGCACGTCGGGCTCGGCGGCGACTTCGACGGTTGCGACGTGATGCCGCAGGGCCTCGAGGACGTGTCGACCTACCCGGCGCTGCTCGAGGAGCTGGCGCAGCGCAGCTGGTCCGACGCCGACCTCGCCGCGCTCACCTGCCGCAACGCCATCCGGGTGCTGCGCGACGCCGACGTCGGTCGACCCCGGTAGGTGGGCCCGCTCGGGTTGATCGTCGCGCCGAGAGGCTCGGCTGGTCGGGCTCGGCGGCGCGATGATCAAGCCCGGCCGGTGCCGCCGCGGCGCGCCGCCCGGCGACGCCGGCCGAGATAGCCGTTACGGTGCGTATCGTGCACAGCTACCCGCATCTCCTTGCGCCGCTGGACCTCGGCTTCACGACGCTGCCGAACCGGGTGCTGATGGGCTCGATGCACGTCGGCCTCGAGGACCGGCCGAAGAACTTCGCGCGGCTGGCCGAGTTCTACGCCGAGCGCGCCCGGGGCGGCGCCGCCCTGATCGTCACCGGCGGGTTCGCGCCGAACCGCACCGGCTGGTTGCTGCCGATGGCCGGCAAGCTCACCACCCGGCGCGAGGTCGAACGGCACCGCGCCATCACCGATGCCGTGCACGCCCACGGCGGGCGGATCGCGCTGCAACTGCTGCACGCGGGCCGCTACAGCTACCACCCGCTCGGCGTCAGCGCGTCGAAGACCCGATCGCCGATCACGCCGTTCGGCGCACGTGCCATGACCGCACGCGAGGTCCGCTCCACCGTCGACGACTTCGCGCACTCCGCCGCGCTGGCCCGCGAGGCGGGTTATGACGGCGTCGAGATCATGGGGTCCGAGGGCTACCTGATCAACCAGTTCCTCGCGCCGCGCGTCAACCGCCGCGACGACGACTGGGGCGGCACTGCCGCCAACCGGCGCAGGTTCCCGACCGAGATCGTCCGCAAGGTGCGCGCTGCGACGGGCGAGGACTTCATCGTCGTCTACCGCATGTCGCTGCTCGATCTCGTCGACGGCGGCCAGACGTGGGACGAGACGGTCGCGTTGGCGAAGGACGTCGAGGCCGCCGGCGTGACGCTGATCAACACGGGCATCGGCTGGCACGAGGCGCGGGTGCCGACCATCGTCACGTCGGTGCCGCGCGCGGCGTTCGCCTGGACGACGGCGCGGCTGCGGCCCGAGGTCGGGGTGCCGGTGATCGCGTCCAACCGGATCAACATGCCGGGGCCGGCCGAGGAGATCCTCGCGCGCGGCGACGCGGACATGGTGTCGATGGCCCGGCCGTTCCTGGCCGACCCCGACTGGGTGCGCAAGGCCGCCGACGGTCGCGTCGACGAGATCAACACCTGCATCGCGTGCAACCAGGCGTGCCTCGACCACACGTTCGCGCACAAGGTCGCGAGCTGCCTGGTCAACCCGCGCGCCGGCCACGAGACGGAACTCGACGCTCACGCCGGTACGTCGCGCCAAACGCATCGCGGTGGTCGGCGCCGGACCCGCGGGCCTCGCGGCCGCCACGGCCGCCGCCGGCCGCGGGCACGCCGTCGAACTTTTCGAGGCCGACGACGAGATCGGCGGCCAGTTCCGCCTCGCCCGGCGCATTCCCGGCAAGGAGGAGTTCGCCGAGACGCTGCGCTACTACACGCGGCAGCTGGAACTCGGCGGCGTCAAGGTGCACCTGGGCACCGCCGTCACCGCCGCGCGAGCTCGCGACCGGCGAGTGGGACGACATCGTGCTCGCCACCGGCGTGCTGGCGCGGCGCATCCACATCCCCGGTGCCGACCGGGCCGACGTCCACGAATACGCCGACGTGATCCTGGGTCGCGTCGAGGTCGGCCGGCGCGTCGCGGTGATCGGCGCGGGCGGCATCGGCTTCGACGTCAGCGAATTCCTGACCCACACCGGCGGCGCCGGCGGCCCGCAGCAGCTCGGCGACTGGCAGTCCGAATGGGGCGTCGGCGATCCCGCGAACGTCCGCGGCGGCCTGGTGACGCCCGTGGCGCCCGCGGCGGCGCGGCAGGTGTATCTGCTGCAGCGCAAGATGTCGAAGGCCGGCGCTGCGCTGGGCAAGACGAGCGGTTGGGTGCACCGCTCGGCGCTGCGCTCGCGCGGGGTCGAGACGATCGTCGGCGTCGGCTACGAGCGCATCGACGACGCCGGGCTGCACATCACGGTGCGCGGCGAGCCGCGGGTGCTCGAGGTCGACGACATCGTCGTGTGCGCGGGCCAGGAACCGCGTCGCGAGCTGCTCGACGAGCTCGCGGCGGCCGGCACTGCGGTGCACGTCATCGGCGGCGCGGACGTCGCGGCCGAGCTCGACGCGAAGCACGCGATCGCCCAGGGCACCCGCCTGGCCGCCGCGCTCTGACCCACCCCTGTGGTGCGGCCGACCCCCGGGCGTAGCAACCGGCGTCAGCGGGTAGGCCGAACTCACGGACAAGCGACAGTGACGACTGGGACGAGGTGTGCGGTGAGCGAGAACGGTGACACGAAGCCGGCCGGCGAGGGCGTCAGCGACGAAGAGATGGTCGAGCAGGTCAACGAGCAGACGTCCAGCGACATCAAGTGGGCGGACGTATCCAAGCGGGAAGCGGACGGCGCCGCCACCGACACCGAACTGGCGAAGGCGGACGGCGACGAACTGAGCTGACGCTGCGGCTCAGGCAGCGCGCTCGCCGGAGCGCGCGAGGCGCAGCTGGACGTCGTAGTCCGCGGCGAGATCGGCGATGAGATCCTCGCGGCCGTCCTCGACGAGGGAATTGATGCTGGTGACGTAGTACTCGTGGATCGCGGTGATGGTGGCAGTCATGGTCGTGTTGTCGTCCATGCCCTCAAGGGTTCTCGCCGCACGTGACCAGCAGGTGACATGGTCATGACGTTCTCAGGTCTGTAAACGCTTATTGCCCCATTTTCAGGGGCTTCCGCCGCTGCGCGGTGAGCGGCGACACGGTGCCGGGGCCGATCTGCGCGCCAAGGCCAGGTCAGGGCCGGAAGCGGTAGCCCATCCCCGGCTCGGTGATCAGGTGCCGCGGGCGGCCGGGTTCCGGTTCGAGCTTGCGGCGCAACTGCCCGACGTAGATGCGCAGGTAGCTCGGGTCGGTGTGGTCCGCGGACCCGCGCACCGCCGTCAGCAGGGTGTCGCTGCCCACGAGGCTGCCTTGCCGCCGCACGAGCACGTCGAGGATCTTCCACTCCGTCGGCGTCAGGTGGATCGCGGTGCCGTCGGCATGCACCGCGGTGGTCGCCGCGAGATCGACCGTCACCTCGCCGATGGTTGCGCGCACCGGTGCGTCCGCGGCGTGCAGCCGCCGGTGGGTGGCGCGCAGCCGCGCGAGCAGCTCGTCCATGTGGAACGGCTTCGTGACGTAGTCGTCGGCGCCGAGGTCCAGTGCCTGCACCTTGTCCGAGCTGCCGGAGCGCGCCGACAGCACGATGATCGGTGTCGAGGCGTATTCGCGCACCGAACGGATCACGTCCAGCCCGGAGATGTCCGGCAGGCCGAGGTCGAGCACGATCGCGTCGTGCGGGTGATCGGCCAGTGCCGTCAACGCCCGCGAACCGGTGCCGGCCTCGGTCACCGCGTAGCCACGGGCGCCCAGGTTGAGCACCAGTGCGCGACGCAGCGCCGTATCGTCCTCGACCACCAGGACGCGCATCACGACGCGGCCCGCACGGTGATCACGAACGTCGCGCCGCCGCCGGGCGTCTGCTCGAGGTCCACCGCGCCGCCCATCGCCTCGGTGAACCCGCGCGCGATGGCGAGGCCGAGGCCCACCCCGGCGCCGTCGCGCGGGGCGTCGTCGGCACGCTGGAATGCCCGGAAGGCCGCGTCCACGGCCTCGGCCGGGATGCCCGGGCCGTGATCGATCACCCGCAGCTGCACGCGGTCGCGGTGCGCGCTGCCGGCCAGGCGCACCGGCGAACCGCTCGGCGCGTAACGCAGGGCATTGTTGACGACATTGGCCACGACCCGTTCCAGCAGCCCGGCGTCGGCGATGATCTCGGGCAGGTCGGCCGGGACGTCGACGTCGATGCGCGTGTCGTGCGGGACGTGGTCCAGCGCGCGCGCCACGACGTCGTCGAGCCCCACCCGCGTGGGCAGCACCGGCACGGCGTCGGCCTGCAGCCGTGAGAGATCCAGCAGATTGGTCACCAGGTCGGTGAGCCGGTCGAGGGCGTCCTCGGCGGTGCAGAGCAGTTCGTCGCGGTCCGCCGCCGACCACGTGACCTCGGGCGCGCGCAGGCTCGCGACGGCGATCTTGGCCGACGCGATGGGCGTGCGCAGATCGTGGCTGACCGCGTTCAGCAGCGCGGTGCGTTGCCGGTCCGCCTCGGCCGCATGCTCCGCCGCCTGCGCGGCGGCGGCCAGTTCGTGCTGCCGGTACGCCGCCGCGACATGCCCGGCCACGGCGGCGAACACGCGTTGGTCGGCCGCCCCCAGGGGGTGGCCGCGCACCGCCAGGTGCAGGCCCGACCCGAGGTCTGCGCTCGCCGCTGCGGTGACGAGATCCACCGGGGCCTCGGCGCCGCTGGCCGCGACCACTTGCCACGCCGGTGCCGCGCCGTCGGCGGCATCGGTGCGCAACAGGCTCGCACCGTCCATCGCGAACGTCTCGCGCACCCGCCCGAGCAAGTCGTCCAGCGCTAGCTCGCCACGCAGCAGGGCCGCGGCGAAGGTGGTCAGCGACTGCGCCTCGGCGCCGGCGCGGGCGGCCAGGTCGGCGCGCCGCGCGGCGACGTCCACCTGCCGGGACACCGCCAGGGCGATGAGCAGGAACACCAGCACCGCGACGATGTCCGACGCGCGGCTGATGCCGAACGTGTGCAGCGGGACGGTGAAGTAGTAGTTCAGCAGCAGGCTTGCCGCGAGCGCGCCGGCGATGGCCGGCAGGAAGCCGCCCACCAGACTGGTCGCGATCACGACCAGCAGGTACAGCGGCACATCGGCGGCGAACCCGAGCTGGTCACGTGCGGCAGTGGCGATCGCGGTCAGCGCCGGCAGCAGCAGCGCGGCGATCAACAGCCCGGCGACCCTGCGCTGCCAGGACAGGCCGCGGCCCAGCGGCGGCAGTCGTCGCCCGCGCGCCGACCCGTCGCCCGGGCGGGTCACGACGTGCACGTCGATGCCGTCGGTCCGCGCGCCGAGCGCCTCGGCGATCGTGGCACGCCATCGATGCCGACGGTGCGCGGCTGCTCGGCCGACCACGATCTGCGTCGCGCCCACCCGCTGCGCGAAGTCGGCCACCGCGTCGGGCACCGAGGCACCGACCACCGTGTGGTAGCTGCCGCCCAACGTCTGCACGAGGCCCTGCTGCCCGACCCCGGCCGCGCTGCCGTGCTCGTCGAACCCGCTGCTCGGCGCGACGTGCACGGCGAACAGCTGCGCCCCGGCGCTGCGCGCGGACAACCGGGCCGCGCGGCGGATCAGCGCGTCGTCGTGTTCCGCGGACGAGACGGCCACCACGATGCGCTCGCGAGTCTCGGTCGGGCTGGCGGGGTGCGCGCGGTCGCCGTCCGCGGTGCCGGCCACCCACAACAGGGCCAGTTCGCGCAGCGCGGTCAGCGTGTCGACGCGGAAGTATTCGTCGAGCGCGGCGTCGAGGCGCTCGGCGGGATAGACGTTGCCGTGCGCCACCCGCCGGCGCAGCGCCTCGGGTGTCATGTCGACCAGTTCCACCTGGCCCGCGCGCACGATCGCGTCCGGCACGGTCTCCTGCTCCTGCAGCCCGGTGATGTCGGCGATCACCTCGCGCAGCGACTCCAGGTGCCGCACGTCCAGCGATGCGACGACGTCGACGCCGGCGTCGAGCAGGCGCTGCACGCCGCGCCACCTGGCGTGGTGGGCGAGGTCGTCGACCAGTGCCACCCGAGGCGCCCGGGACAGGACGGCGTCGACGTCCAGTTCGCGGGCGTCGCCGACGAGCGGCAGGTCGGCCACCATGTCCGCGACGCGGCGCCGGCCATGGGTGTCGACGACGGCGACGACGACGTCGGTGCCGCGCTCCAGCCGGCGCTGCCCGTCGTCGAGCATCGCGACGGTCTTGCCGACGCCCGGCGCCGCGCCGAGGTACACGTGCAACGTCGCGCGCCGCATCCGTACCTCCGCATTTCGTGTCGCGGTCCGTGCGGGCCGTCCCGTCCTGTGCGGACGACGCTAGACCGCGGCCCGCGGTGCCGGCGATGCCCTGCGACACAGGCCCGTGAGCGATGCGTGAGGATCGCTGTGCGCACGTCTCCGGCTTCCTAACGTCGCTGTCGTGAAGACATCCACGGGCGTCGCCCTGCCCGAGTCGCTGGGTTACCGCGCCAAGCGCGCGGTGCTCGGCAAGCCGCTGATCAATTCGGCGATCCACGAGGAGAAGCTGTCGAAGAAGTCCGCGCTGGGCGTGCTGTCGAGCGATTGCATCAGCTCGTCGGCGTACGGCTCGGAGGAGATGCTGATCATCCTGCTGCCGGTCTTCGGGCTGGCCGGGTTCCACCTGCTCATGCCGTTGACCGCGGTCGTGCTCGGCCTGCTCGTGCTCACGACGCTGAGCTACCGCGAAGTGGTGATGATCTACACGAAGGCCGGCGGTTCCTACGTGGTGGCGCGGGAGAACTTCGGCCCGCGGATCGCGCAGATCGCCTCCGTCGCACTGATGATCGACTACGTCGTCACGGTAGCCGTGCAGGCCGCCGCCGGGGTGTCCGCGATCGTCTCGATCTTCCCGTCGGCGCACCTCGGTGCCTGGACGGTCACGACGATCACCATCGGCGTGGTCCTGTTGCTCGCGTACGGCAACCTGCGCGGTGTGCGGGAAGCCGGCCGCGCATTCGCCTTCCCGACGTACTTCTTCGTCGGCTCGGCCGGGCTCGTGGTCGTGGTCGGCGTGCTGCGCGAGGTCTTCGGCGACCTGCCGAGAGCTGCGTACACGGCGCACCAGCGTGCGCACGACCTGTACGCCGTCCATGACGACCACCATGCGATCTTCTCTGCGCTGGCGATCTTCGCGTTGATGAAGGCGTTCGCGAACGGCGGTGCGTCACTGACGGGTCTGGAAGCGATCAGCAACGGCGTCAGCGCGTTCAAGCCGGACGAGGGGCGCAACGCACGCCGGACGTTGAGCACCATGAGCGTGCTGCTCGGCTCGCTGGTCCTCGGTGTCTCCTTCCTCGCGTGGCAGACCCACGCGTCGCCCTTCCGCAGCGGCGCCCCGACGGTGATCAGCCAGGTGGCGCACATCGCGTTCGGCCATGCCTGGTACGGCAACGCCGGCTTCGTGCTGGTGCAGCTTGCCACCGCGCTCGTCCTGCTCACCGGTGCGAACACGCCGTTCACCGGCTTCCCGTTCCTGGCAAGCTTCATCGCGGAGGACTCGTTCCTGCCGCGGCAGCTGACCCGCCGCGGCCATCGGCTGGCATTCAGCACCGGCATCCTGGTGCTGACCGCGTTGGCGATCGCGCTGCTGCTCGGCGTCGGTGCCAACGTCAACTCACTGATCCCGTTCTACGCGATCGGCGTCTTCACCGGCTTCACGATGGCCGGCCTCGGCATGGCGCGCTACCACCACACGCACCGCGAGGCCGGGTGGCGACGCAAGCTTGCGATCAACGCCACCAGTGGCGTGGTGTCGGCCGTCGTCGTCCTGGTGTTCGCGGTCGTGAAGTTCGATGAGGGTGCCTGGCTGGTGGTGGTGCTGTTCCCGCTCGGGTGGCTCGGCCTGATGCGGCTGAACGCGCGGTACCGCGCCGAGGCGCGCTCACTCGATCTCGCGACGTGGGTGCGCAACGACCGCAAGGATCAGGCGGGCGCCGCGCACTACGGCTTCCACACGGTGCTGGTGTGCGTCGACCGCCTCGATCTGGCCGTGCTGCGCGCGCTGCGGTACGCCGGCAGCCTGCGCCCGACCGAGCTGCGTGCCGTGCACGCCGTGCTCGACACGCAGGAGGCGCAGGCGCTGCAGGAGCAGTGGAAGGAACGCGGGCTCGTCGACCGGTACCCGCTCGAACTCGTCGAGTGCGCCGACCGCCGCCTTGCCCACACGATCACCGAGCTCGCGCTCGACGCCGTGATCGACGAGCGTGCCGAGGTCACCGTGCTGCTGCCGCGGCGGACCTTCGGGCGCGTGTCGCAGCGTCTGCTGCACGACCGGACGGCCGACCGCATCGCCGAGGCCGTCGGCCGCATCCCGCACGTCGCCGCGACGATCGTGCCGTTCGACACGACGTTGCCGCACGACGCGATCGAGCACATCGAGCGCCGGCAGCGCGAGTCGGCGACGCGACCGCAGCTTCGGGTGCGCGAGGCGCCGAGCGAACCGGCCCGCGCCTGCGGGGAAGGCGCGGTGGCGGTCGCCGCCGTGCAGTGGCGGCAGAAGGTGACCGTCGAGGGCGTCGTGCGCTCCGTGCAACTGGGCGCGGCGGCCGGGCGATCGTTGGAGGTCTCGCTCTACGACGACACCGGCGGTCTGCGGCTGCTGTTCATGGGCCGCACCGACGTACCCGGGATCAGGCCGGGCACGGTGCTCCGCGCCACCGGACGGGTCGGGGACTTCCACGGCCGGCTCGCGATCGCCAACCCGCTCTACGAGATCCTCGGCGAGTCCGACGTCGGGGCCGCCGCACCCGCCCCGGCAGGCGTCGGCACCCCCGGCCGTTAGCCCGGGGCCTGCGTCGTCCGGGTGGCCGGCGTCGATCGGGACGTCGACGTGGAGCCGCCGGGGCGCGGCAGCGTGCTCGGCGCGGTGGACGGCGACGTCGTCGCCGACGACGACGCAGAGCTCGCGGTCCTGCTCGGGGCGGCCGCCGTCGTCGGCCCGGTCGACGTCGACGCCGACGACGACGCGCTGGACGGCAGCGTGCTCGGCGACGACGAACGCGAGCCCGGCGCGGTCGACGTCGAGGACGACGACGTCGAGGGCGCCGTGTTGGCCGTGCGTTGCGGTGCCTCGCGGTTGGCCGAGATCGGCCGGATCAGGAAGTACAGCACCAACACTGCGACGAACACGACGGACAGCACGAGCGTCGACGGCCGGGCGGTCACGTGCGCGGCGTACCAGGCGCGGAAGTTCTGCGGCATCAGGCGTCACCCTGCGCAGCCTCGGCGTCGACGGCGGGCGCGACCGTGATGCCGTCATGGGCGAGGCGGGCGGTGATGCGCGCACGCAGCGCACGCCCGACGTCGAACTGTTTGCCCGGCAGGCTGCGCGCCACGACACGCACGTTGAACTGGTCGACCTGGATGCTCTCGACGCCCATGACCGACGGCGCGTCGAGCATCAGCTTGGCCAGTGACTCGTCGGCGAACGCCTCGACGCAGACCGCGCGCAAGGCTTCGGTGACCTGGTTGACGTCCGCCGTCAGGGGCACGGGCACGTCGATGACGGCGCGCGCCCAATCGCGCGAGAGGTTGGTGACCTGGATGATGTTGCCGTTCGGGGTGATGACCACCTCGCCCGACTGCGTCCGGACCCGGGTGATGCGCAACGTCACCTCCTCGACGGTGCCGGTGACAGGGGGCATGCCGGTGGACCCGACCGTCAACCGCACGAGATCACCGAAGCCGTACTGCCGCTCGGTGACCACGAAGAAGCCGGACAGGATGTCGCCGACCACGCGCTGCGCACCGAAGCCCAGTGCCACACCTGCGACGGTGGCCGGTGCGACGAAACCGGTGATCGGCAGCCCCAGCAACTTCACGACGAGCACCGCGGTGAGGCTGTAGACGACGACCAGCACGCCCCAGGTGACAACCTGCGTCACGGAGTGCCGGTGCTTCATCGTCTCCGACCGCACCAGCGCGTCGGTCTGGTCGGCGCTGCGGTCGATCTGGTCGGTGATGCGGTTGCCGACCCAGTTCGCGAAGCGCGTCAACAGGATCGCGCCGACGATCAGCATGATGACGATCAGCAGGTTGGTGCGCGCCCACAGACCCACGTCGTTGAGCGGCGTCACCGCGAGATCGTGCACGGCGGGCGACGCAGTCATCCGGCCATCCTGACGCGTCAACCGCGCGTTAACCAGCCCGGGGTGAAGCGCACTGCCTGCAGTTGTGCGTTCACCGTGCCTCCTCGTCCCGCGCGGCGCGGGCCCGCGCCAGCCAGCCCGGCTCGCGGCCGTAGCGCTGGCTGGGGATCAACCGACCGGCCGCGGAGTCCTCGATCAGCTGCGCCATCCGGCGGTCGCGAGTCGCCGGCTGCTTGGCCGACACCACCCAGCTGATCGCGATCTTGCGGTAGTACGGCGTCGCTGCGGCGAGGAAGCGGCTCGCTGCGGTGTTCGCGGCCAGCTGCGTCGCGTAGGTCTCCGGCAGCTCGGGCAGTTGCTCGCGCTCGTAGGCGTAAATGCCGGTGCGCTCGGGGGATCGGCGTTCGTAGGCGGCGAGCCCGGCCGGGTGCATGCGTCCCTGCGCCGTGAGCCGTTCGACGTGCGCGACATTCACCGCACTCCATGTGCTGCTGCGTTTGCGCGGCGTCCACCGCTGCCGGACCGAGTGGGCGTCGAGGCTTTGCACCTGCGAGTCGATCCAGCCGAAGCACAACGCCTCGGGCACCGCGTCCGCCCACGTGAGCCCGTGCGCGACGGCGTGCTTCTTGTACAGCCCCATCCACAGCTCGTCCGCGGTGTCGTGATGGGCTGCCAGCCACGCCCGGAACTCGGCGGCGTCGGCGAAGAACAGCGCCGGGCGCTCCGGTGTGCCGCCCGGCGTGCCAAGTGTCATGCCTGCACGTCCGAACGGGCGGCCAGCGCCTGCACCGAGTGGAGGACCGAAGTGGGCGGGGCTTGCGCGCCGGACGCGTAGGCCGCCTGCCACGGCGCGTCGGGCAGTGCACCACGCGCCGCAGCAACCCACTCGTCGACCCGGCCCGCTTCGGCGCTCGTGCGTTGCATGCCGACCGCCGCGCGTCGGGCGTCGGCTGCGCCGAGCAGTTGCGCCGCGACTGCGGGCTCGCCGAGGCCGGCGGCGATGGCGCCGCCGAGTTCGAGCAGGTCGATGATCAGTTCGGTCTCGGCGAAGGCCAGCATCTCCGGCAGCCACCGCGCGAAGTGCGTCGCCGCCTCTTGTGCGCCGCCGACCTTGAGCACGGCCGCGACGTAGTTGACCCTGTCGAGCGCGACGCCCCAGTCGTCACCGCGAGCTGCATTGACCTGCATCGACTGCTCGGCGGCTCGCAGGGCCTCCGGGTACTCGCCGAGGTCGTGGTGCAGGACGGCGAGATTGCCCAGTGCCTTGGCCTCGAGGTCGGCGTCCCCGGCCCGGCGGGCCACCTCGATGGCGGCGCGCAGCAGCGCTACCGAGTCGGCGAACTCGCCGCCCTGCCGCCGGGCGATCGCGCTCGCGTTGAGGATCCGCGCCTGCCAACCCAGCGCGTCGAGTCGCCGGGCCAATTGCAACGCACGGTCCAGCAGTGCCAGCGATTCGGGCAGCGTGCCCTGCTGCAACAGCGAGATCCCCAGGCCGTAGATCAGCCCGACGGTGGCGGGCGTCTCGACTTCGGCCGCCCGCGCGAGCGCCCGCTCCTGCCACATCCGCGCCTCGGCCACGCTGCCGAACAGGTACCAGTAGCGCGTCGTGACCGTGACGAGCAGTTGCTGCCCGGTGGCCAGCCGCTGCGGATCGCTGCTCGGCGCGTCGAGCGCGAAGGCCAGTGCGGCGCGGATGTCGTCGTCGATCGCGCCGAGCCGGTCGAGCGCGACGGTGTGCAGGTTGCCGCGCAACATCGGCACCGTGCGCTCCACCATGTCAGCGCACCAGGCCAGGTGCCGCAGGCGGATGGCATCGCCCTCACCGGCATCGGCCAGGCGGTCGCGGGCGAACGCTCCGGATGGTCTCCAGCATGCCGATGCGCGGCTCGCCGTCGGGGCCGTCGCTGACCCGCACCATGCTCGCGCCGACCAGTCGCGCCACGACGTCGAGGATGTCGGCGGCATCGTTGTCGGCGGCATCGTTGTCGGCATCGCCGTCGTCTGGTCCGGCGACGGCGACGAGGGCGTCCAGATCCGCGTCGGCGCAGAACACCCCGAGACGGCGGAAGACCGCCTTGTCGGAGTCGGCGAGCAGGTCGTAGCTCCAGGCGATCATGTCGGCGAGCGTGCGGTGCCGGTCGGGGCGGTCAGCGGCGGCGAATCCCGTACCCAACCGGCCGTCGATGCGGGTGAGCAGGGCGGCGGGGCTGAGCAAGCGCAGTTGTGCGGCGGCAAGCTCGAGCGCCAACGGCAGCCCGTCGAGGCGCCGGCACACGGCGGCGACGGCCTCGTGGTTCCCATCCGTCACGTCGAACGACGGACGCACCAGCCGGGCCTGTTGCGCGAACATCGCGACGGCGGGCGCGCGCAGCACGGCGTCGAGGCCCGCGGCCGTCGGCAGCGACAGCGGGTCGACAGGGAATTCGTGTTCGCTCACCAGCAGCAACGGCCGGCGCGACGACGCCAGCACGTCGACCCGTGGCGCGGCCGACAGCAACGCGCCGACGACGGTGTCCGCGTCCGGTATCTGCTCGAGATTGTCCAGCAGCAGCAGGGCATTGCGCTCGCGCAACTGTCCTGTCACCTGCGTGGCCACGTCGGCTCCGGTCGCGCCGGCGAGGTCGAGGGCGTCGCGTATCGCCAGCCACATGCCCGCGGCGTCGCGGGTGGCGGCCAACCCGACGAAGTAGACGCCGTCGGCATAGGCGGCCTCGACGGCGGCGGCGACCGCGGTGGCAAGCCGGGTCTTGCCCGACCCACCCGGACCGGTGAGCACGACCAGCCGCGTCGTCCGCTCGCCGAGCAACGCCACGAGCGTCCGCCGCTCGATGTCGCGGCCGACGAGCGGGGTCGGCCAGGCGGGCAGCGCGGCGCCGCGTCCGGGGCTGCGCAGCGGCGGGAAGTCGCGCTGCAAGCCGTCGGCCACGACGCAGTACAGCCGCTCACTGCCGTCCAGATCCTTCAGCCGGTGTTCGCCGAGGTCTCGCAGACCCACCTCGGGCATGCCCCGGACCAGGCGTTCGGTCGCTGCCGACAGCACGACCTGCCCGCCGTTCGCCGTCGAGCCGATGCGCGCTGCGCGGTGCACGTCCTCGCCGATGTACCCGTCCTCATGGCGTTGGGGCTCGCCGGTGTGCAGGCCCATCCGCACGCGCACGTCGCGCTCACCGGGCCACGAGTGCTCGCCCATCCCGCGCTGGGCCGCGACCGCCGCGGCGACGGCCTCCCGCGCCGAGGTGAACACGACGAAGAAGCTGTCGCCCTCGGTGCCCATCTCCGTCCCGCCGTGCGCGGCGAACGCCGCCCGCAGGATCGCGCGCTGCGCGGACAGCGCCGCCCCCCAGTCCGGGCCGAGGCGGCGCAGCAGCACGGTCGAGCCCTCGATGTCGCTGAACAACAGCGTCAGCGTGCCGGTCGGCAACGACGTCACGCTGTGCAGTATGCGGTCCCCGGTACCCGGCGATCGAGTGCCGACGCTTGCCTGCGCACACCTCGAACGCGATGATCTCGGCTCTGGGCCGGCAACGCCGCGGCGATCGGGGGAGCGACGATGCGCATCGAGGGCGCCGCGACGACCATCTCCTGGATCCCCAGCGAAGCCGTCACCGGCGCGGTCTACCGGGTGCCGTTCGAGGTCGCCGTCTCGCACTACGACGACCCGCCGCCGGACGTGCTGCCCGACGTCGAGAGTTACCTCGCCGCGGACGGCGCACGCTTCGCCAACCTGCTCCGCGCCTGGATCGAAGTCCGCGACGGTCGCATCGTCGAGCACGGCCACGCCGGACGCGGACACATCGGCTCGACCACGTTGCGGCTGGGCAGCCGCAGCCTGCGCTTCGTCGCCTACCCGCTGCACGACCTGCAGCACGCGACGCCGAGCGGTACCGACGCCGTGCGTTTCGAGCAGACCGCGGGCGGGCGCACCGGCGTCCCCGCGCCGCGCCGGGTCAGCCACCCGCCGTACGTCCAGTTCCTGGCGCCGTTGGCGTGGTCGACCGTCGCGCTGACGCTCTACGCCGACGGCCGGCAGGAGGTCGAGCTCGCCGGCGCCAGCCCGTTCCCGCGGCACTGGCTCTACGACTCCGCCGGGACGCTGGTGCGCAAGAGCGCGACCGTCGACTACCACACGTGGAGCACCACGGCGTTCGGCCGGCACACGCCGTGGGGCGACACGGATTCGCCGGCGATGGTCAGCGAGGCGGAGACAGCCCTGGAACGCGAGCTCTCGCTGCGGATCATGCGCGGCGGCCGCAAGCCGGAACTGCGCCGGCTGCCGGCGGGCGAACACCTCACCACGCAGGGCGACGCCGACGACCGGCTCTACCTGCTGCTCGACGGTCTGCTGCGCGTCGAGGTCGACGGCGCCGCGCTCGCCGAGTTGGGCCCGGGTGCGATCGTCGGCGAGCGTGCCGGGCTCGAGCAGGGTCGGCGGACGTCGACACTGGTCGCGGCCACCGGCTGCGTGGTCGCGGCGGCCGATCCGGCCGACCTCGAGCAGGACGCGTTGACGCAGTTGTCCGCCGGTCACCGGCGCGAGGACACCGCACGAGCACCGGCCCCGACGAGCGAAGGAACACCGTGATGGCAGCGAAGTTCGAGATCTACCAGGACGACGACGGCAAGCACCGCTTCCGCCTGCTCGCGGCGAACAGCGAGGTGGTCGCGGACAGCCAGCCCTACGACAGCGCCGGTGACGCAGTCGCCGGGATGGGTGCGCTGAAGCGTGCCGCCGCCGAAGCGGTGGTCCCCGACGAGTCGATCCACATGCACTACTGAGAGTCGTACGTCCGGGCAGCGCGCGGGTCAATGGTGCCCCCGGCAGGATTCGAACCTGCGACGCCCGGCTTAGGAGTCCGGCGCTCTATCCCCTGAGCTACGAGGGCGGGGCTGCGGCGCAAGATTACCGGCCCGTACCTACCGGGCAGCGCGCCGACGGGACCGTGCCGTCCCGCCGGCGCGCTCCCCACCCAGCCCGGCGCCGCTCGTGCTCAGTGGCTACCGAAGTCCGTCGTCAACCAGACGCGCTTGTGGGTGCTGTCGAGGTACACGTCGACCCCGACGTTCTTGTAGTGCGTGTTCAGGATGTTCAGCCGGTGCTCGTCGTACGGCGCGCGCTCGTTGTACATCATCGATTCGAGCTGTTGGACGCCCGCGGTGGTCATCTGCGAGTTCCACGCGATGTTCTCGCCGGCCCACTTCCACTTGTAGCCCGCGCTGCGGATGCGGGAGGTGAACACCGGCTCACCCTGCACCTGGTGCGACATCTCGTCGTAGCGCGCCATGGTGAAGTCGTGTCGACGCGCCGAGAGCATCAGCGTCTTCCTCATGTAAAGCCTGGGGAGGCCGTGAGCTCTCCGCTCGGCGTTGATCATCTTCTCCACCGCGAGGGCCATCTTCGATTCCGCCGACGTCCGGCCGTGGTAGCTGCTCGCCGGCAGCGGCGCGGCCGTGGCCGACGGGGCCAGGGCGAGCGTGCCGAGCGCCGCCGCGGCGAGCGCCAGCGCGGCGATCGAGCGGCGCCCGAAGGCCCGCAGGTGCAGGTGAGGGATGACGCTGGCTGACATGAGGACCACCGGGTTCGCGAGGGTGTATGGACGAAAGACGCCTGACGTACCCCGCGACCGCGGTTGCGGCCTGCCTGCTGTTCGCTCGACGGGCCCCACCCGCCGAGAAGCTAGACGTAAAATAGCCGTTAGTTTCTGCGCCGTCACGTCGAACCGTGAAAATCCTTCAAATCTGCTGGAGCGTTCCCGGCGTATCGGTGGACGCCGGGCAAAACGAGCGTCCTTCGGGCAGCGGCCGAGCCGGCGGCGGGCGGGCTCACTACGCTCGACGACGTGTCGTCGCCCGGATTCAGCCACGTCGATGCTGCCGGGGCGGCACGGATGGTCGACGTGTCGGGCAAGGCCGTCACCGTGCGGGAGGCACGTGCCGGCGGTCGCTTCGAAACGACGGCAGAGGTGATCGGGCTGCTGCGCCGCGACGGCCTGCCGAAGGGCGACGCGCTGGCGGTTGCCCGCATCGCCGGCATCGCCGCGGCCAAGCGCACGCCGGATCTCGTGCCGCTGTGCCATCCGGTTGCGCTGCACGGCGTCGAGGTCGATCTCGCGCTGGGCGTCGACGACGTCGTGATCACCGCGACGACGCGCACCGCCGACCGCACCGGCGTCGAGATGGAGGCGCTGACGAGCGTCGTCGCTGCCGGGCTGGCGCTCTACGACATGGTCAAGGCGGTCGACCGCTCCGCGCGGCTCACCGACGTGCGGCTGCTCACCAAGACCGGCGGCCGCACCGGTGCCTGGTCGGCGGCGGATGACACGTGAACGCCGCCGTCATCACCTGCTCCAACCGGTCGGCGGCGGGCGAGCGTCCCGACGACAGCGGCCGCCTGCTCGCCGAATCGCTCGCGGCGGACGGGCACGACGTCGTGTCCCGGGTGGTCGTGCCCGACGACGTCGACGCCATCCGGGCTGCCGTCCTGGCTGCCGTCGCCGCCGGCGCGCACCTGGTACTGACCACCGGCGGCACCGGCATCTCGCCGACAGATGTCACGCCCGAGGCGGTGGCGCCGCTGCTCGAGCGCGAGGTCCCGGGCATCGCCGACGCGATCCGGCTGGCCGCGCGCGATCGGGTGCCGACGTCGGTGCTGTCCCGGGGGGTCAGCGGCACGATCGGCCGGGCGCTGGTCGTCACGCTGCCCGGCTCGCCCGGTGGCGTCCGGGACGCGCTGGCGGTGCTGTCGCCGTTGCTCGGGCACGTCAGCTCGCAACTCGCAGGCGGCGATCATCGGCCGGGCGGTGGCGTGTGACGAGCGCGGGTAGGCACGCTGTATGACCACTCCCGGCAGCGGCGTCGACACCGCGGTGCGGGTGGTGTCGATCAGTGAGCAGGCGCTCGAGCCCGCTCTGTTCGAGGCGGCGATCGAGCATCGCGGCGCCGGTGCGCGCGCCGTGTTCTGCGGCGTGGTGCGCGCGCACGACCACGGCCGCCAGGTGGTGCAGCTGGAGTACGTCGCCTACCCGAGCGCGGCGCAGACCCTGGCCGCGATCGCCGACCGGTTCGCGGCCGAGCCGGACGTCGAGGCGGTCGCGGTAGGCCACCGCGTCGGGCTGTTGGAGGTGGGCGACGTGGCGATGGTGGTTGCGGTGGCGACAGCGCACCGCCGCGCGGCTTTCGATGCCTGCGCGCGGTTCGTCGACGAGGTCAAGGCGCAACTGCCGGTGTGGAAGCGCCAGGTGTTCGCCGACGGCACGGACGAATGGGTCGACTGCCCGTAGCGGCGCCGCTCAGCGCTCCTTGTCCAGCGCGGATTCGATCTTGCCCGAGACGGTGTGGATGATGTCGGCGTACCTGCCGCGAGTGGCTCTCGCGAGCTGCCCGGCAGCCACCGCGACACCCTGCGCCGCGTATCCCGCCGCCTTCTCAAGATAGGGACCGGCGCGGTCCAGGAGAACGTCGGTCAGCTCGCTGAGCCGCCGGCCGAGGCTGGGTTCACCCATCCGGTCCTCCTGGGGACGTCGTCGGATCGTGCGTTCAGCAAAGCACCCGGCCGCCGCGCGGGCACACTGGAGCTATGGCGCGAGACGACGGCGGACATTCGCGGGGCCGACCGCGCCGCCCGCGCCGCAGCGACGCGGCCGACGACGAGCCGGTGCTGCCCGCAGTCACCAGCGACGAGCGCGGCGAGGGCTGGGGCGAGCGCGGCAGCGAACGCAGCGACGACTGGTACCTGCGCGAGCGTCCGCCGCATCACGAGTGAGCGGGGCAGCA
Organism: uncultured Actinomycetota bacterium; assembly: GCA_963711775.1. Lineage (GTDB taxonomy): Bacteria > Actinomycetota > Actinomycetes > Mycobacteriales > Jatrophihabitantaceae > Jatrophihabitans. The sequence continues at coordinate 24,933 of CAVQFH010000005.1, read as the reverse complement.
GCGGTCCTCGGTGAACGACCCGGTGGACTAGCGGGCCGTCGCGTCGTGCTCCCCGCGCGGGGCACCGGCGTCGGCCAGCAGATCGCGGATCTGTTCCAGCAGCTGGATGTCCTCCGACTTCGGTGCCGGATCGGGCTCGCCCTTGGCGTGCTTGAGCGCGCGCCGTTCGGCGATCTTGTTCAGCGGCAGGACGACGACGAAGTAGATCGCCGCCGCGATGATGACGAACGAGATCACCGCGTTGATGAACGCGCCGTAGCGGAACGTGCTGTGGTGGATCGTGAACGTCAGGGTGCTGAAGTCGGGCTGCCCACCGATCGCTGCGATGATCGGCGTGATGATGTCCTTGACGAAAGAGTTGACGACGGCGCCGAACGCCGCGCCGATGACCACCGCGACGGCGAGGTCGACGACGTTGCCGCGCAGAATGAACTCTTTGAAGCCCTTGAGCACGATGACCTCCGCTGATGGCAGCCCGGCTCGATCGCACAGCGCCGGCTGAACCGGATCCTAGGGTGGTTCCGCGACGGCTGCGACGCTTTGCGACACGCTCGCCCGCGTCAGCCGCAGCGCGGTCGGCTGGGACGCCGCGACCAGGAGTTCGACACCGGCCGGCTCCGCCGTTGCGTCGGAGCCGGGCAACACGGCCAGCACCGCCAGTCCGGTGGCCAGGACCGTCGCGTCCGCCTGGCGAGCCGCGCCCGCGTCAGGCGCGGCGACACCGTCGGTGTCGTGCGGCAGCGCATACAGATCGACCCGCTCGCCCGCATGCAGCACGTCCGCCGCGTGGGCGTCTGCCAACTGCACCGGCACGGCCACCTGGCCACGCGCCAGTCCGGCCGTCAGCCCCCGGCCGACCAATCGGGTGGAGCTCAGTGCCTCGCCCGGGCCGACCGCGGTGGCGACCCGGTGACCGAGCGCGTCGGCGCGACGGCGCAGGTCCACGGCCACCACGATGCCGCGCGGCCACTGGGCGAGCCGTACGTCGGCGGAGCTGACCAGGTGACCGGCCGGAAGCGCCCGAGCAGCGACCACCACCGATGATGTCGCGGGCACCGGCGCCGCCGACCGCGCGTGCGCGGTGAGCGCACTGTCGACGGCCAACAGCAGACAGCACGCGGCGAGGGCGAGTCGCGGCCACCTGCCCAGGCGCGGCAGCCGCAGCGCCGAGGAACGGAACATGCCGCGAAGCTAGGGCCGCCGGGTCGCACCGGAAGGACGCGCGACGTGCCTGTGGACGGCCTGGACCGCTGTGGACGGCCGACGACGAGGTGTCGGTCCGATCTGCTACGAACTGGCGCCCGACTTGGCGGCCGACGGCTTCGGCGACGCGGAGCCTGCCGACGACCCGTTCGCCGACGAGCCCGCTGACGAACCCGCGGCGGCGCCGTCCTTGCTGCCGCCGCCCTTCGAGGAGCCGGTGTCCGACGAGCCCGCGGAGTCCTTGCCCGCTGCGCCGTCCTTCGGTGCCTTGGCCGCGCGGTCCGCGGAATCGGACTTCGACTCCGCGCCCGACCGGTTCGCGCCCTCACGGCTGTCGTTGCGGTAGAAGCCGGAGCCCTTGAACACCACGCCGACCGAGGAGAACACCTTGCGCACCGGCGAGCCGCAGACCGGGCAGGAGTCGGCGGCGGGGTCGGTGAACTTCTGCACCAGGTCGAAGCGGTTGCCGCACTCGGCATTGGTGCACGCGTACTGGTACGTGGGCATGGGTCGTGGTCCTCCGACGAAAGCAAGGCCGGCCCTGACTCCCGGCTGGCACTCCTAGGGTACGACTGCTAACCCGGCGACGGGCCGCCGGTGTTCCGCAGCGGCGCGGCGCCGCCGGACGGGGTGATCACGCCGTCCACCGGCACGTCCCACACGTCGCGCGGCAGGTCGTCGACGACCTCGTCGTCGAACAGCAGCGCCCACACCGGCGCATGTGCCGCGCGGCGTACGCAGCGCGCGGTCGTACGAACCGCCGCCGCGGCCGAGCCGGCTGCCGTCACGGGCCACCGCCAGGGCCGGCACCAGCACCAGACCGGCGTCGGCGATCGCGGTGGCGCCGAGCAGATCACCGGCCGACGAGGGCGACCATTCGCGCCAGTCCAGGTCGCGGTCGGTCAGCGTGTGCGGCACGAGCACCCGCACCGCCCGCGCGTGCAGCGCGGCCAACAGCTCGACCGAACCGGGCTCGGTGCGCAGCGGTTCGTAGCCGGCGACGCAGCGCACGCCGAGCCCGCTCGCCAGTCGCCACGGCGTGCGCGCTCACCAGGCGGCGTGCGGCCGCCAGCTCCGTCGCCGACCGGCCGCGCCGGGTGCCGGCGAACCGGGCCCGCAGCTCGTCCTTGGCCGCATTGCTCGACGTCACCCGTCACATAGTGGCCCGTTAGGCTCGCGCAATGGCGAATCAGCACGTGCGCAAGGCGGTCATCCCGGCGGCCGGGCGCGGGACGCGGTTCCTGCCGTTCACCAAGGCGGTCCCGAAGGAACTCGCCCCGATCGTCACGACGCCGACGATCGAACTGGTCGTCGCGGAGGCCGCGCGGGCAGGCATCACCGACGTGCTGTTCGTGGTCAGCCCGGGCAAGGGCGCGATCGCCGACTACTTCGGCACCGACGACGATCTCGAGCAGGCGCTGCGCGCGAAGGACAAGAACGCCGAGATCGACAGCATCCGCCGCCCCACGCGAACTGGCCACGGTGCACTTCGTCGACCAGCTCGACCCGAAAGGTCTCGGCCACGCCGTCGCCCACGCCGCGCAGTTCGCCGCCGACGAGCCGGTTGCGGTACTGCTGCCCGATGACGTCATGGACGACCGCGACGAGCTGCTGGCCCCGATGCTCGAGGTCTATGCCGAGCACGGTGGCGTCGTGGTCGGTCTCCTCGATGTCGGGCCGGAGGACATCAGCAGCTACGGCTGTGTGGTCCCGGCTGAGGGCGCGGACCCGCACGCCGACGTCGTGGCGCTGGCCGACCTCGTCGAGAAGCCGAAGAAGGAGGAAGCACCGAGCACGCTGGCGATCATCGGCCGTTACGTGTTGCCGCCGGAGATCTTCGCCGCGCTCGAGCGCACAGAGCCCGGTGCGGGCGGCGAGATCCAGCTGACCGACGCCATGCTCGCCCTGCGACACGCCGGCACGCCGGTTCACGGCGTCGTCTTCCGCGGTCGCCGCTACGACACCGGCAACCCGCTCGAGTACGTCAAGGCCGTCGTGCAGCTCGCGGCCCGACACCCGGACGTAGGAACCGAATTCCGCGCCTGGTTGCGGGAGTATGAGCCCGACGACGACTGACGGGAGGAACTGCGCGTGGCTGACGATCGCCTGCGGACGGTCGACGAGCACCTCGCCACCGTGCTCGACGGCGTGAGCAGCGTCGATCCGATCGAGCTCACCCTGCTGGACGCGCAGGGCCTGCTGCTCGCCGAGAACATCCGCGCCGACTTCCCGCTGCCGAGCTTCGACAACTCGGCGATGGACGGTTACGCCGTGCGCGCCGGCGACACCGAGAACGCCAGTGCTGACCAGCCGGTGCAGCTGCGCGTCGTGGGCGACGTCGCCGCCGGCGCCAAGGCACGGTCGGGGATGGGTCCGGGACTGGCCATGCGGATCATGACCGGCGCGCCGATGCCCGCCGGCGCCGACGCGGTGATCCCGCTCGAGGACACCGACCGCGGGGTCGCCCGGGTGGCGATCCGTCGCGAGGTCCGCACCGGCGAATGCGTGCGCCGCGCGGGCGAGGACCTCGCCGCCGGAGCGCCCGCGCTCGGCGCCGGTGCCGCGCTGGGGCCGCAGCAGCTCGGCCTGCTGGCCGCGATCGGCCGCGACCGCGTTCTGGTCCGGCCGCGGCCGCGGGTGATCATCCTGTCCACCGGCAGCGAGTTGATCGAGGTCGGGCAGACGCCGAGTTTCGGCGAGGTCATCGACTCGAACTCCTACATGCTCGCCTCGGCGGCGAAGGACGCCGGCGCGGACGCCCGGCGCATCGGCATCGTCGCCGACGACCACGCAGCGCTGCTGGACGCGCTGGAGAGCCAGCTGCTGCGCGCCGACGTGCTGATCACGACCGGCGGCGTGAGCATGGGTGCGTTCGACGTCGTCAAGGAGGCGCTGAGCGAACTGGGCACCGTCGACTTCACCCGGGTGGCGATGCAGCCCGGCAAGCCGCAGGGCTTCGGCCATCTGGGCGACAAGGTGCCGATCTTCTGCCTGCCCGGCAACCCGGTCAGCAGCCTGGTGTCGTTCGAGGCCTTCGTGCGCCCGGCGATCCGCAAGATGCTCGGCAAGCGCAGCCTGCAGCGCGCCACCGTGCAGGCCGTCGCGCTCGAGGGTGCCAAGAGCCCCGCCGGCATCCGGCAGTACCGCCGCGGCGTCCTGCACCGCGAGGCCAGCGGCGGGTACAGCGTGTCGCTGGCCGGCGGTCCGGGCTCGCACCTGCTCGCTTCGCTGGCGCTGTCGAACTGCCTCGTCGTCATCGACGAGGACGCAGACCGAGGTCGCCGCCGGCGCGGAGGTCACGGTGATCCCGCTGCTGTTGTCCAACCGGTGAACGCGCGCACTGATGCCTAAGGCGCCCGGCTGGCCCGCGCGGCCGTCCGTCGGACCGGTGGAGCTGCGGCCGCCGCAGCTGCGCGACGCCCGGACGTGGAGCGAGATCCGGCTGCGCAACGAGCGGTGGCTGCAACCCTGGGAGCCGACGGCCGCGGCCTCGTGGGCCGAACGCAACTCGGTCGGCGCGTGGGCGTCGCTGAACTCGGCGCTGCACACGAGCGGGCGGCGCGGCACGATGCTGCCGTTCATGATCGTCTACGGCGGTCGGCTGGTCGGCCAGCTCAACGTCTCCAACGTCGTCCACGGCGCGCTGCGCTCGTGCACCGTCGGCTACTGGGTCGACGGCGCGGTGGCCGGGCGGGGGATCACCCCGGCGGCGCTGGCCGTGGCCATCGACCACTGCTTCGGCGCGGTCGGGCTGCACCGGGTCGAGGTCGACATCCGGCCGGAGAACGCGCCCGAGCCTGCGCGTCGTTGCGAAGCTCGGCCTACGCCGCGAGGGCTTCTACCAGCGCTTCCTCGACATCGACGGCGAATGGCGAGACCACGTCGCCTTCGCGGTCACCGTCGAGGAGCTCGGTGGCCACAGCATGGTGTCCCGGCTGCCCGCCGTGCCGCCGCAACCGACGTGGCGCGCGCGCCGCTGACCGGCCGCCGCGCATCCCGTTCTCAACCTCAGGTCGAGGTTCTCGCCCGACACGCCGTTGCACGTACGCGATCACGGCAATTCGCTCACTAGCTTGAGCACAGTCGTGTTACTGGTGTGACTGGAGGTACGGGGATGCTCTCACCGTTCATGACGGTGGCCGTGCTCATCGTGCTCTGGTTGATCGTGGTCGTGCCGATGGTGCTGCGTCGCAACGACGAGCGCCGCCGCGAACGTTCGGTCGACGGGTTCGGCCGCGCGATGCGCGCGCTGGGCCGTCGCGCCGGCACCGTCGACGACACCAACCGGCTCCGACGGCGCGGACGTGTACGTCCCGAGTCGCAACCATGCCCCGCTCGCGGCGCCCGCCCGCCGTCCGGTGCCCGCAGCCCAGGAGGCCCTGATGTACCCGCCCGACCGCGCCGAACTGTCCGAAGCGCGCACCCAGATGCTCGCCCGTCGCCGCCGTTCGCTGTTCGTGCTCGTCGGCGGCAGCGTGGTGTTCACCCTGCTGGCCCTGGTGATGGGCGGCGCGATGTGGCTGCTCGCGGCGCCGTTCCTGGTCGGACTCGTCGGCTACACCTACTTCCTGCGCAGCCAGGCGCTGCGCGACCGCGCGCGCCGCGAACACCGCCAGGAACGCGCGACGTCGCGCCGCAGCGCCGGCTACGACGCGACGCCGTCGGTCGAGGAGTTCTCGGTCGACTCGGACTCCGTGGTGCGCATCGACGACGACGACATCGAACTGCACAGCATGGACACCATCGACCTCACCGGCCTCTACACCGAGGAGCGCGAGGCCGAGGCACTGCAGCGCCGGGCGAGCTGACCGCTCCTATCGGCTGATATCCTCGTCGACGGCCTTCGGGCCGCCTGAGGGATCAGGGGCTGTGGCGCAGTCCGGTAGCGCACCTCGTTCGCATCGAGGGGGTCAGGGGTTCAATTCCCCTCAGCTCCACCATCGATCACGTTGATCGACGTACGGCGCGGCGGACATACCGCCACGGACATACCTCCATCGCACGGCGCCTGCACGCGACGAGTGCGCAGTGCCGATCATCGCGTGGTCGGTCTCGTGAGCCGGCCGTCGCCGGGGTTCTGCGCCACCGCAGCGACGCCGGACCGATGGTGGCGCGCCGGTTGTGGGTAGCGTCGTGGACAGTTGCCGGACTTGAGACGCAAGGCACGGGCAGCAGGTACAGATGCGGAGCCGTCCGATGGGGCTCGGACCGGACGATGCTGTACGGCGAAGCGGTGACGACCGTTCGTCCCCCGTCGCAGCGTCGTTCCGCTCCGCGTGGCGCGGCGCCGGTGATCCGACGACCGCTTCGGTGGAGATGCTGCCGGCGCGCCTGACCAAGGCCTGCACGTCCGTACTTCCCGTCGACGGTGCCGGGCTGAGCCTGCACCAGATCGAGTTCCGGGTCCCGATCGGTGCGAGCGACGAGATGGCGACGCTGGCCGAACGGCTGCAGTTCACGCAGGGTGAAGGTCCCTGCCTGGAGTCCGCGCACACCCGGCGCAACGTCGTGGTGCACGCGGATGAGATGGCAGCTCGGTGGCCGTCGTACGCGGACGAACTGTTCCGGAACACGCCGTACCGCGCGATCGCGTCGCTACCGGTGGCGATAACCCCACGCATGTTCGCGGCGCTCGATCTGTACTGCGTCGACGTCGCGTCGCTGGACGGCTCGAGCCTTGCTGACGTGACCGCCGTGACCGGCCAGGTGGCCGAGGCGCTCGGTGCGGCGATCGGATCGCCCCCCGCAAGTGCGATGTCCGACACGGAGGACGAGGGTCTCGTGCCGACCTGGCTGGATGTCGAGCCGGCACGCGACCGGACGTACGTATGGGTGGCGATGGGCATGGTCATGTCGCAGTTCCGGCTGACGGCCGCCGACGCGGTCGCCCTGTTGCGGTCCTTCGCCTACGGCCACGACCGGTTGCTCGATGACGTCGCCGTCGACCTGGTGAAGGGCACGCTCGGCCTCACCCAGTTGCAGCCTTGACCGCTGCGGGTAGACCCGTCCTGTGACCGGCTTCGACGAGACCGACCCGCCTGACGACGAGACCGCTCACGGGCAGGATCCGGGCGCTGTGCCCGGCGAACGCCCCGCATCGATGGAAGACGAGGCGGAGCGGGCCGCGGAAGGCGCCGACGAGTGGCCCGGCCCGGACGAACCACTGAGCGACCAGTCAGGCTGACGCCCTGACCTGACTTGACCGCACCGCGAAGTCCCGCGACCCTGTGACGTCCGGCAAGGGGACCCGCGCATCCGTCGCTGGGCTGCCGGCTGCACGGGGGGTAGTTGTGGTCGACCACAAGACGGCGGCCGCCGTGGTTGCCAAGCCGCGCGAGGAGGCACTCCGCTTCCGGTTCAGCATCGTGCGACGGACGCTGTGCCTGACGATGGCGGCGTTGGGCGCGCTCGACATCGTCGTCGCCATCGCGGCGCTGGCAGGTGTCGGTGACACCGCGGCGGCCGATGCGCTGCTGACGGGTGGGGTCGGCATCGGTCAGCTCGCGCTCTTCGCGTGGTTGGGCCTGGGCCACGTGACGGTGACGTCTGCCGGAATTGATTCGCAGGCGCTGCGGCACCGGTTCTTCGCGAGGTCGGAGATCGCCGACGTGCAGGTCCGGGTTGTGCCGACGGCGACGTACCTGACGACGTTCGCGCCGTATGTGATCCGCAAAGACGGCTCACGGGCCCGTTTGGCGCCGATGGAACGCCTTTTCGATCTTGATCGGGTCGAGGGCGGAGCCGCGGCCATTCGTAAGGTGCTCGGGCTGCCCGAGGAGTGACCGTCAGACCGTCCAGATGGCGGGCTGGGCGACGTCGGTACGGCTGTCGTCGGTCGCGGCGCGGCGCAGGCGCTGCACTGCCTCGGCCAGCTCCGCCGGCGAAGCGGTGAACGGCACCCGCAGGAACCGGTCGTGTGTGCCACTGGTCGAGAACCGGGTGCCGGGCGGGACGCGCACACCAACGGCGCGGGCCGCGGCCGACAGCCGGGTGCTGCTCGCGCCCTGCAGATCGACCCACAAGAACGTGCCGCCGGCCGGTTCGACCACGTGCCACCCGGCGGAGCGCACGAGGCCGACCGCGTGCTCGCGCCGGGTGCGCAGCAGGCGGGTGCGCTCGTTGCGGATCGTGTCGAAATCACGCATCAGCTCGAGCGCGAGCAACTGGTCCAGCACGGGTGCGGCGATGTCCTGGCTGGACCGCGCGGCGGCGACCCGGGTGATCGTGTCGTGCGGTCCGCGCAGCCAGCCCACGCGCACGCCGGCCCACATGATCTTGGACAGCGAGCCGATCGTGAGTGCGGCGCGGGCGTAGGAGGCGGTCGGGGCCGCGACGGGGCCGTCCGGGTCGGCGAGCTCGGCGAACGTCTCGTCGATGCACAGCAGGGCGCCGCGCACCCGTTCGGCCAGCGAACGCCGCTCGGCGTCCGGGGCGAAGTACCCGGTGGGATTCTGGAAATCCGGCACCAGATAGGCGATGTCGACAGAGCTGAATCCCCGCGCGGGCCATTGCCACCCGTCCGCCGACACGCCGATCGGCTGCACCCGGGCGCGATGCGCGCGCACGGCGTCGATGGCGCCCGGATAGCTCGGTTGCTCGACGGCGACCTTCCCGCCCGGCCGGGCGAACGCGCGCAGCACGAGATCCCAGCTGTGCAGCGCGCCCTGGGTGATCATGATCTGCTCGGGTGCCGTCGCCAGGCCGCGCGCGTCGAAGCGGGCCGCGACCGCCGCGCGCAGTTCCGGCAGGCCGAACGGGTGCAGGCCCGGGCCGGCGAGAAACTCCGGTAGCCGCTCGGCCGCGCGCACCGCGGCGGCGGCGACCTGACTGGGCGCCGGCAGCACGGCGATCGACAGATCGATGTCAGGCGGTCGCGATCCAGCGGTGCCGGTGCCACCGCGCGCCTCGTCCGGGCGGTCCGGGTGCACCGCGGGCAGCCGCACCGTCGTCCCGCTGCCTTGCCTGCTCGACAGATAGCCCTCGGCGCGCAGCATCGTCAGCGATGCGACGACGGTTGTGCGGCTCAGCCCGAGCGCGTCGGCGAGCGCGCGTTGGGTCGGTAGCGGGTCGCCCACCAGCAACTGCCCGTCCAGGATCAGCGCCCGCAGGCCGTCGGCCAGATCCCGGTACGCCGAGCGGTGCGCGGGTCGGCTGCCGAGCACCGGAATGAGGTGCGTTGCGAGACGCTCGGGACCGACCACACCAGCAACCCTAGATTGGACCTGTCCGACGCAGGCCAATTCCGGCAGGCTGATCGGTGTGCGCATGGTGCTCCCGCTGCCGAACGATCGCCTGCTTCGGCGCTCGGCAATGCTGCTGTGCGGGCTGGCGCTCTACGGCTTCAGCGACGGGCTGATCCTGCAGGCCGATCTGGGCGTCGACCCGTGGGACGTGCTGCACCAGGGGTTGGCGCGCACCTTCGGCGGTCAGGTCGGCGTGTGGGTGATCCTCGTCAGCGCCGTCGTGCTGTTGCTGTGGATCCCCCTGCGTGCCCGCCTCGGCGTCGGCACGCTGGCGAACGCCGTGCTCGTGGGCTCGGCCATCGTCGCCACGCAGTGGTTGGTGCCGGTGGCGCACGAACTCGCCGTGCAACTGCTCCTGCTGATGGGCGGCGTCGTGCTGAACGGTGTCGCCACCGGCCTGTACATCGGCGCCGGCCTGGGGCCCGGGCCGCGCGACGGGCTGACGACGTCGATCGCGGCCAAGGGGCATTCGATCCGCGTGATCCGTACCTCGATCGAGGTGAGCGTGCTCGTCGTCGGCTGGCTGCTCGGCGGCTCCGTGGGAGTCGGCACCGTGCTCTACGCCGCAGGGATCGGCCCGCTCACGCATGTCACGATTCCGCTGTTCGCCCTCGCGCCGCGGCCGGTGCCGGCGCCGGCGACCAGACCGGGCTGAGGATCACAGGCAGGCCTGCGACGATCGGCGGATGCCGCGCCGCACCTTGATCCCCTCGCGGCAGGTGCGCCCGGTCGCCGGCGTGGTGGTGCTCGCGCTCGCCGTCCTCGCGTCGCTGGTGGGGTGGCTGCACGATCGGTCCCACACGGCGTTCGACGACTGGGCGGCCCGGCAGTTGGGGCTGCACATCGGCCGGTCGCTGAGCCAGATCCTGCTCGGCTGCAGCGCGCCCGCGCTGTCCGTGTTCGTCCCGGCCGCGGTGCTGCTGTGCGCAGCGTGCACGCGACGCTGGGACCTCGCGGCTCTGGCGGTGAGCACGCCGCTCGCCGCCACCGTGTTGTGCGAACTCGTCGGCAAGCCATTGGTCGATCGGGTGATCAGCGGTTCGGCACTGTCGTTCCCGAGCGGGCACGAGACCGGGGTCGGCGCGGCGGCAGGCGTGCTCGCCGTCGCGCTCGCGCAGCTGCCCCTGCAGCGCCGTACTCGGCTCCTGTGGCACATCGGGCTGGTGGTGTGGGTGGTCGCCGCCGGCCTCGGGCTGGCGCGCGCTCACTATCACTACGTCACCGACATCGTCGGGGCGCTCGCGCTGACCACCGCCGTCGTGCTCGGCACCGCGCTGCTGATCGACCAGGTGGTCGCCACCGGTGACAGCGGTTCGGCGCGGCCGGCGACCTACGTCAGTTGATCTGCCGGTCGCGGCCGGCCCAGAACTGCTCGCGCAGCTTGAACTTCTGCAGCTTGCCGGTGGCGGTGCGCGGCAGTTCCTCGACGAACTCGACCCGCTTCGGACACTTGTAGCCGGCGAGTTCCTCTCTGCAGTGCTTGATCAGCGCCTCGCTCGTGACGTCCGAACCGTCGCTGACCACCAGTGCGGTGACCAGCTCGCCCCACTTCTCGTCAGGGATGCCGATGACCGCAACTTCCCGGACCGCCGGGTGGCTCATCAGCGCGTCCTCGACCTCGATGGACGACACGTTCTCGCCGCCGGTGATGATGACGTCCTTCTTGCGGTCGGAGATGACCAGGTAACCGTCGTCGTCGAGGTAGCCGCCGTCGCCGGTGTGGAACCAGTTGTCCTGCTGCACCTTCGCGGTCTCGTCGGGCTGCTGCCAGTAGGCCTCGAGGTTGGTGTTCGACTGCGCCAGCACCTCGCCCTCGGGATCGATGGACAGCCGCACCCCCAGGGCGGGCGCTCCCGCCCGGCCGAGGTTGCGGGCGCGCTCGTGCGGGGAAAGGTCGTCCCATTCGGCGCGGCTGCGGTTGATGGTGAGCAGCGGCGATGTCTCGGTCAGACCGTAGATCTGGATGAACTCCCAGCCGAGTTCCTCGTGCACGCGCTCGATGGTGCGGGTGGGCGGCGGGGCGCCGGCAACGACGATCCGCACCCGGCCGCGGCCGGGGATCTCGCCGTCCCACGAGGCAGCGGCGTCCAGCGCGGCGGACACGACGGCGGGCGCCGCGCACATCAACGTCACGCCGTGCCGGTCGATGCGCCGCAGGATCTCGGCGCCGTCGACCTTGCGCAGCACGACGTGCTGCACGCCGAGCGACGTGACGGCGTACGGCATGCCCCACCCGTTCGCGTGGAACATCGGCAGCGTGTGCAGGTAGACGTCGCGGTCGGTGACGCCGGTGTGCAGCGCGAACGTCGTCGCGTTGAGCCACAGGTTGCGGTGGGTCAGCTGCACGCCCTTGGGCCGCGCTGTGGTGCCGGACGTGTAGTTGATCGTCGCGGTGGCGCCCTCGTCGGGCTCGGCCCACGCGCGCGGCTCGGCTGTCGGGCAGGTACAGCGCCTCGTCGTCGCCGAGCACGAACTTGTGCTCGACGTCCAGACCGTCGAGCAGCTTCTCCTGCTCGGGATCGCAGTACACGACCTGCGAGCCGGAGTGCTCGACGATGTAGCGGATCTCCGAACGGCTGAGCCGGAAGTTGACCGGAACCAGGATGCGACCGCAGCCGCTGACGCCGAAGAACGACGTCAGCAGCCGGGCCGAGTTCTGCGAGATGAACGCGACCCGACCGCCGACGGGGACACCGAGCTGGTCGAGCTTGGCCGCCTGTGCACGCGCGTTGAGCGCGAACTCGCGGTAGGTCAGTTCGCCGAGGCCAGGTGCGGGCTGCGCCGGCTCGTCGATCACGCCGACACGGTCGGGATAGACGTGCGCAGCTCGTTCGAGGAAGTCCCGGACGGTCAGCGGATAGAACATCGCGTGCTCCCTCGGCTCCGCGCGCCGGCGGTGATTCAGCGTCCGGCTGCCGCCTTGGCCTTGAGTGCAGCCTCCTGCGCACTGGCAGCGGCGATCTTCGCCTTGTCGACAGCGACGGGGCCGTATTCGTCGACGTAACTCTTGGCAGCCTTGCGCGCCTCCTTGGCCTTGTCCACCGCCACCGGGGCGTACTCGTCGACGTAGCTACTTGGCCGCTTTGCGAGCCACCTTGGCCTTGTCGGCGGCGACCGGGCCGTATTCGTCGACGTAGCTACGGGCGGCGTCGGGGCCTGCTTCGCCTTCTCGACGGCGACCGGGCCGTATTCGTCGACGTAGTTACTTGGCGGCGTCGGCGGCCTGCTTCGCGCTTGTCGGCCGCGACCGGGCCGTACTCGTCGACGTAGTTCTTGGCCGCCTCGCGGGCCTGCTTGGCGCACGTACGGCGACGGCCGCGCCGGCACCGGCCGCCGCAGCCGCCGCGGAATCGCTCGCGCCGCTGCCCGTGCCCTTCGCCTCTGCCCTTGACCTTCGGTCGCCGACTTCGCGGCCTTGGCCTGGCGCTTTGGCCTGTGCCTCGGCCGCCTGCTTCTGCGCCTTCGACGCCGCCTTCTGGCCGCGCTTGGACAGCTCCGCGCGGGTCTGCTTGGCAACGGCCTTGGCCTGCTTCGCAGTGGACTTGTTGCGCTTCTTCAGCTTCTTGGCCTGGCGCTTGGCCGCGCCTTCTCGCCGCGCCGACGCAGCGCGCGCCGATCTCGATCCTCTTGTCGTGCGCCGGCTCGAGCAGGCCGTCGGCGATGAGGCCGACCCGATGCCGAACATCCAGACGTCCTTGGCGATCGGCGAGCCCCTGCGGGTCGGCCGCGGGTCGCCGGGCTCGTGCATGCCCTCGGTGTTCCAGTACATGTTGAGCAGTGCGCCGGAGAAGCCGGCCAGCGCGGCGCCCGCCACGACCGGCGAGACGAACGGCCGCAGCAGCGCGCCGCCGACCGCGATCTCGCCGGCGGCCAGGCCCTTGGCGAACATCTTCGGCTGCACCTTGCCGAGGAACGGGTAGGTGCCCGTCGCCATGCCGTGCAGCGCCTTCGCGGTGTCGTCGTCCGGCACTCAGCTTGCCGATCGCCGCTGTTGAGGATGAAGGCGCCGGTGGCGGCACGCAGCGGCGCGCGGCGGAGCTTGGCGGACAGGCTCATGTGGTGATCCTCCTCTGGAATTCGGCCGACAATGCTCGGATACGGGCGGTCATACCCACGACGGCAACCACATATGCGCGTGCCATTCGTCGTAGGTGAGCAGGCCGCCGGTGAAGATCGGCCACATCCAGACGAAGTCCACGACGACGAGGGCGAGGAACACCGACACCCCGGCGATGCCCCAATCTGCGCCGGCGCACGGTGCTCGCGAGCGCCGTCCGGGTCACCGCAGGTTGCACGCGCGGGACGCCGCATGACGGTGCCGATGGCGAGCGCCAGAGCCCATGATCAGGAACGGGACGAGCGGCGCCATGTAGAAGAGGAACATCGTCCGCTTGAGGTTCTGGAACCAGACCAGCCAGCCGGCGACGAACGCCACCCATACCGCGCCGGCGCGCCAGTCGCGCGTGGTGAACCAGTGCCACGCCAGCCACAGCAGCATCGGCACGAACGCCCACCACATCAGCGGCGTGCCGATGAGCAGCACCTCGCGCGAGCACGAGCCGGCGCCGCAGGTCTTCTCGGCGCCGTTGTAGTAGAAGTCGACCGGCCGGCCGAGCACCAGCCAGCTCCACGGGTTCGACTGCGTAGGTGTGGCCGCTGTCGAGGCCCTCGTGGAAGCGGTAGGCGTCCAGGTGTGTTCCAGCCGAGCGAGCGCAGCGGGCCCGGCACCCAGCCCCAGTTGAACGGCACCCGGAGGCCGAACGGCAGGTCCAGGTGCGCCGACGTCCCGTGGCTGTCGGCCCAGTGCCGGTTCCAGCTGTTCTCGCCGGTGAACCAGCCCAGGTAGGTCAGCAGGTACGCGCCGATCGGCAGCGGCGACCAGCGAGCCCCATGCCGGGCAGCCAGCACCGCAGCGCCCAGCTGCGCGCCGGGCGCCGCACGCCCGCGGACTTCAGCGCGGCGCGGTCCCAGACCAGCGTCAAGATCACGAACAGCACGAAGAACGACAGCGCCGTCCACTTCACCGCGCCGGCCAGCCCGAGCATGCACGCCGGCGACCAGCCGCCACGGGCGCGGACCGAGGCGTGGGCGCGCCGCCGGTCAGGTCGGCGCCGTCGGCGATGCAGACCGGCCAGCCGGGCGCGCATCTTGTCGCGGTCGATGACCAGTGCGCCGAACGCCGGCGATGACGAACGTCTGCAGGAAGATGTCGAGGATCGCGGTGCGGGCCAGGACCAGCGACATGCCCTCCATCGCCATCAGCAGGCCGCCGATGACGCCGAACAGGTTCGAGCGCATCATCCGCCGCACGATGCGGGTCATCATGACCACGCCGAGGCAGCCGAACACCGCGGGCGCGATGCGCCAGCCGATCGAGTTGGTCAGGTACTGCTAGCTGCCGCCGTCCCACAGCCCTCCGACAGCGCGATCAGCAACTTGCCCGAGCGGCGGATGGACGATGAACATGTAGCCGCGGTTGTCCTCGTAGCCGAAGCGCAGGATCTCCTGCGCCTCGATCGGCGTAGTAGACCTCGTCGAAGTTCATCCCGTTCTTCGGGACGATGTTGCTGCCCGGGCGGGAAGCCGAGCGCCCAGAAGCGGGTCAGCACGGCGAGCGCGGCGACGGCGAGCGTCGCCCAGCCAGCCGCGCCGGGCGACGGGTCGTGCCATGGCGGCGAGCGCCGCGGGGACCGGCCGGCGCGTACGCGGCGGCTCGGCGGGGTGGTCGGCGGTCGTGGTGCCGGGGTCCTCGGTCGCCTCGTCGGCGGCGTCGAGGGTCGTCGTCACGCGTCGATCCTAAGTCGGCGGTTGCCGATCGACCTCGATCCGTGAGCGGCGTAGCCGGCTGCTCGACGGGTGCGCCGGGCGCGACCGCGCCTACGCTGCTCGGGTGCAGTGGGGCGACGCAGCGGGCACGGGCGGGTGATCCTGGCGGCCACCCCGCTGGGCCGGCCCGACGACGCGTCGCCGCGGCTGCGCGACGCGCTGGCCGCGCGCCGCGGTGGTCGCGGCCGAGGACACCCGGCGGCTGCGCCGGCTGTGCGCCGACCTCGGCGTGCGCCGGCGGGGCGCGTCGTGTCCTTCTTCGACGCCAACGAGGCCGACCGGGTGCCGCAGCTGCTCGAGGCGCTGCACGACGGTGCAGGACGTCCTGGTCGTCACCGACGCGGGCATGCCGTCGGTGTCGGATCCCGGTTACCGGCTCGTCGCCGCGGCCGTCGGCCGAGGGCCTCGACGTCACCTGCCTGCCCGGGCCGTCGGCGGTGACGACCGCGCTGGCGGTGTCGGGCTCTGCCGTCGACCGGTTCTGCTTCGAGGGCTTCCTGCCGCGCAAGGCCGGGGAGCGGCGCCGCGCGCTCGGCCGCGCTGGCGGACGAGCGCGCGGACGATGGTGTTCTTCGAGGCGCCGCACCGCCTCGCGGCGGCGCTGGCCGACCTCGTCGACGCGTTCGGGGCCGAGCGCCGGGCGCCGCGGTGTGCCGCGAGCTCACCAAGACCCACGAAGAGGTGCGGCGCGGTCCGCTGGGCGAGCTGGCCGACTGGGCGCGCGACGGGGTCGCGCGGCGAGATCACGCTCGTGGTCGCCGGGGCCGCAGCCCGCGCCGCAGGCGCCGGACGGCGCCAGCTCGCCGACGAGGTCGCGCGGCGCGAGGCCGCCGGCCAGGCCGCGCAAGGAGGCGATCGCCGAGGTCGCCCGGGCGCGCGGCGTGCCCAAGCGCACGGTCTTCGACGCCGTCGTCGCCGCGCAAGACCGACCCCGGCTGAACGATGCGTCTCGGCCCCGGAGCACGCGGCGAGTCGCGTGCTCGGTCACCGAGAGTGGGCCGACGCGGTGTGCTGCTAGCTGAGCGCCTTGCTCAGCTGCGGCGACGTCCCAGCTGCCCAGGCCGGTGGTGTAGTCGTAGCCCGGCAGCGCGGAGTACGCGCCGTTGGCACCCAGAGCACGACGTCGTGGAAGCCGGGCACCGCGCTCGGCGGCAGCGGCGACGAGCCCTGCGCCTTCGTGTACAGCGCGTACAGCTTCGGCGGCGGCGAAGCCGAGCTTGCCGCCGTGGCTGGCACTGCAGCCGCGTCCAGAGGCCGAGGGCCAGCGGCGACGCAGAGGCTGGTGCCGCCGATCTGCTCGGCGTGCCGTCGACGTAGATCTGCGCGCCGGTGTTCGGGTCGGCGTC
Source organism: uncultured Actinomycetota bacterium (assembly GCA_963711775.1). Lineage (GTDB taxonomy): Bacteria > Actinomycetota > Actinomycetes > Mycobacteriales > Jatrophihabitantaceae > Jatrophihabitans. The sequence continues at coordinate 8,315 of CAVQFH010000005.1, read as the reverse complement.
GAAGGCGACGTCGGGCACGCCGCGCAGTGCGCCGGTGGCCGTCGGCGAGACGCCGCTCTGCCAGTACGGGCTGTTCTCGACCGGCGAGATGCCGCCGCCGCCGGCGTTCCAGGCGATCTCGGTCTGGTAGGCGTCGCTGTCGTCGGTGTCCAGCGTCGTGCCGCCGACGCCCACCACGTACGGCGACGAGGCCGGGTACTCGGTGTCGGGCAGGCCGGCACCGGGCACGCCGTTGGTCGGCGCACGGCGCAGGCGCTGCCGGTGTCACCGGACGAGGCGAAGAACGTCTGGCCCTGCACGGCGGCCTCGGCGAAGATCGACGTCGTCGATCGGCCATCGCGCCGTCGAGGTACGGGAGCGGCGTCGCACTCACCCAGCGAGGCCGAGCCCGACTTCGCGACGTTCTGCGCGGCGAACTGGTTGAGCGAGCGGGCCAGGTCGGCGTCGCTGAGCGACGTCGCGACGTAGATGTAGAGCCGCTTCGCGCTCGGGCGCGGCCCCGGTCGAGGTCTGCGTGTCGAGGTCCCACTCGTCGGCGCCGGCGGTGTCGGGGCTCTTGATGCCGGAGTAGACGAGGCTGACCGGCACCTGCGGCAGGTGCTGCTTGGCCTCGGCCGTGCGCAGGTCCTTGACCGTCGGCGTCAGGTCGCCCTCCGCGATCACGGCGAGCGTCGTGTTGGTCCCCGGGCTCGTGCCCGGAGTGGTAGACGGTGTTGAACTCCTTCGGGTAGTAGCCGGTCAGCTTCGGCGCGCTCGACCGACGGCGCCGCCTTCGGTCCGAGCGTCGAGAGCCCGAGCACGCCGGTGACCTTGCCGCCGAGCGCGGCCGGCACCTGCGCGGCCGCGGTGTTGGCCAGCACGGTCCGCCGGCCTGGCGGAAGCTCGCGATCTTGGTGTTGAAGGCCTTCTGGGCCGCGGCGACGCTGGCGTCGGCGGTCACCTGCAGCCGGTTGGCCGCGACGGTGACGTTCTGCATGCCCTGGCCGACCAGGTACTGGCGCACGGCGTCGGCCGTGGCCGAGGTGGCGGCGAAGCGGGAGGTGAACTGCGCCGGGGTCAGGTACTGGCCGTACTCGGCCGAGCCGGGGGTGGCCTGCTGCCTGATCAGGGTGTCGAGCCCCGCGCGGTCGCGCGGCGCGAGCCCGACCGTCAGGCGCAGTGCCTGGGTCGACGGCGCGGCGCCGAGCGGCGTCGCGTTCGCAAGGGTCAGGGCCCGCGTCGCGGTCGGCGCCCACGTGGCCGCGGCGGCCGGGGTGGCGCCCACGGCCAGCCCGGCGCCGGTGATCGCCGCGACTGCGGCCACGGCCAGCCGGCGGCGCGTGGTGAGGTGCGAAATCGTCATGTCTCTCCCGGGTCGGTGGTGCGGGATGCACGTCGGGCGCCTGCGGCGCGTACCGGTCCAACGACCGTCCGCGGCGCCGGTCACGCCACCGCTCCGACCCGATCCGGGTCGTTCTCAAGAAGGCCACAGGTACGCCGTCGCGCGGACGTCCCGCACCCTCGACGGCTAGGGGCGCCGCACCCGCGACACGGGAAAACGAACGGCCCGCCGCGCCTGGTGCCCGCCCGCGACGAGGAACTGGCCGTGGCCGGCCGGTTCCCGAAAGCGTTTCGCCGGCCGTCACTAGGCTGGTTTTGTGAGCAACGAGCACATCCTGACCGCCGTGGCCTGGCCGTACGCGAACGGCCCGCGGCACATCGGGCACGTCGCCGGCTTCGGCGTCCCGTCCGACGTGTTCAGCCGCTACCAGCGGATGGCCGGCAACAACGTGCTCATGGTCAGCGGCACCGACGAGCACGGCACGCCGATCCAGGTGCAGGCCGACAACGAAGGGGTCACGCCCCGTGAGCTCGCCGACCGCAACGCCCTGGTCATCGCCAAGGATCTGCAGAACCTCGGGCTGTCCTACGACCTGTTCACCCGCACGACGACGAAGAACCACTACGCCACGACGCAGGAGCTGTTCCTCGGCCTGCTCGCGAACGGGTACGTGTTCCCGCGCACCCAGCTCGGCGCGATCAGCCCGTCGACCGGCCGCACCCTGCCCGACCGCTACATCGAGGGCACCTGCCCGATCTGCGGCTACCCCCACGCGCGGGGCGACCAGTGCGACAACTGCGGCAACCAGCTGGACCCGATCGACCTGATCGACCCCGTGTCGAAGATCAACGGTGAGACGCCGAGATTCGTCGAGACCGAGCACTACTTCCTCGACCTCGGCGCCTTCGCCGACGTCCTCGCCACCTGGCTGAAGAAGCAGGACCACTGGCGCCCCAACGTCCAGAAGTTCAGCCTCAACCTGCTCGACGACCTCAAGCCGCGCGCCATCACCCGCGACCTCGAGTGGGGCATCCCCGTCCCGCTCGACGGCTGGCGCGACCGCGCCGACAAGAAGATCTACGTCTGGTTCGACGCCGTGATCGGTTACCTGTCGGCCTCGATCGAATGGGCGCAGCGCTCGGGCGACCCGGACGCGTGGCGGGCCTGGTGGCAGAACGACGAGGCCCGGGCCTACTACTTCATGGGCAAGGACAACATCGTCTTCCACTCCGAGATCTGGCCGGCGATGCTGTTCGGCTACTCGGGCATCGGCGACAAGGGCGGCGCGCCCGGCCGGCTCGGCGCGCTCAACCGCCCGTACGAGGTCGTGTCGAGTGAGTTCCTGACGATGGAGGGGCGCAAGTTCTCGTCCTCGCGCAATGTCGTCATCTACGTCGGCGACCTGCTCTCGCGCTACGACGCCGACGCGCTGCGCTACTACCTCGCGGTCGCCGGCCCGGAGAACCAGGACACCGACTTCACCTGGGCCGAGTTCGTGCGCCGCAACAACGACGAGCTCGTCGCCGGCTGGGGCAACCTGGTCAACCGCACGGTGTCGATGACGGCCAAGAACCTCGGCGCCGTCCCCGCCGCCGGCGACCTGACCGACGCCGATCACGCCCTGCTCGCCTCGTCCAGGGCGGCCTTCGGCACGGTCGGCGCGCTGCTCGAGCGCTCCCGCCAGAAGGCGGCGGTGGGCGAGGCGATGGGTGTCGTCGCCTCGGCCAACAAGTACCTGTCCGACATGGAGCCGTGGAAGCTGAAGAACACCGACCCCGAGCGCATGGCCTCGGTGCTGCACGTCGCGCTGCAGGTCGTCGACGACGCGAAGACGCTGCTGACGCCCTTCCTGCCGTCGTCGTCGTCGAAGGTCCACGCGACGCTGCGCGGGGGCGGGCGCTGGGCCGGCATGCCCGAGCTCGCTCGAGGTCGACGAGGAGACCGCCGTCGGCTCGCCGTCGTACTCGGTCCTGACCGGCGACTACGACACCGGTGCGCGCTGGGAGTCGACGCCCATCGAGGTCGGGCGCCGCCTCGAGCCGCCGACGCCGATCTTCACCAAGCTCGATCCGAAGATCGTTGAGGAAGAGCTCGCGCGCTTGGGTTCGCGTGAGCCGGCCGGCGATCCGTCCTCGGAACCGACGACTTAAACAGCGGGCCGTCGCTTCCTGCGGGCGTATCACCGGCCGTCTCCGACCAACGTTACGTTCCAGCTGTGGACGAAACCTCCGTCGAACGGCTGGCGACGCCGGTCTTCGACTCGCACACGCATCTGGACGCGATGGCCGAGCGGGCCGGGGCGGCGGCGGACGACGCGTTCGTGGCCGGGGTGATGGCCGACGCGCGGGCGGTGGGCGTCGTCGCCGCAGTCACGGTGGGCGACACGGTCGCGTCGTCGCGGTGGTGCGTGGACGCGGCGCGGGCGCACGACGACGTGTACGCGGCGGTGGCGGTCCACCCGACCGAGATCGCCGGCCTCGACGACCAGGGGTACGCGGAGCTGGAGCGGCTGGCCGCCGACCCCGAGGTCGTCGCGGTCGGCGAAACCGGGCTGGACTACTACTGGGACCGCACCGACCCGGCCGAGCAGCAGGAGCACTTCCGGCGGCACATCGAGCTGGCCAAGCGCGTGGGCAAGCCGCTGATGATCCACGACCGGGACGCGCACGCGGACGTGCTGCGCATCCTGCGCGAGGAGGGCGCGCCCGAGCAGGTGGTCTTCCACGCGTTCTCCGGCGACGCGGAGATGGCGCGCGAGTGCGCGGCGGCCGGCTACGTGCTGTCGTTCCCCGGGGTGGTGACGTTCCGCAATGCGCCGGCGCTGCGCGAGGCGGCGGCGGTCGTGCCCATCGACCAGGTGCTCGTGGAGACCGATGCCCCCTTCCTGACGCCGCACCCGCTGCGCGGGCGCCCGAACGCGCCCCGGCTGCTGCCGCTGACCGTGCGGGGGCTGGCGCGCAGCTGGGCACGATGTCGACGATCTGTGCGGCCGGATCCGGCGTACCGCCCGGCGCGTGTTCGGGCTCCTGCTGCCCGAATGACGGCGCAATACGCGCCGTAGCGACCCGGGTCACACGAAATCTCTTGGCCGGCCACAGGGCCCGCCCAGTAAGGGGTGTAGCGGTTCACCCACTGAGCGGCCGCTGGACAATTCGGGTGAATCCACGCGAGAGGGTTTGAATTTCTCGCGTCGCGCTCGTTACGGTTCCGTGACCAGTCGCCCCCGCCAGTGGGGCCACCGTGTGATGGAACGGGGAACACCGGAGTGCAACGCAGCGTTATTTAGGAAATAGTAATGAGCCAATGTTCTGATGTTTGGTGGAAGGAATTTGCAATTTGTGCATGCATACAACCTACAACGTATTAATGAAATGAAATGATCGCGTGAGGTCCTCGTTTTAACTGCGATTATGTGCCCATTTAATTAAAACCCGAGACGCTTACGCGTAATTAACAAGACAAGAAGCGCCAGAAACGAATTTGAGAATTCGAGGTGTGAGACAAGTTGAGTTGTAGATGGGTCGCAGTAACAAAGGCTAAGAGCAAAAGTGGAAGTATTCGCAAGGCTTACGAATTACGATACAAAACAGCACATTAAAACCGGGGTCAAGGTCTCAGAAGCCGGCATGTTGCAATTTCGTTAGACTAGACGGCCCCGGGACCGAACCGAAAACAATGGAGCACGCAAGTTGGTAGTGGCAAGCCCCGACAGTCGCCAATTTATTGTTCCGTGGAATTTCTCATACGATTTCCCGTCTACAATTGAATAAAAACTTTTGTTTTGGCAAGAGTTTCTGGATTGTTAGAAGTGTGTGTCGACAGTGTGGAGCGATTTAATTTAATATTTCATGCGTGCTGTGTACCACAGTCAGAGTCTGAACACTTCAGCATTAGAAGGGCTGCAGGCTGTGGTAATGATTCTGGCACGGAATCGGCACAGCTTTTCGCGTCTGGCCGCTTTCTGCTTCAATCTCATATCCGAAACAGAAGCAGCTTAGTTTCATTGACGCGTGGAGTTAATTGAATCAATTTGTTACATTGTTACAATATTACAAACTGCGGCAAACAATTACGACGGTCTGTCTGGAGTCTGGAAACGCAGACGGGACTGGAGAGATTGGACCCAGATGACCTAGAATTACTGAAGTACAGAAATACAGAAGTACATTGTACAGAACAAAAGAATTTCTGGTGTAATAATGGTGTGATCATACAGAATGTCTCAAGCAGTCTGCCCTTCTCTCAATGCCATACATGAATCCATGTCTTGCTAAGAAACGCATTTGTATTTGCCGTAATCCAGATTGTCAATTTTTGCGCCTGTGGTACAGTGCACGGAATCGTCGTTTTCTTGGACCGATGTCATTGGACCCCGAGGTCGAGGTGGCACCGGCTTGCTCACGATTATACAACGCACTGAGAACTTCAGAATTTGTTAACTTTAAGTCTCGTGCGTCTTTACATTATGAGAAATGAATTTGCTACTGGCTTTCCAATAATAATTACTGCAAAAATCTCAAGCCCGGTACAGTAATAAATAGTCCACAAGTTTAGGTAATTAGACTAACGTAATTAAAAACCACTTATGCTTACCAGCTACGGGTACGTTGGATCACCAGTAGTACCAGAAGTAGCCAGTTCCTGTGAGCGTTATCGTCAACTTCCCCCCCAAATCCACAGCAGTGCAGTTTAGACTTGCACAGATTCCCTTTTTCAGATCTTGAACCTGAACCCTCAGCCGAGCCACTTGAACACTTTTCACTTGGAATTTTTAAGCGTATTCTAATAAGCTACAGGTGCTTCAGAGGTCTTCCGCTTTACTTGGTGAGCAACGCAGTATTCGATTGCAGTAAAAGAGGAAAACAACCCGAATAGTTTACCTGCACCGTTTCGCTACAAATACAAATGACTTTAGTAGTCAGCAGATGTAAATGTGGATAATGGTAAATCGAAACTCGAAGCTGTAAGTCAAAAGTGTTGGGCTTCCCTTCGCCGTGTGCACAGCTCAGTTTCTCCTTGAGAGCACCACTTGAATGACTCGTGCACTATGCAGGCCTGACCTGGCGGCTCGGTTGGCTCTTGGCTTCTGGCTGCAAAGGATTTTATTGATTTTTCCATTTGCAAACCCTAACCACTTACTAGATGAGTAGGTACTAAAAATACGTCACTGCTCACACTCACTTTAGACTACTCTTGCTTTCCTACGCTTTGATGTAAACAATGGGAGAAAGTAGCAAGAGCAAAGCAAAGCCTACTCGTACTCGCCGTGCAAACGTGCAGGCGTGAAAGTGGCAGAGAGTGAAAGCAGCACGTGAAAGTAAGTGACAAGTCTCAATTTTGTCATTCTCATCGCATCGCCTTGCATTACGCGAGCGTAGAGTGCAGAGCAGAAGACCGAATATATTCATGAGTCACAAGACCTTGACGTTAGACTATTGTGGTCCAGTCCGTCCAGCAGCATCAGTGTGAGAGGACCAAAAGGGATAAAGGTTACACACAACAACCAAGGTCCACCATGAATTGGGCTTAACAACCTGTGAACGTAACTGCAAGTGGGATGACTAATTTCTCCGAAAACGCTACCGGCGGCGGTGGCCGTCCGGGTCCGCAAAAAATAGCGTAAAGGTGACATTTTATGACCCTCCGGAGTAAAAAAAATTATGATTGCGACATAAAGTCCGATTAAAAACGTGAGCTCGGAAGCCCACTCCAGTTCATGGCCCATGAACCGTCGTTAATTCTGCCTTCATGCTTCTTGGTCCACGTTTTAATGCCAAAGGTGATAGCTAATGGCAAGATTGGATCAAAATTCATGGTCTTTTGTGCGCTGTGTGTGTCACTGCGAGCAAGCCCCGCTAGAAGGATCGTATCACAATTTTCTGAAGTGAAAGCCTCTCTATTCAACCAATGAACAAATCATCAATAGAGAACTGAACCTTGTACCCTGGCTTGCCCTGAACTGAACTTATGCATTAAAGGTAACGGCAAGATTAATACTACAGGACCACGTCGTAAAGAAATGAAAAACTAAAAATGTCATGAATGATGAGGATTGATTACATACATTTCCACTTTCTCGAGCGAGCCGCCCCAGAACGCCAGGACCCGAAGGAGGCTCGTGCGCGCGTGCATTGCCATTACATTACCCGCTGGAGGCTGCCAGCCTGCAAAGTTTTTACAAGCACCAACTACTTTGGAATTGCTTTGCATTGATACGGGGAACTCGACACTTCACATTAGGAAATAATATAAAAGGGCACATGCGAATGTGAGAATGTAAAACTTTCACCGTGCTTTCACTGCGACTAGCTACAAGTTTCAATTAAGTGCTGAAGTATTCGCAAAGTACTCCGCACAAAAATCCCAGGAGAGGCTCACATTCTTCACAGTCGGCCTGAACCCGTGGGAAAGTGAGACAAGACAAGCATGAAATTGAAGTTTTTCAGTGCACGTCGCACGTACGCAGTTGGCGGTTGGCAGTCCGGCCGAGCCATGGACTCTAAAATTGCAAAATGCAAAGTTCACATTATAATCTTGACCACCACCACCACGCAAACACGAACGTGAAGTCATCAAAGAGAAAGTAAAAACGTGCTTCGTGTTGCGTGTCCAACCAAATTCCCAAACTCAAAGTAAACTGGCTGGATTTCACCTGTAACTGGATTTCGCTGGCGTTGCTGAGCGTTTTACAACTTTCCACTCCATAAAAGGGGAAATTGAAAATGCGACGACGTGAATCTAGTAAACAAGCCGACTTTAATGCTGACCGTGATTTGATGGCTCGATGAAATCATATCATCCATTTTATTATACGAGTATCGCGTTCATTTTCATTGCCATAATGTAAAAATGCGCTATTTACGAGCTACAGTTGTTATACCACTACGATGTGAATTTAAGTCGATCCTTAGAGTCATCCAGATTAAGGCCCAGCTCGTCCAGGTCACCCAGGCTGGAATGTGGTGTGGAGAAATTTCGCTCGGCTCCTGCGCTG
>CAVQFH010000004.1:0-168581 GCA_963711775.1 uncultured Actinomycetota bacterium | reverse complement strand
ACCGCCAGGGTCGGGTTGAGGTGCGAAGTGACCAGTTCGACCGTGTTCATCAACTGCGCCAGGCCTTCGAGCGCGTAGTACTCGCACTGGATCGGGATTAACACTTCACGGGCCGCGACGAGCGCGTTGAGGGTCAGCAGGCCGAGCGACGGTGGGCAATCAATGATGACGTAGTCGATGGGGAGAGGACCGCAGGGGTCCCGGCGGAGCCGCTCCGTCGAGATACGTCGTGAGGGCGCGCTCCAGACGGTGTTCGCGGGCCACCTGCGAGGTCAACTCGATATCCGCACCCGCGAGGTCGAGCGTTGCCGGCACACAGAACAGCGTCGGCGCGACCTCCGTCGTCCTGAACGACCTCGCTCATGGGCCGCCCGGCGAGCAACACGTCGTACACCGACGGGCGTACCGACGCCGTGCTCGATTCCGAAGCGGTGCTGGCGTTGCCCTGCGGATCGAGGTCGATAAGCAACACGCGCAGCCCGTGCGGGGCAAGCGCCGCGCGACATTTACGGCGGAGGTCGTCTTCCCGACCCCGCCTTTCTGGTTGGCCACGGTCATCACTCGTGTGTCGGCCGGCCGGGGCCACCGCTCCTGTCGCACGTTCTGCACCCGGACTGCGTGCGCTGCCTCACGAGCTATCGGGTGTCGAACGCTCGTTTCACGTGAAACGTGTCACCGGATCCGACTCACCCCAACCCGCCGCGTTGGCCACCGTTTCACGTGAAACTCTTCCGTGAACGCGAAGCTGTGATGGTGGTTTCACGTGAAACCTGGTCTCCTGTGGCATCACGCTCCCCACATCACGCTCCTGTCTCCCGTTGGGTCGCGCGCCGCACCCGCGACGAACACTGCGCCTGGCTGCCCAGCCGAACTCGGGCGTCACGGTAAGCACTCGGGGCCGCCGCACCCGAGTTGAGCGATGCGCCCCCACGCTCGGTGTCTCGTCGCGGCCGCGCGCCCTTGATTGCCAGCAGCTCTCCCTCGTCGAGCCAGCAGCGGTAGGCACCATGTACCAGCCGGTCGAGTGGCGCAACCGCGCGAGCGGTCACCCAACTCGCGCCGGTCGACCGGGGACTCGGCAGACCGAGTCGTCGGCGCGGGCCCGATGCACGGCACCGAAGCCGCCAGTCCGAGCTCACCGATCGTCTCGCTGAGGAACGCCGTCGCCGCAACATCGGCTCGACGAGGTCCACCCCGATCCGCGCGGGCGATCGCAAGCACGACGCCAGGCAACCCAGCCCCACTCCCCACGTCTACGAGACGCGCGCCCTCGGGCAGCAGCTGCGAGGACCGCGCAGTTGAGCAGGTGCCGCTCCCACAGGCGTGGCACCTCGCGCGGGCCGAGCAGGCCGCGCTCACGCCGGCCGGCCAGCAGTTCGGCCAAGCGCACCGCAAGCGCCAGCCGGGCACCGAATACCCGTCGGCGGCGGTCGCGATCAGCGGCCGGCCAGTTCGGTGCCGATCGACGCGCCGGTCACCGGCGGTGCGTCAGGCGTCGACGAGCACGACCACCCTGCGGTTCGGCTCCTCGCCCTCGGACTCGCTGATCACGCCGTCGATCTCGGCGATCGCGTCGTGCACGACCTTGCGCTCGAACGGGTTCATCGGTGACAGGCGGACCGGTTCACCGGACTCCGCGACTCGCGCGGCCGTCTGTGCGGCGAGCGTGCGCAACTGTTCGCGCCGGGCCGACGGTGGCCGCTGACATCGAGCATCAACCGGCTGCGCGACCCGGTCTGCTGGGCGACGGCGAGGCGGGTCAACTCCTGCAGCGCGTCGAGGGTCTCGCCGTGCGGCCCACCAGTGAGCGCAGGTCGCTGCCGACGACGGCCACCACGGCGCGGTCGTTCTCGACGTCCAGGTCGATGTCGCCGTCGTAGTCGGCGATGTCGAGCAGGCGCTCCAGGTAGTCGGCGGCGATGTCGCCCTCACGGACCAGCAGGCTGTCGGCCGGCTCGTCCCAGCGCTCGCCGGTGCCTCGTCGGCACCGTGCACGTCGCGCTGCCGCCTCCGGGGCATCATTGCTTCCGGCGCCGGTCTCGTCGGTCACGGCTGGGTCGAGCTGCTCGGCGCTGGTGTCCACATCGATGTCACTCACGGTCTGGCTGATCCTTTCGCGGGTCAACGGGGTCTGCGGCGCTCGGCGCGCTCAGCGCCGTTTCTTCGCCTGGGTCGGGCGTTTGGCGGGCGGACGCTTGCCGTCGTTGCGGTTCGGTCGCTGACCCGGTTTGGGCACGCTCGAGCGTGTCGCCGCCTGGTCTGCACCGCCGGCGGTCTCCGCGCCGGCGGCGCCGGGTGGCGGTCGGCGCTGCTGTTGCGAACCGCCGCGGCGCCGGCGGCGGCCTTGCCGTTGCGCACCGGTCGTTGACCGGGCCGCGGCGCGAGGGTCTTGCCGAGCTCACCGGGACAGCGACCGTTTCCGGCGTGGCGGGGTGGAACCGGATGATGTAGGCCTGCTGGCCGAGCGTCCACAGGTTGCTCGTGAACCAGTACAGCAGGACACCGAGCGGGAAGTTGAACAGCAGCCCGGAGGCCAGCGTGCCGACCGGGATCAGGTAGAGCATCAGCCGCTGGACGGTGGCCGCGGTGCCTTCCGGCGTGGTGGTCGCGCTGCGTCGCACCAGCAACTGGGTGCCGAAGGTGGCTGCCGAGCTGATCACCAGCAGGATCGGAGCACGATCCGCGTCGATGTCGGGTCGCCGCCCAGCATGCCCGGATGACGTCGGCCGAGTCGTGGAACGACGCGGCCAGCGGCGCATCGAAGATCTTGGCGCGGGCGGCATGATCGTCTCGCTCTTGGTGAACGTGTAGAGCGTCAGGTTGTGGGGGTGGCTGCATCTGGTAGGTGGCCGACGAGGCCGCCGCGAGTGGCGCAGCACGTGGTAGAGCCCGATGAACACCGGGAACTGCAGCAGCATCGGCAGGCAGCCGGACAGCGGGTTGAAGCCCTCCTCCTGCTGCAGCGCCATCATCTCGCGGTTCAGTGCGGCGCGGTCGTTCTTGTACTTCTCCCGCAGCTTCTGGATCTTCGGCTGCATCTTCTGCATGTTGCGCGTGTAGTGCACCTGCTTGATGAACAGCCGGAACAGCAAAATGCGCGCAGTGATGACGAGGAAGACGATCGACAGTGCCCAGCCGAAGCCGCTCGAGTCGCTGAAGCCGATCGCGGTGAACAGGTCGTGCCAGCGCAGCAGCACCCACGACACCGCGGTGTACAGGAAGTCAAGCACTCAACTACTCCTCGGCTGCGCGGCCGGGGACGGCAGCGACGGTATGACGGGCTCTTGCGCGTCAACGTGCGTGGGAACCGGGTCGTGCCCGCCGCGGTGCCACGGGTGGCAGCGCGCGAGGCGACGCACGGCGAGCCAGCTGCCACGCGCCGCGCCGTGCACGGCGATTGCTTCGACGGCGTAAGCGCTGCACGTCGGGGTGAACCGGCAGGCGGGCGGCCGCAAGGGGCTGATCGCGGTCCGGTAACCGGTCAGGACGGCGAGCAGCAGCCGGGCGAGCGGGCTGCGCCGCCGCGCGGGCGCCGCGGCCACGTGCTCCGCGGAAGCTGCGGTGACGGTCATCGTCGCGCAGCCAGGTGGCGAGCGCCCGGTCCAGATCGCGGCCGAGCGATGCCGATGACGCTTCGGCGCTGCCCGGCAACGCCCGCACCACCGTGACGCTGCGGCGGGCAGCGCGCCGAGCCGCAAAGCCAACTGGGCCCGCAGCCGGCGGCTGACCCGGTGCCGCACGACGCTGCCCCCGATGCCCTTGCCGACGATCAGACCGACGCGGGCGGCGCATCCTGCCGTCCGCGTGGGCGCCGTCGGTGTCGCCCGCGCCGCCGGTGCCGGGCTGCTGGTGGACGACCACGCGGCCGCTACGCGCGCGCACGCCGGAGCGCACGGCCGAACCGAAGTCGGCCGAGCGGCGGAGGCGGTTGCCCGGGGGCAGCACGAAGCAGGGTGTGACGCGGTCGGCTCAGGCCGACAGCGTGCCGCGACCCTTGCGGCGGCGCGCGGCGATGATGCCGCGGCCCGCACGGGTGCGCATCCGCAGCCGGAAGCCGTGTGTCTTCGCGCGGCGGCGGTTGTTCGGCTGGAAGGTGCGCTTGCTCACGGTCGGACTCTCTTCGTTTCGGGTCGATCGACTCGCGTGGGCACGCTGGTGTGACCTGTAGCGCGAATCGACGGTCTGCGCCGACGGACGGCACAAACGCAATAACGGTACGGATCCCGGCCCCGGCAGGTCAAACCCGGACACCGAACGATCCGCCCAGCACGGACGCCACCCGCTCACCCGGGCGAGACACGCCCGACAGGTTGAACGACACGCCGATGCCTATTGTTCGCCGCCCGAGGCGCTGTTACGTTCCCCCACCGTCACTCCTTGACGCCCGGCGACAACCCGACGGCTCCCGCCGTCATCGATCCGGACCCGGCCACTTCGCTCGCCGGGCACGATGTCGCATCGGGCGTCCTTCGTGCACAGTCTGTGGAGAAGTCTGTGGATTTCGACGACCCCACGACACGTGAGAGGGTGCGTCTCGCAGCATCAGTCAGCCGAGGCCACTTCGACCGCGGGCCGTCCCCGTGGTCCGGCCGGCCCCATCGCCGGACCAGCACAACCGCACTGACCAGGAGTGATCATCCCCGTGGATGACAGCGTCGAACTAGCCAACGTCTGGGCCAAGGCACAGCACCGCTTCGACGATCCGTCCATCCGCCCGCAGCACAAGGCATGGATCGGGCTGACGAAGCCGGTCGGCCTCTTCGAGGACACCGCCCTGCTGGCCGCCCCGAACGACTACGCGCGCGACTACCTCGAGAACCGCGTGCGCCCGTTGATCGCCTCCGTGCTGTCCGCCGAACTCGGCCGCGACATCGACGTCGCCGTCACCGTGCAGGCCGCCGACCCGCTGGTCGACGCCGGCGATGCGAGCGACGCGCGCGATCCCGACACCGCCGCGTCGGGTCAACCCGGCGACGACGACCCCGACAACGAGCCCGCGGCGGCGCGCAATGCCCCGACGGGCTCGGCCAACGGTGCGTACCGGTTGCGGCAGCACACCGACACCGAGCACGACCGCGAGGCCCGGCTGAACCCGAAGTACACCTTCGACACGTTCGTCATCGGCTCGAGCAACCGCTTCACCCACGCCGCGGCCGTGGCGGTGGCCGAGGCCCCCGCGCGTGCCTACAACCCGCTGTTCATCTACGGCGACTCCGGGCTGGGCAAGACGCACCTGCTGCACGCGATCGGCCACTACGCGCGCCGCCTGCCGCCAGGACTGTCGACGCGCTACGTGTCCAGCGAGGAGTTCACCAACGAGTTCATCAACTCGGTGCGCGACGACAAGATGCAGGCGTTCCAGAACCGGTACCGCTCGGTGGACGTGCTGCTGATCGACGACATCCAGTTCCTGGAGCGCGCTGAACGCACGCAGGAGGAGTTCTTCCACACGTTCAACACCCTGCACAACGCCAACAAGCAGATCGTGATCAGCTCCGACAAGTCACCGCGCCAGCTGAACTCGCTGGAGGACCGGCTGCGCACCCGTTTCGAGTGGGGCCTGATCAGCGACGTGCAGGCACCGGATCTCGAGACCCGGATCGCGATCCTGCGCAAGAAGGCCGCGCAGGAGGGGATGGACCCACCGCCGGACGTCCTCGAGTTCATCGCCACCCGCATCCAGAGCAACATCCGCGAGCTCGAAGGCGCGTTGATCCGGGTTACCGCCTTCGCCGGCCTGAACCAGCAGGCCGTCGAACTGGGCCTCGCCGAGCGCGTGCTCAAGGACCTCGTCGGAGGCAACGACGCCCCGCAGATCAGCGCCACCGAGATCATGGCGGTGACGGCGGAGTACTTCGACATCAGCATCGACGACCTGGTGGGCAGTTCCCGCAGCCGGGTGCTGGTCGCCGCACGGCAGATGGCGATGTACCTGTGCCGCGAGCTCACCGACCTGTCACTGCCGAAGGTCGGCGAACAGTTCGGCAACCGCGACCACACGACCGTCATGCACGCCGAACGCAAGATCAAGGCGCAGATGGCCGAGAAGATGACCACGTACAACCAGATCGCTGAACTCACCAGCCGGGTCAAGATGCGGGCCCGCCCGTGATCGTCATCGACGCGTGCACCGTGGATCCACACCGTGTGGGCATCCCTGTGGACAAGGCTGTGCGGAATGTGGACGACACCTGCGGGTCGCGGGTTGTGCACCACGTGTCCGCAGCCCGTCCCAGGTCGTGCCGCCTGTCGTCCACAGCCCGTAACCCGTTTCGGGCTAGCGTCGACGCGGCTCAGCGCACGTCGTCCACAGTGTCCACAGATGCGAAGACGACAGACGAGACTAGCTATTCAATGAGTGACAAGGGCCCGAACGTTTCCCCGGTGGACAGTGGGGACAACGCGCCGGCCGACGACATGTTGATCGGGAGTGCATCGTGAAGTTCCGGGTGGAGCGCGACGCGCTCGCCGATGCGGTCACCTGGGCCGCGCGCAGCCTGGCCAGCCGGCCGACCCTGCCGGTGCTCGCCGGGCTGTTGCTGAAGGTCGAGGGCGACTCGTTGACGTTGTCCGGGTTCGACCTCGAGGCGTCGACGGAGGTCGACCTGCCGGTCAGCGCGGGCGACGACGGCACCGCGCTGGTGTCCGGCCGGCTGCTGGCCGACATCACCCGCGCCCTGCCCCCGCACCCCGTCGACGTCGCCGTCGACGGCACGCGCCTGTCGATCAGCTGCGGCGCGGCCCGCTTCACGCTGCCGATGATGCCGGTCGACGACTACCCGTCCCTGCCGGCGATGCCCACCACCGCAGGCACCGTCGTCGGCGCCGAGTTCGCGGGCGCCGTCGCGCAGGTGGCCATCGCCGCGGGCCGCGACGACACCTTGCCGATGCTGACCGGCGTGCGCCTGGAAATCGCCGGCGACAAGCTGACCCTGGCGGCCACCGATCGCTACCGGCTCGCGGTGCGCGAGCTGTCGTGGAGCCCGCAGGATCCGAGCGCCGCCGACGCGCAGGTCCTGGTGCCCGCGCGCACGCTCGCCGATGCCGCCAAGAGCCTCGCGCACACCGAGTCGGTGACCATCGCCCTCGCCGGCGGTTCGGACAACGCCGGCAGCGGCATCATCGGCTTCACCGGAGCCACGAGCGCCAAGACCGCGAGCGCGAGCCGAGCCACCACTCGCCTGCTGGACGCGACGTTCCCGCCCTACCGGTCGTTGCTGCCGTCGGAGTGGGCATCCAGTGCTGAGATCGGCGTCGCCGCGCTGACCGAGGCCGTGCGCCGCGTCGCCCTCGTCACCGACCGCAATGCGCCGGTGCGCATGGAGTTCGCGGACGGTTCGGTGGCGTTGACCGCCGGCGGCGACGACTCCGGCGACGGCGGCCGCGCCGAGGAACGGCTCGAGGTCGTCTACGACGGCGAGCCCATCACCACCGCGTTCAACCCGCAGTTCCTGCTCGACGGCCTCGGCGCGCTCGGCACCGGCACCGCCCGGATGCTGTTCACGTCCTCGACCAAGCCGGTCGTGCTGCGGCCGGAGGCCAGCGACGGCGCCGAGTACACGTACCTGATCATGCCGGTGCGGCTGCCCGGCTGAGCGCCCGCGCGCCCTGCCCCTCCCGATGCGCGTCCGGCACCTGCGCCTGGCCGACTTCCGTAGTTGGCCGGGCATTGATGTGGCCTTCGACGCCGGCCCGTCGGTGCTCGTCGGTGCCAACGGGCAGGGCAAGACCAACCTCGTCGAGGCGATCGGGTTCCTGGCCACCCTCGGCAGCCACCGGGTCAGCACCGATGCACCGCTGGTGCGGATGGGTGCCGAGCGCGCGATCGTGCAGGCCGCCGTCGTGGCGGAGGGCCGCGAGCTGCGCGTCGAGGTGCAGATCGTGCCGGGCCGGGCGAACAAGGCGTCGCTCAACGGCGCGCCGGTGCCGCGTCCGCGCGAGGTCCTCGGTGTGGTGCGCACCGTCTTGTTCGCGCCGGAGGATCTCGCGATCGTGCGTGGCGACCCGGGCGAACGGCGGCGCTTCCTCGACGAGCTCGTCGTGGCGCGCAGCCCACGGATGTCGGCCGTGCGCGCGGACTACGAGCGGGTGCTCAAGCAGCGGGCGGCGCTGTTGAAGTCGGCCGGGGCCGCACGCCGCGGCGGGGGTGGCGATCTGCGGACGCTCGACGTGTGGGACGGCCATCTCGCCGCCCACGGCGCGCAGCTGCTGCGAGCGCGCCTCGACGCCGTCGCCGACCTGCACCCGGTGGCTGCGGCCGCGTACGCGCAGGTGGCGACGGCGAGCGAGCCCCTGACGTTGCGCTACCGCAGCCCGGTACTCGACGGCGACGCCGATCGCGCCGAGGCCGAGCGCGGCGACGCCGTGCCGCCCAAGACCGTGCCGGAAGGCGCCGACGTGGCGACGCTGGAGCAGGCCCTGCTGGCGGCGCTCGAACGCGCGCGGGCCGCGGAGCTCGAGCGCGGCGTGAACCTCGTCGGGCCGCACCGCGACGACCTCGATCTGCACCTGGGCGTGCTGCCGGTGCGCGGCTACGCCAGTCACGGTGAAGGCTGGTCGGTCGCCCTGGCGCTGCGGCTCGGCAGCTACGACCTCTTGCGTGCCGACGCATTGCCCGGCGGCGATCCGATCCTCATCCTGGACGATGTGTTCGCCGAACTCGACACCGGACGCCGCGAGCAGCTGGCGATCACCGCGGCGAAGGCCGAGCAGGCGATCGTCACCGCGGCGGTGCCCGGCGACGTTCCCGAACCGCTGCGTGCGGCGACCTACCAGGTGAGCGCACCGCACGCCGGCGAGCCGGGGTCGGTGCGCCGTGTCTGAGCGCGTCGACGGCGCCGGGAACGATGAGACGCGGACCACACCGTTGTCCACAGGCAACGGTGGACAACCCGCACAGGTTGTGGACAGTGGCACGCAGACGCCGACTGCACGACCCCGTTCTGGCACGCTGAGTGCGGGTGCGGAGCCCAGCGCCGAGCTGCAGGCCCAGGAAGACGGGGGCGACGCCGGTGTGGACGGTGCGCCGGCGCCTGTGGATGACGCCCCGGTGGACCCGGTCGCGGCGGCGTTGGCCGACGCGCGGGCGATGGTGGGCGGTTCCCCACAACGCTTCGCCCGGCGCGATCGAGGTGGCGCCCGACAGACCCGCCACGACAACCTGCGCGGGCGCCGCGGCCGCGGCGCCACCGACGACGCGCACCGCGGCGGCTACTCCGGTGCGGGGCCCGACCCGCGGGATCCGCAACGCGTCGGGGCGCTGCTCGCGGGGTATCTCGACGAGCGGGGCTGGGATCAGCCGCTGGCCCAGGCGCGCGTGTTCACCGAGTGGGCGGCGCTCGTCGGCGCCGACGTCGCCGCGCACAGCGAGCCGCAGGCACTCGCCGAGGGCGAGCTGCGCATCGCCGCCGAGTCCACGGCCTGGGCGACGCAGCTGCGGCTGCTCTCGGCGACCCTGCTCGCGCGGCTGGCCGCCGAACTCGGGCCCGAGGTGGTCACGAAGCTGCGCATCACCGGACCCAGCGCACCGAGCTGGAAGCACGGCAACCGCTCCGTCCGAGGCGCCCGCGGGCCTCGCGACACGTACGGCTGAGCCCCGTTGCCGCGGACGGGCTGATCGGCCCGTCACCGTCGATGGCCGCGCCGCGTGTGGGATCCCGCTGAAAAGGGCATCGAATCCGTCTCGGAGCCAATCAGACCGCGTCGCAGCGGGATCGCGCACCGAAATCGGCTAGGCTGGACGTAGAACGGTCCCCTGGCGGCCCGCTGTGCGAGGCACAGCCCTTCGCCGCCGATCACGCCCCGCGCGATCGGCGATCCGGTCCATTTCGCCGTGCCCTCGGCGAGAGAGGTATGTGTCCGTGACAAGCAGTCCAGTCAAGTCGGCAAGCCCCAAGGCTGCAGCCAAGAACTCCTACAGCGGTAGCTCGATCACCGTGCTGGAGGGACTCGAGGCGGTCCGCAAGCGGCCCGGCATGTACATCGGGTCCACGTCCGCGCGCGGGCTGCACCACCTCGTGTGGGAGGTCGTGGACAACTCGGTCGACGAGGCGCTGGCCGGCTACGCCGATCGCGTCGAGGTCACCCTGCTCGCCGATGGCGGGGTTCGGGTCACGGACAACGGCCGCGGCATGCCGGTCGACATGCACCCGCAGCAGAAGCGGCCCACCGTCGAGGTCATCCTCACGATCCTGCACGCGGGCGGGAAGTTCGACAGCGAGTCCTACGCGGTGTCCGGCGGCCTGCACGGCGTCGGCGTCTCCGTGGTCAACGCGCTCAGCTCGCGGCTGGAGGTCGAGATCGACCGCGACGGCTATCACTGGAGCCAGCCGTACGTCGACCAGAAGCCGGCCGCCCCGCTGAAGAAGGGCGAGCCGACCAAACGCACCGGCACCACCGTCTCGTTCTGGGCGGACTCGTCGATCTTCGAGACCACCACCTACAGCTTCGAGATCATCAGCCGGCGGCTGCAGGAGATGGCGTTCCTGAACAAGGGGCTGACCATCGTGCTGCGCGACGAGCGCGCCGATCTCGTCGTCGACGAGGACGACGCCGCCGCCGCGTCACCGAAGCCGGACAAGGCGCAGAAGCAGAAGGAGGTGACGTACCACTACGCCGGCGGCATCGCCGACTTCGTCCGCCACCTCAACGGGTCCAAGGAGCCGATCCACAAGAACCCGATCTACATCGAGGCCGAGGACGACGCCAACAAGCTGTCCCTCGAGGTCGCGATGCAGTGGAACGCCACCTACGCCGAGAGCGTCTACACGTTCGCCAACACGATCAACACCGTCGAGGGCGGCACGCACGAAGAGGGCTTCCGTGCGGCGCTGACGAACATCGTCAACCGCTGGGCCGTCGACAAGAAGATCATCAAGGACACCGCGGACGAACGCTTCAAGGGCGACGACATCCGCGAGGGCCTGGCGGCGATCGTGTCGATCAAGCTCGGCGAGCCGCAGTTCGAGGGCCAGACCAAGGCCAAGCTCGGCAACTCCTCGGCCAAGACGTTCGTGCAGCAGGTGTGCAACGACAAGCTCGGCATGTGGTTCGAGGCGAACCCGTCCGAGGCGCGCGTCATCGTCATGAAGATCAACCAGGCCGCACGGGCCCGCAAGGCGGCGCAGCAGGCCCGCAAGCTGTCGCGCAAGAACGCCCTGGACACCATGGGCATGCCCGGCAAGCTCGCCGACTGCCGCTCCACCGACCCGGGCGAGAGCGAGCTCTACATCGTCGAGGGCGACTCCGCCGGCGGCTCGGCGAAATCGTGCCGCGACTCGATGTTCCAGGCGATCCTGCCGATCCGCGGCAAGATCATCAATGTCGAGAAGTCACGCATCGACCGGGTGCTGAAGAACAACGAGGTGCAGTCGCTGATCACCGCGCTCGGCACCGGCATCCACGACGACTTCGACCTCTCGAAGCTGCGCTATCACAAGATCGTGCTGATGGCCGACGCCGACGTCGACGGCCAGCACATCACCACGCTGTTGCTGACGCTGCTGTTCCGGTTCATGCGCCCGCTGATCGAGGCCGGCCACGTCTACCTCGCCGCCCCGCCGCTCTACAAGATCAAGTGGAGCAAGGGCGAGCCGGACTACGTGTACTCCGAGAAGGAACGCGACGCGCTGATCAAGACCGGCTCGGAGGCCAACCGCAAGCTCGCCAAGGAGGACCCGATCCAGCGGTACAAGGGTCTCGGCGAGATGAACTCCAAGGAGCTGTGGGACACCACCATGGACCCGGCCCACCGCATCCTGCGGCTGGTCACCCTGGACGACGCGGCCACTGCGGACGAGCTGTTCAGCGTGCTGATGGGCGAGGACGTCGAGGCGCGCCGCAGCTTCATCATCCGCAACGCCAAGGACGTGCGCTTCCTTGACATCTAGCGAGCGGGATCGGCTACAGCGTGATCGCACAGAGAGCCGGAACGTGACGACAACAGCGAAGATCCGGAGCGGCGCGAATGACTGACACGACGGACCTCGGTGGCGACCGGATCGAACCGGTCGACATCCAGGCGGAGATGCAGCGCAGCTACATCGACTACGCGATGTCGGTCATCGTCGGCCGGGCGCTGCCCGACGTGCGCGACGGCCTCAAGCCGGTGCACCGCAAGATCCTCTACGGCATGTACGACTCCGGGTTCCGCCCGGACCGCAACTACGTCAAGTGCGGGCGCGTCGTCGGCGACGTCATGGGCAACTACCACCCGCACGGCGACGGCGCGCTCTACGACACGTTGGTCCGGATGGCCCAGACGTGGTCGATGCGGCACCCGCTGATCGACCCGCAGGGCAACTTCGGCTCGCCCGGCAACGACCCGGCGGCGGCCTACCGCTACACCGAGTGCCGGCTGCAGCAGCTGGCGATGGCGATGCTCGCCGACATCGACAAGGACACCGTCGACTTCGTCCCGAACTACGCCGGCAACACCACCGAGCCGGTCATCCTGCCGGCGCGCTTCCCGAACCTGCTGGTCAACGGCTCCGAGGGCATCGCGGTCGGCATGGCCACCCGCATCCCGCCGCACAACCTGCGCGAGGTGGCTTCCGGCGTCACGTACGCCCTCGACCACCCGGACGCGACGCAGGAGGAGCTGCTCGAGAAGCTCGTCGAGCTGATCCCCGGCCCGGACTTCCCGACCCGCGGGCTCATCGTCGGCCGCGACGGCATCGAGGACGCCTACCGCACCGGCCGAGGATCGATCCGGATGCGCGCGGTCGTCGACGTCGAAGAGGACGAGAAGCGCGGCGGCGGCACCCAGTTGGTCGTCACCGAGCTGCCCTACCAGGTCAACCCGGACAACCTCGTCGAGTCGATCGCGCAGCTGGTCAAGGACGGCAAGCTGTCCGGCATCCGCGCGATCGAGAACCACAGCTCCGACCGCATCGGCATGCGGCTGGTCATCAAGCTCTCGCGCGACGCCGTCGCCAAGGTGGTGCTGAACAACCTGTTCAAGCACACCCAGCTGCAGACGACGTTCGGCGCGAACATGCTGGCGATCGTCGACGGTGTGCCGCGCACGCTGCGCATCGACCAGTTCGTGCAGCACTACGTCGACCACCAGGTCGAGGTCATCGTGCGGCGTACGCGCTTCCTGCTGCGCGAGGCCGAGGAGCGCGCGCACATCCTGCGCGGGCTGCTCAAGGCCCTGGACCAGCTGGACGCGGTGATCGCACTCATCCGCAACGCCCCGTCGGCGGAGGCCGCCCGTGGCGGCCTGATGGACCTGCTCGAGATCGACGAGGTACAGGCCACCGCGATCCTGGACCTGCAGCTGCGTCGCCTGGCCGCGCTGGAGCGCCAGCGCATCATCGACGAGGCCGCCGAGATCGAAGCGAAGATCGCCGATCTGAACGACATCCTGGCCAAGCCGGGCCGGCAGCGGCAGATCATCCGCGACGAGATGAACGAGATCGTCGCCAAGTACGGCGACGACCGCCGCACCCGGATCATCCCGCACGACGGCGACGTGTCGATGGAAGACCTCATCGCGCAGGAAGACGTCGTCGTCACCATCACCCGTACCGGCTACGCCAAGCGCACCAAGACCGACCTGTACCGCGCACAGAAGCGCGGCGGGAAGGGCGTGCAGGGCGCGGGCCTGCGCACCGACGACATCGTGGCGCACTTCTTCGTCACCTCGACGCACGACTGGATCCTGTTCTTCACCAACAAGGGTCGGGTGTACCGCGCGAAGGCCTACGAGTTGCCCGAGGCGAACCGCAACGCCCGCGGCCAGCACGTGGCGAACCTGCTGGCCTTCCAGCCGGACGAGGCCATCGCCGAGGTCATCACGCTGAAGAACTACGAGGCCGCGCCGTACCTGGTGCTGGCCACGAAGCACGGGCTGGTGAAGAAGACGAAGCTCACCGACTTCGACTCCAACCGCACCGGCGGCATCGTCGCGATCAACCTGCGCGACGACGACGAGCTGATAGACGCCGCGCTGATCTCCAGCGACGACGACCTGCTGCTGGTCAGCCGCAAGGCGATGTCGATCCGCTTCACCGCCGACGACGACGCGCTGCGCCCGATGGGCCGGGCGACGTCCGGCGTGTTCGGCATGCGGTTCAACGCCGGCGACGAGTTGCTGTCGATGGTCGTCGTGCGTGATGACGAGACGCCGAAATCTTGGTCGCAACTGAGGGTGGGTACGCCAAGCGCACCCGGGTCGGCGAGTATCCGGTGCAAGGTCGAGGAGGCAAGGGCGTGCTGACCGCGCGTATCGTGTCCACTCGAGGTGGCCTCGTCGGTGCGTTGGCGGTGGCCCCGAAGGACGAGATCTACGCGATCACGTCCGACGGTGTCGTCATTCGCACGACTGCAGCACAGGTACGGCGAGCACAGCGGCAGACCATGGGCGTCCGGCTGATGAACCTGCCAGACGGCGTCAATGTCGTCGCCGTCACCCGCAACGCCGAGGAGCCGGACGAGCAGGAGTGAACGGAGCGACATGACGCAACCGCCCCGCAACGGGCCGAGCGCGCCGGCCGACGCCGATTCCGACACGCGGCGGGGCGGTCCGGCGACCGGTGGCAATGCCCCGGCCGCGTGGGGGACGACGTCGACCATGGACGGCTCGTCCTACGGGCGCGCCGATCAGTCGCCGCAGGGCGCGCCCAACGGCGCGACTTCCGTTCCCTCGCGCCACGACGACGTGCCGACCGCCAACGTGCCGCTGGTGCAGGGCAGCCGCGCGCCGGCGTCCGCTCGCGGTGGCGCCCCGACGCATGCGGCGGACCAGCCGGGCCTGCTCGGCCAGCCCGGGCAGGGCCGGGCGTCGCAGTCCGCGGGTCAGGGCGCCGGCCATTCGGCCCGCTCGGCGCGTGCCCGCGGCCCGCGTCGGGCCCGGCTGCAGCTGCGCCACATCGACCCGTGGACGGTGCTGAAGTTCTCCTGCGTGCTGTCCATCGCGCTGTTCTTCGTCTGGCTGATCGTGGTCGGCGTGCTGTTCGGCGTGCTCGACGGCGCCGGGGTCATCGACAAGATCAACGAGCACGGTCACCACGATCAACGGCAGCGGCGTCGAAGCCGCCGGTCACCGCGGGCATCGTGTTCGGCAGCGCGGCGATCATCGGCGTCGTCAACATCGTGCTGTTCATCGCGCTGTCGACGATCGGCTCGGTCGTCTACAACCTGTGCGCCGACCTCGTCGGTGGCATCGAGGTGACGCTGTCCGAGCGCTGACGTCCGCTGCGATGCTGAGCCGATACCGGTTTGGCCGCGCCATCGGGCGCCAGCTAGGCTGATCTCTCGCGTTCCCGGGCCTGTAGCTCAGTCGGTTAGAGCGCATCCCTGATAAGGATGAGGCCGGAGGTTCAAGTCCTCCCAGGCCCACACCGCTGCGCCCAGCAGGCGCACACTGGCTCGACCGGCCCGTGCCGGCGAGTCGCTACCGCGGAGGTGCCCGTGCCCAAGCCGATCTGCGTCGCCGCCGCTGCCGTGGCCGCCGGGCTGGTCGCGGCCCTGGCGCCGCGCCGGCGCCAGGCACAGTCCGACGCCGCACTACTCTGGCGCGAGGCCACCGCCGACGCCTCACGCTGACGTACGCCGCACCACCGGGCTCGTACCCGGCACGCGGCGTCACCGGGGACGTAGCTCAATTGGCAGAGCACCGCCTTTGCAAGGCGGGGGTTAGGGGTTCGATTCCCCTCGTCTCCACTCCCCTGTACATCTGGCCGCGCCGCGCAAGGGGTGCCGGGGATGTCGTGTCTGGCAACAAATGGCCAGCACACACCGTGCACTCTCGCTGTACTCCGTGCTTAGGTAAAGCTTCGGTCAGCCATCCTGGCGGCCGAACGTCTTGCGACTCGACTCCGTCGATCTGGGGGAATGTTCCATGCACAAACGCACCATCACCGCGGTGGGCGTCACCGCAACCACGGTGCTGGCCACCGCGCTGACCGGGATGGGCACGGCCGTGGCCGCCTCGTCCTCGGCGAGCGCGAAGGCCGTGCCGCACACGCAAGCCGGCCTGGACCGCGCACGCGCACCACCTCGGCAGCGCCGAAGCAGTCCGCCGGTCGACGCCCGGGTGTACCTCGCGCCGCGCGGCGGGTCCGCGGCACTGGAGCAGACCGCGCACGGCGGTCAGCACCCCCGGTAACGCGAGCTACCACAAGTTCCTCACGCTCGGCGCAGTACCACGCAGCGCTTCGACGCCACCG
Source organism: uncultured Actinomycetota bacterium (assembly GCA_963711775.1). GTDB lineage: Bacteria > Actinomycetota > Actinomycetes > Mycobacteriales > Jatrophihabitantaceae > Jatrophihabitans. Next base: position 152,409 of record CAVQFH010000004.1, on the reverse strand, counting down.
ACGCCAGCGTGCGCACGGTGTCGTCGTCTACCTGCGCTCGGCCGGGCTGCAAGGTCACGCGGCGTCGCTGCGAACAACCGCTACGTCACCGTCCGCGGCACCGTCGGCGCGGCCGAGAAGGCCTTCGGCGCGACGATCGACCGCTACCGGCACCCGGGCCAGACCGTGCAGGCGCCGGCCAGCGCGCTGAAGGTGCCGGCCGCCGTCGCTTCGAGCGTCCTGACCGGTCACCGGCCTGGACACCATCGCCCGCACGGTCACCCCGGCGAGCAAGCAGGACGCACCCGCCGCCGGCCGGCTTCCGCAACGCCCGGCCGTGCTCGACCTACTACGGCCAGGTCGAGGCCACCGTACCAGCCGACTACAAGACCAAGCTGCCGAAGTTCCAGGGCAAGACGCTGCCCTACGCGCTGTGCGGCTACACCGGCCCGCAGTTCCGCAGCGCGTACGAGGGCGACTCGACGCCTCGACGGCAGCGGCGTCACCGTCGGCATCATCGACGCCTACGCGGCGCCGACGATCGCCAAGGACGCGAACACCTACGCCGACGCACGCACGGCGACGGCTCTACGCGCCGGGTCAGTTCGACGCAGACCCTGCCGGCGACGTTCACCGACGGCAGGCCGAACGTGCGGACCGTCCGGCTGGTACGGCGAGGAGACGCTCGACGTCGAGGCCGTGCACGCCATGGCCCCGGGCGCGAACATCCACTACTACGCGTCGGCAGCTGCTACGACGACGACTTCATCGACACGCTGCAGAAGGTCGTCGACGACGACGACGTGCAGATCGTGTCGAACTCCTGGGGCGACGCCGAGCGAGGGTGTCAGCAGCGCCGAGGTCGCGGCCTACGAGCACGTGTTCCTGCAGGGCGCCGACGGAGGGCATCAGCTTCCTGTTCTCCTCCGGCGACAACGGTGACGAGCTCGCCGACACCGGCATCAAGCAGGCCGACTACCCGGCCTCGCGACCCGTACGTGACCGCGGTCGGCGGCACCTCCACCGGCATCGACGGCACGGCAAGCTCGCTTTCCAGACCGGCTGGGGCACCGACAAGTACTCGCTGTCCGCGAACGGCAAGAGCTGGACGCCGGTCGGCTTACCTCTACGGCGCCGGCGGCGGCACGTCGACGCTGTTCAACCAGCCCGGCTACCAGGCAGGGCGTCGTCAGCCGGCCGGTGGCCGGCAGGTGCCGGACGTCGCGATGGACGCCGACCCGACCACCGGCATGCTCGTCGGTGAGACGCAGACGTTCCCCGACGGCACGTACTACGACGAGTACCGCATCGGCGGCACCAGCCTGGCCTCGCCGCTGTTCGCCGGCATGACCGCGCTGGCGCTGCAGAAGGCCGGCAAGGCGCGGCGGCTTCCTGAACCCGACGATCTACGAGAACCGGCGACGGCGTTCACCGACGTCAAGGGCACCCCGCCCGACGCCGGCGACGTGCGGGCCGACTACGCCAACGGCGTGACGCCACCGACGGGCTACCTGTACTCGGTCCGCACGTTCAACCAGGACAGCAGCCTGCAGGTCACGCAAGGGCTACGACCAGGTCACCGGGCGTCGGCGTGCCGAACACCGAAGCTGGCTCACCGCGCTCCGTAGCTAACACGATCGACGCACCTCGGCCCCGGCGCGGCACGCGTCGCGCGGGGCCGACGTGCCGTTTCGTCGGTAGCGTCTGTGAGCATGGACCTGCTCGCGGTCTGGCTCGGCAAGCTGACCCTGCTGGCGCTGCGGCTGCTCGGGCCGGCGCGGCAACGCGCTGCCCGGCCTCGTCGTCGAGAAGGTCTTCCCGCGGCTACCTGGCCCGGGCCATGGCCGGCCTGCCCGAGGGCGTCGTCGTCGTCACCGGCACGAACGGCAAGACGACCACCACCAAGATGGTCGCCACGGTGCTCGGCGAGCGCTGCGGGTGCTGACCAACGACACCGGCTCGAACTTCGTCCGCGGCGCGATCACCGCCACCGTCGAGCACGCGACCTGGCGCGGCCGGCTGCCCTACGACGTCGCGGTCTTCGAGCTCGACGAGGCCTGGGCGGTGCGCTTCGTGGAGCGTGGTCGCCCCGCGCCGCGCGCTGCTGCTCAACGTCATGCGCGACCAGCTCGACCGCTTCGGCGAGATCGACACGACCGCGCGGCTGCTCGGCAAGGTCGCCGCCGCCACCACCGGCGACGTCGTGCTCAACCGCGACGACGAGCGGATCGCCGCGCTGGCCGCGCGGCACGTCGGCGCGGGTGTCCTACTACGGCGTCGCGCCCGAGCTGCGCGAGCTGTTCCCCAACGACGAGGAGCTCTACGGCGGGCCGGTGCACGTGTCGCACGCTGCCGGCGGCCGTCGAGCTGCGGACGCTGCCCGGCGCCGGGCGTCCGGCCCTGACCATGCGGCTCGCGCGAGTGACGGCAGGCGACGTCGACCGCGACGTCGTCCTGCGCGCCGAGGGCCCGCACAACGCGCAGAACGCCTGCGGCGCGGCGGCGCTCGCGCTCACCTTCGGGCTGCGGCCGACGACGGTGCTCGCCGGGCTCGCCGCGGTGTAGCCCGCGTTCGGCCGCGGCCAGACGCTTCGACGTCGACGGCCGGCGGGTGGTGCTGCAGCTGGTGAAGAACCCGGCCGGGTTCCGGCAGACGCTGCGCACCCTCGACGCTCGAGCGACCCGGACGCGGTCGTCATCGCGATCAACGACGACTACGCCGACGGCCGCGACGTGTCGTGGCTGTGGGACGTCGACTTCGCCGCGCTGCGCCGGTCCGCCGGCGCGCCGCTCCACCGCCGGCACCCGGGCCGCGGACATGGCGGTGCGGCTGCGCTACGACGACGTCGAGGTGGACGAGATCGAGCCGGACCTGGAGAAGGCGGTGCGCGCGGCGGTCGCGGCCGTCGACCCGGCCGCACGGGTGGTCGTGTTCAGCACCTACACCGCCATGTGGGCGCTGCACGCCGTGCTGCAGCGGATCGGGCACGGCGGCATGAGCACCGCCGGAGCTCGTGCTCGTGCACCTGTACCCGCGCGAGATGAACATCTACGGCGACACCGGCAACGTGCTGGTGCTGCGCAAACGGCTGCAGTGGCGCGGGCTGCCGGTGCGGTGGTGCCGGTCAGCGTCGGCGACCCGCTGCCCGACGACGCCGACATCCTGCTCGGCGGCGGCGGCCAGGACGCCGCGCAGGGCGAGATCGGCGCCGACTTCGCTGGCGCGCGGGCCGCAGCTGCGCGCGATGGCCGACGACGGCGTCGTCATGCTGGCCGATCTGCGGCACGCTACCAGATGCTCGGCCACGAGTTCGTCACCCACGAGGGCGTGCGCATCGCCGGGGTCGGCGTGCTCGACGTCGTCACCCGCGGCCAGCCAGCAGCGGCTGATCGGCAACAACTGCGTCGACACCGCCGGCACCGCCGGCGTCGGCTCGTCGGCTACGAGAACCACAGCGGGCTGACCGACGCTCGGCCCGGATGCCGCGCCGCTCGGGCGCACGCAGCACGGGCGCGGCAACAACGGCGACGACGGCACCGAGGGCGCGGTGCGCGACAACGTGATCGGCACCTACCTGCACGGGCCGGTGCTGGCCAAGAGCCCGCGCTTCGCCGACGAGCTGCTGCGCCGGGCCTACGCGCGCCGCGGCGCGGACGTCGAGCTCGCGCCGCTCGACGACACGCTGCCCGAGCAGGCCGCCCGCGTCGCCGTCGGCCGGCCACGGTGACCGGCAGGCGTGGCGCGCTGTGCGCGGCGGCCGCGGCAGTCGGCCGGGTGCACCGTGCTCGCGGCGTGCACGAGTGCGAGCCACCCGGTCGCGCAGAGCACGCCCGCGCCGGCTACGCGCACCGTCGTGGACCGGCACCAGCACTCCGGCCGGCGCGACGTTCACGCCGGCGCCCGCGACGACCGTGCCCGCGCTGCCGCCGGGCGCGACCAGCCGCCCGCAGGGCGAGGGTTCGCGCGCGTGCCCGTACATCCGCGGCGGGTTGGACCAGGACAGCACGTCGGCCGGCGCCGAACGTCGCCGACCTCGAGGGCGACCGCGTCGGGCGCAGCGACGGTGCTGACCGGCTACCACCCGGTCGGCTGCCGCTTCTACTTCGCGTACTCCTACGGCGACACGCGTCACGAGGCCGTCGCCGACATCCTGCCGACGACGTTCGCCACCGCCGCGGCCGCGCACAACGCGCTCGTGCTGACCGCGCGCGGCGGGCGCGAGCCAGCAGAGTGTGCCGAACTTCGTCCCCGGCGTCGACGGCATCCAGTACCAGACGCGTTCTTCGGCCCGGACGGCACGCACGACTGGGCGTTCGCCTTCGCCAAGGGCAAGGTGCTGGTCGTGGTGCACACCCAGCAGAACGATTCACTCGCTCAATGCCCTGCAGATCGGCAAGGCGATCGTCGGCGAAATTCTGACCCGCGCCCGTGCGTGGCAGGATGAACCGTCTTGCCGTCGATGCTGGGGAGTTTCGAGTCTTGTCCGCACCTGCCGCGACCCAGATCGCCACGCTGCACACCTCTGCCGGTGACATCCGGATCCAGCTCTTCGGCAACCACGCGCCGAAGACGGTGAAGAACTTCGTCGACCTCGCCACCGGCGCCAAGGAGTGGACGCACCCGGCCACCCGCACGAAGACCAGCGACCCGCTCTACGACGGCACCGTGTTCCACCGCGTCATCGCCGGTTTCATGATCCAGGGCGGCGACCCGCTCGGCGAGGGCTACGGCGGCCCGGGCTACCAGTTCGCCGACGAGTTCCACCCGGAGCTGTCTTTCGACCGTCCCTACCTGCTGGCGATGGCGAACTCCGGCCCCGGGCACGAACGGCTCGCAGTTCTTCATCACCGTCGGGCCGACGCCGCACCTGAACCGGCGAGCACTCGATCTTCGGCGAGGTCGCCGACGCCGAGAGCCGCGCCGTCGTCGACCGCATCGCCGACCACGCAGACCGGCCGCGGCGACAAGCCGGTCGAGCCGATCACGATCAATTCGGTCACCGTCGAGCCTGCCGCGTAGCCCGCTGCGCGACGCGGAGCGGGCCACCATGACGCAGCCGGGACCGGCGCCGACGCGCAGGTCAGCGCGCGGTGCTACCGGCACCCGCAGCGCGAGGCGCTGATCCGCTGCATGCGGTGCGACCGGCCGATCTGCCCCGACTGCATGCGCCCGGCGTCGGTGGGCTTCCACTGCCCGGACGACGTCAGGCAGGGGGCCCGCACCGTGCGCGCGCAGCGCACCAGCGTCGGCGCGCGGCTGCTGGCAGTCGCCGCCGTACGTGACGATCGTGCTCGTCGGCGCTGAACGTCGCGGCCTACGTCATCACCGGCCTGCAGTCGACCCGCGGCCTCGGCGATCCCACGGCGGCCAGGTCCGGCTCGCTCTTCTACCGACTGGCAGTTGCTCCCGCAGTTCGTGCACGACGGGACAGTACTACGAGCTGCTGACCTCGGCGTTCCTGCACGTGAGCCCGCTGCACATCGGCGCGAACATGGTCACGCTGGCGTTCGTCGGGCCGCCGATCGAGGCCGTCCTGGGCCGGTGGCGGTTCACCGCGACCTACCTGCTGGCCGCGCTCGGCGGCAGCGCCGCGGTCTACGCCTTCGGCAGTCAGTTCGGCGCGACCGTCGGCGCGTCGGGGGCGATCTTCGGGTTGTTCGGCGCAGCGCTGGTCCTGGTCCGCAAGCTCGGCCTCGACCCGCAGTGGCTGATCGGCATCATCGTGTTGAACTTCGTCGTCACGTTCTCGGTGTCCGGCATCTCGAAGCTGGGGCATCTGGGCGGCTTCGTCACCGGCCTGCTGTGCGGCCTGGCGATCGGCGGCCTGCCGACCGTGCGTCGCCCGCGTGCCCGCGCGGTTGCAGATGGCCGGGCTCGGCGGTGTCGCCGTGCTGGTCGTGGTTGTCGTGGTGATCCGCAGTGCGACCTGGTGACGTCAGCCGCTCGCGGACCTAGTCGGCTCCCGCGGCGCAGCCGTCTCAGCCGGGGCGGAACGCGGTCAGCAGGGCCGCCACGTCGGTGGGCTCGGCGCCCAACGCGCGGCGGCTCAGCACTGCGAGCACCGCGCCGGCGTCGATCTCGAGGGTCGTGCTGCGGATCCCGAGGCGGCTGCGCGAGTCGGCCCGGATCGCCTCGACGTCGGACCAGCCGAGGCGTGCCCGGGTGAACGGCGAACGGATGGTCAGCCCGGCACGGTCGGCCTCCAGCCGCGGGCTGAACACCAGATCCCCCACGGCGTAGGCGCCCAGCACCAGCGCGGCGAGCCCGGCCAGCAACCGGCCCGGCCGGTCGCCGCTCAGGACGCAGGCCAGCACCGCCAGGCACGCGCCGACGAGCGCGAGCGCGGTGTACCGGCGGTCCGGGATGAAGCGCAGCCGCACCGGTTCCACGGGATCGTCCACAGGGTTGTCCCCAGTTGGGGATGAACTACAGGGTTGTAATCACAGGCCGGGAAAAAGGTGTGGACGACGCAAACCGGACGTCACCGCCACCGGACCGCCATGATCAGGCCCAGCAGCATCACGCCGAAACCGACGGCGAAGTTCCACGCGTGCAGCGACGCCATCACCGGGACGTGCGGTGACGTGCCGCTGGACGTCAGGTAGTAGACGATCATGTAGGCGAGGCCCGAGCAGCAGGACGGCGACCATGACGATCGGGTACCAGGTCGGGCTCGGCGACAGCGCGCGCGTGCTCGTGGCCTGTGCCTGCGTGCGCACCGGCGCGTCGGGCTTCTTGCGGACCTTGGACTTCGGCACTGTCTCTCCTGGCGTCGCGCCCCGTGACGTGCACCGGGCCCCTTCGTTCACCGGTTAGCGTAGACGCCGCATCCCGGCGGGGCAGCAGAAAGGGCGGCGACGGTGGCGAAGCAGCCGCGGACCTGGCGCGCGCTCGTGCCCGTCGTCTGCCTCGTCGCCGGTGTCGGGTTCGCCGCCAGCGCCGCTGATTCCCGCGGCACGGAGCTGCGCGCGCCGGGGACCTCCACCCTCGTCGACACCGTGCGGCACGCCGAGAGCCGGGTGCACGACGCCGACGCGCAGGTCCGCGCGCTGCAGCAGCAGGTGTCGGCGGCGCAACGCCGCGCCGGGCAGGGCAACGGCGGGGTGGCGGCTGCCCAGGCGGCCACCGCGCCGTTGCGGGCGCAGGCCGGCCTGACCGCGGTGCACGGCGCCGGCCTGGAGGTCGTGCTCGACGACTCGCCGCACGAAGAGCACCGGCAACCCTGCCGACCTCAACCAGCTCGTCGTCCACCAGTCGGACCTGCAGGCGGTGGTGAACGCGCTGTGGGCAGGCGGTGCGCAGGCCATGACGATCGCCGGTCAACGAGTCATCGCGACGTCGGCGGTGCGCTGCGTCGGCAACACCTTGTTGCTGAACGGTGAGGTGTACTCCCCGCCGTTCCGGGTTGCCGCGATCGGCCCGTCAGCGACAATGCAGGACAGGTTGGCCGCTTCGCCCGGGGTCAAGCTGTTCCGCGAGGCCGCCGGCTACTACGGGCTCGGGTACACCGTGGACACGCGCTCGCGCATCGACGTCCCGGCGTACTCGGGATCGATCGGGCTCAGTTACGCACACGTCGCGCGCGGCGCGAAGTAGGGACGAGATGACGACGACCGAGCAGAGCGCGCTCGCTGCAGCTCCGCCGCCGCGTCCGCCGATGAGCACAGCGGACAAGGTGCGCTTCGCGCTGCGCGGCATCGGCCAGACGCTGATCACGCTCGGGCTGGTGGTGCTGCTGTTCGTCGTCTACGAGGTGTGGATCACCAACATCTTCTCCGACCGCGACAACCACCGCATCGCCGACAAGCTGAAAACCGAGTGGAAGACCGGCGAGGACCCGTTGCTGCCCTTGCCCGGAGGCGCCAGGACGAACATCAAGCTGGGCACGGGCATCGCCGAGATCTACATGCCACGCCTCGGGCAGCGACTACCACTTCGCGATCGTCGAGGGCACCTCGCAGGCGTCCCTGGCGCTCGGCCCCGGGCACTACGTCGGCACCGCGCTGCCCGGCGCGGTCGGCAACTTCGCGGTCGCCGGGCACCGCGTGGGCAAGGGCGAGCCGTTCCTCAACCTCGATCAACTGCGCTCGGGCGATGCGGTGATCGTCGAGACGAAGTCGTTCTGGTACGTCTACCGCGTCCTGGGCCGGGCGGGGAGCGATCCGCAGAAGGTGCAGCAGTCGGTGCCTGTCGCCGGCGGCAAGACGGTGTCGTTGCCCGGGCGCGAGATCGTCGACCCGGACGACGGCGATCCGCTGCTGCCGGTCCCGGACCATACCGGCGTGGGCGCGGCGTCCCGGCTGATGACGATGACCACCTGCCACCCGAAGTTCACCGCGGCCCGCCGGATGATCGTCTACTCGATCCTGTCGACGAAGGTCGCGGCCACGGGGTCGGCCATGCCGCCGGCGATCAGCAACGTGTTCAGCGAGGTGAGGTCCTGATGTACGTGTGGATCTGGCGGCACCTGCCCGGGCCGCTCGCCGTGCGCCTGCTGCAGGTGCTGGTGTTGTTGCTGGCCGTCGTCGCCCTGCTGCTGTTCGTCGTCTTCCCGTGGATCGAGCCGCACCTGCCGATCAGCCAGGTGACGGTGCCCGACAAATGAGGGACGCATCGTGACCCGCGTGCTTGTCGTCGACAACTACGACAGCTTCGTCTACAACCTCGTGCAGTACCTGGGCCAGCTCGGCGCGGACGTCGTCGTGCGGCGCAACGACGCGGTCACGCCGGCCGACCTGGACGCGCTCGATGTCGACGGCGTGCTGATCTCGCCCGGACCGGGGACGCCGCAGGACGCCGGGTCGTCGATGGACTTCGTGTCCTCGTGCGTGCAGCGTCGCGTGCCGCTGCTCGGGGTATGTCTCGGGCACCAGGCCATCGGTGCGGTGTTCGGCGGCCCCGTGATTCGCGCGCCGGAACTGCTGCACGGAAAGACGTCGAGCGTGGAGCACGACGGTGCGGGCGTCCTGGCCGGCCTGCCGTCGCCGTTCATCGCCACGCGGTACCACTCGCTGGCGGTCTCCACCGACGGCCTGTCGCCCGATCTCCTGGTCACCGGACGCACGCCGTCCGGGATCGTCATGGCGCTGCGGCACCGGTCGCTGCCGATCGAGGGCGTGCAGTTCCATCCGGAGTCGGTACTGACCGAGGGCGGTCACCGGATGATTGCCAACTGGCTGCGGCAGTGCGGAGCGTCGATCGACGACGTGTTGGTCGAACGGCTGGCCGCCGAGATGGACGTCATGCGCGCGGGCGCATTCGCCGTCTCCTGACGCGCTGCCGTCAGGCGGTCTGCAGCTCGCTCGCGGGACCGTCCCCGTCCGCTGCGGGCGTGCCGTCGCCGAGCGCGTGCGTGTGGTGCAACCGGCCGTCGTCGCCCACCACGCCGACCACGGACGTCGCGGCAGCGGGCGCCAGCGGATCGGACGACCCTGACGCCGCGGCGCCGAACAGCGCCGCTGCCTCGCCGAGGGGCATCGGCCGCGCCCACAGGTAGCCCTGGCCGTACGTGCAGTGGGCGTCGCCCAGCCACACCGCCTGGGCGGCGTCCTCGACGCCCTCGGCAACCGTGCTCAGTTTCATCGAACGGCTGAGGGCGATGATCGCTTCGATGATCGCGCGGCCGTCGACGTCGACGGCGTGATCGACGAACGCCTTGTCGACCTTGAGCACGTCCAGCGGCAGGGTGCGCAGGTAGGACAGCGAGCTGTACCCGGTCCCGAAGTCGTCCACGGCGATCGACACGCCGTGCGAGCGCAACGTCGCCAGCCGGTCGCAGATGATCTCGACGCCTTCCAGCAGCGCGCTTTCGGTGATCTCCAGGGTCAGCTGAGCCGCGGCAAGCCCCGAGTCGGCGAGGACCGCCAGCACCTCGTCGACGAAGTCGGCGCGCGCGAGCTGTTGCGCGGTGACGTTGACCGACATCCGCAGCGCTCGGCCGGCGATCGCGCTCAGCCGTACCGCGGCCGCGCACGCCTGGCGCAGGATCGCCGCGCCCAGCAGGTGGATGAGCCCGCTCTGCTCGGCGACCGGGATGAACTCGACCGGGGGGATGGCACCGCTCTCGGCGTGCTGCCACCGTGCCAGGGCCTCGAAGCCGGCGATCTCCCCGGACGCGAGGTCGACGATGGGCTGGTAGTACGCCGTCACCTCGTCCGCGCGCAGGGCGCGCTGCAGGTCGGCACGCAACGCCAGGCGCTTGAGCGCCTGCGCGTGCAGCTGATCGTCGTACACCGCGACCGTGCCCTTGCCGCGGCCCTTGGCCAGGTACATCGCGACGTCGGCGTTGCGCAGCACGTCCGACGCGGACAGTTCGCCGGGCTCGGCGGCCGCCAACCCGATGCTCGCCCGCACGATCAGCGACTGCCCGTCGACGACGAACGGGGTGGTCAGCACCTGCTGGATGCGGTCGGCGAACGCGACGGCCTGCTCGAGATCCGCGCCCTCGAGCAGGATCGCGAACTCGTCACCGCCCAGGCGCGCCGCGGTGTCGCCGAGGCCGACGACGTCCTGCACCCGTCGGGCGACCTCGGTGAGGACCCGGTCGCCGACCGCGTGACCCACGCTGTCGTTGATGTTCTTGAACTCGTCGAGATCGCAGAAGAGCACGACCAGCTGCCGCGCCGCTGCGCCGCGGGCCTCGAGGGCGTGCGCGAGCCGGTTGGTGAACAGCTGGCGGTTCGCCAGGCCCGTCAGCGAGTCGTGGAACGCCTGGTGGGTCAGCTCGCGTTCGAGGGTTACCCGGGCGGTCACGTCACGCAGCGTGATCACCAACCCGTTGACCGCGGGATCGCCGACGAGGTTGGTCACCGTGCCTTCGACGTGCAGGACACTGCCGTCGCCGTGCGCGGCGCGAGCGTGCACAGTGCCGTCCTCGCCGGCCGGTACGACGACGAGCGCGCGCAGGAAGGCTTCGCGGTCCTCCTCGTGGACGAGCGTGGTGCAGTCGGCGCCGATCAGCTCGGCGGTGGTGCGGCCGAGGACGGCGTCCACGGACGGCGTGGCGAAACTGATCACGCCGTCGAGGTCGCAGACCAGGATGGCGTCGGCCGAGTTGCGCACCAGCGCAGCCAGCCGCTGCTCGACGAGCGCCAGCGACTGCTGCTCGGTGACCTCGCGCTGCAGTGCCCGGTGGCGGATGACCAGCCGGCGGAACCAGACCATCCAGCCGAACGACGCGACGAGCAGCAAGACGATGTAGACGAGATCTGCTTGTTCCACCGAGGCGGTCAGCACGTAGACGGCGTGCAGCAGGCCGAATTCCGCGCCGACGACCAGCAGGGTGCCGAGCACGGTCAGCAGGACGCGGCGCCGGTTCGCGCGCGGCGGCGCAGCCGGAACAGCCGGGTCCGGTGCGCGATGCCCGGCCACTGGCGACGACGTCATGGTTACCCTCCCGATCTAAAACCTCACGCAGACTTTACGCTAAGTAACCGTAAAGGGAAATCGGGTACGTCAGGTGACGTGACGGACCGACGCTGGCTGTTCGGCGACCAGCTGGGGCCGCACTTCCTGGACGACGCCGACCAGCACGGTGCTGATGATCGAGTCGCGCGCCGTGTTCGCCCGTCGTCGGTTCCACCGGCAGAAGGCGCACCTGGTGCTGTCGGCCATGCGGCACCGCGCGGCCGAACTCGGCGAACGCTGCCGCTACCTGCGCGCGGACACCTATGCCGAGGTGCTCGAGCGCACGCGCGAACGCCTGACGGTCTGCCATCCGACCTCGCACCGGGCACTCGACTTCGTGCAGGCGCGCGACGGCGTCGAGGTGCTCGATGCCCGCGGCTTCGCGACGTCGATGGCCGACTTCCGCGCCTGGGCGGACTCGCGCGCGGGCAAGCGGCTGGTGATGGAGGACTTCTACCGCGGCGCGCGCACGCGCCTGGACGTGCTGATGGACGGCAGCGAGCCGGCCGGGGGCAGGTGGAACTTCGACCACGACAACCGCGAGCCGCCGCCGAAGCGCGCGACGCTGGGCGTCACCGAGCCGTGGTGGCCGGTCGAGGACGAGATCGACGACGAGGTCCGCCGCGACCTGGACGCGTGGGAGCGAGCGGGGGACGTCGCGTTCGTGGGCGATGACGGGCCGCGCCGGTTCGCCGCCACGCGGAGCGAGGCCCTGCACGCGCTACGGACGTTCGTCGATCACCGGCTGCCCGATTTCGGCCGGCACGAGGACGCGATGCTGCAGGGCGATTCCTGGATGGCGCACTCGCTGCTGTCCGCGCCGCATGAACCTCGGGCTGCTGGACCCGCTGGAGATCGTCGCCTGCGCCGAGCAGGCCTACCGCGCCGGCGACGCGCCGATCGCGTCCGTCGAGGGGTTCGTGCGTCAGGTGATCGGCTGGCGCGACTACGTGTGGCACCTGTACTGGCACCAGCCGCGCTCGTACCGCGCCCGCAACGCGCTGGACGCGACGACGCCGCTGCCCCGCTGGTTCGCCGAGCTCGACCACGAGCACGTCGACGCCGCCTGCCTGTCCGACGTGCTGCGCGACCTGGCACGGCACGGGTGGGTGCACCACATCCCGCGGCTGATGGTGCTGGGCAACTACGCGATGCAGCACGGCTGGCGCCCGGCGCAGGTCACCGACTGGTTCCACCGCTCCTTCGTCGACGGCTACGACTGGGTGATGGTGCCCAACGTCGTGGGCATGTCGCAGTACGCCGACGGCGGCGTGATGGCGACGAAGCCCTACGCCGGCGGCGGCGCGTACATCGACCGGATGAGCGACTACTGCGGCAGCTGCCGCTTACGACCCGAAGGTCCGCGTCGGCGACGACGCCTGCCCGTTCACCGCCGGGTACTGGGCGTTCCTGCACCGCAACCGCTCGGCGCTCGCCGGGAACCACCGCATCGCGCAGCCGTTGCGCGGGCTGGACCGGCTCAAGGACCTGGACGCGTTGGTCGAACAGGAGCAGGCGCGGGGCTCACGTGCCCCCTGACCCGATCCACGTGGTGGCCGCCGCGATCCTGCGCGACGCCCGGGTCCTGGTGGCCCGCCGCCGCCTCCCGCCCGCGCTGGCCGGCGGCTGGGAGTTCCCGGGCGGCAAGGTCGAGCCAGGCGAGCACGAGCGGGCCGCGCTCGCCCGCGAGTGCCGCGAGGAACTGGGCATCGACGTCGTCGTGGGCGCCCGGCTCGGTGAGGCGACAGACGAGCGCATCGTGCTGACCCTGTTCGCCGCCCGCGTCGAGGTCGGCGAGCCCGCGGTGCACCGCGATCACGACGCGCTGCGCTGGTTGACCGCTGCCCAGCTCGACGACGTGCGCTGGCTGCCGATCGACCGCGAGCTGCTCGCAGCGGTCGCCGACGAGCTGACCTGAACCGCGCGGGCCGCGCGACACGAACGGACGTCATGGAGACCATCAGCTTCGACAGTCACGGCACGCGGTGCGAGGCCTGGTACCTGACGGCGGACTCGGACGAGCTGACCACCGCGCGCGGGCGCCCGTGCGTCGTCATGGCTCACGGCTTCGGCGCCACCCGCGACGCCGGGCTGCTGCCGTTCGCCGAGCGGTTCGCCGCGCTCGGCACCGACGTGCTCGTGTTCGACTACCGCGGCTTCGGCACCTCGGACGGCACGCCCGCGCCAGGACGTCGACCACCGCAAGCACCGGCAGGACTACCACGCCGCCGTCGCTGCCGCACGAGCCCGTACGGGCGTCGACCCGGCACGCATCGCGCTGTGGGGCAGCTCGTACTCGGGCGGCCACGTCATCGTCGTCGCCGCGCAGGACCAGGCTGTCCGCGCCGTCGATCAGCCAGGGCGCCGCGATGGACGGGCTCGCGGCGCTGTTCGGCGTGCAGCGCGCCGGCGGCACCGGCAAGACCGCCGCGATGACAGCCGCCGCGCTGCAAGCGACATTGCCGCCGCGGCCCGGCGCAGGCCACCGGTGCTGGTGCCGATCGTCGGTGAACCGGACTCGAACGCCGTCATCACCGCGCCCGGGTCGAGCATCGGCTACCAGGCGATCATGGGCCCGACGTTCCGCAACGAGATGTGTGCACGGGGCATCCTGCGCATCGCCGCGAACCGGCCGGTGCTGGCCGCCCAGCGTGTCACCTGCCCGACGTTCATCGTGGTGGCCGAGCAGGACAACATCGCCCCGGTGGCCTCGGTGCACGCGGTCGTCGAGAAGCTGGGCGACAGGGCCCAGGTGCTGTCGTTCCCGTGCGGGCACTTCGACATCTACGTCGGCGAGGTCTTCGAGAAGTCGGTGACCGAACAGTCGGAGTTCTTGCGCCGTGTGCTTGCCTGACCTCGCGCTGTGGTGGCAGGTGCGGCGCGCGTCAGCGCAGCGGCTGGGCGAGCACCGCGTCGGCGGCGGCGACGGCGCCCCCGGACACGACGAGGCCGACGCGCGATCTCGATCTCCGGCGCGAGGAACCGGTCGTGGCCCGGACCGGGCACGCCCGCGGCGCGTAGCGCGGCCACCACCGCGCCGCTCGGCCGGGCCCGGGCGCAGCGGCGCGCGCAGGTCCAGCGCGCGCGCCGCGGTCAGCAACTCGATAGCGACCACCCGGGTCAGGGCGTCGACGGCCCGGCGCAGCTTGCGCGCCGCCGACCAGCCCATCGAGACGTGGTCCTCCTGCATGGCGCTCGACGGGATCGAGTCGACGCTCGCCGGCACCGCCAGCCGCTTGAGCTCGGACACCAGGGCGGCCTGCGTGTACTGCGCGATCATGTGCCCGGAGTCGACGCCCGGGTCGTCGGCCAGGAACGGCGGCAGTCCGCGTGAACGGGCGACGTCGAGCATCCGGTCGGTGCGCCGCTCGCTGATCGACGCGACGTCGGCGGCCGGGATCGCCAGGAAGTCCAGCACGTAGGCGACGGGCGCGCCGTGGAAGTTGCCGTTGGACTGCACCCGCGCGTCGAGGTCGTCGGTGGAGAACAGCACGACCGGGTTGTCGACGGCCGACGCGAGCTCGTAGGCGGCGACGCTGCGGGCGTGCGCGAGCGTGTCGCGCGCCGCGCCGGTGACCTGCGGTGCGCACCGCATCGAGTACGCGTCCTGCACGTACACGCAGTCGGGGCCGGCGTGCGAGGCGACGATCGGCGATTCCGACAGCACCGCGGCCATGTTCGCCGCGGCGACCGCCAGGCCCGGGTGCGGGCGCAGCGCCTGCAGGTCGGCGGCGAAGACGCGGTCGGTGCCCAGCATCGCCTCGACGCTCATCGCCGCGGTGAGGTCGGCGGTGCGCAGCAGCAGGTCCAGGTCGGTGCAGGCGAGCAGCAGCTGGCCGAGCATGCCGTCGGTGCCGTTGATCAGCGCCAGGCCCTCCTTCTCGGCAAGCTCGATCGGCGCGAGACCGTGCGCGGCGAGCGCCTCTGCCGTGGGCAGCACCGCGCCTGACGCGTCGCGAACGTTTCCCTCGCCGAGCAGGGCCAGCGCGACGTGGGCGAGCGGTGCGAGATCGCCGGAGCAGCCGAGCGAGCCGTACTCGTGCACCAGCGGCGTCAGCCCGGTGTCGAGCAGTGCGGCCAGCGCCTGCGCGGTCTGCGGCCTGACGCCGGTGTGCCCGGTGGCGAGCGTCGACAGCCGCAGCGCCATCATCGCCCGGACGACCTCCGTCTCGACGAGGCACCGCTGCCGGCGGCGTGCGAGCGGATCAGCGAGCGCTGCAAGCAGCGCCCGCTGGTCGAGCGGGATGTGCTTGGTGGCCAGCGCGCCGAAGCCGGTGGAGATGCCGTAGTGCGGCTCGACGTCGTCGGCCAGGCTCTCGACGATGCCGCGCGAGTGTGCGATGGCCTCCAGCGCGTCGGCGGCGAGGGTGACGCCTGCCCCGCCGCGGGCGATCGCGACGACGTCGTTCTCGGTGAGCGGGCCGGTGCCGACGGTGATGCGCTGCATGCCTGGGACGCTAGGCCATCGCGGGGACGGCGGCGCAGGCGCCGCGAGGCGGCAACTACGGTCGAGGGATGCGTGCAGTCGTCGTCACCGAACCCGGCCAGCCCGAGGTCATGCAGGTGCAGGAGGTCCCCGACCCGACGCCGCGGCAGGACGAGGTCGTCATCGACGTCGCGGCGACGGCCATCAACCGCGCGGACCTGCTGCAGCGCCAGGGCAACTACCCGCCGCCGAAAGGCGCGTCGCCCTACCTCGGGATGGAGTGCTCGGGCACCATCGCCGCCGTCGGCGAGACGGTGGCCGGCTGGGACGTGGGCGACAAGGTGTGCGCGCTGCTCGCCGGCGGCGGCTACGCCGAGAAGGTCGCGGTGCCCGTCGGCCAGCTGATGGCGGTGCCAGACGGTATCGGGCTGGTCGACGCCGCGGCGCTGCCCGAGGTGACCTGCACGGTGTGGTCGATGGTGTTCGGCGCGACGGCCGGCCGGTTGCAGCCGGGCGAGCGGCTGCTCGTGCACGGCGGCTCGAGCGGTATCGGCACGATGGCCGTCCAGATCGCCCACGGGCGCGGCGCCACCGTCTTCGCCACCGCCGGTACACCGCGCAAGATCGACTTCTGCCGCGAGCTCGGCGCCGACGTCGCGATCAACTACCGCGAGGACGACTTCGCCGACGTCGTCGCCGAGCAGACCGACGGCGCGGGCGTCGACGTCATCCTCGACAACATGGGCGCGAGCTACCTGCCGCGCAACGTCGGCGCGCTGGCGACAGGTGGCCGGCTGATCGTGCTCGGCATGCAGGGCGGTGTGCGGGGCGAGCTCGACCTCGGCACCCTGCTGGCCAAGCGCGCCTACGTGCACGCGGCCGGGCTGCGCGGACGGCCGGCGTCGAGCAAGGCCGACATCGTCGCCGAGACGCAGGCCAACGTGTGGCCGATGATCGAGGCCGGGACGGTGCGGCCGATCATCGACCGCGTGCTGACCCTGGACGACGCCCCGGAGGCGCACCGGCTGGTCGACTCGAGCGAACACATCGGCAAGGTGGTCCTGCGGGTCCGCTGACACGGGCGATTGGGCAGGATTGGGACATGAGCGAATACGACGAGCACGCGCACCCGGCCGGGGAGCTGGCCGAGGCGACGCCCGACGACCAGGACGACGCGCACGACGGCGACCCGATCATGGCGCAGGTCGAGCAGCCCGCGAAGGTCATGCGGATCGGGACGATGATCAAGCAGTTGCTCGAAGAGGTGCGTGCGGCGCCGCTGGACGAGGCCGGCCGCGCCCGGCTGCGGGAGATCCACGAGTCGTCGATCCGCGAGCTCGAGGCCGGTCTGGCACCCGAACTGCGCGACGAGCTGGCCCGCCTGACGCTGCCGTTCGGCGGCGAGACGCCGTCCGAGGCGGAGCTGCGGATCGCGCAGGCCCAGCTCGTCGGCTGGCTCGAAGGCCTGTTCCACGGGATCCAGACGGCGCTGTTCGCCCAGCAGATGGCCGCGCGCCAGCAGCTGGAGGAGATGCGCCGGCGCGCGCTGCCGGGCGGCGGCAGCGACGGCGGGCACGGGCGGATGATCATCGGCCCCGGTGGGCAGATCATCGCGCCCGCGGGCCTGACGCCGTCCTCCGGCGACGACGACCACGACGCCGGTGGCCGCGGCCAGTACCTGTAGCGCGGCGTCGTGAACGTCGTCCGCGACGTCATCGCGGCCCGCGACCCGGACGACCTCGCGCTCGTGACGCTCGCCCGCGACGGCACGCGCCGCGAATGGTCGTACGGCGAGCTGCTCGATGCCGCCGGCTCGCTCGCCGGGGTGTACGCCGAGCACGGCGTGCGCCGGGGCTCCACCGTCCTGACGCTGGTGGGCAGCACCGTCGAGTACGTGCTGGCGATCCTGGCCGGGCTGCGGATCGGGGCGGCCACGCTGCCGTGCAGCGAGCAACTGCGCGCCAAGGACGTGGCCCTGCGCCTGCGCCGGGCCCGGCCCGCGCTGGTGCTGTGCGATCGCCGAAACCTCGACGTCGTCGATGCCGCGCTGCGCGAGCCGGGCGTCGCACCGTGCCCGGTGCTGGCGACGCCGGACGACACCCTGCTGCGCGAGCACGCCGCCCCGCCCTACGCCGAGCTCGGTGACGTCGACCCGTCGTTCGTGCTGTTCACCTCCGGCACCAGCGGCGAGCCGAAGCTGGTCACCCACGGCCAGCGCTACGTCACCGGACAGTCGCTGCAGGCCACGGCGTGGATGGCCGCGCAGCCGGGCGAACTCGTGTGGTCGACCGCCGCGCCGGGGTGGTCTAAGTCGGCGCGCAACAGTTTCCTGGCGCCGTGGCTGGGCGGCGCGGCGGCGCTGTTGCAGGACGAGCGGTTCGACCCGGCGCGGCGGCTCGAGACGATCCGCGCCGAGCAGGTCAACGTCCTGTGCATGGCGCCCACCGAATACCGGTTGATCGTGGCTCACGGTCCCGTGGGTCCGCTGCCGTCGCTGCGCCGGGCGATCACCGCCGGTGAACCGCTCGGCATCCCCGCGTACGAGGCGTGGCGTGCGCAGACCGGACTCGCGATCTCCGACGGGTACGGCCAGACGGAGACCGGCCAGGTGACCGGTGTCGGCCCGGGCGAGACGGCGCCGCCCGGGTCGATGGGCCGGCCGCTGCCGGGCATCGTCGCCGACATCGTCGCCGGCGAGCTGGTGCTCGACGCGGCGACGGTGCCGACCTTCTTCCTCGGCTACGACGGCGGCGAGGCACCGTCGGGCAGCTGGCGCACCGGTGACCAGGTGCGCCGCGACGACGACGGGTGGCTGTACTTCGAGGCGCGCGCCGACGACGTGATCATCTCCGCGGGCTACCGGATCGGGCCGGCCGAGGTCGAGGCGACGCTCGGCGGGCATCCGGCCGTGCGCGAGTGCGCGGTGCTGGGCGTGCCCGACGACGCGCGCGGGCAGGTGGTCGGCGCGGCCGTGGTGCTGCAGGACGGCGTCGACCCGTCGGCCGAGCTGGTGGCGCAGCTGCAGGAATTCGTTCGCGCCGAGACGGCGCCGTACAAGTACCCGCGGCGGGTGTGGTTCGTCGACTCGGTGCCCAAGACGACGAGCGGCAAGATCCACCGCGCGGCACTCCGCCCGCCGCAGGACTGACCGCGACGCACACCAGCCGTCGGATCACCGGGTGCCGGCTCGCGCGCGGTGGGCTCAGTCGAGCAGGGACTCGATCAGCACGGCGACGGCGTCGTCGTCGTTGCCGCCGACCGTGTCGTCGGCGGCCTCGATCGCCGCGGGGTGGGCGTCGGCGACGGCGTAGGACCGCCCGGCCCAGAGCAGCATCGGAACGTCGTTGGGCATGTCACCGATCGCGGCGACCTCGCTCTGCTCGATGCCGTGCGTCGCCGCCACCTCCGCCAGGCCGGTGGCCTTGGTGACGCCGGGCGCGGACAGCTCGAGCAGGCCGAACGACGACGAGTGGGTGATCGTCGCGCGGTCGCCGACCAGCTCGGTCGCCGCGGCGAGGAACTCGTCGGCGTCGGCGTCGCGGTCCTTGGCGAGCAGCTTGATCGCCGGCTCGGTGACGATCTCGGCGAGCGAGCCGATCCGCGGCGGCGGGATCGGCACACCGCGCCGGTCGTGGCGTGGGTTGATCGCCCAGTCGTGCGTGTAGCCGGGCTCGGCGGCGAAGCTGTGGCCGAACTCGACGGCGAACCCGACGGCGGGAAAGCTCGCGCGCAGCTGTGCGGTCAGCTCTCGGACGAGGGGCTCGTCGAGGGTGTGCGCGGTGACGATCTGCTCGGTGGCCATGTCGTAGACGACCGCGCCGTTGGCGCCGACCGCCACCCCCACGTGGCCCGTCTCGTCCACCACGTCGTCGAGCCAGCGCGGTGGCCGGCCGGTGACGAACACGACGAGCAGGCCGGCCGCGGTCGCCGCCTTCAACGCGGCGCGGGTGCGGTCCGAGACGGTGTCGTCGCTGCGCAGCAGCGTGCCGTCGAGATCGGTGGCGACGAGCTTGATCACCGCGGGGCGGGCGGCGTCAGCACCTCGCGGCCGCCGAGGTAGGGGCGCAGGGCGGCGGGCACGTACACCGAGCCGTCCGGCTGCTGGTGGTGGTCGAGCAGGCAGGCGATGGTGCGGCTGATCGCGCACAGCGTGCCGTTGAGCGTCGCGACGGGCTCCGTGCCGCGCTCCCCACGAGTGCGGATGTTGAGCCGGCGCGCCTGGAAGGTCGTGCAGTTGGACGTCGACGTCAGCTCGCGATACGTCCCCTGCGACGGGAACCAGGCTTCGATGTCGAACTTGCGCACCGCGCTGGAACCCAGGTCGCCGGCCGCGACGTCGATGACGCGGTATGTCAGCTCGAGCTTGTCGATGAACTCGCGCTCCCACGCCAGCAACCGGCGGTGCTCGTCGTAGGCGTCGTCGAGCGTGACGTAGGAGAACATCTCGACCTTGTCGAACCAGTGCACCCGGATGATGCCCTTGGTGTCCTTGCCGTAGCTGCCGGCCTCGCGCCGGAAACAGCTCGAGAAGCCGGCGTAACGCAACGGCAGGTCGCCGGCGGGCAGGATCTCGTCGGCGTGGTAGCCGGCCAACGCCACCTCGGACGTCCCGACGAGGTACAGGTCGTCGTCCTTGTCCAGGTGGTACACCTCGCTCGCGTGCGCGCCGAGGAAGCCGGTGCCCGCCATGATCTCCGGCTTGACCAGCGACGGCGCGACGACCGGCGTGAATCCGGCCTCGGTGGCCTGCGCCATCGCCAGGTTCGTCAGCGCGAACTCCAGCTGCGCGCCGATACCGGTCAGGAAGTAGAAGCGCGCGCCGGACACCTTGGCGCCGCGCTCGGTGTCGATGGCCTTGAGCGCGGTGCCGATCTCCAGGTGGTCCTTCGGCTCGGCCACCTGCGGCGGCGTGCCGACCGTCTCGAGCGTCACGAAGTCGTCCTCGCCGCCCGCCGGCACGCCGTCCTCGACGACGTTCGCGATCGCCAGGTGCGCCTCGCGCAACGCGGCGTCGGCGGCGTGCAACGCGGCCTCAGCGTCTTTGACCTCGCCGGCGAGCCGTCGACCCTCCTTGATCAGCTTCTCCCGCGCGGCCGGGTCGGCTGAACGGATGTTGCGGCTGAGCTCGTTCTGCGCGCCGCGAATCGCGTCGGCCTCGAAAACGGCCTCGCGGCGCCGGGCATCGGCAGCCAGCAACGCATCGACGAGGCCCTCGTCGGCGCCGCGGGTGCGCTGCGAGGCGCGCACGGCGTCCGGGTCGTCGCGCAGCAGCTTGAGGTCGATCACGTCCTCAGGTTACTGACGCGCTGCGCGTGGAGTTTCATCGCGCGTTCACCGAAGGTCCACCGGCGCACCACCGGCTCTCCGTAGCTTCCGAGGTGTCCGGAAAGTCGCTCGATCCCAAGGCCGGAGTGTGCCGTGGACGTCTCCTTCCTCGTGGTCGTCGTGATCGCGACTGCGCTCGCGTTCGACTTCACGAACGGCTTCCACGACACCGCCAACGCGATGGCGACGTCGATCGCCACCGGTGCCCTCAAGCCGCGCGTCGCGGTCGTGATCTCCGGCGTGCTGAACGTGGTCGGCGCCTTCGTCTCGACTGCCGTGGCCAAGACCATCTCCGGCGGCATCGTGGACGACGACAAGCTGTCCAGCCACGCCGTCAACGGCACCGCGATCATCTTCGCCGGCCTGGTCGGCGCCATCCTCTGGAATCTCGCCACCTGGTTGCTGGGCCTGCCGTCGAGCAGTTCGCACGCCCTGTTCGGTGGGCTGATCGGTGCGGTCTGGGTCGTGGTCGGGACGTCCGGCGTGCACTTCGACAAGGTGTTCTCGAAGATCGTGCTGCCGGCGCTGCTGTCACCGGTGATCTGCGGTGTCATCGCCGGCCTCGCGACCTTCGCGGCGTACACGCTGACCCGGCGCTCGGACGAGGACACCGCGAAGCGGTACTTCCGGCACGGCCAGACCGTCTCGGCCTCGCTGGTCAGCCTCGCGCACGGCACCGGTGACGCGCAGAAGACGATGGGTGTCATCACGCTGGTCCTGATCGTCAACGGCCACCAGAAGTCCGGCACCGGCCCGCAGGCCTGGGTGATCCTCGTCCGCGGGCCTCGCGATCGGTCTCGGCACGGCGATCGGCGGCTGGCGCATCATCCGCACGATGGGCACCCGGCTCACCGACATCCAGTCCCCGCAAGGTTTCGCCGCGGAGTCCGCGTCGACCGCCGTGCTGCTCGCCTCGGCGCACCTGGGCTTCGCGCTGTCGACGACGCAGGTCGTGTCCGGCGGCATCCTCGGCTCGGGTGTCGGCCGCCGGCTCGCGCAGGTGCGCTGGGGCGTCGCCGGCCAGATGGCGCTCGGCTGGCTGTTCACCCTGCCCGTCGCGGCGCTCGTCGGGGCACTGGCCGGCAAGCTCGCCAGCACCGGCAACGGCGGCATCGTGCTGGTGGCGACTCGCCGCGATCGTGCTGGTGTCCGGCATCGTCTACCGCGCGCGCAAGGACCCGGTCAACCCGCACAACGTCAACGACGAGCCCGCGTCGCGACCGAGGTCTGACGCCGACCTGACAGGAGTCCACGCATGAGCGCGATGGTGACTGCAGCGGCGACGACAGCAACGCCGTTCATCGACTGGGGCGCGTTCTGGAAGGTCGCCGGTGTCAGCCTGGTCTTCGGCCTCGGCTTGGTCGTCCTGTTCTCACTCGGTGTGGTCGGCCTGTCCATGGCTCGCGGCAGGACCCGTGACGACGACCCCGACAGCGCCGTGGTCCACGGTGGCCGCGGCGCCGGGTCAGTGCTCGCCGGGACCTGCTTCGTGCTCTGCGCGGCCGCCGTGCTGTACGGGTTGTACCTGGAGATCCCGCAGTTCCATTCCTAGTCGCCGCCTACGTCGGCCTGGCCGTGCCCGCGGCCGGCGACGGGCTCGACGTCACCGGGATACCGCGCCGTAGGCTGGCCGCGTGGACGACCGTCTGCCGATCAAGATGCTGCACGACCGCGTGCTGGTCCGCGAGCCGCGCGAGGACGGCGAGCGCCGCTCGTCCGGCGGCATCCTCATTCCGGCCACCGCTCAGGTGTCCAAGCGCCTGGCGTGGGGCGAGGTGCTCGCCGTCGGCAACCACGTTCGGGCCGTCGAGGCCGGCGACCGGGTGCTGTTCAGCCCGGACGACCGCTTCGAGGTCGAGATCGTCCGGGCAGGAGTACCTGCTGCTGCGCGAGCGCGACCTGCACGCGGTCGCCGCCCAGCGCAACGACGCAGAACACCGGGCTGTACCTCTAGCGCTACAGCGCTCTAGCGCTACGCGGTGCCCGCCTGCCGGACCGCCGCCAGCCAGGCCTGCGCGTCCGCGAACTCGCCGTCGGTACGCCCGGCCGGCACCGCGTCCTGCGCACCGTCGCGCCGCGGGTACGAACCGAGGTAGCGGACGTCGGCGCACACCCGGTGCAGCGCGGCGAGCGCGTCACCGACCCGCTCGTCGAGCGATGTGGCCCTCGCAGTCGATCGAGAAGCAGTACTGCCCGATCCGGCTGCTTGGTCGGGCGCGACTCGATCCGGGTCAGGTTGACGCCGCGGCTGCCGAACTCGGACAGGATCTCGAGCAGCGCGCCGGAGTGGTCCGCGCGCAGGTACGCCACGAGCGTGGTGCGGTCGTTGCCGGTGGGCTCGCGGCGGCGCGGTCGGTCGGGTGAGCAGCACGAACCGGGTGACCGCGTCCGGGTTGTCGGCGATGTCGTGGGCGACGATGTCGAGCCCGTACAGCTCGCCGGCGACCGCCGCGCCGACCGCGGCGTCGTACTCCCCGGCAGCCACGGCCTGCGCCGCACCGGCTGTCGACCCGACGAGCTCGACCGCGCGTGGGGCAGGTTGTCGATCAGCCAGCGCCGCACCTGCGCCTCGGCGTGCGGGTGGGTGGCCACCGTGTCGACGTCGGCCAGCTGCGTGCCGGGACGCGCCATCAGCTCGAACGCCACCGACAGGTAGGTCTCCTCGGCGATCACCAGCGGCTCGCCGTTGGCGAGCTCGTCGAGCGTCGCCGGCACCGCGCCCTCGACGGAGTTCTCCAGCGGCACGAGCGCGGCGTCCGCGACGCCGGCGCGCACGGCGTCGATGGCCAGCGTGACGTTGGCCAGCGGCAGCAGCGTCGCGCCGGCGGCGACCGGCAGCGCGCGCAGCGCGGCGTGCGCGAACGTGCCCTCGGGCCCGAGGAACGCGATCGTCGTGCACGTGCCGCACCCTACTGAGCGACGCCGCCGTGCTCAGGCCGTGCGCCGGCCGAGCAGCCCGCGGCGCTTGTCCAGCGCGGCGGCGACGGCCTGCGCCTCCTCGGGCGACAGCTCGTGCTCGCCCTTGCCGTTGGCCACGCCCTTGGCGTAGACGCGGGTGTCGCTGGTGCCCGCGATCGCGCTGATCGTCACGCCGTCGCCGTGCTCGTCGAGCAGCGCGAGCGAGAACGACATGCGTGCCCGGACATCTCGCCGAACGCGTCGTAGCGCACCAGCGCGATGTTGCGCAGGGCGCCCGGCGCGCCTCGTGCGCCGCCGCCCGACCACGCGTCGGCGACGTCGCGCCCGCAGCTCGGCGAGCTGCTCGGCGAGGATGTCGGTGCGCTCGGCGTTGCGCTGGGTCGCCTCCATCAGCGACGCCTGCGTCTCCGGGCCGCGCGCGCCGCGGGCCAGGACCGCCGTCGCCCGGCGCAGCTTGGCCAGCGTGCGCAGCGCGAAGTACGCCGCGACGAAGCGCGACGTAGGCGAGCACCAGCGCGAAGACCGCGACGTAGGTGGACATCGCGTCCAGGCTAGGGCCGCATTGCCTCGCGAGGCGGCAGGACACGACGGCAGCGCGGTGGCTGCTAGCGTCGGCGCGACCGGTCGGGACGCCCGACCGGGGATCGATCGACCTCGACCGGACACCGACCACCGCAGGGGCCGCGCCCGTGTTCGACATCGCCGTCATCGCGACCGTCTTCGGGCTCGTGTTCGTCGGTGAGCTGCCCGACAAGACCGCGGTCGCAGGCCTCGTCCTCGGCACCCGCTTCCCCTGGCGCTGGGCCTTCGCCGGCGATCGCCGCCGCGTTCCTCACGCACGTCGTCATCGCCGTCGCCGCGGGCTCGCTGCTGACACTGCTGCCGCACCGCGTCGTGGCGGGCGTCGTCGCCGCACTGTTCCTGATCGGCGCGGCGCTGCTCTGGCGGGAGGGCCGGGACGAGGAGGACGACGTCGAGGCCGAGGCGTCGACCGTGGCGGACACCGCCGGCTTCTGGCGCGTCGCGGCGCTCGGCTACGGCGTGATCTTCGCTGGCCGAGTGGGGCGACCTGACCCAGATCCTGACGGCCAACCTCGCCGCGAAGTACCACGACCCGCTGTCCGTGGGGCTCGGCGCGGTGCTGGCGCTGTGGGCCGTGGGCCTGCTGGCCATCGCTCGGCGGCACGGCGCTCATGCGCGTGCTGCCGTTGCGGTGGATCACCCGCGTGGCGGCCCTGGTGATGGTCGGCGCTGGGCGTCTACAGCGTGGTGGAAGCGATCCGGGGCTGACCGACGTCATTGGGCAGACTGTCCAACGAAGTACCGCAAACACTGCGCATTCTGTGCATCGTGCATCGATCGTGCTGCACTGCTTGCCCACCCGGGTCGATCGCGCGACGCTGCACTCATGACGACCGTCGAACTCACCCCCGAAGAGCGCGACGCCCAGCTGACCGTCGACCGGCTCAAGCAGTTGGTCGGCCTCGTCGACTACGACGCCAGCACCGACCCGTTCCCGGTCACCGCCATGGACGCGGTCGTCTTCGTGTGCGGGCAACGCCACGCAGAGCGCGCACTTCTACCAGCACGCGTTCGGCATGACGCTGGTCGGCTACAGCGGGCCGGAGACGGGCAACCGCGACCACAAGGCGTTCGTGCTGCGCGCCGGCTCCGCCCGCTTCGTGCTCATCGGCGCCGTCGACCCGGCGAGCGCGTACGCCGACCACCACCGCGAGCACGGCGACGGCGTCGTCGACCTCGCGCTCGAGGTGCCCGACGTCGACAAGTGCATCGACCACGCCCGCGCGCAGGGCGCCACCGTGCTCGAGGAACCGCACGACGTCAGCGACGAGCACGGCACCGTGCGCCGTGCCGCGATCGCCGCCTACGGCCAGACGCGGCACACGCTGATCGACCGCTCGCGCTACACCGGCGTCTACCTGCCCGGCTACGTCGCGCAGACGTCCACGATGACGCCGCCGGACAAGCGGCTCTTCCAGGCGGTCGACCACTGCGTCGGCAACGTCGAGTTCGGCCGGATGGACGAGTGGGTCGACTTCTACAACCGCGTCATGGGCTTCGTGAACATGGCCGAGTTCGTCGGCGACGACATCGCCACCGAGTACTGCGCGCTGATGAGCAAGGTCGTCGCGAACGGCAACCACCGGGTCAAGTTCCCGCTCAACGAGCCGTCGCCGGGCAAGCGGAAGTCGCAGATCGACGAGTACCTCGACTTCTATGCCGGCCCGGGCTGCCAGCACATCGCGCTGGCGTGCCAACGACATCCTGCGCACCGTCGACGAGATGCGCGCGCGTGGCGTGGAGTTCCTGGACACCCCGGACTCCTACTACGACGACGCCGAACTGCGGGCGCGCATCGGTGAGGTGCGGGTGCCGGTCGAGGAGCTCAAGGCGCGCGGCATCCTGGTCGACCGCGACGAGGACGGCTACCTGCTGCAGATCTTCACCAAGCCCGTCGGCGACCGCCCCACGGTGTTCTTCGAGCTCATCGAGCGGCACGGCTCGCTCGGCTTCGGCAAGGGCAACTTCAAGGCACTGTTCGAGGCCATCGAGCGCGAGCAGGAGCGCCGCGGCAACCTGTGACCCGGGACGCCGCGACCCTGCGTGAGTGGTCACTCTCGCGCTGAGTGGCCGGTTACCGGCGACCACTCGGCGCGTAAGTGACCACTCGACGCGTGGGAAGCTGGTAGGTGTGACCACCCCTCCTTCGTCGTTCGCCGAGCTCGAGCTGCGCCCGGAGCTGCAACGGGCGCTGGACTCCCTCGGCTACGAGGAGCCGACGCCGATCCAGCGCGAGGCGATCCCGGCGCTGCTCGACGGCCGCGACGTCGTCGGCCAGGCGGCCACCGGCACCGGCAAGACCGCCGCGTTCGCGCTGCCGCTGCTGCAGCGCCTGGACACCGCCCGGGGCGCGCGACGCGCCCGCAGGCGCTGGTGCTGGTGCCGACCCGCGAGCTCGCGATCCAGGTCGCCGAGGCCACGCACCGCTACGGCCGCGAGCTCGGCGCGCGGGTGCTCGCCGTCTACGGCGGCCAGCCGATCGGCCGGCAGATCCGCGCGCTGGAGGGCGGCGTCGACATCGTCGTCGCCACGCCGGGCCGGGCGATCGACCACCTCAGCCGCGGCGACCGTCGACTTCGGCGAGCTGCGCACCGTCGTGCTGGACGAGGCCGACGAGATGCTCGACATGGGCTTCGCCGAGGACATCGAGGCGATCATGGCCGCAGGTGCCCGAGCGAGCGGCAGACCGTGCTGTTCTCGGCCACGCTGCCCAAGCGCATCGACGGCCTCGTGCAGCGCTACCTCACCGACCCGGTCAAGGTGCGCATCCACCGCGACAAGGGCGAGGCCGGCCCCGCCAACGTGCGGCAGGTCGCCTACCTCGTCCCGCGCCAGCACAAGGCGTCCGCGCTCGGGCGCATCCTGGACGTCGAGTCGCCCACCGCGGCGGTGATCTTCTGCCGCACCCGCGAAGAGGTCGACTCGCTCGGCGAGACGCTCGCCGCCCGCGGTTACCGCGCCGAGGCGCTGCACGGCGGCATGACCCAGGACCAGCGCGACCGCGTGATGGCCCGGGTGCGCAACCGAGTCGGCCGAGCTGCTCGTCGCCACCGACGTCGCCGCGCGCGGGCTCGACATCGACCACCTGACGCACGTCGTCAACTACGACCTGCCCTCCGCGCCGGACTCCTACGTGCACCGCGTCGGGCCGCGTCGGCCGCGCCGGCCGCGACGGCGTCGGCATCACGCTCGTCGAACCGCGCCAGCACCGGCTGCTCAAGACGATCGAGAAGGCGACGAAGCAGAAGATCACCGTCGAGACGCTGCCGACCGTCGCCGATCTGCGCGCGCGGCGCCTCGAGCTCACCCGCGCCGCGCTGGCCGAGACGCTCGGCGACGCGGACGACAACGACCGCTACCGCGTCGTCGTCGACACGTTGACCGACGAACACGACCTGATGGAGATCGCGCTCGCGGCGGTCCGGCTGGTGCACGAGGCGAGCGGCGTCGACGACGCCGACGAGATCCCGTCGATCTCCGCCCACGGCCGCGGCGAAGCAACACGGTGACGAGCGCGGCGCGAAGACCCGCGACCGCGGCACCGACGTCGACGATCTTCGTCAGTCTCGGGCACGCCGCGAAGATCCGCCCGCAGGATCTCGTCGGCGCGATCGCGAACGAGACGAGCCTGTCCGGCCGCCAGATCGGCGCCATCGAGATCACCCACAAGTTCTCCACCGTCGAGGTCCCGCAGTCGGCCGAGCGCGAGGTGATCGACGCCTTGCGCAACACGCTGATCAAGGGCCGCAAGGCGCGGGTCGAGCGATACAAGCCACCCGCCGAGCGGCACGCCGGACGCACGCCGGAAAGGACGAGCCGCCCGTGACCCCGCAACTGCGCCCGGTGCTGGGCCGGCTGCCCGCCTATGTCCCGGGCCGCACCGTGCCCGGCGCGATCAAGCTCGCCAGCAACGAGACGCCGTACCCGCCGTTGCCCTACGTGCTCGAGCGCATCGCCGAGGCCGCCGCGGTCGCCAACCGCTACCCGGACTCCAACGCGACCCAGCTCGGCGCCGCGCTCGCGCAGCGCTACGGCGTGGACGCCGCGCAGGTGCGCGTCGGCTGCGGCTCGGTGTCGCTGTGCACGCAGTTGGTGCAGGCCGTCGCCGACGCCGACGACGAGGTCATCTACGCGTGGCGCTCGTTCGAGGCGTACCCGATCATCGCGGCGGTCAGCGGCGCGTCGTCGATCCAGGTGCCGCTCGACGAGGCGCACGTGCACGACCTGGACGCGATGGCCGCGCGGGTCACCGGCAAGACGCGGCTGATCTTCGTGTGCAACCCGAACAACCCCACCGGCACGGCCGTCGAGCGCGACGCGCTGGTGCGCTTCCTGCGCGCGGTGCCCGTCGGACGTCGTCGTCGCGCTGGATGAGGCGTACCGCGAGTTCGTCGCCGACGCCGCGGTGCCCGACGGCCTGACGCTGCTCGACGCAGTTCCCGAACGTCGTCGTGCTGCGCACGTTCTCCAAGGCCTACGGGCTGGCCGGCCTGCGCGTCGGTTACGCGATCGCCGGCGACCCGACGGTCGCCGCGGCGATCGGCCAGACGCAGGTGCCGTTCTCGGTGACGACGGTGGCGCAGGCCGCTGCGCTGGCGTCGCTGGAGGCACCGGCGCAGGAACAGATGCAGCAGCGGGTGGCCGAGGTCGTGCGCGAGCGCGAGCGCGTGCGCGACGCGCTGCTGGGTCTCGGGCTATCCGGTGCCGCCCACGCAGGCCAACTTCGTGTGGCTGCCGCTCGGCGACGCGACGCTGGACTGGGCGGCGCGGTGCGAGCAGCGCGGCGTTGATCGTGCGGGCGTTCGCCGGTGCCGGGGCGCGGGTGACCGTCAGCTCGCCGGCCGAGAACGACCGCTTCCTCGCCGCCGCCGCCGAGCTGGCCTGACGCCCGCCGCTCAGCGGCCGGGTGCGCGGCCGCGGCGGCGTTCTGCACGGCGGCGGCGACCGCGCCGGGCACCGCGGGATCGAACACCGACGGCACGATGTAGGTGGCGTTCAGCTGCTCGTCCGACACGCAGCGCGGCGAGCGCCGACGCCGCCGACAGCATCATCGGCACCGTGACCTCGCGCGCACGCGCGTCGAGCAGGCCGCGGAACACGCCCGGGAACGCCAGCACGTTGTTGATCTGGTTCGGGTAGTCGCTGCGGCCGGTGGCGAGCACCGCGGCCAGCTGTTGCGCGGCGTCGACGTCGACCTCGGGATCGGGGTTCGCCAGCGCGAACACGACGGGTGACGGCGCCATGTCGGCGATCCACGCCGCGGGCAGCACGTTCGGCGCGCTGACGCCGACGAACACGTCGGCGCCGCGCAGCGCGTCGTGCAGGTCGCCGGTCAGGCAGTCGGGGTTGGTGCGGGCGGCGAGCTCGCGCTTGGCCGGACCGAGGCGCGTGTCGTCAGGCGCCAGGATCCCCTCGCGGTCCCACACCAGCACGTGCCGCGCGCCGGCCGCGAGCAGCAGCCCCGACGATCGCGGTGCCGGCCGCGCCGCCGCCCGCCACGACGATGCGCGCGGTGTCGAGCTGCTTCGCCACGCAGCGCAGCGCGTTGGTCAGTGCCGCGGTCACCACGATCGCGGTGCCGTGCTGGTCGTCGTGGAACACCGGGATGTCCAGCTCGGCGCGCAGCCGCTCCTCGATCTCGAAGCATCGCGGTGCCGAGATGTCCTCGAGGTTGATGCCGCCGAAACCCGGGGCGATCGCCTTGACCACCATGCACGATCTCGTCCGCGTCCTGGGTGTCCAGGCAGATCGGCCACGCGTCGATGTCGGCAAAACGCTTGAACAGCGCGGCCTTGCCCTCCATCACCGGCAGCGCGGCGCCCGGCCCGATGTTGCCGAGCCCGAGCACCGCGGAACCGTCGGTGACCACCGCGACGGCGTTGCCCTTGACGGTCAGCTTGGCGACGTCCTCGGGGTGCTGCGCCAACGCCATGGACACCCGCCCTACGCCGGGCGTGTAGGCCATCGACAGGTCGTCGCGGGTGCGCAGGGCCACCTTCGGCTGCACGGAGATCTTGCCGCCGAGGTGCAGCAGGAACGTGCGGTCGCTGACCCGGTGCACGGTCACGGTCGGCACCGCGCGCAGCGCGTCGACCAGCTGCGTCGCGTGGTCGCCGTTGACCGCCGAGCAGCTGATGTCGACGGTGACGCGGTCCGCGCGCGACTCGCTGACGTCGATGGCCGTCACCAGGCCTCCTGCGGCGCCGACCGCCGTGGCGAGCTCGCCCACCACCGACGCGGACGGCGGCGCGTAGACGCGCACGGTGATGCCGTAGGACGCGCTCGTCGGCAGGGCGCGGCGCGTCGGCTCGGCGGGGGTCGGCTCGGGTGCAGGATGTTCGGCCATGCCCGCCATCCTGCCGCGTGTGCCGCGAGCGTGTTCCGATCGTGATCGCGCCCGCCGAACCCGCACTGCCCCGATGCGCCGTGCAGTGACAAGATGGCGGTGGTGCCTGATCAACCAGTCTGGCCGTCACAACGAGGTGACTTGCAGATGACTGATACGCACGCCGGTGGCCACACCGGCGAGCCCGTCGTCCATTCCGCCGACGCACGAACCGACGCCGACGCACGCCCCCGCCGGGGTCGACGCCGACAGTCTTCGCGCGGCGCTACCTGATCCACGCCGACGCGCAGCTGCGCGGGCGCTCGAGCGGCGCGCTCGCCTCGATCGCCCGGCACGCGCTCGAGTTCGGCCGGGTACGGCCGTGGGGCGAGACGCTGCTGGCGATCAGCGACGCGGCGGAGTGGAGCGACTCGTTCCGCCCGCTCGCCGGCGGGTCGACGCACCGGCCGAGCCACAGGCGGCCGTGGAACCGCTGACCGATCATCGAGGTCGTCACCGAGGACGCGCCGTACATCGTCGAGTCGCTGCTCGCCGAGCTCGGGCGCGGCGGGCACCAGGTGCACCGTGTGCTGCACCCGCAACTCGTCGTCACCCGTGACCCGGCCGGCGAGATGACCCGCATCTTCGACATCGAGGACAACGCCGACGTCCCCGAAGGCGCCGCGGTCGAGTCCTGGGTGCGGATCGAGTGCGCGCACGTGCCGGCTGACGAGCGCGCGGACCTCGCGGCAGATCTCGAAGCGCGTGCTCGACGACGTCCTGCACGCCGTCGCGGACATGCCGCACATGTACCGGGTGCTCGGCCAGCTGGCCGACCAGCTGCACAACGATCCCGGGCATTTCGACCGCGAGACCAGCGCGGAGGCCGGTGACCTGTTGCGCTGGCTCTCCGACGGCAACTATCTGGTCCTCGGTCACGCTGCGCACTCCGCGAACGACCTCGCCAGCAGCCGCGCAGAACGCGAGGTCGCCAGCTCCGGCGTGCTGCGCGGACGTGCGCGGGTGACGGCGCGCGAGTTGCTGCCGGCCTTCCGCAGCGGCGTGCCGCTGGTCATCTTCAAGTCCCCGCTGGTGTCCACGGTGCGCCGCTCGGCCCACTACGACTGCGTCACGGTCATCACCCCGGCCACCGACGGGGAACCGCAACTGATCCACGTCTTCCTGGGTTTGATCACCAGTGCCGAGGACGGCACCGTCGGCCGCGTGCCGGTGGTGCGCCGGCGCATCGGCGAGATCATGGCGCGCTCGGGCGTCCGCGCGTCCAGCCACACCGGCCGGCGCCTGCTGGCCGCGTTGCGCACGCTTCCGCGCGATGAGCTGCTCGAGGCGCCGACCGCCGATCTCGCCAGGCTGGCGCAGCTCGTCGCCGACCGCGCCGAACACGGGGACGTCGGCGTCTTCGCCCGCATCCACCTCAACCGCGACTTCGTCACCGTGCTCGTCTACTTCCCCGCCGACCGGTTCGGGCCGGAGACGCGCCGGGCCGTGCGCAAGGTGATCTCGAAGTACTGGCCGGGCGAGATCATCGGCCGCGACGACAAGATCGTCGAGATGAACTTCGCCCGCATGCAACTGCTGATCGCGGTGCGTCCGGGCACGCAGCCGCCGTCGCCCGAACGCCGCGAGGTCGAGGACGAGGTCGCCAAGGTCACGCGGCGCTGGAGCGACGACCTGCGTGACCTGCTCGCGCTGGTCAAGGGCGAGGAAGCGGCCGAGCAGTTGCTGACGACGTATTCCGCCGCGCTGCCCGAGGCCTACAAGGAGGATTTCGGCGCCGCCACTGCGGTGCGCGACCTGACCCGGCTCGCGGATCTGCCGCCCGACGACGGCCTGGCCTTCGACCTCTACACGCCCGGCGCGCACGAGTCCGCCGACCGCAGGCTCAAGGTGTTCCGCACCGGCGCTGCCGTGTCGCTGGCCCGGGCGCTGCCGATCTTCACCCAGATGGGCATCGAGGTCCTCGACGAACGCCCGTACGAGATCGACCTCGGCGCCGAGCG
This sequence comes from uncultured Actinomycetota bacterium, assembly GCA_963711775.1. GTDB lineage: Bacteria > Actinomycetota > Actinomycetes > Mycobacteriales > Jatrophihabitantaceae > Jatrophihabitans. Next base: position 119,425 of record CAVQFH010000004.1, on the reverse strand, counting down.
GACGGCGTGGATCTACGACTTCGGCCTGCGGTTACCGGCCGGAGTGGATTTCGACGACGAGCGCGCCCGCAACGTCATCGACACCGTCCGGCTGCTGTGGCGCGGCGAGATCGAACAGGACGGGCTGAACGCGCTGGTGGTGCGCTGCCCGCTGACGTGGTGGCAGGTCAACATCCTGCGCGCCTACGCCAAGTACCTGCGCCAGGTCGGCACGACGTTCAGCCAGGGCTACCTCGAGCAGGCGCTCGTGGACAACCCGCAGATCAGCGCCGCCGTCGTGGAGCTGTTCGAGGCACGCTTCGAGCCCGATCGCGGCGGCGAGGCGCCGCTGGTCGACGGCGAGACGAGCCGGGTGGAACACATCGAGGCGCAACTCGCGGACGTCGCGAGCCTGGACCAGGACCGGATCCTGCGCTCGCTGCTCGGTCTGGTGAACGCGACGCTGCGCACGAACGCCTACCGCTCGGACGCCCCGGTCGGCGCCAGTGCCGGGCAGCAGGACGGCGAGCGCCGTACGGCTCTCGCCATCAAGCTCGACCCGCGGCGCATCCCCGACCTGCCGCAGCCACGCCCGCGCTACGAGATCTGGGTCTACTCACCGCGGCTGGAAGGCGTGCACCTGCGCTTCGGCCCGATCGCGCGCGGCGGGTTGCGCTGGTCGGACCGACGCGAGGACTTCCGCACCGAGATCCTGGGGCTGGTCAAGGCGCAGACGGTGAAGAATGCGGTGATCGTGCCGACCGGCGCCAAGGGCGGTTTCGTCGCCAAGCGGCTGCCGGACCCGAACACCGACCGCGACGCGTGGCTCGCCGAGGGCACGGCCTGCTACCGCACGTTCATCTCCTGCCTGCTCGACGTCACCGACAACTACCGCACCGGCGACGACGGTACCCAACAGGTCGTGCCGCCACCGCAGATCCGCCGCTACGACGCCGACGACCCCTACCTCGTCGTCGCGGCCGACAAGGGCACCGCGTCGTTCAGCGACATCGCCAACGAGATCTCGCTGGCCTACGGCTTCTGGCTGGGCGACGCCTTCGCGTCCGGCGGCTCGGTCGGCTACGACCACAAGGCGATGGGCATCACCGCGCGCGGCGCGTGGGAGTCGGTGAAGTACCACTTCCGCGAGCTGGGCCTCGACACGCAGACGCAGGACTTCACGGTCGTGGGCGTCGGGGACATGTCCGGTGACGTGTTCGGCAACGGCATGCTGCTGTCCGAGCACATCAAGCTCGTGGCGGCGTTCGACCACCGGCACGTGTTCCTCGACCCGGACCCGGACCCGGCGACCTCCTTCGCCGAGCGGCGCCGGCTGTTCGAGCTGCCGCGCTCGTCGTGGGCCGACTACGACGCGTCGCTCATCTCCGCAGGGGGTGGCGTTCACCCGCGCACCGCCAAGTCCATTCCGGTCACCGAGCAGGTGGCCCGCGCGCTCGGTCTCGACCCGGGGGTCGAATCGCTGTCGCCGCCGGAACTGATCCACGCGATCCTGCTCGCGCCCGTCGACCTCTTCTGGAACGGCGGCATCGGCACCTACGTGAAGGCCTCGACCGAGACGAACGCGGACGCGGGCGACAAGGCCAACGACGCGCTGCGCGCCGACGCCGACCAACTGCGCTGCCGCGTCGTCGGCGAAGGCGGCAACCTCGGCCTGACGCAGCGCGCGCGCGTGGAGTTCGCGCGCCGCGGCGGGCGGATCAACACCGACGCGATCGACAACTCCGCCGGCGTCGACACCTCCGACCACGAGGTCAACCTCGAAGATCCTGCTCGACCGCGCCGTCGCTCGCGGCGAGATCGACTGCGACGAGCGCAACGCCCTGCTCGAGGCGGCCGCCGACGACGTCGCGGCCCATGTGCTGCGCGACAACTACGAGCAGAACGTGCTGCTCGGCATGGCGCGCATGCTCAGCCCGGCGCTGGCCGGCGTGCACCTACGGTTCATGCGCGACCTGCAGGCCGCGGGCGAGCTGGACCGCGCGCTGGAGTTCCTGCCCGACGACGCCGAGATGGCCCGCCGCGAGGCCGACGGCCTGGGGTTGCTCTCGCCGGAGAACTCCGTGCTGGTGGCGTACTCGAAGAAGGCGGTGACGCAGCACATCGAGGACTCCACGCTGCCCGACGAGCCGTACTTCCAGCGCATCCTCGCCGGCTACTTCCCGAAGGAGATCGCCGAACGGTTCGCCGGCGACCTCGACAAGCACCCGCTCCAGCGCGAGATCATCACCACGTCCCTGGTGAACGACATGATCAACCATTCGGGCACGACGTTCGTGCACCGCGCGATCGAGGAGACCGGCGTGCGCACCGCGCAGGTGGCGCGGGCGTACAGCGTGGTCCGCACGGTATTCGGGCTGCCGGCGCTCTGGGCGCAGATCGAGGCGCTGGACAACGTGGTGCCCACCGAGGCCCAGCACGCTGCGTACAAGGAGATCCGCCGGCTGGTCGACCGCGCCACCCGCTGGCTGGTCGACGTGCGCTACCCGATCACCGACGTCGCCGCCGAGATCGAGCGTTATCGGCCCACCGTGCGTGACCTCGGCTCCGACTGCCCGCAGCTACTGCGCGGGAACGAGCGCGACACGCTCTACGCCGATGCTGACAAGCTCATCGAACTCGGCATCCCGCGCGAACTCGCGCTGCAACTGGCCGAGCTGTTGAGCGCGTTCCTGCTGCTCGACGTCGTCGAGATCGCCGCCGTGAGCGGGCAGGAGCCGGCCTCGGTGGCGCAGGTCCATTACGCGATCTCCGAACGGCTGCGCGTGGACGACCTGCTCACCCGCATCACCGCTCTGCCGCGCGCCGATCGCTGGTCGACGCTCGCCCGCTCGGCGATCCGCCACGACCTCTATGCCGCGCTGTCGTCGGTCACCCGCGCGGTGCTCGGCGGCACCGAGCCCGGTCAGCCGGCGGACAAGCGCATCGACGCGTGGGTCGAGGACAACGTCGCGCGGGTGCGGCGTACCCGCGCCACGATCGAGGCCGCGTTGGAACGCGACGAGGCCGACCTCGCGACGCTGTCGGTGGTGCTGCGCATGTTGCGCAGCCTGCCCGGGCCGGCCGAGCCGGCACAGTAGCCGCGGCACCCTGCTACGGCAGGCGAACGGCGGATCAGGCGGCGGGTTCGACAGGCACGCGGGCCCAGACCCGCTTGCCGGCGTTCGTGTTGTGCACGCCCCAGTCGGTGGAGATCGCCGCGACGATGGCGAGACCGCGGCCGCCGACGTCACGCTCGGTGGCGCTGCGCTGGCGCGGCTTCTCAGAACTGGGGTCGTGGACCGCGACCAGCACGTGGCCGTCCATCACGTCCCACTGCACGTCCAGCCCGTCGCCCACCGTCGCAGCAGTGTGCAGCACGGCGTTGCCCACGAGCTCGCTCACGACGAGCAGAACGTCGCCGATCGAGTCGTCGGACAGTGCATAGTCGGCCAGGTCGCGCGCAACCGCGGCCCGCACGATGGCGGCGCTGGCTGCATCGTGCTTCACCGCCAATGCGCCCACGTCCATAGCTCCTCCCGGGTCCGTCAACGAGGGTGTGCCCGCCCGCCAACGCCAGGTAAACAGAGCAGTGTCGGCTGTTACCCGACGGTGCCCGCCCTCAGACGCGCGCGTCGAGGGCCGCGCGCACCTCGCGCGGCCGGTCGGTGATGACGGTGTCGACGCCGAGATCGAGCACGAAATCGAGGTCTTCGCGCTGGTTGACCGTCCAGACGAAGACCCTGATACCGCGGGCGTGGGCGCGCGCGACGAAGTCCGGGTCCTCGCGCAGGACGTGCAGGCCCGGGCCGGCGATGGGCACGCCGGCCGGCAGGAAGGCCGCACGGCGCGCCGGCATCAACCGCTCGAGCAGCAGCACGGTGGGGATGTCCGGCGCCATCAACCGGACGCGGCGCAGCGCCGTGGGTGCGAAGCTCATGACCACGACGGGGTTGGTCATGTCGGCGGGTTCGCGCAGGCTCTGCGGCGGCCCCTCGCGCCCGGCCCAGCCGAAGCGGGCCAGGGTGTCGACCAGCGTGCGTTCGACGAGACCGCCGTAGCGGGTGGGGTGCTTGGTCTCGACCAGCAGCCGGACGTCGCGCCCGCTGTCGCGCACCAGGCCGAGCAGCAGGTCCAGGGTCAGTACGCCTCCCCCGCGTTCGATGCGGTCGGCGCGCACGCCGGACAGGTAGGGCGAGTCGTCGAGCAGCTCGTCCGCGGACGTCGGCAGGTCGCCGTGCCACGAGGAGAAGTCGAGCGCGTCGAGCATCGCGAGGTCCAGGTCGCTCACCGCGCCGCGGCCGTCGGACGTGCGGTCGACCCGGCGGTCGTGCACGCAGACCAGGTGCTCATCGTGGGTCAGGCGCACGTCGCACTCGAGCGCGTCCGCGCCGGAGGCGATGGCTGTCTCGTACGCGGCCAGGGTGTGCTCGGCGATCGCCTGCGACGCGCCGCGGTGAGCGACGACCATCGGCCGGGCGGGCGGGCGCACCGGGACGTGCGGCATCACCGCGGACGTCCGGCGTACTGCCAGGGAGAACACGTCATCACGGTGACTCGAACCGGTAGCCGATGGGTGAGGGGCAGGTTATCGGGAAGTGACGGCTGATCGGCGAACGCCGCGCTCAGGCGACCCGCGCCGGGCCGCCGTCGGGGGCGGACATCGGCCGCTTCGCCGCGGCCCAGGCGAGCATGCCGCCCTCGAGGTTGCGCGCGTCGTAGCCGTGGTGGCGCAGCCACGCGGTGACCTGCGCCGAGCGGCCGCCCATCTTGCAGACCACGACGATCGTGGCGTCCGGCGTCAACGGTCCCGGGTCGAACTGCAGCTGCTGCGGTACCTGGTTCATCGGTACGTGCAGGGCACCGTCGATGTGCCCGGCCTGCCACTCGTCCGGCTCGCGCACGTCGAGCACGACGACATCTCGTGTTGCAGGGTCGCTCGCCACGGCGGTGACGTCGACGGTGGGCACGTCCTGCGGATGCACGGCGTCGAGGGTAGTCCGACTACTTGACCAGCCGCGAGAGCCGGCGGTCGGCCAGGGCCCGGCCCTCGGTCTGGCAGGTGGGGCAGTACTGGAAGCTGCGGTCGGCGAAGCTGACCTCGCGCACCGTGTCCCCGCAGACGGGGCACGGCAGCCCGGTGCGCGCGTGCACCTGCAAGCCGCTGCGTTTCTCCGATTTCAGCGTGGCCGCCCGTTGTCCGACCGACCGGTCGACGGCGTCGTGCAGCGTGGCGAGCAGGGCGTCGTGCAGCCGGGTGAGCTCGTCGTCGGTGAGCTTCGCGGCGCTCTTGAACGGCGAGAGCCGCGCGGTGTGCAGGATCTCGTCGGAATAGGCGTTGCCGACGCCGGCCAGCACGCTCTGGTCGACCAGCACGCCCTTGAGCTGCCCGCGCTGGCCGGCGAGCAGGGTGGCGAGGTCGGCGCGGTCGATCGTCAACGCGTCGGGACCGAGCCGGGCGATGCCGGGCACGTCCACGGGGTCGCGGACCAGGTAGACGGCCAGGCGTTTCTGGGTCCCGGCTTCGGTCAGGTCGAAGCCGGCGACCGGACCGTCCGGCAGTTCCGGGTCCAGGTGCAGCCGGAAGGCGATGGGTCCCTTACCGCCCGGGCGCGGCGGCGCCGGCGGCAACGACTCGCGCCAGTGCAGCCAACCGGCGCGTGACAGGTGGGTGATCAGGTGCAGGACCTCGCCGGCAGCCTCGGACGCGACGACGAGATCGAGGAACTTCCCGGAGCGGGTCGCGTCGACGACGATGGCCCCGGTCAACGCGCTCAGCGGCGGGTCGAAGGTCTTCACCGCGTTGATCGCGACGGCATCGGCTCGCTTGATCGTGCGCCCGACCGCGCGCTCGCGCAGGAATGTCGCGAGCGCTTCGACCTCGGGCAGTTCGGGCACGGCCGGGGCTTACGCCAGCTCGTCCAGCGGGAAGCTGATGCCCGTGGTGCTGTGGCAGCGGTACCCGAACGGGTTCTTCGCCAGGTACTGCTGGTGGTAGGCCTCGGCGTAGTAGAACTCGCCCAGCGGCGCGATCTCGGTGGTCACCGCGCCGTACCCCAGCGTGCCCAGCGCCTCGCCGAACACCGCCTTGGCGCGCTCGGCGACCTGACGCTGCGCCTCGTCGGTGTAGTAGATGCCCGAGCGGTACTGCGTGCCCACGTCGTTGCCCTGCTGCATGCCCTGGGTCGGGTCGTGCACCTCGAAGAACTTCGCCACGATCGCGGCGTAGTCGGTCTGCTCGGGATCGAACACGACCAGCACCGCCTCGGTGTGGCCGGTGAGTCCGGAGCACACCTCGTCGTAGTCGGGATGCGGGGTGATGCCGCCCGTGTAGCCGACGGCGGTGGTCCACACGCCGGGCTGCTGCCAGAAGATCTCTTCCGCGCCCCAGAAACAGCCGAGCCCGAACACCGCCTGCTGGTATCCCTGCGGAAACGGCGCCTTGATCGGGCGGCCGGTGACGTAGTGCGTGTCCGGAACGGCGAACTCGTAGTGGTCGCGCCCCGCGAGCGCGCGATCCGGCGTGACGAGTTGGGTCTTCTGGCGCGAGAACAGCATGCTTTCGAGGCTACGCAGGACGTACGCTCGGTGCCATGAACCCGTTGTGCACCGAGTCCGGCTGCGCGAGCCGCTCATGACGCAGTGGGGCCTCGACACGATCTTCAACCCGGCCAAGCGGCACATGGACGAGGAGAAGCGTCGCCTGCAGTCCACCCGCGAGGAGGTCGGCGACAATTCCGGCGGCAAGCGCATCGATCTGGAGTCCGGCAAGGTGCGCATCGCCGCCGACGCCACGGAGCAGGACGAGAGCCAGGAACCCGCCGGCGGCACGCGGTCCCGGCGCCGCCCCTCGCGCGGCTCGCGGGGTGTCCCGGCCCGCGGCTCGAGCGAGGCCGGCGCATCTGCGGACAAGCCCGGTAAGTCCAAGGACGCCGCCGCCGAGCCCACCGCCGCGCAGATCCGTGCCGCCGCCCGGCGCGGCCGCACGGTGCACTGACCGCGCCGAGCAGTCGTCGCGCAGCGCCGCCGACCCCGGACAGCACAAACCCCCGGTGAGCGGGGGATTCACCGGGGGTCTGTACGTCGCGTCGATGCCGTTCCGGTAAGCGGGGGATTCACCGGTGCGACATCGTCGCCATCGACCGATTCCGGTAAGCGGGGGATTCACCGGTGCCGATCGACTGTCTGGGTGTCAGCGGCTTGTTCTGCTGACAGCGACAACAATGACTGTCCGTAGTGTGTTTAGTCAAGGTGAGGTCGCAAAGAACACTCATGTAATTGTTCAGGGACGCTTTAGGTCTGGGTCACAACGGACATTTCACCCCAGGAATCACGGACAATCTTGTTCGCGAGTCCCCTGTCGTTCGCTCCGTCGCGCGGTTCGCGATCCGATCGGCGGATGGCGGCCACCGGCCTAACCCCGCCGAGCGTCGCCCGACGGAGCTAGGACGCTCACGAAGCGTGACCGAGCGCCGCTCACGGCCGGATGTCGACGACCTGCGGGTCGTGATCGCTGACCTGATCGTGGAACTCGGAGTTGACGTGCACGACCTGGTACCGCACGCCGCGGACCCCGGGGGTCACCAAGATGTGGTCGAGCACCTGCGAGACGCCGTCGTAGACATAGGTGTACTGCTGATCCGTCGGCAGGCCGGTGATCAGGTCGGTCAGGATCGCCGGGCCCGTCCCGTCGGCGGTGCCGGTGCGCAGCGCGGCCAGCGCCGGGCTGAACTGGTAGTCGTTGAGGTCGCCGACCACCACTACCTGTGCCCTCTTGTCCACGGCGAGCAGCTTCTGCACGAAGTCGTGCACCACCTGAGCCTGCCCGGCGCGCTGCGTCGCCGACGACTGCGCCGGGTACTGGAAGCGCCCGTCGGCGTTCTGGTCGCCCAGCTTCGCGTCGAAGTGATTGGCGATGACGAACACGTCCTTGCCGTCGAAGCGGAACTCGCCGACCAGCGGCTTGCGGCTCGAACTCCACACCGCGTTGGTGGGGTCGATGCGTCCCGGCGAGAGCGTCAGCGCCGGCTCGCCATGCTGCTTGACCACGGCGGTACCCGTCGTCGAGCGGTCGACCGACGGCGCGCCCGCGTCGACGAAGGTCACCCTCGCCGGGTCGTAGAGGAACGCGACCCGGATGTTGCCGCCCGGCTCGCCCCCGTCGGCATCGCTCACCGGATCGATCTGGCGGTAGTCGTAGTGCGGCCCGCCCGCGGCGACGACAGCGTCGATGAGCTGGTCGAGGGTCCGGTCGGCGTCGACGACGCCGTCGTCGGTCGCCCCGTCGTTGTCCTGGATCTCCTCCAGGCTGACGATGTCCGGCGTCGCAAGATTCGTCACGATGCCCTTGGCGAGTGCGTCGAACTTGCTCTGCGGATCCGTGGGCGACAGGTTCTCGACGTTGTAGGTGGCGACCGACAATTGCTTGCTGCTGCCCGGCGTCGCCGTCACGGGCGCCAGGCCGTGGTGCTGCACCGTCCCGACCGTGCTCGCCGCAAGGTCGTAACCGCCGTAGAGCGAGTAGTCCAGCGGTCCGATCGTCGGCCCCGTCAGGACGTCGCCGACATCCAGGCCGAGGTTCGCACCGGACAGCGGGACCACCTCTAGGCGCCCGGACGGTGTCTGGTTCTCCCCGAGCAACTCGGTGCCGCCGCGATAGGTCGGGTCCTGCGCCGGCTTCGTCGTGACGTACTGCTCGCCGTAGGAGTCGGTCGGCCCGACGACGCGCGCGTCGTCGACCTGCACCCGCATCCCCTCGATCGACTCGTAGAAGTCCAGCGCGGAGCGGCTCGGGGTGATCGGCGTCTTCTCGATGTTGCCGCCGTGCAGGTCGGGGGCGTACGTGTCGGGCACCGTGTCCGGGCCCAGGACCACCGGCGCCGGCAGAGCGTTGCCGCTCGAGACGACGGTGACCGTCGGTGTGCTGATCTCGGTGATCGACAGGTTGGACGTCGTGCCCACGGTCTCGCCGCTGGCCAGTGGGTAGTAGTCGTCGACCGTGCCGCTGACGAGCGCCGAGTCACCGACGTGCACCGTCGGGGCGCTCGAGGTGTAGACGAAGATGCCCTCGCTGGTGGCCGGGTCGGTGTCCGGCGTCGGGTCCTGCAGCCAGAAGCCCTTCGTGCCCGAGGTGCGCACCGCGGTGACGATCCCCGGGACGTTGCTGACCGCGGCGCCGTTCATCGGGGAGACGAACGACGTCCCCTGGATGTCGTGGATGCGCACCGATCCCGGCGCCGGGTTCGTGCCGCCCCCGCCGCCACCACCGGTGCCCGAGTTCGCCGGCGTCGGCGCCGCGACGGTGAAGTCGGCGCTGTTGTCATCGGTGTCCGTGCCCGCGGCGTCGCGCTGCACCGAGGTGGTGTTCGTCGTGGCCCCGGCGGCGCTGCCCTCGTGCACCGCGGCGCCGTTCCAGCCGACGACGTCGACGATCGAGGGATCGCTCGCGCAGGCGGCGCTCGTCGTGCAGGTCAGGGCCGTGCTGCCGTGCACCAGGGCGACCGTTCCCCCGGTTCCGCTGATGTTGATCGAACCGGTGGCGTCCGGCGCCGGCAGGTCGGCGCTGCCGCCGGTGCCTGCTGCCTCCTGCACCAGGTAATGACCGTGCGCGGGGACGCTGCCGCTGAGCGGGGTGACCTGCCAGGCGGTGGTGGCGCCGGGGCTCGCCGACAGGTACTGCACCGAGTACCCGGACACGTCCTGGCCGCTCGCCCCGACGTCCTGCAACTCCACGAAGTCGTTCCTCAGCGTCGCGCCGCTGTTGCCGCCGCCGCCGTAGGCCTCACTGACGACGAGCGTGGTCGACGGCGCCGCCTGGGCGCCCTGCGCGCCGGCGACGGCCAGCCCGGCAGCGGTGGCGGCCGCCGCCGCGATCGCCACCGCTCGGGTGAGGGGGCGGGCTAGGGAAGCACGGTGACGGGCTAGGGAAGCACGGTGAGCACGGTGCATGGGAGTCCTCCGATTGATACCGGTTTGACCCAGTGTGTCGTATTTGGGCGAACGATGGGTGGCGGCGCGGTGACGTCTTCGCGCCGCGTGCACCCGATGGGCGCGTCACCGCGTCGTGATGGCAGAGTTGGCCCATGAACGTGTTGCTGATCGGCCCGCCCGGCTCGGGCAAGGGCACGCAGGGCGAACGGTTGGCCGAGCGGCTGCACGTCGAGCATCTGGCTGCCGGAGATCTGTTGCGCGCCGAGGTCGACAACGACACCGCGCTGGGCCGCCGGGTCGCCGAACTCATGCGCAAGGGCGACCTCGTGCCGGACTCGGTCATCATCGGCCTGCTGATGCCGCGGGTGCTGGCCGCCGCCGACGCCCACGGCTACCTGCTGGACGGCTTCCCGCGATCGGTGGACCAGGCCGTCGAAGCGCGCAAGCTCGCTGAGCTGGCGGGCGCCTCACCGGACGCGGTGATCTACCTCGACGCCCCGCGCGAGGAACTCATGCGGCGCATCCTGGCCCGCGCCGAGACCGAGGGCCGCTCGGACGACAACGCCGAGACTGTGGAGAACCGGCTGAAGGTCTTCGACCAGGCGACGCACCCGCTCGTCGAGTACTACCGGGATCGCGGTCTGCTGCACGTCATCGACGCCGCACAGGACGAGGACGCCGTCACGGCCGATATCCTCGCCGAACTCGACCAGGTCCGCACGGCCACCGGCAGTCGCGCCGAGCGCGGCTGACCGGGGTCAGTCCTTCTCGTCGCCGGAGTCCTTCTCCGAGTCGGAGTCGGAGTCGCTCTCGGTCTCCATGTCGGGCAGCTTGCGCTTCATGACCTTGCCGGCCGGGTTGCGCGGGATCTCGTCGATGAAGGTGATCTCGCGCGGCACCTTGTAGCGGGCCAGGTTGCTCTTGACGTGCTCCTTGAGCGTCTTCTCGTCGAGGTCCGCGCCGTCGGCGGCGACGACGTAGGCGCGCAACCGCTTGCCGTAGTCGTCGTCGTCCACGCCGACCACAGCGACCTCCTGCACGCCGTCGTAGCTGCCGAGCAGATCCTCGACCTCGGCGGGGAAGACGTTCTCGCCGCCGGAGACGATCATGTCGTCGTCGCGCCCGTCGACGAACAGCCGGCCGTGCTCGTCGAAGTGACCGACGTCGCCGGTCGACATCATGCCCTCGATGGTCGCCTTGCTGCCGCCGCCGGTGTAGCCCTCGAACTGCATCGAGGAGCCGACGAAGATGCGCCCGGATTCGCCCGGCCGCGACCTCCTTGTCGTCGTCGTCGAACAGCTTGATGCGGGTGCCCTGCGGCGGTCTGCCGACGGTGCCCGGAGCCTCGCGCATGTCCTTCGGGGTGGCGATCGTGGCGTAGGCGACCTCGGTCGAGCCGTAGAGGTTGTAGACGATGTCACCGAAGGTGTCCATCGCACGCTCGGCGAGATCGGGGGACAGCGCGGAGCCGGACAGCGCGATCACCCGGAGCGAGTCCAGGTTTCGCTTCTCGATGTCGTCGGTCTCCTCCAGCACCCGCGACAGCAGGATCGGCACCGTGATCAGCACGTCCGCCGCGTGCTCCTCGATCGCGCGCAGGGTGAACTTCGCGTCGGTCTTGCGGGCGGTCACGATCGTGTTGCCGAGACCGAGCGCGAGCATCGAACTGAGCAGCCCCCAGGCGTGGAAGCCGGGCGAGGACAGCACCACGGTGCGTCCCGAGCGCAGCGGGATCTTCGACAGGTACCCGCCCGGCAGCGCCAGCGACAACGCCATATCGCGCGGCGCGCCCTTCGGGGTTCCGGTGGTGCCGCTGGTCAGCAGGATGATCTTCTGCTTCGACCCGGGCCGCGGCGGTCGGCCGTCACTGCCGTTGCGGATCAGGCCCTCGACCGTGTCGGCGTCGATGTCGTCGATGTCGCCGGACTCGACCGCGTCGGTCCAGGCGACGTACTTGCCGCCGGACGGATCGACGGATTCCGCGACCTTGCCGAACTCCTCGTCGTGGATCAGCGCAGTGACGTCCTCGCGATCGCACACGTCGGCGAGCTGCGGGCCGGCGAAGTCGGTGTTGAGCAGCAGCGTGCGGGCGCCGAGCTTCGCGCCGGCGATGATCGCCTCGAAGAGGTAGCGGTGGTTGCGGGCCAGGATCCCCAGCCCGTCGCCGCTGTCGGAACCCGCGGTCGATCAGGCCGTTCGCCAGGGCGTTGCTGCGCTTGTCCAGCTCGGCGAAGGTGACCGCGCCGATCTCGTCGATGACCGCGGCGCGCTTGCCGAAGCCGGCGACGGCCAGCGAGACTGCGCCGCCGGCCGGGCCGTACTCGCCGACGTCGCGCAGCGTGCCGAGCAGCTTGTGCGGCGGGGTCAACGCGACACCCGCCCCGCGGGCCTGCAGCAGCGTCGCCGCGTAGGCGGCCTCGTGCCCTGCTCGTTCGACCACCTGGCGCGCGACGCTGAAGATGTCCACGCGGTGTTCCTACCAGCGCGTAGCCGCTTCGGACAGTCGAGAAGGCCAGTGCGACGACCCTGCGGCCGGACTCGCACGGCCGGCGTCGACCGCCGTGCCGGACGCTCCCATCACTGTCCGCCCCGCCCACCCTTGCCGATTACACAGCGCCAACACCGGTAGAATCGGCCGTCGTCCGGCAGACCCCGAGCTCCGCCGTCGTACACGTCGCCGGCGAGGTAGAGGAGTTCCATGGCCACGAAACCAGGTGCGCAGGCGCGCGCGCGTGTGCGCGCGTTCGCTCGCCGGGTGCAGGTCGCGGCCGAGTACGAGAAGGTCGCACACGACCGGCGCAGCTCCATCGACGAGAACCTGGTCGTCTACGAGTCCTTCTCCGGCAACGGGATGCTCTGCAACCCCGAGGCCATCTTTCGCGCGCTGCTGGCCGCTCCGGACCAGCAGCACCTGCGCCACGTGTGGGCGCTCGCCGACTTCGAGCAGTACGCCGCCACCATCGCCGAGTTCGCCGGTCACCCGCGCGTCGAGTTCGTCGAGTACGAGTCGACCAGATATTTCGCGATGCTGGCGAGGGCCAAGTACCTGGTGAACAACGCGACGTTCCCGCCGCAGTTCGGTAAGCGCGAGGGTCAGGTCTACGTCAACACCTGGCACGGCACCCCGCTCAAGGCGATGGGGTACGACATCCCGGACGGTGCGGGCGACACCCGCAACGTCGTGCGCAACTTCCTGGCCGCGGACTACCTGCTCGCGCCGAATGACGACACCGCGGACATGTACCTGCGGGCCTACCGGCTGCGCAACATCTTCCGCGGCAAGCTGGTCGCCACCGGTTCGCCCCGGGTCGACGCGCAGTTCGCGGACGACGACGCGCGCCGGCGCACCCGCGCGAAGCTTCGCGAACGCGGCGTGGTGCTGGACGACGCGCAGGACGTCGTGCTGTACGCGCCCACCTGGAAGGGCAGCTTCTACTCGCCCACGAACGACATCCGCCAGTTGCGCACCCGCGTCGAGACGGTCGCGTCGCAGATCGACGGCGCCCGGTACCGGCTGCTGCTCAAGGTGCACCAGCAGGTCTACAAGCACGCGATCGCCGATCCGGCGTTACGCGACATCCTGGTGCCGAACGACGTCCCGGCCAACGAGATGCTCGGCGCGACCGACGTCCTCGTCACTGACTACTCGTCGATCTTCATCGACTTCCTGGCCACCGGCCGGCCCATCCTGTTCTTCGCTCCCGATCTCGAGGAGTACGAGGCTCAGCGCGGGCTGTACCTGCCGACGGCGCAGTGGCCGGGGGCGATCAGCACCGACCTCGCGCAGTTGGTCGCGGACCTCAAGCAGCTCGGGACGGGCACGGACGAAGACCCGGCGGTGCGCCGTGCTGCGGCCTACGCGGCAGCGCGCGAGCGCTACTGCCCGCGTGAGGACGGACATGCAGCGGACCGTGTGGTGGACATCGTGTTCCGCGGCCGGGCCGGCGACGACGTGCGGTCGAACTTCTCCGACGGCCGCACCTCGATCCTGATGCATCTGGGCGGGATGCTGAACAACGGCATCACCACCTCGGCCCTGTGCCTGCTCAACAACATCGATTACGAGCGCTACGACGTCTCCGTCACGTTCAACTGGTCGACGCACCGCGAACGCCAGCGCCAGATCAAGCTGATCGACCCGCGGGCGCGGTTGCTGCCACGCATGGGCGGGATCAACGGCAGCAAGGTGCAGGTCAAGGCGCTGCTCAGCGTCAATCCGAGGCTGGCCGACCCGCGGTTCGGCCTCACCGGCGGACACCGGGCCCTGCTGCGCGACGAGTGGCGGCGGTGCTTCGGTGACAGCGAGTTCGACCACGTGGTCGACTTCAGCTCCTACGCGCCGTTCTGGGTCAAGCTGCTGGGCAGTCGCCCGTCCGGCAAGTTCGCGATCTGGTTCCACAACGACATGCGCGCAGAGGTCGAGAACGCGGGCCGCACCAAGCACATCCGGCAGAGCGTCAACGGCGTACTTGCCCTGTGCGGTCTTGCCGATCGCCTGGTGTCGGTGTCCGCCGCCCTGGACGAGGTGAACCGCGAGAAGCTCTCCCGCTACGCAGCACCGGAGAAGTTCACCTACGCACGCAACACGATCAACTTCGAACGCATCCACCACCTGGCCACCGGCGTGCCGGCGCGGTCGGAGCGCATCACGCAGCACGACGACGTCCCGGTGGAGCCGGTCGCGCACCCGGACGCCGAGCTCGCCCTGCCCGACGCGGTGCAGCAACTGATGAACCGCTACGGCGCGGCGAACATCCGCGACGAGGTCGACCGCCGCGTGGCGCTGAGCACCGTGCTGCCGCCGGCGCCGGGCGTGCGCACGTTCGTCACGGCGGGCCGGCTGTCCACGGAGAAGAACCATCTGCGGATGATCAAGGCTTTCGGCGCCGTGCATGAAGAGGACCCGGCCACCCGGTTGATCCTGCTCGGCACCGGTCCGCTGCGCGCCCGGCTGGCAGACGCCGTCGAGAGCCTGGGGCTGGTCTCGGCCGTGACGCTGGCCGGGCACCAGCCCAATCCCTACGTGATCATGGCCAATTCCGACTGCTTCGTGCTGTCGAGCGACTACGAGGGCCAACCGATGGTCATCCTCGAAGCGCTGGTGCTCGGCCTGCCCGTCGTCACCACCGCATTCAGCTCGGTGCGCGGGGCGCTGCCGGAGGGTTACGGCAAGGTGGTGAAGCTGTCGGTGAACGCGCTTGCCGATGGCATGCGGGCGTTCCTGCGCGGCGAGGTGTCGACGTTGCCCTTCAACGACGCCGCCTACAACCAGGAGGCCACACAGGAGTTCTATCGGGCGATCGGCGTCTCCTGACGGTCGTCGGGCGGTCGGACGGTTGGCAACGTGTTCGACCCTCGGTGCACCGCGGGTAATCTCTCGGTCGGGATCGATGCGGGCTTGTCCGGAGTGTCCGAAGTGACAACGCTTGACATTCGACGACGGTTGCGGCGCATCGCAGAGCGTCGGCCGCGGTGAGGGAAGTCAAGGTCTATGAAGTTGGTGGGCAGAGCCCGGAAGTTCGTCCGGCGAGTGTTGGTGCGGCACCAGACCAAACAGGTCGCCGGGTGGCTTACCGAAAGCGCGCCGCTACGACCGGGCGCGACCCGACAACAGATCGCGATCCTCGCCTCGCCTGCTCGTCGCCGCGAGGTGGACGCATGGGTCGCGAACCTGACCGGCCACAAGATTTTCATCGTCGGGGAAGGCGTGCGGCGCCGGCGTGGGGCGGTGAGCCGGCGCGCCTCGTCCCTGGACGAGGTGCACGAGCGACTCAAGGCGTTCGGCGCATTGCACACCATCATCGACCTGCGCTCGGACGACATTGCCGGGGCCCGGCAGACTTGGTATCGCTTGGTCTTCCATCTCAGGCAGGGGGGCGTCTACCTGCTGCCGCAGCGGGTGCTGGACGCAAGATGCCGCGTGCCGAGGCTCTGGCGTGGACCGCGGAGCTCGCCGGAGTCGGGCCCAAAGATGCTGATGATGCGGCGCAGCGGGAGGCCACGGCAGGCGTCGCTTCCACCTCGGAATGGTTGGCGATCGTGAAGAAGGGCCACCACTACCTCGCCCTGACCGATGACGAGGTGCAGGAACTGCTGCCGGCTCGCGAACGTCGGGCCAAGGTCGACCTTCTGCGCGAACTGCCGAGCGGGGTCTTCCGCACCAGCGCGCACGTCATTTCGCACTCCACACGTGAGGGTGTGGGCCTCTTGGCGGAGTCGCTGCCGTACCCGAACATGCGGCTGCGGCACTACTCCGGCCCGATCGTATTTGCCGGACGCACCCTCATGTACACGGGGCACTCGATACTTCCCGACTCGTTTCGGTTCTACCGCGCCCAGCGGATGGGCAGTCCTGTGTTGAACTCGGTGTCTGCCGATTTCGGGACCATCCCGCAAGGAACTCGGGCTCGCGAAGATCTCGAGGGTGACTACTTCGTCCTCGACCCGCAGTGGACCGGTCACTTCGGGCACATCATGACCGAGGTCGTCCCGAGACTGTGGGCCTGGGACGAGGCCAGTCCCTCTATCCGGACCTGCGGGTGTTGTCCGCCGTCAAGCGCGGCTCGGAAACCGACCCGTTGCTCGACCGTTTGCTTCCCGCCTATGGAATTGCCCGTTCGGACGTGGTCATGGTCGACCACCCGGTTCGGATCAGATCGGCGCTCGCCGCCACTGCGATGTGGCACAACTACCGACCGCACTTCGTGCACCCTGGAATCACCGATGTGTGGAGTCGGATCACGCGCGCCATCGTCGATCCCGCCGCGCCGACGCTTGAACGCATCTTCGTGTCGCGGTCGGCCTCGCTGAGCAACCGGCGCGCCTGCCGTAATGGCGATGAGGTCGAAAGGCTGTTCGAGTCCTACGGGTTCACCGTCATCTTTCCCGAGGACCACGATTTGGCTGTGCAAGCCGGCATGTTCCGTTCGGCGAAGGTGATTGCCGGATTCGGTGGCTCAGCCATGTTCAATCTGATGTTCGCGGAAAAGGTGGAGCACCTGATCGTGCTCAATCACGACGCTTACACCGCCCGCAACGAGCACCTGTTCAGCGCGATAGTTGGCTGCGACACCGACTTCTTCTGGTCCGCCGCGGAAATTCCGCAAATTCCCGGGGTGTACAGCTCGGAGGCATTCAACTCCAGTTGGACGTTCGACTTCGAGCGTAATCAGGAGGCGCTCGAAGCCGTGTTGCGCAATCTCGACTGATTCCGTACCGCGGCTCCCTGACGGTGACGAGACCGCGTGCGCGCCGAAGCGCCGTCACCAGCTGCGCGCGTCGATCGCGACCCGGTGCTGACCCCGCTGCGGCGAGGTCGTCAGGGCCTGTCGGTGATCTGTTCAGATCACGGGAGTGGGCAAGGGGGGAGTTGAACCCCCACGTCCTTTCGGACACACGGACCTGAACCGTGCGCGTCTGCCATTCCGCCACTTGCCCGGCGCGTGCGAGCGGAGCGCACGCCTTGAATGGCAGATCGACGGTAGCACGCACGCGCCGCCCGAATTCGCGGGTCTCCACAGCCGTCCCCGATAGACTCTCCCGGTTCGCGTGGCCCACGCGCCATGCGCCATGCCGTGAAGCCGAGTCGCCGAGCGGAGGAGAGCGTCGTGAGCTTGGCCCAGCGCTTCGAGCGTCGCCTCGAGGGACTCGTCGGCGGCGCCTTCGCGCGCGTGTTCAAAGGCCAGGTCGAGCCGGTCGAGATCGGCTCCGCGCTGCAGCGGGAGGCGGCCGACAAGCGCAACGTCATGCGCAACGGCCGCGTGCTCTCGCCCAACCGTTACCGGGTGACGCTCTCCCCGTCCGATCACGAACGTCTCGTGCCGTGGGAGGTCCAGCTGACGAACTCGCTCGCCGAGCTCGTGCAGGAGTACCTGGACGAGAGCGGTTGGGAGACGATCGGCGACATCGAGGTGTACCTCGCCCTCGACGAGGAACTGCGCACCGGCGTGTTCGGCGTCGCGTCGCGGATGGAGTCCGAGGCACCGCCGCGCCGACGTCCGCAGGATTCGCTCTCGCTGCCGGTCATCCCGGGCGTCGAGCCGGGCGACTACGTCAACCAGCAGCCGCGCAGCGGCAACCGCAGTACGCGCCGCCCGGCGGCGCCGTGCCGCCGGGAAACGCCCGCGGCCATGCGGCGCCCCCGTCGGCGCTCCGAGCACCCGCCTACGCACCGGCGGCGCGCCGCACGAGGCCGAGGGCCCGGTGCCCGGCTTCGGCGGCCCCCCGCCGGACCAACCGCGCCGCAGCGCCGTCGCGATGCTGATCGTCGACCAGAGCAACCGCCGCTACGACCTGCGCCCGGGCAGCAACATCATCGGCCGGGGCAGCGAGTCCAATCTGCAACTGCTCGACCAGGGCATCTCCCGCCGGCACCTGGACATCTCCTACGACGGCGCGGTCGCCACCGCCTACGACATGGGCTCGACGAACGGCACCACCGTCAACGGCCACGAGATCACCAGCCAGCAGCTGCGGCACGGCGACGTGATCCGGGTCGGCCATACCCGGATCGTGTTCCATCAGGAGCGCGTGTGACGTCGGCTCACGCGCCGGTGCACCGCCGCGGGGCGGCCGCGTGAACTCCGCGCTCGCGCTGCAACTGATCCGGTTCGGCTTCCTCGCGCTGCTGTGGCTGTTCGTGCTGGCGGCCATGCGGGTGATCCGCTCGGACCTGCGCACCAGCGGCCAGCCGCGCGTGGGCGTGCCGCCGCCGGCCCGGCGCCGCGGTCGCTCCGGTGCCCCGCGCGATGCGCGGCCCGGGCCCGCGTCACCGGCCTACCTGCTCGTCACCGCGGGTGGGCTCACCGGTACCCGCATCGGATTGACCGGCGCGCCGGTGCTCATCGGGCGCGCGAACGATTCCACGCTCGTGCTCGAAGACGACTACGCGAGCACCCGGCACGCGCGCATAAGCCAGCAGGACGGTCGCTGGATCGTCGAGGACCTCGGCTCGACCAACGGCACGTATCTCGGCCAGCGCAAGGTCGAATCGCCGGTGCCGATGGAGCCCGGCGTCCCCCTGCGCATCGGCCAGACCGTGCTGGAGCTGCGGTGAAGCGCGGCGCACGACGGCCGGACACGCTGATGGCGCTCTACCTGCGTTACGCCGTCCGCTCGGACCTCGGCCTGGTGCGCAACAACAACGAGGACTCCGTCTACGCCGGACCGCGGCTGCTGGCGATCGCCGACGGCATGGGCGGCCACGCCGCGGGCGAGGTCGCCAGCAAGATCGTCATCGGGACGCTGGAGTACCTCGACGAGGACCGCCGCATCGACGACATCATGCGGGCCCTGCGTGATTCGGTCGCCGAGGCCAACGGGCACATCGCCGACGCCGTCGAGCAGCGCTCCGAGCTCGAGGGCATGGGCACCACGTTGACGGCCCTGCGCTTCTTCGGGTCGAAGGTCGGCCTGGTGCACGTCGGCGACTCGCGCGCGTACCTGCTGCGCGGTGACCACCTGGCACAGATCACCCACGACGACACCTACGTGCAGTACCTCGTCGACTCGGGCAAGTTGACGCCCGACGAGGCGAAGGACCACCCACGCAAGTCGGTGATCCTGCGCGCGCTGCTCGGCTCCGACGTCGAGCCCGACGTCGCCATCCGCGAGGCACGCGCGGGTGATCGCTACCTGCTGTGCTCCGACGGGTTGTCCGACGTCGTCTCGGCCGACACCATCCACGAGACGCTCGCGCATCCCGGACACCCAGGAGTGCGCCGACCGCCTCGTCGAGCTCGCGCTGCGCAGCGGTGGACCGGACAACGTCACCGTGATCGTCGCCGACGTGATCAACGCGAAGGTCGGCGACACCATCGACGACGTGCCGGTGATCGCCGGCGCCTTCGTCGACCCTGCCGCCGCCGACGTGCCGAACGCCGACAGCAGCGCCGCCGAGCGCGCCGCGGCGATGTCGCGGCCGAAGCAGGTCGAGCAGAGCGCGCCGGCAGAGCACCGGCGCAGACGGTCCTGGAAGCCGTGGTTGATCGGCGCGGCCGTGGTCATCGTGTTGGTCGCCGCGCTGGGCGGCACCTACGCGTGGACGCAGACGCAGTACTTCGTCGGTCGCGCGGGCGCCGACGTAGCGATCTACCGCGGCGTCAACACCGACCTGGGACCGTTGAAGTTCTACAACGTGTACAAGGTGACCGACTTGCGCCTGCGCGACCTCAACTCGTCCGCGCAGGGCCAGGTGCACGACGGCATCACCGCCAGCTCGGAGAAGGACGCCGAGAACGTCGTGGCCAACCTGCGCAACCAGCAGTTGCCGCCGTGCCGGCCGGCGGTCGTCGTCAGCCCGACGCCCACGAGCCCGACGCCCACGGGCGCCGCCCCGACGAGCCGCACTTCCTCGGGTACGTCTGTGTCACGGGGCGCGACCGCGTCTTCGCCGGGCGCGACGACCACACTGTCCGGCACCGCCATCCCCGCGCCGACCACCGGCGGGCGCACCAAACAGTGCTCGGGGACGTCATGAGCACGCTGTCGCCGTCGGCGCAGCGTGCCCCGACGCGCCGCAACACCGAGCTGGTGCTGCTCGTGTTCGCGGTGCTGATCGTCGTCGCCGCCGAGGCTGCGGTCGAGGCCGCGCGCAACGGGCACCTGTCCAGCCGGCTGCTCACCTACGCGCTGGTGCCGATCGGCGCCGGCGTCGTCACGCACCTGGTCATCCGCAAGGTGGCGGCGTACGCCGACCCGTTGCTGCTGCCCATCGTCGTGCTGCTGAACGGCCTCGGCCTGGTGATGATCCACCGACTGGACCTCGGCCAGAAGCAGCAGAGCATCGAGAACGGCACGTCGTACGGCGGCGCGCAGGCGCCCACCCAGGTGGTGTGGACCGCGCTGGGCGTGGTGCTCTTCCTGGCGCTGTTGGTGATCGTGCGCGACCACCGCGTGCTGCAGCGCTACGCCTACACGCTTGCGCTGGCCGGTGTCTTCCTGCTGGTGCTGCCCGCCGTGTTGCCGGCGCGGTTCAGCGAGGTCAACGGTGCCCGCATCTGGATCCGCGTCGCGGGATTCTCGCTGCAGCCCGGTGAGTTCGCGAAGGTGTTGCTGACGATCTTCGGTGCGGCCTACCTGGTCGAGAAGCGCGACGTCCTGGCGCTGGCGGGCAAGCGGATCCTGGGCATCGACTTCCCGCGCGGGCGCGACTTCGGGCCGCTGCTCGCGGCCTGGCTGGTGTGCATCGCGGTGCTCGTGCGCGGCCACGACCTCGGCACGTCGCTGCTGTTCTTCGGCCTGTTCGTCGTGCTGCTCTATATCGCCACCGAGCGCGTCAGCTGGGTGATCGTGGGCGTGCTGCTGTTCGCCGGCGGCGCGTATGCGGCGTACCAACTGTTCAGCAACGTGCAGCTGCGCGTCGGCGTCTGGCTGCACACGTTCGCCCCCGTGTACCAGCAGTCAGGAGCGAGCTACCAGCTGCAGCAGTCGCTGTTCGGCCTGGGCACCGGCGGCATCTTCGGCACCGGCCTGGGTGCGGGGCACCCGGAACTCGTCCCGCTGCCGGCCACCGACTACATCATGTCCTCGTTCGGTGAGGAGACCGGCTTGTTCGGACTCGCTGCCCTGCTGGTGCTGTACGGGCTGCTGGTCGCGCGGGGCTTCACCGCCGGGTTGGCCGTGCGCGACGCGTTCGGCAAGCTGCTCGCCAGCGGGCTGGCCTTCCTGTTCGCCCTGCAGATCTTCGTCGTCGTCGCGGGAGTCACCCGGCTGCTGCCGGAGACGGGCCTGACGACGCCGTTCCTGTCCTACGGCGGATCGTCGTTGCTCGGCAGTTGGGCCGTCCTCGCGCTACTGGTGCGGGTGTCCGACGCGGCCCGCCGACCCCCGACAGCCCCGCCGTCGGCGAGGGACACTCCGACCACGGCCACGGGCGTGCAGGCGGCGGTCGGATGAACCGGCCGATCCGCAAGGTGACGATCGCGTTCGCGGTGCTGTTCGTGGCGCTTTTCGTCAACCTCAATGTCGTCCAGGTGTTCAAGGGCAGCGACTACCGCAACAACGCAAACAACCGGCGCGTGCTGCTCAACGAGTACGCCAGCCCGCGCGGGCAGATCGTCGTCCAGGGCACCAACGTCGCTGACTCGGTGAAGACGTCGGATGAGTTGAAGTACCTGCGCAAGTACCGGCAGGGACCGGTCTATGCACCGGCGACGGGCTCGTACTCGTTCGTCTACGGCTCGAGCGGCATCGAGGACGTCGAGAACGGCGTGCTGTCCGGCGACGATTCGCGGCTGTTCACCAACCGGCTGTCCGCGCTGCTCACCGGGCGCAACCCGAGCGGCGGCAGCGTGGACCTCACGCTCAACAAGGCCGCGCAGACTGCCGCGTACAAGGCGATGGCGACGACGAACGGCCAGTTCAAGCGCGGTGCCGTCGTGGCGCTGGATCCGCAGACGGGCAAGATCCTGGCACTGGTGTCCACGCCGTCGTACGACCCGAACCAGTTGGCCAGCCACGACTCGAACGCGATCGTCAAGGCCTACGGCTGTTACTCGGCACTGAACCCGGCCAAGAAGGTGGCCCCCCAGATCGCCGCACGGGAGAAGAACTGCAAGGGCGTGCCGAACGACCCGACGGCGATGTTCAAGAAGTACCCGACCGACCCCGGGCCGATGTTCGACCGCGCGCTGAGCGGTACCTACCCTCCTGGCTCGATCTTCAAGATCGTCGACTCCGCGGCGGCGATCAACACCGATCTGACGAGCAAGCTGAGCGCGGCCGAGTACACGGCGAGCACGTCGATCCCGGCGCCCACCTACTACTGGCCGCTGGACGAGTCGAAGACGAGCGCGTGCCCGAGCAACCTCGCCAGCGCCTGCATCGAGAACTTCGCGGGGGAGGCTTGCCAGAACGGGCAGACCGCGACGCTGCTGTACGCCTTCGCGAAGTCGTGCAACACCGCGTTCGCCAAGCTGGCCGTCGACAAGCTGGGCGCCCGGGCCCTTGCCGAGCAGGCCCGCAAGTTCGGCCTGGACACCAACCCGCACGCCACGCCGCTGCCGGTGGCGCAGTCGACGATCGGGCCGCAGTCGGTGCTGAGCGACAACAGCGCGCTGGCGCAGACGGCGTTCGGTCAGCGCAACGCGCGGGTGACGCCGCTGCAGGCGGCGATGCTCGCCTCGGCGGTGGCCGACTCAGGCACGCTGCTGCGGCCCTATCTCGTCGACTCGGAGAAGCGCCCCAACCTGTCGACGCTGCGCAAGTACGGGCCTGACGAGCAGAGCCAGGTCATCGACCCCGACAGCGACGCCGAGCTGGTCAAGCTGATGGAAGGTGTCGTGTCGAGCCCCGAGGGCACCGGCCATCCCGCCGCGATCACCCAGTTCGGCGACAAGGTCGTCGTCGGCGGCAAGACCGGCACCGCGGACGTCGGCGAGACCAGCGCGAGCAAGGTCGCGCCGGACGCCTGGTTCACCGGCTTCGCGATGGTGCGGGGAACACCTCGCATCGCCGTCGCCGTCCTGGTCGAGAACGGCGGTGTCGCCGGCAACGAGGCGACCGGAGGGCTTGCCGCCGGCCCGATCGCCAAGAAGGTCATGACCGCATACCTGAAAGACACCGGGGTGAGTTGATCATGACCGGTACACACAGTGAGGATCGACGATGACGCAGCCGAGAGTGATCGGCGACCGGTACGAGCTCGGTGAGCTCATCGGTTACGGAGGCATGGCCGAGGTGCACCGCGGCCGTGACCTGCGGCTGAGCCGCGACGTCGCGATCAAGGTGTTGCGCGCAGACCTCGCCCGTGACCCGAGCTTCCTGACCCGGTTCCGACGCGAGGCGCACTCGTCGGCCGGACTGAACCACCCGTCGATCGTGTCGGTGTACGACACCGGCGAGGACTTCGCGCCGGACGGCACCGCGCTGCCGTTCATCGTCATGGAGTACGTCGAGGGCCGCACGCTGCGCGACATCCTGCGCACCGAGGAGCGGCTGCCCCCGCGGCGCGCGATGGAGATCGCCGCGGACATCTGCGCCGCGCTGGACTTCAGCCACCGCAACGGCATCGTGCACCGCGACATCAAGCCGGCGAACGTGATGATCACGCCGCAGGGCGCGGTCAAGGTGATGGACTTCGGCATCGCCCGCGCCGTCGCCGACACCAGTTCCACGGTCACCCAGACCGCCAACGTCATCGGCACCGCGCAGTACCTGTCGCCCGAGCAGGCCCGCGGCGAGACCGTCGACGCCCGCTCGGACGTCTACTCCACCGGCTGCCTGCTCTATGAACTCGTCACCGGCGTGCCGCCGTTCCAGGGTGATTCGCCGGTGGCGGTGGCCTACCAGCACGTCCGCGAGAACCCGGTCATGCCGTCGGCGCGCAATGCCGACATCCCGCGGCCGCTCGACTCGATCGTGATGAAGGCGCTGGCCAAGAACCAGCTCAACCGCTATCAGAGTGCGGGCGACATGCGCTCGGACCTGCAGCGCGCGCTGGCCGATCGGCCGGTCAGCGCCGAAGCGGTGATGACCGACGCCGAGCGCACCCAGTTCATCGCCCGCACGCCGCCGCCGGTGGTGCCGTTTCGCAGCGGCTACGACCAGGCCGAGGGCGACAGCGGCCGCCGGGCCGCCCTGCTGTGGGCGGCGGTGGTCGTCGCGCTGCTGATCGTGATCGGCGTCGGCGCGTACGCGATCGTGCACTTCGGCAGCAACGACGACAAGGCCAAGCCGGTCGCTGTCCCGACGGTGGTCGGCCAGCTGCCGGCGGCCGCGGCGCAGCAGCTCAAGCAGGCGGGGTTCGTGCCGAAGAACGGCGGCACCACCAGCGCCAAGTGCAGTGGCGGGCAGTCCGGCGTCCCCGGCCGCGTGTGCACCCTCGATCCCGACGTAGGACAGATGGTGAAGAAGGGTTCGACCGTCACCTACTTCGTCTACAAGACGCCGACGGTGCAGGTGCCCTACCTGGTGGGGCTGTCCTACCACGACGCCGCCGCGAAGCTGATGAGCCTGAATCTGAAGCCGAAGCAGCAGAACGTCGACAGCAGCCAGCCGATCAACACGGTCATCGCGCAGAGCCCGCAGCAGCTCGCGCTGGCCGCGCCGGGCAGCACGGTCACCCTGCAGGTGTCCAACGGCAAGATCGAAGCTGCCCGACGTCACCGGCAAGGACTTCGACGACGCCCGCAAGTCGCTGAACGCGGCCGGGTTCACCGACGTCGTCAGGGGCGACACCAAGACGACGCACGAACAGAAGAAGGACAACAAGGTCTACGACGAGAACCCCACCGGGGGCAGCAGCTACACGCCGGACACGAAGATCACGCTGTCGGTCTACAACTACTAAGCCGCTGCCGCCCACGTGCACCGTCGCGCCGACGTCATCGACCTCCACCACGAACAGCCCGGGGCCGCCCGCGCCGACGACCACGACGCCCGGCGCATCGTCCAGCTCCAGCCTGCCCGCCTGCGCCTCGAAGACCGGCTGAGCCGCAGCCGGTCGCAGCACGCGCAGGTCAGCCCTGCGGCGCGGGGCCGATCGGCAACGTGACCACCGCGCGCAGGCCGGCCGCGGCGTCGGTGCGGTCGAGCAGCTGCACCCGCCCGCCGTGGTTGCGCACGATGTCGCGCACGATGGGAAGCCCGAGACCGGTGCCGCCGGTGTCGCGGGAGCGGGACGCCTGTACCCGGTAGAAGCGGTCGAACACCCGCTCGCGCTCGGCGGCCGGGATGCCGGGACCGTCGTCCTCGACGATCAGCTCGGCCACCTGCTGGCCCGCGTCCTGATCGGCGTGGACGTCGACGGTGATCACGTTCGTCGCGTAGCGGACGGCATTGTTGATGAGGTTCATCGCGACCCGGCGCAGCGCCTCGGGATCGCCGCTGATCACCACCGGCCTGGTGTTCGCGCGCACCGGCACGCGGGCGCTGGCATAGCCGGCGACGACGGTCGTGACGAGTTCGTCCAGGCGCACCGGCTCGCGCCGCGTCTGGCCCGCGGACTCGTCCAGTCGCGCCAGGCTGAGCAGGTCCTCGACCAGCCGGTCCAGCCGATCGACGTCGACGAGCACGTCGCGGATGACGTCGTCCCAGTCGACCTCCGGGCCCAGGCGTTGGGCTGACCTCCAGTTGCACGCGCAGCGACGCCAGCGGCGAGCGCAGCTCGTGCGCGGCGTCCCCGACGAAGGTGCGCTGGCGGCTCGTCGCCGAATCGATGCGGTCCAGCATCGCGTTCAGCGTGGCGGCCAGGCGCTGGATCTCGTCGTCCGCGCGGCGCACCGGCAGCCGCTGCTCGCGGCAGGCCCGCGGCGGTGATTGCGGCCGCCCGCCGGCGCATGGCCGCCACCGGACGCAGGGTCAGCGCCACGACCCCGTAGGTCGCGAGGCCGAACAGCAGGACCGCCAGCGGGCTGCCGACCAGCGCCGCTCGGGTGAGCAGGTTCTGGCTGTCGTCCACCCGGGTGACGTCGTTGGCGACCAGCACCGTGTTCGGCCCGACCGGGCGGCCCAGTACGCGCAGCTTGGTGTCCGAGGTGGGGCTGATCTCGAGACGGTCGCCGGCGCGCACCGCACGCAGCTGCTCGGGCGTCAGCAGCGTGCAGCACGTACGTCGATCCGGTGGACGCCGCGAGGACCCGGTCGCGAGCGGTCGACCACCTGCGCGCCGGCGACCGCGGTGGTGGGCACGATGGTGCGCGGGATGCCGTGCAGGCGCACCTGCGTGGCCAGCGCTCTCGCTGCCCGGTTCGCCGACTGGTCGAGCGTGCGGTACAGCGCGCACGCGTTGCAGCACGACCAGCAGGACCGCGCCGGTGATGACGGCGAAGGAGAACAGGGCGGTGGCGAGCAGCGTCAGCCGCGCGCGCAGCGACTGCCGCGCCCACCACTGCCGCGGCCAGCGCACGGCGCGCGCGACGAGGCCCCGCACGTCGGGCACCGGCCGCTCAGGCGCCGGGGCTCAGGCGATACCCGGCGCCGCGAACGGTCTGCAGCGACTGGCGGCCGAACGGGACGTCGATCTTGCGCCGCAGGTAGCCGACGTAGACCTCGACGACGTTCGCGTCGCCGTCGTAGTTGGCGTCCCACACGTGGTGCAGGATGTCGGCCTTGCTGACCGCGTCACCGGCACGGCGCATCAGGAACTCGAGCAGGGAGAACTCCCGCGGGGTGAGGTCGACGCTCGTCTCGCCGCGGTGCACCGTGTGCGCGGCCGGGTCCAGCACCAGGTCGTCCACCGACAGCGAGGCCGGTCGCGGGGTCACGCCGCGACGCAGCAGCGCCCGGATGCGCGCCAGCAGCACCACGAACGAGAACGGCTTGGTGAGGTAGTCGTCTGCGCCGAGATCGAGCGCGTCGGCCTCGTCGTACTCGCCGTCCTTCGCCGTCAGCATCAGGATCGGCACCCAGTTCTCGGCGGCGCGCAACCGCTCGATGATCCGGTAGCCGGACAGCTCCGGCAACATGATGTCGAGGATGACGGCGTCGTAGGTCGTCTCCTGCGCGAAGTGCAGACCGTCCGGACCGGTGTGCGCGAGATCGACGGTGAATCCCTCCGCGGACAGGCCACGCTGCAGGGCCGACGCCAGCCGGATCTCGTCCTCGACGATCAGCAACCGCACGATGGTCTCCTTCGCTGTCCTGCTCGGCGGCCGGCACGTGATCGGGCCGGCCCGAGCTGCCATCCTCGCGCACCGCGCCGGGCACGGCCACGAGGGCGACGTGTGCCCGCTGAACACCTCAGCCGTGTCACAGTGCGATCTACGCATCCTTGACCCAGTGAGCGCCCGGGGATTCGTGTCGCGTCACCGAGCATTGCGCTGGGTGGCGCCGATCGGCGTCGCCGGCGTCGCCGCCCTGGCAGCCAGCGGGGCGCTCAGCGCACACGCCACCTCGCGCATCCTGCCGCGGACCACCCCGACATCGCTGATCGCGGCCGTGCGGACCGCGCACGTGGACGGTTTCACCGGCACGCTCGTGTCGCACCTGTCGCTGGGCCTGCCGCAGCTGCCGCAGATCGGCGACACCGGCGACGGCACGTCGCTGACCTCGCTGCTGTCCGGCTCGCACACCGATGCAGGTCTGGTACGGCGGCGCCGACCAAGCAGCGCATCGCCCTGCTGGGCACCACCGACGAGACCGACCTGTTCCGTAACGACCGGCAGCTGTGGGAATGGGACAGCGCGAATCGCGCGCGCCGTGCACACCGTCCTGCCGGCGCAACCGACGTCGGGTACGCAGAACGCTGCCGGTGCCCTCGGGCAGCGCGTCGTCCCTGACCCCGCAGCAGCTCGCCCACCGCGCGCTCGACGCCCTCGACCCGACGACGCGCGTGCAGGTCACCCGGCACGCCACCGTCGCCGATCGATCCGTCTACGAACTGGTGCTGACGCCCCGCTCGGCCACCCGCATCGCGTCGGTGCACATCGCCGTCGACGGCCGGACGAAGATGCCGCTGGCCGTCCAGGTCTACGCGCGCGGGCAGTCGGCGCCCGCGATCGACGCGGCCTTCACGTCCATCAGCTACGGCGTGCCTGCGGCGCGCAACTTCTCGTTCACGCCGCCGCCGGACGCGCACGTGCGCACGGTCCACGCCAAGCGACACCGCGCGGCCGCGCCGGCCGCCGGCTCCGCGGGCACGAACGCGCTTCGGCCGACGAATGTGCACGTCACCGGTACCGGGTGGTCGCGCGTGGTGCGCGCCTCGGTTTCCGCGTCGGCGGTGCGCAAGGCCGAGAACAGCTCGCAGTTGCAGGCGTTGACCCCGGTGTCCGGCACGTGGGGCAAGGGCCGGCTGCTCGATTCCAGCCTGCTCAGCGTGCTGGTCACGTCCGACGGCCGGGTGTTCGCCGGGGCCGTCGACCCGCAAGTGCTGTACGCCGCCGCCGGCTCCAGGTAACCGTGCCGTGGCCGGTGGACCCGCGGCAGTCTCCTCCGCCGGCCTGACCAAGCGCTTCGGCGCGGTCAATGCCGTCGACGGCATCGACCTGCACGTCCCGGCGGGTTCGGTCTACGGCTTCCTCGGGCCGAACGGGTCGGGCAAGACCACCACCATCCGCATGCTGCTCGGGCTGGTGTTCCCGACCGCCGGCACGCACGCCGTGCTCGGTTCGGCCGAGCCCGCGGCACTGTCGCGCGTCGGCGCGCTGGTCGAGGGGCCGGCCTTCCATCCGTACCTGTCCGGCCGGGCGAACCTGGGGCGCCTGGACGCCGCGTCCCGCAGCGCAGACCCGCGCACCGCCCGGCACCGGGTCGACGCAGCGCTCGAGCGTGTCGGACTGCTCTCGAACGCGACGAAGAGCTACCGCACGTACTCACTCGGCATGCGTCAACGCCTGGGCATCGCGGCCGCGCTGCTGCGCCCGCGCGAGCTGTTGCTGCTCGACGAGCCGACGAACGGGCTGGACCCGCAGGGAACCCGTGAGGTGCGCTCGCTGATCGGTGAGCTCGCCGGCGACGGCGTCACCATCTTCGTGTCGTCGCACCTGCTCAGCGAGATCGACCAGCTGTGCAGTGACGTCGGGGTGATGAGCGCGGGACGGCTCGTGTGGCAGGGCGCGCTCGGAGACCTGCGCGCCCAGCAGCAACCGCGCGTGCGCGTCGAGACACCCGACCCCGACCTCGCCCGGCAGGTCCTGTGCGGCCTGGGTCTCGCCGATGTCGCGCAGACCGCCGACGCCGCCCACGCCCTGCTCGGCACAGCGGCCGCCGAGGACGTCGCCGCGGCCCTGGTGCGTGGCGGTGTGGCGGTGCGCGGGTTCGCCGTCGAGCGCGCCAGCCTCGAGGAGCAGTTCGTCGGGCTCACCGGGGAGGGGTTCGATGTCTCCGGCTGAAGCCGAGCCGGGCACCGACCCGGCCGCGTCGCCGCGCGGACGCCCCCGCCGGGTGCCGCTGCGCTTCGTGCGCTCGGAGCTGGCGATGGTCTTCCGCCGGCGGCGCAACATCGTGCTGCTGGCCATTCTGGCGGCCGTCCCGGTGCTGATCGCCGTCGCGATCAAGGCCAGCCGGCCAGGGCGGTCGCGGCGACTCGATCCTGTCCGGCGTCACCGGCAACGGGCTGTTCGCCGCGCTCGCGGCGCTGCTCGTCTCCGGGCCGGTGTTCCTGCCACTCGTCACGGCGGTCGTGGCGGGCGACTCGGTGGCGGGCGAGGCCAGCAGCGGCACGCTGCGCTACCTGCTCGCGGTGCCGGTCGGCCGCACCCGGTTGCTGGCGGTGAAGTTCACCGCGATCCTCGCCTGGCTGGCCGCCTGCGTGCTGACGGTGGCCGTCTTCGGCGTCCTGTCCGGGCTGGTGCTGTTCCCGTCCGGGCGGCTCACGCTGCTGTCCGGCACGACAGTCAGCTACGGCGAGGGGTTGCTGCGGCTGCTGTGCGTGTGCGCGTACGTCGTCGCCACGGTGTTGACCGTCGGGGCGATCGGCCTGTTCGTCTCGACGATGACCGAGGTGCCGGTGGCCGCCATGGCCGCCACGCTGACGTTGACAGTGGTCAGCGAGGTGGCCGATGCCGTGCCGCAGCTGTCCACCATCCACCGCTGGTTGCCCAGCCACTACTGGCTGCGCTGGGTCGATCTGTTGCGTGACCCGGTGCCCACCGACGGCATCGCCGGGGGCTTGCTCGCCAGCCTGGCCTACATCGCGCTGTTCGCGTCGCTGGCCTGGGCCCGCTTCGGCGGCAAGGACGTGACGTCCTAACCGGACTACTGCAAGTAGGACTCGACGTCGTTGACCTTGCGCTCCTGCGCGTCGTCGGGGTTCTCGTCGAACTCCTCGCGGGCGCGGCGCTGCCGCAGCAGGTCCCACGTCTGGTCCAGCTCGCGTTCGATGGACTCCAGGCGCTGCGCGGTCCTGCGAGGACACCGGGTGGTGGGACTCGCGCAGCTTCTTCTCCTCCGCGACGAGGTCGTGGATGTGCTCGAGCAAGGACTTGTCGTTCATGCCAACTCCTGACGGTATCGGTGTGATCAGCGAGTCGAGGTGGTGGTACTGCGCGTTCGGTGCCTGGCCGGTGGCGAGCGCCATCCGGTTGGTGAAGTTGTACATCGCGGCGATCTCCGCGACGTCCCACACCTCGTGATCGCGTGAGCCCGACGTCGCGCAAGGTCGCGAGGTCGGCCTCGGCCATCTCGTGCGGGCGGGCGGTCAGTTTCTCGGCGAACGCGCAGATGGCCGTGCGGCGCGCATCCAGCCCGGCGTGCCGCCAGTTGACGGCGACGGAGTCGGCCAGCACCTGATCGCCGCAGCGCGGCACGCAGCGCGTGGCCGTGCGACACGACGCAGTAGGTGCAGCGGTTCCATGCGCTGACCACGACGGCGATCATCTCGCGGTCGGCCTCGTCGAGGTCGCTCGGTGGGCTCGTGCAGCTGCTTGTAGTGGGCGAACCACGCCGACAACCGCTCCGGGCGGTAGCTGTACGCGCGGAAGACGTTGGGCACGAAGCCGACCGACTCGCGTGCCTTGGCGAACAGGCCCTGCAGCCGCTCGGGCAGCGCCGCCTCGTCCGGGACCGGGAAGAACCACGAGCGGTCGTACCCGCGCCGCGGCGGCTCACAGCGACGTCGCGCCAGTCGAGCCACTGCCGCAGCTTGGCCGAGGTCGTAGTCCGGGCCGCCGGTGCCGACGGTGAACAGCCGGGCGCCGGCCTCGACCAGCGGCGGGCCGACCTCGGCGGCTCGCCGTCCGGCGCGCCCACCGAGCGCTCGATCTCGGCCGGGTCGCGGCCGCACGTCGGCGCAGTGCGCGGCGAGGATCTCGGACTTGCGGCGGAACGTCTCGAGATCGCTGAAGGAGTGCCAGATGTCGGCGTGCCGCGCCACCATGCGCAGCGTCTTCTTCTCGCCGCCGCCGCCGATCAGCACCGGGATCTTGCGGGTGGGCGGCGGGTTGAGCTTGTCCCAGCGCGACTCGATGCG
The DNA here is from genome assembly GCA_963711775.1 of uncultured Actinomycetota bacterium. Lineage (GTDB taxonomy): Bacteria > Actinomycetota > Actinomycetes > Mycobacteriales > Jatrophihabitantaceae > Jatrophihabitans. Next base: position 87,669 of record CAVQFH010000004.1, on the reverse strand, counting down.
CGGCAGGTCCTCGGCGAGCTTGTCCAGCGCGGCCGCCGGCCGTGCCGAACTCGTAGCCGTACTCGTCGTAGTCCCGCTCGAACCAGCCCGACCCGATGCCGAGGATCAGCCGGCCCGTCGCTCATGTGGTCGACGGTGCGGGCCATGTCGGCGAGAGTTCGGGGTTGCGGTAGCTGTTGCAGGTCACCAGGGCGCCGATCTCGACCCGCGAGGTCTGCTCGGCCCAGGCGCCGAGCATCGTCCAGCACTCGAAGTGCTTGCCGTCGGGGTCGCCGTACAGCGGGTAGAAGTGGTCCCAGTTGAAGACGATGTCGACGCCGAGGTCCTCGGCCTCGGCGACCGCGCGTCGCGGATCGCGGCGTAGTCGGCCTGTTGGGGCTGAAGTTGCACGCCGATGCGGATGCTGTGTGCGCTCACCTGCGCGACGTTACGCGCGGTCACGCCTGCGGCGGCGCCAGTAATATCGCCGGGTGACCTCGTCGCGTGGGACCACGACCCCGCGCGCCGTCCCTGCCAGACGCCCGCGCTGGGCTCCATGCTGCTGCCGCCGGTCGTGCACGAGGCCTCGGCGGGGGTGCTCGTCGTCGACCTCGTCCGGCAGGTGGTCGTCTTCGCCAACGACGTCGCCCACGACCTGGCCCCGCAGGCGAAAGCTGCCGCTGTCCGTCGACGAGTGGTCGGCGGCCGCCGGCCTCGAGGATCTCGGCGGCGACGAGCTTGCCGAGGGCAGCTGCCACGGCCGCCTCGCGCGGGCAGCGCCGTCGAGTCGCTGCTGCGCATCGCGCAGGGCCAGCCGGTCACCGGCGAAGCCGTCACCGCCCGCCGGTCGACGGCCGCGACCGACGCCCGCGAGACGCTGTGGGTGCTCGGGCTGCCGCTGGCCGGCGCCGCCGAGCCGATGTCCTCGCTCGCGCTGGTGGTGTTCCTGCCCGCGCGCAACGCGCAGCTGATCGCCGGCGCGCAGGAGTCGGCGATGAACCTGCGCGACCGCGCAGTGCTCGCCACCCGCATGTCGTTCACGATCACCGACCCGCGCCAGCCGCGACGACCCGCTCGTCTGGGTCAATCCCGCCTTCACCGAGACCACCGGGCTACTCCTTCGAGGAAGTCGGTGGGCCGCAACTGCCGCTTCCTGCAGGGCCGAGCACACCGACCCCGCGGTGCTCGAGGAGATCCTGCGCACCGCGCTGGCCGACGAGCGCCCGCTCACCACGACGTTGCTGAACTACCGCAAGGACGGCACGGCGTTCTGGAACGAGCTGTCGATCTCGCCGGTGCGCGACAGCGACGGGCACCGTCACGCACTTCGTCGGCGTGCAGGCCGACGTGACCGCGCGGGTCGAGGCGCAGCGGGCGCGCAACGAGGCGCTGTCGCAGGTCGCACAGGCCGCCGACCGGCTCGCCCTGCTCGCCGACTTCACCTCGCGGATGGCGCTGAGCCAGCAGCCGCACCAGGTGGTGTCGCTGCTCGGCGACGTGCTGGTGCCGCGGGTCGGCACGTGGTGCGTCGTCTGCACCTACGACGAGCTCGGCCGGCTGGTCGATCCGCACATCGTGCACGAGCGCGCCGACACCGACCCGGACCTGGCCGAACTGCTCGAGCCGGCTGCGCCGATGCTGCTGCCCGATCAGCTCAACGAAGTCGAGCCCGCTGTGGCAGGTGCTGCGCGGCGAGCAGCAGCAGCTGCTGCATCACCGACTACGGGGCGCTGCTCGCCGCAGCAGGGCGCGGCGTCGACGACGCCGCGACCGACCTGGTGCGCGCGATCGGCGCTCGCAGCGTCGTCGTACGCCCCGTTGACCGCGCGCGGCGGAATCCTCGGCGCCGTCGCCGTGCTCAGCGACGACGACCGCCCGCCGCTCGGCGAGGCCGAGGTGACGCTCGTACGCGACATCGCCGTGCGCGCCGGGCTGATGCTGGAGAACACCCAGCTCTACGCCCGGGAACGGGCCACCACGGCCACCTTGCAACGCAGCCTGCTGCCGCGCGTGCCGCGCATCGACGGCATCGAGATCGCGGCGACGTACGTGCCGGCCGCCGACGAGGCCGCGGTCGGCGGCGACTGGTACGACGTGTTCCCGCTGCGCGACGTCGGCGACGGCGGGGGCATCGGCGTCGTGGTCGGCGACGTCATGGGCCACAACTACGACTCCGCCGCGCGGATGGGCAAGCTCAGCACCATCGTGCGCGCCTACGGCTGGCCGGGCAGCGACCCGCAACGTGCGCTGACGGCCGTCGACGAACTGCTCGAGGGCAGCGGCATCGACTTGCTCGCGACCTGCATGTACGCGACGCTGAAGCTGCACGACGACGGCGCGACGCTGCGCTACTCGAGTGCCGGCCACCCGCCGGCGGTGCGTGCGGCGCCCCGGCGGCTCGACGGTCGTGCTGGACGAGGGCCGCGGCCCGATGATCGGGGTGTCGCGGCTGCTGAGCCCGCAGGCGCAACGCCCGCCGGACCACGTGCGCTGGACCTCGCGCACGGGCAGCACGCTGATCTTCTTCACCGACGGCCTCGTCGACTCGCTCGCCGACGAGCCCGACATCGACGCGGGGCTCGCGAGCTCGCGATCTGGCTGACCGGCCTGCCGGCCGACGCGTCGCCGCAGCCGATCGTCGACACGCTGTCGCAGGCCGCCGGCACGCACGACGACGACGTCGCGGTGGTCGCCATCCGGATCCGCGTCCGGTCGTGAACCGGGCGCTCAGTCGGTCAGCACGAGCTCGATCGAGCCGTCCCGCCGGCGTCGCGTCGACGCGCACCGGGACGCCCCAGTCCTGGCGGGCGAGGTAGCACGCGGAGTCGTCGCAGGACGCCGCGCGGGCGCTCACGTGCAATGTGCCCTGCCCGGTGCGAGGCTCGAGCGTCGCGGGTGAGGTCGATGCCGTCGCCGCCGCCGGCGACGCAGCAGCTCGCGGCGGCGATGCCGGACACGTCCGAGCGTGGTCGCCGGCCCGTAGCGGTCGTCGAGTTTGCGGCCGGGGGCCGGCTCGAACGCGACGCGCAGCTGCACCGGCCGGCGGCGAGCTCGGTCACCGGCCGGGTGACGTGCAGGGCGGCGCCGCCGACGTCTCGTCGGCAGCGCTGCGGGCCGAGGCGGGTGAGGCGGTGCGCGCGCGACTCGACGACCACCAGTTCGCCGTCGACGACGACCGCGCCGGACGGCTCGCGCAGGCCTCGCGCGAGCGTCGTCACGACGCCGGTGCCGGCGTCGTAGCGGCGCACCGCACCGTTGTAGGTGTCCGCGACCGCCGAGCGAGCCGTCGGGCAGCACGGCCACGCCGAGCGGGTGCTGCAGCCGCGCCGCGCGGCCGGGCCGTCGACGTGGCCGAAGTCGAACAGGCCCTCGCCGACGGCGGTCCGCTGCATGCGGTCCGGCGCCGGCGTGCCGAGCGTAGCCGGCGCAGCGCCGAGGTCTCGGCATCGACGAACCACAGCCGGTCGCCGTCGACGGCGAGACCGGACGGCTGGGCGAGCCACGCGTCAGCGGCCGGGCCGTCGCGCAGGCCCTCGACCGTGGTGCCGGCGAGGATGTCGACCGCGCCCGCTGCGCGGGTCGACGGCCAGCAGCAGGTGCACGCCGGCCGCGGCGACCACGACCCGGCCGAGCGCCGGCCACCAGGCGACGTCCCACGGCGACGGCACGGCGGCACCGGGCCGGTGACCGTGCTGGCGCCGGCCAGCGCGGCGGCGAGGTCGAGCGGTCGTGATGACCGCACCGTCGCGCAGGCGGACGCCGCGCAGCGCGTGGGCCGCGGTGTCGGCGACGAGCACGTCGTACCGATCGCGGCGAGCTCCGGCGGCAGCAGCGCCAACCCGTTGGGCTCGACGAACGGCGCACCGCGCCGCCGGCTCACCGATGCCGGCGCAGCACGGTCGCGCCGTCGAGGCCGAGCTCGACGAGCTGGTGGTGGCCGGCGTCGGCGACCAGCAACGAGTCGGTCGCGCGGCCGGTGCGCGCGGCGGGCAGCAACGATCGCCTTCGCCGGGAAGCGCAGCGTGGCGCCGCCGGTCGCGCCGCTGGCTGGCGGGGTCCGGGACGCCGCGGCGCAGGGTGCCGCGTCGCTCGTGCTCGGCGATCGAGCTCGTCCAGCACCGCGCCCAGGCCGCTGACCTGGCCCTCGCCGGCGGCCTGGGCGACGACGTAACCCTCGCGGGTCGACGAGCACCAGCGTCGGCCACGCGTGCACCGCGTACTGCTGCCACAGCGCCATGTCCGGGTCGTTGCGCACCGGATGCGTGATCTCGAGCGCGCGCGACGGCGTCGGCGACGGCGTGCCCAGCTCGCGCTTCGTGCGCGAACTTCGGGGAGTGCACGCCGACGACGGTCAGCACGTCGGCGTAGGATGCTCGAGCGGGCGCAGCTCGTCGAGGACGTGCAGGCAGTTGCCGCAGCACGAGGACCAGAAGTCCAGCAGCACGAAGCGGCCGCGCAGATCGCGCAGGGCGAGCGGCGGCCGGGGTGTTCAGCCAGTCGCCACCGGCGAGTTCAGGGGCGCGGACCCGGGCGCCGTGGCGCGCTGCAGCGGAGGTGTCCACGTCATCGTCAAGGGTCGGTAGGGGCGGGTTGTTCCGGCGGCCGTGCGCGGCAGCGCGCGGGGGGCGCCGACCGGCTCGGCCGGTCAGGGCGCCGCCACGCACGGCGTGCGAAGGCCCGCCGAACCCGGGGGTGGCGCGGCGGGCGGGATCTGGCGTGAGCGGCACTCGGCCGCGCCGCTCAGATCAGCTTGACGTTCGAGCGTGCGGCGGCGGCGCCGAGCTCCTGTTGCATCGTCGGCGACGCGTCGCGCATGGCGCGCTCGAAGGCACGCAGATCGCGGCGGTGACGCAGCTTGGTGGTGAATGCGTGCATGATGTGCTCCTTGACTGATTATCCGTAAGGCAGGATATCAGCTTCAACCTAATGAATCGGTGATGTATTGCCGCCAGTGGCTAACGTCACCGGTCGCCGCGTGATCGACGGGCACCGGAGGTCGCTGCCGGTGCTGGTCTTGACAACGTCGACGGCTGCGATAACTTAAGCGCGGCTTAACCATTCCGACGCGCTGGACGGCGTGCTCGTGGCGCTCGCCGACGGCACGCGGCGCCGGCTGGTGGAACAGCTCGGCCGCGGACCGGCGTCGGTCAGCGAACTCGCGCGCCCGCTGCCGATGTCGCTGCCGGCGGTGGTGCAGCACCTGCACGTCCTCGAGGCGTGCGGGCTGGTGCGCTCGGAGAAGGTCGGCCGGGTTCGCACCTGCCGACTGGAGCCGACCCGGCTCGCCACGGTGCAGGACTGGCTGGACGAACGTCGCCGCACGTGGGACCAGCGGCTGGACCGGCTCGGCGATTACCTCGCCGCCCAACCCGACGACACCAGAGCCCATAGCCGAACCCGATCCGAAAGGACAGCCACGATGAGCAGCATCGTCAACGACTCGTTCGCCCTCGAGCGCACCTACCCGGTTGCGCCCGAGCGGGTGTTCGCGGCGTGGGCCACCAGCGAGGCCAAATGGCCCAGTGGTTCGGCGCCGACGACGGTCTGGACACCGTCGAGGCGCACACGCTGGACTTCCGGGTCGGTGGGACCGAGCACTTCTCGGCCAGGGCGGGCGGATCCTTGTTCGACTTCGAGGCGATGTACCAGGACATCGTCGCCGGCGAGCGGATCGTGTGGACCTACGCCATGCACGTCGACGGCCGGAGGATGTCGGTGTCACTTGCCACCGTCGAGATCACCGGCGTGGCCGGCGGCGCCCGGCTGGTGCTGACCGAGCACGGCGCGTACCTCGACGGACTGGACACCAACGCCCAGCGCCGCCAGGGCACCGAGGAGTTCCTCGCCGCCCTCGGCCGCTACCTGACGTCCGCGGCCTGACGGCCCGAGCCCGGACCGACCGGAAGCCCGCGCATGCAGCCCGACCGTCGTCGCTGGTACGCGCTGATCGCGCTGTGCACCGGCATGCTCATGATCGTCCTGGATCTGACCGTCGTGAACGTGGCCCTGCCGGCGATCCGCGACGACCTGCGCTTCACCACCTCCGGGCTCGCGTGGGTCGTCAACGCCTACATGGTCGCGTTCGGCGGGCTCCTGCTGCTCGCCGGACGGTTGGGCGACCTGCTCGGCAGGCGGCGGGTGTTCCTGGCCGGGCTGGCGTTGTTCGTCGCAGCCTCGCTGGTGTGCGGGTTCGCCGAGCAGCAGGCGGTGCTGGTGGCGGCGCGGTTCGTGCAGGGGATCGGCGGCGCGGCCACGTCCGCGGGGATCCTCGGCATGATCGTCACGCAGTTTCCCGAACCGCGCGACCAGGCCCGGGCGATCGGGGCGTTCGCGTTCGTCGCGTCGGCCGGCGGTGCTGTCGGGCTGCTGGCCGGCGGTGTGCTGACGCAGGCGGTGAACTGGCACTGGATCTTCTTCGTCAACGTCCCGATCGGCGTGCTGACGGCGGCAGCGACCATGCGCCTGGTGCCGGCCGAACCCGGCCTCGGTCGCCGCGCCGGCACCGACGTCGCCGGCGGCGTGCTCGTGACCGCGGCGCTGATGCTCGGGGTCTACACGATCGTCGGGCCGGCCGCGGCGGACGGCTGGAGCGCCGGTGCCACGGTCGGCGGCGGCGTCGGCTCGGTGGCGCTGCTGTGCGCGTTCGTGGTCCGGCAGCACGTCGCGGCGACGCCGCTGATCCCGCTGCGGATCTTCCGCTCGCGGGCCCTCGTCGGCGCGAACCTCGTCCAGATGGCGGGCGGCGCCGGGATGTTCGGCATCTTCTTCCTGGGCTCGCTCTACCTGCAGGGCGTGCTCGGTTACGACGCCGTGCAGATCGGGCTCGCATTCCTGCCGACGACGGTGCTCATGGGTGCATTGTCGGTCCGGTTCACCGAACCGTTGGTCACCGGCTTCGGTGCGCGGCCGGTCGTCGTCGCCGGGCTGGTGCTGATCACCGGTGGGCTCGTCGTCTTCGCACACGCGCCGGCGGGCGGCAGCTATCTGTGGCACGTGTTCCCCGTGATGGTGCTGCTGGGCCTCGGCGCCGGCCTGTGCTTCCCGGCGTTGATGACCCTGGCCATGGCCGATGCCGAGCCGGCCGATGCCGGGCTGGCCTCAGGGCTGGTCAACACCACGGCGCAGGTGGGCGCCGCGCTCGGTCTCGCAGTGCTCAGCACGCTGGCGGCGTCGCGCACCCGCGGCTCGCTCGCCGACGGTCACCGGCGCATCGCGGCGACGCTCGACGGTTATCACCTGGCGTTCTGGGTGGCGGCGGGCGTCATGGTCGCCGCGCTCGGCGTGGCCGCGACGGTGCTGCGGCCCCGCGCCGGCATCGCCGTCCCGGCTGCGGTGGACGCGACCGCCTGACGCGGGCAGGTGTGCACCGGCAGCCGCGCGGCACGCCGCGGCGGACCTGTCCCCGGTGCACGGTCCGCACGCGGGCGAGCGGTCAGAGCAGCGCCATGCCCGGGTCGGCCAGGACGGCCGCGACCGCGGCGAGGAAGCGCGAGCCCTGCTCGCCGTCGACCAGGCGGTGGTCGAAGGACAGCGCCAGCTGCGTCACCCACCGCGGTTCCAGGCGCTCGTCGGGACCGGTGCCGACGACCCACGGCATCCGGCGGATGGCCCCGAAGGCCAGGATGCCGGCCTCGCCCGGATTGAGGATCGGCGTGCCGGTGTCCACGCCGAAGACGCCGACGTTGGTGATGGTGAACGTGCCGCCGGCCATGTCCGCGGGGGTGGTGCGCCCGGCGCGGGCGGTGCCGGTGAGCGCGTTGACCGACTGCGCGAGCTCGAGCAGCGACAGCCGGCCGGCGTCCTTGATGTTGGGCACGATCAGCCCGCGGTCCGTCGCGGCGGCGATGCCGAGATTGACGTAGTGCTTGAGCACGATCTCCGCCGCGCCGTCGGCCTGCTCGACCCAGCTCGCGTTGACCTCGGGCACCTGGGCGGCCGCGAGCAGCACCGCCTTGGCGACGAACAGCAGCGGCGACACCTTGACGTCGCGGAACTCGCGGCGCGCGGCGACCCGGTCGCGCAGCTCCATCGTCGCGGTGACGTCGACGGTGACGAACTCGGTGACGTGCGGCGCGGTGAACGCCGAACCGACCATCGCCGCGGCGGTGTGCTTGCGCACCCCCTTGACCGGGATACGCGTCTCGCGCCCGCCCGCACCCGCGTCGGCGGGTCGCGCGCGGCAGCGCGGTGACCGTGCCGCCGGAGCCGCCCTGCGCGGCGGCCTCGACGTCCGCGCGCGAGATGGTGCCGTTCGGGCCGGTGGGCTGCACGTCGGCCAACCGACGCCGAGCGTCTTCGCCAGCTTGCGCACCGGCGGCTTGGCCAGCGCGCGGACCCCGGCGCCGTCGGCAGCGTCAGCAGCGGGCTCCTCGACGTGCGGCTCGGGCCCGGGGTGCACGTCGCTGGTGGGGGGCAGGTTCAGCGACACCTGGGCGCCGGCGGCGGAGGCCTGCGCGACGGTCGGCGCCGGCGTCGACGCCCGGACTCCTCGCGCGGGCCGTACCCGACGAGGGTCATCTGCTTCTCCTCGCCCGCCGCCGCGGCCGCACCGGACGTCGTGGCCTCCGGCTGCGCGGGAACGCTCGGCACCAGGTCCTCTGCGGCACGGGCGTCGGCGGACTGCGCCGGCGGCCAGCGGGTTGTGCGGCGGCCGGCTCGGCGTCGCCGCCCACCTCGATCGAGATGATGGGGGTGCCCACCGGCACGGTCTCGCCCTCGTCGGCGTGCAGGCCGGTGACGACGCCGGCGAACGGTGAGGGCAGCTCGACGGCCGCCTTCACGGTCTCGACCTCGGCGATGGTGTCGTTGACCTCGACGGTGTCGCCCACCGCGACGGTCCACTTGAGGATGTCGCCCTCGGTGAGGCCCTCGCCGAGGTCGGGAAGCTTGAACTGCTGGACAGACACGCTCAGTACTCCATGATGCGGTCGACGGCGTCGAGCACGCGGTCGAGGTTGGGCAGCCACTCGTGCTCGAGACGGCTCGGCGGGTAAGGCGTGTCGTAGCCGGTGACGCGCAGCACCGGCGCCTCCAGGGAGTAGAACGCCTGCTCGGTGACGCGCGCGGCGAGCTCGGCGCCCACCCCGAAGCTGTGCGGCGCCTCGTGCACCACGATCAGCCGCCCGGTGCGCTGCACCGACTCGACCACCGTGGCGACGTCCAGCGGCGACACCGAGCGCAGGTCGATGACCTCCAGCTCGATGCCGTCCTCGGCCGCGCCGGCCGCGCTCGCCAGCAGCGTCGACATCGTCGGGCCGTAGCCGGCGACGGTGACGTGCGTGCCCGGGCGCACGACCCGGGCCCGGTAGAGCGGGGTGGGGGCGTCGGCGATCGGGCCCTTGGCCGCGTGGTACAGCCGCTTCGGCTCGATGAAGATCACCGGGTCGTCGTCGGCGATCGCGTCCTGGATCATCCAGTAGGCGTCCGAGGCGTCGGAGCAGGCGACGACCTTCAGCCCGGCGGTGTGGGCGAAGTACGTCTCGACCGACTCGCTGTGGTGCTCCACCGCGCCGATCCCGCCGCCGGACGGGATGCGGATCGTGATCGGCATCTTGACCAGCCCGGCCGAGCGGTTGTGGAACTTGGCGACCTGGCTGACGATCTGGTCGAAGCCGGGGAACACGAAGCCGTCGAACTGGATCTCGCACACCGGCCGGTAGCCGCGGATGGCCATGCCGACCGCAGTGCCGATGATGCCGGACTCGGCCAGCGGGGTGTCGATGACACGGTCCTCGCCGAAGTCCTTCTGCAGGCCGTCGGTGATCCGGAAGACGCCGCCGAGCCGGCCGACGTCCTCACCCATGATCACGACCTTGTCGTCGGCCTCCATAGCCGCACGCAGGCCGTCGTTGAGCGCCTTGGCCATGGTGCGTGGCGCCCGCGCGCCGGGGGCGCTCACGCCGACACCGCCGAGACGAAGTCCACGAACTCCTCGCGCTGCTCGCGCAGGTCGTCGGTCATGGTGACGTGCACGTTGTCGAACACCGACGCCGGCGTCGGGATCGGGCAGCGCGCGGCAGCCGGCGCGCATGTGCTCGCCGAGCTGCTTCGCCTCGTCGTCGAGATCGGTGAAGAAGCTCGGCGTCGTAGGCGGCCTCGCGGGTCAGGTAGGCGCGCACGCGCTCGAGCGGGTCCTTGAGCTTCCAGGTCTCGTTCTCGCTGCCCAACCGGTAGCGGCGCGGGTCGTCGTTGGTGGTGTGCGGGTTCATCCGGTAGGTGAACGCCTCGACGAGCGTCGGGCCCTGCGCCGAGCGCGCGTCGTCGAGGGCCTTGCGGGTGACGGCCAGCGAGGCGAGCACGTCGTTGCCGTCGACGCGCACGCCCGGGAAGCCGAAGCCGCTGGCGCGCTGGTAGAGCGGCACCCGGCTCTGCCGCTCGACCGGCTCGCTGATCGCCCACTGGTTGTTCTGGCAGAAGAACACCACCGGCAGGTTGCCGGCCGCCGACCACACGAACGCCTCGTTGACGTCGCCCTGGCTGGACGCGCCGTCGCCGAAGAACGCCAGCACCGCGGTGTCGCGGGCGTGGTCGCCGGTGCCGACCGCGCCGTCGCGCACGACGCCCATCGCGTAGCCGGTGGCGTGCAGGGTCTGCGCGCCGATGACGATCGTGTACAGGTTGAAGTTGTGCTCGCGCGGGTCCAAGCCGCCGAGGTTGGTGCCGCGGAACAGCCCCAGCAGCGTGAGCGGGTCGACGTCGCGGCACCAGGCCACGCCGTGCTCGCGGTAGGTCGGGAACGCCATGTCCTGCGGCCGCAGCGCGCGGCCGGCGCCGATCTGCGCGGCCTCCTGGCCGAGCAGGCTGGCCCACAGCCCGAGCTCGCCCTGGCGCTGCAGCGCGATCGCCTCGGTGTCGATGCGGCGCACGAGGACGAGGTCGCGGTAGAGCGCGGCGATCTCGTCGTCGGTGATGTCGAGCGGGTAGCCCGGGTGGTCGACGCGCTGGCCCTCGGGCGTGAGCAGCTGGACGAGGTCCGGCTCCGGATTGACGGCATGCACGTGTTCGCTCACGCGATCTCCTCGCGTCGGACGCCGGAGCGGGGTGACCGCGAGGGCGTACGTCAGCTGCGGTGGGTGACCCGTTGGTACAGGGGTGGCGTACCGGCCGGACTACCCAGGGGTTCCTACCTTATCCGTGACCCGCGTCACCCGCGGTGCAGGACCGCCGGGACCGCGACGATCACGATTCGTAGCGGGGCGCACCGGGCACTATCTTGATCGCGGATGATCGATCAGGGTGAGGAGTTCTCCCGTGGGCGGTTCAGGTGGATCGTGCCCGGTCGGCGGCATGCCCGCGACCATTACCGACGGCGGCGCGGCGCTGAGGACGGCGTCCGGCGCCATCGAGTCCGCGATCAACGGGGTAGCCAGCAACTGCCGCGCCGGCGGGGACAACTGCGGGGACGGCGACGTCGCTGCGGCGCTCTCCCGATTCGAGGCTGCGCTCAGCCAGTACCTGGACGACCTGTCGACGCAGGTCGCGGCCGCGGCGACCCTCGCCTACAACGGCGCCCACGACTTGACCACGGCGGGCGGAGGCCACTGACATGGCCGACGCGTTCAGTCCGCCGCCGGGGCAGGCGGGGCCGCTGTCCATGGCCGCAGTGCGCATGGAACAGGTCGTGTCCGATCTGCGGCGCCAACAGCAGGCGATCAAGGGCGGCGGCGCCCAGGCCTTGCGGACTGGCGGGGCAAGCGCAGCGAAGACTTCGCGCAGGCGGTCGGTGGCCTGCAGATCGAGACCGAGCTGGCCGTCACCGTTCTCGATGCCGTCGCGACCGTGCTCGCGGGTTTGGCCCGCAAGATCTCATCGACCGTCACCGAAGTTGATACGGCTCACAAGAACTTCCTCGCGGCAGCGGCGAAGCCGCTGTCGACTGCCATCCCCGGGCTGACGAGCGGGTTGCCACCCAGCCTGACTCCTGCGGGCGCGCCGACGACGCCGCCCGCATGGCATCCCCCGATGACGCTGCCGACCCAAGGCCCGGTGGCCTTGACACCGGCGCAGATCAGCTGGCAGAACGACGCGGTCACGGCGAAGTCCACGCTGCACCGGAACGCGCAGAGCGCCGCGCGCGAGATCGACGCGCAGACCGATGCGCTCGTGCCGAAGAGCGCCGGTCTGACCCCCGCCGAGATCCGCCGGCAGGTGAACGCGCGGATGGGGGTCGCCGGACCGTTCGTCGGGCCGATGACCGACCAGGGCGCCTGGGCGATCGTCAAGTCCGCGCAGCAGACGGCGCCGAAGAAGGACATCAACGACGACGGGTCGGTCGACTGGGACGAACTCTACGAGCAGGTCCGCAGGTACGGCGTCGACATCCCGGCGTCGGCCGTCGCTCTCGGGGTGACGCCCAACGCGCTGTGGGCGTTCAAGGGCCTGATACAGGCCGACCGGGCAGCGAGCGAATACGTGACAGGCGCCAAGATCGCCTACGGCAACGTTGCCGCAGCGCTCGCCCGCCTCGCCGATTCCGGCGAGATCACCGACGCCACTGCCTCGACCACTGAGCTGTTCGCGAAGGTTGCGCTCGGCGTCGGCTATATCACCGGTCCGGGCGCCAAGCTGACCGAAGCGATCCCGAAGGCCGCTGCGGGCGGTATCCCGGACGAGGGCGCCTGGGGCGCGTTCGGCAAGGTGACCGGTGTGCTCGGCATCGTCGGCGACGTCGCGGAGATCATCGATCCGGGCGATGTGAGTGGCGGTGAGAAGGCGTTCCTGCGTGCGACCTCGGGCGTCAACCTCGGGGCGACGGTTCTGGTGCTGGGTGGGGACGGGACGGTTACCGCGGTCGCGGGTGCCCTCGGTGTCGAGGCGGCCTCGGTGGGCTGGATCCCGGTGGCCGGCCAGGCCGTCGTCATCGCGACCGGCCTCGTCCTCGCCGGCGATTACCTCTACCACCACTGGAAGCCGGCCAAGGAAGTCATCGACGGCGCCTGGCACGGCATCGACGGCGCCTACCACGGCGTCGTGCACCTGGGTAAGGATGTCGGGCACGGCTTGGCCACCGCGGGCGAAGCGACGTATCACGGTGTCGTCACCGGCGCCAAGGCGGTCGGGCACTTCTTCTCGCATCCCTTCGGTCTCTGACCTGACCCGATGAGCACGGCACACGAGGACGCCATCGCCACCGGCGCGCTTGCCGTCGTGTGGCTGGCCGTCAGCATCGCCGCGTTCGCCCGCGCCCGGCACGGCGGTCCGCGCAGTCAATGGCGCTATGTGGGCCTGTTCGGCTTCGTGCTGTGCACCGCGCTGTTCGTCCTGAACCTGAACGGCGTCGCATTGCACGGCACCGGGCCCGATCACCACTCCGGGTCGCAGCACCAGGAGCTGAATCCATGACCGCGCACACCCGCGACCTGATCGACGTCGTGCTCGGCGACGAGCGCGACATCGCGCTGCCTTCGCTGACCCGCGAGGAACTCATCGCCATGGGCGACGAGCCGGCGCTGGCCGAGGCCGAGGACGAGCTGTGGTGGCAGGCGCAGAGTGACGAGGTGCGCGAGGCGCTGGTAACGGCATGCCACCGCGGACTCGTCGCACGCCAGCTGCTGGTGCCGGACCTGCAGACCGGCGGTCTGGTCGCAACCGACGCGGTCCGGGTCGTGCTCGAGACACGCCGGCACCCGTCGTGGCTGTGCGTGGTGCGCGAGCCGGTCGGCCAGGAGGACACGCGGGTCGTCATCTACGGCATCGAGCACGAGAGCGCACCACCGGCGGCGATGATCTGCGCCCGGGTCGAAGGCATCTACCTCCTGCGCCTGACGAGCGCGGAGACAGCCATCGACGAGGCGGCCCGCTGGCTTACCGACCTCGAGTTCCACACCGAGACGCCCGACGACCTGGATCGCGAGGGTCGGCCACTCCTGCGCGCCGTCGAGATCGTGTTGCCGCGTCGACCGGGCGTCCGCGACGAGCCGGCCGACCGGCGGGCCTTGCTGGCGTGGGCCGGCGAGGCGTGGCGTCTGGCGGAGCTGGACACCCAGGGCGACGCCATGCCGGAACAGCAGGTGAGCACCGGCGACGTCCGATCCTGGCTGCGCGACGCCATCGCCCGTTCCGACGAGGCGCAGGCGCCGATCGGAGGACCGGGTGCAGCCTGACGTCCTGCGGGCCGAACTGCGGGCGGCGCTGGATCGGGCCGCAGCGGGTCAGCGCCAGTTGCTCACGACGTGTCACGAGTCGGACCTGGTCATCGGCGCACGGCTGCGGGTGCTCGACGGCACGACCGACGACGCGGAGCTGCGCGCTCTGACCGACCGCATCCAGAAAACCCTCGACGGCGGCGGTCCGCTGGCTGACGTCATCACCCTCGGCCAGCACCGGCGCCGGCAGGTCTCCTTCGTCGTGGCCGAGCCGATCACCCCGAATCCGCTCAGCGTCACCACCTTCACGGGGATCACCGTGCTCGAACCGGATGCGGAGATCGTGCTGGTGGTGACGGCGTCCGCCCCCGGCGGTGCCGACGACTCCGTCGACCTGCCGGTACGCGTCGAGCTCATGCGCACGGCCGAACTGGTCGACCACCTGCTGGCGCTCGCGTATCGGGAACCGGTCAGCGTCGACGAAGCCGCGGCAACGCCCGGCACGCAGACCTCGTTCACCGGGCCGGATCGCAAGGCCGCGCACGTCACGAGCCGGCTCGTGCACGAGTGGGAGGGCAAGGGTGTGCTCCACGCGTGGAGCTACGACCTCACCGCGAGACGTACCGAGCGGGACTGGGTGGGCCGCAAACCGATGACGATCAAATATCGCAAGGCCGAGTTCTACGCCAAGCACCTGCGCAAGCGGCTGACCGTTACCGGGCCGGCGATCGACGGCTGACCGGTCAGGCCGGCGGCTGCGGCTTGGTGCGCTCGCGTATCGACTGCGCGGCTTTTTCGGCCCGCTCGCGGGCCTGCTGCGCGAGCGGGCCGGCTTTCTCGCGAGCCTGGTCGAGGTGCGGCTTGGCCTGCTGTGCCAGCTCGTCGGCCTTCACCCGGGCCTGCTGCGCCAGCTCGTCCGCCTTCACCCGGGCCTGTTCCAGACGTGGTTTCGCCTGTCGCGCCAGTTCGTCGGCCTTCGCCTTCGCGTCGTCGAGGAATCCCATGGTCGCCTCCGGTGTCGTCGGTTCGAGCGTCCATCCTTGCCACCCGGCACGGGTGATGACCAGGCGGGTGCCGTGGTTCACCCGAGTTCGGCGGGCAACGGCTCGTCGTGGACGACGCGCAGCCGCGACACCGCACGGGTCAGCACGACGTAGAGCCGGCGCAGACCGTCGACACGTCTGGGTTCGGCCGCGACGATCGCGCCGGGTTCCACCACCACCACGGTGTCGAATTCCAGGCCCTTCGCCTGCGACGCCGCGACGATCGCGACGCGCGGGTCCGCGAGCCCTGCGGCTGTCAGCTCCGCGCCGACGGCGTCGGCCTCGCCGTCGGCGGCGACCACCGCCAGCGAGCCGGGGACCTCGGCCAAGCAGACGCGGACCTGCTCGGTCAGTTCCGCACGGGCGGCGAAACCCAGCGCATCCTCCCCCGTGCGCACCGAGGTCGCCGGCGGGACGTCCGGCGCGATGTGCGGCAACAACCGGTTCGCCAGCGCGAGCACCGCGCCGGGCACCCGGTAGCCGGCAGTCAGTGGCCGCACCACGGCGTCGTGGCCGAGGTGCCGCAGCGTGTCGCGCCAGTCGCCGGGGGCCCACGGCGTCGTGGCCTGCGCCAGGTCACCGAGCACCGTCACCGAGCCCAGCGGACAGCGGCGCGCGACGGCCCGGCACTGCATCGCCGACAGGTCCTGCGCCTCGTCGGCCACGACGTGCACGAACGTCTCGCCGACGTCGAGCAGGGCGGCGAGCTCGTCCAGCAACACCGCGTCGGCCGGTGTCCAGCGCGTGGCCCGCAGCGAGCGGGCGGCCGGGCGCCCCAGCGCGGCGCGCTCGTCGTCGGTCAGCGTGGCGCGCGAGCAGCGCAGCAGGAAGTCCGCGTCGGCGTACAGGCGCGCCAGCAGCGCGGGCGCCGACAGGGCCGGCCACACCGCGTCGGTCCACGCCCGTACAGCGGGGGACCGTGCCACCTTCGCGGTCTCCGCGTCACTCGGCGCACCGCCCGCGTCCTCGCGCTGGCGGCGCACGTCCTCGCCGACCTGCAGCCGCAGCCGGTCGCGGGCCTGCGACCAGCGCAGCCCGGTGTCGAGTGCGCGCCGGGCGTCGTCGACGTACCGCCGCAGGTGGTGGGCGCCCACCCGATAACGCTTGGTGCCGACCAGTGCCACGACGTCGTCGACCGGCTTGGCGACGTGCGCCAGCACGGCCCGGCGCAGCACGTCGGCCATCCGCGCGTCTCCTTTGAGCACCGCAGTCGGCACCGGTTCGCTGCCCGTGGCCGGAAAGGCGAGCAAGCCCTGGACGGTGCTCTGCGTGATGCCGCCTTCGCCGAGCGACGGCAGCACCTGGCCGATGTAGTCCAGGAAGGCGTCGTTCGGGCCGACGACCAGTACGCCCGAGCGGCGCAGCCGGTCGGGGTACGTGTAGAGCAGGTACGCCGCGCGGTGCAGGCCCACAGCGGTCTTGCCGGTGCCGGGTGCGCCCTGGATGCACAGCGAGGTGTCGAGCCCGGCGCGGACGAACTCGTCCTGGTCGGGCTGGATGGTGGCGACGATGTCGCGCATCGGCCCGACCCGCGGCCGCTCGATCTCGGCGCGCAGCAGCGCGGAGTCCAGGCCGAGCGCCTCGCCGTGGTCGAGGTGCTCGTCCTCGTACGCGACGAGCGCACCGTCGGTGGCGCGGAAGCCGAAGCGCCGGCGCAGGCGCACGCCTTGCGGGTCGGTGGCAGTCGCGCGGTAGAAGCCACGCGCGATCGGGGCCCGCCAGTCGACGACCACCGGATCGCCGGACGCGTCACGCACGTGGCGCCGCCCGATGTGCAGCACCTCGACGTCCGGTGAGCCCGACGAAGGTTCTTCGGTGTCGCGGTCGGTGCGGCCGAAGAACGGCGGCGCGCCCGGATCGGCGTCGAGCGCGGCGAGCCGCTCGGCGCGCAGCTTGCCCAGGGCGAACGCGGACAGCTGGTCGACGCCGTAGTCGGCGATGCGCTCGGCGCCCGCGCGCATCGCGTCGAGGCACTCGCGGGCGAGGTCCAGATGGGCGCGTTCGGCGAGGATTACCCGGTCTTCGGCCACGGTCAGACGACGTTACGCGGCATGCGCAAGCGGATTCCGCAGGCACTGATGCGAAGCTGGCACGGTGCCCGACGTGATCGACCCGGCGGCGGCGTTGCGCCGCGCCCGGGCCATCGCCGCCCGCCCCGGGCGCGGCCTGCTCGGGCTCGCGGGCGCGCCGGCCGCAGGCAAGTCGACGCTCGCCGAACTGCTCGCCGCAGCGGTTGCGGATTCGGTGGTCGTGCCGATGGACGGTTTCCACCTGCCGACGGCCGTGCTCGCAGACCGCGGCCGCGTCGCCGACCGCGGCGCGCCGGACACCTTCGACGCGGCCGGCTTCGTCGACCTGCTGCGCTCGCTTCGCGCCGGCGCGACGGCGCGGGCGCCGGACTTCGATCGCGCCGCCGGGGAGCCGGTGCCCGACGCGATCAGTGTCGCGGCGGACGCGCCGCTGGTGATCGTCGAGGGGAACTACCTGCTGCTGGACACGGCCCCGTGGAAGGCGGTCCGCGGACTGCTCGACGCCGTCTGGTTCGTCGAGGCCGACGAACGCACCCGCGTGCAGAACCTGATCGCGCGGCACATGCGCTTCGGCTGGTCCGCGGAGTTCGCGACCGAGCGTGCGACGCGCGGAGTCGATCACGCCAACGCAGTGCTGGTGGCGGCGTCGCGTGGGCGCGCAGACGTCGTGGTGCGCGTGGAGGTCGACGCCGAAGGGGAGAAGGCATGAGCACCGAGCGGCCGGACGAGGTGCGCCGGCTGTCGCGCCGCGAGGTCTACCGCTCGCGGTGGATGGCGGTGCACGAGGACGAGGTCGAATTCACCGGCGGCGTCCGGGGCACGTACTCGGTCGTCGAGAAGTCGGACTTCGCCGTCGTCGTGCCGTACGCGGACGGCGGGTTCTGGCTGGTGCAGCAGTTCCGCTATCCGGTCGGCAGCCGCCAGTGGGAGTTCCCGCAGGGATCGTGGCCCGCCGGCAAGGACGGCGATGCCCGACAGCTCGCGGCGGCCGAACTGCGCGAGGAGACCGGGCTGCTGGCCGGTGACCTGATCCATCTGGGCCGGCTGTTCGCGGCGTACGGCTACAGCACGCAGCGCTTCGACGTCTTCCTCGCCACCGATCTGGTGCCGGGCGCCACGCAGCGTGAGCCCAGCGAGGCGGACATGGTGCACCGCTGGTTCGCCGAGTCGCAGGTGCGCGACATGCTCGACGCGGGCACGTTCGCCGACACGCACAGCGTCGCCACGCTCGCCCTGCTGGATCGCTTCCGAGCGGTCAGTGCACCGCCACGCGATAGGACCTGACTGTCGTCTGGTGCAGGTTGTCGGTGACGTCGAGCGTGACGGTGCGGGTGCCCTTGCGGCTGTAGCGGTGGTGCGTGTGCGCCGACCGCGTCCGCGTGGTGTGGCCGTCGCCCCAGTGCCAGACGTAGGACACCGCATGGCTGCCGCTGACCACGGCGTGGGTGTGGGCGGTGAAGCGCGCCGTGTGCTTGTGCCGCGCCTTGGTGTGCGTGATCGACACCGTCGAGTTGGTGTGCGTGAAGGCACTGCCGTGCCGCGGCGAGCCGACGCCGGTGGGGCCGTCGAAGCCCTTCGTGGCGTTGCATTGCGGCGAAAGCTTCGGGGCGCTGCTCACGGTGACCGTGGTGGCCGGGAAGCTGCAGTCGACGAGGCCGGCGCCGATCGCGTTGGGGTTGTTGGTGTCCGCGTCGGTGTACGACGACGTCGCGGTCGAGCACGCGGCGGTGGCCGCCCCGCCGCAGAAGCCGTTGCCACCGCTGGTCACGTCGAACAGCGACGATGCGCGGTGCGTGCCGTTGACGTACAGCGACGCGGCCGGGTAGACCGAGCCGCCGGCGCCGCCGGCCAGCGCGTACATCGCTGCGACGACCGGGGCCGACAGCGACGTGCCACCGTCGACGACCCACCCGCCGGAGCCGTAGGTGTCGTAGACGGCGTAGCCGGTGCGCGGGTCGGCCACGGCGGCGATATCAGCGACGGCACGCTTGCCGTGGCAACCCGAACGCCGCGTAGCCGGGGTAGGCGCGTTGCCAGGCAGGTGCTCCGTAAAGGCTGCTGCAGCCGCCGCCGGAGGCGCCCTCGGGCTCCCCGCGCGACACCCCGGTCACGTCGGAGGGCCCGTTGCCGTTCCACACGGTCTCGGTGGCGCGCCGGTTCCCGCTCAGCGTCAGCGACGTGCCGCCGACGGCGACCACGTCGGGGCTCGACGCGGGGAAGAGCGGCCGGTTCGCGGACCGATAACCCGCATTGAGCCAGTCGAAGTCGTACCAGCCGTCGTCGCCCGAGGACGCGGTGACGACGACGCCGGGGTGGTAGTAGGCGTTGCGGACGCCGGCGCTGGTCGAGCGCTCGGCGCCCCCGTAGGAGTTGCTGATCTCCGTCGCGTGCAGGCGGGCGGCGGTGTTCACCGCGGCGGCGGTCTGCGCGTCGCTCGGGCCGTTGGCCTCGACGAGCAGGATGCGGCAGGTATGGCAGACCCCGCGGACCGCCTCGACGTCCAGGGCGATCTCCCCGGACGACTCGCGGTCGCGGCTCGGCAGCGGCGAGGTGCGACCGCGTTGGTTGACCTTGCGGAACGACGTCTTCGTCTCGCGCTTGAGGTGGTAGTGGCTGTCGAAGTGGTCGAGATCGGCCAGCACGGCCGGGTCGTCGTACCAGTCGACGATGCCGACGGTCTGATTGCTGCGGTGGGCGTTCGCGTTGTAGCCGTAGGCGTCGGCGAGTTGCGCGGGCGTGATCCCGCCGCCCGGCCCGGCGCCGTTGGCGGTCGGGGAGTAGCGGTAGGAGTCCGGCGTGCCCTTGGCCACGGTGACCCGGCGCAACGCCAGGCAGCGGTTCGCGTCGGGGTTCTTCGGCACCGCGCACACCGGCCGGTTGACCGCGTAGCGGACGCCGGCCGCACTCGCGCCTGCCGGGCTCGCCGCGCCGGCAACAGAGGCGGCGAGGGACGCCACGCCGAGCGCGCCGAGCGCGAGAAGCACGGTGGACCGGCGCGCGATGCGGCGGTGACGGGAAGGGCTCATCTGCGCGAACCTCGGTGATCGTGGGTGACGGGCCCGCTCAGTGTGCCCGATGCA
This sequence comes from uncultured Actinomycetota bacterium, assembly GCA_963711775.1. GTDB lineage: Bacteria > Actinomycetota > Actinomycetes > Mycobacteriales > Jatrophihabitantaceae > Jatrophihabitans. Next base: position 67,453 of record CAVQFH010000004.1, on the reverse strand, counting down.
GAGCCGTCTGACCTAACAAGAGACAAACATCGTCCGAACTGGGTGGATTCGCCCCCCTGGGCGGCGATGGTTCGAGCTCAGGTGGCCTGACTGACCGTCGACATGTTGAAGTCGGGCACCCGCAGCGCGGGCATGGCCGTGCGGGTGAAGTCGTCGCTCCACTCGCGCGAGAGCGTGTGCTCGGTGCGGCCGATCTCGCGGACCGCGCCCGAGCAGGTCCACCGGTGACTCGTTGAACCGGAAGTTGTTCACCGCACCGCGCACCTGGCCGTCCTCGACGAGGTACACGCCGTCGCGGGTCAGGCCGGTGAGCAGCAGGTTCTGCGGGTCGACCTGACGGATGTACCAGAGGCAGGTCAGCAGCAGCCCGCGGTCGGTGGACGCGATCATCTCGTCCAGCGACGCGCCGGCGCCGCACCGTCCATGATCAGGTTTCCGGCGGCGAAGCGCGCCACGCGCGCCGGTCCGCGCCGCCCAGGCGCGGGTGCGGATCAGCTCGGTGAGCGTCCCGTCGGTGATCCACGCCGCCGGCGTCACCGGCGCGCCGTTGTCGAACACCGACTGCACCCCGGCCACGGACGACGTCGCGACCTCGAACGGCGAGCACCGCAGACCCGGCTCGGCGGGGTCGGAGCGCAGGTTCAGCGGCAGCGGACGACAGTTGCTCGCCGATGCGCGTGCCGCCGCCGTTCGACGAGGCGAACACGCTGCGGCCCTCGGCCGCATCGCGGGCCGAGGCGTTCCAGTAGGCGTAGATCATCAGGTCGGCGACGGCCGTCGGTGGCAGCATGGTCTCGTAGCGGCCCGGCGGCAGGTCGATGCGGGTGCCGGCCCAGTCCAGGCGCGGCGCAGGTCGTCGACCACCTGCTCGACGTCGACGTCGGCGAAGTCCTCCGTGTGCTGTCCCGACCACGCCGAACGCGCCAGGTCACCGGACTTGCCGTTGATCTCGAGGCGGCCGTCGGGCTGGTCGAAGCGGCGGCGCACACCGGTGGACGTGGCGAGGAAGTAACTCGTCAGCTGGTGCTCGGCGAAGCCGTACAGGCCCAGGCCGCTCAGCCGCGCCAGCGGCGGAACGCGCCGGCCGAGCGCGGGCGTGACGGCGTCGAACACGGCGACGTCGGTGCGCTGCGCGTCGGCGCCCCAGTCCGTCGTCCGGCGGCGCGGGCGCGATGTCGTCCGGCGCGACGAGCGGCGCGGCGTCGTCGGCCGGCTCGGCGTCGCGGCCCGCGACCTCCGCGGCACGGACCAGCTCGGCGACCTCGTCGAGCCGTGGCGACCGACCGGGTGACCACCCCGGCGCTCGTCCCGCCGCGGCGCTCGAACGTCGAGATGACCGTGACCGAGCGGGAGGTCATCTGGCCGTTGGTGGTCAACGCGTTCGCCGCCCACCGCAGGTTGGTCTCGCTGTGCTCGGCGGTGATCACCACGCAGCCGTCGGCGGTCGACGCGGCGAGCGCGGCTCTCGGCGATCTCCTGCGCGCGCCGGCTGCGTCGTCGCGAACCCTCCGTGCGGGTGTTCAGGACGTTGACGCCGCGGAACAGCGCGGCCGGGCAGCCGTGCGACACCGGCGCGATCTGGCCGGGCTGGCCCTTGCCGCAGTTGAGCGCGCCGCCGAGCGAAGTAGGTCTGCGGGCCGCCGACCGCCGACCATCGACGCCCCAGAAGTCGGTCGTCGTGGCCTGGTACGCGACGTCGCGCAACTGCCCGACCAGCCGGCCGTTCTCGATGCGGTGGAACTGCTGGCCGGTGAACTGGAAGTTGAACCGCTGCATGTCGATCGACCAGGACTTGTCGCCCTTGACGTAGGATGCCCCGCTCGACGCCGGCTGATCAGCTCGTCGAGCGACGGGCCGTCCGGGGCGCGGCTGCAGCGACACGTTCGGCCATCCGCTGCAGCGGGATGTGCGCCGGGCGAGTCGGCGAACGCGCACCCGTTCGACCGCGCCGCGCCGAGGACGCCGAGCAGCTCCGCGTTGGCCTGCGCCATGTGCCGGTTGAGCTGGTAGCCGACGAGCACGCCGTCGCGCACGATGTCGAAGCTGCTGGGTGGCCACGCCCTCGTCGTCGTAGCCGATCGTGGCCAGGCCGTGCTCGATGGTGCGGTCGCCGGTGACGTTCATCACCTCGCTGCCGTACCGCAGGGTATGCAGCTTGTCCGGTGTGGCGAAGCTGGTGCCGGCGTAGGCCGCCTCGTAGCCGAGCGCGCGGTCGAGCTCGGTGGCGTGCCCGATCGACTCGTGGATCGTCAGCCACAGGTTCGTCGGATCGATGACGAGGTCGTAGCTGCCCGGCTCGACGCTCGGTGCCTTGGCGTGCTCGGCGAGCAGCCCGGGCAGCTCGGTCGATCTCGGCGTCGAAGTCCCAGCCGGTCCCGGTGAGGTACTCCCAGCCGCGCGCCGGCCGGCGGCGGCCAGCGTGCGCATCGTGTCGAACGAGCCGGCCGCCGCGGTCGACCCGGACCGCCGTGAACTCGGGTTCGATGCGCACCCGCTGCTGGGTGGTCATGCGTGCCGGCGGTGTCGGCGTAGAACTTGTTCTCCAGCACCTGCGTGAGCGCGGCGTCGACGTGGTCGACGCCGTCGGCGGCCAGCAGCCGCTCGGACAGTTCGGCCAGCCGCTCGATGCGCTCGGCCTCCGGGCACCGCGAACGGGTCGACGTCGTAGGCCGACACCCAGGTGACGTCGGTCGTAGACCGGCTCGGGCGCGAGCTCGACCGCGCCGGCCGCGCAGCGCGCGGCTCACCCGCGCGGTGGCGACGGCCTGCTCGGCCAGCGCCGCCGCGCCGTCGCGCGGTGCGGGCGATGCCGGCGGCGAACCCCCACGTGCCCTCGTGCACCACCCGAACGGCACAGGCCGACGTCCTCGTCGTCGCCGGCGAAGTCCAGCCGGGCGTCGCGCAGGCGCAGCGTGCCCGGTGCGGATGCGCTCGAGGCGGAAGTCCGCGTGCTCGGCGCCGAGCTCCGTGCGCACGCTGCAGGGCGGCGCTGGCGAGCCCGCGCAGCGGCATCGCGAGGAACGCGGAGTCGAGGTCGGGCACCCTGCGAACGTACTCACGCGTCACCGGCCGCTTCCGGCGACTGTCACGACTGCACGGGTGCTGCGCCCGCCGGTCCGGATCTGCTTCGTCTGCTCGGGCAACATCTGCCGCTCGCCCGACCGCCGAGGTGGCCGCTGGACCGTCAGGTGGACGTCGGGCCGGCATGGCGTCACGTCGTGGAGGTCGACAGCGCCGGCACCGGCGGACTGGCACGCCGGCGACGACATGGACGCCCGCTCGCGCCGCACGATGGTGCACGCCGGCTACGACGTGCCCGCGCACGCGGCCCGGCAGTTCGGCGCCGCCGACTTCGCCGACCGCGATCTCGTCGTCGCGCTGGACTCCGGGCACCAGCACGCGCTGTGGTGGCTGGCCGCCGAGACCGCCGACGTCGACGCCGACCGGGCGCAAGATCGTGTTGCTGCGGGCCGTTCGACCCGCAGTTGGCCGCGGACGAGACGCCGGACGTCGGCGACCCCTACTACGGCGGCGTCAGCCGGGTTCACCGACGTGCTGGCGCAGATCGAGCGCAGCTGCGCGGCCCTGCTCGCGGCCGTGCGCGAGGCGCTGTCCACCGGCCGCCCACTGGCGGTGCCCGTTGTGGCCGGGCGCACCGCCGGCTGGCCCGACGCCGCACGTCAGCAGACCGACAGCCCGCCCTTGTAGCCCTTGACGAACGCCTGGATGCGGTCGAGCCCGCTGGTGCCGCGGGCGCCGTACGCGTTCGGCTTGCCCACCTGGTCGAGCATCGCCGACGTCGCTTCGTCCAGGTCGGCGGGCGAGAGCGTGAAGTCGTGGCCGGCGTGCTCGCGGGCACGTTGATGTCCTTCGCGTAGGCGCCGGTGTAACAGACCGCGGCCACGAGCGCGGCCTTGTCGGTCTGCGAACGGTCGAACAGCTGGTGCCGCACGGCCATGCCCCAGCCGATCGCGAACATGCACGCCGAGGGCGAAGTCGGCCGGCTGGTTCGACAGCAGCGTGACGTTGCCGGTCGCCCTGTCGCGCGTCGACGTCCGGGCAGACTGTAGTAGACGCGTCTGCGCGAACGCGCGGTTGAAGTAGACGGTGTTGTCGTCCGGGCAGTAGCCGAACTCGCTCGACGGATCGGATCCGCACTTCGGGTGGTCGGCCTCGGCGATCTTCACCGGCTGGAACGTCTTGCCGATCGTCTTCGCGGCCGCTGTCCAGAACCGGTTCAGGTCGGTGACGAGTGCGTTGTTCGTCGGCGTGACGACGTCGGCGAACGGTTCGTTGCCGCCCGTGTCGGCAGTCGTCCTGCGCGCTGGTGTACGGCCGCTCGGTGAACGTGCGGGAGGCGAAGTAGCCCGACGAGAAGCAGTACGACGCGCCCTTGTCGATGCCGTCGGCGAGGCCGACAGCCGGTCGAAGCCGTTGCCGTGCGAGACGTCGTCGGGGTGTTCGGGGTCGAGTCGCGGCCGTTGAGGAAGCCTTCCAGGGCGTCGTCGAGCTTGGCGGCCGTCGACGTCGCGAAAGTGCGGGTCCTCGCCCTTGAGCGCCGATGCGGCCCAGGCGCCGGCGGCGCAGTCGGCCTGCGACTCGGTGTCGATCGTCGGCAGGTCGCGGTGTCGAAGATGCCCAGCCGGTAGCTGATCGCGTGGCCGAACTCGTGAGCGAAGATCAGCGCGACCATCAGCGGTCGCCGTACTGCGGCGGCCAGCTGCGCGAACAGGTGGGTGGGCGCGCGGTCCCAGGCGATCGAGTCGTCGAGGGTGCAGAACGCGCCGTTGTCGACGACGAAGGCGGTGTCCTTCTGCGCGCAGGCGTTGTCCTTGATCGGACCGGACAGTTGACCGGTCTCGGCGACCTGCAGCCCGTCGACGGAGTACAGGCCGCCCTTGAGCGGGGTCAGCGTCTTGCCGCCGGAGACCTTCGGGTAGGTGGTGCTTCCAGAACGATTCGATGTCGCTGAGCGCGTTCTGCACGGTCTGGTCGAAGGCCCCGCCGTTGGTGCCCTTGACCTGCAGGTGCGCGTTGCCCGCATCGCCGGTGTGCGGCGTGCCGTCGACGACGACGGCGCACCCGGTGAGCACCAGTCCGAGGGCCAGCACCAGAGCGACGGTCAACCGACGACGGGGCGGGCGCACGCTCACGTTGACTCCCTTACCCCGACCGCGGGATGCGCAGCAGTCTAAACGCCACGCCGTGACGCTGAGGGCGCGACAGCAACTCTTTGCCAGACTGGTCCGATGGGCAGGCACTCGGCACCGGACGACGGGGATTCCACCGTCGGCGCGGCCGTCGACGACGCCGCCGCGATCGACACCCTGCTGCCCGACGACGTCCCGCAGGGCCGGCACGCCCAGGACGAGCGCCCGGCGAGCAAGCGCGGCCCGGGCGGCCATTCGACCGCCGCCGACCTCGCGCTGTTGCGCGCACAGCCTCAGTTGCGCCTGCGGTGCGCCGCGGCCGCCCTGGTGCCGTTCGTGCTGTACGCCGCGGTGCTGCTGGTGGTGGGCGCGCAGCCCCGCAGCTACCTGCTGTTCGTCTTCATCCCGCTGATCAGTGCAGGGCTGCTCGTCGGCGCGCTGCTCGACTCCGCGCACCGCCGGCGCGAGCGCGAACGCGCGGCCACCGCGGCCCCGCCGCCGCCTTCCCCGCCGGGCTGAACGCCCCGAGCCGACCGGGCGCCACGGAGCCGTCCGCCGTGCCGGTAACCCGAAGACCAGCTAGATTTCGGCTTTCCGTCACGTGAGTGCGATACCAGTGAGCGTTCAGCGTCAGCTGTGGACCTCCAGACCGGTGAAACGAGGAACTGTGAACACAGCCCGAACCGTGCGCAACCTGGCTGCCTCCGTGCTCGCGGGCAGTGCGCTGGTGCTCACCGCCTGCGGCAGCAGCACCGGCGGTGCCAGCGTCAGCCAGCAGCAGGTCGAGAACAAGCTCAGCAAGGAATCCGAGATCGCCAGCATCAAGACCCAGGTCGGTGCCGCGAAGTTCGACAAGGTCGTCTCGTGCATCGCGAAGACGTTGAAGAAGGACGCCAACGGCGGCGACCTCGACGACTACGTGCACGGCAAGAAGACGATCGACCAGGTCAAGGGCAACAAGGGCGCGGCCAAGGTCGATGTGACCAGTTGCGTCAAGAGCGCGATCGGCGGCAGCTGAGCGCAGTCACCGCACCGCGGCGTCCCGCAGTTCGTGGCGCCGCGGGGGGTTCGCCCCGGCGCGCGAGCAGGTGATCGCGGCGACCGTCCCGGCGTGGTCCAGCACCTCGGCCAGCGTCTCGGGGTCGTCACCCAAGCCGGCCAACGCGTCCGGGGTCAACGACCGGCGGGCGGCGAGCGCGTCCAGCAGGCCGGCCGTGAAGGCGTCGCCGGCGCCGACGGTGTCGACGACGTCGCACGGCACCGGCCGGCGGTCGAGCACGCCGCGTGACGTCACCGCACCCACCCCGGCGGCGCCGCGGGTCACCACCACCACCGACGGCCCGTCCGGCGCCGCCAGCCATTGCCGGGCCACGCTGTCCACGGGTTCGCCCGGGTAGAGGTAGGCCAGATCCTCGTCGCTGGTCTTCACCAGGTGGGCCACACCCACCGCGGCCTCGACCCGGGCGCGGGCCGCCGCGCGGTCGGGCTGCAGGTGCGGGCGCACGTTCGGGTCGTAGCTGACCGCGACGCCGGCAGCGCGCAGGGTCGCCACCCGCGCCGCGATCGCCGCGTCGCCCGGCGCGAGCCAGGACGCCAGTGAGCCGAAGTGGACGCCTGCCACGTCGGTCGGCACCGCCGCCAGCTCGGCCGCCGTCCACCGGAAGTCCGCGGTGCCGTCGACCCCGAACTCGTAGTCGGCGCTGCCGTCGGGTGCCAGCTGTACGAGGGCGATCGTCGACGGTTCGTGCGCGGTCACGGACAACGACAGATCGACGTCCGAGCGCAGGGCGTGGTTGCGCAGGACGGTGCCGAGCGGGTCGTGCGAGAACCGGCCGACGAACGCCGTCGGCTGCCCGAGGCGGGCGAGCCCCACGGCGACGTTGTAGGGGCTGCCGCCGGGCCGGGCGAGGCGCGGTTCGTCGTCACCGGCCTCGACGAGATCGATGAGCGTCTCGCCGATCACCGCGATCGGGTGCGCGGCGCTTCCCGTCATCGGCCGTGGCCGGCGAGCCGGAGTCCGAACCGCAGGCCGTACAGCAGCACCGCGCCGCTCAGCACGAGCAGGGCGCCCAGCGCGGTGAGCGGTAACGCGTTCGCCGGCCCGCTGTCGGCGAGCGGCGTGGCGCCGGCCGCCACCGGCGAGTCGGCAGCCGAGCCGTGGTGGGTGCGGCCCGACGCCGCGGACGACGCGGACGACGACCGCGGCGTCACGTAGGTGCCGATCGCGGCGAGCGCCTCGGCAGCCAGGTGGTCTGCCCCCTCGCGGTTCGGGTGCAGGCTGCCGGGCTCGGCGCCCGCGCTGGTGCCCGTGCCCGACCCCGTCGGCCCCAGCGTGATGCCGTTCATCCACGGATCGGCGGTGCCGGCGCAGGCACTGTGCGGCAGGCTCTGCGGGTACGACTCGACGAAGTGGTCGCCGGACTTGACGACCAGCTTCTTCAGTTCGGTGTTCAGGTACTGCTGCACCTGCTGCAGGTAAGGGATGTCGACGGCGGTGAACGGGAAGCTGTTCGTGCCCGGGACTGGCGGCGAGAAGCAGGAGTCGGGGTAGGTCGACCGGTCCGGGCTAGCGGCCCGGGTCGTGCTGATCGCCGGGTAGTCGACGAAGTAGACGGCGGCGTTCGGCGCCTTCTTCGCGATGTCGGCGAGCACCCGCGCGACGTGCGGCACCACGGTGCTGCGCACCTTTGCGGCCAGCGAGTCGGTGCCCCCCGACGGGAAGTAATGCGCCTTGCAGTTCGTCGCTGCCACCGGCGACCGGCCCTGTGGGCAGGGCCGCCAGGCAGTACTCCGCGATCGAGGAGAAGCCGAGGTCGTTGCCGCCGATCGTCACCGTGACGAGCTTGGTGCTCCTGGTCAGCGCCGTGTCCTGCCGCGGCGCGGTGCCGCCGCCGTTGCCGGTGTCCTGACGGCCCTGGTCGATGTCCGCGGTCACCGCGCCGGAGCAACTGACGTCGGTGAGCTTCAGCTTCAGCGTCGCCGCGATCTGGTGCGGGTAGTCCTGCGTCGACTGCGCGCAGCCGGCCACCGGCTTGCCGGTGGACGTGCCGATGCCGTAGCCCGCGGCGTAGGAGTCACCGAGCGCGACGTACGCGGAGCCGGGCGCGGGGGCACCGGCCCGCACCGCCACCGGCCGGGCCGCCGCACCGCCCGCGCCCGCGACAACGGGAAGGCAGGCCGTGGTGAGCGCGGCAGCGGCGCCGAGCAGGGACAGGAAGGTGGCGCGCAGGCTGCTCATCGTCGAGGGTCGCTCCAAGCGGGTTCGGCGGGTGCCCGAAGTCTGCTCTGCCGCGCCGCGTGGCCGCAACGCGACGGATAGCATCCGCCGGTGAGTGAGAGCCCCGACCCGGTCGTCGCGATGAATGCGATGCTCGAGCAGCTGATCCCGCGGGCCCATCAGATGGGCGTGACGTTCGTCGAGCTGCGGCCGGGACTGGTGCGGGCGAGCGTCCCGCTGGACGGCAACGGCAACCACTTCGGGGTGATCTACGCCGGTGTCACGTTCACCGTCGCCGAGGTGCTGGGCGGCGCGATGCACTGGTCGACGTTCGACACCACGACGCACTACCCGCTGGTCACGAGCATGGCGATCGACTTCCTGGCACCGGGCACCGGCCCGCTGACGGCGACGGCCCGGCTGGCCGACGCCGACATCGCCCGGCTGCGCGCCGAGGCGGCCACCGGGGCGAAGGTGCCGTTCGTGCTCGAGGCCGAGGTGGTCGGCGACGACGGCACCGTCGTCGCGCGCACCCGCGGCCAATACCAGTTGCGCCCGTTCGGCCGCTGAACGCCACACCGCCCCTACGTCCGTCCCTCCGTCGAGTGGTCACTTCCGCGCCGAGTGGTCACCGCGGAGCGACCACTCAGTGACTAGGTGACCACTCAACGGGCGGCGGTCAGCGACGGTGGTAGGGCCCGAGCGGCACCGGGGCGCCGCCGGCCCGCAGCAGCGAGCTCGGCAGCTCGTGGCCGACCTCGCGCGCCGCGACCCGCGCGGCCTCGACCACGGCGTCGAGGTCCAGGCCGGACTCGATCCCGCTGTCGGTGCTCCAGTAGACGAGCTCCTCGGTGGCGATGTTGCCGCTGGCGCCCGGCGCGAACGGGCAGCCGCCCAACCCGCCGACACTCGCGTCCAGCTGCGTCACCCCGTGGGTGATTGCGGCCAGCGCGTTCGCCTGCCCGGTACCGCGGGTGTCGTGGAAGTGGACGCCGACGTCGCGCCCCGAGGCGGCGGCGCGCACCGCGTCCAGCAGGGCGACGGTGCGGCGTGGCGTCACCGTGCCGATCGTGTCACCGAGGCACAGCTGGTCGGCGCCCTGCGCGACGGCGGCGCGCACGACCTCGAGGGTGCGCTCGGGATCTGTCGGGCCGTCGAACGGGCAGTCCCACGCCGTCGCGACGATCACCTCGAGCGAGCCCCCGGCGTCGTGCGCGATGGTCGCGATGTCGGCGATCGCCGCCGCGGCGTCGGCGGTGGGTCGCCCGGCGTTGGCCAGGCTGTGCGAGTCGGCGGCGGACACGACGTACTCCAGGTCGGCGACGCCGGCGTCCACCGCACGCACGGCGCCGCGGGTGTTGGCGACGAGCGCCGAGAAGTGCACGCCCTCCCAGCGGCCGAGTTCGGCCGCCACCGCGTCGGCGTCGGCGAGCGCCGGAACGGCCTTCGGCGAGACGAAGCTGGTGACCTCGACGCGTCGGACGCCGGTGGCGACGATCGCGTCGAGCATCCGCAGCTTCGCGTCGAGCGGAATCGGCGCCTCGAGCTGCAGCCCGTCACGCATGCCGACCTCGCGGATGTCGATCCGCGGCGGCAACGCAAGATCGGGCGGCACAGCTTCTGACGTTACCGCGGTCCGCTCGTGTCGGATCGCGTATCACCTTCGCGGGCAAAGCCGTCGCTTCCAGGACATCCGGCGCAGCACATCGTCAATGCGTGCACAACCGGCCCCTGAACGAAACCGTTGTGACCCCGGTCACGAACGGCTTGCGAGGCCACCGAATGCCTCGACACGGGGATGTGGGCGCCCAGCGCCCTCGCGCCTCCGCGTTCCGGGTTTGTCGATCCGCGCTACGTCCAGGAGGAAATGATGTCCGATTCGAGCCGCCGAGGCTTTTTGAAGGCCGCCGGCACCGGGGCGGCCGCGGCCGGGGTGATCTCCGTCGTTCCGGCCGTCGCAACCCGACACGGTCGGTCCGAGCCCGACGCGAAGAAGGGGGTACAGCTGCCCGACGGCGCCGGCGGTCCCCTCATCGCCTACGTCCAGGACGTGCACACCGGCGAGGTGTCGGTGATGGTCGAAGGTCACGAAGTGAGCGTCACCGATCACGACCTGGTGGCCAAGCTCGCCCACGCGTTGCACGACAACCCGCCCGCCTCGGCCTGATCCACTCCGCGCTCACCTCGAAAGGTCGCAGCATGTCCTCACACCGCGAAGCACCGGAGATCTCCAAGGATCCGTCCGCCGACAACACCGACGTCTACGCCTTCGTCGACCCCATCTCGCCGTCGAAGGTCAACCTGATCGCCAACTTCAACCCGTTCGAGTTGCCCTACGGCGGGCCGAATTTCAGCGAGTTCGCCGACGACGTGCTCTACACGATCAACGTCTCCAACCGCGGGACTGCGCACGCGGACATCAGCTACAACTTCCGGTTCACGACGATCATCCGCAATCCCGACACGTTCCTGTACAACGTCGGGCCGATCACGGGCATCGCCGACAAGAACTGGAACCGGCCGCAGTACTACCAGGTCGAGAAGGTCGAGCGTTCGGGCAACGGCCGCGAGAGGTCGACGACGCTGGGCCGAGGGTTGCTCGTGCCCCCGTGCAACGTCGGCGACCGCAGCACCCCCAGCTACGCGAAGACCTTCGAATCTGCCGCAGTGCACTCGCTCGGCGAAGGGCGCAGGGTGTTCGCCGGACAACGCTCGGATGCCTTCTTCGTCGATCTCGGCAGCGTGTTCGACCTCGCCGGACTGCGTCCGCTCAACGAGGCGCACGAGATCCCGCTCACCGCCATGGACGGCATGAACGGGCTGCAGGGGCTGAACGTCCACACCATCGCGCTGCAGGTGCCGATCACCGAACTGGCGAAGGGCGGGAAACGGCCGGCGGACCCGGCGTCGCCGCACTCGGTCGTCGGAGTGTGGGCGAGCACGCACCGCAGCCGTGGCCGGTTCTTCGACTCCGAGCGACACTGCTACCGCGGCTACGGAGGCGATGTGCAGGTTTCCCGGCTGGGCAATCCGCTCGTCAACGAGGTCATCAATCCGATGTCGGTGAAGGACAAGTGGAACGGTCGGCAGCCGAACGGCGATGCCGAGTTCGCGAAGTACGTCGACCACCCCGAGCTCGCCGGGCTGCTGCCGGTGCTGTACCCGGGTGCCTTCCCCAGACTCGCAGCGTTCAACAGGTCGAAGAAGCCGCGCGCGGACCTCGACGCAATTCTGTTGACGGGCATTCCGGCAGCCGTGCTCGGCGGCAAGCTGACCACCTACACGGGGCCGACCAAGGCCGACATGCTCCGGCTCAACCTGGCGGTGCCGCCGACCCGGCCCGGCAAGGAGAACAACCTGGGCGTGGTGGCAGGGGACAACGCCGGGTTCCCCAACGGCCGGCGCGTCGTCGACGACGTCACCACGATCGAGCTGCGCGCCGTTGCAGGTCTGACCATCCCGCTCGTCGATCCGAGCTACCAGGTCGACGACATCCTCAAGGGAGACGCGCTTCGCGACGGGACGCACAACTCGAACCTGCCGCTGCTCGACCATTTCCCGTACCTGGCGACACCGGCCAGCGGCTACGGCACGAAGCCGCCTGTGCCGGCCGCATCGTGAACGAGGCCGTCGAGCCGATGCCGGTGGAGAACCCGTACGCCGGTTCGTCGGCCGTCGTGCTCGACATCGGCGGCGATGTCGGCGCGCTCATCGTGACGATGCCGCCCGCGCTCGCGGGCGTGGAGGTGGAGATCGTGCCCAGCGGCACGTCTCGCGTGGAGCACCTGCATGCTCATGCCGACGGCACGACCCATGCCCACGGGCCCGACGGCGGCCACCGGGACGCGCACGGCGTCGGCCATCTCCAGCGGAGTCCGGCCGCAGGCCTGAGTCCCGCCGTGGTCGGCGAGCCGGGCGCGCCGACGCCGCACGTGGCGGTCGTCGTCCGACCCCTGCCGGACGGGCGGCGGATCCCGTCGCTCGTGTTCGGGGCGGTGCTGGCCGGGCGCTACGACCTCTACGTGCGTCCGGACGGCCCCGTCGCGCTGACTGTCGACGTCGCGGGCGCCGGCGTGACCGAGGTCGACTGGCCGGTGTAACTCCTCAGCGGCGCGCGTGTTGCGGGCACAGGCCGAACAGCTCGACGGTGTGCGTGATGTCGCTGAAGCCCGCCTCGGCGGCGACGCGGTCCGCCCAGGACTCGACCTCGGGCCCGGACACCTCCACGCTGCGCCCGCACTGCCGGCAGACGATGTGATGGTGGTGCTCGGCCGGGTCTGGGGAGTCGCGCGGCCCGCACAGCCGGTACTGCGCCTCGCCCTCGGCGTTGTGCACGACGTCGGCGCGGTCGGTGTCGGCCAGCAGGGACAGATGCCGGTACACGGTGGTCAGCCCGATGCGCTGGCCGCCCGCACGGATCTGCGCGAACAGGTCGTGTGCGGTGCGGAAACCGTCCGCCTCGGCGAGCGCGGCCTCGATCGCCTCGGCCTGGCGGGTGTTGCGCTGGCGCCCGGATGCCGGCGTCGACCGGCCCGATCCGTCATCGGGCAGCGCGCCCGCGCCGTCCGTCTCGTTGCGCACCCCGCGAAGCTAACCCGTCGCGACCCGGGTCGCCATGCCCTCTCATGATATTGACAACCGTTGTCGTTATGGTTAGCTGGACGGACCGGCGCGGTGCCGGGGCGTGTCGGGACAGGGTGATGCTGGTGGTCCGCGGTGGTCGCACGGTCGCGGGCAGCCTCGTGCTCACAGGCGTCCTCGCGGCCTGCAGCACGGCCGGCGCCGGCGCCTACGACCTGCCGCACGGCCGGTCGGGCGTCGTCATCCCGGTGGCGGCCAGCATCGACGCCTGGGGCAGCATCGTGGCCCAGCTCGGCGGCACGCACGTGCACGACGACGTCGATCATCACCAACCCGGACACCGACCCGCACGACTACGAGCCGACCCCGCACGACGGCCGCGGTGATCGCCGAGTCCCGGCTGTTCGTCGAGAACGGCATCGGCTACGACTCGTGGGCGGCCAAGTCGCTGGCCGCCAGCCCGGATGCCCGACCGGCGCGTGATCGACGTCGGCGCGCTGCGTCGCACGTGCCCGACGGCGGCAACCCGCACCGCTGGTACTCACCCGCCGACGTCGACACCGTGGCGGACGCCGTCACCGCACGAGCTGAAGCAAGCTGCGACCCGGGCGACGCCGCGCTACTTCGACGCCCGGCGCGCCGCCGTTCGGCGCCACCGGCCTGGCCACCTACCACGCGCTGATCGCCCAGATCAGCCGGCAGTACGCCGGCACCGCGGTCGGCGCCAGCGAGGCGATCTTCGCGCCGCTGGCCCAGGCGCTCGGGCTGACGCTGCTCACGCCGCCGAGCTTCCTGCGGGCGATCAGCGAGGGCACCGACCCGTCGGCCGCCGACAAGACACCATCGACGCGCAGATCGCGCGAGAAGCAGATCAAGGTGTACGTCTACAACAGCCAGAACGCGACCCCGGACGTCGCCGCCCAGGTCGCGGCGCCGCCAGGGCGGCGGGCATCCCGGTGACGGCGCGTGACCGAGACCGCTGTCGCCGGCGGGCGCCACGTTCCAGCACTGGCAGGTCGGCGCAGCTGCGCGCGCTCGCCGCCGCGCTGCCCCGGGCCACCGGCCGATGAGCGGCACGGTGCGCGCGGACGACGCGCAGGCGGACCCGGCCGTGCCGCCGGGCGACCGGCGGCCGGCCCGGACGCGCCCGTGGTCGAACTGCGCGGGTTGGCCGCGGCGGTCGGCGGCCGCAGGGTCTGGTCCGACGTCGACCTGACCGTGCGCGCCGGGGAGTTCGTCGCCGTCCTCGGGCCCGAACGGCGTCGGCAAGTCGACGCTGCTCAAGGCGATCCTCGGCCTGCGTGCCGCTGATCGCCGGCGAGGCGCGGGTGCTCGGCGCGCGGCCGGGGCAGCGCAACCGCGCATCGGCTACCTGCCGCAGCGCCGCGCGTTCGATCCGTCGACGCGGATGCGCGGCGTCGACGTCGTGCGGCTGGGCTGGGACGGCGACCGGTGGGGCGTGCCGCTGCCCGGCTGGCTGCCCGGCTCGCGCGGTCGCGCCGCGGCCGCGCCGGGTCGACGAGGTGATCGACCTCGTCGGCGCCGAGGACTACGCCCGGCGCCCGATCGGCCAGTGCTCCGGCGGCGAGCAGCAACGGCTGCTCATCGCGCAGGCGCTCGTCCGCCGCCCGGACCTGCTGGTGCTGGACGAGCCGCTCGACAGCCTCGACGTCACCAACCAGGCCGCCGGTCAGCGCGCTGATCCGCGACGTCGCGCCGAGCGCAGCACGTCGCCGTGCTGCTCGTCGCGCACGACGTGAACCCGATCCTGCCCTACCTCGACCAGGTCATCTACCTCGCGCACGGCGGCGCGGTGATGGGGCCGCCGGCCGAGGTCATCGACGCCGACACGCTGACGATGCTCTACGGCACGCCGATCGACGTCCTGACGCGACCGCACCGGCCGGCTGGTCGTCGTCGGCCAGCCCGACGCGTCGGCCGCAGCACCAGCACCCATGAGCGGGCTCGGCTGGAACGTCGTCGACGACGCCCGGCAGCTGCTGGCCTTCCACTTCATGCTCAACGCGCTGCGCGCCGGCACGATCGTCGCCGTGGTCGCGGGCGCCATCGGCTACTTCATGGTGCTGCGCCGGCAGGCGTTCGCCGGCCACACGCTGGCGGTGGTCGGCTTCCCCGGCGCCGCCGGGGCGACCTACCTCGGGCTCGCGCACGCCGTTCGGCTACTTCGGGTTCTGCGTCGCCGGCGCGCTGGTCATCGCCGCGCTGCCCGGCGCCGGCCGCGCGGGTGGCGGCAGCGGAGCCGGCGGGGCGGCGGCGAATCGGCGGCGGTCGGCACCGTGCAGGCGTTCGCGCTGGCCTGCGGCTTCCTGTTCGTCAGCCTGTACCACGGCTTCCTCACCGGCCTGAACAGCCTGCTGTTCGGCACGATCATCGGCGTCACCGACGACCAGGTGCTCACCTTGCTGGTGGCCGGCGTGCTGTGCCTGGCGGTGCTCGCGCTCCTCGGCCGGCCGCTGCTGTTCGCCAGCATCGACCCGGATGTCGCCCGCGCCCGCGGGTTGCCGGTGCGCCTGCTCGGCGCGGCGTTCCTGGTGCTGCTCGGCGTCGCCGCCGCCGGCACCAGCCAGGTCACCGGCAGCCTGCTGGTGTTCGCGCTGCTCGTCGCACCCGCCGCGACCGCCGCCCGGCTCACCGCGCGACCCGGCGTGGGGCTGGCGCTGTCCGTCGGCTTCGCCGTGCTGGTCACCTGGGTCGGCGAGGGCGTCGCCTTCTTCTCGCCGTACCCGATCGGCTTCTGGGTGACGACGTTCGCGTTCGGCCTGTTCGTCCTTGCCGCGGCGTACCGGGCCGGCAGCGACGCGCTCGGCCGCCGCCGGCTGCACGCCGCCGGCGCCGCTGACGACGGCCGGCTGCTGGCGGCGTCGCCGTGAACGCCGACCCGTTCGTCGGGCTCGCCCACATGCTCGTCGACGCCGTTCATCCAGCACGCGCTGCTCGCCGGCACCGCCGATCGCGCGTGCTGTCCGGGCTGGTCGGGTTACTTCGTCGTGCTGCGCGGCCAGGTGTTCGCCGGCGACGCGCTGTCGCACGTCGCCTACGCGGGCGCGCTGGCCGCGCTGGCCGCCGGCGTCGACCTGCGGTTCGGGCTGTTCGCGCGCGACCGTCGCCGTCGGGCTGGTGCTCGGCCTGCTGGGCGGCCGGGGCGCCGCCGACGACGTCGTCATCGGCACCGACTTCGCCTGGATCCTCGGCCTGGGCGTGTTCTTCCTCGCCGTCTACACGACCCACGGCGCGCGGCCGGCAACGGCACGGCGAACGTCACCGTGCTGTTCGGCTCGATCTTCGGCATCAGCGGGGCGGACGCCCGCACCGCGGCGTGGATCGCGCTCGGCGGCGTCGCGGTCCTGCTCGCGATCGCCCGGCCGCTGCTGTTCGCCAGCCTCGACCCGGCGGTGGCCGCCGCGCGCGGCGTGCCGGCCCGCCTGCTCGGGCCGCTGTTCCTCGCCCTCGTCGGCGTGGCCGCGGCGGAGGCCAGCCAGGCCGTCGGCGCGCTGCTGCTGTTCGGCCTGCTCGCCGCCCCGCCCGCCGCCGCGCAACGGCTGACCGACCGGCCGTGGCGCGGCGCTGGCGCTGTCCGGTGCCCTGTCGGTCGGCGCGCTGTGGGTCGGCGTCGCCGTCGCGTACGCGGCGCCGCGACTGCCGCCCAGCTTCGCCATCATGGCCGTCGCGACCCTGCTCTACCTCGCGTCGGCGCTCGTCGCGTGGCGCCGGCGCGGTCGGCACGCCGGTGTGCCGGCAACGCCTGCCCGCAGCCTGCCGAACCACGCGACCGGGGCGTAACTTCGAAACGGCAGGCAGCACACGCGCGGAGGTGGGCATGGGCAACATCGGCGAGGAGCAGCCCGAGATCGAGGTCCTGCCGGCGCACCGGCCCGCCACTCCCGGACGCGCCCCGGCCCAGCCCGCTGCGCCGCCTGCGCCGCCTGCGCCGCCTGCGCCGCAACGCACGCCGGCCCCGGCGAAGGAGCCGGCCCCGGCGTGAGAGCGGACTTCGACGGCCCCGACCTGCTGGTCGGCGAGATCGCGGCACTGCGCACCTTCGACCTGCGTGCCGGCGGTTCGCTGTGGCCGGTGTTCGCCGCCGACCGCGCTTGGCAGGACGGCCCGAACGAGGCGCACTGCACCGCGCACGAGGTGGCCGGTGCCCCGGGTTGCATGTGCGGGTTCTGGGCCTACGGCTCGCTCACGGCCCTGCGCGACCAGCAGCGCTCCCGCGACGTCGTCGCCGTCGTGTCGTGCTGGGGACGCGTGACCCCGGGCACCCGGGGCGTCCGCGCGCAGTTCGCCCGGATCGACGCCGTATGGCTGTCGCGGCGGGTGCCTGCGTCGCTCGTAGCCAGCGTGGCAGCCCGGTATCCCGGTGTGGCCGTCTACCGCGACCGCGCGCTGATGCTCGCCGAACACCCGCCGACCATGCTGCCCTCGTACGTGCCGGACCGGCCGCTGCGCCGCACCCAGGCGCGGCTGGGCAACTGGCTGGTCGGCGCGTTCGTCACCGAGGCGGTGATCCTGGGCCTGATCCCGGGCGCCACCTTCGACGCCCACCCGGCGCTGCGCAACATGCTGGCGCAGGTGCAGTTGCTGCTGGCCTGCGCCGCGTTGAGCACCGTGGTGCCGTGCCTGCTGACGCTGCTGCGCGACCCCGCCCGGGCGCGGTTCGTCGCGCACATCATGAAACTTCCGGCCATCGTCGCGCTGCTGTTGTGGGTGTGGGCGCCGATGGCCGAGCTGCCCGCCGATCTCGCCATGCGGCTGCCACCGCTGATCTGGATGGTGCGGGCCTTCACCCGCTGGAACGTGCGGTACCGGCCGACGCCCGCCCCGCCGTCCGGCTGACGCCGCCGCGGTGCTTGGCTGAGCAGATGGACCCGATCGAAGAGTGGACGCAGGCGCAGGCGCGCGTCATCGCGCTCGTCCAGGACATCTCCGCCGAGCAGGCCGCGATGCACGTCCCCGCGACGCCGGCCTGGACGGTGCGGGAGCTGCTCGCGCACATGATCGGGCTCGACGTGGACATCGTGGCCGACAACCAGCCGCCGGACCACAACTCGCAGTGGACGCAGCAGCAGGTCGACTCGCGCGCCGATCACGACATCGCCACGCTGCTCGACGAGTGGCGCGACATCGCCGAACCGCTGCGGCAGTGGATGGCCGCGAACGACGGCCGGCCGATGGGTGACGTGCTGGTGCACGAGCAGGACCTTCGCGGCGCGCTGGGCGTACCCGGCGCGAAGGACACCGACGGCCTGCACGCGCTGCGCGAGCGGATGGTGACCGGGTTCGGCGACGGGGTCACCGACCTGGCGCCGATCGCGCTCGTCGGGGACCAGTGGACGTGGGTGTCACGCGGCGAGCTCGCCGGCGCGGCGACCGTGCTGCGGGCGTCGGACTTCGATCTCACCCGCGCGCTGATGACCCGCCGTTCGGAACACCAGCTGCGCGCCTGGACCGAACGCGGTGACATCGGGCCGTACCTGTCGGCGTTCGGCTCGCTGGGCGAGCTGCCCGAGCACGATCTCGCCGAGTAACGGCCTAGACCACCTCACCCGAAGGCGGCGCGGCATGGCCGGGCCGGATCCAGTTGAAGCTCAGCTCCACCGCGTGCTGCCAGTTGGCGTACTGCTCGTCGCGGTCGGCCGCGTCCATGGCCGGCAGCCACTGCGCGGCGCGCCGCCAGTTGCCGCGCAGCCCCTGCAGGTCCGGCCAGAACCCGACGGACAGCCCGGCCGCGTACGCCGCGCCCAACGACACCGTCTCGGTGACCATCGGCCGGACGACGGGCACGTCCAGCACGTCGGCGACCATCTGCATCAGCAGGTTGTTCGAGGTCATCCCGCCGTCGACGCTCAGCGAGCGCAGCGGCAGACCGGTGGCAGCGTTCATCGCGTCGATGACCTCGCGCACCTGCCATCCCGTCGCTTCCAGAACCGCACGTGCCAGGTGCCCCTTGGTGATGTACGCGGTGAGCCCGGCGATGATGCCCCGCGCGTCCGGGCGCCAGTGCGGCGCGAACAGGCCGGAGAACGCGGGCACCACGTAGCACCCGCCGTTGTCGTCGACGCTGCGCGCCAGGGTCTCGATCTCCGCCGCGGTCTGCACCATCCCCAGGCTGTCGCGGAACCACTGCACCAGCGAGCCGGTGACGGCGATCGAGCCCTCGAGCGCGTAGACGGCGGACTCGCCGGGCAGCCGGTACGCGACGGTGGACAGCATGCCGTTGGTGGATCCCGCTATGTGCTCGCCGGTGTTCTGCAGCAGGAAGCTGCCGGTACCGAACGTGCATTTGGCGTCGCCGGGCCAGAAGCCGGTCTGGCCGAACAGCGCGGACTGTTGATCACCGAGCGCGGCGGCGATCGGCACACCGGCCAGCGCGCCGCGCCCGTGGCCGTACGTCTCCACCGACGAGCGGATCTCCGGCAGCATCGCCGCCGGCACGCCGAAGAAGTCCAGCAGCACCGGGTCCCATTCCAGGGTGCGCATGTTCATCAGCATCGTGCGGCTGGCATTCGTCACGTCGGTGACGTGCACGCCGCCTGGCTGCCCGTCTCGCGCAGGGCCGCCGGTCAGGTTCCAGATCAGCCAGCTCTCCATCGTCCCGAACAACACGTCGCCGCGCTCGGCGCGCTCGGTCAGGCCCGGCGTGCGGTCGAGCAGCCAGCGCAACCGCGGCGCGCTGAAGTACGACAGCATCGGCAGGGCGCAGCGTTCGGTGACCTCCGCTGCCTCGGGGCGGGCGGCCAACTGCTCGACGAGCTCGCTGGTGCGCGTGTCCTGCCACGAGATGGCGCGGTGGACCGGTTCGCCGGTGCGCCGGTCCCACACCACGAACGTCTCGCGCTGGTTGGCGATCCCGACGGCGGCGAGGTCGGCCGCGCTGCTGCCGGCGTCGGCCAGCACCCCGGCGATCGCTCGCGTGGTGTTCCGCCAGATCTCGACGGCGTCGTGCTCGACGTGCCCGGGCTGCGGATAGTGCGGGCGGTGCTCGAACTGGCTGACCGACACCACGTAACCGGCCGCGTCGAACAGGATCGCCCGGGTCGAGGTGGTGCCCTGGTCGATCGCCAGCACGGTGCGCGCGCTCACGCCGTCCCGCCCGCCGCTGCGCCGTCCGGCCGCCGGACCGCGCGCGACGCTTCATGCGAGGCCGCATGCGACGCGGCGTGGGCCGCGGCCTGCGACGCCGCGTGCGCCGCCTCGTGTGACGCCGCGGCGCGGGTGGCCGCCGCGGCGGCGCGCACCGCGACGATCTCGCCCGCCGTGTGCTGCGCGCACGCGGTCAGGTGCGCCAGCATCGTCGCGCGCGGTGCCCCGCGGGAGTCGAGCAGCTCACCGGGCTCGCCCAGCACGGCCACCGCGGCGAGGACCAGCCCGCCGGTGCCGCTGATCGGTACCGCGATGCTGGCGACGCCCGGCACGTGTTCCTCGACGTCCACGGCGTGACCGGTCGAGCGCACCTCGCGAAGTTGCTGGTGCAGCCCCCGCGGGTCGGTGACGGTGCGCCGGGTGAAGCGGGTCAGCTCGCCGCCGCCGAGCATCGACGGACTGAACGCCAGCAGCACCTTGCCGAGTGCGGTGGCGTGCGCGGCCTGCGTGCTGCCCGTCGCCAGCTGCTGCTCGGACCCGTCCGGGCGGAACACGTGGTGCACGATCAGCACCAGGTCGTGGGCGTCCGGTGCGTGCACGCCGACCTGCACGGTCTGCCCGGTGCGGGCGGCGAGCGGGTCGGCCCAGTTCATCGACCGTGCACGCAGCTCGTGCGGGTCGAGGTACGCCGAGCCGAGCTCGACCAGCGCAGGGGCGAGGCGGTAGCGCCCGGACGTGCTGTCCTGCTCGACGAAGCCGACCTCGACCAGCGTGCGCACGATGCCGTGCGCGGTGCCTTTCGCCAGGTGCAGCGAGGCGACGATCTGCGCCAGCGTCAGCCGGCCCGGCGGGGCGGCGAGCAGGCGCAGGACGGCCGCGGCGCGCTCGATCGACTGGATTGACCCGGGCACGGGCCGAGCGTAGGCCGTCCGGCACCGTTTGTTCGACATTGTCGAACAGGCCGTCTTGTTCGGATTGTGACGCCGCTCATAGCGTCGGAGCGGGCCATCCGGCCGGGGGCGGCGATCTTCGACGACGAGGAGACGACAGTGGCAACGGAGCAACGAACACCTGACGCGCCGGTCCGCCCGCGCCCGGGAGATCCTGTTCCCCCGCGGCGCGACCCGATCCCTTGGGCGCCGACGCTGCGCGGGGAGCTGTTCGCCGAGTTCTTCGGCACGATGGTCCTGTTGCTGTTCGGGCTGGGCGTGGTGGCGCAGGTCGTCGCCACCACCGGGCTCGGCGATCACAACAGCATCGCCTGGGCCTGGGGCTTCGGCGTCACGCTCGGCGTGTACGTCGCCGGCAAGATCAGCGGCGCGCACCTGAACCCGGCGGTCACCGTCGCCCTCGCTGTCTTCCAGCAGTTCCCGAAGGCGAAGATCCTGCCGTACGTGCTGGCGCAGACCGCCGGCGCGTTCGTGGCCGCGCTGTTCGTCCGGTGGGACTACACCGAGGTGCTGGCGAAGTTCGACCCCGGGCACACGATCAAATCGCAGTTCATCTTCTCGACGCTGCCCGGCAACGGCGCCAACCCGGTCAGTGACCTCGGCGCGTTCCGCGACCAGATCATCGGCACCGCGATCCTGCTGTTCCTGATCTTCGCCCTGACCGACGCGCGCAACAACTCCCCGCTGGCCAACCTGGCGCCGCTGCTCATCGGACTGCTCGTCGTCGCCATCGGCATGGCGTTCGGCACCGACGCCGGCTACGCGATCAACCCGGCCCGCGACTTCGGTCCGCGGCTCGCGTCCTACATCACCGGCTACGGCGGTGCGTGGCGCGACCAGTACCACGACCTGTACTTCTGGGTGCCCATCGTCGGCCCGCTGATCGGCGGCGTGCTCGGTGGTGCCCTCTACAAGTACGGCGTCTCGCCGTTCCTGCCTCCGGGCGAACCCGAGGACGAGGACCCCACCCGCACGGCTGCCACCGTGCGCCACAACGAGGACCAGGAGCTGTAATGGCCGACTACGTCGGTGCCATCGACCAGGGCACCACCAGTACCCGATTCATGATCTTCGACCACTCCGGCAACGAGGTGAGCAAGCACCAGCTCGAGCACGAGCAGGTCCTGCCGCAGGCCGGCTGGGTCGAGCACAACCCCGTCGAGATCTGGGAGCGCTCGACGTCGGTGGTGCAGAGCGCGCTGAACAAGGCCGGCCTGCAGGCCTCGGACCTCGCCGCCCTGGGGATCACGAACCAGCGCGAGACGACCGTCGTCTGGGACAAGAACACCGGCCGCCCGTACTACAACGCCATCGTCTGGCAGGACACCCGCACCGACCGCATCGCCAGCAAGCTCGAGCGCGACGGGCACGCCGATCTCATCAAGCAGCGCGCCGGGTTGCCACCGGCGACCTATTTCTCCGGCGGCAAGATCCAGTGGATCCTGGAGAACGTCGACGGTGTGCGCGAGGCAGCCGAGAAGGGCGACGCGATCTTCGGCAACACCGACTGCTGGCTGCTGTGGAACATGACCGGGGGCCGCAACGGGGGAGTGCACGTCACCGACGTCACCAACGCCAGCCGCACGATGCTGATGGACCTCGAGACGTTGCAGTGGGACGACGAGCTGCTCGCGCTGTTCAACATCCCGCGCTCGATGCTGCCGGAGATCAAGCCGTCGTCGTACGCCGACGGCTACGGCGAGGGCACCGGCGTGTTCGAGGGCATCCCGCTGACCGGTGACCTCGGCGACCAGCAGGCTGCGATGTTCGGCCAGGTGTGCTTCGCGCCGGGCGAAGCGAAGAACACCTACGGCACCGGCAACTTCTTGCTGCTCAACACCGGCGAGGAGCTCGTGCGCAGCGAGAACGGGCTGCTGACGACCGTCTGTTACCAGGTGGGCGACGCGAAGCCGATCTACGCGCTCGAGGGATCGATCGCGGTCACCGGCTCGGCGGTGCAGTGGTTGCGCGACCAGCTCGGCATCATCTCCGGCGCCGGCGAGGTCGAGGGACTGGCGCGGCGCGTCGAGGACAACGGCGGGGTGTACTTCGTGCCCGCGTTCAGTGGCCTGTTCGCCCCGTACTGGCGCTCGGACGCGCGCGGCGCGATCGTCGGGCTGTCCCGGTTCAACACGAACGCGCATCTGGCGCGCGCGACGCTCGAGTCGATCTGTTACCAGAGCCGCGCGGTGTCCGAGGCCATGGAGGCCGACTCCAAGGTGCACGTCGACGTGCTCAAGGTCGACGGCGGCGTCACCGCCAACGACCTGTGCATGCAACTGCAGGCCGACATCCTCGGCGTGCCGGTCAGTCGGCCGGTCGTCGCGGAGACGACCGCGCTCGGCGCCGCCTACGCCGCCGGGCTCGCCGTCGGTTTCTGGAACGACACCGACGAGCTGCGGGAAAACTGGAACGAATCGAAGCGCTGGGAGCCCGAGTGGGACGACCAGCAACGCACCGACGGCTACGCCGGTTGGCGCAAAGCGGTGGAGCGCACACTCGACTGGGTGGATGTCAACTGAGCAGCGCGGGTAAGCGACTGATACAGGTGGCCGACGTATGAGGAGCCGATGACGCAGCCAGTGGGCTTGGGGCCGGACGAACGTGCGAACGCGATCGACCGGCTCGCCGAACAGGAGTTGGACGTTCTGATCATCGGCGGCGGGGTGGTGGGCGCCGGCGCAGCACTCGACGCCGTCACCCGCGGCCTGCAGGTGGGGCTGATCGAGGCGCGCGACTACGCGTCGGGCACGTCGAGCCGCTCGACCAAGATGTTCCACGGCGGCCTGCGGTACCTGGAGAGCTTCGAGTTCCATCTGGTGTTCGAGGCGCTCAAGGAGCGCGGCCTGATGCTCGGGAAGTTGGCGCCGCACCTGGTCAAGCCGATCCCGCTGATCTATCCGCTGGAGAAGTGGATCGACCGCCCGTACGTCGGCATGGGCATCGGCGTGTACGACATCATGGGCGGCGGGCGCAAGGTGCCGCACCACCTGAAGCACCTGGGCAAGAAGGCGACGATGGCGTCGTTCCCCAGCGGCAAGGGCACCGCCATCCGCGGCGCGATCCGCTTCTACGAGGGCCAGGTCGACGACGCCCGGCACACCATGATGCTGGCCCGCACCGCCGCGCAGTACGGCGCGCTGTGCGCGAACAGCGTGCGGGCGATCGGCTTCGTGCGCGAGGGCGATCATGTCGTGGGCGTGCACGCCAAGGACCTGGAGAGCGGGCGCGAGTTCGAGATCCGCGCCCAGCAGGTGATCAACGCCGCCGGGGTGTGGACGGACGAGATCCAGCAGATGGTGGGCGGCCGCGGGCAGTTCCGGGTGCGTGCGTCGAAGGGCGTGCACATCGTCGTCGACCGCAACCGGATCAACTCGGCCACCGGCATCATCGCGCGCACGGCCAAGAGCGTGCTGTTCATCATCCCGTGGGGCAGCCACTGGATCGTCGGCACCACCGACACCGACTGGGATCTCGACCTCGCGCACCCGGCGGCGTCCGAGTCGGACATCGACTACCTGCTGGGCGAGGCGAACCGGCTGCTGGCAGACCCGCTCACCCGCGAGGACGTCGTGGGCGTCTACGCAGGGCTGCGGCCGCTGCTGGCCGGCGAGTCGGAGTCGACCAGCAAGCTCTCCCGCGAGCACGCCGTCGCGTCGCCGGTGAAAGGCCTGACGGTGATCGCCGGCGGCAAGTACACGACGTATCGCGTGATGGCGAAGGACGCGGTCGACGCCGCGGTGCACGCGCTCGAATTCGAGCGCAAGGTGCCCGAATCGATCACCGAGGACGTGCTGCTTGCGGGTGCCGACGGCTACCACGCGCTGTGGAACGCCCGGCACCTGATCGCGTCACGCACCGGGTTGCGCGTGGCCAAGGTCGAGCACCTGCTGGGTCGCTACGGCTCGCTGGTGCACGAGGTGCTGGCGCTGATCGCCGACCGCCCTGAGCTCGGCGAGCCGCTGACCGGGGCGCCGGAGTACTTGAAGGCCGAGGCCGTCTACGCGACGACGCACGAAGGTGCGCGGCACCTGGAGGACGTGCTCACCCGGCGCACCCGCATCTCGATCGAGGTGCCGGACCGTGGCGTCGAGGCGGCGCGTGAGGTGGCGGTGCTGATGGCTCCCGCCCTGGGCTGGAGCGATGCCGACGTCGCCCGTGAGCTGGAGCACTACGACCAGCGGGTCGAGGCCGAACGGGAGTCACAGCACCAACCCGACGATCAGACGGCGGACGCTGCCCGGCTGGGCGCCGAGGACGTCCGGCTCGGCGCGGGCACGTGAGGCCGGCGGCAGCGGCAGATCAGGTGTCGTCGCTGCGGGCCTCGGCGCCGGTCTCGCCCTCGTAACCCTCGTCCTGGCCGGCGACCCGACCCACGTAGGTGTCGTCCGGGCTGGTGCTGGTGGTCGAACCCTGGTTCGGGTCGTCGTCGTTGGGCACGCCCCCGGTCTCGCGGCTCTCGGCGACGTTCTCGTCCGGCTTGACGTCGGGTTCGCTTCCCTCGAATTTCATGCCTCTGAGGTCCCCGGGCGCGACGCCGCGCTATCACCGGCGTGACGCACCGGACCTGCATTGCGAGGTCACACGCCGTCGATGAGCGTGGTCACGCGCACCAACGACGGCATGCTCGGCGTCGAGCCGAAGCCGAACCGTACGGGCGGCACGACGTCGCGCAGCTGGCCCAGGTCGTGGCCCTGCCAGCTGGCGCGCACGCCGGTGATCCGGTGTTCGTCCAGCGCGCAGTAGTACTCGTGGCGGCCGTTCCCCGCAGTGCCGTGCGTGCGCACACCGTCGCGCAGGACACGGGCGGGCGCCCCGGCCAGCACCGTCCACCACCGCCGCCGCGCCACGGTGCGCGGGACCAGCGACAGCAACTGCCCGATCACCGTGCGCCGGCCGACGTGCAGCGTGACCCGCAGCGTGTCGGTGGCGACCGTCCAGCGGTCGCCGTCGATGCGCAGCGCGGTCGCTTCGATCCGCACGTCGTCGAAGCGGTACGTCGCGGCGATGAAGTCGGCGACGTCCCGGTCGGGGGCGATGAGCTCGCGCCGTCCGTCCTGGTGCTCCACCATCACGTCGACGATCGAACCGAAGGGGCTGTCCGGCCACATGCCGATCACCAGCCGCACGCCCGATGCCGTCCCGACGCCGGCGATCGCGCCGTCGAAGCGCATCGTCGTCACTGCCGAGGTCTACCCGGGCCCCCCATGATCGAAGTATGGCCGCGGTCGATAGTCGACCACGGCCATACTTCGATCAACGGTGGGACGTCAGGCGTCGGCCAGTGCCGGCGCGCCGGTGGACTCTGCGTCGGATCCCGCGGCCTGGGCAGGCGCTGCGGCGGGGGTGGCTGCTGCCATCGCGTCGGCGCGCATCTTCTCGAGCCGGGCCTTGGACGGGAACATCGTGGCGCCCATGATCGCGCCGAGTGCGAACAGCGACGAGCTGACCACGAACACGGTGTCGTAGCCGTGCGTGGCAGCGATCGCGGCCAGGTGTGGCAGCGACGCGTGCGCCGCGGCGTAGCTGGTGGTCACGGTGGCCGCGGCGGTGCTGAGCACCGCGGTACCGACCGAACCGCCCACCTGCTGCATCGTGCTGACCAGCGCGGCGGCCACGCCGGAGTCAGCGGGCGCGACACCTGCGGTGGCGGTGTTCATTGCCGGCGCCATGACCATGCCCATCGCGAAGCCCATGACGATCAGCGACGGCAGCACGACGCTCGCGTAGGACGAGTTCACGTCGAGCCGGGTCAGGTTCGCCATCGCGAGGCAGCCCAGCACCATGCCGATCGTGATGACGATGCGCGGGCCGAAGCGCGGCAGCGTCACGATGTTCGACAGGTTCGAGCTGATCATCACGCAGCCGATCATCGGCAGGAACGCGAAGCCGGACGACACCGGGCTGAAGCCCTTGACCTGTTGCAGGTAGTAGGTCAGGAACAGGAACACGCCGAACATGGCGATGCCGGCGATGCCCACCGCGGCGAACGCGGTGCCCCGCGAGCGGTCGGTGACGATGCGCAATGGCAGCAGCGGCATCTTCGCGACGCGGGCCTCGACGACCACGAACGACACCAGCAGCACCACGGCGAGTACCAGCGAGGTCAGCGTCACCACCGACGTCCAGCCCGCGGATTCGGCGTGCGAGAAGCCGAAGACGAGCCCGAACAGCCCGGCGGACGCGAGCACGGTGCCCAGCGCGTCGATGCGGTGGCGCACCGGTGCGCGTTCGTGGGTCATGTAGATGAGCGCGCCCACGGCAGCGGCCGCGGCGAAGAACACGTTGACGTACATCGCCCAGCGCCACGACAGGTACTGCGTCAGGACGCCACCGAGGATCAGCCCGACGGCGCCGCCGCCGACCGCGACGGTGCCGAACACGCCGAACGCGCGACCCCGGTCCTTCGGATCGCGGAAGGTGGTGACCAACATGCCCAGGGCGGCAGGGGCGAGCATCGCGCCCGCGACGCCCTGCACCGCACGGGCCGCGACCAGCACGCCGAACGACGGCGCCGCGCCACCGATGGCGGACGCCAGCGCGAAGGCGGCCAGGCCGGCGATGAAGGTGCGTTTGCGGCCGAACAGGTCACCGATGCGGCCGCCGAGCAGCAGCAGGCTGCCGAACGCCAGCGCGTACGCGGTGACGATCCACTGCCGCTGGCCGTCGGCGAAGTGCAGGTCCGCCTGCGCGGACGGCAGCGCGATGTTCACGACCGTGGCGTCGAGCACCACCATCAGTTGCGCGATCGAGACGACCACGAGGACGAGCCAGCGGTGGTCGCCCGCGCGTGCCTGGGCGGCCTTGCTGTCGGCCAGCGAAGGCCGGTGGTGCTGGGCGTGGGGTGAAGTCATGGGACGTCTTTCCGGTCGAGAATCCAGGGCTACTCCCGGGGTAACCGGTGACAGTCTCCGGTTTGTTCCCGGACGGCACAAATTCTTTTCCGCGATGTCGCGCTGTCGGCGCCCGGGCGCAGACTGGCCGTCATGACGAGCTCTGCGGAACCGGACCGGCCCGTCGCGCGGGTCTACGGCGTCGTGCTGGACTGCCCGGACGTCGAGGAGCTCGCCGGGTTCTGGCAGCGTCTGCTCGGCTACGAGATCGCCGTCCGCGAGCTCGACTGGATCTCCCTGGTCGACCCCGCCGACCGCAGCCGCCGGCTGTCGGTACAACAGGTCGGCACCCACCGGCCGCCGACCTGGCCCGGCGGCGAGACGCCGCAGCAAGTACACCTGGACCTGGCCGTCGACGACCTGTCCGGCGCCGACGAGCGGGCGCGACAGCTCGGTGCCGTGCCGCTCAGCGAGGTGCAGTCCGACCAGTGGGAGACGCTGCGCGTCTATCGCGATCCCGCCGGGCACCCCTTCTGCCTGATCGAGCAGCACCCGGCGGCCGGACGCTAGATTCGGTGAAGTGACTGAAACCGCGAATCTCGCCGGCCGTCCCGTCCGCCGTATCGGCTTCGGCGCCATGCAGCTGCCCGGCAAGGGTGTCTTCGGCCCGCCCAAGGACCACGACGCCGCCCTCGCCGTCCTGCGCAAGGCGATCGAACTCGGCGTGAACCACATCGACACCGCGCAGTTCTACGGCCCGGACGTCAGCAACCAGCTGATCCACGAGGCGCTGCACCCGTACCCCGACGACCTCGTGCTCGTCACCAAGGTGGGTGGCGCGCGCGACGACAAGGGCAACTGGGTGCCGGCGCAGGAGCCCGCGCAGCTGCGCTCGGGCGTCGAGGACAACTTGCGCACGCTCGACATCGAGCGCATCGACGTCGTCAACCTGCGCCGCATGGACGCGCACACGCCCGGCGCGGCGGAGTCGCACGACGACGTCCCCGACGTCGCGCTGGCCGACCAGCTCGCCGAGCTCGTCGCGCTGCGCGACGAGGGCAAGATCGGCGGCATCGGGCTGTCGACGGTCGACGTCGAGATGCTGCGCGCCGGTCTGGAGCAGACCGAGATCGTCTGCGTGCAGAACCCGTACAACCTGCGTCAGCGCGACGACCAGCCGGTGCTCGACCTGTGCCTCGAGCGCGGCATCCCGTACGTGCCGTACTTCCCGCTCGGGTCGGCGTTCGGCGTCTCGGTGCACGTCACCGAGGACGACGCCGTGCAGTCCGTGGCCCGGCGGCTCGGCGCGACGCCGAGCCAGGTGGGCCTGGCGTGGCTGCTCGCGCAGGGCGAGAACGTGCTGCTGATCCCCGGCACGTCGAGCGTCGACCACTTGGTGGAGAACCTCGGCGCGGGCGACGTCACCCTCGACGACGACGCGCTGGCCGAACTGGGCTGAGTTTGGGGGCCGACGTGTTCGACGGGTTCGAGCTGCAGCACATCGACGTCGACGACGACGTGCGGTTGCGGGTGCGCACCGGCGGCGACGGGCCACCCGTCGTGCTGCTGCACGGCCATCCGCGCACGCACACCACGTGGCACCGGGTGGCGCCGCTGCTCGCGGCCGCTGGGCATGCGGTGGTGTGCCCGGACCTGCGCGGTTACGGCCGGTCCACGGCGCCCGCGCCGCGCCCGGACCACGCGCAGGCCGGCAAGCGCGCGATGGCCCGCGACGTCGTGGCGCTGATGCACGCGCTCGGGCACGACACGTTCGCCGTCGCCGGGCACGACCGCGGCAGCTACGTGGCCTATCGCGTCGCGCTCGACCACCCCGACCGCGTCACCCGACTGGCGGTGCTCGACTCGGTTCCCCTCGGCGAGCACCTGGCCCGCGCGGACGCGACCTTCGCGCAGGAGTGGTGGCACTGGTTCTTCTTCGCCCAGCCCGACAAGCCGGAACGCGCCATCAACGCCGACCCGCTCGCCTGGTACGGCGCGGGGCCGGCAAAGGAAGCCGCGATGGGCGCGGCGAACTACGCGGATTTCCTGGACGCCATCCGCGACCCGCGGGTCGTCACCGCGATGCTGGAGGACTACCGCGCGGGGCTCGGCGTCGACCGGGCCGCCGATGACGCCGACCGCGCCGCGGGGCGCGTCATCGAGTGCCCCACGCTGGTCGCGTGGTCGACCGAGGACGACCTCGAGCAGCTCTACGGCGACCCGCTCGCGGTCTGGCGGCCGTGGGCCACCGACCTGCACGGCGGCGTCGTGCACAGCGGGCACCACATGGCCGAGCAGGCGCCCGACGAGCTCGCCGCGCTGCTGATCGCCCACCTGCACCGATAGCGGGGCCGCACGGCTGGTCTTGGTGCAGCGGCTCCGACGTCAGAGGTCCTTGGCCATCAGCGTCGACTCGGTGCGGTAACCGAGCGAGTCGTAGAGCTGCCGCGCGCGCCGGTTGGGCCCGAACACGTTCAGCCCGATCACGCTTCGGCCGATGTCGGCCACGACCCGCTCGGCTGCGAGCATCGCGGCTCGCCCGAGACCCCGGCCACGGTGCACCTCGTCGATCTCGATCTCGAAGACGAACATCGCGTCGGCGCGGCGCGGATGCGGCCCCATCCACAAGGTCCCCACCGGTGTCCCGGTTCCGTCGAGCACGCGCAGCAGCTCGACGCCCGGGGTGTCCTGCCCGTCGGGCAGCAACTCGTCGTACTCCCGGCGCGCGCGGGGCAGCACATCACCGAGGGAGTCGCTGGTGGCCGCGGCGATCTCCTGCGCGTAGGAGTGGACGGAGTCGGAGTGCCATCCCTCGTACTCCGCTCGGGTCATCGGTCGCAGCGTCACGGCGGGCAGCCCGCGCGGTGCCTCGACGGCGGCGTCGAACAGCTGCACCGCGCAGAACTCGGCGCCCTCCGGGTCGGCGAGCACCACCACCACGCCCGCGTCGTAGTCGTGCCGTTCGCCGGTGTGCGCGCCGCCGAGCTCCAGCACGCGCGCGATGCCGGCGTCGATGTCGTCGACCACCAGGTCCAGGTGCAGGCGCACCTTGCCGCGCTTGGGTTCGTTGACGGGCTGGAAGTTCAGCCGCGGCACGCCCGGCGACGCCGACTCGATACGCAGCCAACCCGGCAGGTCCACGTCGGACGTCGCGTCGGTGCCCAGCAGCGCTGCCCAGAATCCCGCCACCCGCGGTACGTCGACGCAGTCCAGCGTGATGCCCCACAGCCGGAACACCGACGCGCTCATGGCTGCGTCGCAGCCGCCCACGTGGGCATGCCGCACATTTCGTCGGTGACCAGTCGTCCGAGCGGTGCGCCGCAGACCGCACCGGACACCAACGCTCCGACGACGAGCGCGCCGACCGAAGCGGCAGTGCCGATCCAGCCGAGCACGCTCAACGGCGCGATCGCCGCGCAGACGACCCGGACGACGCAGTCGAGCACGAATGCTGCGCCCATGATCGCCGAGTGTGTGCCGACCAACCGGCGGAAGAAGGGTGAGGCCGTGGCGAGCCGATCCCAGGCAGCCTCCCGTGCCGCGCCGCCGTGCGTCACGAACGGGCGCAGTACGTCGGCCAACGCGGGCCGACCGCGCAGGACCGACCAGAGGATGCCGAACCCGACCACGCTGCTGATCACGGCGTCCTTCGCAGCGACCACGCGCACGCCGCCACCGACGAAGGTCAGCATGATGCCGGCGATGTTGACACCGAGCACCAGGGCGGACAGCGAACTGAGCCGGCGCTTGCGCGCCAGGGTCGTGACCATGCCGACCAGCGACGTGCACCCGCTCGCGACGAAGGCAGCGATCATGGTGGTGCCGAACACGTCGCGGGCCACGTAGTAGGCGACGAGCGGCAGGCCGAGATCGAGCGCGAGTGGGACCACGACGGCGTGTCCTGCACTGCGCGCGGGCCGGGGAGCGGTGACCGGGATCGCGGGGCGCAGCGGGCGCGTTGCGCCGCGCACGTCGGCGTCCAACAGGTCGACCATCGCTTGCTCCCTCGGCTCAGCGACTGTGCGGACGGTTCAAGACTCGCAGGACGGGCGCACGATGGCCAGTGCCGTCAGGCCTCGAGCGGATACGGTTCTTGCCCGGCCCAGCGAAGAGATGACAGGGCTCATCGGTGCAAGTTGAAGCCGCTGCGCTGTTCGAGTTGCCGCAGCCGCCCGTCGTGGTACGGCGCGAGGTCGGTGATGCGTACCAGCTCGAGCTCATGAGTCATCGGCCAGCGCACCGCGGTGACCGTCACTGTCATTGCGTCGACTGCCCAGCGGCCGACCACGACGTCGTCGGTCCGGGCCGCAGCGACCGCGCGGGCGTGGCCGTCGAGTCGCAGCGGCAGAGGGGCGCCGATCACTGCGTTCGGGAGGAGGGCGAGCAGCGTCTCGTCGTCGACGGACAGGGCGCGGTCGGTCGACTGCACGGTCAGGCGTGCGGCGCCGTCCTCGTGCACCAGGTCGATCGTCTCGTGGGTCTCCACGTGGCCACCGTCCGGGTCGCGCGTGACGCCCGTGCTGAACTCGGTGCCTCCCGTGAACCGCGCGCCCGGCCAGCCCGGCGGTAACCCGTAGAGCGGGATCCGCGCCTCGTCGAGCTGCCGCACGCCGCGCCGGTGGGCCTCGCTCAGTCGCTGGACCGGATGCCCCGCGTCGGACCTGAACACGGCACCGAGTGTGGCACCGATCGGTGACCGCGACCATGCCGTCGGCGCAGGACTGCGAGCGGCGGCCGGCAAAACGATCACGATTCGAGAAGTGACGGCGACGCGACGGCGATACGGTCGTCGCATCGAACCCGTGCATGGACGAGTCGTGGTCGCAGCAGGCTGCTGAAGGAGCGTGATCGCCGGTGAACGCCACCGAGAAGATCGATGAACTGATCGCCACCACGAACGACTGGCGTGGTGCGGCGCTCGCCACCGGCCGGCGGTTGATCGTGGCGGCCGACCCGGACATCGTCGAGGAGTGGAAGTTCATGGGCTCGCCGGTGTGGGAGTTCGGCGGGTCGATCTTCCTGACCGGCAACATCTTCAACAGCAAGGTCAAGTTCGGCTTCATGCACGGTGCGTTGCTCGACGACCCGCACAAGATCTTCAACGGCGAGCTCGGCGGCAAGCAGCGCCGCTCCTACGAGCTGTCCGAAGGCGACGAATTCCGCGAGGCCGAGTTCCAGGACCTGGTCCGTGCCGCCGTGGAGCGCAAGCGCGCGAGATGACGAACGCGCCGGCACCACTTTGTCAGCTGGGCATGTCGGCGAAGCGGCTGTAGCGGCCCTGGAACGCGACGGCGACGGTGGCGGTCGGGCCGTTGCGGTGCTTGGCGATGATCAGGTCGGCCTCGCCGGCGCGCTCGGTCTCCGGCTCGTAGAGATCGGGCCGGTGCACCAGCAGCACGAGGTCCGAGTCCTGCTCGATGCGAGCCGGACTCGCGCAGGTCGGACAGCATCGGCTTCTTGTCGGTGCGCTGCTCGGGGCCACGGTTCAGCTGGCACAGCGCGACCACCGGGCACGTCGAGCTCCTTGGCCAGCAGCTTCATCGCGCGGCTGAACTCCGAGACCTCCTGCTGGCGCGATTCGACGCGCTTGCCGCTGCGTCATCAGCTGCAGGTAGTCGATGACGATCAGCTGCAGGTCGTGGCGCTGCGCGCAGCCGGCGGGCCTTGGCGCGGATCTCCATCATCGTCAGGTTCGGCGAGTCGTCGATGAACAGCGGCGCCTCGGCGAGCTCGGACGAGCGCAGCGCCAGCCGGCGCCAGTCCTGGTCGTTCATGTGGCCCGAGCGCATGTTCTGCAGCGCGACGCCGGCCTCGGCCGAGAACAGCCGCATCATGATCTCGAGCTTGCCCATCTCGAGGGAGAAGATGGCCGTCGGCTTCTGGTTCTTCACCGCCGCCGAGCGCGCGAAGTCCAGCGCGAGCGTCGACTTGCCACTAGCCGGGCCGCCCGGCGACCGTGATCATCTGCCCGGGGTGCAGGCCGTTGGTGATCTCGTCCAGCTGCTGGAAGCCGGTGGGGATGCCGGTGCCGATGCCGCCGGTGGCGGAGATCTTCTCGATCTCGTCCAGCGTCGGCTGCAGCAGCGTCTCGATGTGCACGTAGTCCTCGGACGTGCGCCGCTCGGTGACGTCGTAGATCTCGACCTGGGCGCGGTCGACGACGTCGTCGATGGTGCCGACTCAGGTCGCCGCCGCCGGACGCGGCGTCGTAGCCCATCTGCACGATGCGGGTGCCGGCCGTGACCAGGCGGCGCAGGGTGGCGCGGTCGGCGACGATCGCGGCGTAGTAGCCGGCGTTGGCGGCGGTCGGGACGCGTCGAGATCAGCGTGTGCAGGTAGGTGGCGCCGCCGACGCGGTTGAGCTGCCCGCTGCGGGTCAGCTCGGCCGAGACGGTGACGGCGTCGGCCGGCTCGCCGCGGGCGTAGAGGTCGAGGATCGGCGTCGTAGATCAGCTGGTGGGCCGGGCGGTAGAAGTCGCCGGGCTTGACGACCTCGACGACGTCGGCGATGGCGTCCTTGGACAGCATCATCGCGCCGAGCACCGACTGCTCGGCCTCGACCGCCTGCGGCGGCGTGCGGTCGAACTCGCCGGAACCGCGCCGGACGGCGCCGCGCCGGCCGCGCGGCTCGCCACCAACGTCATCGACGCATCCCTCCCCGACCAGTCCCCCGATATCGCACACGCGAAACTAATACCGGGTGGTCCGACAGTTTCGGGTCCGAGCCGTCGTTCGCGGTGTGCGTCGGGCGACGCTAGGGCCGCCCGGCGGCACCGGCCAAATCGACGCTGTGGACGGGCGTGTGGACATCGTTGTGGGAATCGCCGCCGCGCCTGTGGACGTCCTGTGGACGGCGCTGTGGATAATCACGCTCGAGACCGGCTCCGGCCCCACGCATCGGGGCCGTCCGCGATGGCACAGCCTGTGGACGAAAGAAAATTCGCGAGTCTGCGCGCGGGCCGTCTCGGCGACGGCACGGACACGCCGGGCACGACGCGGCCCGTGCCCGCGTGCGGGGGACCGGGCCGGTAAGCCGTGCGACTCGAGCGGTGCCGGGCCGTGGTCGGTCAGCGCTGTCCGGTGCGTCAGACCGCCTCGACGGTGACCGGCACGCGACGCGACGACGTCGGGGTGCAGGTCGACGGTGACGGTGTGCGAGCCGGTCGTCTTGATGTGCCCGTCGATCTGGATGCGCTTGCGGTCCAGGATCGGGCCGCCGGCGTCCTTGACCGCCGCGGCGATGTCGGCCGCGGTGATCGAGCCGAACAGCCGGCCGTCCTTGCCGGCGCGGGCGCCGAGCGACGACCGACAGCTTCTCGAGGTCGGCCTTGATCTCGCGGGCGTGGCCGAGGTCGCGGATCTCGCGGGCGTCGCGGGCGCGCGGATCTGCGCGATCTGCTTCTCGGCGCCCTTGGTCCAGGAGATCGCGGCGCCGCGCGGGACGAGGAAGTTGCGGCCGTAGCCGTCGGCGACCTCGACGATGTCGCCGGCGAGCCCGAGGCCTGCGACCTCACGGGTGAGGATGAGCTTCATCGCGTGGCTCTCCTCCGTCAGCGAGCGGTCGAGGTGTAGGGCAGCAGCGCCATCTCGCGGGCGTTCTTGATCGCCTTGGCGATCTGGCGCTGCTGCTGGGCGCTGACGCCGGTGACCCGGCGGGCGCGGATCTTGCCGCGGTCGGAGATGAACTTGCGCAGCAGGTTGGTGTCCTTGTAGTCGATGTAGGTCGATCTTGGCCGCGGCGAGCGGGTTCGACTTCTTCTTCGGCTTGCGAATCGGTGGCTTGGGCATGTCGTGTCTCTCCGTGAGTCGTGCTGGATCTGCGTGCAGCGGGGGTGACTCGCTCAGGCATCAGATCGCGGAGAGGTGCTGGTTAGAAGGGCGGCTCGTCGGAGAAGCCGCCGCCGGACGCGGCCGGCCGGGGCGCGAACCCCACGGGTCGTCGGAGCCGCCGAGCCGCCGCCGCCGCCGCCGCCTCGGAGCCGGAGCGCGCCGAAGCCGCCGCCGGACGACGAGCCGCGCTGGGTGCGGTTGACCTTGGCCGTCGCGTAGCGCAGCGACGGGCCGACCTCGTCGACGTCCATCTCGACGACGGTGCGCTTCTCGCCCTCGCGGGTCTCGAACTAGCGCTGCTTGAGCCGGCCCTGGGCGACGACGCGCATGCCGCGGGTCAGCGACTCGGCGACGTTCTCGGCCGCCTGGCGCCAGATCGAGCAGCGCAGGAACAGCGCTTCGCCGTCCTTCCACTCGTTCGTGTTGCGGTCGAACGTGCGCGGCGTCGACGCGATGGTGAACGACGCGACGGCCGCGCCGCGACGGGGTGAAGCGCAGCTCGGGGTCGGCGGTCAGGTTGCCGACGACGGTGATGACCGTTTCGCCGGCCATCGGTTACCGCTCGTCCGGGCGCAGGACCTTGGTCCGCAGCACCGACTCGTTGAGGTTCAGCTGCCGGTCGAGCTCCAGCACCGCGGCCGGGTTCGGCCTGCAGGTCGACGACGGCGTAGATGCCCTCGGCGTGCTTGTCGATCTCGTAGGCCATCCGGCGCCGGCCCCAGATGTCGACCTTGTCGACGGTGCCGCCGTCCTTCTTCACCACGTTGAGGAACGTGTCGAGCGACGGCGCGATCGTGCGCTCTTCGAGGGTGGGGTCGAGGATGACCATGACTTCGTAATGACGCATGAGGTGCCAAGTGCCTCCTGTGGACTGATCGGCCGCGGACGTTCCGCGGCAGGAGGGTGTCCGGCGCGACCGCGACTCGGCGAGACCGGGCGTGCCGCGGCGGCACCGCTTGCGGCCTACCGGTCAGCAGCGAACCGACCAGAGTACCGGCCGGGCCGGCCGAACCCGAACGCCTGGGCGCCGACGGTCAGGCGCTCGGGCGGCGCAGCAGGAACAGCCGCGCGTAGGTGGACGCCGACCAGGGCCAGGGCGATGATCGCGATGATCGCCAGCACGACCGGCAGCTGCGGCCGAGGCGGCGGCCTTCTGCGGCCGAGGTCGTTCGTCTTCTGCTGGTCCGGCCGCGGGGCCGCTTCGGCCGTCGTGCCGGCCGGCGGCTGTTGCCGCTGTCGAGCGGCAGCGACTGGCCCGGCCCGCGGCGAGACGCCGGGCAGGGAGGCCCGGTAGAAGCCGCCGCCCGCCGCGCCGTAGCCCGGCAGCCGTCAGCCCGCTGGGGACGACGCGCGCGGGCACCGGCAGCGGCCGATTGCTCGGTGCGGCCGTCGGGTCGGCGGGTCGAGCCCGTGGCGCCGTGGAGTTCTTGGTCGTCGGCTGGTCTTGCCGCCGCCATCCGGGTTGAGGTTGCCGACACCTGGATCGGGACGTGCACCGATCGTCGGCAGCGTTGACGCCGGGCACGCGATGTCGGCAGTGGACCGGCCGACGCTGGGCTGCCGCTCACCTTCGGCAGCTGGACACCGACAGTCTGCATCTGGGGCCGGGCGTTGACGAGACGATGACCGGGCCGGCTTACTCGTTGCCGGACTTCAGCGTGCCGCCGGCCTGCGGGACGTGGTTGCCGTCGAGGCATCGGCAGGACGCCGCCGACATCCACCTGTCCAGCGCCAGGTGAGTGTGCGTGCCCGACGACGGTGATGTCGACGGTCGTGGTCTTGCCGGCGTCGACGTTGAACGATGCGCGTGGTGGTGCCCTTGCCGGGCAGGCGAGAAGTCGGCCGGTGAGCTGAAGCCGGTCAGCCCGTGACGGCAGCCGCCGAGGCCGCCGCCAGGCCGCCGAGGTGCAGCGTGACGCTGACGCCCGCCGACGGAGGACTTGAAGTCGATGGAGTCGCCCGGCTTGATGTAGACCTTGTCGCCGCCGACGGAGACCAGGCAGTTGCTGGTCCAGGATGCCGGTGACGGTGAACGTCGCGGTGTCCGAGCCGCGTGGTGGTCGGCTCCGGGGTCTGGCGCTGGGCGCTGGCGCCGCAGGAGCAGGACGTGCACGCCCGACGGCAGCGCCGGCGAGCCAGCGCACCGACGACCGCCGGCATCGGCGGTGTCGGCGTCGGCGACCCGCTCGGCGTGCTCCTGACTCCGTGCATGGCGGGATCCCCCGGGAACCGGTGACAGGGTGTTTCAGGCACGTAGTCGTACCCATCCGACGCGTGGTTTCAACGATTCGAAGCCGGCCCGCGGATACGGGCCCTCGACCGGCGGCCCGACCGGCCGTCGGTACCCGGTCGTAGGGTGCTGGCATGCCGGTGATCGGAGCGCACGTCGACTCCGCCGACCCGCTCGCGGCGGCCAAGGCGACCGGCGCCGACGCGATCCAGTTCTTCCTCGCCGACCCGCAGGGCTGGAAGAAGCCGGTCGAGCACGAGCACGCCGACGCGATCCGGGCCAGCGAACTGACGGTCTACGTCCACGCGCCGTACATCGTCAACGTCGCCACGCACGAACAACCGCATCCGCATCCCCAGCCGCAAGATCCTCGCCCAGCACGCCGAGGCGCGCCGCGGGCATCGGCGGCGACGGCGCTGATCGTGCACGGCGGCCACGTCACCGCCAAGCGACGACCCGCGGTCGGCGTCGACAACTGGCGCAAGACGTTCGCCCGCGCGCAGGCCGACGGCGGCTTCCCGCTGCCGATCCTGATCGAGAACACCGCGGGCGGCGACAACGCGATGGCCCGCCGCTTCGACCGGCTGGCCGATGCTGTGGGACGCCGATCGGCGAGTTCGGCCCGGGCTTCTGCCTGGACACCTGCCACGCGCACGCCGGCGGCGAGGACCTGTCCGACGTCGTCGACCGGGTCCTGGCCATCACCGGGCGCATCGACCTCGTGCACGCCAACGACAGCCGCGACGCCTTCGACTCCGGCGCCGACCGGCACGCCAACTTCGGCGCCGGCCAGATCGACGCCGGCGGTGATCGCCGACGTCTGCCGCGCGGCCGGCAGCGACGTCATCGTCGAGACGCCCGGCGGCCCGGAGGGCCAGGGCGCCGACATCGACTACCTGCGCTCGAACCTCTGACCGCCGACGGCCGGTCGCCGGTCTCGGCCGGGTCGTCGCCGGCGTAGCAGGCGTGGGCCGCCGCGACGCCGCGTGGTCGATCGCGTCCGGCGCGCCGTCGAAGACGCCGCCGCCCGGGTCGTCCAGCCCCGTCCGCCCGCACGACGTCGAGCCACGGGTGCCACATCTCGCGGATGATCAGCCCGGCCAGGGCGAGCAGCAGCGCGTCGCGGACCAGCAGCACGAGCACCAGCCAGCCGTAGGCGATGCCGTGGTCGGGCACGCTGTAGCCCGAGCAGCACGGTCAGCGTCAGCATCCAGACCGCGACCTCGCTGAACTGCCAGACCAGCGTCAGCCGCCAGCGCGGCCGGGCCAGCGCGAGCAGCGGCACCAGCCACAGCGAGTACTGCGGGCTCCACACCTTGGTGGTCAGCAGGAACGCCAGCACGCACAGGAACGCCAGCTGCGCCAGCCGCGGGCGCACCGGCGCGGCCAGGCCGAGCCAGGCCACGACGCCCAGCGCGACGAGCAGCGCCAGCGCGACCGCGATCCCGGGCGGCACCCAGAACGGCGCGTCGCCGCCGTCCAGCCGACCCGTGATCAGCGTCCGGCCGATCGCCCAGAACGTCGAGCGCTCGGTCGGCCGCGGTCGATGCTGAACGAGTAGAACTCCCACCAGCCGCGGTGGTAGGCGAGCGCGACCGGGCCGTTGACGGCGAGCCACACCAGGGCCGCCGAGCCGACGCCCACGCGGCGTCGGCCACCTGCGGGTGCGCCAGCCAGGACAGCGATCGCGACGAGCAGGAAGACCGGATACAGCTTCGCCGCCGTGCCGAGACCGATCATCGCGCCGGCCAGCACGGGTCTTCGCCGCGACCAGGCCCACAGCGCCGCTGACGCGAACGCCATCGCGAGCAGGTCCCAGTTCGAGAACGCGTGGAAGACCAGCAACGGCGACAGCGCGAAGATCGCCGCGTCCTACGGGCGGCCGCGGGCGGCCTGCGCCGTGGCCGCGGTGGTCACCAGCGCGCAGAGCGACGAGCAGCAGCGCACGTCAGCAGCCCGAACACCATCACCTGCGGACCAGCCCGCTCGACAGCGCGTGCACGCCGCGCGTCAGATCGGCGGTCACCCACATGAAGGCGCCGGTCAGCACCGGGTACTCGACGCGCGTGTCGCGGTAGGGCACGGCGCCGACGTCGAGCCGCTCGTCGCTCCACAGCGGGACGACGTCGGAGTAGCAGAAGTGCGTGTACTGCTTGTTGCCCGCCAGTCGCCGGTGGCGCAGGGCGACTTCTGCGCGAACCCGAGCAGCAACGTCACGATGGTCATCGCCAGCAGCCAGCGCAGCGGCGTCCACCAGGACAGCTGCGCGACGCCGGCGTGCCGGCCCCACGCGCCGCCGAGCGCACGGGTGGCGCGCCCGCGGTGACGGGTCGACGCGGCTCGGCAGCCGGGTGCCGGTCGGGGCCGTCACCGGCGAGCCGCCCGGGCTGCGCGCGCAGTGGCCGGGAACGTCACCGGGCGATCCTGACACGGCGCGGCGCACGGCCTGACGGCGGCTACTGCGAACAGGGCGGTTTCAGCACGACCCCGCACGTGCGCCGAGTCGACGCCGCCGACGGCGGGTCGGCGTGCTCGGCGGGCGCGACGTGCGGGTGTGCGTGGGCGTCGGCGTGGTGAAGCCGGTCGTGATGGACGGCGTCGGGCCGGGCGAGTCCGTGGCCGGCGTCGACGTGTCGGTGGGCTCCGTGCTGCGACGGCGTGTGGGCGTCGGCACCGGCGCCGTTGCCGTTCGCGGCGATCATCTGCTTGGTCGGCCATCTTCTCGTGGTGGGTGCCCTTGAGGTAGAGGTTCATGAACGTCTGCCACGTCTTGCCCGGCAGGTCCTTGCCGTACAGCGGCTGGCCGTTCGTGTCATAGATCGGCTGGTGCATGCCGGTGCCGACCCACACCGCTGCGCTGACCTGACGGCGTGTAGCCGACCATCCACGCGTCGCTGTTGTTCGTGGTCTTGCCGTCGATGCCTTCGGTGCCGGTCTTGGCGGCCGACTTGCGCCCGTTGGCCAGCCCGTCGCCGCTGTAACCGGCGATCGGCTCGAGCGTCAGGGTGACGTCGTTGGCGACCTTCGGGTCGAGCACCTGCTTCGCCGTGCTCTTGTGCTGGTAGACGACGGCGCCCTCGGAGCTCGGTGGCCCGCTGCACCAGGTAGGCGTCGTTGCGGATGCCGTCGTCGGCGAGCGTCGCGAAGCCCTGGCCTGGTCCAGCGTCGTCACGGGGTAGTCGCCGATGCCGATGCCGAAGTTGGTGTTGCCCTGCGCGTCCTGCAGCGACTTGGTGCCGTCCGGGTTCGTCGTCGCGATGCCGAGCGTGTGTGCCGTCGCGGCGACGTTCTTCGGCCGGTCGTCGAGCGCCAGCGTGTCGAAGGTGGTGTTCAGCGAGTACTTCATCGCCAGCGCCAGCTTGATCTTGCGGCTTGCTGAGGTTCTTGTCGCTCGGGTCGTTGCAGATCTTCGTGCCCTCGATGGTGCGGCAGAAGCTGCCGTCGACGTCGCTGTCGATGGCGTAGTCGTCGGCGCCCGGGGTCTGGTGCAGCGTCTGGTTCGAGCGTTGTCGCCAACACGTAGGGCTTGAACGTGGATCCCGGGCGCGTTGGCGTTGCCGCCGGCCCAGTCGTTGTAGTCGACCTTTCCGTCATAGCCCTTCGCGCCCGGCCCGGATCCGCCGTAGTAGGCCAGCACGCCGCCGGATTTCGGGTCGACGGCGACGAGGGAGTTCTTCAGGTTCTTCTGCTTGCTGGTCAGGTTGTCGAAGTTCTTGCTGATCGCGGTCAGGGCCGCCTTCTGCGCCTTGGGGTTGATCGTCGTGCGGATACGCAGGCCCTGCTTGGCGACCTGGTCCCTGGTGATGCCGTGCGACGCGAGGTCGGCCAGCACCGCATTCACCAGCAGCAGCTTCCAGCCGGTGGCGCCGAGGCCGGTGCCCTTCGGCGCGATGCGTCTTCGGGAACGGCATCGCGGTTTCCTGCGCCGTGGTCAGGTGATGCGTCTTGACCATGCCGTCGAGGACGTACTGCCATCTCTCGCGCGCCTGCGTCGGGTTCGCCGCCGGGTCGTAGTAGGACGGCGCGCGCAGCAGTCCGGCGAGCAGCGCCCCTTGCGCGGTGGTCAGCTTCTCGACGTTGACGCCGAAGAACGCCTGCGCCGCGGCCTGGATGCCGTACGCGCCGCGGCCGAAGTAGACGGTGTTCAGGTAGTACTCGAGGATCTGGTTCTTGCTGTAGTTACGGGACAGCTTGACCGCGATCATCAGCTCTTTGAGCTTGCGTGAGATCGTCTGCGAGTTGCTGAGGTAGGCGTTCTTGACGTACTGCTGCGTGATGCCCGAGCCGCCCTGCGTGTTGCCGCCGGACAGGTCGGACAGCGCGGCGCGCACGGTGCCCCTGACCGACACCGCGTCCTCGGTGTAGAAACTGCGGTCCTCGGCGGCGAGCACGGCGTAGCGGACGTTCGTCGGGACCTGACTCAGGTGCACGATCGTGCGGTCGACGTTGCCGATCCGGGCCAGCGTCGAGCCGTCGGAGTACTCGATCGTCGCGACCTGCGGCAGCGGCAGCGCCTGGGGCTGCGGGACGTTCGTCAGCGTGTAGAACGCGACGATCACCGCGACCATCAGGACGGCGATCAGGCCCAGGAACCACGTGCCCGCCAGCAGCCCGCGGCGCAGCACCCGGCGCGAGCGCGTCATCGCGGCCAGCCGGGCCTTCTTGACGTTGCGCCGCCGCCGGCGGTGCGCGAGCCGGCGCTGCATCCAGGACGCGTCCGGGCCCACGGTGTCCGGCTTCGCCTTCTTCGCCCGGCGCCTGCCCCGGGGCGGCGTGCCGCCGGGGCCGCCCGCTGCAGGGGCTCCGGGGGCGCCCGGTGCCCGTCCCGCGTTGTGCGAGGTGGGGCCCCAGCCCTGCGGGGCGGACGTGCGCGGCTGGGGTCGCCGCTCGTCGCCACCGTTGCCCGTCGCGCTCACGCCAGGCACGCTACTGAACTGCACGCGATCGGGGCGCGGTGACGTTAGCGGGCGTTAAGGTCCGCGGTGAGCGCCCTTGCATGATCATCGCGCCCGCAGGCCCGGCCACCGGGGCCGCAGCGCGCGATGATCAAGCGCTGTTCAGGCGGCTCGGCTGGGTGCGGCGGCCCGCTCAGCGCGGCGGCGGGATGCAGTGCTCGACGCCGGCGACCAGCGCATCGGCGTAGGTGCGCTCGTCGGCCGGGGACAACCCGCCGCGCCCGGCGCTGTTCCCGCCGGACTCGTTGTAGATCCACGGCACGCCGCCGAGCAGCTGGACCATCCAGATGTCGCCGGACGCCAGCCCACGGCCGCCGAGGTTGTAGCCGGTGCTGCCCTGCAGCCGGATCGACGTGCCCTCGACCCGCCGGCGCTGCGCCGCGAAGATCGCCCCGTAGCGCTTGCTGGCGGCGGCCACCTTCGCGTTCGTGAAGTAGATCTTCTTGCCGCTCGCGGTCGCCCGGTACGTCCCGACGGACTGGTAGTAGACGATGTTGTTGCCGGCGCGGAAGCCGACGCCGCCGTTGCTGCCGGCCTGGTCGTGGATGCTCAGCGCGAGGTCGGCGTGCGCGTTGCGGGCGATCGCCGCGCGCTGGCCGAGCGAGCGGCGCTGGTCGACGCCGGTCTTCGTCATGACGACGCGATAGCCGTCGGCCTGCAACCTGCTGCGCACGATCAGCGCCACGGCGAAGACGTCGCGCATCTCCGGTTCGTTCTCGTAGTCCGAGACGTCCAGGCCGGTCGACGGGTCGGTCGCGGAGATCGTGCGGCTGTGCCCCGGGTCGATGACGATCACCGGCGCGCCCGCGGCGGGTGCGCTCGAGCGGTGCTTGCGCCCGGGTGCGCTTCGCCGTGCTGCTCGGGCTCGGCGCAGGCGCGCTGGTCGGCGCGGCCGAGGATGTCGGTGCGGCGGACGTCGACGGCGCCGTCGACGAATCGCAGACGACGGCGGGGCCGCGG
The DNA here is from genome assembly GCA_963711775.1 of uncultured Actinomycetota bacterium. Taxonomy (GTDB): domain Bacteria; phylum Actinomycetota; class Actinomycetes; order Mycobacteriales; family Jatrophihabitantaceae; genus Jatrophihabitans. Next base: position 23,643 of record CAVQFH010000004.1, on the reverse strand, counting down.
TGTGCCGCGCCGCGCTCGAGGCGCTGCACGCGGCGAGTGCCGTCGTCGCGGTCAGGGCGAGCCCCACGAGAGCGCGGCGCGTCGGCGTTAGCACCCGCACACGGTAAGCGGACGCCTCGGCGTGCCCGCGCCGACGTCCCGCTCGGTGGCGCGCTTTCCGCTTCAGTGGCGCGAAATTCGGCGCCACGGAAGCACATTCCGCGCCACTGTGCGGGAACGGGAAGGAAGCAGGGACGCGCCGTCGCCCGCGAACCGTCAGGTCGCGGCGGGTTCGGAGTCCTTCGGCGTCGAATCCTGATCACCGTCGGGCTCGGGCGCCGGGCCGGGGCCGTCGGCGTTCTCGGTCTCCGGCGGCGGCTCGGGCGCGCCGAGTGACTGGCGCAGGATCTGCGCGACGTCGAGCACCTTGACGTCCTCGCGGGCCTCGCCCTCGCCGACCTTCGCGGCGACCGCGTCGGACAGCATCACCATGCAGAACGGGCAGGCCGTCGAGATCAGGTCGGGGTCCAGGCCGAGCGCCTCGTCGGTGCGCTCGACATTGACCCGCTTGCCGATCTTCTCCTCCATCCAGAAGCGGGCACCGCCCGCGCCGCAGCAGAAGCCGCGTTCCTTGCAGCGGTGCATCTCCTGGCTGCGCAGGCCCTGGATCGCGCCCAGCACCTCGCGCGGCGGCGTGTAGACCTTGTTGTGCCGGCCGAGGTAGCACGGGTCGTGGTAGGTGACCTTCTTGTCCACCGGCTCGACGGGCGTCAGCCGGCCCTTCGTCGACGAGCTTGGCGAGCAACTGCGTGTGGTGCACGACCTCGTAGTGGCCGCCGAGTTGCGGGTACTCGTTGGCGAGCGTGTTGAAGCAGTGCGGGCAGGTGGCGACGATCTTGAGCGGGCCGTGCCGCTCGACGGAGTTCAGCGTCTCGACGTTCTGCATGCCCTGCATCTGGAACAGGAACTCGTTGCCCAGCCGGCGTGCCGGGTCACCGGTGCACGACTCGGCCTGGCCCAGCACCGCGAACTCGACGCCGGCGGTGTGCAGCAGTTCGGCGAACGCCACGGTGACCTTCTTCGAGCGGTCCTCGAGCGCGCCGGCGCAGCCGACCCAGAACAGGTAGTCGATGTCGGCGTCGAGCTTGCTGCCCGGCTCGGCGCGGCGGACCTCGAAGGACAGCTCGGACATCCAGTCGTCGCGTCCGGCGTTGCCCATGCCCCACGGGTTGCCCTTGTTCTCGATGTTGCGCAGCATGACGCCGGCCTCGGACGGGAACGCGGACTCGATCAGCACCTGGTAGCGGCGCATGTCGACGATGTGATCGATGTGCTCGATGTCGACGGGGCACTGCTCGACGCACGCGCCGCACGTGGTGCACGACCACAGCACGTCGGGGTCGATGACGCCGCCCTGCTCGGCGGTGCCGACCAGCGGGCGCACGGCCTGCTCGATGCCCGAGCCCTGCACCCGCTCGAAGCCGGACTCCGGCACGCCGTGGACGTGCTCGACGCCCTCGTCGGAGAAGTTCGGTTCGGCGTCCTCGGGCACTTCCTGGCCGAAGATGTACGGCGCCTTCGCGAACAGGTGATCGCGCAGGTTCATGATCACCAGCTTGGGCGACAGCGGCTTGCCGGTGTTCCACGCCGGGCACTGCGACTGGCAACGGCCGCACTCGGTGCAGGTCGCGAAGTCGAGGTAACCCTTCCAGGTGAAGTCCTCGATCTTGCCCTTGCCGAAGACGGTGTCCTCGGACAGGTTCTCGACGTCGGCGAAGTCGATCGCCTTGCCGGTGTCGTCGGTGACGGGCAGCAGCTCGCGCAGTGCGTCGGGCTCGCGCTTGGTCAGCACGTTCAGCGGCGCGGTGCCGATGTGCAGGTGCTTGGAGTACACGACCAGCACGGTGAAGGAGAAGATCACCGCCATCTGGGCGAGGATCCAGAACGTCTCGAAGCCGGTCAGCCACGCCCCGTGGCCGAGCGCCTTGCCGATCAGGTACGACGCGAACGGCCACTTCGAGTGCCCGTACGGGAAGTGCCCGGTGGCCGACTGCGCACCGCGGTACATCAGCAGCGTCACGACGACGGCCGCGATGAAGCCCAGCACCATCCACGCCGGACCGTTGTGCGAACCGTAGAAGCGGCTCGCCCGCTGCTTGCGGGCCGGCGCGTTGCGCAGCCGGTTGATCGCGAAGTAGATGATGCCGAGCAGCACGGCGACGGCGAAGAAGTCCTCGAGGAAACCCAACCAGCGGGCGCGGCCGAAGATCGGGAACGCGAAGTCACGGCTCCACACCAGCGCGCCGTAGGCCTCGACGATCGTCGCGCCCAGCACGACGAAACCCCAGAACGTGAAGAAGTGCGCCAGGCCGGGCGCATTCCACTTCAGCAGTTTGCGCTGACCGAACACCTCGACGAGCTGGTCCTTGAACCGCTGGTCGATGCCGTCAGGCGGGTCTTGTCCGCCTTGCCCGACCGGATCAGCCGCACCAGCCAGGCGATGCGCCGCCCGGCGACCGCGACGGCGACGACCAACATCGCGATGGCCAGGCCGATGCGCCACCAACCGGGGCTCGTCTGCGAGAAGTCGACGAACCAGTTCTGGTTGATGTGATCGGCGTCCGCAAGCAGCGCCACTGTTGCTCCTCGAAAGTCGGCGAAGTGCCGGGTGCTGGCCCAGAGTATTAGGCGTTACCGGCAGGTAACACGTCAGCCGGGTCACTGTGGCCGTTCCCACGGCGCCACCGGCACTGACACGTGACACCGCGCGGGCGACCGGCTATGAATCTCGCATGCCGCCGGCCGACCGACCGCACCGCCCCCCGGACCCCGTTCGCGGGTGCCGTCCGCGATCGGCGCGCTGCCGTTCGTGGGTGACCTGGCCAAGGGTGCGGATGCGCAGGCGCAGTGGCTGGCCCAGCTGCTCGAGCAGAACGCCCGGTTGATCGGCCAGCTGCCCGCGACGCTCAAGTCGTTCAACGACGCGCTGGAACGGTTCAACCAGACCGTGACGCAGCTGGACCGCTCGGTCACCCGCATCGAGAACGCCACGCGGAAACTGACCGGCCCGCTCGACAAGGTGGCCACCGCCCTGGACCCGAAGGCGTTGCGTGACCTGCCGGAGACCCTCGACAGTTTGCGTCGCGAAGCCGTCCCCGCCCTGCGCGCCGCCACCGACACCCAGCGGCAGGTCGCGTCGCTGCAGGTCACCGTCGACCGCGTCATCGCGGCGATCGGCGAGCTGCCCGGCATGGGCATCCTGCGCCGCTTCACCGCGGCCGGGCGACCCGCGGCCGACGACACCGCCGAGCCGCCCGGCTGAGCTGCGGCCCGTAAATCCGGCCCTCACAGCGGGCGCCTATGGGACGATGGACCGATGGCGACGACGCTCGACACCGCTGTTCCGGTGCCGGGTACCGCTACCGCCGAACCCGCGCGCCGCCGCCGCGCCGGCGGCCGGGCACGTCGGGCACCGGCACGTCGGGCGGCGGCACGTCACGTGCTGCACCGACGCTGTTGGCCGCGCTGCGTGCCCTGCCGCACCGCGTCGCCCTGCTGCTCGTCGCACTGAGCGGTCTGGCGATGGCCAACGGCATCGCCTTCGTGCTCGTGCGCCCGGACGTCAACGATCTCTGGGCGGCGCGGGCACGGGCCTCCGCGGTGTCGCACGGCGTCGGGCTGACGTACTGGTTCAGCTGGTTCGGCGGCGGCTCGACGCCGGGCAACTACTCGGTCGTCACGCCGTACCTGTCGGCGTATCTCGGGACCGAGGTCGTGGGCGCTCTTGCGTCGGTGGCCGTGTCGCTGCTCGCGGTGCTGCTGGTCGTGCGCACCCGGCATCCCGTCGCCGCGTCGGCGATCGCGGTGTTCGTGGCCGCGGCGAACCTGTGGAGCGGCCGCGTGCCGTTCCTGCTCGGCCTCGCGCTGGCGGCCGGCGCGCTGCTGGCCCTGACGCATCGCCGGCGCGTGGTGACGCTCGTGCTGACGGTGCTGTCGATGGCCGCGTCTCCCGTGGCCGGCGTCTTCCTGGCGCTGGGGCTGTCCGGCACCTTCCTCACGACGCGCACCCGGCACTGGCGGCCGATCATCGCCTGGACGGCCGGGACGATGTTCGTCGCCGGCGTCGTCGTCACGCTGATGTTCGGCGCCCCCGGCCCGGAGCCGTTCTCGGCGGAACTCGCCGCGGGAGTGCTTGCAGGGCTGCTCGCGCTGTGGCTCGCGCGCCCGCCGGACCACGTGCGCACGACCCTCTACGTCGCGGCACTCGCCGATGTGGTGCTGTGGGTGGTGCCCAACGGTTTGGGCTCCAACTTCGCTCGCTTCGTGTGGTTCTGCCTGCCCATCGCCGTCGTCGCGCTGAGCAGGCGACGCGGCTGGGTGGCCGGGCTGCTGGTGACCCCGCTGGTGCTCACCGGCGCCACGACCACGGTGTCCGACCTCTACAACGCCTCGCGGCCCGTGTCCGGCACGTCGTACTACACGGCGCTCGCGCACCGGCTGCGCCAGATCCCGGATCTGCAGGACTACCGCGTCGAGGTCGTCGACCACGGCGCCCATGCCGGCTACGACGCGCTGCTGCCCTACGCCTCGCTCGCGCGCGGCTGGGAGACGCAGGAGGACGACGAGCTCAACAAGTCGCTCGACCAGAACCCCCTGCCGGCCACCACGTACAAGGTCTGGCTGGACAACAACGCCGTCGGCTACGTCGCGCTGCCGTCCGCCTCAGTGGGTGCTTACCCCGAGTACACGCTGGTGCGCGAGCACCGCGCGCCGTACCTGCACCAGATCTGGAGCGACACGCGCTGGCAGCTGTTCGCGGTGACCGATCCGGTGCCGATCGTCGGAACGCCGGGCACGATCGCGGCGCACACGCAGTCGTCGATGACGGTGCGGATCCCGTGCGCGTGCACCATCTCGGTCCGGGTGCGGTGGTCGAAGTTCCTCGACGGCGCGCTGCTGCGACCCAAGCCCAAGCCGGGCGTCCGGCCGCTGCCGCCCGTCAGCGCGGTGATACGCAACGACGGCTCCGGCTGGACGACGGTGACCACCACAACGCCCGGCTCGTACCTGCTCAGGGGCAGCATCCGCGGCCTGTTGCGCTGACGGCCTCTGGCTGCTTGATCATCGCGCCGCGGAGCCGGCAGGCCGGGTCTGCAGGCGCGATGATCACCGACGATGCGGCCGTCCACAGCCGTCGTCGTCGTCCACAGCCGCTGTCGAGGCGCCGGCCGAGCGGCTCGGCAGCCCCAGGCTGGCCGGATGCTCGACCCCGACGATCTCGACCGCCTGTGCCCGCTGCCACCGGAGCCGGACGCACTGCCGCGTGTGCTCGGACGGGCCGAGGCGCTCGACCGCGGTCTGTCGCGGCAGGCGATCAGCCGGCGGCTCGCGTCCGGCACGTGGCGCGCCGTCCTGCCGCGCACCTACCTGACCTCCGACACGCTGACGACGCCCGACCGGCTGGCCGCGGCGCTGGTCTTCGCCGGCGACGGCGCGGCGTTGTCGGGCACGGCAGCGCTGTGGGCCGCGCAGGTGCGCCGGGTCGCCCCGCCGCTGCGGGTGCTCGTGCTGGTGCCGGCGGGCAACCGGGTGCGCTCGCACGGATACGTCGACGTGCAGCGCAGCTACCGGCCGATCGTGGCGCAGCGGTGGCTCGGGCCGCGACGCGTCGAGCCGGCCCGCGCGGCGGCCGACGCGTCGCGCGCGATGGCCGACCTCGACGACGTCCGCGCGCTCGTCGCCCGGGTGGTGCAGGGCGGCCACTGCACGCTCGGCGAGCTCGCCGTGGAGCTCGGCGCCGGTCCACGTCGCGGGTCGGCGTTGCTGCGCCAGGCGCTCGACGAGGTGTCCGGCGGCGCGGCCTCGGCCCCGGAGGCCCGGGCCGCCCGCCTCCTGCGCCGCGGCGGGGTGACCGGGTTCGTGCAGAACGCCCGCCTCCGGCTGCGCGACGGCGCCCTGCGCGTCGTCGACTTCTACTGGCCGGACCTGCGGGCGTGCCTGGAGATCGACAGCGTCGAGTGGCACGCCGGCGCGATCGAGTGGCGCCGGACCTGGGACCGGCACCTCGGCCTCACGGCATCTGGGATTGAGCGTCGTGCACCGGCCGCCGTCCGCCTTGCGCGACGCCGAGCGCTTCGTCGCCGACGTGCGGCAGTGGCTGGCCGGCCGGGCGGCCGAGCTCGCCCGGTGACGTTGATCATCGCGCCGCGGAGCTCGGGCAGCCGGGTCTGCGAGCGCGATGATCACCGCGCGGCGGCACGCGAGAAGGGCGCAGTGCGGTCAGGGCGTCCCGACGAGCGGTGCCGCCGGCGTGCAGGTCGGCCTGAAGTGCGGATCGTCCGGACCCAGGGCGTTCAGCACGTACTGCTCGGCGTTGTCGTCGTACGGGATGCCCAGGTGGTCGGTGGCGTCGAGCGGGCAGGCGTTCTGCAGCAGGATGTTGTGCACGCCCGGGCCCTTGAGGAACGCGTTGGTGTACGGCGTGACGACGTCGTCGTAGCGCGTCTCGATCACCGTGTACGAGACGCCCGGCACGGTGTCGCCGTTCTTGTTCAGGTCGGTGATGAACGGGTCGGTGTCCAGCTGCTGCTGGAACGCCGGCGCACCCGAGTAGTCCAGGCCCGGCACGCCGGTCACCGTCTCCAGCGTGTTGATCAGCGTCAGGATGCCGAAGAAGGTGGTGCCGTAGTTCGACGGCGCCAAGCCGATGAGCGAGTGCACGTATCGGGCACCGCCGAGGTCCTGCAGGTAGTAGCGCGGCATCGGTCCGCCGCCTTGCGACCAGCCGACGAGGTCCACCTTCGCGGCGCGCGTCTTCGCGAGCACCTGGCCGACGAACGCCTTCAGCTGCCGGGCCGACGTCGCGATGTCGCCCATCGCGCCCACCACGCCGTGCGTCTCGGTGGTGATGCGACGTCGAGCCGTAGTTCAGCCGTAGACGCAGTAACCGGCGTTCGCGAGCTGCGGGCCGAGCCGGTCGAAGGACGCGACGAGGCGCGACGTCGTGCCCTCGAGCAGCACCACCGGCCGCGGGTGCGCGGCGCTCGGCTGGCAGCCGGTGTTGACGCCCGCCGGGTTCGCGTCCGGCGTGGCCACCCACTTCGCGTCGCCGCTGGCCGCCGTGCCCACCGGGTAGCGGGTCGCAGCACCCGCCGGCGCGGCGCCGGTGACTCCGGCCGACACCGCCGGCGGCGGCGACGACGGCAGCAGCGCCAACGCCCGCAGCGAAGGACAGGAACCGGCGACGACGGGCACGCAGGGGCATACGTCCATTCAGGACGAAAAGGGCACCGGCTGACACATCGAAGTGGTCCAGATCACATACCTGCGCGGAACATGAGTCCAGGCCGCTCAGTTCTTTTGACATACGCCCGCGCGAGGAGCCACGATCGAACCAGGACGTGCCGGCTCAGCCGGGCGCGCACGAACTCCACAGCACGACGAGACATCAGATACCCGAAGGAGCACTTCATGGCACGAGCGGTCGGAATCGACCTCGGCACGACCAACTCCGCGGTCGCCGTCCTCAGCGGTGGCGAGCCGGAGGTCATCGCGAACGCCGAGGGCTCACGCACCACCCCCAGCGTCGTCGCGTTCGCCAAGAACGGCGAGGTCCTGGTCGGTGAGGTCGCCAAGCGCCAGGCGGTGACCAACGTCGATCGCACGATCCGTTCGGTCAAGCGGCACATCGGCGAGAGCGACTGGACCGTCAAGATCGACGGCAAGGACTACACCGCGCAGGAGATCAGCGCGCGCATGCTGCATGAAGCTCAAGCGCGACGCCGAGTCCTACCTCGGCGAGGACGTCACCGACGCGGTGATCACCGTCCCCGCCTACTTCAGCGACGCCCAGCGCCAGGCCACCAAGGAAGCCGGCACCATCGCCGGGCTGAACGTCCTGCGCATCGTCAACGAGCCCACCGCGGCCGCGCTGGCGTACGGCCTGGACAAGGGCGAGAAGCGAGCAGACGATCCTCGTCTTCGACCTCGGCGGCGGCACGTTCGACGTCTCGCTGCTCGAGATCGGTGACGGCGTCATCGAGGTCAAGGCCACCAACGGCGACAACCACCTCGGCGGCGACGACTGGGACCAGCGCATCGTCGACTGGCTCGTCGACAAGTTCAAGGCGGGCCACGGCATCGACCTGACCAAGGACAAGATGGCGATGCAGCGCCTGCGCGAGGCCGCCGAGAAGGCGAAGATCGAGCTGTCCAGCTCGACCTCGACGGGCATCAACCTGCCCTACATCACGCAGGACGCCGAGAAGAACCCGCTGTTCCTGGACGAGACGCTCTCGCGCGCCGAGTTCCAGAAGATCACCAGCGATCTGCTCGAGCGCACCAAGGCGCCGTTCCAGAGCGTGATCAAGGACGCCGGCATCAACGTCGGCGCAGATCGACCACGTGGTGCTCGTCGGCGGCTCGACCCGCATGCCGGCCGTCACCGACCTGGTCAAGGAACTGACCGGCGGCAAGGAGCCGAACAAGGGCGTCAACCCGGACGAGGTCGTCGCCGTCGGCGCCGCGCTGCAGGCCGGTGTGCTCAAGGGTGAGGTCAAGGACGTCCTGCTGCTCGACGTCACGCCGCTGTCGCTCGGCATCGAGACCAAGGGCGGCATCATGACCAAGCTCATCGAGCGGAACACGACGATCCCGACCAAGCGCTCGGAGATCTTCACGACCGCCGACGACAACCAGGGCTCGGTGCAGATCCAGGTCTACCAGGGCGAGCGCGACATCGCGGCCTACAACAAGAAGCTCGGCATGTTCGAGCTGACCGGCCTGCCGCCGGCACCGCGCGGCGTCCCGCAGATCGAGGTCAGCTTCGACATCGACGCCAACGGCATCGTCAACGTGCACGCCAAGGACCTTGCGACCAACAAGGAACAGGGCATGACGATCACCGGCGGCTCGGGCCTGTCGAAGGACGAGATCGACCGGATGATGAAGGACGCCGAGGCGCACGCCGACGAGGACAAGCGGCGTCGCGACGAGGCCGAGATCCGCAACACCGCCGAGGGCCTGCAGTTCACCACGGAGAAGTTCCTGGCCGACAACGGCGACAAGCTGCCCGAGGACAAGCGCGGCGAGCTGCAGTCCGCGCTCGAGGAGCTGCGCAAGCAGCTCGAGGGCGCCGACTACGAAGGCATCAAGGCCGCGCAGGAGAAGGTCTCGACGATCGCGACCGAGGCCGGCGGAGCGATGTACGCCGCGCAGGCCGCGGCCGGTGAGGGCGACGCCGCTGCCGGTGGTGCCGCGCCGGGTGCGGATGCCACGGGTGGCGCATCGGCCGGCGACGCCGACGACACCGTCGTCGACGCCGAGGTCGTGGACGAGGGACCGGGCGAGGAATCCCGGTGACGCGGGGCGCGGAGTCCGACCGAGCGGACCGGCCGGCGAGCCCGAGCCGGACGAGCCGCCGATCCGCTTCACCGACAACCGCAAGATCGACCGCGAGCGCGCGGGCGACGCTGCCGGGTCCGCGGCGGGCGAGGGTGACACCTCGCCCGCCGAGGCGGCGGCGGCCGCTGCCGCGCAGAAGGCAGAGGAGGACGTGCCGAAGGCCGACGCGCTCCTGCTCGAGGAGCGCACCCGCGACCTGCAGCGCCTGCAGGCCGAGTACGCCAACTACCGCAAGCGCGCCGAGCGCGACCGGCTCGCCGCCGGTGACGCCGCCATCGCGCGGCTGGCCGGCGAGTTCCTGCCGGTGCTCGACGACCTCGACCGTGCCCGCGCGCACGGCGATCTGACCGGCGCGCTGAAGGCCGTCGCCGACAAGCTCGACGACGTGTTCGCCAAGCTCGGGCTGGAGAGCTTCGGGGCGGTGGGCGACCCGTTCGACCCGTCGATCCACGAAGCGGTGATGCACGACGTCAGCGACGACGTCTCGGTGCCGACCGCCACGACGGTCATGCGGGTGGGCTACCGCCACCGCGACCGGCTGGTCCGGCCCGCCATGGTCGGCGTCAGCGATCCCGGCTCGCCCAGCGGCGAGGCCGCGGTCGAGGACGCCGCCCCGGACCTGGCCGGCGACGTCGACACGCTGACCGACTCGACGGCCGACGGCCACCGAGCCCGGCGACGAGCGCTGACGCGTCTCACTCGACAGCCACGAACAACACCAGCACGAAAGGAGGTGACGCACGACGATGAGTACGAAGGACTACATCGAGAAGGACTACTACAAGTCGCTCGGCGTCGCCAAGGACGCGTCCGCCGCCGAGATCAAGAAGGTCTACCGCAAGCTGGCGCGTGAGCTGCACCCGGACAAGAACCCGGGCGACGCCGCGGCGGAGAGCCGGTTCAAGGAGGTCTCCGAGGCCTACGACGTGCTCTCCGACCCGGCCAAGCGCAAGGAGTACGACGAGGCGCGCGAGATGTTCGCGGGCGGCCGCGGTGGACCGGGCGGCCCCGGTGGGTTCGGCGGCTTCGGCGGCGCCGGGCGGCTTCGGCAACGGCGCCGGCAGCCCCGGCTTCGACATGTCCGACCTGTTCGGCGGCGGTTCCGGTTCGAACCTGAACGACCTGTTCGACGGGTTGTTCGGGGCGAACGCCGGCCGCTCGTCGAGCCCCGGGCCCGTGCGCGGGCAGGACGTCAGCGCCGACATCACCCTCGGCTTCGACGAGGCCGTGCGCGGCAGCGACGCTGCCGCTGCGGCTGTCCGGCCCGGGCACGTGCACCCTGTGCCACGGCTCGGGCGCGAAGCCCGGGACGTCGCCGCGGCGCTGCCCGACCTGCCAGGGCACCGGCTCGGTGAGCCGCAACCAGGGCGCGTTCGGGTTCAGCGAGCCGTGCCGCGACTGCCGCGGCACCGGCCAGCTGATCGACGATCCCTGCCCGCAGTGCCACGGCACCGGCTCGACCACGCAGACGCGCACCATCAACGTGCGCATCCCCGCGGGCGTGCGCGACGGCGGCAAGATCCGGATCCGCGGCAAGGGCACGCCCGGGCGCAACGGCGCGCCGTCGGGCGACCTGATCGTCACGGTGCACGTCGGCAAGCACGCGCTGTTCGGCCGCGACGGTGACAACCTGACGCTGACCGTGCCCGATCACGTTCGCCGAGGCGGCGCTGGGCACCACGTTGCGGGTGCCGACGCTCGACGGCTCGGTGGGCGTGCGGATCGCGCCGGGCACGCCGTCCGGGCGCACGTTGCGCGTCAAGGGCCGCGGCGTGCAGGGCAAGAACCGCAACGGCGACCTGCTGGTCACCGTCGAGGTCGCCGTGCCGCAGTCCGTGCCGCCCGCCGCCCGCGAGGCGCTCGAACGCTATGCCGCGGCGCTGCCCGACGACCCGCGCCCGCAGATCACCGCCGCACTCGGTGCCACGGCGGCGACGACGTCCGGGGCGAGCGATGCCTAGGCCGCGCCAGCCCGGTGACGTGCCCGAGGACGCGCCGGTGTTCGTGATCTCGGTGGCCGCCGAGCTCGCCGGCATGCACGCCCAGACGCTGCGCCAGTACGACCGGCTCGGGCTCGTCAGCCCCGGCCGCACCGGCGGCGGCGGCCGGCGCTACTCGGCGCGCGACGTCGCGCTGCTGCGCGAGGTGCAGCGGCTCAGCCAGCTCGAGGGCGTCAACCTGGCCGGCATCAAGCGGATCATCGAGCTCGAGTCGCAGGTCGACGCGCTGCGCGCCAAGGTGGCCGAGCTCAGCGCCGAGGTCGAGCACGCGCACGCCGAGCTCGTCGCGCGCAGCGTCCCGTCGAGGCTCGTCGTCTGGAAGCCGCGCGGCTGAGCCCGTGCTCGGTGGCGCGGTTTCCGTCTCCGTGGCGCCGAAATATCGCGCCACTGAACGTCGAAGCGCGCCACTGACCGGCCGAACTACTTCCCGGATCCACCCACAACGGAGTGAACTGACCCCATGGACATGACCACCCGCAGCACGCAGGCGGTGAACAGCGCCGTGCAGGCCGCCGCCGAGCGCGGGAACCCGGCCGTGGAGCCGGCCCATCTGGCCCTCGGCCTGCTCGACGACGCCGAGACGCTGACCCGCCCGCTGCTGCAGGCGGTGGGCGCCGACCCGGACGCGGTGCGCGCCGACGTCCAGCGCCTGGTCGACGCGCTGCCGTCGGCCAGCGGCGGCACCGTCGGCATGCCCCAGCAGTCCCGCGCCTGGGTCGCCGTGCTCGGCGCCGCGCAGAAGGAAGCGCGCGAGCGCTCGGACGACTACGTCTCCGCCGAGCACCTGCTGCTGGCGCTGGCGGCGACCGCCGGCCCGGTGGCCGACGTCCTGCAGCGCCACGGCGCGACGCACGAGGCGCTGGCCGACGCGGTGCAGTCGGTGCGCGGCTCGGCCCGCGTCACGACGCCCCGACCCGGAGGGGACGTTCCAGGCGCTGGAGAAGTACGGCACCGACCTGACCCAGGCCGCGCGCGACGGCAAGATCGACCCGGTGATCGGCCGGGACACCGAGATCCGCCGCGTCATCCAGGTGCTCAGCCGCCGGACGAAGAACAACCCGGTCCTGATCGGCGAGCCGGGCGTCGGCAAGACCGCCGTCGTCGAGGGCCTGGCCCAGCGCATCGTCGCCAAGGACGTGCCGTCGAGCCTGCAGGGCACGAAGGTCATCGCCCTGGATCTCGGCGCGATGATCGCCGGCTCGAAGTACCGCGGCGAGTTCGAGGAACGGCTCAAGGCCGTGCTGGCCGAGATCAAGGACGCCGGCGGCCAGGTGATCACCTTCATCGACGAGCTGCACACCGTCGTCGGCGCCGGGGCCACCGGCGACAGCGCCATGGACGCCGGCAACATGCTCAAGCCGATGCTGGCGCGCGGCGAACTGCGCCTGGTCGGCGCCACCACGCTGGACGAGTACCGCGAACGCATCGAGAAGGACCCGGCGCTCGAGCGGCGCTTCCAGCAGGTGCTGGTCGCCGAGCCGTCGGTCGAGGACACCATCGCGATCCTGCGCGGCCTCGCCGAGAAGTACGAGGCGCACCACGAGGTGCAGATCGCCGACGGCGCGCTGGTCGCCGCGGCCACGCTGTCCGACCGCTACATCACCTCGCGCTTCCTGCCGGACAAGGCGATCGACCTCGTCGACGAAGCGGCGAGCCGGCTGCGGATGGAGATCGACTCGCGGCCGGTCGAGATCGACGTGCTGCAGCGCTCGGTCGACCGGCTGAAGATGGAGGAGATGGCGCTCGTCAACGAGAAGGACGACGCGTCGGTGGAGCGGCTGGCGAAGCTGCGCGCCGAGATGGCCGACCAGTCCGAGCAGCTCGACGCGCTGAACGCGCGGTGGGAGCGGGAGAAGTCCGGCCTCAACCGCGTCGGCGAGCTGAAGAAGCGCCTCGACGACCTGCGCGGGCAGGCCGAGCGCGCGCAGCGCGACGGTGACTTCGAGTCGGCGTCGCGGCTGCTGTACGGCGACATCCCCGCCGCGGAGAAGGAGCTCGACGCGGCCAGCGCCGCCGAGCCGCAGCAGGACGTGCTCGTGAAGGAAGAGGTCACCGCCGACGACATCGCCGACGTCGTGGCCGCCTGGACCGGCATCCCTGCCGGGCGCCTGCTCGAGGGCGAGACCGCGAAGCTGCTGCGCATGGAGGACGTGCTCGGCGAGAAGGTGATCGGTCAGCGGCGCGCCATCCAGGCGGTGTCCGACGCCGTGCGCCGTACCCGGGCGGGCATCGCCGACCCGGACCGGCCCACCGGCTCGTTCCTGTTCCTCGGCCCGACCGGCGTCGGCAAGACCGAGCTCGCGAAGGCCGTCGCCGACTTCCTGTTCGACGACGAGCGCGCGATGGTGCGCATCGACATGAGCGAGTACTCGGAGAAGCACAGCGTCGCCCGGCTGGTCGGCGCGCCGCCCGGCTACGTCGGCTACGAAGAGGGCGGCCAGCTGACCGAGGCCGTGCGGCGGCGCCCGTACACCGTGGTGCTGCTGGACGAGGTCGAGAAGGCGCACCCGGACGTGTTCGACATCCTGCTCGCCGTGCTCGACGACGGCCGGCTGACCGACGGCCAGGGCCGCACCGTCGACTTCCGCAACACGCTGCTGATCCTGACGTCGAACCTCGGGTCGGCGGCGCTGATCACCGACCTGCCGGACGAAGCAGAAGCACGACGCGGTGCTCGACGTCGTGCGCGACCACTTCAAGCCGGAGTTCCTCAACCGGCTCGACGACATCGTGATCTTCGACGCGCTGACGACCGAGGACCTGACCCGCATCGTCGACATCCAGCTCGCGGGCGCTGGCGAACCGGCTGGCCGCGCGGCGGCTGGCGCTCGACGTCACCGACGCCGCGCGCGAGTGGTTGGCGCTCAACGGGTTCGACCCGCTGTACGGCGCGCGCCCGCTGCGCCGGCTGGTGCAGACGTCGATCGGCGACGCGCTGGCGAAGGCGTTGCTCGGCCGGCGAGATCCGCGACGGTCAGCGGGTGGTCGTGGACGCGCTGCCCGACCGCAGCGGGCTCACGCTGGCCGGCGCCGAGTGAGCGAACCCGAGGACCACGGGTCTCGGAGCACCTGACCCCGTCCGTGCGCGCCGGCGGGAGCGATCCCGCCGGCGCGCCTGCGCGTGCGGAGCGGCCGCCGGTGGACCCGGTCGCCGCGGCCGCTGTCGTCTCCGGCCTGATCGGCATCGTGGTCTTCGGGCTGCTTCTCGCCCTCGTCACCGGCGTGCTCGCCTCGTGGGCGGGCCAGCGAGCGCGCGAGGACGGGCGGCAGCATGGACAACGCCACGATCGCGTTCGGCCTCGCCGTGCTCGACGGCGTGGTGTGGCTGGTGCTGCACTTCGTGTTCGATCTGCCGTTCGTCGCCGGCTGAGCGCCGGCGTCCGGCCCGGCCGCCGCGCTACGGCGTGCCGGCCAGCCAACGGCTGTTGGCGCCGGTGAACGCCAACGACGCGCCGACGATCACCAGCCCGGCGAACAGGATCGCGAGCACGCTCAGCCCGCCGAGGCCGTCCTTCGTCGCCCACTGCGCGGCCCAGTACACGGCCGCGACCAGGACCAGGCCGCAGGCGACGAGATACATCACCCGGCCGGTCGGCTTGCGCGAGGTCATCGTGACGGCGCCGCCGATCAGCAGCCCGGCGGCCACCAGGTTGAGGATGCCGGCGAGCACGAACTGCACGGTGTAGCCGTTGTTGTCGGTGCCGAAGTCGTTGTCGAGGTCCGCCAGGGCGGAGGCGCCGACGAAGCAGTAGAAGGCGGCGATGATCAGCAGCCCGGCGGTGACGTAGCCGAGCACCGCCGCCGCGATCACCGTGCCCGGCCTCGCGTCAGCCGGTGGCGGTGCCGGGATAGCTGTAGCCGGGCAAGGTCGGATAGCCGTAACCCGGCCCGGGCTGGGCATACGGACCGGGCTGCGCCGTAGGGACCGGGCTGCCCGTACGGGCCGGATTGGGCGTACGGGCCGGGTTGGCCGGAGTAGGGATCGCCGCCGTACGGACCTGCGGCGTAGGGGTCGCTGGGGTACGGCAGCGCCCGCATACGGGTCCTGCGGCTCGTCGCCCGGCAGGTAGGCGCCGTACTGGACAGGCTGCGCGGGGTCCTGGCCGGAGCGCGCCGGGTCGTCGCTGGAACGCCAGTCGGTCATCGGCCCCACCCGTCCTCGCGGCCTGCGTGGCCTCCGATAGCCGCCGACGATAACCCGGGGCGCCTCACGAGCCGAAGTGGTCCTCGACGCAGGAGTGGTACGCCGAGGTGTCGCCGTCGCGGGCGTACTGCGCGCAGTCGCCCACCTTGCCCAGCACGTAGACGGTGAAGATCGACGCGGCGATCGCGCCCACCACCATGCAGGCCAGCCCGGCGATCGCCTGGCTGCGGCCCTTGCCGTTGCGCACCTTCGACTCGTTGAGCCCGAGGATGCCGAACACCAACGCCGGGATGATCAGCGCGAGGTCGAGGAACGTCAGGAAGAAGAACGGGATCGACGCGATGCCGAGCACCAGCGCCGCGAGGGCCTTGCCGTTGTTGCCCTGCTTCGCCGGGTAACCCGGATAGCCCGGGTAGCCCTGGACGGCGGGTAGGGCTGGTATCCCTGCTGACCCGGGTAGTTCGGATAGCCCTGCTGGCCCTGGTAGCCCGGCGGCGGCGACTGGTAGCCGTACGGCTGCTGGCCGTAGCCGTGCGTCGGCGGCGGCCCGTACGACGGCGGGTGCGCGCTCGCCGGACCGTACGGGTTGGCCGGCGGCGCGTACGGACCGTTCGACGGCGGGCCGTAGGGGCTCGTCGCCGGCGGGTCGGGCACGTACCCGGGCGGCGCGAACTCGGGCGGTACGGGATGGTCGGGCCGACCGAAGCGATACGGGTCGAACGGTTCGGCGGCGGCGTCGGCGTGCTTGCCGAGGTCGACCTTCGGGGCGTCGCGGCCGGGGTCTGTCGCGTCGCCGGGGCTGCCCGCGTCGTCTTGCGGTGGCGGCGTCGTCATGTCGTCCTCCGCTGGTCGGGCACTGATGCGCTGCCGACTGTAACGGTCCCGGCGGCCGAGCCGGCGCCACAACCAGCGCGCGCACGTACACTGCCGCGGTGAGCGACGCGAGACCCAACCTGTCGAAACGACCGGCCGCTGCCAAGAATCCCGGCTCGGCCGCGTTGGCGCCCCGCCCGCGGGCCGCGCTCGGCGCGGTGGTCGCGATGGCCGTCGCTGCGGT
The DNA here is from genome assembly GCA_963711775.1 of uncultured Actinomycetota bacterium. GTDB lineage: Bacteria > Actinomycetota > Actinomycetes > Mycobacteriales > Jatrophihabitantaceae > Jatrophihabitans. The sequence continues at coordinate 7,061 of CAVQFH010000004.1, read as the reverse complement.
GATGGGCGTGCTGGCCTCGATCGGCCTCTACGTGCAGAAGACGTGGATCTACACGACCTCGCTGCAAGTCGCTCACCGACACGAACAACAAGGCCAAGGCGAAGGACAAGAAGTCCGCGGCGCACCTGCGCCAGCTCGCACACGACCAGATCGCCGCCACGCACAAGGGTGCGCTGATCGGCGGCCTCATCCTGGTGGTGGCGCTGGCGTTCGTCGGCTCCGGCGTCTACCGCGGCCGGTACTGGGCGCGCTGGGGCACGATCGGCCTGTGGGTGCTGTGCACGTTCACGAACACCCTCATCGGCCTCGGCGCGCTGCTGACCGTCACTGGCAACATTCCCGGCGTGGTGAAGGTGCCGGCCTTCCTGGCGCGCGATCGCGTTGATCGTCGCGGTCGTGCTGGTGAACCTGAAGCCGGCGTCGCAGTGGTTCGCCCTGAGCAAGCCGGTGCCCGCGGCCGGCGCACCGGCCCGCCGCGGTGGGCTGTTCGGCCCGCGTCCGGCAGCAGGTGGCGCCGCGAGCTGGCGGTGCCCGGGCCGGTGGCGGCGCGGCCCAGCAGCCCGCGGCCACCCGCCCGGCGAGTCCCACGGCGGGGCCCGACCGCGCGCGCTCGAAGAAGCGTGTCGCCGACGCGCAGGCCTCGGCCGCCCGCGGCGCGGAACTGGCGCGCACCCGCGCGAAGGCAGCCAGCAAGTCGCGGCGCACCGAGGCCTGACCCCGGTGCCGACCGCGCTCGTCACCGGCGCCACGGCCGGGCTCGGCGCGGAGTTCGCCCGCCAGCTCGCGCAGCGCAGCCACGACCTGGTCCTCGTCGCGCGCGACAAGACCCGGCTTGCCGCCACCGAGCAGACGCTGAGCGTCGAGCACGGAGTCGGCGTCGAGGCGGTGGCCGCCGATCTCACCACCGACGACGGCTGCGCGGCCGTCACGGCGCGCCTCGCCCGCGGCGACATCGACCTGCTCGTCAACAACGCCGGGATCGGCACGTACCAGCCCTTCGGCATCGCGACGTTGGCGCACGAGGAACAGCAGCTCGACCTCAACGTGCGCGCCGTGCTGCGGCTGACGCACGCGGCGGTGCAGGCGATGCGCGAGCGCGGCGCGGGCCGCATCCTCAACGTCTCGTCCGTGGCCGGCTTCATCCCGCGCGGGCGCAACGCCACCTATGCGGCGAGCAAGGCCTGGGTGACGCTGTTCAGCGAGGCCGTGGCGGTGCAACTGCACGGCACCGGCGTCACCGTCACCGCGGTGTGCCCGGGCTTCACGCACACCGAGTTCCACGAGCGCGCCGCCGCCGACATGTCCGACGTCCCGGCCCGGATGTGGCTCGAGGCCGCCGACGTCGTTCGCGAGGCACTCGACGACACGTTCGCCGGCAAGCCGATCTCGATACCGTCGCGGCGGTACAAGACGCTGTCCGGCGTGGCGCGCACGCTCCCGCGACCGCTGCTGCGCGCCGTCATGGTCCGCCGCGCGCTCTGACCGCTGCTCCAGTGGCGCCTCGACCAGTGGCGCGGAATCTGCGCCACTGAACGGGCAGCGCGCCACTGAGCGGACGCGAGCCGCGCCGGTTAGGGTCGGCGCGTGGCGACCTGCCCGACTACCAGCGCCAGTTCATCGAGTTCGCGATCGGCCACGGCGCGCTGCGCTTCGGCGAGTTCACCCTGAAGTCCGGGCGGGTCTCGCCGTACTTCTTCAACGCCGGGCTGTTCAACACCGGTTCGCGGCTGGCCGGTCTCGGGCGCTACTACGCGGCGGCGATCGTGGCCGCCGACGCCGGACTTCGACGTGCTGTTCGGCCCGGCCTACAAGGGCATCCCGATCGCCGCGGCCACCGCCGTCCAGCTCGCCGAGCAGCACGGGCGCGACGTCCCCTGGGCCTTCAACCGCAAGGAGGCGAAGGACCACGGCGAGGGCGGCACGATCGTCGGCACGCCGCTGGCCGGGCGGGTGCTGATCATCGACGACGTCATCACCGCCGGTACCGCCGCCCGCGAGGTGCTGCCGCTGATCTCCGGCGCCGGGGCCACGCCGGCCGGCATCGTGGTGTCCCTCGACCGGCAGGAGCGCGGGCTCGGCGAGCTGTCGGCGATCCAGGAGATCGAGCGCGACCACGGCATCCCGGTGCACGCGATCGTGCGGCTCGACGACGTCATCGCCTACCTGCGCGCGACGGGCGCGCACCGCGACCACCTCGACGCGGTGCTGGCCTACCGCGCCGAGTACGGCGTGTGAACGACGCCGAGCCGCCGCTCGACACCGTCGGCGTCGGGCCGCACCCGGAGCCGTGGCCGACCGACCCGCGGCTCGACCCCGAGCTGCTGCGCGACGGCGACCGCCGCAACGTCGTCGACCGCTACCGCTACTGGCGCCTCGACGCGATCGTCGCCGACCTCGACACGCGGCGGCATCCGTTCGCCGTCGCCATCGAGAACTGGCGCCACGACCTGAACATCGGCACCGTGGTGCGCACCGCGAACGCCTTCCTGGCGCGCGAGGTGATCATCGTCGGCAACCGTCGATGGAACCGCCGCGGGGCGATGGTGACCGACCGGTACCAGCACGTGCGGCACGTCGCGGGCGTGGCCGAGCTGCAGGCCCATGCGGTCGAGCACGACTACCTGCTCGTCGCGATCGACAACCTGCCCGGCTCGGTGCCCCTGGAGACGGCCGAGCTGCCGGTGAACGCGCTGCTGCTGTTCGGCCAGGAGGGCACGGGGCTGTCGGCCGAGGCGCGCGCGGCCGCGACGACGGTGTGCTCGATCGCGCAGTACGGCTCGACGCGGTCGATCAACGCGGGCGTGGCGGCCGGGATCGCGATGCACGCCTGGATCCGCCAGCACGCACAGCACCCACCCACGTGATCAACACGGTCGGATCGCCGGTTTTCCGAGGCAAAGGCCGTGTTGATCACTGATATGTGGTCACCGCCGGCCGAGCTGCGGCTAGTGGTGCTGTTCGGATCACACAACAGTGGAAGGTTCACTCGATGCCCTGCCCTAGCATTGGCGCCTCGTGACGAGACGGGGGTTTTTCATGAAGTTGTCGGTGATCGGCACCGGCTATCTGGGGGCTACGCATGCCGCCGCGATGGCCGAGCTCGGCCATGAGGTCATCGGCGTCGACGTCGATGCGACGAAGATCGACCGGCTCGCCGCGGGCGACGTGCCGTTCTTCGAACCGGGACTCCCTGAGCTGTTGACCCGGCACGTGGGGGGTGCGCTGCGCTTCACCACGGATCTGGCAGAGGCCGCAGCCTTCGCCGACCTGCATTTCGTCTGCGTGGGAACCCCGCAGAAGAAGGGCGAGTACGCGGCCGACCTGTCTTACGTCGATGCAGCTTTCGATGCGTTGGCTCCGCTGTTGCGACCGGGAGCCGTCGTGGTCGGTAAGTCCACGGTTCCCGCAGGAACTGCACGGCGTCTTTCTGAGGTCATCGCCGCGGCGGGCGGTGAACTGGTCTGGAACCCGGAGTTCCTGCGCGAAGGGTTTGCCGTCAAGGACACGCTGCACCCCGACCGGGTCGTCCTGGGCATCAATGGCGAACGCGGTCTGCCCGCCATGCGGCAGGCCTACGCGCCGATCTTCGACGAGGGCACGCCGCTGATCGTCACGGATTACGCGACCGCGGAGCTCGTAAAGGTTGCCGCGAACTCGTTCCTCGCGACGAAAATCTCTTTCATCAATGCTATGGCCGAGGTGTGCGAGGCGACGGGTGCCGATGTCGTTCAGCTGTCTGATGCCATCGGAAGGGACGCTCGCATCGGCCATCGGTTCTTGCACGCCGGACTCGGCTTCGGCGGCGGATGTTTGCCGAAGTACATCCGCGCCTTCATGGCGCGAGCGGGCGAACTCGGCGTCGATCAGGCGCTGACCTTTCTCAAGAGCGTCGACGAGATCAACCAACGTCGCCGAGCTCGGATGGTGGACCTCGCGCGGGGAAGTGTGCGGAGGTAGTGTCGCCGGGCAGCGCGTGGCTGTGCTGGGTGCGGCCTTCAAGCCCGAACAGTGACGACATCCGGGATTCGCCGGCGCTGGACGTCGCACTGTCGATCCAGCAGGCCGGCGCGGCAGTGCGGGTCTACGACCCGGTAGCGATGGACAACGCGCGCGTTCTCTACCCGACGCTCGGCTATGCGGACTCGGCGTTGGAAGCGTGTCGGGACGCCGACGTCGTCCTGCACCTCACCGAGTGGCAGGAATTCCGGGATCTCGGCCCGGAAGAGATCGGATCCGTGGTCAAGAGCCGCCAAATTCTGGACGGCCGTAACGCTCTCGATCCGGCGGTATGGCGTGCGGCCGGCTGGACTTACCGCGCGCTCGGGCGTCCGAGCGTGTAGACTGGGCCTCAGCCGCGCGGCACCGCGATGGTCGTGACGAGCGCGCGGTGATCGCTGCCGCTGATCTGCACGGTCGCCGCGGACAGCGCCACCGCGTCGCGGGTCAGCACGTGGTCGAGCGCGATCAGCGGCGGGATAGGCCTTGTCCGACGGGTAGGTGCGGGTGATGCCGGCGCCGGCCTGGTCGGCGGCGTCGCGGTAGCCGTCGGTCAGCACCGCCCGGAACTGCGCCGTGTCCGGCGTCGCGTTGAAGTCGCCGCCGACCAGCGCGGGGGCGCCCGGCGCCAGCGTCGGCAGCACCGCGGGCAGGTGCGCGATGTCGTGGTTCCACCGCGGCGGCGTCCGGGTACGGGCCGGCCATGTGCAGGGCGGCCGCGACGGGCGCCGTGCGCACGCCGGGAATCTCCACCCGCGCGGTGACGAACCCGAACGCGAAGTCGGTGCGGTGCGCGGTGTCGCGCAGCGGGTACCGCGACCACAATCCGGTGCCCAGTGCCGCGTAACTCGGGCGCGAGACGTGGTGCGGCAGCAGCTTGTCCAGCCCGGCCTTGACCAGTGCGCTCTGCTCGGTGGTGGTGAGTTCCTCGAGCATGAGGACGTCCACGCGGTGCCGCGCGCACCGCGTCGACCACGGCGCTCGGCTTTGCGTTGCCCAGGCGCAGGTTCGACGTCATCACCGTGACGTTCGACCGGATTCGCGGGCGGGTCGGCGGCGCGGTAGAGCCGCACCTGCGTGCTCGCGCACAGCACCACGACGAGCACCGCCACGACGAGCAGCAGCCACCGGCGGCCGAGCAGCAGCAACAGCGCGGCGAGCACCGACGCGAGCATCAGGTACGGCGCCGCGGCGACGATGCCGAGCAGGTACACCTGTCCGACGCTGACGAAGTGCGCGATGAAGCCGATCAGCGCCACGACGAGCAGCACGATCGCGACGATCGTCGCCTTGCGGTGGTCCTCGCGGCGGGGCGCCACCCGTCGAAAAGCACTCGTGATCGACGTCCGATTCATCGACACAGGGTGTCGCACTCACACCGCTCGTGCGGGCGCACCTTGGGTAGCTGTCAGGCTCAGACGGTCTGCGTCAGCAGATACCGGCCGAAATGCGGCACCGTGAACGCGATCTGCCCGCGCTGCGCCGAGTAGACGAGGCCCTTCTTCAGCACGCCGTCGCGCGCGGGCGACAGCGACTGCGGCGCCCGGCCGAGCAGCGTTGCGATCGCGGCCGTCGAGACGCTGCCGGTGGTGTCCGCGCCCGCGTCACCGCCTGCCGCCGCGACCTCGGCCATAGCGCGCAGGTACTCGCGCTCGGCCGGCGTCGCGCGTTCGAAGCGCGAGCCGAAGAACCCGACGCCGAGCTCGGCCTGCGCCTCCGGCGCCGCCACGGCGACGTCCGCGGCCGTGATCGGCGAGCGCGGCGCGACGTCCCACGCCGTCTTGCCGTACGCCTGCACGAAGTAGGGGTAGCCGGCGGTCGCGTCGTACATCGCGGCCAGCGCGTCATCGGTCCAGTCCGCGTCCTCGTCGCGCGCGGGCGAGCGCAACGCGAGATCGGCCGCGCCCCGGTCGAGCCGATCGACGCTGACGTAACGGAACAGCCGCTCGCTGTAGGACTTCGACGCCGACAGCACCGCGGGCAGGTGCGGTAGGCCGGCTGAGTCAACATGTGTGGGAAGGTAAAGAAACCCGCTACTTTTATGATTTAAGCCCGGAAGCGATCCTGGAAGCTTTTGAGACCTCGACAGGCTTGCGCGCCACCGGCCGCAGTTTTATTTTCAACAGCATGGAAAACCGGGTTTACGAACTGGAAATTGAGAGCGATATCGAGAATCAAACCGACCCCCGGCGTTTTCGCATCGTGAAATTTTATCGGCCCGGCCGATGGAGCGAGCAACAGATTTTAGAAGAGCATGAATTCCTTGTTGCAGCTCGTCGAAGATGAAATTCCCGTCGTCGCACCCATGCGCTACCTTGACGGCCGCACGCTGCACTGTGATCCGAAAACGGGCCTGTATTACGCCGTTTTTCCCAAGATACAGGGACGGGCTCCGCAAGAACTGGCGCGCGAGGAGCTGGAGATCCTTGGACGTTTATTGGCGCGCATGCACAATGTGGGCGCTACCAAGTCTTTTACCAGTCGCCTGACTCTGTCGCCTGACACGTACGGCGTTCAATGCCTGGAATACCTGTTGGTCCATAACCTGATTCCCTTGACGATCAAGGATGCTTATCGCGACGTGGTCTTGCGCATTTGCGATTTTGTGCGCCCTTGGTTTGAACAGACCGAAATGCGCCGCATCCACGGCGATTGTCATCTTGGCAATATCGTTCACGGTCGCACTGGCTTTTCCTGGATTGATTTCGACGATGCCGTCAACGGCCCATACGCTCAGGATTTGTGGTTGATGATTCCCGGTCGTGACGAAGAAGCAATGGAACAGCTTGATATCTTGCTCAAAGCTTATGAAATGATGCGCCCCTTTGACCGCAAGACGCTGCGTCTCATCGAGCCATTGCGAGCGCTGCGCTACAATTTATTTAGTTTTTGGATTGCCAGTCGTTGGCAAGATCCGGCTTTCCCGCGGGCTTTTCCTCATTTCGGTACGGATAAGTATTGGCATGATCAGTTACGCGACATGCAGGAACAATGGCAGTTGATTTCTCAAGCTCGTTGACGCAGGCCCGCTCTACCTCGCTCGATCAAACACCGGATCCCCGCAG
>CAVQFH010000003.1:0-151506 GCA_963711775.1 uncultured Actinomycetota bacterium | reverse complement strand
CAGCTTCGCCGCGTTCCAGGCGCTCATGCCGCCCAGGACGTTGGTGACGTCCTCATAACCGCCGCGCTTGAGGAACGACGAGGCGATCGAAGCCCGGTAGCCCGAGCCGCAGACGACCGCCACCGGCCGGTCGCGAGGCACCTCGTCCATCCGCTCCTGGAGCAGCCCGCCGTGGATGTGGTGCGCCCGTCGATGTGCCCCGCCTCCCATTCGGAGTCGGTGCGGACGTCGAGCACGAACGGACGCCCGTCGCCTTCAGCTTCGACGCCAGGTCGTGGACCGAGATGGTCTCGAGCCGCGAGAGCTCGAAGCCGTGGTCCTCCCAGGCCGGGAGGCCGCCCTCGAGGTAGCCCTGGACGTCGTCGAACCCCACGCGGATGAGGTGCGTGACGACCTGCGGGACGTCCTTCGGGTCGTCGGGGACGATGAGCGTCGGCCGATCGTAGGGCAGCACCCACCCGGCCCAGGCCGGGAGGTTCTGGCCCAGCGGGATGTTGATCGAGCCCGGGATGTGCGCCGCGGCGAAGGCCTCCTTCGGCCGTACGTCGACGATGAGGCACTGCTCGCAGACCCGCTCGTGGACCTCCTTCGGCGTGAACCGCTTCTGGCCCGGCAGGACCGGGCCCAGCACCGTCGGCCCCTCGGCGTTGACCTTCTTCATCCGCCGGAAGTACGGCGGGGCGACGGGCATGTCCTTGAGCAGGCCCTCGGCCCATTCCTTCTCCGGCTTCGGCTGGAGCGCCCCGTTGAATCGCCGCTCGTAGCCGACGGTCGAGTCGCCGCGAGAGCCGATGGCCTTGCCGCAGAGCGAGCCCGCGCCGTGGGCGGGGAAGATCTCGGTGAAGTCGGGCAGGCCCGGCAGCACCTCGAAGACGCTCTTGTAGAGCTGGTGGGCCAGGGCCGCCCGCTGCTCGTCGCCGAGGAGGTCGGGGCGGCCGACGTCGCCGACGAACAGGAAGTCGCCCGTGAAGATGAGCCAGGGCGTGTCCTCGCTCCGCGCGTCGTCGTAGACGCCCAGGAGACGTGCTCGGGGGTGTGGCCCGGGGTGTGCATGGCCTTGAGTCGGATCCGGCCCATGGCGATCTCGTCGCCGTCTTTCACCACGACGTCGGCGTACGGGGGCGTCCATTCCTTGCCGCCCATGCCCGAGCAGTGGATCTCGGGCTTGCCGCCGAGCCGCTCCTTGAGTTCCTTCGCCCCGCTCACGAAGTCGGCGTGGACGTGGGTCTCGAGGATGTGCTTGATGTGCAGCCCCTCGGCCTTGGCCGTCTCGACGTACTCCTCGACGTCCCGCGTCGGGTCGATGACGGCGCATTCCTTGGTCTTCTCGTCGCCGACCATGTAGCTGTAGATGGCCAGGCCGGGGACGCTTCGTTGCCGGAAAAACATGGGTGTACCTCCTCCTTCAGGTGACGCTCTTGGTTACGATAAACACCGCGACGAGGAGCATCGCCGCGGCGAAGATTTTCTGCAGGCCGGGCCCGGAGATTCGCCGCGCGAGCAGCGTCCCGAGTCCCATCCCGGCGACGCCCCCCGCGACGAACAGCGCGGTCGACTCCAACGGGAGCGGACGACCGGCCGCCAAGTAAGACGCCACCCCTGCGGCGCTCACGAGGGCGATCACCAGCAGCGATGTGGCCACGGCCCGGTGGATGTCCATGCCGCTGGTGAGCACCAGCGCGGGGACGATCACGAACCCGCCGCCCACGCCGAAGAGTCCGGAGAGCAGACCTGCCACGAGCCCCGCGACCATGAGCACGACGGCGCAACGCGAAGTCATCGCCAGCCGCCCGCCCGGGTCGCGACGGCAGGCCGGGCCCTGAATATCCGCGGCGTGCGGCGCCCGGCCGCGCGTACCGCTCGGGCCTCGTCGGGGTCGCGGGCGGCCTTCAGCCACATCCGCACGGCCACGGCGATCATCAGGCCCGCGAAGAGTACCAGCAGCACCGCCTCGGGAAGTCGGCCGCCCAGCCAGGCCCCCGCGGGAGTGGCGAGCATCCCGGCCGCGGCGAAGAGCAGTCCCGTCTTGACCTCCACCTGGCCCGAGCGGAGCCGCTGGACGGCGCCGACGAGCGCGGTGACGCCTACGGCGGCGAGCGAGACGCCGATGGCCTCTCGCGGTCTCACGCCCAGGCCGTAAATCAGGAGCGGCACGGCGAAGATCGACCCGCCGCCTCCGGTCAGGCCGAGCGAGAGCCCGACCACCGCCCCGAAGATCGGATTCAGGGCGAGCATGCGGCCCCCTCTCCGCCCGCCCGGTTCCACGGCAGGCGGCCGAGCATCATGGCCATGCCGCAGGTGTCGGTGATGCCCGCGAACACCAGCCCCGCGCCTACGAAGGCCGAGAGGCCCAGGAAGTACGGATGCACGAACGCCCCCAGGGCCGTGCCGATGAGCACGAGCGACCCGGCCGCGATCCGCACCTGGCGTTCGAGCGAGACGGCCTTCCTCCGCCCCGGACCACGGGCAGCCCCGCCTGCTCCCAGGCCAGGGTCCCGCCCTCGACGTTCACGACGTTCGGGAACCCGGCGGCCGCGACCCGCTCGCACGCCTGGTTGGCGCGGCCCCCCGAGCGGCAGATGAAGTAGAGGGGCTCATCGCCGGGACCATTCCTGGAACCGATGAGGGCCGGGGCATCGAGCCTGTCGAGCGGGACGTTCCTCGCCCCCTCGGCGTGCACCTCGCCGTGCTCGGCCGGGGTGCGCACGTCGATGAGGTTGATGTCTTTTCCGCCCCGTCGTAGCTCGTGGAGTTCTCTCGGCGTGATCGTCCGGATTCCCATGGCCCCGCCCCTCAAGAAAGCGTCTTCGGCTGGTTCTCGTCGATGTAGCCCCGGACGAAGTCTTTCAAGGCCGGGACGTCGCACTCGAAGCCCATCTGCTCGGCCTTCTCCAGGGTTTCGTCTCCCGACCAACCGGCTTCGACCGCCTGGTGCATCATCGCGAAGGCCCCGGCCCGCTTGCCCGAGGCGCAGTGGACGAACACCGGGCCCGGGAGCTGGGGGACTTCGGCGCGGAACTGGTCGACCTGCTCGGCCCGGGGCTCCTTCGAGGAGACCGGGATGTGCAGGTACTCCATGCCCAGGGCCCGCACCTTCTCACCTTCTGCCGCGGGCGATAACGGCTGATCCTCCTCGCCTTCGGTCCGGAGGTTGACCACCGCCTTGATGCCTTCCTCGGCCATCTGCCGGAGCTGTTCTTCCGACGGCTGGGCGCCGACGGAGATGTGATCGTTGAGCTTCATCCTGTCTTCCATGGTCTGTTCCTCGTTCCGTGCTGTTCATCCGAGCGGTGCGTTCGGGGACACGCGTCCTCGACTCGCAAGCAATACTCTTACCGTCCCGAGACCTGGGAGCGTATGACCGGCGGCAGATCGGTCGCCACGACCCGCCCCAGCTCGGGCTGCCCCAGCGGCCGGTGCTTGGCTAAGTACCGGCGGACCGCCTCGTGGGCGTCGAATGCGAGCTTCTTCACGTCGTCGACGCCGGGGATGCGGCAGACCTTGTCGGGCGCATCGCCTTCACGCTCGCAGGAGACGATCGAGTAACGGGCCTCGTCGGAGACGGGCTTCCCGCCGACGTTCAGCTCCCTGAGGCGTTTGCCCTTGGGCGCCTTGGCCTCGAACGTGAGTGTCATCCCCGACGGGCGCGGCACCCAGCCGCCGAAGAGCTTCGCCGGGTCGGAGGCGAAGACGTTCTCGAGCTCGCGCTCCCAGAACTCCCGGAGCTGCTTGCCCGTCACCGTGCCGGTCTTGAGCGGGGCCGTGATCGGGTACCAGTTCCACAGGTCACGCTCGCGGATCGGCCCGGGGGCGTGGGCCCGGCGAAGCGAAAGCCGTTGGAAAGACCGATGTCCGTCCCGGCCGCCTCGCGGAGCGCATCGGCCAGGACCGCGTCGAGGTTGGTCTCGACCACGGCGTAACGCACCAGCGGCACGCTCGTCTCGCCGATGACGCGGTCGAGCTTCTCGCGGAGGGCGCCAGGGTCTTCTCGACGAGGGCCTTGACCGCAGGGTCCTCGGCCACGCGGTCGGCCCGGAGCTCGGTCAGCTCCCAGCGGCGGTCCACCACCTTGCCGCCCTCGATCGTGAGATCGAGGCGGCCGAGGAAGGAACCGAATGCGCCCGGCTCGACGACCCAGGTCTGCCCCTTGATGATCGGCTTGTAGGTCCGCTCGTGCGTGTCGCTCGAAAGGAAGAGGTCGACGCCTTCAAGCCGACCGGCGAGATCGATCGCCTTGGGCAGGCCGATGTGCGCGGCGACGGCCACCACGTCGGCGTGTTCCTCCTCGCGCACGCGCTTGATCAGCGGCGGGAGGACCTCAGGGCCGTCGAAGATGAGCCCGCGGCTGTAGGAGGGCGGCTGACGCTCGGGGACGTCCGGGTCGGTGAGGCCGATGACGGCGACTCGCACACCATCCAATTCTTTGACGATGTATGGCTTGAAAATCAGTTCTTTCGTCTCGGCGTCGCGGATGTTCGCGGCGATGAGCGGGTGGCGGAATTCCTTGGCCCGCTCCAGCAGGGCCGCCTTGCCGTAGACCACCTCCCAGTTTCCCGGGATGCCGAAGTCGAGGCCCAGGGCGTTGACGGGCGGGACCACCGCGCGGCCCTCGGTCCAGGCGGCGGCGGCCGATCCCTGGATCGTGTCCCCGCCGTCGAAAACCAGCGTCCCCCCCGGCTGCTCGCGCCGGAGGGCAGCGATTGCCGTGGCCAGCCGCGAGACCCCGCCCGCAGTCGTCGTCTCGTCCTGCCCCTCCGACCAGAACAGCTCCGGGTGCGGCTCGAGCTGGGCGTGCAGGTCGGCGAAGTAGGCGAGCGTGATCGTCTTTCGCCCCGCCCCGCCGCCTTCGGGCGGCCGGGCCTGGGCCTCGGTCGCGATCAGGGCCGAGAGTGCCAGTGCGGTCATTTTCCAACCGTGTCGCATGCGAATTTCCCCGTAACCCCGAAGCCGTCGCCAACGTCAGGAATGACACCGTGTCCCTCAGGCTTTACGGGCGGAAGTAGGCGTAGCCCTCGTGCTGCTTGCGGATCACCTCGACCGCGCCCGAAGGGACCGTGCCCACGCCCTCGAGCAGGTCGCCCTTGGGGATCGACTTCTCGGCGAGCGTGTTCTCGCAGGCCACGAAACGCACCCCGCGGCCGCGAAGCTCGGCGATCTGCCCGGCGTGCTTGGTCTTGGAGGCCACCAGCAGGTCGATGCCCGCCCCGTGGGCGACCACCTCGAGCTGGGCCTTGTCGCCGACCTCTTTCAGGATGTTGGCGATGTTCTTCAGGCCCTTGCCCTGCCGCTCGGCGTCGCCGAAGTTCACGTGGACCACCGCCCGGATGGGCCCTGATGCGGCGGGCGTCTCGGCAGCCAGGGCCGGGGCCAGTTTCGTCGAGCCCCAGGCCAGGGCCAGCAGGGCGGGGAGCAGCCAGGTGTAGCGAATCCTCTTCATGGTCGAGCCTCCTTGTGGTAGGATATTACTGTTCGCTCGTTCTACCTTATAACCCAACAGTAATAAAGTCAACCCGATGACCGGCCCGATCCCCGACGAGTTCCTCGACCTCATGGCCGAGAAGTTCCGCATGCTCGCCGACCCGAGCCGCCTGGCGATCCTCCGCGCCCTGATGGCGGGCGAGAAGAGCGTGGGCCAGGTGGTGGAGGAGAGCGGACGCGGCCAGGCCAACGTCTCCAAGCACCTCAAGCTGCTCGCCGAGGCCGGACTCGTCAGCCGCCGCCGCGACGGCATGCAGGTGTTCTACCGGATCACCGACCCGCTGGTGGAACGCCTCTGCAAGCTGGTCTGCGAGACGATCCTCGAGGACTTCGAGCGTGAGCTCAAGGATCGCGGAGAGCTGCTCGCGCGGGTCCGGAAGGGCTGAGGGCTCGCGCCAACGACGCCCTCCAATCGCCCCCGAATATGACAGGCCTGGAGGCCCCGACGCATCCCTTCGTCGGAACCTCTGGAAGTTCGCCCGGCTCAGTTCCTCTCCGGGTCGAGCAGGGCGTGGAGCCGCATGGTCTGCGTGGCGTAGCTCTGCGGCTGGCTCCCTCCCCGCTCCTTCATGGCCGAGGTGAAGGCGTTGAGCAGGGCCCACGCGGTCCGCGGCCGGAACTCCTCGAAGGGCGGGTTACGCCATTGCTGGAGCACCCGGGGAAGCTCCCTCGCTCCCGACGATGCCCCGCTCGAATCCGCGGAGGATCAGCGCGTCGGCCTGGTCGCCGTCCAGCTCCGCCCCTTTCATCCGCTCGATGCGGAGTGCCTCCTGCTCCTGGAACGACGGGAGCGAGCCGACCGCCTCGGCGATCCGCCGGACGAAATCGCGCTCGCCGAAGACGGTGTGCTTGCGGCGGACCAGGAGTTCCGAGCGGAACGCGAGGTTGTCGCACACGAACACGCGGCTCCCGGCGCAGAAGCCGAGCGGGAACGACTTGTCCACGCTGTTGCGGATGCCGACCGCGAGGCTCACGCCGTCGGCGACGGGGCTCTTGAGGTCGAGGGTCCCGAAGAACCGCGAGCCGTCGCGCATGACGCCGAGCTGCTGCTTCTCGATGAGGTAGCCCGCCTCGCCGAGCGTGTCGGTCACGACGCTCAGCACGCGGCCGTGGGACAGCGGGAACCACCTGCCTTCGGGCGGCGGGGCCTGGAATCTCTGAAGCTCGTCCAGGTTGACCGCCTTCGCGCCGCGATGCAGGACCAGGTTGGAATTCGCCATTGGGGGGCGCTCCACTCCGTGCGGGAGGCTGGGGCACCGAACCTTATCGGATGCGTCGAAAGCCTCCCTGGGTCGCAGGGAGGCCGTGGTGTTTCGTCTACCCGTTCCGTCTTGCGAAACGGCCAGCGTAGCACTTGCCCGCACGCGGTTGAATTGAAAAGTCGTGGCCCTCGGGTGGCCATTTTGAGGCAGCGCGGGCAGGCCCGTATTCCCGGCCGCCCGCGGCCCTCTCGATTCATCGCCCCCGCCCGGCCGTTACAATGGCGCGGGGCACGGCGGGCGTGCCCGATTCCGGACCCTCCAAGGGTTGTTCTTCGCTCCTGGCCCGGGAGCACGCCAAATCAACGGGCGAAAGGCAAGTCCTCATCTTCCCAGCCGCTGTGTGCGTGAGCCGACGCGTGTCGGCGTGCCCCTGGGCACGCCGGTGGGTGCTGGCTTTTAACAACGCATGTCAGTGGAGGGATTCCATGAGCAAGAAGAAAGAGAAATGGCTTGAACCTCGTGCTTACCGGAGGCTGAAGCAGAAGGAATACCGGCGGGAACGCATGCTGGAGCTGTTGATTCAGCGTCTGGTTGCCGTCGTCGTCCTTTTTGTCGCGGTGGTGATTCTGATCACCCTGCATCCCTACTGGTCGGGACGGCCGTGAGGAACTTGCCTGGGCCCTTGAGACGAGAGTCTCCTGGGCCTTTTTCCTTTCTCAAGATGGCGACGATGCGGCCGGGCGATGCTGCAAGGCGGGCGAGATTGGTTAGCCAACATGTATCTAGTTATCGACAATTGCATGTCGGGCGGATGGCATTTCGGGGATCGCTGCTCCTCACCGGTTTCGGGACGGCGAGTAAGTGACAACGCGGTCCGGTCATGGCAAGAACAGATAAGGGAACCGTTCTTCCTCATCCTCTGAGTCCTCGACGACTCCGGGTGGTGCAATCCCCGGTTCCACACTGGGCCCAAGAGACGAGAGCCTCTTGGGCCTTTTTTCTCGGCCTCGATGCCGGAGACGGAACCGGGCGGCCCCCGCGCAAAAAGCGACCCCCGTCTTTCGACGAGGGCCGCCCGGTTCCATCTTAATCCAGCGGTTCCAGCAGCAGGCAGTATTCAACGAGCGAGATGGTCCGACAGCACTGATGCCAGGCCATCGCCGGGTCCTTGCCGTAGATCGCCTCCAGGTCCCGGCCGAGCGTGGCCATCCCCCAGCCGAAGCTTTGGAGCAGCACGCCCATGTCGCAAGCGAAGGCGATCTTCTCCGCGTTGGGGATTGTGACGTGGACCCGGGTTTCCCCGGTCCCCTCGTCACGGACCGCCCTGAATCGCATGCGAATCAGGCCGTTCTCCCCCTCCCGGCCGAACTCGGTCCGGGCGATTTCCCGCTTGATGACTGCCCTTAGCTGTTTGTCTTCTCCTTTCATCACTTTCTTCCTTCATGAGACCCGGGGTGGTGTCCCCCGGGCGGGTTTACAATCCCGCTCACGGCCCCGGAAGGGCCGTGAACGCGGTCGTGAAACCCATGAAAGCGAGTGAGCGATTCGGGGCGGATGGACGGTGATGGAACCTCGGGCGCGTCCCGGCGGCGTGGGCCGCCTTCGCCGATGTTTTGGGTCTCCGGGCGACGAGGGACGGGCGGAGAACGATCAAGGCGTTAGGACCTTGAGCCTTCGATTGTAGCGGGTGGGACCGGCCTTGCGAGCGCCCTGCCGCTAGCCCCTCGGCATCGGCGCGATGAGATCGATGAGCCGTGGTACGGCGTGCACGCGGACGGGAACTCCGTTCATCCGCGTCTCCTCCTCGAAAAAGGGGCGGAGCCGCTCGGCCTTCCGGTCGGTTGCGGTGACGAGGGCCAGCTCGAAGGCCCCCGCGGCGATCGATTCGCGGAAGGCGGGGATCTCCGCGTGCCGCTCGACGTCCTCTCGGATGCGAACGGCGACCCGGTCCCAGCGACCCCCACTCCCGGTGTCGACGCGGACGAACCCCAGACGCCTCGTCTCGTGATCGGCGTAGTAGCTCATCGGGAGTCCCGGGCGGTTGTGATTGGGGAAGCTCCGCCGGAACTCGTCCGGCGTGAGCCGCTGCCTCGGGTGTTCGGAGAGGCAGCAGAACGCGAGCACGCCGTAGGCCCGGACTTTCGCCACCTCCGAGAGCGCCCCGCCTTGCGGTGCTTCCCCTGCCCCGCGTCGGGCTCGCCGATGACGGCCTCCCCGGCCCGGGTCAGGTAGAAGTAGCGGTGATCGCCGTAGAGCGGGGCCGACGCGAGGAGCACCTCGCCTTCGCCCTCGGTCAGGGCGTGCAAGGTGCGCTTGACCCGCTTGAGCGAGAGGGCGGCGAAGGGCGGTGTGCGGACGAGCGCCTCCGGCACGCCGATGCGGTAGCGGGCGATGTGATCGAGCACGTCGTAGGTCAGGGGGTCGAGTTCGCCCGGCATGGTCACCACAACTCGTAGGGCATGCGATGTCCCGCACAGTGCTCGTGGAACGCTTCGACCCGCTCGGCGTCGTATTTCCCGCCCGACTCGATGACGCGGAGGGTGTTCCCTTCCCGGTCCAGGAGGAAGGCGTCGGGGTCCTTCACGCGGTAGCCCGCCTTCGGCCGGGCCGCCTCCCCGACCCAGCCGCGGGCCGCCTCGGGCTCGCCCGCAGGTAGGTGACGAAGACCTCGCCGAGCAAGAGGTCGTGGTCGCGGTGGGTCAGGTCGGGGAGTTCCCCGCCCGTGCAGCCGAAGAGGCCCGCCGCGGCCGGGCTTGCGATGTAGACGGTCGTCGGCCGCGCGGGCTCGGTCCAGCGGGCCTGGAGGGTGCCCGAAGCCGCCCCCGCGTCCGGGTCGGGCTCGCCCGGTTTCCAGCGGACGACGGGCCCGCGGAGTTCCCACGTCGGGTGGGCGTTTACGCGGTAGGAGCACAGCAGCCCGGCCCGGGTGAGGAGTCGAAGCCTGGTCCGCGCGTGCTCCTCCCGGTGTTGGCTGGGCCCCCACCAGCCGCTGGCGATCTGGCCGGTCGTGAGCAGACGGACCTTGGCCGCCAAGGTCTCGACGATGTCCAGGTCACGGGGAGTCCAGGTTGCGCCGCCCATCGCCCCTCCTACGGCTCGAGCATCTTCTTCTTGACCAGGAGGGGACCGAATTCGATGAGCAGCTCCTGGGCCGCGGGCGGCCGCTGGCTCCCATCCCCTTGATGTTGTAAGCGGGGGAAGGACCCCAGCTCGCGATCGTTCTCCCCGTCGACGAACATCGCTTCGCGGAGCAGGGTGATGCCCTCGATGGTCTTCTCGAGGTGGCCGCTGCCCTGGAGGGCGGTATAGGAGACTTTCCCCTTGGTCAGCGCCTTCCGTGTAGCTGCCCCCGACGAGCTGGGTGTTAGCCGTCCGTGATGAATGGCTTGAGCAGCCGCTGGATCTCCGGCAACGCGGCCTGGAACTTCCGCTCCACTTCGGCTTCCTGGAGGGCGAGAGCCCTCGCCTTCTCGTCCTCGGCGGCCTGCGCCATCGCCGCCTTCTTCTCGTCGGCGAGACGCTTCACCTCGGCATCTTTGCGGGCCCGCTCCGCTTCGACCTGGGCGTCGGTAATTTGCCGCTCGCTCTCGGCCTTCTCCCGGGCGAGCCGCTCGGCCCTTTCCTTGCGGGCCTGGTCGGCCGCAGCGTTGATGGCGGCGTTCTCTTCGGCGATGAGCCGCCGCTCGAGCCCCTCCAGCGCCGCCTCCAAGGTCGGCTTTTCCGCCCCGGCCTGCACCGGCGGGGCCGCCGAGACGATGGCGTCGAGCCTGCGGTTTAGCTCGTCGTAGGCACCGGCCCCTCGGGTCGCCTCGTCCCGGACGGCCTTGAGCCTCGTGACGATCTCCTCGCTGGGGGCATAATTCGGGTCGTTCGCGGCACCGCGCCTTGTCGATGACGGCCTTGAGCGGTTCGAGCCGCCTGCGAAGCGTCTCGGGCTCGTCCGACCCCGGCCTCGGCTGTTTCCAGAGTTCGCGGAACTGCCCGAGCGCCTCGGCGTTTGCGGCGACGGCCTTGCCCTTCTCGGCCGTGAGGAGTTCTCGCGTGGTCCGGTCCCAACGGATGGCGGCCTTCTCGAAGGTCGTCGACGGCCTTGGCCGCCTCCTCGGCGGAAGCGGCCGTGGCTTGGAAGTCGCTCTGTCGGACCTGCTGCTCTTCGACGCGGAGCTGGTTGGCCCTCCTGCAGGTCGGCGAACTTCTCCTCGCATGTTGCCGAGTTGCTCCTTGAGTGCAATGTTCTCGTGCTGGACGGCGGGCGCGGCGTTGTTCAGCTTCCAGAGGAGCCCCAGGACGACGGCGACGAGGCCGACGAACCCCGCGGCCGTGAGGACGCGTGTGAGGCTGAGCCGGGAGGTGTCGCTCGCCTGGTCACCGGGATTCTGCGGCGGTTCGCTCACGGGGACTCCCCTTTCTTCTTGCGAGTGCGGGCCTTCTTCCGTTCCTCCTGGTAGCGCGTGAGGGCGGCGAAGGGATCATCCTCCGCGGTCGCCACCTGCGCCTCGCCCGGCGGTGCCGCCGCCTGGGTCGCCTCGGTCTCCGGCACGACTGGGCCCGGGGCCTCAGCCTGAATCACCTCGGGCGGGCCTAGGA
Source organism: uncultured Actinomycetota bacterium (assembly GCA_963711775.1). GTDB lineage: Bacteria > Actinomycetota > Actinomycetes > Mycobacteriales > Jatrophihabitantaceae > Jatrophihabitans. Next base: position 140,239 of record CAVQFH010000003.1, on the reverse strand, counting down.
GGAGTTCCTGCTGGCGGGCTTTCGGCGGCCTCCGTCTGCACCGTCGCCGGGGCGGCGAGCGACGGGCGGACGGTCTCCCCGTCCCGGTCGGGCCACGGGGCCCGCTTCCTTCGCTCGTACTCCGTTTGCGTGATGTGGAAGGCGGAGGTCATCACGAACGGAAACCCGCCGAACTGGGCGTAGCCCTGTCCGCGGCGGACCTGGACGATGCTCTGCTGCGGATGGTCGGTCGCGAGCAACACGTCGTTGACGCGGAGCCTGGGCGAGAGCGTTTCCGTGAGCGAGAACGTGCCCGAGCTCCCGAGCACGGTTCCGAGGTACTGGCTCCAGGCCCGGCTGAAGACGGTGGTCTCGCCCGAGGTCTTGATGATCTCGTCCTGCTCGGCCAGGTCGGAGGCGGCGAAGATCTGGCGGAAGCGCGTGTTCGCCCGGACGGTCGGGATCAGGTCCGCGTCGGGGCTCTTCAAATCCCCGAGCGTCTGGTTCGCCAGGATGATCCCGATGTTCATGCTCCGGGCCTGCTGCAGGAACAGCTCGAGGTTGTTCGAGACGATGCGTTGGAACTCGTCGATCACGAGATAGACCTGGGTCCGCTCGCCCTGGGCCGTCTTCGCGGCGGTCAGGATCGAATAGAGGGCGAGCCGGGCGATTTCCGCGGTCGAGGCCATGCCGATGGCCGAGGCGAGGTGGAAGTAGAGCACCTGCGGCGTGCGGAAGATGTCGGGCATGTCGATGGCGGCGGCCATCGCCGATTCCGGGTATCCGTCCTTGGCCGTCGCGTTCAGGGCCTTGGTGTCGGCCAGCCGGTTGATGATGGCGCCCAGGTGCGAGCCCGCGGACCGCAAATCCTCGGGGACGTTCCGGAACGGGGCCTTCTCGCGGAGGACGGCGGCGAGTTCGGAGAACGAGGCGATGCCCTCGGGCCTCGCCTTCAGGGCGTGGAAGAGCATCTCGGAGTTTGCGTCCGAGAAGAAGCCGCGGCCGTAGTCGGTGCCGTACTGGAGCCCGAGCGACGCGGTGAGGACGTCGGTCCGCTGGTAGAGCGACAGCCGCGGCAGGTGCGACTGCTGCATGGGGTTGAAGAGGTAGGTCGGGCGTTCGAGTTCGTTGCTGAACCAGCGGAAGCGGATTCCCGCCCGCTCGGCCTCGATGCGGGCCCCTTCCATGAGCGCGATGTCGTCGCCCTTGAGGTCGATGACGACCACGGAGCAGTCGCCGAAGCGGATGAACTGCGTGAGCAGCGAGGCGATGCCGAGCGAAGTCTTGCCGGAGCCCGAGTCGCCGAGCAGGTGGGCGTGCTCCTGGAAGACGGAGCGCGGGACGATGACCGGCGAATCGTCGTGGGCGTTCACGCCGAGCAGCAGGCTCTCGCGCTCGATGCGGTCCCCGCTCGCCCGGATGCGGTCGACGAGGTCGTCCCAGGTCTCGGTGTTGAGCAGCCTCGTCCCCGACTCGGTCTTGAACTCCTGGCTCCAGAGCCCGGCCACGCGGGCGGAGGTGGCGAAGCAGCAGGCGAGGAAGTAGAGCGGCGGGATGACGGCGAAGAACAGCGGCTCCGCCGCGAACTGCAAGGTGGCCGGGACGTCGGTGGAGAGCCCCCTCCGGAATCGCTGCCAGTCGGACGGCGGGGCCTCCGCTTGCGGCACGCTCGGCTCGGCCTTGGGTTCCTCGGCCCGGGATTGCTGGGCCTGGAGACGCTTCAAGGCCTCGGCACGCTCTGCGGGGCCCATCCGCCTGAGCGCGGCTGCCTGCCAGGGTTCGAGCGGCGGGTCGTCGGGCTGGTACGAGACGAGTCGATGACCGTGACGGGCGGCGGCGCGGCGGCCCGACATCCGAAGTCGGGCGGGAACGGGAGGAAGGGCTCGAGCCGTTCCCGGACGAGCCGCCCGCGGTTGGAGAACTCGACCATCAGGCAGGCGAAGGCGGCGACGGCCGCGAGCGTCAATTGGCCCCTCTGGCGGTAACTGCCGCTCGGCGATTGGAAGACGCCGACGGAGACCGCCCCGTGGCGGTTATAGGTCAGCCAATCGACGACGGCCTCGCGGAAGGCGCGGACCATCGTGCGGATGCCGACCGGCTTCGCGCGAAGAGGAAGGCGATGACGTGCTCGGCGAGCCAGGGGGTGACCAGCAAGAGCAGCAAGCCCAGGAGGAGCGGGGCACCGTGCAGCTCGATGTAGAGCCACATGACCGAGTCGAGGTGACGGGCCTCGGTGGCCATCAGCCGCTCCCGGTTGCCCGCCTCCAGGGCGTAGACGAACACCAGGATGGCGACGACGCTCAGCGCGGCCAGGGCATAAAGCTCCAGGCCCTTGGCGGCGGTCGTCAGGCTCCGCATGCGCCTGGCCCAGAGCGAGCGGAGCGTCTTGGCCCGCGACTTCGGCAGCGGGGCCGTGGTCTTCAGATGGAAGTAGTGGCTGGCGAACAGGTCCGGCACGCGGACGGCGGCCAGCAGGCAGACGATCAGGTACGGGACGGGCTCGCGGAACGTGACGAGGGCGACGAAGAGGACGGTCCCGCCGATGAGCTGCCACGCCCAATAGCCGACGCGGAAGGCGGGATCGTTGCGGACGATGAGGAGAAACGCCCCGGTCGCCACGAGGGGACAGAGCATGCCGCCGATGACGTACCCTTGGAGCATCAGCCCGGACGGCCCCGATGGCGAGGCCCACGAGGGCGTACTGGAAGAGCATGGCCCGGGCGTGGCCGCGCACCTCCGCCGGGCCCTCGCCCCGGGCGGGGTATTCCAGCTCGACCTTCGAGGCGTCGGGGAGCCGGTCCGTCTGGAGCGGATTGCCGATGGGCTGGCGGACCGTGCTCGGCCACCTCGGGAGTTTCGCGAGCGGGTTCCACGGCACGTTAGCGGTGCTCCAATCTGGTCATCAGGTGGACCAGCTCGGGGATGGCACTCAGCCGGAAACGGATCGGCCACTCATGCCGCTTGAGCGCCTCGTGGATGGCACTCGCCTTCTCCTCCCGGCCGGTCAAGATTGCAATCATGAATTGATCGTGGGCGACGAGGGTTCCAAAGGCGTCGTGCTCGAGCCTGCGGTCGAGGTCCTCGCGGCACTTCCGGGCGACGTGGTCGGGCGGTCCGCCGCAATCGACCCGGAGGGCCGTCAGCCGCGTCTTCCCGCCGTCGCGGTCGAGGTAGTAGTGCAACGCGTCGACGCCCGGCACCAGAATGCTTGGATGGTGGATCTTCAGTTCCTCGCGAGTCAGTCGCTCGCGGTCCCCTGCCCCGGTGCAGAAGAGTAGCGTGGCGTACTCGATGGGCAGGGCCTGGACTCCAAGCTCCTCGGTCCGCTTGTGGGGCACGCCGAGCATGCGTGCGGCCTCGGGCCCGAGCACGAAATAGTCCCGCGACTCGTAGAGATCGAATCGCTTTAGAAAACCTGCGTCGCAGAGCCGGGAGGTGACCTTGGTCACGGCGTCCGCGCGACCAGGCCGAAGCTCGGCAGCGCGGTCTCGTCCGGCTCCGCGCCGGCGTCGTCGACCTCGGGAATCGCGAAGCGCTCGTCGGTGTCGAGGATCTCGCGCATCGCATCGCGGCACGGTGCATCCGATACCGCGTAGCTCGCGACCATCAGGCGGGCGAGCTCGATGCCGTGCTCCTCGACCACCGCGGGCAACACCTCTTCGAGATCGGCGCGGCTCGGGTCGTCGCTGCGATCGCCGAGCGCGCGGACCGTGGAGTCGTTGGTCCGATTCGTGAGCGCGCTCGCCACCATCAGCTGGCGGTCCACCGTGAGGCCGCGCAGCTTGCGCCGCACGAGCGGGGTGAGCGCCTCGCCGAGATGCATCGTGGCGCGGGGGAGATTCAGGTTGAGCGCGAGGTCTTGGCGCTGCTTCTCGGTGACCCCGCTCAGGCCGCGCCGGAGCGATTCGTCGTCGAGCGTGACGAGCGCGGCGTCGAGTCGCTTCAGGTCGATCTCGTCCTGCTCCGAGAGCTCGTCGTCGCCGGACTCGCCGTCGACTCGGTCGATCGGCTCGGCGGTGCGACGGTTTCCTCGGTCCTCCGGGCTCCTCGCACTGGGCCTTGGCCTTCGCCTTGGGCTTGGCTTCGGCTTTCGCCTTGGGCTTCGGCTTCGGCTTTCGCCTTGGCTCGGCTTTCGCCTTGGCGCGTCGCGCTGCGGCTTTCGCCTTGGGCTTGGCCTCGGCTTTCGCTTTGGGCTTGGCTGCGGCTTTCGCTTTGGGTTTGGGTTTGGCTTCGGGGCTCATCGGGCGTCAGCTTCGCGCGTCGGGAGCGGTGACGTAGCTTCCAACGGTGATCTCCGGCGGCAAAACCGGCGATAACTCGGATCGACCATGTGCTGAAGCGGCTGGTGCGGCCCGCCATCTACGGCGATCGGGTGCCGCTCGACGTCGTCGGCATTCCACGTGCACGGCGAGCCGATCAGCGTTGCCGACGGCGTGCCGCGGCGACTACGTGCCGTTCGCGGTGGGCGAGTCGTGGGGCGGCGCGTGGGACACCACGTGGTTCCGGATGCACGCGTCGATCCCGCCGGCGTGGCACGGCGAGGAGGTCGTCGCGCTGCTCGATCTCGGCGGCGGCGGGCGCCATGGTGGGCTTCACCGCCGAAGGACTGGTCTGGGACGGCGATCAGCCCCGGCAGGGCATCCACCTCAAGCACCGCGAATACGTGGTCGCGAAGCCGGCGGCCGGCGGCGAAGCGGTCGACCTGCTTGATCGAAGCCGCGGCCAACCCGATCCCGCCGTGGGAGACGACGCCCTGGCCGTTGCTCATGCCCGACGTCGACGGTCCGCCGATCTACCGGATGGGCCAAGCCGAGCTCGCGATCGTGCGTCGTGACGTGGAGGCGTTGTACTTCGACCTGCTCGTGCTCCTGCAGCTCGTGACGGTGAGCTCGATCGCCGACGGCGAGGTGCAGGCGGTCGACGTGCGCTCGGCGCGCTCGAAGACGCGTGCGACCTGATCGAGCGCGACGGCGTCGCGCAGCTCCGCGACGGTCGCCGACGCGCGGGCGGCGCTCGGCGCCGGTGCTCGCGACTCGCGCCGGTCCCGACGACGCATCGCGTGAGCGCGGTCGGGCACGCGCACATCGACACCGCGTGGCTGTGGCCGATCCGGGAGACCAAGCGCAAGTGCGCGCGGACGTTCTCGAACGCGCTGCGGCTCATGGAGGACTATCCCGAATACAAGTTCTCGGCGTCGCAGGCGCAGCAGTACCAGTGGATCAAGGAGGGCTACCCGCTCGCTCTACGACCGCATCGCGCAGCAGGTCGACGCGGGCCGGTTCGAGCCGATCGGCAGCATGTGGGTCGAGGCCGATTGCAACCTCCCGTCGGGTGAGTCGCTCGTGCGCCAGATCGTGCACGGCAAGCGCTTCTTCCTCGACGAGTTCGGCCGCGAGACGACCGACCTCTGGCTGCCCGACGTGTTCGGCTACTCGGCCGCGCTGCCGCAGATCCTGAAGGAAGCGGGCGTCACGAACTTCTTGACGCAGAAGATCTCGTGGAACGACGTCAACCGCTTCCCGCACAGCACGTTCTGGTGGGAAGGCATCGACGGCACCCGCGTGCTGACGCATTTCCCGCCCGCCGACACCTACAACGGCAACATGAGCCTGGGCGAGGTCGCGAAGGGCGACGCGCCAGCATCAGCAGTCGGCGCAGTCGAATCGTTCGCTCTACCCGTTCGGCTACGGCGACGGTGGCGGCGGACCGACGCGGGCGATGCTCGAGTCGGCGCAGCGGATGGCCGATCTCGACGGCGCTGCCGCGCGTCGAGTTCGACACGGTCGCGTCGTTCTGGGAGAAGGTGCGCGCCGAATCGCGCCGACCTCCCGGTGTGGGTCGGTGAGCTGTACCTCGAATACCACCGGGGCACGTACACCACGAACGGCCCGATCAAGCGCGCCAACCGGAAGAACGAGCAGGCGTTGCGCGCGGCCGAGCTGTGGTCGGTCGCGGCGTCGCGTTGCTGCCCGACTGGAGCGTCGTATCCGGCGGCTGCGCTCGACGAGGCGTGGAAGCTGTTGTTGCTCAACCAGTTCCACGACATCATCCCCGGCTCGAGCATTCACTGGGCCAACGAGGACTGCCTGCGCGACCACGAGCGCATCGCGGCGGCCGCCGGCGGATATGATCACGGCCGCAGCGCGACCGCTCGCCGAGCAGGTCGACACCACCGGCATGACGGCATCCGTTCGTGGTGTTCAACGCCGCGTCGACCGTCGCCACGTCGCCGCCTTCGTCGAGCGGGTGGCGGCGATCCGGCCGGTGCGCGAGTGGCTCGCTGTCCAGCTCACCGAGAACCCGGCGATCCAGGCGTGGCTGGCCGACTACCTGCACTCGCTGACCACCGGGGCCGTCGAGACGAACCTGCGGTTGGCCCGCAAGGTCCCCGGCGTCTCGCTCGGGCTCACCCTGGGCAACCGCATCGCCGGCGGCGCCGTGCGCGAGGCGGAGCTGCGCAGCCGCGAGGTGGCCGAGCAGGCCGCCGGCGGGCTGCTGCAACGCTGGCGGACAGGCCTGCTCACCGCCATGTCGGACGAGGACATCGCCGAGCTGCTGATGTCGGTGTGGGACGACGCGGCGCCCCGCCCGGTGCACGAACTGCTCGACGCCGTCGACGACGACGACCTGATCGATCTGCTGAGCATCGGCTACGACGGCTGGCTCGAGCTGCGCGAGCACCCTTATCTCGCCGCGATGGTGCGGACGGCCGTCGACTACGTGTTCGACACCTACGGCGACCTGCCGTTCGACCGGTTGCTGGCCGAGTTCGGCATCGGCCGCGACGACCTCGTCGAGGAAGCGATGCGCTTCGCCCCGCCTGCACTCGACGCGCTCGACGAGGCCGGCCTGCTGGAGCAGATCGTGCGCCGCCAGCTCGCCCGCTTCTACGACTCCGCCGAGGCGCGAGCTGTGTTGTCGACCGCCACCTGATTGCGGGCAACCACCCGGGGGTAGGTGTGAGCCATGCCCACCGTGAGCCGAACCTTCAGCGTGAACCCCGCCCCGTCGGTCGTCATCGAGTACCTCAAGGACTTCGGCCACGCCGAGGCGTGGGACCCGGGGACGCAGACGTGCACCCGCACCGACTCCGGCCCGATCGCGGAGGGCGCCACCTGGCACAACGTGTCCAAGATCGCCGGGGTGACCACGGAGCTGACCTACACGCTGCGCACGCTCACCGACGACACGATCGTGCTGGTCGGCAGCAACGATTCGGCCACCTCGACCGACACCATCACGGTCTCCCCGGACGGTACCGGGAGCTCGATCACCTACCGGGCCGACCTGGACATGCACGGCGCCGCCAAGCTCGCCGCGCCGGCGATGAAGCTGATCTTCGAAAAGCTCGCCAACGACACCGAGAAGCAACTCAGCGGGGTGCTCAACGGGCTCGCCTGATCCGTGCGGCTAATCCCGCGGACGCTATCGTCACACGCGCTGCACAATCGTCAGGCACGCACGTGCTGCCGCTGACCGGCGAACGGACGGTGCCGGGGATCCCGTGCGAGAACTACTGGTTCCGCCGGCACGAGGCGGCCTACGAGCATCTCGTCCCGCAGGTCACCGCTGCGCGCGTCCTCGAGGTGGGCAGCGGCGAGGGTTACGGAACCGCCCTGCTGGCGGCCACCGCGCACTTCGTGCTCGGTGTCGACTACGACACCGCCGCGGTGGTGCACGCACGGGCGCACTACCGCACCGCCCGGTTCGTGCGCGCCAATCTCGCCGCGCTACCCGTCCGCTCCACATCGGTCGACGTCGTCGCCACCTTGCAGGTCATCGAGCACGTGTGGGACCACCCGCAGTTCGTGCGTGAATGCGTGCGTGTGCTCCGTCCCGGTGGCCGGCTGTTCGTGACCACTCCCAACCGGCTCACCTTCTCCCCCGGCCGGGAGACGCCGCTGAATCCCTTTCACACCAAGGAGTTCACCGCCGGCGAGCTCACCGGGCTGCTCACCGCGTGCGGGCTGGTCGTCGACGGGGTGTTCGGGCTGCACGCCGGTGCCCGACTGCGCCGGTTGGACGAGCGCTACGGCTCGTTCGTCGCCGCGCAACTGGCCGAGGACCCGCAGAACTGGACACCGCAACTCGCGGCCGACGTCGCCGCGGTCACCACAGCCGACTTCGACGCTGCACAGCGGTGCCGTCGACGCCTCACTCGATCTCGTCGTCGCCGCCCACCGCGCCGGCTGACACCCGGGCACGGCCGAGCGCCACCCGTAGCTCGCTCAGCGCGAGCGCCGCGCCGACGGTGAGCAGGATCGTCGCGAGCAGCAGCGCCGTGCCCGCCCAGTCGTGCGGGCGGTCGTCGCTGTTGGGCACGAACACAGGTCCCCACCCGGCGCAGTCGACGCCGATCCGGCCGGTGATCGGCGCGAAGAACCGGCCGACGTCGTTCTCGGCCTTCGTCCCGACCGTCTCCGGCTGCACGGTCAGCGGCGAGCGGGCGCCGCTGCCGGCCTGCTGCGCCGAGGACGGCGACCAGGTGCACTCGAGTGCGACGACCTGCTGATCGCCGGTGCTGCGGGTCGGCATGCCGTGCGCGATCAGCGCCGGGACGCCACCGGGGACGGCGAGCGTGTACGACCGGCCCTTGGTGACCTGCACCGACGACGGTGGCGTCGCGCCCTTGTCGAAGGGCAGATCCTGGTTGCCGCTGACCACCCGCCATACCCCGAGCATCGCCAGGCCGAGCAACAGCGCGACCACCGCGGCGACGGCCCGCGTCGGGCCACCTCGACGGGCGGGCTGCATGCAGCGAGACTAACGTTCCTCGCCGTGCGGGTGCTGATGCTGTCGTGGGAGTACCCGCCGCTCCTCGTCGGCGGCCTCGGCCGCCACGTGGAAGCCCTCGCGCGTGAGCTGGTCGGCGCCGGGCACGACGTCTGGGTGGTCACCCGCGGTGAGAAGGACGAGCAGGTCGACGAGCGCGTCGACGGCGTCCGGGTGCGGCGCGCGGCGCTCGATCCGCTCGCGATCGACTTCACCACCGAGTCGCTGCTCGCCTGGGCGCAGGCCAACGAGCACGCGCTGATCAGGGCGGCGTTGCCGCTGCTGCGCCGGATCGCGGCCGGAGGTCGTGCACGCCCACGACTGGCTCGTTGCGCAGACGGCGATCACGGTTGCGGCGGCGGCGCGCGCGCCGCTGGTCGCGACGATCCACGCCACCGAGGCCGGTCGTCACCAGGGCTGGCTGCCCGCCCCGCTGAACCGGGCGATCCACTCCGTCGAGAGCTGGCTGGCGCACTCGGCCGACGAGGTCATCACCTGCTCCCCCACCTCGCATGCACGAGGCGGCGCGGCTGTTCGATCTCGACCCGCACAGCGTCCATGTCGTCCCCAACGGTGTCGACCTGTCCCGCTGGCGGGTGTCGCCGCGCGCCCGCGTCGCGGCCCGCGAACGCCATGCCGCCGGCGGACCGCTGATCGTGTTCGCCGGCCGGCTGGTGCACGAGAAGGGCGTGCAGACGCTGCTGGCCGCGCTGCGCGCGCCTGCGGCGACAGCATCCCGGGCTGCGGCTCGCGGTCGCCGGCACCGGCCCGTACGAGGACGAGCTGCGCGACCAGGCGTCCCGCCGGCGGCGGTGGCGCGAGTGGTCGACTGGCTCGGTTTCGTCCCGGAAGACGCAGGTGGCGCCGCTGCTGGCAGCCGCGGACGTGGCAGTCGTGCCGTCGCTGTACGAGCCGTTCGGGCTCGTCGCGCTCGAGGCCGTCGCGGCCGGGACGCCCGCTCGTCGTCAGCGATGACCGGCGGCCTGGCGCGATCTGCGCCGTGCCGGCGTCGCGGCCGCGTCCTTCCCGGCCGGCCGGATCGACGCGCTCGCCGCTGCGATCGATGACGTCCTGGCTGATCCCGAGCAGTCGCGGCGGGCCACCCGGCGCGCGGCCCGGGTGCTGCGCACGTCACTACACCTGGCAGGCGGTCGCCCGGGCCACCGCGCAGATCTACGCGCAGGCGGGTCGCTAGCCCGGTCGGTCGTCAGCCGAGCAGCCGCTGCAGGATCGTGGCGTACGGGTCGATGTCGATGCCCTGCGCCGCCAGCCACGCGTCGTCGTAAGTACGGTGTCGCGGTAACGATCGCCGCCGTCGCACAGCACGGTCACGATGCTGCCGGTCTCGCCTGCCACGTCGATTCACGGGCGATCCGCAACGCGCCCCACAGATTCGTGCCGGTGGAGGGTCCGACCCGGCGGCCGAGCACCGGCTCGACGGCCCGCGCGGTCGCGATCGAGGCGGCATCCGGGACGGCGATCATGCGGTCGACCACCCCGGGAACGAAGCCGGGACCGACGTGGCGGCCGCCGATGTCCTCGATCCGGGACGGGCGGCCCTCGACGACATCGTCACCGTCGCGCCAGGCGGCGAAGAATGCCGAGTGCTCAGGGTCGACGACCGCGAGCCGTGTCGCGTGTCGGCGGTAGCGCAGGTAGCGGCCGATCGTCGCGCTCGTCGCGCCGGTGTCCGTGCCGACGACGATCCAGGACGGGATCGGGAACCGTTCGAGCGCGAGCTGGCTGTAGATCGACTCGGCGATGGTGTCGTTGCCCCGCCAGTCGGTGGCCCGTTCGGCGTTGGCGGACCCGTCGAGGTGGTGACCGTCGGCCTCGCGCGCGATGCGGGCCGCCTCGCGCCGGCCCGCATCGGGATCCGGCACGAGGTGGCACCGGCCGCCCGCGCGCTCGACGAGCGCGATCGTCTCGTCACCGGTGGACGCGGGCAGCACAGCGACGTAGGGCAGCCCCAGCATTGCGGCGAAGTACGCCTCGCTGATCGCCGTCGACCCGGAGGGTGCGTCGACCACCGTGGTGCCCTCGGCGATCCGGCCACTGCACAGCGCGTGGAGGAACAGCGAGCGCGCCCACCGGTGCGCGAGCGAGCCGGTGGGGTGCGTCGACTCGTCCTTCAGGTACAGGTCGACACCCGGCCGGGCCGGCAGCGGGAAGGGGATCAGCCGGGTGTCGCCCGTGCGGTTGGCGTCCGCCTCGACGCGGCGCACCGCGTCGTCGAGCCACGCCCGGGCCGTGCGCGAGCTGCGGTCGATGTCGTCTGTGCCCACTGTGCCTGTCACCCTCAGTCGAGCAGCTTGCGGTCTTTGATCACCCGGGCCGGTACGCCGACGGCGACGCTGAACGCGGGCAGATCCTTGGTGACGACGGCGTTCGCGCCGACGACCGTTCCCTGGCCGATCACGACGCCGCGGCAGACGGTCACCTTCGTGCCGAGCCACACGTCACGTTCGATCCGCACGCGGGACTTGACGATGCCCTGGTCCTTGATCGTCCGGGTCAGGTCGTCGAAGCGGTGGTCGAAGTCGGAGATGTAGACGTCGTCGGCGATCAGCGCGCTGTCGCCGATCTCGACGTCGAGATAGCAGTTGATCGAGATGTCACGGGCGAGGTTGCTCTTGTCACCCAACGACAGCGTGCCCTCGTGACAGCGCAGTGCGGTGTTGGCGCCCAGGTGGACCCACTTGCCGAGGATGACTCGGCCGTAACCGGCCCGCACGTAGACGTGCGCACCACGGTCGAGGAACACGAAGCCGCGGGTGATCACGTCCGGGTTGCCGACCTTGAGCAGGAGGAACCGCCAGTATCTGATGAGGTACCAGGGCGTCCAGGCGCGGTTGCGCAGCACCCACCGCAGCGAGCGCCAGGTGAGGATGCGCGCGCTGCGCAACTGCTCACCGGGGGCACCGACCGGCACCCCGAGTTCGGCAGCGAGCTGGACGGGCGAGTCGACGATCCGCGCGGGCTGTGCATCGTCCAACTCGCCGGGGGCGGCGTATCCCCACCGGACGGCGACGCACTCGATGCCGTGTTCGCGCGCACCGAGCACGTCGTGCACCCGGTCGCCGACCATGATCACGTCGCGCGCGGGGGGATCGCCCAACCGGCGCAACACCTTGCCGATGACCAGGGCCTTGGTGCACAACGAGCCATCGAGTTCGTCACCGCCGATGGTCTCGAACGCCTCGCTCAGCCCGAGGTGTTCGACGATCGGGACGGCGTACGGCTCGGGCTTGCTGGTGGCGACGGCCAGCCGCCGCCCGGCCGTCCGCAGCGCCCGGAGCACCGCGGGCACGCCGTCGAACGCTGTCGTCTCGTACATCGTCCGGGCGTAGTGCTCGCGGTAGGACGCGATGATTGCGGGCACGCGGTCGGCGCCGACGAACGGCGGCAGCGACTCGTAGAACGGCGGTCCGAGCAGCGCGCGCTCGGTCGCCGGGTCGAGCGGGGCGATGCCGTGCTCGACGAAGGCACGCCGCAGCGCGGCGAGGATGCCGGCCGCGGAATCCGACACCGTCCCGTCGAGGTCGAACAGCACGATCGGCCGGTTCATCGGGCCGGCTTCAACCCGGTGACCTCGGCGTTGTAGAACAACCCGCGCGGTACGAGGTTCTCGAGCATTCGGTCGACGGCCATCAGGCGCGTCCACCCACGCAGCGCGAAGTTGGCCCACCGCATGCCGAGCTTCTCGCGAGGGACGGCGCACTCGAAGGTGCGCACCGGCCAGCCGAACCACGACGCGAGCAGTTCGGAGGTCGCCACCCGCACCTGCTCGGCGCCGGCGTCGCGCGCGATGCGCTCGAGGGTCGCCGGCGCGAACGTGTGCAGGTCGACGACGGCTTCCAGCGCCGCCGCGCGGGAGGATTCGTCCAGTTCCTGCTGCGGCCGCCGCCACGCGGACAGCGCATTCAGCTTCGTCACGTTCGTCGCCGCCCACCAGGTGAACCGCGACAACCGACGGGCGATGTAGTCGCCGTGGGCGGTCGGCTCGCCGGCGAAGACGAACCGTCCGCCGGGTTTGAGCACGCGCACGATCTCGCGGAAGGCGAGGTCGATGTCGGGGATGTGGTGCAGCACCGCGTGCCCGATGACGATGTCGAACGTGTTGTCGTCGTAGGGCAACCGTTCGGCGTCGGCGACGCGTCCTTCGATCTCGAAGCCGAGCCCGCGCGCGTTGCGCTTGGCGACCTCGACCATGCCCGGGCTGAGGTCGGTGACGTGCGCCTCGTCGATGACTCCGGCCAGCTTCAGGTTCAGGGTGAAGAAGCCGGTGCCGCAGCCGAGTTCGAGCGACGTGCCGTAGGGCCAGCCGGCGCAGCCGGCGACGTGCTCGAAGCGCTCACGTGCGTAGTCGATGCAGCGCTGGTCGAACGAGATGGACCACTTCTCGTCGTAGGTGCCCGCCTCCCAGTCGTGGTAGAGGATGTTCGCGAGCTTCGGGTCGGACCAGGCGGCCTCGACCTCCTCGGCGCTCGCGTGCGGGTTGGGAGCTGCCGGGGTCGCGGTCATTCCGGGGCTCCGGTGAAGGTGGCCTTGCCCGGGCCCTTCTCGAGGAACGACGTCATGCCGATGGCGCGGTCCTCGGTGGCGAACAGGCTCGCGAACAGGTGCGATTCGAGGCGCAGGCCGGTGGCGAGGTCGGCGTCGAGGCCGCCGTCGATCGCGGCCTTGGCGGCGCCGAGTGCGCGCGTCGGGCCCTTGGCGAACTTCGCCGCCATCGCCAGCGCCGTCTCGTACACCGCGTCGGCGGCGACGACCACGTCGACCAGGCCGAGTTCGAGGGCCTCGTCGGCGCCGACGAAACGACCGGTGTAGATCAGGTCCTTGGCCTTGGCCGGGCCGATCAGCCGCGGTAGGCGCTGGGTGCCACCAGCGCCGGGAATGATGCCGAGCAGGATCTCGGGCTGGCCCCACTTGGCGTCCTCGGCGCTGACCCGGAAATCGGCGGTGAGCGCGAGCTCGCACCCGCCGCCGAGCGCGTACCCGGTGACCGCGGCGATCACCGGTTTCGGGATGCGGGCCAGCGCGTCCAGGGCGTTCGTCAGGCGCGTCGCGTCGGTCATCATGTACTCGTGGCTCTGGCCGGCGAATTCCTTGACGTCGGCGCCTGCCGCGAACACCTTCTCGCCGCCGTAGATCACGACGGCGCGGATGCTGTCGTCTGCGCTCACCTCGCGCGCGGCGTCGGCCAGTTCGGTCTGCACCGCGGTGTTGAGCGCGTTCATCGGCGGCCGCGAGAGGCGGATCGTGGCAACGGCGTTGCCGCCGCGTTCGACCATGACGAACTCACCCATCGGCGTGACCCCCTATGACTGGATTGGCCCGAGCCTAGTCAGCCGGATCAGCCGGCGCGCGGGATGGTCACCCAGGACACCTCGGGCTCAACCGTGGCGCGCGGACACGAGCGCGGCGTAGACGACGATGTTGGACTCGTAGCTGTGGATCGACGAGTCGAAGCTCCCCCCGCAGGTGATCAACCGGAGCCCGGCATGATCGATGTTCCCGTACACGGCCCGGGTCGGGAAGTGTGCCTTGCTGTATTCCGCGACCCGTTCGACCTCGAAGGTCGCCACGGTGCCGTCGGACCGGGACAAGTAGATCTTGTCGCGCTGCCGCATGTCGCCGAGCTTGAAGAAGACCCCTGGCCCGTAGGCAGCCGAATCGACGTGGCCGATGATGGTGGCTGGTCCCAGCTGTCCCGGGGTGGGCGACACGGTGAGCCAGTAGGCATGGGAATCCCGTACGAGTGGTGGGGTCGCGATCTCGCCGCGAGGCGTCAGGCCGATCTTCTTCAGCGAGCTGTCGACGCCGATGGCAGGGATGCGGAGCCGGGTGGGCAGTGATCGCGGCAGGATCAGCCCACGCGTCGAGTTCGCGGCCGGCCGGCGGCCGGACGGAGCAGCCGATCGGGTCGTCGATCCCGTCCGTCCGTCGGATGAGGGAGCTGCAGTACCGGTCGGGATGACATCGACCGGACTCGCGGCGCCGGGTGGCGGTTGAGGTGCGGACTGCTGTGACCGTGCGGCGACGACGAGCGCGACGACACCGGCCACGAGCAGTACCGCACCCGCCACGCCCAGAATGCGGGCGCGACGGGTGCGGTCTGTGCTGCTCATCGGTAAGCGGTGAACGATCAGCTCTGTCGGCTGTAGCGCCGACGTGCGGCGAACACACCGCCGGCAGCCAGGATCAGGCCACCACCGATGCCGAGCAGGGCGCCGTCCTCGACGCCGGCCGTGCTGCCGCCGCCGGTCGGGCTGCTACCCACCGGCATGGACGACATCTGCGACGCGGTGAGCGCCCCGCACAGGGCGGGCGCAGTCGCGATGGCCGCAACCTTCTTGTGCGCACCGGGCAGGGTGACACCGAGCGAGTTCGGCGTCGTCAGCGACGCCTTCGGTGCGTTGGCCGGGTTCAGCCCGTGCACCACGATCTCGGCCTTGTTGTTGTGGATCGCCGACATCGTCGCCTGGTCCAAGGTGATGGTGCGTGAGTAGGTGAAGCTGCCACCACCCGGCGCGACTGTCACATCGGCCGCGGCCTTGGGGCTGGTGTCGCCCTTCGTGGACAGCGTGGTGCCGATCGGGCCGTAGTTGTCCGCCGCCTCGGCGACAGTGATGAGTCCATCGTGGTTGGCGTCGGCCGCGGAGGTCGGGCAACCGGTCTTGCCGTTGATGTGGATGTGCTGCACGTGCGGGAACGGCGCGCCGGCGAAACCGGTCGGGATCCCGAGGGCGTTCAGAGTCTTTTTGTCCGTCGGCAGCTTGGTTGCCAGGCCAGAAACGTGCTCGGTGACGGTGGCCTGGTTGCCGTTGAGCGTCAGGGTGAGCTGGCCGGATGCAGCACCGGCCGGCGTGTTCAAGGCCACCGGCCGCAATTCGGCCCGATACGTCGCGGAACTTGCGGCAGAAGCACTGCCGGGCAGCGCGAGCGCCAGTCCGGCAATCCCCAGCGCAGCGACCGGAGCGGTCCAACGCAGTGACTTCTTCATTGAGTGTCCCCTTCGAATTCGTACTGTCCGTGAGAGATCTGGACAGCGGCCGCTGTGGTCACGGCCCGGTAGGCGTCGGTTACGCCGGTATGAGTCAATTCGTGGTGACAGCGGCCATCGGTTCCGATTCGGGCGATCTTGTCAAGAACGCGCCGTGCGAGCTCCGGCAGCCAGCGCGGCGATCGCCGCGACGACAGCGATCGTCTCCGACACGATGGACACGACGCCGAGCGGTTCGAGCCAGTTGCCGACGTCGTCGGCCAGCATCGGGAAGGCGACCAGACGGGTCGCGGCGTAGCCGATCACTGCGAGACCGCACGTGAGTACCACCATCGCGTAGACCGCGCGAGTGTCCCTGACGGCCGCGGCGACGGCGAGCAACGCGCAGCCGCCGGTCAGCACGATGAACAGCACGCCCATGTACGGCGCCTCGTCCAGGTGCGGACCGATCACGGGGATGTGCGCGATCGAGGCCACGACGGTCGCGGCGACGACGACGAACCGCCACCTCGACGACAACGCGTCGAGCAACAGCGATGAAGCTGCTCGCGGAAGGTGATTGTGCTGGGCCGGCGCCACGCTCTGATGCATGCCCCCTGTTCGCAGCGTTGCAGGCATCCGGTTCCAGTCCGTGCGCCGGTGGAGCCGTGGGTCACTCTGCGGGCCCGAATCGAACCGACGACGGTGTTCGCGGCGAAGGACCCAATACAAGCCAACAAGATCCGTTAGGGGTCCTCCCATGCCATTACGCAGTCCGTCCATCGCGATCGGCAGCGCCATCGTTGCTCTCGCCCTCGCCACCACGGCGTGCACGTCCAGCGGCAGCAGCACGTCCGCGACCTCGTCGCAGCCGGCCGGCGGTATGTCGTCGTCGAGCTCGTCGATGTCGATGGCGCCCAGCACCGGCTCCTCGAGCTCGGCCACCACCGCTACCGATGCGTCCGCCACACCGGCCGCGACATTGCGGTCGGGCCTCGACCAGCTCTTCCGCGAGCACGTGAACCTGACCGGATTCGCTGTGCAGACCGCGGTCACGTCCGGCCTCACGTCCAAGAACACCGCGATGGCGCTGAAGGCGCTCGATGACAACACCGTGGCGCTCGGTTCGGCGATCGGTTCGGTCTACGGCGGCGCCGCCAAGACTGCCTTCATCAAGATGTGGCGCGCCCACATCGGCTTCTTCGTCAACTACACCAAGGGACTGGCCACCAAGGATCAGGCTCTGGTCGCCAAGTCGCAGAAGCAACTCGCCGGGTACAAGGCCGACTTCGCCAAGTTCCTCGGCCAGGCCACCGGCCTGCCCGCGAACGCCGTCGCAGCCGACCTGCAGGGCCACATCACCACCCTCGAGACCGCCATCCAGGCGATCGTCACCAAGTCTCCGTCAGCAGCGGCGAAGCTGCAGATGGCCGCCATGCACATGGACGGCACCGCGGGGGTCCTCGCCGCCGGCATCGCCAAGCAGAAGAAGCTCGCGGGCGCGGTCAGCGGGCCGGCCTCGACGCTGCGCTCCGGCCTGACCGGCTTGCTCATCCAGCACGTCGCGCAGACCGCCGCCGTTGTCCAGACCGCGGTCGAGACGTCTCTGACCTCGCCGCAGACCGCGGCAGCCGTCAAGGCACTCGATGACAACACCGTGGCGCTCGGTTCGGCGATCGGTTCGGTCTACGGCGGCGCCGCCAAGACTGCCTTCATCAAGATGTGGCGCGCCCACATCGGCTTCTTCGTCAACTACACCAAGGGACTGGCCACCAAGGATCAGGCTCTGGTCGCCAAGTCGCAGAAGCAACTCGCCGGGTACAAGGCCGACTTCGCCAAGTTCCTCGGCCAGGCCACCGGCCTGCCCGCGAACGCCGTCGCAGCCGACCTGCAGGGCCACATCACCACCCTCGAGACCGCCATCCAGGCGATCGTCACGAAGTCGCCCTCGGCGGGACCCAAGGTCCTCATGGCCGAGAGCCACATGGCCGGAACCGGGGCCGTCCTCGCCTCGGCGATCGCCAAGCAGAAGCACCTGTCCTGACCCGTTCCGGCACGGCGGCCGCTCTTCGGCCGCCGTGCCGGACCACGGTGACGATCACCGAACACCTAGCAAAGGACACCCTGTGCGCAGCTTCACCCATCACCGGGTACTCGCAGTCGCCGCGTTGACCGCGGTGGCGGTCGCCGGCTGCTCGAGCACTACCTCGTCGACGCCCTCGCCGAGCGGGGGCGCCACCGCGGCGCAGGCCGGGCCCAGCACGAATGCCGCCGCGACCGCAGCGAACAACAAGATCACGATCAAGACCACCGACCAGCTCATGTTCGCGCCGTCGGTCGTCAATGCCTCCGTGGGCAAGCTGACCGTGACGCTCGACAACACCGGCAGCTACCCGCACAACCTCATCGTGTCGTCCCTGCACGTCACCTCGCACACGGTCACCGGTGACCCAGGGTCGACGTCGACCACGGTCACCCTGCGCTTCCCGAAGCCCGGGCGGTACCCGTTCATCTGCTCCTACCATGCGTCGGCGGGCATGCGCGGCATGTTCATCGTCAAGTAGCGCGAGGCCCTGATGCCCACCGTCATCCACGGGCTGCCCGCTCACGTCCTACTGCTGCACGTGGTCGTCGTCCTGCTCCCGCTCGGCGCGTTCTTCACCGTGCTGAGCGCGGTCTGGCCCGCCGCTCGGCGCAAGCTCGGCTTCATCGCGCCGTTGACGTGCCTCGTCGCCCTGGTGTTCGTTCCGATCACGACCAATGCCGGCGAGTGGTACCAGCACTATCTCGAGAGCCGAGCCGGTAGTGCCCTGCCGCCGATCGACCACCACGCCGGTCTCGGCAGGAACATGATCTGGTTCGCCATCGGCCTGTTCGTGGTTTCCGCCGTCGTGTACGTTCTCGGCCGCAGCAACGACCGCCCGGTCGCCGCACCGGCCGGGCGGGTCGCCGTCCTGCGCTCGAGCGCACTCTCCTACACCGTCGCCGCGGTGGCGATCGTGGTGTCGGCCCTGGCGATGTGGTGGCTCTACCGGGTCGGCGACTCAGGCGCCACGGCCGTCTACGGCGGCACGATCCGCTGAGCCGGTCCCCGCAGACCACGTCAGGGCTTTCGTCCCGAGCGCGCCTTTCCTGACGGTCGTGGGGCGGGGCGAACCCCGATAGCGTGACGCGCGTCCGAACCAGCCCTCCTGGCGGCAGCCGGCCGACGTGTCGCCGACCAGCCCATGCAGCGCACTCAGCAGCGTTCCGAACGGCTCTGGTTCGACGCGACCACCGGTCGGGTCTGCGCCGCGGTGGCCGTGGCATACGCCGTACGTGGCGCTGACGGCGTTCTGGCTGTTGCACGCGTCCTACGCCGGTCCGGTCTTCTATGCCCCGGCCGGCATCACGCTGTCCGCGCTGGTGCTGACGCGGCGCTCACGCTGGCCGTGGATCCTCGCCACCGCCGCCGCGGTGGAACTGACCGTCGATATCGGTGAACACGACGCCGCGTTGGTGGCACTGGGTTTCGCCCTGGCGAACACCGTCGAGCCGCTGGTCGGCGCGACGCTGCTGCGCCGACTCACCCGCCGCCCGGACCTGGCCTCACGTGGTGGCCAGGGTCGGTTCGTCGGGTGTGCAGTGGTGGGCGGGCCGCTGATCGGTGCGTTGATCGGGTCGACCGTCATCGCGACCGGGATGGGCGGCCGGTTCCTGGACAACGTCGGGCCGTACTGGGCCGGCGATGCCCTCGGCGTGCTCACCGTCGGCGGTGCGGTCATCGCCTGGCAGCTCGGTGCGGCCGACCGACGGCGAACCGCGTGGAAGGGACTCCTCGTCGTCCTCGCGGTCAGCGGTGTCGTCACCGCACTCGCGTTCTGGCCGCACGGGGCCACGCTCGAGTACTTCGTGTTCCCGCGGCTGGTCGTCATCGCACTACGCCTCGGTGTACCGACGCTCACGGCGGCCGGGGTCATGGTGACGATGGTCGCCAACGTCGTCGTCGCGGTGAACGGGCGAGGCTGGACGCTCGGCCCGGCCGACTCCCCCCGCGCCCTGACCGCCGAGCTGCAACTGTTTCTCGCGGTGGCAGTGCTGAGCGCCTGGTTGCTGGCGATCGAGGTCCGTGCCCGCGAGCGGGCCCAGTCGGCGTCGGTCGCGGAATCGGCCCTGAGACGACGTGTGGAGGCGCTGCAGACCGTCACCGAGCAGCTGGCGTCGGCTGCGACCACACGCGCAGATCGCGCGAGTCGTCGTCACGCGCGGGATCCCGTTGGCGCGCTCCGCCGGGGTCGTCGGCGTCGTCACCCCGGACGGCACCCAGGTGCAGACGTGGGCGACCGCGGGCTTCCCGGCCGCAGTCGCCAAGAGGTACGCGCGCCTCCGCCTCGACCCGGCGGAGGACGCGACACCCCTGGCCGAGGCGGTCCGCACCGGAAGCCCGGTTCACGTCGCCTCGCTGGCAGAGGTCGTGGACCGTTGTCCCGGCGCGGTGCAGACCTATCTCGACACCGGCGTCCGCAGTTCGCTGCAACTACCCGCGGTGCGTCGGCCAGGTCGCACTGGGCGCGCTGGCCTTCGGATTCCCCGACGAGGGACCGGTGGTGGCACAGACGGTCGTCCTGCCGCCCGGGGCTCTGCTCGTGTGGTGCACCGACGGCCTCGTCGAGCGGCGGTGCGAAGTCATCGACACGGGGCTCGACCGGTTGGTCGAGGCCGTGCGTCGGTGGCGGGCCGGCGGGACACAGAGCTGTTGTGATCACGTGATCGACGAACTCGTCACCCCGCCGCTGCCGGACGACGTGGTGGTCCTGTGCGTGCAGACCTGCGGTGCCGACCGGTGTCCCGAGGCGCTCGACGCCGGGTCGCCGGAAATTGTCGGTGGGTCGTTCTAGTGTTCGATTCGTGGACGGGCGGTCGGTCGAGCAGCTGCTGGCGGTGGAGCCGGCGCGGTGTTCGCGGGAGCAGTTGTTCGACCAGCTGATCGAGCTCGACCGTCTCACCGCGCGGGTGCAGGCCCGCCGGGAGCGGTTCCTGGCCGCGATCCACGATCCGGGCGATCGCAAGCAGTGGGCCCGCGAAGAGGTCGCCTGCGCGCTGCGCTGGTCGGTCGGGTTCACCGCGGCCCGGCTGGCCCAGGCCCACCACCTGGTCACCAAGCTGCCGAAGGTGTTGGCGCTGCACGAGACCGGCGCGATCGGTGAGGCGCACGCCCGCGCCGCCGCCGAGGCCACCTACGGGCTCAGCGACCAGGCCGTCGCCGCGGTGCAGGACCGGGTGCTCGCCCGGGCGCCGGAGCAGACCGTGACCCAGTTCCGGGCCGGCCTGCGCCGGGCGGCCGCCGCCGTCGACACCCGCACCGTCGACGACACACACCAGGCCGCCCGGGCCGGGCGGCTGGTGCGGTTGAGCCCGCTCCCGGACGGGATGGCCGGCATCTGGTCCACCCACACCGCCCTCGACGCCGCCGCCATCTACGCCCGCCTGTCCGAGGCCGCCCGGCACGCCGAACAGGCCGCGGGCGAGCACCGCATCGGCGATCGCATCGGCATGGACGCCCGCCGCGCCGACATCGTGCGCGACCTGCTGCTCGGCACCACGGGTGACACTCCTGCCCGGCACGCCCGGGTACAGGTCCTCATCCCGCACACGGTGGCCACCGGATCGGCGGACGCGCCGGGCGAACTGGCCGGCTACGGCCCGATCCCCGCCACCCAGTGCCGCGACCTGCTCACCGACCCCACCAGCCGCATCGAACAACTGCGCCTCGACCCCGCCGGGCAGGTGCTGCCGATCGGGGTGATCGAGATCGCGACCCGCCGCGACCCCACCACCTCCCAGGCCCGCTGGATCACCGCCCGCTACCCCACCTGCCGCTTCCCCAGCTGCAACCGCCGCGCCGTCGGCTGCGAGATCGACCACACCACCGCCTGGAACGGCCACAACACCCTCAACACCAACCTCGGCCCACTCTGCGCGCGCCACCACCACCTCAAACACGACGCACCCGGCTGGACCCTCCGCCAAGACACCAGCGGCACCTTCACCTGGCACACACCACACGGACGCACCTACCGCACCCCACCCGACGAACTCCCCACCGCCGACCCCTAGACGGAGCCGGCCGCAGGCCGGCCGGCGATCACTGCGATCACTGCGCGGGCGGCGATCACTGCGCCGGCAGACCGCTCCGGAGCAGGCGTCACGATGCCACGGTCGCAGGCGGCGAGCGCACCGGTACCACTGCGCGAGGCCGACGGAGGTGCCGTCCGCGACGATCACGAGCATGAGAGTCGGTTCCGGACCACGCACCCGGGGGCCCGTGCTTCGCCGTCACGTCGGTCAGGTCGTAGTCCGGCGGCAACCCCCGTCGTGCGTATGGGTAGTACTGGCCGGGTGCGGATCGTGCTGCTCTCGGACACCCATTCCCCGCGCCGGTGGAAGTCCTGCCCGCCGGCGCTCGCGCGCGTCCTCGACGGTGCCGACGCGATCCTGCACGCCGGTGACGTCTGCGTGGCCGAGACGCTCGATGAGCTGGCGCAGTTCGCCCCGGTGCACGCGGTGCGCGGCAACAACGACGGGCCCGATGTCGCGCAGTGGGGCGCGGCGGACACGCTGCACCTGAGTTTCGCGGGCCTTCGGGTGGCGATGTTGCACGACAGCGGCCAGGCGAAGGGGCGCGGCGCACGCCTCAAGGCGCAGTTCCCGCAGGCGGACCTCGTCGTGTTCGGGCACTCGCACATTCCGTGGGACGAGACCTACGCCGGGCAGCGGGCGGTCAATCCCGGTTCGCCCACCGACCGGCGGCGCCAACCGCACGGCACCGTGGCCGAGCTGACGATCGCCCACGGGACGGCGCACATCGCGTTCATCGAGGTGACCTGACCCCGTCGCCTCACACCGCGCGGGCGTACCAGCGTCCCGAACGGCGCCACACGTGGATGGGCAGCCCGAACGTCGTGGTCAGATTCTCATCGGTGAGCACCTGGCGGGTCAGCCCCGCGGCGACGACCGCCCCGTCGCGCAGCAACATCACGTGCGAGATGCCGGTCGGCAACTCCTCCACGTGGTGCGTGACCAGCACCGAGGCCGGGGCGTCCGGGTCCTCGCTGAACCTGGTCAGGCGGCGCAGCAGGTCCTCGCGGCCACCGAGATCCATCCCGGCGGCGGGTTCGTCGAGCAGCAGCAGCTCGGGATCGGTCATCAGCGCGCGGGCGATCTGCACCCGCTTGCGCTCGCCCTCGCTGAGCGTGCCGAAGCGGCGCTCGGCCAGGTCGGCGACGCCGAAGCGCTCGAGCAGCTTGACGGCGCGCCGCACGTCCATGCGCCCGTAGGCCTCACGCCAGCGGCCGAGCACCGAGTACCCGGCGCTGACCACCACGTCGGTCACGAGTTCGCGCGGCGGGATCCGCTCGGCCAGCGCGGCGGCGGCGATGCCGATCCGCGGCCGCAGCTCGAACACGTCCACCCGGCCCAGTTGCTCACCCAGGACGTAGGCGACCCCGGACGACGGGTGCAGCGTCGCCGAGGCGATGTTGATCAGCGTGGACTTGCCGGCGCCGTTGGGGCCGAGCACGGCCCAGCGCTCGTCCTCCTCGACGGTCCAACTCACCCGGTCGAGCAGGGTCTTCGTCCCGCGCCGCACCGACACGTCGATCAACTGCACGACGGCGTCGGGATTGATCTCGGCCGCGCCGTCGCCCTCGCCCTCGCCGGTCGTCACGTGCCCATCCTTGCGTATTCGACAACACGGCCGCGGCGCGCGTCCCGCAGGAGAGGGACGCGCGCCGCGATTTCGGTGCCGGAGGAGCGGGATCAGTCGGCGGGACCGGTCGCCAACGTGAGCGACACGGTGTGCCGTCCGGTGTTCGGGTCCTTGTAGGTCACCGTCACCGTCGATCCCGGGTTCGACGACGACATCAGGTTGTGCAACTGCGTCGAGCTGGTGATCTTCGTCGAGTTCACCCGGGTGATCAGGTCACCGGCCGAGATGCCCACCTTGGCCGCCGGGCCGCCGCCGAGGACGCCCGCGACGAGCGCGCCGGAACCGCGCGACGGTTCGACCGAGACGCCCAGGAAGCCCGGGTAACCGATGTGGATCGAGCTGGTCTCGATGCCCTTGCGGATCTGGCCGGCGATCGACACGGCGTCGTTGATCGGGATGGCGAACCCGACCCGCGGGCCGTTCGTGCTGGCCGCGGTGTCCATGCCGACGATGTGCCCGGCCGAGTCGTAGAGCGGGCCGCCGGAGTCACCGGACTGGATCGGAGCGTTCGTCACGATGATGTTCTTGAGCCGCTCGGCGTTCGAGCCGCTCTCGTCCGACGCGGTGATCGCGCGGTGCAACGCGGTGACCTTCCCGGACGCGGCGGACGGGGTGCCACCCACGCCGCCGGCGTTGCCGACACCGGTGACCGCGTCGCCCACCGACACGGTGTCGGAGTCGCCGAGGTTGGCAGTGGTCAGGCCGGACGCGCCGGACAGCTGCAGCAGCGCGACGTCCTTGCTCGGCGCGGTGCCGACCACCTTGGCGATGTAGGTCTTACCGGTCGCGACGATCCGGACCCGGATCGCCGTCGACCCCTCGATCACGTGGTTGTTGGTGAGCACCTCGCCGTCGGCCGTCAGCACCATGCCGGTGCCGGCGGCGGCCGCCGCGTTGTACTTCTGCTGGGTGTAGATGTCCACGACGCCGACCTGCTGCGCCGCGCTCGCCCTGCCCGACGTGCCGGAGCCACCGGACGAACCGCCGCCGGAGGAACCGCCGGACGGGAGCTGGATGTTGCCCGGCAGCGGCTGGGTCGGGATCGTGTTCGTCCCACCCGAGCCCGAGCCACCCGAGGTGCCGGTCGATCCGCCGGCGACCGCGATGCCACCCGTCGAGCGGGCGACGCCGCTGACGATCACCGCGAGCGCGGCGACCAGCGCCAGCGACAGCACCACGACCGCGCCGACGAGGCCGCGCGAGTGGCGGGCCTTCGGCGCGGGTGCGCCGAACTGGAGCTGGGCCGGCGACTGCGCCGACGGCGGGTAGCCCCAGGTCGGCTGGGCGGCCGTCGGGTGCGGGTAGGCCGGATCCCAGGCCTGCCATTCCGAGCCGTTCCAGTAACCGCCTTGATAGCCGCCTTGATAGCCGCCTTGATAGCCGCCTTGATAGCCGCCCGGGTACGCGCCTTGGCCGCCTTGGCCGCCTTGGCCGCCCTGGCCGCCCTGGTAGCCGCCCTGGCCGCCCTGGCCGCCTAGCCGCCTTCGGGGCTGCCGTAGGAGCTGGTCACGCTGGTTCACCTCCGTGCCACCGCGGGGCACTCCCGCGGGTCTGGCTCCAGGTAAGGCGATCGACCGAGGCCGCAGCTGAGTCGTTCCCCTGCATCAGCTGAGAATCGGCAGGAGCAATAGAGTCGCCCTCGTGCTGCCCGAACAAGTGACGGCCGCGTTGACCGCGCGCCTGGACCGCGCCTGGCCGGGAAACCCGTTCCCGCTGGGCGCCCACTGGGACGGCGACGGGGTCAACTTCGCGCTGTGGTCGACGACCGCGAAGGCCGTCAGCGTGTGCCTGTTCGACGGGGACGGGCGCGAGATGCGCATCCCGCTGGACGAGTCCACCTACCACGTCTGGCACGGCTACCTTCCCGGCGTCGGTCCGGGTCAACGGTACGGCTTCCGGGTGGACGGCACCTACGACCCGTCCCGCGGGCTGTTCCACAATGTCGACAAGCTGCTCGTGGACCCCTACGCCCGCGCCATCGAGGGCGACTTCCGCGAGCACCCGGCGGTCTATCCCGCCACGGCCGGCGACTCGGCCCCGTACGTGCCGCGGTCGGTGATCATCCACGACGCGTTCCCGTGGGGCGGCGACCGCCACCCGCGGGTGCCGTGGGACGACACGGTGATCTACGAGCTGCACGTGAAGGGATTCACCCACCAGCATCCGGAGATCCCGCCGGAGCTGCGCGGAACCTATGCCGGGCTGGCCCACCCGGCGGCGATCGAGTACCTGAAGAGCCTGGGAGTCACGGCGGTCGAACTCCTGCCCATCCACCACTTCGTGTCCGAGCCGGCGCTGCAGCGGCGCGGGAAGGTGAACTACTGGGGTTACAACTCCCTCGGCTTCTTCGCCCCGCACGAGGCGTACGCGTCGCGGCGCGGCAACCAGGTGCGCGAGTTCAAGTCGATGGTGCGCGCGCTGCACGCGGCCGGGCTCGAGGTGATCCTGGACGTCGTCTACAACCACACTGCCGAGGCCGGCCCGGACGGTCCGGTGCTGTCCTTCCGCGGCATCGACAACGGGTCCTACTACCGCCTCGACGCCAACGACCCGTCGCGCTACGTCGACTACACCGGCTGCGGCAACACCTTCGACCCCCGCCGGCCCTTCCCGCTGCAGCTGATCACCGACTCGTTGCGCTACTGGATCACCGAGATGCACGTGGACGGGTTCCGCTTCGACCTCGCCTCGGCGCTCGCGCGGTCACTGCACGCCGTCGACAAGCTGTCCTCGTTCTTCGACGTCATCCACCAGGATCCGGTGATCAGCCAGGCCAAGCTCATCGCCGAGCCGTGGGACGTCGGCGCCGGCGGCTACCAGGTGGGCGAGTTCCCCCCGTTGTGGACGGAGTGGAACGGCAAGTACCGCGACACAGTCCGGTCGTTCTGGGCCTTCGGCGACGGCGGGGTGCGCGACCTGGCGTTCCGGCTGTCCGGCTCGTCCGACCTGTACGGCGACGACGGGCGGTTGCCGATCGCGTCCATCAACTTCGTGACCGCGCACGACGGGTTCACCGTGCGCGACCTCGTCTCCTACAACACCAAGCACAACGCCGACAACGGCGAGCAGAACCGCGACGGCACCGACGACAACCGTTCCTACAACTGCGGCGTCGAGGGCGATCCCGCACCGGACGACGTGCACACGCTGCGGCTGCGGCAGGCGCGCAACGTGCTCAGCACGCTGCTGCTGTCCACGGGCGCGCCGATGCTGGTCGCCGGCGACGAGCGCTGGCGCACCCAGCGCGGCAACAACAACGCCTACGTGCAGGACAACGAGATCTCCTGGCTGGACTGGTCCGACTCCCCCGACGCCGGCGACCTGCTCGAGCTCACCCGCCACCTGCTCGCGCTGCGCCGCGCGCACCCGGTGCTGCGCCAACCGGCCTTCTTCGAAGGCCGTGAGGTGCCCGACGGCGACGGGTGCAAGGACCTGGCGTGGTTCACCCCGTCGGGCAAGGAGTTCGCGGCTGCGGACTGGTTCGACACCACCGTCCGCTCGATCGGCATGTACCTGGACGGGCGCGGGCTGCGGCACCGCGACCGCCGCGGCCGGCTGATCATGGACGACTCGTTCCTGCTGCTGCTGCACGCCGGCGACGAGGGCGGTCGGACGCTGCCCGGGCCGCCGTGGGCCGACTGTACAACCGGTGTCGACACCCCCCGGCCCGGCGGCAGCGCCGGCGGTCGCGGTCCGGCTCGGCGTGGCGACCGGTGCACGTCGGTGCCCGGTCGGTGGCTGCTGCGGGTGGCGCGCCGGGGTTGTCTGCCAATTCACATCGTTTCCACAGCGGTCCGTGAATTTGACATGTCACGGGAGCACTATTGAGGATGACGCCACCTCGCCCTGGCGGTCTCCTGACCGGTCTCCTCGACGGTCGTCATCGCGTTCCTGTCGTGCTCGTCGTCGTGCTCAACAACCGGCGGCACCGGTCGCGGCGGCGCGCATCCGGCGCTCGCGCCGCGGGCAGCCCAACGCTCGACCGCGCGCTCGACGAGATCCGTCCGGCCATCCACCGCGCCGGCTGAGTCCCCGCGGCAGTAACGTCACCAGCTGATGCGTACGGTCCCCGGCTCCACCGACTCGGTCGTCGTCGTGGGCGCCGGGCTGGGCGGGTTGTCGGCCGCCCTGTACCTGGCCGGCGCAGGCCGGCACGTCACGGTCCTCGAACGCGAGCCCGTGCCCGGCGGGCGCGCGGGCCTGCTGCGTGACCACGGCTACCACTTCGACACCGGCCCCACGGTGCTCACCATGCCGGAGCTGGTCGCGCAGCCGCTGGCCGCCGTCGGTGAACAGCTCGAACGACTGGCTCACCCTGCACCGTCTCGACCCTGCCTACCGCGCCCGGTTCACCGACGGCACGAGCATCGACGTGCGCGCCGACGTCGACGACATGGCCGAGGAGTCGCCCGCACCTGCGGTCACGGCGACGCCGCCGGTTACCGCGAGTTCGTCGCCTACCTCCGTCGGCTCTACGCGCTGGAGATGCCGCACTTCATCGACCGCAACCTCGACAGCCCGCCGCAGCTGATCGGCCTGCCGCTGGCTGCGCCTGGTGCTGGCCGGCGGCTTCCGCAAGCTCGACGCCAAGGTCGGCAGCTTCTTCGCCGACGAACGGCTGCGACGGCTGTTCTCCTTCCAGGCGATGTACGCCGGACTCGCACCGGCGCAGGCGCTGGCGATCTACTCGGTGATCACGTACATGGACAGCGTCGCGGGCGTGTACTTCCCCGAGGGCGGCATGCACGCGGTGCCCCGCGCGCTGGCCGGCGCGGCGAGCGCGCACGGGGTGCAGTTGCGCTACAACACGACGGTGCCGCGCATCGAGGTGTCCGGCGGACGGGCGCGGGCGGTGATCACCGCCGACGGCGACCGCATCCCCGCCGACGTCGTCGTCGTCAACGCCGACCTGCCGACGGCGATGCGCGACCTGCTGCCGCCCGGCTACACGCCCGCGCCGGGTGCGCCGGCTGCAGTACTCGCCGAGCGCGGTCGTGCTGCACGTCGGCTCGGCCGCCGCGTACGACGACATGGCGCACCACACCATCGAGTTCGGCGCCGGCGTGGGAGCAGACCTTCACCGAGATCATCGACCGCGGCGAGGTGATGAGCGATCCGTCGTTCCTGCTCACCACGCCGACGCTCACCGACCCCTCGCTGGCGCCGCCCGACCGGCACACGTACTACGCGCTGTTCCCCACGCCCAACCTCGCACCGGCCGCTCGATCGACTGGGCGCGTCGACCGCGAGCGCTACCGCGAGCACATGCTCGACACCATCGAGGAGCGCGGCTACGGCGGTTCCGCGACGGCATCGAGTGCCAGCACGTCGTCACCCCGGCCGACTGGCGCGCGCAGGGCATCGCCGCCGGCGCGCCGTTCGCCGCCTCGCACCGGTTCCGGCAGACCGGCCCGTTCCGGCCGTCGACCCTGGACCGCGCGCATCGAGAACCTCGTCTTCGCCGGTTCGAACACCCAGCCCGGGCGTCGGCGTGCCGATGGTGCTGGTGTCCGGACGGCTCGCCGCGCAACGGGTCACGGGATGACGCCACGCTGACGGGCGAACTCGACGCCGCCGGCATCACCGACCCGGCGCTGCGGGCGAGCTACCGGCTGTGCCGGGCGCTCAACGCGCGGCACGGGCGCACCTACTTCCTGGCCACGCTGCTGCTGCCGCCGGCCAAGCGTCCGTACGTGCACGCGCTGTACGGCTTCGCGCGCTACGTCGACGACATGGTCGACGATCGCGACGGCGGCACCGGCTTCGGCCGATGGTGCGACGACTTCCTCGCCGAGCTCGACTGGGGCGCGACCAGCGACCCGGTCTGCCGGGCGGTGCTCGACACCGTCGCGCGCTGGCAGATCCCGCACAGCTACTTCGCCGACTTCCTCGACGTCGATGCGCATGGACCTCACCGTCACCGGCTACGCGACCTACGACGACCTGCTGCAGTACATGTGGGGCTCGGCGGCGGTGATCGGCCTGCAGACGCTGCCGATCCTCGGCCGCGCCGACGACGACGGTGCCGCTGGGACCGGCTCGAGACGCACGCGATCGACCTCGGCTACGCCTTCCAGCTGACCAACTTCCTGCGCGACGTCGCCGAGGACCTGCGCCGGGGCCGCGTCTACCTGCCGCAGGAGAGCCTCGACCAGTTCGGGGTCGACCGCGACCGGCTGCGCCGCGGCCGGGTCGACGAACCGATCCGCAACCTGCTGGCGTGGGAGATCGAACGCGCCCGCGGGCTGTACCGCCGCGCCGAGCCGGGATCGAGCTCGTGCACCCGACCTCGCGCGACTGCCTGCGCACGGCGCTCACGCTGTACGCGGCATCCTCGACGAGATCGAGCGCAGCGACTACGACGTGTTCTCGCACCGGCGCGTCGGTCGGGCTCGGCCGCCGCGGCGCCGTCGGCGCTCAGCGGCCTGCGGCCGCGCTGGCGCGCGACGCCGAGCCACACCCACGTCGCACAGCGTGAGCAGCGACCAGCGCGAAGCCGAACAGCAGGTCCTCGACCGGCGCGAACACCACGCGCCAGCCGATGATCGCTGTGCGGGTCGTAGCGCACGACCGGCACGCCGGTCAGCAGCCCGTTGGTGACCAGCTGGAAGAACAGCACGATCACGTAGGCGACCCAGAACGCCTTGCGGAGCAGCAGTTTCGTGCGCAGCACCACGAGGTCGACGACGGCCACGGCGACCACGCCGAGCAGCGCCAGCAGCGTGTAGCTCACGGCTTCGCCAGTCCGGCCGCTCGGCGCGACGCACGGCCTCGTAGGTGAGCACCGCGCAGATCGGGATGACGACGAAGAACAGCAGTTCCTCGAGCGGCAGCCGCCCGGGCAGCGTCAGCCCGACGAGGTACCGCGCGGTCGTAGCTCCACCGCCCGGCAGGATCGCGTAGAGGTCCCAGCCGGCGAACACGACGACGACCGGCACGAGTGTCAGCGAGCAGCCGGCGCCACTGCGCGTAGACGCCGACGTGCAGCACCAGCTCCAGCGGCGCGGTGCCGATCAGGCAGGCGGCGAGGATCGCCAGGTAGGTGAGGTGGCTCAACGCGGTCGCGTCAGTAACCGGCGACCTGGGCGCGCCGCTTGACCTCGGAGCCGCGGTTCGCGCGCAGCGCATCGATCGGCGACGCCGGGCAACGTGTCGTCGGCGCGGTACAGCCAGTCGACGATCTCCTCGTCGGCGAAGCGGGCGTCGCGCAGCAGGGTGATCACCGACGGCAGCGACTTGACGACCGCACCGTCCTGGACGAACAGCGGCGGGCACGCCGCGCGGGCCGCCGTCGCCGTCGCGCGACCGCGACGAGCTGGCCGTCGCGCACGTACTGGTGGACGCGGTTGACCGGCACGCCGAGCTGCTCGGCGACCTCGGCGAAGCGTGATCGATGGCACGCCTCCATGCGGTCAGTCTCCGGCGTCCGCGCGAAGATCGTGTACGTCTTGAAGTGCACGTCGACGCGTCCCGCCGCGCGCGTCGATCACGCTCGCGCATCGCGCGCGAGCAACGCCGTTCGCGCTGCTCGGCCGGCAGCCGCGATGGTCGCTGTAGGTGCCGCTGCGGCCGACGAGCTCGTCGGTCGTCACCGTCGTCGACCATCTGTAGGTGCGGGTCGTCGACGGAGGCGAACCTGCCGGTCTCACGCAGATGCGGCGACGAACGGCTCGTCGCTGTGTGCCCGCGGTCGTGGCCGCGCGAGCTCGGGGCGTGCTCGGCGTAGACCGGTCGAGGTCGGCGCTGCACGTCGTCGTCGAAGCAGTCGCGGTTCCAGAACAGGGCGAGCGTGCCGCCGGGGTTGAGCAGCCGCGCCGCCTTCTCGTCACCGCGGCCGCCGGGTCGATCCAGTGCCAGCCCTGCCCGCACGTGATCAGGTCGAAGCGTCCGGCCCGCGTCGTCCCAGGTCTCGAACTCGCCCCCTCGACGAACAGCCCGTGGGTGCGCGCGACGGCCGCCATCTTCGGGTCGATCTCGACGCCGAGCACGGCGATGCCGCACGCCGACCAGCGGCATCGCGACCTTGCCGGTGCCGCACGCCGACGTCGAGCACCCGGCGCCGGCCCGAGCTCCACGAGGTCGCTGATCAGCGCGTCCGGATAGGTCGGCCGGAACTCGGTCGTAGTCGGCGGCGACCGAGCCGAAGGACTCGGCGCGGCCCCGGTCGCGGTGCAGGTCCTCGTCTCGATCGTCACGCCCCAATCCTCGCGCATCGCCGCGGTCACTGCACGCGCCAGATCTCGTCGGGCGGCGCGGGCGAGCGCATCGGGTCGGCGTCGGTCAGCGGCCGCGCGCCGACCGGCGAAGTCGGTGAGGTCGCTGCCCGCCAGGACCCGCTGCGGGAACATCGCCGACGCCGCGGCCCGGGCGAGTGCGGCGATGTCCAGCGCCGACCGCGAGGCGGCCAGCACCATGTTGCCGAAACGGCGGCCGCGGAACACCGCGGCGTCGCTGCGGATCGCGACGTCCGGCAACTGCGCGGCCACGGTGCGCGACCACGCGCCGGGTGTAGCGCAGCGGCGGCCCGTCGGCGAGGTTGGCGAGCAGCACCCCGTCCGGGCGCAGCACCCGGGCCACGTCGGCGAGGAACTCGGCGGTCGTCAGCTCCGGCCGGCACCCGCCCGCCGAGATAGGCGTCGAGCACGATCACGTCGGCGCTCGCGGCGCGCAGCGCGGCCACCCCGGTCCGGCCGTCCACCGGCCTGACCCGGATGCGGGCGCCGCGCGGCGAACGGCAGCCGCGCCCGCACGACCGCGGTCAGCGCCTCGTCCGGTTCGAGCACGATCTGCGGTCGAGCCGGGACGGCGGGCCGCGACATAGCGGGCCAGCGTGCAGCCCGCGCCGCCGACGTGGGTCATCGTGAGCGGCCCGTCCGGTAACAGTTCGATGACATCTGCGAAGGCCTGGACGTACTCGAAATCGAGGTAGGTGGGGTCGTCCAGGTCGACGTAGGACTGCCGGATCCGATCGGTCAGCAGCAGCCATCCGCCCGGACGATCGGCGTCTGCGAGCAGTTCGACCTCGCCGCTGCGAAACGCCGGGTCGGACGTGCCGATGCCCTCACCGCTGTCCACGCCGCTGCCCACGCCGCCTGAGAATACGGCTGCCGCGGCGCTGCCTACACCGGGTCCGGCGCCGCCCGCCCGTAGAATCCCGGTGTGCAAACGGCGACCGCAGACCCGTTGGTCGGCCGCCTGCTCGAGGGCCGCTACCGCATTCTCGATCGCATCGCGCGCGGCGGGATGTCGGTCGTCTACGCGGCCGTCGACGAGCGGCTCGATCGCCGTGTCGCCGTGAAGGTGATGTCCTCCTCGCTCTCGGCCGATCCCGCGTTCAGCGACCGGTTCGCGCGCGAGGCCCGCGCTGCGGCGCGCCTCACCCACGTCAACACCGTCGCGGTGTACGACCAGGGCGTCGACGACTCCGCCGGCCACCACGTGTTCCTGGTGATGGAGCTGGTGTCCGGGCGCACGCTGCGTGACCTGATCCGCGAGCGGCACGCGCAGCGGTCCGGCTTCTCGGCCGCCGAGGCCGTCTCGATCATGGAGCCGGTGCTCAGTGCGCTGTCGGCAGCACACCGCGCCGGATTGGTGCACCGCGACGTCAAGCCCGAGAACATCCTGCTCTCCGACGAGGGCCTGGTGAAGGTCGCCGACTTCGGGCTGGCCCGCGCGATCGACGCCGACGCGTCCTCCACCCGCACGGGACTGATGATGGGCACGGTCGCCTACTGCGCGCCCGAGCAGTTGTCGCAGCGGCCGTGCCGACCAGCGCTCGGACGTCTACTCGGCCGGCATCGTCTTCTTCGAACTGCTCACCGGCACGCCGCCCTTCCGCGGCGAGTCGGCGATGAACGTCGCCTACCAGCACGTGCACCACCGGGTCCCCGCGCCGTCGTCGCGGGTGAAGGGCATCCCGACGCCGATCGACGAGGTGGTCGTCGCCGCGACCGACAGCGACCCGTCCGGGCGCCCCGACGACGCCGTCCGCGATGCTCGCCGAGCTCGCCGAGGCGCGGGCGGAGCTGGCCCTGCCGGTCGTGCCGGTGCCGCCACGCGTGCGTCAGCCGAACTCCTACGCGCGCCCGCCCCAGCCGCCGGCGGCGCCGGTATCGAGCACCGGACGCACCGGGCGCACGTCCACGGCGCCCACTGCGTTCGCCGCGCCGACCGCGGTCGGCGCGGTGCCGCTCGCCGACGACGGTGCACGCACCACCGACCTGCGCCGGCCCGGGCCGCCACCGCCGGTCGTCATCCCGCCGCGCCGGCAGCTCTCGCCCCGGGTGCGCCGCAGGCGGCGGCGGTTGGTCGGTTTCGTTGCGGTGCTGCTGCTCGGTGCGCTCTCGGTCGGTGCCGGCGTGCTCGGCGTGCGGCTGTGGCGCGAATGGGACACCCACGTGCCGAAGCTGGCCGGTCAGTCGCTCGCCGCCGCGCAGGCGGAACTGCGGCAGACCGGCTACGCGGTCGACCCGA
The DNA here is from genome assembly GCA_963711775.1 of uncultured Actinomycetota bacterium. GTDB lineage: Bacteria > Actinomycetota > Actinomycetes > Mycobacteriales > Jatrophihabitantaceae > Jatrophihabitans. The sequence goes on along the minus strand of CAVQFH010000003.1, from coordinate 106,283 downwards.
ACGTGACCCACGTCTTCAGCGAGACCGTGCCGGCGGGCATGGTGGTGCGCACCGACCCGGGTACCGGGACCCGGGTCGCACAGGGCGGTTCCGTCGGGTTGGTCGTGTCCCTCGGCAAGGACCGCATCGCCATGCCGGACGTGCGCAACCTGACGCTGCCCGACGCCGAGGCCGCCCTGCACGCCCGCGGCATCGCCTACGACCCGACTCCGAAGGTGCAGCCGAGCATCCGTGTGAAGGCCGGCCTGGTGATCAGCACCGATCCGGCCGGCAACAGCCAGATCCGCCGCTCGGCCACCGTGCAGTTCACCGTGTCCAAGGGGCCGCCGTTGATCACGGTGCCGAGCGTCGAGAACGGGATGCCCTACGACCAGGCGGCGGCGATCCTGAAGAAGGACCACTTCCTCGTCAGCCGCGACGACGAGTACGACAGCACGGTTCCGCCGGGCGGAGTGATCGCTGTCGACTTCGGCGGGCAGCGGCGGCCGTACGGCAGCCTGATCCCGGTGCACGTCTCGCGCGGGCCCCGCCTGGTGACGATTCCCGACGTCCAACCGCTCGAGCCGATCTCGGACTACGAGTCGCAGCTGGAGAACCTGGGTCTGCACGCCGACATCGTCAAGGTGCTCGGCGCGCACCTCGGCCGGGTGGTCAGCGTGAGCGGTGCCGGTTCGCAGGTACCGGTCGGCAGCACGGTCAAGGTGCGGGTCGTCTGACCTCGATAGGGTGCGGCCCATGGTCATCGTGATGGCGCCGGGCGCGACCGACTCCGACATCGACACCGTCGTCGCGCACATCGACAACCACGGCGGGCAGGCCTTCGTCAGCCGGGGCGTGATGCGCACGATCATCGGCGTGGTCGGCACCGAGGAGGTGCTGGAGACCCTCGACGCCGACGGCCTGCCGGGGGTCGTCGAGACGATGCGCATCACCGCGCCGTACAAGCTCGTGTCGGCGCAGAACCATGCCCGACGCACGACGATCCGGGTCGGCGGGGTGCCGATCGGTCCGGACACGTTCACGTTCATCGCGGGCCCGTGCGCGGTCGAGACGCCGCAGCAGACACTCGAGTCGGCGCTGCTGGCCAAGCACGCGGGGGCGACCTTGTTGCGCGGCGGCGCGTTCAAGCCACGCACCTCGCCCTACGCCTTCCAGGGACTCGGGGTGGACGGGTTGCGCATCCTCGCCGAGGTGCGCGACGAGACGGGGCTGCCCGTCGTGACCGAGGTCCTCGACGTCGGCGACGTCGACGTCGTGGCCGAGCACGCGGACATGCTGCAGATCGGCACCCGCAACATGCAGAACTTCGCCCTGCTGCAGGCGGTCGGTGCGACCGGCAAGCCGGTGATGCTCAAGCGTGGCCTGACCGCGACCTACGAGGAATGGCTGATGGCCGCCGAGTACATCGCGCAGCGCGGCAACCTCGACATCGTGCTGTGCGAGCGCGGGATCCGCGGCTTCGAGCCGTCGATCCGCAACATGCTCGACGTGTCGGCCATCGCGATGGTGCAGCGGTTGAGCCACCTACCGGTGATCGTCGATCCCTCGCACGCCGCCGGGCGCCGCGACCTGGTCGTGCCGCTCGCCCGCGCCGGCATCGCCGCCGGCGCGGACGGCGTGATGGTCGACGTGCACCCGCACCCCGAGGCGGCGCTGTGCGACGGCGCCCAGGCGTTGTTCGGCGATGCGCTCGCCGAGCTCGCCGAGGCGGTCACGACGATCCCGCCGCTGCTCGGCCGGACCTCGGCCGCCCACCTCGCCGGCTGACCTACGGGTCGGGCGGCGGCCACTGACCGCCTTGGGGCGGCGGCTGTGGCGGCGGGTAGTTCTGGGGCGGGTAGTTCTGGGGCGGGTAGCCCTGCTGCGGGTATCCGGGTGCCGGGAAACCCTGCTGCGGGTAGCCCTGTTGCGGGTAGCTCGGTGGTGGTGGGTAGCTGCCGTGGTGCGCCAATTGCTTCTTGTGCCCACGCCGGCGCAGCAGCCCGACGAGCAGCACGATCAGCCCGGCGATGAGCAAGAGCGCGCCGATCGCCAGTCCTCCGGCGCCGATGACGGTGCCCTTCGCGATCGACGTGCCGAAGGCGACGTCCCCGTTCTGGTCGACACCGCTGCTGCCCTGGATTGCCACCTCGTACGTGCCCGGCGCGTTGATGTGGAACTGCCGGTACGCGACTCCGTGATGACCGTGGTAGCTGTAGGTGAGCCGGTCGAGCTTGCCGTCGGCGTTGTTGCCGTACGGCACGAAGTGGACGGGGGCGCCGGTCGCCTTGTTGCGCATGAGGATGGCGACGGCCGGTACGAAGGAGATGTTGTCGGTGACCCCGGGCGCCTCGTAGTAGGCGATGTACCCGCCGGCGGAGTCGAAGTGCACCGTTCCGGTCTGCTGCCGGAAGCTGATGCGCTGGAAGCCGTCGACCTTGCTGAAGCTCTGCGTGGCGATGACGACGATGCCGACGATCAGCAGCACCAACCCGACAACGGACAAGATCGCGCCGACCCGGATACCCGTGTGGCCGCGCAGCTTCACCTTGCCCGGGGGTGGCGGCTGCTGCGGGACCTGCGGCGGCGGTGGGTAACTCATGCGCGCACTTGTACCACGGTTCCGATCCCGATCCATCGATACATCCACGGATCGCGGCGAGCGGGAAGTGCACGCAGCCGTGCGACCCCTTGGTGCGATAGCGCGGGCTGCCGTACGGGAACTGCTGCCACGGCGAGTCGTGCATGCCGTAGGCGCCGTTGTAGGGGATCCAGTACCGGACGTAGTACGCGCCGCCGGCCGCCGGGTACAGGTAGCTGTCGCGCTGCTTGCCCTGCACGCGCCACGTGCCGGTCGGCGTGCCGTCACCGAGAGCGGTCGCACCGCTCGTGATCGGTGTCGTCAGCACCTGCGTCCGTCGCTGCACAGCCTGGCGAACTGGTGGCCGAGGTCGATCAGGACGTTCTTCCCGGCGACGCCCGGACGGCACCTGTTGCCCATCCGCGTCGACCAGACCGTGCCGCCGCGCGACAGCAAGGCGGGCGCGCCGTCGTTACCGAGGACGAGGCTGCTCGCGGCCCCGGTGCGGCTCGACCACACCACGTGCCGGCCGGACAGGTCACCAGGTCGCCGCTGCCGCCGCACACGAGATGTGGATCGCGGCCCGATGCGCCGCGGCCCAGACCACGTGGTTGCGGTGCCGCATCGCGAAGCTGCGGCCGGTGGTCGCCGTGTACGCACCGTTCGGCGAGCGCAGCGAATCACCCGCGGTGAGGGCGGATCCGGCGTGCAGCGCCGGACGGGGCGGCTGCAGCGGCCGGACCCGTCGCGCGGCGACGACCGGCGACCGCGAGGCCGACGGCGAGCACCATGGAGGTGGCGGGGCGGTCGCAGGGACCGCGTCATCGCTCAATCGTTCAGCAGTGGCGCGAGCACGTCGATCGCCCGGTCGATGCCAGCATCGTCGACGTCGAGGTGGGTGACCAGCCGCAGGAACTGCGGGCCGAGCGCCGAGACCAGCACACCCTCCTCGCGGGCCTTGCCGGCGACCGTCGGGCGCGTCGGCGGCGTGCAGCACGACGATGTTCGTCTGCGCCGGGGCGCCGCCGAGCGCGTCGGCCAGCCGCGCCGCGCGGCGTGGTCCTCGGCGAGCCGCTCGATGTTGTGCGCCAGGGCGTACCGCCCGGCCGCGGCGAGGATGCCGACCTGGCGCATCCCGGCGCCGTAGCGCTTGCGCCACACCCGCGCCTCGGCGATCCGGTCGGCGCGCGCGACCAGCACCGACCCGACCGGCGCGCCGAGCCCCTTCGACAGGCAGACCGAGACGGTGTCGAACGGCGCGGCGAGCGTCGTGCAGCGGACGTGCCCGTCGCGACGTGCGCGTTCCACAGCCGCGCGCCGTCCAGATGCAGCCCCAGCCTGTTCGCGCGGGCGAGCTCGACGACCGTCGCCGACCTGGTCGGCCGGCTGGACGGTGCCGCCGCCGAAGTTGTGCGTGTTCTCGACCGCGATCGCCGTCGTCGACACGAGGTACGGCCCGGCGTCCGGCGAGATGAGCGCCCGCACCGACGTCGGCGTCGAGCACGCCGCGCTCGCTCGTGCCACGTGCGGAACGTGATGCCCGCGAACGCAGCCGCCGCGCCGAGTTCGGCGCGCGCGATGTGCGCCGGTGACGTCGCAGACGATCTCCTCGCCCGGCCCGGCCATGCAGCCGCAGCCCGAGCTGGTTGCCCAGCGAACCGGACGGCACGAACAGCCCCGCCTCGTGTCCGAGCAGCTCGGCGACCTCGCGCTCGAGCGCGTTGACGGTCGGGTCCTCGCCGTAGACGTCGTCGCCCACCTCGGCTTCGGCCATCGCCGCGCGCATCGCGGCGGTGTCGGCCGGGTGACGGTGTCCGAGCGCAGATCGACGATCACGGCTCGCTCCGCGAGCGGGTCACACTGCTCCTTCCGGCGCCGCTCGGCGACCAGACGCTCGGCCACCCGGAACGCGAGTTCGAGTGACTGCTCGATGTTCAGCCGGGGTCGCACGCGGTCTCGTAGCGGCGGCACCAGGTCGGCCGCGGTCAGCTCGGCCGTCCCGCCGATGCACTCGGTGACGTCGTCACCGGTGAGCTCGACGTGCAGCCCGCCGGGGTGCGTGCCGAGTTCGGCGTGGACGTCGAAGAATCCGTCTACCTCGTCGATGATCCGGTCGAGGTGACGGGTCTTCACGCCGTCCGCGGTCTCTTCGGTGTTGCCGTGCATCGGGTCGCACTGCCAGACGACCAGATGGCCCGTCGACTCGACCTTCTCGACGATCGCCGGCAGCCGGTCGCGCACCAGCGCGTTCGACATGCGGCTGATCAACGTGAGCCGGCCGGGTTCGCCGTCCGGGTCGAGGCGTTCGACCAGTTCGGCGGCGTACTCCGGCGCGTCGTGGACGGGCCGAGCTTCACGCCGATCGGGTTGGCGATGCGCGAGACGAAGTCGAGGTGCGCGCCGTCGAGCTGCCGGGTGCGCTCGCCGACCCACACGAAGTGCGCCGGACAGGTCGTAGGCGCGGCCGTCCTCGACCCGGGTCAGCGCCCGCTCGTACTCGAGGATCAGTGCCTCGTGACCGGCGTAGAGCTCGACGCCCTCGAGTGCCGCAGTCGTGCACGCCGCAAGCGCGCATGAACCGCACCGCGCGGTCGATCTCGGCGGCCAGCCGCTCGTAGCGCGCGCCGGTCTCGGTCGAGCGCGCGAACGTGGTGTTCCAGGCGTGCACCCGGTTGAGCGACGGCCAGCCCGCCGCCGGCGTAGGCACGCATCAGGTTCAGCGTCGACGCCGCGGTCGAGTAGGCGCGCAGGATCCGCGCGGGGTCCGGTGTGCGGTCACCGAACAGATCGTTGACCATGTCGCCGCGGTAGGACGAGCCGCCCGGTCGCGTCGATGTCGGACGAGCGCGGCTTGGCGTACTGGCCCGCGATGCGACCGAGCTTGACCACCGGCATGGACGCGCCGTAGGTGAGCACGACCGCCATCTGCAGCAGCACCCGCACCTTGCCCGCGACGTCGGCCTGCGAGGAGGTCTGGAACGTCTCGGCGCAGTCGCCGCCCTGCAGCAGGAACGCCTCGCCGCGTGCCGACCGCCGCGAGCCGCTCGCGCAGCTGGTCGACCTCGGACGCCACCACCAGCGGCGGCATCGTCGCCAGCGTCGCGGCGACCGCAGCGCAGTTCGGCGTCGTCGGGCCACGACGGCTGCTGCGCCGCCGGAAGCTCGCGCCAGGCGTCCAGGTTCAGGTCGGTGCTGGTCACTGCGACCAGGCTACGGCGAGCCAGGACACCGCGCGGCTGCGGGCCGTGTGACGATGCGCGGAGTGACGCAGGTACCGGCGCGCGTCACGACGTTCTCGCATCGCACGGCGGCACGCCACGGCGAGGTCCGGCTTGCCGGCCTGGCTCGCGATCGCGGTGGCCGCCGGCACGTACTCGGTGCTGCCGCACGATCTGCTGTTCGGCCCGCGCTGGCTCATCCCCGCCGGTCGAGATCGCCACTGCTCGCCACGTCGTCGTCGTCAACCCGACCCGGCTCACCACCGAGACACGGTGCTCGCGCTCGGCGAGCCTCGCGCTCGCCGCCGTATGATCGTGACGAACACGGTATCGCTCGGCCTGCTGATGCGCGACCTGACCTCGACCCAGCCGGCGCACCGGGCGGGATCTGCTGCTCGCGGCACTGCAGGTCTGGGTGACGAACATGATCGCGTTCGCGCTCGTGTTCTGGGACCTCGACCGCGGCGGCGCGGTCGCGCGGCTGCCCTCGTCGACGACGCCGGCCGGCGGCACGACTTCCTGTTCCCGCAGGACGACGCCAGGACATCGCCGAGCGGGCGCTCGGTATCGATGGGATCTGGATGCCGATGTTCGTCGACTACCTGTACGTGTCGATCACGAACTCGATCGCCTTCAGCCCGACCGACACACTGCCGCTCACCACCCGGGCGAAGCTGCTGATGGGGTGAGTCGACTCGCCGCATCGATCATGTCGCTGCTGGTGATCGCGCGGGCGGTGAACATCCTGCACTGACGCGTGGCGTCAGACGAACACCGTCAGCCGACGAATACCGTCAGCCGAAGAACACCTCGGCCTCGGCGTACAGCTCGGGCCGCACGGTCTTGAGCTGCGAGGTCGCCTCGGTGAGCGGCACCCGCACGATCTCGGTGCCCCGCAGGGCGACCATCGGCCCCATGCGGCTCGCTGCACGGCGTCGACGGCGTGCAGCCCGAAGCGCGTCGCGAGCACCCGGTCGAAGGCCGACGGCGTGCCGCCGCGCTGGATGTGACCCAGCACCGTGGTGCGGGCCTCCTTGCCGGTCGCTTCTCGATCTCGCCGGCCAGCCACTCGCCGATGCCGCCGAGGCGGGCGTGCCCGAACGCGTCGAGGCCCTTGTCGATCGTGGCGTTCTCGCCGCCGTCCGGCGTCGCGCCCTCGGCCACCACGATGATCGGCGCGTAGTGCGACTGGAAGCGGCTCTCGACGTAGGCGCACACCCGCTCCAGCGAGAACGGCTGCTCGGGGATCAGGATGACGTTCGCGCCGCCGGCGATGCCCGGCGTGCAGCGCGATCCAGCCGGCATGGCGGCCCATCACCTCGACGATCAGCGCGCGGTGGTGCGACTCGGCCGTCGTGTGCAGCCGGTCGATCGCCTCCATGGCGATGTTGACCGCGGTGTCGAACCCGAAGGTGTAGTCGGTGGCGTTGAGGTCGTTGTCGATCGTCTTCGGCACGCCGACGACGTTGACGCCCATCTCGCCGAGCCGGGTCGCCACGCCGAGGGTGTCCTCGCCGCCTATCGCGATCAGCGCGTCGACGCCGTTGTCGTGCAGCGTGGTCGCGACCTTGTCGAAGCCGTGGTCGACCTTGAACGGGTTGGTGCGCGACGAGCCGAGGATCGTGCCGCCGCGCGGCAGGATGCCGCGCACCTCGGGCACGCCGAGCGGCATCGTGATGTTCTCGAGCGGGCCCTTCCAGCCGTCCCGGAACCCGACGAACTCGTAGCCGTAGACGCCGACGCCCTTGCGGACGACGGCGCGGATCACCGCGTTCAGGCCGGGGCAGTCGCCCCCGCCGGTCAGCACACCGATTCGCATAGGGCAAACCCTAGCGACAGTACGCCGGGCTCGCAGCAGTGCTGTTCTGCAGCGCGCGCCACCGGGCGAGGTTGTGGCGGGCGTCGGCGAGCGCGTCGTGCTGGTCGGGCGGCGCCGGCGGCATCGGCGGGCTACCGGCGTCCTCCCACGCTGGCGCAGCTCGTGGGTGAACCGCGGGATGGCACGCGGCAGCGCCCGCATGTCACCCCACAGCTGGGCGAGCGCGACATGGTCGTAGCCGGCCATCCACGCCCACAGCTGGATCGGCTCGCCGGGCTCGGTCAGGAACGCGAGCAGGTCGTCGCGGATCTGCCTCGCGCGAGCGCCACGCCGGGTCGGCCGGCGAGGGCAGTTTGTCGAGGACGTTGGTGCGCACCCAGTCGATCGCCCGCGACGGATCGAACTCGGTCGACACCGCGTAGAACTCGCGGCCGGTCTCGTCGACCATCCCGATCGACACGAGCTCGATCGTCGTGCCGTCCTCGATGAACTCGCAGTCGTAGAAGTAGCGCCGCATGTCAGGACGCGCGGGGCAGGCGCGTCGCGCAGCTGCGTCGGAGTCGCTGCCGAAGGCCGCGGTCCTTGCCCTGCGCCTTCTTCACGTCGGCGGCGTACTGGTCGACGTACTCCTGGCCCGACAGCTGCATCAGCGCGTACATGATCTCGTCGGTGACCGAGCGCTCGACCAAGCGGTCACCGGCCATGCCCTCGTAGCGCGAGAAGTCGAGCGGCTTGCCGATCCGCACGCCCGGGCGCGGACGCAGCCGGGGCAGCAGCCGGCCCTGCGGCTGGATCTTGTCGGTGTCGATCATCGCGCAGGGGACGACCAGCGCGCCGGACTCGAGCGCGAGCCGCGCGACGCCGGTCTTGCCGCGGTAGAGCCGTCCGTCGGGCGAGCGGGTGCCCTCGGGGTAGATGCCGAGCAGCTTGCCCTCGGCCAGCACCCGCAGCCCGGTCTGGAGGGCGGCGCGCGAGGCATCGCAGTCGGAGCGGTCGATCGGCACCTGCCCGACGCCCGCGAAGAACATCTTCGAGAAGAAACCCTTGATGCCGGGAGTCGTGAAGTACTCGGACTTGGCGAGGAAGGTGACCTTGCGCGGCACCATCACCGGGAAGAAGAACGAGTCGCTGAAGGACAGGTGGCTGCTGGCGAGGATGGCGGGACGGTCGTCCGGGATGTTCTCGAGGCCGTCGGCCCACGGGCGCCACAGGCCGCGCAGGAACGGTCCGATGAGGACGAACTTCGCCAGCCAGTAGAACACCACCTCAGGCTAGTGCCTGCGGCACGCCGGAACCGAATTCGTCAGGGCATGATGGGGGCGTGGACGACCGCGATCAGCAGATCGAGCCGCCGGCCGGCAGCGCCGACGAGCAGCCCTTCGCGCACGACGGCGGCCCGGTGGGCGTCGTGCTCAGTCACGGGTTCACCGGCACTCCGGCGAGCATGCGGCCATGGGCCGATCACCTGGCTGCGGCCGGCTACAGCGTGCGGCTGCCGCTGCTGCCAGGTCACGGGGGCACCTGGCAGGAGACGAACAAGACCGGGTGGCCGCAGTGGTACGGCGCGATCGAGCAGGCCTTCGACGACCTCGCCGCGCGGTGCGAGCTCGTATTCGCCGCGGGCCTGTCGATGGGCGGCGCGCTGGTCACGCGGCTCGCCGAGCAGAAGAGCGATCAGGTCGCCGGGCTCGTCCTGGTGAACCCGTCCTTCGGCACGCGCAGGACGGCCGAGAAGCTCGCGCCGTACGTGAGCTGGTTGGTGCGCTCGCGGCCGTCGATCGGCGGCGACATCAAGAAGCCCGGCGTCGAGGAGCCGGCCAACGACCGCACACCGGTCGTCGCGGGCGCGTCGCTGGTGCGTTTCTGGAAGGTCGTCACCGGCGACTTCGCCCGCGTCACGGCGCCGGTGCGCATGTACCGAAGCGTCGAGGACCACGTCGTCGACGACCTGTCGGGCCAGTTGCTCAAGGCCGGCGCCTCGTCGACCACGGTCGAGGAGATCCTGCTCGAGAACAGCTACCACGTCGCGACCTTGGACCATGACGCCGAGCAGATCTTCAGCGGTAGCGTGGAGTTCTTCCAGCAGCTCACCGCAGAGGCGAGGAAATGAGCGAGGACTTCTCGCAGCAGGCGTGGAACAACGGCCTGCTCGCGTCGTCCTACGTGGAGCTCACCGACGTGCCCGCGACGAGCGCGCCGCAACTGCTCAGCGCCCTCTCGCGCGCCCGCATCGCTGCGTACCTCGCCGAAGCGCCGGGCTCACAGGGATCGCTGCGGCTGTATGTCGCTTCAGGTGAGCGTGCCGACGCGCGCACGATCGTCGCGTCCGTCCTGCGTGCCCGGCCGGAGCCGACGCCGGACGGTACGGACGAGACCGACCGGCCCGATCCGCTGGCGGGCATCGACGCGGACGCCGAGTTCGCGGCGCTGGTCGCCGACTGGCACGTCGACACGCACAACGCGATCCGCGACGCCGAGAAGGCGCTCACGCGCGACGACGAGGACTGGCGGTTGCGGCTCAATCAGCGCGAACCCGCTGAGCGCGACGAACTCACCTGGCTCGACGACGAGCACTACGTCCCGCCGAACCCCCCACCGATCCCGCGACCCACCGGACCGATCCTGCTCGGCATGCTGCTGGTCGTCGTCTCGGTCACGCTGTTCGCCTTCGGTGACCCGCTGGGGATGCCGTTCGCGTTGAGCCTGTTCCTCGGCGTCAGCGGCATCATCACCGCGCTGGTGCTGTTCGTGATGCGGCTGCGCGAATACCGCGACGAGGACGACGACGGCGCGGTGCTCTGACCTCAAGCTCTAGGTGGAGTTGAGGTCCACTGTTTACTTACAGGTCATCGACACGACGCCTTCCGGCGTCCTCGCGGCAGCCTGCGACGCGGACCCTCGAGCGCGGAGGTGGTCATCCGTGCAGACCGATGCGGCGACGGTGTACAAGCTCTGGTGCCGGCTGACCGGTACTCCGCTCGACGAGTTCACCTCGGACGAGCAGGAGGCGTTCTTCGCCCGTCCGCAGGTCGCCGAGCTCGCCGCCACGCCCTACGAAGTGCTGCTCGACGCGGGGATCGACGCGGCTCGCCACGGCGTGCTTCCGCTCGAGCGCTGGCTCAACGCGGTGCACACGGTGCGTCCGATCGGGGTCTGAGCGCCGCGTTCAGATCTCGAACTCGACCAGCAGCGGACGGTGGTCGCTCGCCACTGCGACGTCCGGGCCGTCGATCACCCGGGCCGAGCGCACGGTGAGCCGTCGGTCCAGGAACACGCCGTCGATGGTGTCGTGCGGGTCGGTTGCCGACCAGGTGAACGGGCTGCCCGTCCCCGCAACGGCGAACGCGTCCTGCACGCCCGGCGACCAGTGCGTCCCAGGTCGGTGATCCCGGTGGGTTGTTGGCGTCGCCGGTCACGACGACCGGCACGTCGGCGGGCACATGCTCGGCGAGAGCCGTTTCCAGCTCGCCGATGTGGCGCAGTCTCGGTTCCTCGACCAGGTCGAGATGGACGCCGGCCACGGCGAACCGGGCGCCCAGCTTGGACAGCACGGCGATCGCCGTCCCCGCCGGTGCAGCCTCGGGTCGCGACTGAACAGGACGTCCGCCGTCGCCTCTACATCGATGCCGAGCGTGGACAGGATCAGATTCGACCCGGCCGGGCGACCCCCGCTGACCACGACGAGGTTCGAGCGGCGTGCGAGTTCGGCGCACAGCGAGCGCCAGCGCAGGAACCGCGGCGCCTCCTGGACCGCCACCACGTCCGGCTCGGCCGAGCGGATCACCCGCCCGAGTGCGCCCCGGTCGTCGCGCATCGAACGCACGTTGTAGGTCAGCAGGCGAACGGTGGGCACGCCTCCATCGTGCCGCGCTACCTCAGCGGCGTGATCACCGACCCGAGTGGGGCGCGGGCGCCGGTCTCAGGCAGCCGGACGGATCGGCAACACGGCGTCGGGCATGGGCCCGACCTGATCGCGGCCGCAGCCCTTCGCCACGTAGAGCGAGGTGTCGGCGGCGCCGTACAGCCCACGCAGGCTCGCGCCGTGCGTCGGCAGGTGGGCGATGCCCACGCTCACCGTCACGGGTATGGTCGCGCCGGCCTCGGTGACGAACGCGTGCGCGCGCACGTCGGCGATGATCTGCTCCGCCCGCCGCCGCAGTACGTCGACGCCGCAGCCGGTCATCAGGACGGCGATCTCGTCCCCGCCCATGCGACTGACCGTGTCGCCACCCCGGGTGCCCGCGAGCAGCAGCTGGCTCATCTGCACCAGCACCTCGTCGCCGGCGAGGTGGCCGTAGACGTCGTTGACCTGTTTGAAGTGGTCGATGTCGATGAGCACCAGCCCGGTGCCCTGCTCGCTGGCCGCACCCGAGAGCGCCGAGGAGGCAGCCTCGTTGAAGACCCGCCGGGTGACCAGGCCGGTGAGCGAGTCGATCGCTGCCAGGGTGCGCAGTTCGGCGACGAGGGCGTCCTGACGCTCGCCGGACAGGATCAGCAGCGCAATCGTGGTCAGGATGGCGGCGATGAGATAACCCGCCTGGACGAGCGCGATGCGCGGCGACAGCAGCGTGAAGACGTCGATGATGTCGCCGACGATCGCCGCCGACGCGACCATGATCGCCCCGACGCGACGCAGCGCGAAGCCGGCGTACAGGGCGGGGAAGAGGAAGAAGATCTGAGCGCTCACCGAGGAGTCGCTGGTGATCAGGTCCAGCGCCACGATCAGGATGATCCGCGGCGAACGGGAAGCCCGCCCAGACCCAGGCACCTCGGTTGCGCATGCGCCGCAGCAGCACGGCGACGACCACGACGGCGAGCGCGGCCGCGGCCGTGACGCCGATGCTGGCCGGCGTGGCACCCTGCTGACCCGGCGCGACCGCGGCGAACAGGACGGTCACCCCGCCCGCGACGAGCGCAAGGGTCGAGAGCACGCGGGCCGCGAGGTCGGCATCGCGTGGCTGCAAGCGATCGAGCAGCGTCACACCGACTACATCGGCAGGCGCCGCCTGAAGTTCAACAGTTGTGCAACCTGTCTTCGATGGACGGATGACTCCTGATGACCCGGCTGCCGACTTCGCCCGCGTCGTTCGCGCCGAGCGCGACTCGCCGCACCCGCCGCACGGCCGTTCGAGCTGATCGCCGATCCGGCCCGGCAACCGCAGTGGGACGGCAACGAGAACCTGGCCGAGGCGGCTGGCGGCCAGCGGGTGCACGCCGTCGGCGCGTCTTCGTGATGAGGCTGACCAGCGGGGCGACGCGCGAGAACCACGTCGTCGAGTTCGACGAGCCCCGTCGCATCGCCTGGCGGCCGAGCGAACCCGGCGCTGCTCCGCCGCCGGGCCCCTTCTGGCGTCGGGAGCTCCACGCCGCTCCCGATGACGGCGGCGGCGATCCCATGTCGTCCACACCTACCGACTGGTCGCAACTTTCCGAGCGCGAAGCGCATCGAGCGGGCCAAGGCGACGACACCGGACAAGCTGCGCGCCCTCTCGGCGCGGTACGGCTCGCCGAGCTGGCCGAGCGCGAAGTCCAGCGTGCAGCTAGCGCCGATCAGTCCCGACGCGGCGCCGGGCGAGGTCGGCGGCGCCGACCAGGCCGGCATCCGGGCCGAGCGCGACCGGCGCGATCTCGGCGACCGGGCGGAAGCCGCGGCCGGTCAGCGTGTGCGCGGAACTCCTGCCGGGCGGGGCCGAGCAGCAGCTCACCGGCCGCCGACACGCCGCCGCCGATGACGAACATCGACGGGTCGAGCACCGCGGCGAGGCTGGCCAGTCCGCGTGCCGAGCCAGCGGCCCATGGTGGTGCAGATCGACACCGCCGCCGGGTCGCCCTCGGCCGCCGCGGCGCTGACGATCGGCCCGTCGATGCGCGTCGATGCGAGCCGGCGAGCTCGACCATCCGGGCGGCCGCCACCGGCGAGTCGGTCGCCAGCTCGCGGGCGTCGCGGGCCAGCGCGCGGCCGGACGCGTACATCTCCCAGCAGCCCCGGTTGCCGCAGGCGCAGCAGCCGCCCGTCCGGGCACGACCGTCATGTGCCCGTACTCGCAGGCGATGCCGTACGCGCCGCGGAAGACGCGTGCCGTCGACGACCAGCGCCGCCGCCGATGCCGGTGCCGAGCGTGACGCACGACGACGACCGGCTGACCCGCGCGCGACACCGAACCGGTACTCGGCCCAGGCGGCGGCGTTCGCGTCGTTCTCGACGACGACCGGCACGCTCGATCCGGCGCGCCAGGTCGTCGCGCAGCGGCTCGTCGCGCCAGGCGAGGTGCGGCGAGAACAGCACGGTCGCGTTGTCCGTGCCGATCCAGCCGGCGGCGCCGATGCCCACCGCGGCGACCTCGTGCCGGGCTCGCAGCGCGTCGACCACGTCGACGATGACCGACTCGGTGCTTCGCGACGTCGTCGCCCGGGCGTGGCGCGGCGCTCGCGGTCGATCACCCGGCCGGCTCTCGTCGACGACCCCGGCCGCGACCTTGGTGCCGCCGATGTCGACACCGATGGCGAGGCGTCACGCGCGCTGCTCGGATCGCCGCCGAGGTCGATGCGCTGCACCCGCGGCGGATGCCGGCTTCGGTGCGGCGTCGGCGCCGGGCGCGGCCTCGGCGGCCGCGTCGGCGATCGCGCGCAGTGCCGCAGCGCGACCGCGACGGCGACGCCGGCCTCGGTCACCCGCGCGGTCACCTCGGGCCGCTCGCCGCGCAGCACCGCCATGAACTGGCACAGCGGGCACCACTGGCACACCGGCGCGCGCCGTCCGCGTGGCCCGCCGGCGCGGCGGAAAGGTCTGGCGCGCCCAGTCCTGCACGACGCCGAGCAGGCGTACGGCCTCCTCGGCCAGCGGCGGCCGAGGCGGTTGCTCGTCAGCCATGCTGCGCCTCACCCGTGTCGGCGGTCGGGCCACCCGTCCGGGATCGGGACGGAAGCGCACGGGCAGCTCGGTGCCGTCGAAGTCGCCGCCGACGACCTCGCACCGGCGCAGCACGCTGGGCAGCGTCAGCACCCGCCGGTGGCCCGCGACGGTCAGATCAGGTCGTCGCCGGCCCGGGCGACGTCGACCGCCGACCGCGACGGCCAGCGGCAGCGCGCATGCGAGCACGAACTCCTCGCCGTCGCGCTCGACCCGCAGCAGCTCGGCGGCGCTCGCCGGCGAGCGCCGGATCGGGATCGCGCGCTCGCCGTAGAGCTCGTCGGCGACCTCGCGCAGCGCCTCCGCGCCGACCGGCTCGGCCGCGCGGTAGGGCAGCTCGCGCACGGGCAGCCCGGCGAACGACTCGCGGATCGCGGCGAGCTGGGTCTGCTGCGCGCGCGCCCAGCCGGCCCGCCACTCGTCGCTCGCCGGCCGGGAACACCCGGTTGGCGACGACCAGGTCGACGCTGTAGCCGTACAGCGCGAGCGCGGTGAACGTGCGGCGCGCCTCGGCGGCCACCACCGACTCGGGGGTGAGCACGAGCCGCACCGAGGTGATCGCCGGGTCGCCGAGCAGCTCGCGCACCGCCGCCAGATCGTCGTTGAGGCGCAGCAGCGCCTCGAACAGGCTGTCCGGCGGGATCACCTCGCCGCGCCCGAGCAGCGTCGCGATCGGACGCATGCCCTTGGCGAGCCGGCGATGGGCCGGGAAGACCTTCTGCAGGTACCAGCCCAGCGCCTCGGGCAGCGCGAGCAGCCGCAGCGTCTCGGCGGTCGGCGCGCAGTCGACGACCAGCGCGTCCCAGTCGCCGGCCGATGCGAGTTCGCGCACCGCGAGCAGCGCGAGCACCTCGTCGACGCCGGGCAGCACGGTCAGCTCGTCGGCGGTGATCGGGTCGACGCCGCCGCGCGAGAGCATGTCGACGAGGAAGCCCTGCACGTCGCGCCAGGCCGCCTCGAACCGGCCCTGGGTGTCGATCTGCACCGCCCACAGCGACGGCGCGACCTCGGCCGGCTCGCCGCCGAGCGCGCACGTCCAGCGCGTCGGCGAGCGAGTGCGCGACGTCGGTCGACAGCAGCAGCGTCTTGCACGCCGCGGTCGGCCAGGCGCAGCGCCGTCGCCGACGCCGTGGTCGTCTTGCCGACGCCGCCCTTGCCGGTGAACAGGACGATCGCATCACGCGGCGATCGCCTCGACGCGCTTCTTCAGCTCGCTTGAAGGCCTGTGTCCATGACCACCGCTCGGCCTTGCGCTTGAGCTGCCCGAGCATCGGGATCGCCAGGTCGACGCTCAGCCAGTAGGTGACGTGGGTGCCCTGCCCGGTCGGTTCGAGCAGCGTAGCGGCCCTGCTGGGCCTGCATCATCTGCCCGCGCACCAGTGTCCCACTCGACCCGCTCGTCGCCGGTCCACTGGTAGCGCAAGTTCGTAGTCGTCGCGCACCGGTCCCGCCGTCGAGCGTGAACGCGACGCGGCGGGCCCGGCCGTCCGGCCCGGTCTCGAGCACCTCGGCCTTCTTCACCGACGCCGGCCCAGGCCGGGTAGTTGGCGAAGTCGGCGATCACGGCCATGATCGCGGCCGGGTCGGCGTCGATGTCGATCGACTGGGTCGACTGGTCCGCGGCCATGGGGCTGAGGCTACGGGATGCCACCGGCGGCCCGGCGAGCCGGGCGAGCCGCCCGGGGTCGACGCTGGTCGGCCAGCACCGCAGAACAGCGCCTGCTTGATCCGCACGCGGTACCGTGCTCGTAGCCGCAACCGCTCGCGCGGCCGCAACGAGCGGGGCACCGCCGTCGAAGCCGCAGCGAAGAAGTGGACGACCGTGCCGTCGTCGACCGGCTGCAGCCAGATCTCCATCGAGCCGGTGACCGCTCCGCGGCGTCCGGCGGGCACCGTGCCAGCGCATGCCCTTCGGCGCCGCGCCGCTCGCTCGACCTCGCAGCGTCAGGTCCGGCCACCAGCGCCGCCAGTTCGCGGGATCGGCAACGTACGCGCGCCAGCAGCTGGGCGACGCACACCGATCCAGGTGTCGTCGACGACGTCGACCTCGGGCACGGCGCTACGAGCGTGGCACGCAGCTTCGGCGCGACCGGCACGACCCGCTATCGCGCGCGCGTCGGACGGTAACGAACTATCGTGCATCGGCCAGTCCGCACGGTATCCTGACCCGGAAGGACGGCCGCACCGGTGCGCGAGTTCCACGTCGCCAGCAGCGTCACCACGCTCACGATGAGCAACACCGCCGACTTCGTGTTCGACAACGCCCGGTCCCGTCCCGACCACGTCGCGCTGCGCCGGCGCGTGGACGGCGCCGTGGCGCGACGTCACCGACCGCGCGTTCGCCGACGAGGTGACCGCCGTCGCCAAGGGCTTGATCGCGGCAGGCATCCAGGCCGGCGACCGCGTCGCGGTGATGAGCAAGACCCGCTACGAGTGGACGCTCGTCGACTTCGCGCTGTTCACCGTCGGCGCGGTCGTCGTGCCGATCTACGAGACGTCCAGCGCCGAGCAGGTCGAGTGGATCCTGTCCGACTCCGGCGCGCGCGGCGTGTCGTCGAGACCGACGAGCACGCGGCGATCGTCGACGTCGGTCCGCGACCGCAGCGCCCGACCTCGCGACGTCTGGACCATCGACGACGGCGCGATCGACGCGCTCGTGCGCGACGGCGCGGAGGTCGCCGACGACGACGTGACCAAGCGCCGCGCAGGCCGTGACCCTCGACGACCTCGCCTCGATCATCTACACCTCGGGCACGACCGGCCGCCCCAAGGGCTGCCAGCTGCTGCACCGCAGCTTCGTCGCCGAAGTGCGCCGAGCTGGCCGACGGTGCTGCGCAGCTTCTTCAACGAGGACACGTCCACGCTGCTGTTCCTGCCGATCGCGCACGTGTTCGGCCGGGTGATCGAGATCGGTGCGCTGCACGTCGGGTGCACGCTCGGCCACACGCCGGACGTGAAGAACCTGCTCGACGACCTCGCCGAGTTCAAGCCGACCTTCGTGCTGGCCGTCCCGCGGGTGTTCGAGAAGGTCTACAACGCGCGCCAAGCAGAAGGCGCACGGCGTCGGGCAAGGGCAAGATCTTCGACCGCGCCGAGAGCGGTCGCGATCGCCTACTCCGAGGCGCGACGGCAGGCCGGGCCGCTGCTGGCTGCAAGCGCGCAGCACGCGGTGTTCGACAAGCTCGTCTACTCCAAGCTGCGCGCCGCGCTCGGCGGCGAGTGCGTCGCGGCGGTCTCCGGCGGCGCGCCGCTCGGTGCCCGGCTCGGCCACTTCTTCCGCGGCATCGGCGTGACGATCTACGAGGGGTACGGGCTCACCGAGACGACCGCCGGCATCTGCGTGAACCGGCCCGAGCTCGATCCGCATCGGCACGGTCGGCCAGCCGGTCGGCGACGTCACCGTGCGCATCGCCGACGACGGCGAGCTGCTCGTGCGCGGTCGCCGATGGTGTTCGCCGGGTACTGGCAGAACGACGACGCGACGGCCGAGGCGCATCGACGCCGACGGCTGGTTCCACACCGGCGACATCGGCGAGATCGACGACGACGGCTTCGTCCGGATCACCGGGCGCAAGAAGGAGCTGATCGTCACCGCGGGCGGCAAGAACGTCGCGCCGGCCGTGCTCGAGGACCGGGTGCGCGCGCACTGGCTGGTCAGCCAGTGCCTGGTGGTCGGTGACCAGAAGCCGTTCATCGCGGCGCTGATCACGATCGACCCCGAGTCGATGCCGCACTGGCTGTCCGAGCACGGCAAGCCCGCCGACACCCCGCTGGCCGACGTCGTCGACGACCCGGAGCTGCGCGCGGAGATCCAGACGCGCGATCGACGACGCGAACAAGGCGGTCAGCAAGGCCGAGTCGATCCGCAAGTTCACGATCCTGCCCGACGACTGGACCGAGGCGGGCGGCCAGCTCACGCCGTCGCTGAAGCTCAAGCGCAACGTCGTGCACAAGGAGTGCGCCGACCAGATCGCCGCGCTGTACTCCGACGCGAAGGCGCGACTAGGCCCGCTCGCCGGTCAGCAGGGCGCGCAGCTGCGCGGCCCGCACGTCCCAGCGTCCAGTCGCTGCTCGACCCAGGCCCGGCCGGCGCGCCCGATCCGCGCGCGCAGGTCGGCATCGGCGAGCAGGTGACGAGCCGCTCGGCGAGCGCGTCGACGTCGCGCCCGCCGACCACGTAGCCGGTCTCGCCCTCGCGCACCGCCTCCGGCGCGCCGCCGGAGTCGCCGGCGACGACCGGCAGCCCGGTCGCCGACGCCTCGAGGTAGACCATGCCGAGGCCCTCGACGTCGAGGCCGCGGCGGCGGGTGCGGCACGGCATCGCGAACACGTCGCCCGGCCGCGTAGTGCGCCGGGCAGCTCCGCGTACGGCGACGCCGCCGGTGAACACGACGTGGTCGCCGACGCCGGCCCGCTCGGCGCGAGGCGCGCAGGTCGGCTCGTACGGGCCGGACCCGACCAGCAGCAGCGCGGCGTCCGGGAACCGCGCGGCGCACGGCGGGCAGGGCGTCGATCAGCGTGTCCTGACCCTTGCGCGGGACCAGCCGCGAGACGCACACGACGACCGGCCGGCCGGCCAGGCCGTACCGCGCGCGCACCGCCGAGCCGTCGACGCCGGGGCGGAAGGTCTCGACGTCCACCCCAGGTGCGAGCTGCCGCAGCCCCGGGTGGCGCCCGAGCGCGCTCGCCATGCCGGCGCGCGGGTGTACTCGGCGATGTAGGTGACGACGTCGCACTGCCGGCCGATCGCGGCGCAGCGTCTGCCGGGCGCCCGGGCAGCATCGCCCAGCCGGCCTCGTGGCCGTGGGTGCTCGCGACGATCCGCGTCGGCGCCCGGCGCGGCGCAGCGCCGGGGCGAGCAGCCCGAGCGGCGCCGAGGCGCCGAACCACACCGTGGTCGCAGCCGTACTCGCGCAGGGCGGCCACGGTGCGGCGCCGCGCCGCCGGGGTGGGCAGCAGCAGGCCGGTCGGGTGCCGCACGACCGGGAACGGCTGCGCGGCGTCGAAGCTCGGCCGCGCCCGCGTAGTCCGAGGCGTAGACGACGACCGAGCCGGCGGGTTGGCGGCGGGCCAGCTCGTGGACGTAGGACTGGATGCCGCCCTGCCGCGGCGGGAAGTCGTTGGTGACGACCAGGGTGCGTGGTCATCAGCTGCGCTCTGCAGGTAGGCGCGCCACTGCCGGGCGAAGGTGCGTTCGCTCTCGTGCAGCACCGCCGGAACGCGCCGGCGACGGCCTCGGCTCGGGGGGCGAGCGCGGTGCCGACCGAGCGGTAGAAGCGCACCAGGCCGGCCGGTCCGACGCGTGCCGCGATCAGGCGGCAGGCCAGCCAGGACTGCTCGTACTGCGCGGCCAGCACCGTCCCCGTTGGCGCCGAACGCGGCGTCCGACGGCAGGGCCGCGGGGACCCGCCCGGCGCGCACGGCGGCCCGCAGTTCGCGCGGCGGCGGTCGCGACCGGCTGCCCGGTGTGCAGGTTGGCGACGTACTCGGCGAAGCCCTCGACCAGCCAGCGGGGGGTGATGTCGGCGGTGGCGGCAGCCGTGGCGAGGTGGGTGATCTCGTGCGTCAGGACGATCCGCTCGCCCACCGTGCTCAGCGCGGCGAGCGGGGTCGGATCGAGGACCAGCCGCTGCCCGTAGGGTCGCCCGGTCCCGGAGTCGATGCCATCGGTCACCGCCGCGGCCGAGGTCTCGCGCGACCGCCGATCCGGTGAGTGCCGCGTACTCGGCCGCCGAGGCGGGGACGAGCGCCGCGACGCGTTGCGACCAGCCCGTCCCCCACACCGCGCTGACCGCAGCGATGGCGGCGTCGACGTGGCGGGCCAGGCGCTGCAGCTGCGCGCGGTCGTCGCCGGGCGGCCCGAGCACGAGGCTGCGAGCGCCGGGCGACGGCGACGAGCGGACCGTAGCGCCACGGCCCGACCCAGCTCGCGATCGTCTCGCCGGTCAGCGCGTCGTCGCCGGCGAGATAGGTGTGCCCGCCGCGCTGGGTGAACACGAGGTACTGGTCGTGCCCGGTCGGGCACGGGATCGACGCCGCGCAAGCGCATAGATGCAGCGTGACGTGGACGAGCAGCACCGGCGCGGCGTACGGCGCTGCGCCGCGCTGGTTCGCCGCGCGGTCGCGGATCTCGCCGACGACCGCGTAGCGCCACACGCGAAGCGGCATCCGCGACAGCGAGCTGTAATCGGTGCGCTGGCTGCGCGCGGAACCCTGCTCGACGCGGGTCGAGCGCGGCGAGGAACGCGGCGCGGTCGTGGCTGCGGACCGCCGCCGCGTACGAGGCGAGCACCTGCCGCACCTCGGCCAGGCTCGGCGCGCCATCGCCGGTGCTGCCGGACGAGCCGGTGCAGGCGGCCAGCGCGGCCAGCGCGGTGATCGCGACCGTCAGCAGGACGGCAACGACCCGCCGCGGGCGCGACGGGTCGCCGGGGTCGTCGGGTCGGCCGATCAGGTGGCCGACAGGTCATCCGACCAGGCGGGTGGCCCCGACGAAGTCGTTGCCGAACGATCTGGTGGACACGACCTGCACGTTCTCGCCCGGTTCGGGCGCGGACACCATCATCCCGTTGCCGATGTAGATCGTGACGTGCCCGATCGGCTGGTAGAAGAACATCAGGTCGCCCGGCTGCAGCTGGTCGCAGGACACGTGGTGGCCGTAGTTGTACTGGTTGGCGCCGAGTGCGGCAGGCTCACGCCGCCCTGCTGCCAGGCGCTCATCGTCAGTCCGGAGCAGTCGAAGGAGCCCGGACCGGCGGCGCCCCACACGTAGGGCTTGCCGACCTGGGCGAGCGCGAACCGCACGGCCTTGCGCGCCTGCGCCGGCGAGGCGTGCGACGTCCTGGCGGTCATCGCCGTGCGGCGGCGGCGCCGATCGGGGCACCCTGCCGGGCCGCCCACAGCGCGCGCTGCTGCGCGTTGAGCGACGCGAGCAGCTTCGTGTACTTGTCGATCTGGGGCTGGGTCGCGCTGTGCCGGCGGCCGAGCGCGGCGCGGGTCTGCGCGGCCTGCGCGTAGAGGTTGTCGGCCTTGATCTTGGCCAGCTTGGCCTGCTCCTGGATCGCGGCGAAGGAGCTGACGACCTGCGCGTTGTGCTGCGAGATCATCGACAAGGTGTCGAGCTGGTCGAGGTAGTTCGACCCGCTGTCGCTGGACAGCAGCGCGCCGGTCGCGCTGAAGGTGCCACCCTCGTACTGCGCCGCGGCGCTCTGCGCCAGCTGCCTGCTCGGCCTTGCACGACCCGGCGCTGCGCCGCGCGGTAGGCGGCGCGCGGCGTGCGCGGCCGCGGCCTTCTTCGCGTGATAGGCGTTGTCGGCCTGGTTGTACTTCTCGATGATCTGGTCGTTCCGCGGGCCAGGGTGGCCAACTGCTGCTGCACCGAGTGGATCCGCGGCGCGATCGGGGTGTCCGGGCTGGCCGAGGCCACCGTCGGGACGGCGAGCGCGCTACCGACGACGAGCGCGGCGACACCGACCGTGCCGGCAGCACGGAGCCGGCGGAGGCCGGTAGGGCCGGAGATGGCGGTGGAGCGGGCAGGGCGACGTACGAGACGAAACGCCATCGGGGGGCGAAACTCCTTCTTCCTCGTCCGCCTACCGAGTTAGCTGTCGGATTCGGGCCGGAAGAAGCCCTACGGAGCGTCCCGGTCCGCTGGTCGGGCGGCCCGATCTGCCCCGATTCACCCCAGAACTCGCGTGGGTCCTCGGTTCGCGCGGTGACCGGCCCGAGGTGGGCCGACCATCACGCGATTCGGCGGTGACGACCGGAGGAGCCCACGGTGGACACCTGCGACCGGTTATGTCTCGGAAAGGTTACGACCCGGCCATGCACGGGCAACGCCGCCCCCCTGGATCGGGCGGTTGTCCCCCGTATCGCGGCGGGCCGAACCGCACGGGCTAACCCGCCCGGGCGTCGGGCCCCGGGTCGTCGCGGACCAGCCGCAGCGGCGGCACCAGCCCGGCGTCGGCCAGGCGCACCAGGGCGATCTGCTCCTCCGACTCGAGCTGGACCTGCTGCGGCGGCGCGTTGAGCAGCACCGAGATCACGCAGTCGTGGCAGTGCACGCCCTGCCCGGCGCAGGTGTCGCAATCGATGATCATGCAGCCTCATTCGCCTCTCGTCCGTTCCTGGGGCGGACGCTAGGACGGTGGTCCGACAATTTTGCGCGCCTGCTGCCGCTCACCCCAGCCGCGCCAGCAGTGCGGCCGACGGCACCGTCCAGGCCCCGGCGCGGCGCACGTCGGTGACGACCTCCCGGTCGGAGGTCACGACCACCAGCGGGCGGCCCGGCGGCTCGGCGGCGACCAGCCGGCGGATCAGGTCGTCGGCGATCTCGTCCGGAGCGCTGAACAGCACCCGCACCCCGCGCGGCGTGCGGGGCTGCGCCGGCGGCCGTGCGCCGCCGTCGAAGGCGATGGTGACCTCGGCCCCGGTGCGCGCGTGGACCGCGGCGAGGGCGGCGATCAGCCGGGCGCGCTGATCGGCGAGCGGCAGGTCGGGATAGCCGGACTTGGTGACGTTGTAGCCGTCGACGATCAGGTGCGCCTGCGGCAGCCCGAGCAGCCGGTCGAGGTCGACGCCGGTCGGCGGGCGACGCCGTCGCCGCCGCCTGCCGGTGACGGTCGTCGGCGGGCCGCAGCGAGCCGGCCGGCAGGGCCAGCTCGCGGCGCACCCCCGCCGCGGCCTCGGTGAGGGTGTCGAGCAGCAGCCGCAGCCGCGCGTCGTCGACGTCGCGCTCGGTGCGGGTGTCGCGACGCGCGGCCTCGCCCGCGCGTTCCAGTTCGGCGACGCGGGCGCGCAGCCCGGCGAGCTCGGTCCGCTCTCCGCCGCGGCGGGCGTCGAGCTCGGCGCTGCACCCGGGCGAGCTCGGCGCGCGGCCTGTTCGGCGTCGGCTGGTCGGCGGCGCGCAGTTCGGCGGTGCGGGTCCGCAGCAGGTTCCGCAGCCGGGTGACCTCCTCGGCCGCATCGGCCGCGGCCCGCCGCGGCGGCCTCCCCGACCGCGTCGGCCCGGCTCGCGGCCTCGGCCCGCAGCCGGGCCCGCAAGCTCGCCGACCTCGGCGCGCAGGCGGGCGATCTCGTCGGCGGCCGCCTCGCGGGCCGACTGCTCGCTCGCGCCAGCTGCTCGGCGATGCCGGCGACCAGCCGCGTCCAGCCCTCCGGCCGGACGAGGTAGGCGACGACGGCGGTGTCGATCGGGTCGGACGCCGTGGTGGCCGGTGCCGGTGCGCACCGCCTCGACCAGCTGCGGCGTGGTGTCGGCCACCACGTCGGCGACCCGCGCCCGGAATTCCTCGTCGGCGTCGAGCGCGGCGGCGAGCGCGGGCGCGCCGAGCCGGGCGCGCTTGGCGGGCGTGAACCGGGCGATGGCCCGCAGCGCCGGCGGGACGTGTCGGCGGGCATCCGGCCGAGCACCTCAGCGGCGAGCTGACCAGCCGCTGCCGGACCGGTTCGGCGAGCACGAGCGTCGCCGGCGTCGGGCGCCGGCTCGATGCCGGGCCCGGCCACCCGCTCCGGCGCGCTCATGGTGTCGAGCGTACGAGCGCGGCCCGGGCGCGCCGCCCCGATTTCGTCGGACCCCCGACCTAGCGTCCCGACCATGGCGGCCCCGGTGGGTGCGAGCATGCGGCGTTCGTGCAGACCAGCTTCGACGAGCTGGACGAGCCGCTGCGCACGACCACGTTCATGGTCGTCGACCTCGAGACGACCGGCGGCTCGGCGATGGCCGACGGCATCACCGAGATCGGCGCGGTCAAGGTGCGCGGCGGCGAGGTGCTCGGCGAGTTCCAGACGCTGGTGCACCCGGGCCAGGCGATCACGCCGTTCGTCAGCGTGCTGACCGGCATCACCGACTCGATGGTCTGTTCGGCCCCGTCGATCGAGGCCGGCGCTGCCGGCCTTCCTCGAGTTCGCGCAGCGGCAGCGTGCTCGTCGCGCACAACGCGCCGTTCGACGTCGGGCTTCCTCAAGGCGGCCGCGGTCGACCACCAGCTGCCGTGGCCGGCCTTCGCGGTCGTCGACACCGCGGTGCTCGCCCGCCGTGTGCTGACCCGCGACGAGGTGCCCAACTGCAAGCTCGCCACGCTCGCGCAGTTCTTCCAGGCCACGACGACGCCCAATCACCGCGCGCTGTCCGACGCGCGCGCGACCGTCGACGTGCTGCACGGGCTGATCGCGCGGCTGGGCAACCTCGGCGTGCAGTCGCTGCCCGAGCTGCGCGCGTTCACCGCGCAGGTCTCCCCCGAGGTGCGGCGCAAGCGGCACCTGGCCGACGGGCGTGCCCGACCGGCCCGGGCGTCTACGTCTTCCGCGACGGCCGCGGGCAGCCGCTCTACGTCGGCACCAGCCGCAACCTGCGCACGCGGGTGCGGCAGTACTTCGTCGCCAGCGAGATGCGCACCCGGATGGGCGAGATGGTCGCGCCTCGCCGAGCGCGTCGACCCGATCCCGTGCGCGCACGCGCTCGAGGCGCAGGTGCGCGAGCTGCGGCTGATCGCCGCCCACAAGCCGCGCTACAACCGCCGCTCGAAGTACCCCGAGCGCTCGGTGTGGCTCAAGCTCACCGACGAGGCCTTCCCCCGGCTGTCGGTGGTGCGCGTGGTGCGCGACGACGGCGCGCACTACCTCGGCCCGCTGCGCTCGCAACGGCAGGCCGAGGCGGTGCGCGACGCCATCCACGACGCGGTGCCGCTGCGCCAGTGCAGCGACCGGCTCTCGCTGCGTCGGGTGGTGCGCGCCGCCTGCGCGCTGGCCGGTATCGGGCGCTGCGCGGCGCCGTGCGAGGGCGGCACCACGCCGGCAGCAGTACGCCGCGCTGGTCGACCTGGTGGCCGCGGCCTGGACGGGCGACGTGCGGCCGCTGATCGAGCCGCTGCAGCGCCAAGCTGGCCCGGCTGTCCGCCGAGCAGCGCTTCGAGCAGGCCGCGGTGGTGCGCGACCGCATCGCGACGGTGGTGCGCGCCTGCGCGCGCATGCAGCGGCTGCGCTCGGCTGAGCGCGATCGAGCGAGCTGGTCGCGGCCCGCCCCGACGGCGCCGGCGGGTGGGAGCTCGCGGTCATCCGGCGCGGCCGGCTGGCCGCGGCGCGGCGTCGCGGCGCGCGGCGTGCCGCCCTACGCCGTGATCGAGGCGCTGCTGGCGACCGCCGACGCGGTGACGGCCGAGCAGCCCGTGCTGGCCGAAGAGACCGAGTGCATCCTGCGCTGGCTCGAGCAGCCCGGCACCCGCCTGGTGCACGCCTCGCACCCGTGGCTGCTGCCGGCGCACGGGGCCGGCGGTCTGCGTGTCGTGGCTGGCCACCGACGCGGCCCGGCGCGCGGCCGCGCCGTTCGCCGACCGGCGGGTGCTGCCGATGGTCTCGCGGCCGGCCCGGGCGAGCGCCTGAGCGGTGCGTCGCGGATGTCCTAGGATATCGCCTCGTGATTACCGCGATCGTCATGATCTCCGTCGAGGCCGACAAGATCCCCGAGGTGGCGGAGCAGATCGCCGACGTCGACGGCGTCAGCGAGGTCTACTCCGTCGCCGGCGACGTCGACCTGATCGCGATCGTCCGCGTCAAGCAGTTCGACGACATCGCCGACACGATCGCGGGCCGGCTGTCGAAGGTGGCCGGGCGTGCTGCACACCGACACCCACATCGCCTTCCGCGCGTACTCGCGCCACGACCTCGAGTCGACCTTCTCCCTCGGCGTCGAGTAGCGCTCCGACCTCGGCCGCGTCAGCGCGAGCGGTCGAGCCTGGCCAGCCACTCGTTGTAGGACTCCCGGGCCGCCGTCGTCGTCGTCGAAGGTCTCGACGTCGGAGGTCGCGGCGGTGTGCTCGGTGAAGGTGGCGACGCGGGCCTGTTCGAGCCAGCCCTTCCGGTCGGCGCGGTCGGTGTCCACCCGCCGCAGCCAGTCGACCGCCAGCACGATCATCACCGCGATCATGATCGCGTCGCCGCCGAACCACATGATCGCGCCGCCGGTGCGGGTGTCCGACAGCGCGTCGACCATGACGTGCGGGTCGCTGACCATCGCCACCGCGTGAGTGCCCTGCAGCAGCACGATGCCGGTGAACGTGTCGACGGCCATCGCCACCGCGAGCAGCAACCAGCGGGCCGGGGTGCCGAGCCGCCAGCGGATCGGCTCGTGCCCGACGACCAGCACGAAGAACTGGCAGCCCACCAGCAGGTACACGAGGTGTTCGAGCTGCCCGGCCCAGGCGTTGCGCATGATCGTGTCCATCAGGCCGGTCAGGTGGCTGCCCACGATCACCACCGCGTAGGACGCGAGCGCGACCGGCGGCGCGGTGAGGAAGGACACGATCCGGCCGCTGGGCGCGCCGGGCGATGCGCTCGCGCTTGTCGGGACGGGCCGCGGCCAGCGCGCAGCGACAGCGGGTGACCGGCCACAGCAGGACGGGCGCGACCATCACCAGCGCGAGGTGGCCGAGCATGTGCGCGGTGAACAGCACCTGGTCGTAGACCGCGATGCTGCCGTTGGTCGCGAACGCCGATCACGGCGAGGCCGAGCAGGAACGACGCGGTCCGCCGCACCGGCCAACGCGTGCCGGACCGCGATCGGCACCAGCGCGACGCCGGTCAGGTACGCCGCGGCGACGCCACGAGCACGGCCACCGCGACCGCGTCGAGCTGCCATTTGGTGAGCAGGTGCGCTGCCGAGCAGCGGCCCGGCCGGGTCGCCGCCGGCGCGGGTCGAAGCGCGTGCATGTGCATCGCCGGCGTACCGCTCGACAGGTGCGCGGCCACCGCGACGGCGAGCAGCACGACGGCCACGACCGCGACCGCCCAGGCGGCGACGGCGAGCTTCGGCGGTCGGGCCCGGGTCACCCGTCCAGTATCCGCCGCCGCGATGACCCGCTTCTCCCCCGGTGCAGTCACGATCCGGCGCGGACAGTGCCCGGACGGGGGGAGAAGCCGCTCAGGGCCGGAAGGCCACCCAGCGCTCGAGCAGCGCCGCCGCCGCGCCGGAGTCGATCGACTCGGCGGCGGCGGTCAGGCCCTGCCGCGACGGCGTCCGTCGAGCGCGGCGGTCGAGCCCGTCGTAGGCGGCGATCGCGGCGGCGGCGTTGAGCAGCACCGCGTCGCGCACGCCCTCGCGCGCGCCGCCGGCGAGCACGTCGCGCACGACGGCCGCGTTGTAGCGCGCGGTCGCCCCCGCGCAGCGCCTCGGGCGCGACCGCGGCGATGCCGAACCGGGCCGGGTCGAGGGTGGCCGGCGTCACCGTCGCGGCCGCGGCCACCCAGACGCTCGAGGTCGTGGTCGTGGTCAGCTCGTCCAGCCCGTCGTCGCCGCGGAAGACCAGCGCGGAGTCGCCGCGCTCGGCCAGCACCGCGGCCATCACCGGCGCCATCCGCGGGTCGGCGCAGCCGATCGCCGCCGCGGTCACCCGGGCCGGGTTGCGTCAGCGGGCCGAGGAAGTTGAAGAACGTCGGCACGCCGAGCTCGCGCCGCGGGTCGGCCCGGCGTGCCGCATGCTCGGGTGGAACACCGGGGCGAAGCAGAAGCCGATGCCGACCTCGGCGACCGACGCGGCGACCGCCGTCGGCCGGCAGGTCGATCGCGACGCCGAGCTCCTCGAGGACGTCGGCCGACCCGCACGCCGAGGTCGCCGCCCGGTTGCCGTGCTTGACCACCGGGCGGCCCGGACCCGGCGACGACGAGCGCGGCCATCGTCGAGATGTTGACCGTGTGCGCGCGGTCGGCGCCGGTGCCGACCACGTCGACGGCGCGCTGCGGCGACCGTCAGCGGGGTGGCCCGCTCGCGCATCGTGCTGCACCAGGCCGGCCAGCTCGTCCGGGCGTCTCGCCCTTGGCCCGCAGCAGCACCGCGAAGGCGGCGAGCTGGGCCGGGTGACGCGTCGCCGGCCATGATCTCGTCCATCGCCCAGGCGGTGTCCTCGGCGGTCAGCGACGCGCCGTCCATCAGCGCGGACAGCAGCTGCGGCCAGGTGCGTCACGCGGTCAACGCACGCACGACGGGAATGCCGCGCGCCCGGCGCCGGAGCTGCTCGGCGACGACCTCGGCGGCCTCGACCGGGTCGAGCGGCGTGTTGATCACGGCGTCGGCCAGCGACCAGCTCGCCAGCCAGCGCGTCCTGGCGGCGGGCGATCAGCACGACGATCGGCGGGCAGTCGTCGATCTCGTACTTGAACTGCCGGGCCAGCCCCATGCCGCCGGTGGGCTGGGCCTCGCCGTCGAGGATGACGCAGGTCGAGACCGCCCTCGTCGAGCTGCTCGATGACCTCGGCGTTGGTCGCGCACTCGACCCAGTCGATGCGGCCGGTGTCGGGCGCGGGGCGGCGGCCGACGGCCGTGCGGACCTGCGCCCGGACGTCGGCGGAGTTGCTGTAGACGAGGACGGTCGCACCGTGCGCTGACGCGGTCATGCAGGCGATCGTATCGACGCGCGCGGAGCCGGGGATTCGCCGGTGCGATCGCCGATCACGCGCCGACCCCCACCCGGTGTCCTCGACGGGCCCATCGGCAGGTCATAATCGGCGTGGTGACATCGACTGCCGCCACGACGAGTTTCGAGTCCAGCCAGGTCCACTCGCTGACCCGGCCGAACATCGTCAGCGTCGGCACCATCGTGTGGCTCTCCAGCGAGCTGATGTTCTTCGCCGGACTGTTCGCGATGTACTTCACCGCGCGCGCCGTGCACCCCGGCAACTGGCCGATGACGCTGCCCGACGGCGAGAAGATCGTCCCCGACCTCGGCGTACGCGACTGCCGTTCACGATCATCCTGGTGCGCATCGAGCTTCACCTGCCAGTGGGGCGTGTTCGCCGCGGAGAAGGGCGACGTCTTCAAGCTGCGCCGCTGGTTCGCGCTCACCTTCGTGATGGGCCTGATCTTCGTGCTCGGCCAGGGCAACGAGTTCCTGACCCAGATCCACAAGGGCAACACGATCTCGGCGACCGGGTACGGCTCGGTGTTCTTCCTCACCGAGGGCTTCCACGGCCTGCACGTCATCGGCGGGCTGATCGCGTTCATCCTCTTCCTCGCCCGCACCACGCTGGGCAGGTTCACCCCGGCCCAGGCGACCGCGGCGATCGTCGTGTCGTACTACTGGCACTTCGTCGACGTCGTGTGGATCGGGCTGTTCGTCGATCATCTACCTCATCCGCTGACCGCATCACCGAAGGGACGTTCGTGACCGAGGAACCGTACGGACACCGCCGCCGACCTCGACGCCGAACTCGGCTTCGAGCCGGCCGTGTGCGTCGATCGGGCGCCGACGCGCGCGCCGGCCGCGCCGGTCCGCGCGTGCCGGTGCGGCGGCGCCACCGCGGGCTCGCTGCGGCGCAAGCTGGGCGCCGTTCGGCGTGCTGCTGGGCGCGCTGACCGCGGTCGGCGGCGCCTACGCCGCGTTCGCGTCGACGTCCAGCGCGGCCGACTCCGACCGACGCCGCCGGCCTCGGTGGCCGCAGGGCCAGCAGCTGTTCGACCAGGTCAGCTGCATCACCTGCCACGGCGCCAACCTGCAGGGCGTCAACGACCGCGGCCCGTCGCTGATCGGCGTCGGCGGCGCGGCGGCGTACTTCCAGGTCAGCACCGGCCGCATGCCGCTGGCCGAGCAGGGCGCGTACGACCGACCGCAAGACCGCCAAGTTCAACGAGCCAGGAGACCCGCGACCTCGCCGCCTACGTCCAGTCGATCGGCGGCGGTCCGGCGATCCCGACCGGCATCCTGCGCGGCAACGACGCGAGCCTCGCCGAGGGCGGCGAGCTGTTCCGGCTCAACTGCGCGTCCTGCCACGGCATCGACCGGCAAGGGCGCGCCGCTGTCGGCGGGCAAGCAGGCGCCCGTCGCTGAACGCGGCCACCGACCTGCAGATCTACACGGCGATGCTGTCCGGGCCCGAGAGCATGCCGGTGTTCAGCGACAACCAGCTCACGCCCGACCGAGAAGAAGGCGATCATCGCCTACGTCCAGACGCTCAAGGCCTCAAGCGACCCGGGCGGCACCGGCATCGACCGCATCGGCCCGGTGTCCGAGGCCATCGTGATCTGGGTCGTCGGCATCGGGGCGTTGATGCTCGTCATCCTGTGGATCGGAGCGAAGGTCGCATGAGCACCACCGACGACACGACGACCCGCGCCGGCGCGGCGCACGGCACGCACGGCCCGGCGCAGCAGCTACACGCGCCGAGGAACTGCGCGCGATGACGCCCGAAGAGCGGATGATCGCCGGCGCCGAGACCGACGGCATCCACATCGTCCACCGGCGCGACCGGTTCCCGATCCGCGGCACCAAGGCCGAGAAGCGCGCCGAGCGCGGCGTGGCCGCCTGCTTCGCTGATCGCCGCCGCTCGCCGGCGTCGCGTTCATCGTCGACTTCTGCGCCGGCTCCTGGCAGTGGCACCTGCCCGGCACCGCGCAGAACTTCCGCTTCTACACCCCGGTCCTCGGCGGCCTGCTCGGCGCGCTGCTGCTGTTCCTCGGCGTCGGCATGGTGCTGTGGGCCAAGTGGCTCATGCCCGAGGAAGAGGTCGTCCAGGACCGGCACGACGACGCCGACCACCGAAGAAGACAAGCTGATGACCGAGGCCACGCTCGTCAGTCGGCCTCGACGACACCGGGCTGCCGCGCCGCTCGGCTGATCCTCAAGTCGCTCGGCCTGGCCGGCGGCGCGCTGGCCGACCGTCCCGCTCGTCGCCCTCGTCGGCGCGCATGATCAAGAAGCCGGGCGACCAGCTGTTCCACACGCTGTTCACGCCGAACAAGAAGCTGTTCCCGAAGTCCGACGGCATGCGTGCCGCTCGTCTACTCCGACTGGCGCCAGGTCGGCCCCGACGACCTCGAGCCCGGCGGCATCGCCACGGTGTTCCCCGGCGTCCGGGAAGAGGACCAGAACGGCTTCAACGGGCTGACCTCGGCCTCGTCGCCGACGCTGCATCATCCGGCTGCGCCCGGGCCAGACAGGTCAAGGCCCGCAAGGGCCAGGCCGGCTTCGGCTGGCCGGCGCAGAACCCGGAGTACGTCGCGTTCTCCAAGATCTGCACGCACGCCGGCTGCCCGGCGTCGCTGTACGAGCAGCAGACCGGCCGTCTGCTGTGCCCGTGCCACCAGTCGCAGTTCGAGGTGCTGCAGGACGCCAAGCCGGTGTTCGGCCCGGCCACCCGCAGCCTGCCCAAGCTGCCGCTCGACGTGCGTGGTCGGCGACGACGGCCGGCAGTACTTCGTCGCCCGCTCCGATTACCATGAGGCCATCGGCCCCGGCTTCTGGGAGCGGCCATGACAGCCACCGCGAACCCGCCGCGCAGCGAGCAGCAAGCCCCGCACGCCGCAGGGCAAGGCCGGCAACTGGTTCGACGACCGGCTGCGAGCTCGCCGGGCCGATGCGCACCCAGCTGAACAAGGTCTTCCCCGACCACTGGTCGTTCATGATGGGCGAGATCGCGCTCTACTCGTTCATCATCCTGCTGCTCACCGGCACCTACCTGACGTTCTTCTTCGACCCGTCGATGGCCGAGACGACCTACCACGGCTCGTACGTGCCGCTGCAGGGCGTCACGATGTCGCAGGCCTACGCCTCGACGCTCGACATCACCTTCGACGTCCGCGGCGGCCTGATCATCCGCCAGATCCACCACTGGGCCGCGCTGCTGTTCGTCGCCGCGATGCTCGATCCACATGTTCCGGGTGTTCTTCACCGGCGCGTTCCGCAAGCCGCGTGAGCTCAACTGGATCATCGGCCTCGACCTGATCATGCTCGGCATCATCGAGGGCTTCGCCGGCTACTCGCTGCCCGACGACCTGCTGTCCGGCACCGGGCCTGCGCATCGCCGACGCGATCATGCTGTCGATCCCGGTCATCGGCACCTGGGTGTCGTTCCTGGTCTTCGGCGGCCCGTTCCCCGGGCACGTGATCATCGGCCGGCTCTACATCGCGCACGTGCTGCTGATCCCGGGCATCCTGCTCGCGCTGATCGGCGCGCACCTGGCGCTGGTCGTGCGGCAGAAGCACACCCAGTTCCCCGGCCCCGGCCGCACCGAGGACACCGTCGCGCGGCGAGCGGGTCTTCCCGATCTACGCGGCCAAGGCCGGCGGCTTCTTCTTCATCGTCTTCGGCGTGCTGCCGCGCTCGGCGGGCTCGCCCAGATCAACCCGGTCTGGCTGTTCGGCCCGTACAAGCCGGCGCAGGTGTCGTCCGGCTCGCAGCCGGACTGGTACATGATGTTCCTCGACGGCTCGACCCGTCTGTTCCCGTCGTGGGAGATCCGGCTGTGGGGCCACACCCTGCCGCCGCTGTTCTGGCCGACGGTCGTGCTGCCCGGCATCCTGTTCGACGCTCGCCGGCGCCTATCCGTTCATCGAAGCGAAGATGACCAAGGACACGGAGCAGCACCACCTGCTGCAGCGCCCGCGCGACGTCCCGGTGCGCACCGTCGCTCGGCGTGCATGGCGCTCACGTTCTACCTGGTGCTGTTCCTCTCCGGCGGCAACGACATCATCGCCAAGGCGTTCGACATCTCGCTGAACGCGATGACGTGGGGCGGCCGCATCGCTGCTGCTCGTCGCTGCCGCCGATCGCCTACGTGCTCGACCTACCGGATCTGCCTCGGGCTGCAGCGCCACGACCGCGAGGTGCTCGAGCACGGCATCGAGACCGGCATCATCAAGGTGCTGCCGACCGGCGAGTTCATCGAGGTGCACCAGCCGCTCGGCCCGGTCGACGAGCACGGCCACGGCACGCTGACCTACGCCGGCGCGCCGGTCCCGAAGCGGATGAACCAGCTCGGCGCCGCGTCGCCGCTCAAGCACGTGCGCGGGTTCTTCTACCCGGTCAAGGAGAAGCCGGAGATCCAGGCCGCGCTCGACGAGCTCGAGGCCCGTGAGGCCGCCGCGCTCGAGCCCGACCCGTCCGGCTCGGTCGAGAACCGCACCCGCGAGCTCACCGACTGACCGACCGTTCCTCCCGGGGGCCGGACCGCGCTGCGGTCCGGCCCCCGGTGTCTGTGCGCCTCGTCCGGTCGGGATGATGCCCGGCGCGGGCCGGCCCCGCGATCGTGGGGAGGTGAGCGCGGGCCAGAGCCGACCGCCGACGACGCCCGGGACGGGCGGGCGGCGATGGCAACTGCTCGAACTCGAGGTCCCCGGCAGCCCCGACTTCGACGACCCGCGCCATGAATGGCGCCGGCTGTTGTCGGAACTGCTCGGGACGTTCTTCCTGGTCATGGTCGGAGCCGGCGGCGCCACGGTCGGCGCGGCCGGCCACGGCGCGATCGAGCGCGGCGCCGCCGTGACGGCGCCGGCGTTGATGGTGATGGCGATCATTCTGTTCATGGGCGCGGTGTCCGGTGCGCACCTCAACCCCGCGGTCACGCTCGCCTTCGCCGCCCGCGGCGACTTCCCCTGGCGACGCGTGCCGGGTTACCTGGTCGTCCAGCTGCTCGGGGCGACGCTGGCCTGCCTGTTCCTGTGGGCGATGTTCGGCAAGGTCGGGATGCTCGGGGCCACCGAACCAGGCACCGGCTTCGACGACGTCCAGGCGATGTTCATCGAGCTCGTCCTCACGGTCGGGCTGGTCAGCACGATCCTCGGCACGGCCTCGCGCGCGCAGAACGTGGGCGCGATGTCGGCGCTGGCCGTCGGCGGTTACATCGCCCTGGCCGGGTTGTGGTCGAGCCCGGTGAGCGGGGCCTCGATGAACCCGGCGCGCTCGTTCGGACCTGACTTGGTGCTGGGCGACTTCAGCCACTACTGGGTGTACCTGGTCGGCCCGCTCGGCGGTGCCCTGCTCGCGGTGGTGCTCGCGTACGTGCTGCGCGGCGCTGCGGATGTCGGCGGTGCGGCGGCGGCCCAGGGCGAGCTGGGCGAGGTCCGCGTCCGGCCGGACGGCACGCAGCGCGCGGCGCCGCCCGGCTGAGCCGGTGATGGCGGCGGCCTTCGCGGCGGGTTCGCTGTGCTTCCTGCTCGGGCCGCTGCCGGGCTATCTCGATCTCGGTCGGCCCCGGGCCGACGCGCGTGACCTTCTTCGCGGGCTCGCTGCTGTTCACCCTCGGCGGCGCGCTGCAGGTCCGGCAGGCGCGCGCCCGGCCGCCACGCAGCCGGCAGCGGGCCGGGCCGACTGGTGGACGGCGTCGTCCAGTCGCCGGCACGCTGTTCTTCAACGTGACGACCTTCCACGGCGCTCGCCACCACGCTGAGCGAACCCGCCTACGACAAGCTCGTCTGGCGTCCCGACGCGTTCGGCTCGATCTGCTTCCTCGTCTCCGGCGCCATCGCCTACCACGCGTCCACCGGCAGGGCTGGTGGCCGGCGCGGGGGCACCGGGGTGGTGGCAGGCCGCGGTAACCTGCTCGGCTGCGTGCTGTTCGGTGTCGCAGCGGTCGCCGGCTACGTCGTGCCGCCGACCGTCGGTGCTCGACCTGGCGGCAGCGAACTGGACGACCTCGCCTGGGCGGCCTGTTTCCTCGCCTGCGCCGCCGCCGCGGGTAGGCCTCGGCACACCGTCCGGACCGGCATGTGAAGCTGTCCCCATGGGTGCTGGCAAGCCGACGTTGACCTATCGCGCCGTGATGGCCTTCGCGACGCCGATCGTGCGGTGGTGGGGGCGGCTGCACGTCGTCGGGCTGTCGTTGGTGCCGGTCGGACCGGCCCGACGCTGCTGATGGTCAACCACGACAGCGCCTGGGACCCGGTCGTCGTCGGTGTCGCGCGCCCGGCGACGTCAGATCCGGGCGCTGGCGAAAGCGTCGCTGTGGCGGCCCAAGGCGCTCGGCTGGGTGCTGGACCACATGGGGCAGATCCCCATCGAGCGCGGACGCGCCGACGCAGCGGCGCTGTCCGCGGCGATCGAACAGCCCTGCGAGCCGGCGGCTGCATCGGCGTGTTCCCCGAGGGCACGGTGTCGCGCGGACGCAGCGCTGCGTCCTCTCAGCGGCGCTGGCCGGATCGCGCTCGCCGTCCCGGGCACCACGCGTCCTCGGCGTGCAGCGTGAGCGGCGTCGTCGACATCGTGCGCTTCCCGCACCGTCCTCGGATCACCGTCGAGTTCTTCGCCATCACGCGGCCAACCCGACGACAGCGCGAGAGCCTGACGCGTCGGGCTCACCAGGCGGGCGATGTCCGACGTCCGCTCCCGACGCGCCCGAATCGCACGTTCGCCCAGCACGCTGCCGCAAGGTCTCAGAGAACGCAGTAAACACTGCCGCCGCTTCGCGGGGCCACTCCGACGGAACGGGCCGCTCATGAGCGCCGCGGAGGTCATGGCGCCCGCTGGTCACGCGCCGTGCTCGGCGACCAGGTGCCGATGCGGTGTGAGTGCTGGGACGGCAGCCAGCTCGGCCCGGCCGACGCCGCGGTGCGCCTGCACGTGGTGCGCCGCACGGGCGCTGCGGCGCATGCTGTGGGCACCGAACGAGCTCGGCTTCGCCCGCGCCTACGTGTCCGGCGACCTCGACATCGAGGGCGATCTGTGGGCCGGGCTCGAGGCGCTCGACGCAGGTCGCCGCACCCGAGCGCCGGGCCCGGGGTGCACCGTCGACGCCGCCACGAAGCGGCGCTGGCCGCGCGCGGTCGCTGCGGCTCGGCGTCGCTCGGTCCGCCGCCCGCACCGCCGGCCGAGGAGGCGCAGCTGCGCCGGTCGCCGGCACAGCAAGCGCCGCGACGCCGACGCGATCGCCCACCACTACGACGTCGGCAACGACTTCTACCGCGTCCTGCTCGGGCGAGTCGATGACCTACTCGTGCGCCTACTGGCCGGACCCGGTCACCGACGTCGTCTGGACGGCCGCGCAGGTCGCGCAAGTGCGACCTCGTCGCCCGCAAGCTCGGGCTGCGCGCCGGGCATGCGCGTGCTCGACGTCGGCTGCGGGTGGGGCACCTTCGCCCTCCACGCCGCGCGCGCCTACGGCGCGCAGGTCGTCGGCGTCACGCTGTCCGAGCGAGCAGGCCGGCTACGCCCGCGAGCGGATCGCCGAGGCCGGCGTCGCCGACCTCGTCGAGATCCGCGTCCAGGACTACCGCGACGTCGACGACGGGCCCTACGACGCGATCGCCAGCATCGGGATGGCCGAACACGTCGGCTCCGACGATGCTGCCGGGCTACGCCGCGCGACCTGTTCGCGCTGCTGCGCGCCGGAGGGCCGGCTGCTCAACCACGCGATCTCGCGCCGTCCCGGCCGCGCGCCGACGTTCTCCAAGACCTCCTTCATCGACCGCTACGTGTTCCCCGACGGCGAACTGCGTGCCGCTGGCGACGATGATCGACGACGCTCGAGGACGCCGGCTTCGAGGTCCGCGACGTGCAGTCGCTGCGCGAGCACTACACGCTGACGCTGCGCGCCTGGCTGGCGAACCTCGAGGCGAGCTGGGACGAGCGCGGTCGCCGCTGTCCAGCCCGGCCCGGGCCCGGATCTGGCGGCTCTACATCGCCGGCTCCGCGCTGGCCTTCCAGGCCAACCGCATCGGCGTCAACCAGGTGCTCGCCGTCAAGCCGGGCCCGCGGGGTCGTAGCGACATGCCGATGGCGCGGCCGGTCTGACCGCCGGCGGCGTGCTGCAGGTGCTGGTCGACGCCGACAACGTGGCGCCGCCGCGCCTGAGCCCGGTGCTCGCGCTGCTCGGCGGCGTCGCCGACGTGCGCCTCACCGCCAGCGGACGGGCGGGCGCGCTACGGCGGCTGAGCTGGCCGCCCGGCACCGCGCTGCTCCCCCACGCCGGCTGGCAGCGCGCCGATCTCGCGCTGGCCGAGGCCTACCGTCCCGACATCGACCCGCTCGTGCTGATCAGCGGCGACGGCGACTTCGGCCTGCTCGCCGCCCGGCACCCGGGGCCGGTGCTGGTGGTCAGCGGCGCGGCCAGCGGACGGTTACGCGACGGCACGACGGTCGTCGACCCGGCCACCGAAGGGGTGGAACCGATCCGCAGCTGGCTGGGCCACCACGGGATCGAGATTCAGCGGGGCGCGGGGCGCCGTCCGCCGGAGTAGTACTCGAACAGCAGGCCACCCACGTTGAACAGGACAGCGGCGGCGCCGACCAGCACCAGCCAGACCTGCACGAAGGCGAACCCGATCGCGGTCAGCGCGGCGGCGGCGGCGAGCCCGAGCGGCCAGTAGCGACCCGGGCGAGAAGAAGCCCAGCTCACCGGCCGCCTCGGCGATCTCGCCGTCGGCGCGGTCCTCGGGACGCGGCTCGATGCGCCGCGAGACGAACCAGAAGAACGATCCGGTGATCCCGCACAGGCCGCCGGACAGGATCAGCGCGGCGAAGCCGGCCCACTCGATGTGCGCCGGTTCGAAGTTCGTCCCAGAGCCGTAGACGGCGGCGGCCACCCAGCAGAACACCATGATCACCAGGAAGATGCGCGCTTCGATCTTCATCGGATCAGCTCCCCGAGGACGAACCGTTGCTCGTCCGGCTCGTGTTGAAGGGGTGCGTGGTCGTCGCGTACGGCCCGCCCGGGACGTGTGCGGCGATCAGCGCCTTGGACTGCCGC
Organism: uncultured Actinomycetota bacterium; assembly: GCA_963711775.1. Taxonomy (GTDB): domain Bacteria; phylum Actinomycetota; class Actinomycetes; order Mycobacteriales; family Jatrophihabitantaceae; genus Jatrophihabitans. Next base: position 68,329 of record CAVQFH010000003.1, on the reverse strand, counting down.
GCCGGGTTGTTCGGCCCGATCTTCTGCAGCGCCTTCAGGTAGTTGGTGAACACCTGGGGCGACACCACGCGCACCTCGAAGTTCATCTGCGAGTGATAGGTGCCGCACAGCTCGGCGCACCGGCCGACGTAGCTGCCCTCGGTGGTCGGCGGTGAACTGGAACCGGTTGTCGTGAGCCCGCTCGCCTTCTGCTGGGCTGCGTGCCGTACGGGATGACGTCGCGCTTGAACAGGAACTCGGGCACCCAGAAGGAGTGGATGACGTCGTCGGAGTGCTCGATGAACTGCACCGACTCGTTGACCGGGATCACCAGGACCGGGATCTCGGTGTCCGAGCCGATCGTGCTCAGGTAGAGCGGCGAGTTCTTCTCACCGGTCGTCTGGTCGGTGGCGCCGGTGTAGACGGTCTGCTTGCCGTGCACGTCGTGGTACTCGAACTGCCAGTTCCACTTGAACGCGTCGACCTGGACCAGCACGTCCGGGTTCTTGGACAGCTTGTTCACGTAGTTCTCGACGACCGACGGTGCGCCAGAACAGCACCAGGATCACGAGGAACGGCACCGCGACGCAGACGACCTCGATCCAGAGGTTGTACTTGGTCTGGCGCGGAGCCGTCGTCACCCTTCGCTTGCGGTAGCGGATGCAGCCCAGAAGATCAGGCCCCACACGATGACGCCGAGCGCCAGCGCGGCGACGCCCGACCACGACCAGAGCACGCGCATGCGCTCGGCCTGCTTGGTGATGCCCGTCGGCCAGCCGAAGCGCAGGTGCTTCTCGGCGTCGGAGAACGAACACCCACGAGCAGAACCAGGGTGGACGACGCGAGGATGAGCGCGAGCACACCACCGCGCGTCCACCTGCTACGCCGCACCTCGAACCGCCTCTCACACAGTTTTCCCAGCTCTGTCGGAGCCTACTTGACCCGCCCACCCGGACTCGCCGGGGCGGGGTGACCCCCGTGGGCCGGCGTCGGCGACAGGGATACTGGAGGGCGTGTGCGGACTGATCGGATTCCTGTCGGCGACCGGCGACGCCGAGGCGGTCGGGGTGGCTGTCGACGGGTCACTGAAGGACATGCGCCACCGCGGCCCGGACGAGGGCGGCATCTGGCACGACGGTGACGTCGCGATCGGGTTCCGCCGGCTCTCGATCATCGACCTCGACCACTCGCACCAGCCGCTGCCGTGGCTCAACGAGCGGTACCACCTGATCTTCAACGGCGAGATCTACAACTACGTCGAGCTGCGGGAGCGGCTGGCGCGCGAGTTCGGCGTCATCTTCGACACCGACGGCGACGGCGAGGCGATCGTCGCCGGCTACCACTACCTCGGCGAGAAGATCGTGCGCGAGCTGCGCGGCATGTTCGCGTTCCTGATCTGGGACGCCCAGGAGCGCGTGCTCTTCGGCGCGCGCGACTGGTTCGGCATCAAGCCGCTCTACACCTACGCCGACGAGCGCGGCACGTTCTTCGCCAGCGAGAAGAAGTCGCTGCTCGACGTCGCCACCGATCCGGGCGGTCGACCGCACCGCGCTGCAGCACTACCTGACCCTGCAGTACGTGCCCGAGCCGGCGTCGATGCACCCAGGATCCGGCGCATCGAGTCGGGCACCTACTTCACGATGCGACCCGGCGAGCAGGTGCACCCCCGCCGGTACTTCCACCCCGACTTCGCCGATCCGCCGGTGCCCGACGCCGACAAGCTGTACCGCGAGATCGCCGAGGCGCTCGAGGACTCCGTCGAGAAGCACATGCGCGCCGACCCGTCACCGTCGGCTCGTTCCTGTCCGGCGGCATCGACTCCACCGCCGTCGCGGCGCTGGCCAAGCGGCACAACCCGACCTGCTGACCTTCACCACCGGCTTCGAGCGCGAGGGCTACAGCGAGATCGACGTCGCGGCCGAGTCGGCCCAGGCGATCGGCGTCGAGCACATCACCAAGGTCGTCACGGCCGAGGAGATGATGGACACCCTGCCGCTGATCGTCTGGTACCTCGACGACCCGGTCGCCGATCCCGCGCTCGTCCCGCTGTACTTCATCGCCCGCGAGGCGCGTAAGCACGTCAAGGCGGTGCTGTCCGGCGAGGGGGCCGACGAGTTGTTCGGCGGCTACACGATCTACCGCGAACCGATCTCGCTGCGCGCGTTCGACCACGTGCCGACGGCATTAAGCGCGGCCTCGGCCGGGTTCGACCGGTGATCCCGGAGGGCACCCGCGGCAAGGATCTGCTGCGCCGCGGGGTCGATCGGGATCGAGGAGCGCTACTACGGCAACGCCCGCATCTTCCGCCCGGACGAGATGGGCTTCTACAAGGCCTTCGACCCGGCGGTGTCCTACATGGACGTGACCCGCAAGCTCTACGAGCAGACCACGCATCTCGACGGCTCGACGCGCATGCAGTACGTCGACCTGTTCACCTGGCTGCGCGGGGACATCCTCGTCAAGGCCGACAAGATGACGATGGCCAACTCCCTCGAACTGCGGGTGCCGTTCCTCGACACGCGGTGTCTCGACGTCGCCTCGTCCATCCCGACCGAGCTGAAGATCACCAAGGAGACGACGAAGTACGCGCTGCGGCGCGCGCTGCGAGCTGATCGTCCCGGCGCACGTCCTGCACCGGCCCAAGCTCGGTTTCCCGGTGCCGATCCGGCACTGGCTCAAGGACGTCATGTACGACTGGGCCCGCGACATCGTCGCGTCCTCGCAGGCCGACGAGCTGATCGACAAGCAGGCCGTGCTGACGCTGCTCGACGCGCACCGCGCCGGCCCGCACGACTACTCGCGCAAGATCTGGACGCTGCTGGTGTTCCTCATCTGGCACGGCATCTTCGTCGAGCAGCGCATCCGGCCCGAGATCCCGGAGCCGGTCTACCCCGTCCGGATCTGACCGGCCTTATCGCCGGCTTATCGAGCGCGCTCGATGCTGGCCGGGTGACCCGGACGCTGCCTCCCGCCCCGCCCCAGCACTGCGACGACGTCGCCTTCGTCGGCGCCCTGCTCGCCAGTTCCGTCGCCGGCGTGCTGCTCGGCGTGCTCGACCTGATGGCCCAGCTGGGCCTGCCCTACCCGTGGGCGAATCTCGCGAACTCACCGGCAGTGTGGGGCATCGCCGCCTTCGCCCTGGGCGCCGCGCTGCGGACCGACGCCCCGCGCGCGGCGGTGTGCGGTGCCGCGCTGCTGACCATCGCCGTCGAGGCGTACTACCTCGCGGCCGTGGTGGCCCTGCACGACAGCACCGCCTCGCTGACCTCGCCGTCGACCGGCACCTGGCTCGTGCTCGGCGTCGTCGCGGGCGCCGGATGTGCCGTGGCGGGGCTGGCCACCCGGCTGCCGCACCGCGCCGCCCGCACGCTCGGCCGGGTGGTGCTCGTGGTCCTGGGCGTCGCCGCCGTAACTTGTCTGGTGTGATCGCCCGTCCTGCCGCCGCCGTGGCCTCGGTGCTCGCCGCTCTCGTCCTGGCCGGCTGCACCGGCTCGACCGGTGGCGACCCGGCGCCGGTCGCCAGTCGGGCGAGCAGCCCGTCCCGCGCGGCGGCGTCGACGCCGCCGCCCGCCCCGAGCACGAGCGCGCCCGCGGGGCCGACCGGCAACCTCTACGTGGCGATCGGCGACTCCTACGCCGCCGGGTTCCAGGCCACCGGGCGCGGCCACGGCCACCCCACCCGGCACGGCTTCGCCGACCAGGTGGTGGGCCTGGCCGCCCACAAGGGCTACCACCTGCACTTGGTCAACTTCGGCTGCTCGGGGGCCACGACGTCGTCGGTGCTGCACTCCCCCGGCTGCGCGAGCCACTACCCGGCGCCGGGCGGTCCGCCGTACCGGTCCGCAGGCCGTCGCCGCGCTGGCCTACCTCCGGGCCCACGCGGGCCGGGTCGCGCTGGTCACCGTGTCCCTCGGCGGCAACGACGTGACACCGTGCAGTGCCGACGTGCAGGCCGTCGGCTGCCTGACCCGCGCGCTGCGCCAGGCCACCCGCAACATCGGACGGCTGGTCACCCGCATCCGCGCCGCGGCCCCGCACGCCGTCGTCGTCGGCACCGGCTACCCGGACATCTTCCTGGGCAAGGCGGTCTCGTCCGACCCCACCGAGCAGCAACTGGCGAGGATCTCGGTGTTCGGCTTCCGGCAGTTCGTCAACCCGGCGCTGAAGCAGGTGTACGCCCGGGCGGGCGCCACCTTCGTCGACGTCACCGCGGCCACGGGTGGCTATCTGCCCCTCGACCGCACCACGACCCTCGCACCGTACGGCCGGATCCCGGTCGCGGTCGCCGACGTGTGCCGGCTCACCTACTACTGCCAGTACGGTGACATCCACCCCCGCACCACCGGCTACGCGATCATCGCCGGGCTCGTCGCCGCCCGCCTGCCGCGCCGCTGAACATGCCGACCGCACGCAGCCAGGCCCGGACCGCTGCCGCGGTGCTCGCCGGTGTCTACCTGCTGGTGTTCGGGCCCGGCGTACTGACCTCGCTGCGGACGGCCCTGGGCCGCCCGGTGCCGGCTGCCACCAGCGGCTGGGCGGATCGCGTCGCCGCCCTCGAGTGGGACGTGTTCACCGTCGCCGTCGTGCTGCTCGTCGTCGTGCGGTGGCTGCCCCGGCACGCCGGCGAGGTCACCGCGCGAATGAACCTCACCCGGCCACCCGCCGGGCGACTCGCGGCGGGGACTGCGGCCTACGTCGCCGTCGCGACGATTGCGACCAGATCGGCCGCTGCCGCGGTGGCCGCGTGGCACCTGCCGGCCGGCGAGTACGCCCGGCTCACCGGTGGGGTCGGTGGCCTGCTCACCACCGGCGCGGCCGCCACGGCGGCCGGGATCACCGAGGAGATCACGCTCGTCGCGCTGGCCGCCGCCGTGACGCACCAGCTGTGCCGCGGTCGCCTGGCGCGGTGGGCCGTGCCGGTGACGCTCGGGCTGCTGGTGACGCTGCGTCTGCTGGTGCACCTGTACTACCTGTGGGGCAGCCTGTTCGTCCTCGTGTGGGTGCCCGGCGCTTACCTGGTGTATCGATGGGCCGGGTCGGTGTGGCCGCTGGTGCTCGGGCACTGGATCTTCGACTGGCTCGCCGTGACGGCGGCAGCCCTGCCGCGTGCGGCCGGCGCCGTCGACGCCGTGCTCTGGGCGATCGCGGGTTGCGGCGTCGTCGTGGCCGCCGTGGGCGCTACAGCTTGGCGGCGAGCCGCTCGACCATCGTCGTGTTCCGCGCGGTCGTCGGCATCCCCTCCAGCGCGTCGCGCCACTGTTTCGGCCCGAGCGTGGTCTCGATCGAGCGGGCCCGGATGAGCCAGTGCACGTCGCGACCGACCACGACGACCTCGTCGCGCTCGTTGGTCAGCGCCTCGACCGCGCGCTGCTGCGCGGCGGTGAGTTTCTGCAGCGGCAGCAGGACGAAGTGGGTGTGCCCCGGCGCGATCGCGCCGAACGGCTTGTCGGTCGCCAGCGCGCGCACCTGCGGCGCGGTGCGAACGAAGGTGGTGAGCTCCATGCCGAACTCGTCCTCGAGCGCGGTGCGGACGGCCGTCTCGAGCGAGGTCGCCCGTCCGGACGCGGTGAACAGCAGATTGCCGCTGTTGAGGAAGCTGTCGACGTCGTCGTAGCCCAGCCGCTCGAGCGCCGCCCGGGCGCGCGCCATCTCGACGGTACGGCGACCGCCGACGTTGACCGCGCGCAGGAACGCCACGAAGCGAGCCATGGCGGCGAGCCTAGGTCAACCCAGGTGCGGCAGCACGTCAGCGGCGGCGTCGTCGCCGTAGGACTCGGCGAGCCGCTCGGCGAAGTCGGCGGGCTTGACCTGGTACTCCTGCGTGCCCACGGTCTCGAGCACGTAGGCGGCGAGCAGGCTGCCGACCTGGGCCGCCCGCTCCCAGGACAGCCCCCACTCGCGGGCCATCAACAGGCCGGCACGAAAGCCGTCGCCGACCCCGGTCGGGTCGGCCTTCGCACGCTCCTTGGCGACCGGCACGCGCACCGTCTCGAGGTCGCGGCCGACGATCTCGACGCCGTTCGACCCCAGGGTCGTGACCCGGACGTTGACCATCGCCAGCACGTCGGCCTCGGCGTGTCCGGTCTTGGACTCGAGCAGGCTCTTCTCGTACTCGTTGGTGAACAGGATGTCGGCGCCCTCGATGATGTCGAGCATCTGCTCGGCGGTCATCCGGGCGATCTGCTGCGAGGGATCGGCGGCGAAGCGGAACCCGTGCTCGCGGCACTCGGCGCTGTGCTGGGCCATCGCGGCCGGGTCGTAGGCGCTGATCACCGCGAGGTGTGCGCCCGCGGCGTGCCAGGCGTCGGCCATCGCGATGTTGGCGGCCTCGCCCATCGCGCCGGCGTAGAACGAGCCGATCTGGTTCATCGCCTCGTCGGTGGTGCACACGAACCTGGCGGTGTGCTGGTCGGCCGAGACGTGCACGAAGTCGCAGTTGACGCCGTTGTCGGTCAGCCAGGCGCGGTAGTCGTCGAAATCCTTGCCGACCGCGCCGATCAGCACCGGCTCGCCGCCGAGCTGGGCCATCCCGTAACAGATGTTCGGGGCCACTCCGCCGCGACGGATCACGAGGTCGTCGACCAGGAAGGACAGCGACACGTTGTGCAGCTGCTCGGCCACCAGCTGCTCGGTGAACTTGCCCGGGAAGTGCATCAGGTGGTCGGTGGCGATGGATCCGGCGACGAGTACGGGCACGGCGGCTACCTAACGTGAGGTGAACACGACGACGGCCGGGTCCGTGAGCACGGACCCGGCCGGTCGGGGAACAACTACCCGCAGAAGGAGTTGCCGCAGGCGCAGCCGCCCGAGGCGTTCGGGTTGTCGATCGTGAAGCCCTGCTGCTCGATCGTGTCGGTGAAGTCGATCGTGGCGCCGCCGAGGTACGGGGCGCTCATCCGGTCGACGACGACCGGGACGCTGTTCAGGTCGAGCTCGAGGTCGCCGTCGAGGCTGCGCTCGTCGAAGAACAGCTGGTACTGCAGGCCGGAGCAACCGCCCGGCTGGACGGCGACGCGCAGCCGCAGATCGTCACGGCCTTCCTGGTCCAGCAGCGCGCGGACCTTGACCGCGGCGTGCTCGGTCAGGGACAACGTCGGGGCGGTCGCCTGCTCGGGCGCGCTCGTCAGCGACACGGTCGTGGGCTCTGTGGTGGTCATCGGACTCCCAGCTCAACTCGGGGTACATCGTTGGTACATCGTCTCGGTAGCTACAACGATGTGCTGCGGACAGCTGTTCCATCCTAACTCCGCGGACGTCCGAAGTGCCGCGATCGCCGCCCCCGGCGCCCTACCCGTATCCTCGACGGCGTGAAGTTGGGCAAACGTCGGGTCGAGATCGAGGCCGAGCCGGAGGTCGAGGAATCGTCCGGGACGGCAAGGGACGACCCACGCCCAAGCGGCGCGACATCGTGGGGGTGCGCGGGCCGGTGTCCGCGCCGAAGACGCGCAAGGAGGCCTACGCGCGCCAGCGTGAGCTCGCCAAGTCCCAGCGCACCGCGCAGCGCACGCCCGCGGCCAACCTGACCGTCGCCCAGCGCCGCGAACTGCTGCGCCAGGGCGACCCGTCGGTGCTCCCCCGCCGCGACCGCGGCCAGACCCGCTCGCTGGCCCGCGACTAGGTCGACTCGCGGCGGATGGCGCAGCAACTACCTGCTGATCCTGTTCCCGCTGGTCATCGTCGGCTACGCGCTGCCGATCATGCAGATCGTCGTGCTGGTGCTGTTCCTCGGGCTGCTCGTCGAGTGGTACTTCACCGGGCGGCGCATCTGCGCGCTCGCCCAGGAGCGCTACGGCAAGGCCGAGGGCAGCCCGCTGACCATCGGGTTCTACGCCGGTGCGCGCGCCTACCTGCCGCGCAGCTGGCGCATGCCGGCCCCGCGCGTCGAGCGCGGCCAAGAGATCTGACCCCGCGAACCCGTGATCAACTCGTCGATCCGGTCGATTTCCGACCAGAATCGCGAGTTGATCACGGAGTGGTGAGGGCGGACGGAGCCGTCGCGCGGCTCAAGCCGGTCCGATGCGCGCCGATCAGGACGATATGAACCCTGCGGGTCCGGACGTGATCGACATGGCGCCGCCGGGCACCATCGCCCGGCACGCGGCGCGCACGGTGCTCTGCGCCTCGGTGCTGCCGATGGTCGCGTTCTACCTCACCTTCGCCCTTGCCGGGCTGCGGGCCGCGGTCGGCGTCACGCTGTTCTGGTACCTCGCCGACGTCGCGGTGCGGGTCGCGCGCGGGCACCGGGTCGTCGGCGCGGTGCTGCTCGGCGCCGGGCTGATGACGCTCCGGTCGATGGTCGCGCTGTGGACCGGCAGCGCGTTCGTGTTCTTCCTGCAGCCGGTCGCCGGCACCGTGGCGACGGCCACCGCATTCGCCCTGACCGCGCTTGCCGGCCGCCCGTTGCTCGAACGGCTCGCGCACGACTTCGTCCCCGTCCCGGACGAGCTGACCCGCCGGCTGCGGGAACGGCGCTTCTTCGACCGCACCTCGCTGCTGTGGGCCGCGGTCTACGGCGTCAACGCCGCCGGGACGGTGTGGCTGTTGAGCTCGGCCTCGCTCGGGTCGTTCCTCGTGCTCAAGACGGTGCTCTCGCCGGTGCTCACCGGCATCGCGATCGCCGGCACCTACCTCGTCCTGCGCCGCACGCTGCGCAGCGAGGGGGTGCGGCTGCGCTGGGGCTCGTCGGCGCGGTCGGTGTAGCGGCCCTGCCGCGGTCTACTCGTCGGCCAGCGACATCGGGCCGTACACGACGGCGTCCGAGTCGAGCAGGGTCACCTGCGCGACCCCGGCCTCGCGCAGCTCGCGCCAGTTCTCGCCGAGCCAGGACTCCGCATCCGCCTGGCTGGCGTGGGCGGCGCGGGCAGCGGCGCATCGGCCGGTTCGAGCGTGCTGCCGTCGGCCTGTTCGAGTCGCCAGCTCCACGTCATGTGACGTCACCCTAGTTTGACCGCGTCCGGACGGGTGTGATGAGGTGCAGTGCGTTCCACCGACCCGCCGTAGGGGAAGCCGGTCGAAGTCCGGCACTGACCCGCAGCCGTAGGTCCCGCGAGGGACGAGTCGGAATGCCTGCCCCGGGTGCATCGTCCATCACCGTCGAGGTCTGCGGTGCAGGGTACGAGTGGCACGCCGCGCCGGCAGCCGCCCTGACTCGAGCCACAGCCGCCCGATCACAGGGGCTGCTCAATGTCATCTCACCCGTCATCACGAACGGCGCGCGTCCTGCTCGCGCTCGCCGGGTCGGCGTCGCCGCCGTCGCCGGCACCGCCGCGACCGCGGCCTCGGCCGCCGCTGCTCCGCGACCGCGACCGACCACCACGGTCGCGTCCCGGGCGGCGGCCGGCTGGCTGGCCCAGCAGTTCGGCGATCACTACGTCTATCGCCGGTACGAAGGGCGCCTTCGACGGCGGCTCGACCGCCGACTCGGTCTTCGCGCTGGCGGCGGCGAAGGCGGGCAAGGCGAAGATCGACGCGGCGATGCGGTACTTCGCCAGGCATGTCGAGAAGTACGTCGACATCAAGAACCTCGACGGTTACGGCCCGAACGACGGCGGGATCGGCAAGACCGCGATCGCGGCGATGGTGGCCGGCGACGACCCGACCCACTTCGGCCCCTACAACCTGCTCAAGCACCTGAAGTCCGACGAATGCCCAGCCACAGCGACCACGTGCACACCGGGTTCGGCCGCCAACAGCTACTCCAGCGTGTCCGAGTCGCTGGTGATCCTGGCCGAGGCCCGGGGCGCGAGGACCTACGGATCGGCGTACGCCCCGGACGCCGCGGCGCTGACCTACTTCCTGTCGCTGCAGTGCGCGAACGGCGGGTTCACCTCCTCGACGACCGGCGGCTCGCACTGCACCGCCGACCCGGACTCGACCGGCTACGCGATCATGGCGCTGCACGCCGACGGCCACCGGCCGGCCGCGCTCGCCCGCGCGGTGCACTGGTTGCGCGGCATCCGCAACAGCGACGGGTCGTGGACGGCCCAGGGCGTCCACAACGTCGACTCGACGGGGCTGGCCGCGGCGGCGCTCGCCGGGCAGCGCGTCGACACCACGCGGTCGAAGAAGTGGCTGGCCTCGCAGCAGGTGACCACCGGCCCGACGGTCGGCAAGGGTGCCTCGCGCGGTGCGCTGAAGTACCACGGCGCGTTCGACGCGAGCTCGTCGATCAAGGCCACCGCGGACGGGCTGCTCGGCATGGTCGCCTACGGCGACCTTGCGACCCTCACCGACCACCGGGCCGCCTCGGGCACCGCGGTGCTGGCGCTCGCGCCCGCCCGGGTCGCTCACCCGCGGGTGGCCGCCGGCGGCCGGCAGAGCGTCACCGCGACCGGGTTCGCGACCCGGGAGCGGGTGGTCGCCAGGATCGGGTCGCACCGCGTCACGACGGTGACGGCGACCAAGGCCGGGACGGTCGCCGTGCGGTTCGGGGTGGCCAGGTCGGCGCGCGGCACCCGCCGGATCATCCTGACCGGCCGATTCAGCCGGTTGAGCACCGCGCGTTCCTTCCGCGTCGTGGCGCCGGCAGCGGCTCGTCGATGAGGCGTGCGCTCGCCCTCGCCGGCGCCCTCGCCGTGCTCGCGGCGGGCGGCGTGGCCACCGCGCTGCCGGCGGATGCGGCGGCCGAGCACGTCGGCGTCGTGGTGCGCTACGGCGACGGCCGGGTCTCGGCCGGGTGCGCGACGGTGGGCGGTACCGGCCTCGACCTGCTGCGGCAGCACCACGCCGTGCACTGGGCACCCAGCAGTACAGCGGATTCGTGCTGCAGGTCGACACGATCGGCACCACGCACCCCGACGACACGCACTACTGGTCGTACTGGCATTCCGGCGGGAACGGCGGCTGGACGTACGCGAGCTCCGGCAGCGCCTCCTACCACCCGAAGGCGGGCACGGTCGAGGGCTGGTCCTACGTCGACGGGCAGGGCAGCGCCCCGCGGCCGCCCGCGCGCACCTATGCCGCGCTGTGCGGTCACCTCGACCCGCACGCCACACCGCACCCGACGCCCACGCCGGCCTCGACGCACCCGACGGCTGTCGCACCGGCGCCGCCGACGCGCGCTCGGCCGACCCGCGGACCAGCACGGCAGCGCCCGTCCACCACCACGCCGAGCACACCGCGGTGACGCGTGCAGCTGCACCCACCGCCGGTCCGATGCGCACGACGACGACGGCCCCGCCCGGCGCGGCCCGGTCGGCAGGGACGTCACGCCACCGCCGCACCGGCGGGGACGCACCTCGCCGCGGCAGGCATCGCCCCCGGCGAACTCGTCCGCGGCCGGCTCGCCGCCTCGGCACCAGCCGCACCGTCGTCCGCCGCTCCGACCATCGCCGCCCAAGCAGCCGCGGACACCTCCACCACCAGCGCCTGGCCTGCCGTCGGCGCGCTCGCCGTCGTCGTCGCGCTCGCGCGCTGACCGCCTGGCTGGTCATGCGCCGCCGGGCGGGCTGAGCAGCGGTATGCGCGCAGCGCCCCGCCTGCTGCACCCGGCCGCCTGGTGGCTCTGGGCGCTGGCGCTCGCCTACTCCTCGATGCGCACGAACGATCCGCTGCTCCTCCTGACGATCGCCGCCGTCGCCGGCCGTGGTGGTCGGCGCCCGGCGCGGACGGGCGCCGTGGGCGCGTGCCTACGGGCTGCTGCTGCGGCTGGCGCTGCTCACCGTCGTCGTCACCGTGCTGCTGCAGGTGCTGCTCGGCGCGCGCGTATCCGGGGCACACGTTGCTCACCCTGCCCGCGGTCCCGCTGCCGAGCTGGCTGGGCGGGCTGTCGCTCGGCGGGCCGATCACCGGGGAGGCCGCTGCTCAACGCGTTCGTGTCCGGGCTGCGGCTGGCGGTGCTGATCACCTGCTTCGGCGCCGCGAACGCGCTGGCCCACCCGGCGCGGCTCACCCGCATCCTGCCGGCGGCGCTGTACGAGGTCGGCGTGGCCGTCGTCGTCGCGATGACGTTCGTGCCGCAGCTCGCCGAGTCGCTGGTGCGGGTGCGATCGGCCCAGCGGCTGCGCGGCCGTCGATCAGCGGGCTGCGCGGCATCCGCGGCATTGCCGTACCAGTGCTCGAAGAAGCGCTCGAACGCGCGATCACTCTTGCCGCGTCGATGGATTCGCGCGGGTACGGCCGCCGCGCACACCATCCGGCGGCGACCCGCCGGCTGTCCGGCGGGGGCGTGCTGATCGGTCTCGGCGCGGCGGTGGTCGGCACCTACCAGGTCATCTCGGCCGGCGGCGGGCACCGGGTCGGGCTGGCGCTGCTCGTGCGCGGGCACCGGCTCGCGCTCGTCGCGGGGTTCGTCGCCGGCCGCGGGTGCAGCCGACCCGCTACCGGCCGGACCCGTGGCGCGGCCCGGAATGGCTGGTCGTCGGTTGCGGCGCGGTCGTCGCGGTGACCTACCTGCTCGCCGTGCACGACCGCTCACCGACGGCGTGCCCTACGCCTGGCCGACGCTGCGCCTGGTGCCCTTCCTCGCCACCCTGGTCGCCGCCGTCCCGGCGGTCGCCACCCCGCGACGTGCCCGACCGGCTCCGCGCACCGCGGCGTCCGCGAAGCGTCGGGTGCTGGCGTGATCGACTTCGAGAACGTCATCGATCACGCTACGCCGACGCGCCGCAGCCGGTGCTGCGCGACGTGACCGTGCACGTGCCCGAGGGCGAGCTGTGCCTGGTGGTCGGGCAGCACCGGCAGCGGCAAGTCGACGCTGCTCGGCGCGGTCAACGGGCTCGTCCGCACTTCACCGGCGGCACGCTGTCCGGCCGGGTCCGCGTCGCCGGGCGCGACACCCGCGACCACCCGCCGCGCGAGCTGGCCGACGTCGTCGGCGTGGTCGGGCAGAACCCGGCGGCCGGCTTCGTCACCGACACCGTCGAGGACGAGCTGGCCTACACGATGGAGTCGCTCGGCGCTGCCCGCCGACGTGATGCGGCGCCGCGTCGAGGACACGCTCGACCTGCTCGGGCTCGTCGACCTGCGGGACCGCGGTGTCGACGCTGTCCGGCGGGCAGGCAGCAGCGGGTCGCGATCGGCGCGGTGCTCACCGCGCATCCGCGCGTGCTCGTGCTCGACGAACCGACCTCCGCGCTCGATCCCGGCGGCCGCCGAAGACGTGCTCGCCGCGGTGCACCGCCTCGTGCACGACCTCGGGCTCACCGTGCTGATGGCCGAGCACCGGCTCGAGCGGGTCGTGCAGCACGCCGACCGCTGCTGTGGCTGCCCGGCGACGGCGCGCCGGTGCAGCGCGACGACGCCCGCGCGCGATCATGGCGGCGCGCGTCGATCGCGCCGCCGGTCGTCAGCTCGGCCGGGCGCTCGGCTGGTCGCCGCTGCCGCTGACCGTCCGCGACGCCCGGCGCCCGGCCCGCGCGCTGCGCGAGCGGTGCCGCGCCGCGCCGATCGCCGCGGCCCGGCCGCGCCGCATCGGGCGCGGTGGTCGGCGACCGACCGCGGCTGCACCGTGCGCTACGGCGCGCTGGTCGCGCTGCGCGAGGTGTCGACTTCGCCGTGCGCGCCGGCGAGATCGTCGCGCTGATGGGACGCAACGGCGCCGGGCAAGTCGACGCTGCTCGGCGCACTGGCCGGCTGGTCGCGCCGGCGGCGGGCACGGTCGCTGGTGGGCGGGCGCGATCCGCGCGCGCTGCGCGGCCGCGAGCTGATCCGGCACGTCGGGCTCGTGCCCGCAGCAACCGGGCGACCTGCTCTACGCCGAGACGGTCGCGGACGAGTGCCGCGACCGCCGACCGCGACGCCGCGCCGCGCCCGGCACGACGGCTGCGCTGCTGCCGGCGCATCGCCGGCGAGCTCGACGCCGCGCTGCATCCGCGCGACCTGTCCGAAGGGCAGCGGCTCGCGCTCGCGCTCGCCGTCGTGCTCACCGCCGCGCCGCCGCTGCGTCCTGCTGGACGAGCCGACCCGCGGGCTCGACTACGCGGCCAAGGCGCGGCTGGTCACACGTCCTGCGGACGCTCGCCGCGACGGGCACGCGGTCGTGCTCGCGACCCACGACGTCGAGCTGGTCGCCGAGGTCAGCGTGCCGCACCGTCGTGCTGGCCGACGGCGAGGTCGTCGCCGACGGCCCGACCCGCGAGGTCGTCGACGCAGTCGCCGGTCTTCGCGCCGCAGGTCGCGAAGGTCCTGGCGCCGCTGCCGTACCTCACCGTCGACGACGTCGTGCCGCGATCGCGGCGGCGTCGTGACCGACCGCACTGCACCTGCGGCCGCGGCGCTCGCGCGCGATCCGTCGCCGTCACGCTCGTCGGCGTCGGCGCGTTCGCCTGGCCGCTGCTGATCGGCTTCTCGCCGGCATCGAGCACCGGCGCACGCCGGCGACGCGCCGTGGATCTTCCTGTCATGCTGCCGCTGCTGCTGCTCGTCGTGCGCGGCCGAGATCGCCGACGGCGGCATCGACGCGAAGGCGGTCGCGCTGCTCGGCGTGCTCTCCGGCAGCTGCGCGGTGCTGCGTCCGCTCACCGGCGGCGTCACCGGCGTCCAGCTGATGTTCTTCCTGCTCGTCCCGGCCGGTCGGGTGTTCGGCCGCGGCTTCGGCTTCGTGCTCGGCAACGTCGCGATGTTCGCCTCCGCCGCGCTCACCGGCGGCGGCGGACCGTGGCTGCCGTTCCAGATGCTCGGCCGCCGGCTGGGTCGGCATGTTCGCCGGCTGCCTGCCGCGGGCGCGCGGCCGGGCCGAGCTCGTCGCTGCTCGCCGGCTACGGCTCTGGTCGCCGGCATCGCCTACGGCTTCGTGCTCAACCTGTGGTTCTGGCCGTTCGGCACGACGGGGACGGGCGCCGGCGCGCGGCGTCACGTTCGTTCCGGGCGCGCCGTGCTCGACAACCTGCGCCGCTGGATCGCGTTCAGCACGTCGACCAGCCTCGGCTTCGACATCCCGCGCGGGCTCGCGACCGCGCTCGCCCTGCTGCTGGTCGGGCGTCCGGTGCTGCTCGCGCTGCGGCGGGCCGCGCGGCGGGCCGCCTTCGACGCGGTCGCCCGAGTTCGCGCCCTAAGGTGACGGCGCGTGGACGACTCGAGCTGACAGCGTCGGCGCGGACATCGATGGCCCGACAGCGAGGCGAGCACCGAGCCGTCCGCGACCGGCTCGCCGACCGAGCCCGACCTCGGGCGCCTCGCGGCACTCGCCGAATGGTGGTGCGCGGTCCGGCCCGCGCGGCGCGGCTCACCGAGCGCCCGCACCGTCGTGCGATCGGTCGCCGGCCGCCGGCGCTGCTCGTCGCGGCCACCGCCGAGCGAGTCGGCGCGATGGCCCGCCGGCCCGACGACGGCGACCGGCCGGTCGCGGCGGGGGCCGCGTCGCGGCCGACGCCGCGATCGACGCGGCGCCGACCTGCTCGTCGTCGCCGTCCGGGGTCGGGCGCCGACGCCGCCGTCGCCGGTCTCGGTGCTGACCAACACCGAACCGGTGAAGGTGCTCGCGCGCGGCGCCGCCGCGACCGACCCGGACGCCTGGATGGAGCGCGCCGTCGCGGTGCGCGACGGCGCGGCGCCTGCATGCCGGTCGCGTTCCGACCCTGACCGGCTGCTGCGCAAACTCGGCAGCAGCCGCGGCTGGCCGTCGCCGCCGGTCTCGTGCTGCGCGCCGCCGCGCGCCGCACGCCGGTGCTGCTCGACGGCCCGGTCGCAGCCGCCGGCGCGCTGATCGCCTACGAGGCTCAGCCCCGTGCGGTGCGCTGGTGGGCGCGCGGCCGATCTCGGCCCCGATCCGCTGCACGAACTCGCGCTGACCCGGATGGGCCAGCAGCCGGTGCTCGGCCTGGGCAGCGGGCTCGGCGACGGGCTCGCCGGGCTGCTCACCGTTCCCGTCGCTGCGCGCCGCGGCGGCGCTGGGCAACTGGGCATGGCCCGGGAGGCTGCCCAAAGTTCGCACGGTGGACGCGGACCCGACCGCGGCGGACGCGAGACCGCCCGACGACGACACACCGCGCCAGACCCGACGACACCGATGCTGTCCAATTCCGCGCGTGACGCGAACGAGGCGGTCACCTGGGGGGTGCGCGTCGCGGCCGCCTGGACCTGGCGGCTGCTCATCATCGCCGTCGGGCCTCTACGTGCTCGGCCAGATCTTCGCGCGCGTCGAGCTGGTCGCGTTCTCGCTTCATCCTCGCCCTGTTCCTCACCGCCGTGCTGCACCCGCTCGAGCGACCGACTGCGCACGCTGCCGGGCCCGCGATCGCTGTCGGCCGGGCTCGCGCTGCTGATCGGCGTGCTGGCACTCGCCGCCATCGGCACGTTCGTCACCTGGCAGATCACCTCGCACTCCACGCAGCTCGGCGACCAGATCAACGACTTCGTCGAGAAGACGCGGACCTGGCTGCAGACCGGCCCACTGCACCTGAAGTCCTCCGACCTCGACAAGCTCGCCAAGAACATCAGCGACGCGGTCAAACGCAACCAGGGCGCGCTGGTGTCCGGCGCGATCGAGACGGTGCGCACCGTCGCCGAGGCGCTCGGCGCGCTGCTGCTGATCCTGCTGTCGACGTTCTTCCTGCTGCGCGACGGCGACCAGATCTGGCGCTGGACGCTGCGGCTGTTCCCGCGCCAGGCGCAGGAGCGGATGGACCGCGCCGGCCGGGTCGGCTGGCGCACGCTCGGCGGTTACATGCGCGGCCAGGTGCTCATCGCGCTGTTCCACGGCATGTCGGTGACGATCGTGCTGCTCGTCGCTGCGGGTCCCGCTCGCCGCCGCACTCGGCGTACTGATCTTCCTCGGCTCGTTCGTCCCGCTGATCGGCCTCACGGTCACCGGCGCGCTGTGCACCGCGGTCGCGCTGCTCGAGCACGGCGTTCCCGCGGCGATCGTCGTCGCGGTCGCGATCATCGCTGCTCGTCCAGCTCGAGGCGCACCTGCTGCAGCCGTGGATCATGAGCCGCAGCGTCGAGGTGCATCCGCTCGCGATCGCGCTGTCGGTGGTGACCGGCACCGTGCTCGCCGGCATCGTCGGCGCGCTGCTCGCCGTGCCGTTGGTCGCGTTCCTCAACGCGACCGTGCATGCCCTGCGCGACACCCCGGTCGAGACCGACGAGCGAGACTTCCCGGTCGCCCACCGCGACAACGACACCGGCGAGCAGGTCGATCCGGTCCGCGAGGAGCAGAGCCGCGCTGCCCGGCAGAGCTGACCGCTCGCCCGGGCGCGCTCAGCGTCGCGCCGCGCCGCCCACCGGGCTGACCGCGCGCTCGTCCAGGTAGCCGGCGAGGTGCCCGACCACCGCCCGCGCGTCGGCCTCGATGCCGTGGATGAAGGTCGACGCACGCCGTCGCAGCACCGGCAGCCCGAGCGCGTACAGGCCGGGGCTGTCGACCACCCCGCCGTCGTGGCGCAGCCGGCCCTTGCCGTCGAGCACCGGCACGTCCAGCCAGCTGTAATCGGGGCGGTACCCCGTCGCCCACACGACCGCGCCGAACTCGCCCGAGGCGAGATCCACCTGCGACCGCGGCGGCGTGGGCAACCGGGTCGGCGCGAACCGCTCGGGATCGCCCAGCTCGTCGTCGCGCCCGGACGTGAGCGCCCACTCGTCGAAGGTCTCGAGCAGCCTGGCCAGCTTCAGGTCGGCCAGGTTGAGGACGTTGCGCAGTCCGCCGGAGAACAGCGCCCGGCCGTCACGCACCGAGGACCACCGGCCGACCAGCTCCACCCCGAGGGCGGTCAACGCGTTCAGGTCCAGCGTCGTCCGTTCCGGTGTGCCGACCAGCTGCGGCGACGGCAGTCGCCGGGCCCGGTCGAGGTCGTCGATCTCGCGGTAGCCCTGGTCCCAGACACCGGCCGCAGCCATCCACCACAGCACGTCGCGGCCGCGGTACAGGCGCGGCATGCGCACGTGCTCGCCGACGGACAGCGTCACCGGTCGTCCCGAGCGGGCGATCTCGGCGGCCAGCTGCACACCCGATGCCGACGCACCCACGACCAGCACCCGCGCGTCGGGCAGCCGGCCGGCCCCGCGATAACCGAAGGTGGTCAGCTGCTGGACCGAACCGGGCAGCGCATCGGCGAAGGCAGGGACGGTGGGCCGGTTGCACGCGCCGCTGGCGATGACGACCGTGCGGCAGTGCAGCTCGCCCGTGTCGGTGCGCACCACGTAACCGTCGTCGGCCGATCGGACGGACGTGACCGTCGTCCCGGTGCGCACCGGGGCCGCCGACGCCCGCGCGAACCCGGCGATCAGGTCGACGACCTCGGCCATGGTCGCGTAGCCGTCCGGATCCGAGCCGGGGTAGCCGTATCCGGGCAACCGGCTCAACCAGTTCGGGGTGAGCAGCCGCAGCGAGTCCCAGCGCTCGTGGCGCCACGAGTTCGCGATGTCGCCGCGTTCGAGCACGACGTGGTCGATGGCGCGGTCGGCGAGGAAGCGGCTCGCGGCCAGACCCGCATGCCCCGCCCCCACGACGACCGTCGTCAGGCGTTCTATGACTGCCCCGTCAACGTCCGGTGACCTCGACGGTGACGTCGGTCGGGTTGGTCAGCGCGTCGAAGACCGCCGAGCGCTTCTGCGACTGCGCGACCAGAGCCTCGATCTCCTCCGGCGAGGCGTCGGCGTCGATCGCGAAGGTCACCTTGATGCCGTTGAACCCGTTGCGGACGTCGCTGTCGGCGCCGAGGATGCCGCGGATGTCGTGGTCGCCCTCGACGGTCGATTCGACCGAACGCAGCTGGATGCCCCGGTTCTGCGCGACAGACGCCACGCCTGCGGTCAGGCAACCCGCGAGCCCGACCAGCAGGTACTCGATCGGCGTGATGCCGTTGTCCTCGGCCGCGAACACGTCCGGGTGGTCGGCGTCGAACACCGACTCGGTCTTGTGCGAGTGCTCCTCACCGAGGCCGAAGTAGTCGTGCACCCGGACCGTGCTGTGCACGCCGTTCTCCCACTTCGACGATGCGCGCCAGGTGAACTGCGCCGCCTCGGGTGCGCTCTTCAATGCCTCCCGGGCGTCGAGCAAGGCCTGCACGTTGACTCCGTTGGCCACCGCCGTCATGTCATCCCCTTCTGTCCCATTTACTCTTGTTTTCTTATGGGGTTACAAGACAATATACCGGGCCACCGGTGGGCGGCGGTTATGATTTCGCCATGGCGCCAACCCTGACCGGTTCGGTCGGTTCGGTCGGCACAGTCGACACGCAGTACCTCGAACTCCCCGATCCGCTCCCGCTCGACTGCGGACGCTCGTTGCACCCCGTCCAGGTGGCCTACGAGACCTACGGGACGCTGTCGGCGCAACGCGACAACGTCATCCTCGTGTGCCATGCGCTCAGCGGTGACGCGCACGCGGCGGGCGTCGCGCCGACACCGACGGCCGAAGGCACACGGGACGGCTTCGGCGCCGAGGAACGCGACGGTTCGGTCGGCAAGGCCCTCGGCTGGTGGGACGGCATGATCGGACCCGGCAAGGCCTTCGACACCGACCGGTTCTTCGTCGTGTCGACCAACCTGCTGGGCGGGTGCCGGGGCACCACCGGACCGTCGTCGATCGACCCGGGCACCGGAAAGCCCTACGGCGCCGACTTCCCCGTCATCACGGTCGCGGACATGGTGCGTGCGCAGCGGGCGTTCCTCGCCCGGTTGGGCATCTCGCGCCTGGCCGCGGTTGCGGGTGGTTCGCTCGGCGGGATGCAGGCGTTCGAATGGGCGATCAGCTATCCCGACGAGGTCGACGCCGTCGTGTCGATCGCCAGCACGCACGCGCTGCAGCCACAGGGCGTGGCCTGGAACGCGATCGCACGCGAGTCGATCATGCGCGACCCGGCGTGGCAGGGTGGCCACTACTACGGCTCGGGCCACGCACCCGACGCCGGCATGGGCGTGGCCCGCATGGTCGGCCACGTGACCTACCTGTCCGGCATGGCGCTCACCGACCGGTTCGGCCGGCATCTGCAGGACCGCCACGACGTGCGGTACACGCTCGTCGAGCCGGAGTTCGAGATCGAGAGCTACCTGCGACACCAGGCCGACTCGTTCGTGAAGCGCTTCGACGCGAACACCTACCTGTACACCTCGCGCGCGCTGACGTACTTCGACCTGGCGCGGCAGTACGGCGGCGGTTCGCTGGCATCGGCCTTGGCCGGGGTCGCCGCGCGGACGTTGCTGATCGCCTTCAGCTCCGACTGGCTGTACCCGCCGTCGTCGTCGCAGGAGATCGCCGACGCGCTGCGCTCGGTGGGCAAGCCCGTCGACCTCCACGTGATCGACGCGCCGTACGGGCACGACTGCTTCCTGCTCGAGGAGGCCCGGCAGACGCCGATCATCCGCGACTTCCTGGATTGTCGAGCCCCGGCCGAGACCGGCTGATCGACGTGGAGAAGGGTCTTGGGTTGTGACCGATCATCGTGACGAGGCCGACCGTGCGTTCGGGTTCGAGACGCGCCAACTGCACGCCGGCCAGCGGCCGGACCCGACACCGGCGCGCGTGCCGTGCCGATCTTCCAGACCACGAGCTACGTCTTCGAGGACCCGGAGTCCGCCGCGGCCTACTTCAACCTGCAGGAGTACGGCAACACCTACTCGCGGATCATGAACCCGACCGTCGCGGTGTTCGAGGAGCGGGTCGCCAGCCTGGAGGGGGGCGCCGGCGCGGTCGCGTTCGCGAGCGGCCTCGCTGCGCAGGCGGCGGCGCTGTTCACGCTGCTGCAGCCGGGTGACCACCTGGTCGCCTCCGCAGCGCTCTACGGCGGCACCGTCAACCAGTTCAAGCACATCTGCGCAAGATGAAGGTCGAGCTGACCTTGGTCGACCCCGACGACCTCGACGCGTGGCGTCGGGCCGTGCGCCCGCAGACGAAGGCGTTCTTCGGCGAGACGATCGGCAACCCGGCCGGCAACGTCCTCGACCTCGAGGCCGTCTCGGCGATCGCGCACGAGCACGAACTACCGCTGATCGTCGACAACACCTTCGCGACGCCCTACCTGTGCCGCCCGATCGAGTGGGGCGCGGACATCGTGATCCACTCGGCGACGAAGTTCCTCGGCGGGCACGGCACCAGCATCGGCGGCGTCGTCGTCGAGTCGGGGTTGTTCGACTGGTCGAACGGGCGCTTCCCGGTGGTGGCCGATCCGTCGCCGGCCTATCACGGCCTGCAGTTCCACGAGACGTTCGGCACCTACGGCTACCTGATGAAGCTGCGCGCGGAGACGCTGCGCGACCTCGGCGCCGCCATGTCGCCGTTCAACGCGTTCCTGTTCCTGCAGGGCATCGAGACGCTGTCGCTGCGCATGGAACGGCACGTCGCGAACGCACGCGCTGTCGCCGACTTCCTCGACGCGCACGAGCTCGCCTCGAACGTCGGCTATCCCGGCCTGCCGGGCAGCCGATATCGCTCGCTCGTCGACAAGTACCTGCCGCGCGGTGCCGGCGCGGTGTTCTCCTTCGACTGTGCGGGCGGCCGGGCCGGCGGCCAGGCACTTATCGGCGGGCTCAGCCTCTGGTCGCACCTGGCCAATGTCGGTGACGCGAAGAGCCTGGTCATCCATCCCGCGAGCACGACACACCGCCAGCTCAGCGACGACGAACTGCGCGCCGGCGGTGTCGGGCCGGGCTCGATCCGGCTCTCGGTCGGTCTCGAATCGCCGAGGACCTGCTGTGGGACCTGGACAAGGGCTTCGCGCGCGTCGCCGAGCGCGCCGATCTCGAGGCGGCGACGGCGTGATGGACCTGGCCCGCTACCAGGACCCGTCGGCGATCCAGCGCGTCCTGCACAACACACACACGATCGCCGTGGTCGGGCTGTCCGACAACGAGCTGCGGGCGAGCTACTTCGTCGGCTTCTACCTCAAGCGCCACGGCTATCGGGTGATCCCCGTCAATCCGCGTGCGGACCGCATCCTCGGCGAGCCGAGCTACCCGAACCTCACCGACATTCGAGATCCCGGTCGACCTGGTGAACGTGTTCCGCGCCCCGGACGCGCTGCCCGGCATCGCCGAGCAGGCGGTGGCGGTCGGCGCGAAGGCGCTGTGGTGCCAGTTCGGCGTGATCAACGCCGAGGGCGCCCGGATCGCCGAGGACGGCGGCCTGACCGTGATCATGGACCGCTGCATCAAGGTCGAGCACGCCCGCTACGTCGGTCGGATGCACTGGCTGGGCTTCAACACCGGGCGGATCACCTCGGTGCGGGCCGGCATCCAATAGCCGAGCCGGCGGGTCAGGAGATCGCGGCCTTCACCAGCTCCACGACCTTGCGCTCGACCGCCGGGCTCCACCGGGACAGCGCGTAGGCGACCGGCCAGATGTCGCCGTCGTCGAGGTTGGCGGTGTCCTGGAAGCCGAGCGTGGAGTACCGGTACTTGAACTTGCCCGAGTCCTGGAAGAACACGACGGCCTTGCCCTCGGCGTTCGCGTACGCGGGCATGCCGTACCAGGTCTTGGGCGCGAGGTCGGGCGCGGTCGCGGTGACGGTCATGTGCACCCGCTCGGCCAGCTCGCGATCCGCCGGGGCCATCTTCGCGATGGCCTCGAGCACCGCGTCCAACCCGTCGGCCTTCTTGGCGCCCTTCTTGCCCTCCGCGCGCAGCTCGGCCGCGCGCTCCTTCATCGCTGCGCGCTCTTCGGCGCTGAAACCGCTGGACTCGCTCTGGCTCTTGGCGTTCGTGGCAGGCATCTGCGGGCTCTCCTCGTGACGGGTCGGGACGTGCCGGGCAAGCGTAGGGCGGCGCGCGACGGTCCGGCTTCTCGATTCCTGACCGTTCCGCGGCCCGTCCGGCGTGACTCGGCACGGACAGATCCACCCGATCGCGACATCGAAGAAATCGTTGACAGTCCGGTCGATCTCCGCGAGGTTCGGAAGGACCGGTGTGATCGATCCCCGTAGGAGGTCCGCGCGATGAGGCGACGGTTCACTGCACTGCTGTCCGTAACCGTTGCCACCGCCGGACTGGTCACGGCGCTGCCCGCGACGACGTCCGCGTCGTCGCCCCCGCGCGTGCCGGCGGCGCTCGCCTCGTCGCCGCACCTGTCGGTGGCGACGCGGCTGGACGACCGTCGCGAGGTCGACGCCGGGAACGCGCGCCTACTCGATCGGGTTCGAGGACGGCCGCTTCTACGCGAACGGCTGGCACATCACCGGCGAGATGGGCGGCGTGTGGACCCCGCCCATGAAGATGCTCGACGGCGTGTGGTTCGGCCTCGGCGGCACTGGGTCGGCCCGGCGACCCGATTCTCCAGCGGCTGGGGCTACACGCGCTACGCGTTGCCGGCCGATCGCCGGGCTGAAGCTGCAGCGCACGGACTTCGTGCCCGACGGCAAACGGGCGGTGCCTGTTCGGCCTCACGTCACCAATCCGGGCGCCGCGCGCACCACCACACTCAAGATCGACGCGCACAGCGAACTGATGGGCCAGTGGCCGTGGGGTTCGACACGCCACGCCCAACGCGAAGGACAACCTGCCCGACAAGGGCCGTACAACGGCAAGCACCTCGTCTTCACCGACAACGGCACGCTTGCCGGGCGAGAAGCAGGCGCACCACTACTCCGCCGTCGTCGGCACCTCGCTGAAGCCGACCGCAGGCGCGATCGGCCACCAGTACTACGGGCCGCAGCCCGGCACCGGTGCATGCCGCACCGCGCCGAACACGACCGACACCCGTGGCCGTCGCCAGTGCGACGACGGGCCCTTCGGCAACGGCACCGGCGGCGAACTGAGCTACCGGTTCACGCTTGCCGGCCAACAGCACCCGCACGATCTGGCTCGGCGGTCGGCGGGTCGGACACAGACGTCATCGACGCCAAGGCCACCCTCGCGAACTGCTGCAGAACCCGACGCAGGACTTCGCCGCGAAGATCGCCTCAGCGCCATTCGCATCTGAACCGCTGGACGCACCCTCGACCTGCCCGGCGACCGGCTGACCCAGAACGCGATCACCTGGGGCAAGCAGAACCTCGCCGACCTCACGCTGAAGGCCGACAACCTCAAGATCCGTTGGACGAACCAGGGCAAGCAGTACCCGGCGCCGCTCGGCACCGTGCCGCTCCGCGAACTGGTTCGGCGCCGGCTATCCCGACTACCCGTGGATCTTCGGCACTGACGGCGAGTACACCGCGTTCGCAGCAGCCGCGCTCGGCCGGTTCCAGTCGATCGAGCGCACATGCGCACGCTGAAGAACATCTCCGACATCCTCAACCACAAGCAGCGGGATCGTCGTCCACGAGGCGGTCTCCGACGGCTCGATCTACTTCGGCCACGACTCGAAGACGCACAACACCGACGGCATCAAGACCAACGACTTCAACACCGACGAGACCGTCAAGTTCCCGAGCGTCGTCGACCTGATCTGGCGCTGGACCGGCGACAACAAGTTCCGCGACCAGATGTACGGATTCACCAAGCGCAACCTGCACCGCGTCGTGAACGGACTCGACGCCGACCACGACGGCTGGCCCGAGCGGCAGCGGCAACGTCGAGCTCAAGGGCATGGGCTGCGGAGAAGCTCGACAACGCCGTCTACCTGATCCGCGGCCTGTACGACCTCGCCGATCTCGCGCAGTCGAAGCACGATTCGTGCCACCGGTCGTGGGCGTCCGCGCACGCGAACACGCTGGCGGGAAGTTCGAGAAGGCGTCTGGTGGCACGCGGCGGCCAAGCAGTACGCCGACTCGCTGCAGGACCCGGGCAACAAGCAGGCTGTACCAGAAGCACTGGATCGGCGTCGTGCCGATGGAGGCCGAGCTGCACCGCGACGGCCACGTCGCATGCCGGGCCTCGCCACCCTGCACACGGCACCACCGCACTGGCCGGGCGGAGAACGGGTGCTTCAGCGGCAGCCGGCCGCTCAACCGCGGCCTGTTCCACACCGGTTGCAACGGCAGCATCCACGGCAAGGGTGTGTGCATCTACGGCCTGACCACGTCGATCATGGCCGTCGGCGAGGGCAACTACGGCCGGCTCGGCCCGGCCACCAGCGCCGCTACCTGCACGCGATCGACGAGACGATGTTCAACGAGCCCGAGACCGGGCACACGCCGGACGAGATGCCCGGCGCGATGCCGGAGACCTTCCCGGCACCGCGAGCAGGGCGCGAACATCGACCGGTGCTGGACGTGCCGCTCGATGTTCATGCAGGCCTGGGGCAACTACGGCACGGCGTGGTCGGTCGTGCACCAGTGGCTCGGCGTCGATCCCGACCTCGGCCGCCACGTGCTGTCCGTTCGTCCCGCAGGTGCCGCAGGGCCAGCATCTGGTGAGCGGCAAGCAACATCCGGCTCGGCGGCGGTGCGGCGAGCGTGTCACCGCCACGCACCACGCACGCGCTACCGCACGGTCGTCGACACCGACCGCGGGTGTCGGCGCGCGCACGGTGCACCTCGGCGCGACGCTGCCGCGCAGCGCGAAGCCGGTCGCGCGTGCGCCTCGACGGGCACGCCGCGCACAGCTACGCCGGTGCGGCGCACCAACCGCGGCGACGAGGTCGTCGTCCGACCACGCCCGGCACGCCACACGCTGGTGGTGACCAAGGCCGGCCCGCCAGCGGCGCTCATCGCACGTGCAGTTCGACGAACGGGGGACGGACCACCCGCATCGCGGAGGTCCGTCCCCGCACGTCGATGGCGACCTCGCTGCCCTCGGCGATGTCGCCGGCCGTGGCGAGCAACGCGAGGCCGATGCCCTTGCGCAGCGTCGGCGAGAACGTCCCGCTGGTGACCTCGCCGATCGGGTCGCCGCCTCCGAGAGCACGCGCATGTGCGCCCGCGGGATGCCGCGGTCGAGCGACTCGAGACCCCACAGCAGCCGCTGCGGGCCGGCCTCGCGCTCGAGCAGCCAGCGCCTCGCGTCCCCAGAACGCGTCCTTCTTCCAGCCGACCGCCCACGTCGAGCGCGCCTGCACCGGGCTGATCGACAGCGACAGATCCTGGCCGTGCAGCGGATAACCCGCCTCGGTGCGCAACGTGTCGCGGGCGCCGAGACCGGCCGGCAGGCCACCGAACGAAGCGGCCTTCGGACACCAGCGCGTCCCACAGCGCCGCGGCGTGCGTCCCACCGGGGGACCAGCTCGTAGCCGTGCTCGCCGGTGTAGCCGGTACGGCACACCCGCACCGGCGCGCCGCCGAACTCCGCGTCGACGTAGGCCATGTAGTCGAGTTCGGCCGGTAGCCCGAGCGCGCCGAGCACGTCGGCAGAGCGCGGGCCCTGCACGGCGAGCACCCCGAAGTCGCGGTGCTGGTCGGTCACCGTGATCGCCTGCCGGGGCGGCCGCGGTCAGGCGGCGCACCACCTCGGCGGTGTTCGCGGCGTTCGGGACGAGGAACACCTCGTCGTCGCCGACCAGGTAGGCGATCAGGTCGTCGACGACGCCGCCGGTCTCGTCGCAGCACAGCGTGTACTGCGCCTTGCCGGCGACGATGCGCCCGAGGTCGTTGGTCAGGCACGCGTTGACGAACTCGCGCGCGCCGGCGCCGCGGACGGTCGCCTTGCCGAGGTGCGACACGTCGAAGATGCCGACCGCCTCGCGCACCGCGGCATGCTCCTTGAGCACCCCACCGCCGCTCGCCGCGTACTCGATCGGCATCTCCCAACCGCCGAAGTCGGCGAGCTTCGCGCCGAGAGCGACGTGCCGGTCGTGCAGGGGTGAACGCAGGAGATCGGGCCATGGCAGGCACCTTATTAGGATCCGATCCATGCCCAAGATCTCGCTCGTCGCCCCGTCCACGACGCTGACCGCCGACGCCGTCGTGATCGGCGTCGTCCAGGGCGGCAAGGGGCCGCAGCTCGCGCCGGGCGCCGAAGCGGTCGACGACGCGCTCGGCGACGCGTCGTTGCTCGCGGCGCTCGACGCCGTCGGGCGCGACGGGCAAGCCGGACGAGGTCACCAAGATCCCGACGCTGGGGCTGGCGAAGTTCCCGCTGGTGGTCGCGACCGGCATCGGCCCGGCGGTCGAGGACGAGGCGGTGCGGCGCGCGGTCGGGGCGGCGTTGCGCAGCTCTCGGGGGCAAGCGCAGCGTGCACGTCGCGATCGACGCGCCGGTCGAGCGCGATGGCCGAAGGCGCGGCGCTCGGGCGCCTACAAGTTCACCGAGTACAAGTCGACGCCGCCGCCGTCGCGGCTGCGCACCGTGACCCTCGCCCGGCCGACCGACAAGCAGACGCCGCGACGAGCTGAAGCGAGCGCGTCGCGGTCACCGACGCGATCACCTTCGTCCGCGACCTGGTCAACACGCCGCCGAACGACCTCTACCCCGCGACCTTCGCCGAGCGCGTCGAGGAGCGCGCCGCGACCAGACGGGCTCTCGATCGAGATCTTCGACGAGCGCATGCTCAAGCGCGGCAAGTTCGGCGCGATCCTCGCCGTCGGCTCAGGCTCGGCGCGCCCGCCGCGGCTGGTGCGGCTCATGCACCGCCCGGCCAAGCCGGTCGCCAAGGTCGCGCTCGTCGGCAAGGGCATCACGTTCGACTCCGGCGGGCTGAACATCAAGCCGGGCGCCGGGATGGCTGGATGAAGTCCGACATGGGCGGCGCCGCCGCGGTCGTCGGCGCGACGCTGGCCTGCGCGGCGCTCAAGCTCCCGTCGAGGTCACCGCGACCGTCCCGATGGCCGAGAACATGCCCTCCGGCGCGGCGTACCGCCCGTCCGACGTGATCACCATGCGCGGCGGGCGCACGGTCGAGGTGTCCGACACCGACGCCGAGGGCCGGCTGATCCTCGCCGACGCGATCGTGCGGGCGTGCGAGGACGAGCCCGATTACCTCATCGAGGCCTCGACGCTGACCGGCGCGCAGCTCGTCGCGCTCGGGCTCGCGGGTCATCGGCGCGATGGGCGAGGACGGCTGGCGCGACCAGGTCGCCGCCGCCGGCAACGCGGTCGGCGAGCTGGTGTGGCCGATGCCGATCCCGGAGGAATTGCGTCGCCGCGCTCGACTCGCCGGTCGCCGACATCGCCAGCCTGACCGGCGACCGGTGGGGCGGGATGCTCGTCGGCGGCGCGTTCCTGGGCGACTTCGTCCCCGACGGCGTGCCGTGGGTGCACCTGGACATCGCCGGGCCGGCGTTCAACCAGGGCACGCCGTTCGGCTACACCCCCAAGGGCGGCACCGGCGCCGGCGTGCGCACGATCGTGGCCGCGATCAGCGCCCTCACCGGCTGACCTCGCTCTGCACCTGCCAACGGTGCCACCGGGCGCGCCGCAGCACCGTTGGCAGGTGCAACGCGGTCAGGGGCGGCGGTGGCGTTCGGTCCACTCCCGCATCCGGCGCGGGTACCCACTCGCTCGACCTCGTACAGCGGGATGCGTGTTTCTTGGCGAACGACTGCGCCGCCCGCTCGTCCTCGACGCGCCGGCGGGTCCACTCCCCCGTCGCGGCGACCAGCACGACCGTCGTCTCGGTGACGGTGGTCCGCGGCTCGAGGAAGGCCTCGACCCCGGCCCGGGAGCGCACGAACTCGGCGAGGTGGTCGAGGTCGGCCGAGTCGGCGCGACGCAGCGTGCCGGGTGCTGCCCGTGCGGCGGCGGGTCGAGCCACCTCATGGCCCCGATCCGTGTCATCCACCGCTGTGCGCCGCCTGTCCAGAGCCGGACTTTGGGCTAGTGCCAAGATGGACAAGAGACCCCGAGCACAGGAGCAGCAGTGGCCGACAACCAGTCCGACCTCGTCATCCTCGGTGGCGGCAGCGGCGGCTACGCCGCTGCGCTGCGGGCAGCCGAACTCGGCAAGTCCGTCGTGCTCATCGAGAAGGACAAGGTCGGCGGCACGTGCCTGCACCGCGGCTGCATCCCGACCAAGGCGCTGCTGCACGCCGGCGAGATCGCCGACGGCGCCCGCGAGAGCGCCAACTTCGGCGTCAACGCCACCTTCGAGGGCATCGACATGGCCGGCGTCCACAAGTACAAGGACGGCGTCGTCGGCAAGAACTGGAAGGGCCTGCAGGGACTGATCAAGTCCCGCGGCATCCAGACGATCGAGGGCGAGGGACGGCTCGTCGGCCCGAAGACGGTGCAGGTCGGCGACGACACGCTACACCGGCACCAACCTCGTCCTGGCCACCGGCTCGTACTCGCGCACGCTGCCCGGCCTCGACCTCGACGGCGCAGCGGGTCATCGCCTCCGAGCACGCGCTGCAGCTCGACCACGTGCCGGCGACCGCGATCGTGCTCGGCGGCGGCGTCATCGGCTGCGAGTTCGCCTCGGCGTGGACGAGCTTCGGCACCGAGGTCACGATCGTCGAGGCGCTGCCGCACCTCGTCCCCCTCGAGGACGAGGCCAGCTCGAAGCTGCTCGAGCGCGCGTTCCGCCGCCGCAAGATCGGCTTCAAGCTCGGCGTGCGCTTCGAGAAGGTCGAGCACACCGACGACGGCGTGCGGGTACACCTCGAGGGCGGCGAGACGCTCGAGGCCGAGGTGCTGCTCGTCGCCGTCGGCCGCGGCCCGGCGTCGGCCGAACCTCGGTTACGAGGAGCAGGGCGTCACGATCGAGCGCGGCTTCGTCATCACCGACGAGTTCCTGCGCACGTCCGTCGACGGCGTCTACGCGGTCGGCGACCTGATCTCGGTCGGCGGCGAGCCGCACCTGCAGCTCGCGCACGTCGGCTTCGCCGAGGGCATCCTCGTCGCCGAGCACATCGCCGGCCTGCCGGTCGTGCCCGATCGACTACCCCGGCGTCCCGCGCATCACCTACTCCTCCCCCGAGGTTGCTTCGGTCGGGCTGACCGAGGCAGGTCGCCGTCGAGAAGCACGGCGCGGACGCGATCAAGACCGTCACCTACGACCTGTCCGGCAACGGCCGGTCGGCGATCCTGAACACCAAGGGCGCGGTCAAGCTCGTCGCGCAGCAGGACGGCACGGTGCTCGGTGTCCACATCGTCGGCGACCGCGTCGGCGAGCTGATCGCCGAGGCGCAGCTGATCTACAACTGGGAGGCGCTGGCCGGCGAGGTCGCCCAGCTGATCCACCCGCACCCGACCCAGTCCGAGGCGATCGGCGAGGCGCACCTGCTGCTGGCGGGCAAGCCCCTGCACGTCCACGACTGCACCCACCCGCTCACCCATCACTGCCAGAAGGAGCCGCGTCCATGGCGACGTCCGTGACCATGCCCCGCCTCGGTGAGAGCGTCACCGAAGGCACCGTGACCCGCTGGCTGAAGAGCGAGGGCGACCACGTCGACGCCGACGAGCCGCTGCTCGAGGTCTCGACCGACAAGGTCGACACCGAGGTTCCCGTCGCCGGCGTCCGGCACGCTGCTGTCGATCAAGGTGCAGGAGGACGAGACGGTCGAGATCGGCGTCGAGCTCGCCGTGATCGGCGAGGCCGACGAGGCCGGCGGCGACGAGCGACGGCGCCGACGCGGCCGAGCAGCTCGGACGAAGCCGGACGCAGCTCGGACGCAGTTCGAGCCGGAGCCCGGAGCAGGCCGCCGGAGCAGCCGGAGCCGGAACCCGAGCCGGCAGCCGGAACCGCAGCCCGAACAGCCGGAACCCGAGCCCGAACCGCAGCCGGAACCGCAGCGCGACAGCCCGGAGCCCGAGCCGGAGCCCCAGCCGCAGCCCAGGCGCCGACGCCGGCACCGGCCCGGCGCGGCTCCGCAGCCGCAGCACGCCGCTCCGGACGCAGCCGCGCCGAGCAGTCCGCCCAGGCGGCAGCCGGCGCCGCGAGCGTGCCGCCGA
The DNA here is from genome assembly GCA_963711775.1 of uncultured Actinomycetota bacterium. Classification (GTDB taxonomy): domain Bacteria; phylum Actinomycetota; class Actinomycetes; order Mycobacteriales; family Jatrophihabitantaceae; genus Jatrophihabitans. Next base: position 37,774 of record CAVQFH010000003.1, on the reverse strand, counting down.
GCGACGGAGTCCGACGACGACGAGGTCGCCGGCACCTACGTCACCCCGCTGGTGCGCAAGCTCGCCAGCGAGCACGGCGTCGACCTGAACACGCTGCACGGGCACCGGCGTCGGCGGGCGGATCCGCAAGTCCGACGTCCTCGCCGCAGCCGAGGCGGCGAAGCAGCCGAGGCCGCCGAGCAGGCCGCCGCGCAGCGCGCGCCGGCCCGCAGCCGGCCGCGGCGACCGCGGCGGCCGGCCGCGACCGACCAGCCCGCGGCTGCCGCGACCGCGATGGCCAGCGCCACGCACCAGCGCGGCACGCGTCGAGCCGATGTCGCGCATGCGTCAGGTCATCGCCACCCGCATGGTCGAGTCGCTGCAGACCTCGGCCCAGCTCACCACCGTCGTCGAGGTCGACGTCACGAAGATCGCGCGGCTGCGCGCGCAGGCCAAGGCCGACTTCGAGGCGCGCGAGGGCGTCAAGCTGTCGTTCCTGCCGTTCTTCGCGATCGCCGCGATCGAGGCGCTCAAGGCGCACCCGGTCGTGAACGCCAGCGTCGACATGGAGAAGAAGGAGATCACCTACCACGACGCCGAGCACCTCGGCATCGCCGTCGACACCGACCGCGGCCTGCTCGTGCCGGTGATCCACAACGCCGGCGACCTCAACCTCGGCCGGCATCGCCCGCAAGATCGCCGACCTCGCCGCGCGTACGCGCGACAACAAGGTGAGCCCGGACGAGCTCGGCGGCGGGACGTTCACGCTGACCAACACCGGCAGCCGCGGCGCGCTGTTCGACACGCCGATCATCAACCAGCCGCAGGTCGGCATCCTCGGCACCGGCGCGGTGGTCAAGCGTGCGGTCGTCGTCGAGGACGCCGAACCTCGGCGAGACGATCGCCGTGCGGTCGATGGTCTACCTCGCGCTGTCCTACGACCACCGCATCGTCGACGGCGCCGACGCAGCCCGGTTCCTGGTCACCGATGAAGCAGCGGCTCGAGGCCGGCGCGTTCGAGCGGGCGCTCGGACTCGGGCTAGGCAGCCGCGTGGAGGTCGTGCTCGCCGGCGCGTCCGGTCTGATCGGCGGCGCGCTGCGCGATGCCCTGCGCGCGGACGGGCACCACGTCAAGCAGCTAGTCCGGCACGAGACATCGGCGCCGGACACCGACAGCTGGGACCCCGCCGCCGGCCTGGTCGACCCCGATTTCCTCGCCGGCGCCGACGCGGTCGTGTGCCTGTCGGGCGTCGGGGTCGGCACCAAGCGCTGGACCGAGGACTACAAGCAGCAGATCCTGCAGCAGCCGCGTCGACACCGTCGGCACGCTCGCCCGATCGCTGGCCGAATACGGCGGCGCCGCGCGTGCTGGTCGTGCGCCTCGGCGGTGGGCTACTACGGCGACACCGGCGACCGCATCGTCGAGGAGGGCACGCCGTCCGGGTCGTCCTTCCTCGCCGACGTGTGCCGGCAATGGGAGGCCGCCGCCGATCCCGGCGCGAGCGGCCGGCGTGCGGGTCGTGCACCTGCGCACCGGGCTCGTGCTGGCCGGCGACGGCGACCTGATGAAGCGGCTCAAGCCGCTGGTGCAGCTCGGTGTCGCCGGCAAGCTCGGCAACGGGCGCCAGTACATGCCGTGGATCTCGCTGCGCGACGAGGTCCGCGCGATCCAGTTCGTGCTCGAGCCACGACGTCTCCGGCCCGGTCAACCTGACCGGCCCGGCGCCGGTGACCAACGCCGAGTTCATCGAAGACGATGGGACGCGTGCTGCACCGGCCGACCGTGGTGCCGGCGCCGGCCTTCGGCGCTGCGCGTGGTGCTCGGGCGAGTTCGCCGGCGAGGTGCTGGGCGGCCAGCGGGCTGTGCCCGCCGCGCTGACCGCGGCGGGCTTCGAGTTCGAGCACACCGACGTCGAGTCCGGCCTGCGCTGGGCGCTGGGACGCTGACGGGTCATTCTCGGTCGCTCGGCGGTGATGCGGTAGCCGGCTGGGGTGCGCCGCAACTCGATCGTCATCGGCTGCGGGACGCGCCGCCGCAGTGTGCTCGCGCGGTCGCTCCGCGGCACACCACGCGTCGGCGCGCACCCGCACCCGGGCGTGCACGCGCATCCGCCGGCCTGCGCGGACGGTGCGCACCCCAGCGAACGTGCGAGCGCAGCCCGGTGAGCACGCAGCCCCGCGGGACGAGCGCGAGCATGCGCTCGCGGTCGCGCGCGAGCAGCACCGGCGACGAGTAGACCTGCGCCAGCAACGACGGGTCGCGCCGCGCGAAGCGCGGCCTCGCGGGCGCGTCGAGCGCGGCGAGCACGGCGCGACTGCACCGGCGAGGACGCGGACGCGGTGCCGCGACGGCACGACCCGCGGCGGCCGGCGCGCCGTGGATGTCGGTCCGGCGCGGCGGGGACCGTAGGGGCGCGATGCGCCGAGGGCCGGATGCGCGCCGGCGACGCCCACCGGCGGCGGGTCGTGCGGCCACCAGGCACGAGCGCGGCCCCGGCAACCGCCACAGCAGCGGCGCCAGCGAGTGCGATTCGACGCACGCGGGTGAGCGCGGCGTGCCTCGTGCCGCGCACCGGGCGGCTGGGCGAACGGCGTCGGCGCCCGGACACCGTAGGTCAGTGGTTGGCGGGCGAACGGCGGGCGCGGCGCCGCGGCCGAAGACGCCGCTGACGACGCTGCCGACGACGCTGCCGACGACGCTGCCGACGACGCTGCCGACGATCGCTGCCGACGACGCTGCCGACGACTGGGTGCCCTCGCGGACCGGCACCGACTCCAGCGGCCACGACTCGAGCGTGCGTGCGGCGTGCCGCGCGCGTCCTGCCGTGAGTTCCACGGCCACCGGCTCGGCTGCGTGTCGCAGCTCCAGCGCGAATTCGGCGGCGGTACACCGCCGCTCGGGCTCGAGGTCGCAGCGCCCGCGTGATGACGGCGACCACGTCCGCAGGCATGCCGGCCACTTCGAGGCGGCCCGCGAAATCCGGCTCGGCGCCGGTGGTGGCCGCGTCTCGAGAACGTCCGCCGGCCTCGTCGCCCGGCCACGGCGGCGCGCCGGTCAGCGCGTGCAGCGCGACCGCGCCGAGCATGAACACGTCGCTGGCCGGGATCGGGAGCCCGCCGGCGGCTACGGCGGGATCGGCGTAGGACGGCGTCGTGCGCACCGCCGCCATGTCGCCGAGCAGCCGGGCCACGCCGAGATCGGCGAGCAGCGGCAGCCCGATCTCGGTGAACAGGATGTTCGCGCTCGACACGTCCCCGTGCACGACCCCGCGCGTTGTGCGCATATGCGAGCGCGCTCCCGATCGGCGCCAACGCGGTGACCGTCTCCCCGACCGTGAGCGCGCCCACGGCGCGCCAGCAGCGTCGCGAGCGACCCGGCCGCGGCGAGGTCGAGCACCAGCACGATCGAGTCGTCGAGGGGTCGAACCTCGTGCAGCTTCATCACGTGCGCGTGGTCGAGCGTCGACAGCATCGCGGCCTCGGAGATCGCGGCCTGCCGTTGCGCGCGTTCGGAGAGCCAGATGCGTTTGAGGGCGACCGGCACGCCGGTCGAGGCGACCGTGGCGCGCCACACCTCGCCGGAGCGACCCGGCGCCGATGAGCTCCTCGACCTTGTACCCGGGCAGTCGCCACGCTCCACGTGCCATGCCGCAGACGCTAGGCGATCGGAGCCGACCTTAACCGGAGTTATCCACAACCACCGTCCGCATGCCCGTCCTATGGTGGGGGCATGCCGCTCTACGGTGCCCACGTCGACTCCGCCGACCCGCTGCCGCACGCCGAATCGGTCGGTGCCGAGGCGATCCAGTTCTTCCTCGCCGACCCCCAGGGGTGGAAGAAACCCGAGCCGCACCCGCACGCCGACGCGATCCGCGCCAGCGACCTGCGCGTCTACATCCACGCGCCGTACCTCGTGAACGTCGCGAGCACGAACAACAAGATCCGCATCCCGAGCCGGAAGATGCTCACCCAGCACGCCGAGGCGGCCGCAGCGATCGGCGCGAAGGGGCTGATCGTGCACGGCGGGCACGTCACCGCCAAGGATGACCCCGCGGTCGGCTTCGAGAACTGGCGCAAGACCTTCGAACGAGCGCAGGAGTCCGGCGGCTTCCCACTGCCGATCCTGATCGAGAACACCGCGGGCGGCGACAACGCGATGGCCCGCCGGTTCGACCGGCTCGCCATGCTGTGGGACGCCGTCGGCGAGTTCGGGCCCGGCTTCGTGCTCGACACCTGTCACGCGTGGGCCGGCGGCGAGGAACTCGCCGACATCGTCGACGCGCGTCAAGGCGATCACCGGCCGCGTCGACCTCGTGCACGCGAACAACTCGCGCGACACGTTCGACTCGGGCGCCGACCGCCACGCCAACTTCGATGCGGGGACGTTCGACTCCGAGCTCATCGCGAGCGTGTGCCGCGACGCGGGATGTGACGTCATCGTCGAGACGCCCGCCGACGGTCAGCGCGGTGATCTGGAGTACCTGCACAAGCAGCTCGACTGAGTCGATAACGTCGGCCCATGCCCGCCGACGCACCGACGATTCTCGCCACGTCCGGCGGGCGCAAACCCGGCCGGTACACCCGCTTCGAGTTCGGGGCGCTGACCGAGTTCGCGATCGACCTCTCGGGCGTCACCGGCCGGGCGCCGCGGATGTGCCTGCTCGCGACCGCCGTCGGCGACGACGCGCTGACCATCGCCCAGTACTACGACATGGCACGGGTGCGCGGAGTGCAGGCGTCGCACCTGCTCTCGTTCCCGATGCCCAACGTCGCCGACGCCACCGAGCACCTGCTCGCACAGGACGTCGTGTGGGTCTTCGGCGGCAGTGTCGCCGGACTGCTGGCGATATGGCGCCTGCTGGGCTACGACGACGCGCTGCACGCGGCATGGCAGGCCGGAGTGGTGCTGACCGGCGTGAGCGCCGGGTCGATCTGCTGGCACACCGGCGGCACGACCGACTCGTTCGGACGCGATCTCCAGGCGATCACGAACGGGCTCGGGTTCGTGCCGTACGCCAACGGCGTGCACTACGACTCGGAGCCGCAGCGCCGCCCGCTGTTCCAGCGGTTGATAGCGGACGGGACGCTGCCGACCGGATATGCGACCGACGACGGTGTGGGCCTGCTCTACCGTGGCAGCGAGTTCGTCGAGGCGGTCACGGAGGTCGACGGCAAGGGCGCCTACCTCGTCGAACGCACCGCCGAAGGCGCTGCCGCCGAGACCCGTATCGACCCGCGACCGCTCTAACGGGGGCGGCGCGGCAGCTTCAGGTTCGGGTTCTCGACGACCCGCCGCGTGGTCGTACGCAGGCGTTCGGCGGCCTGCGCGCTCGGGCGCCGGGCAGCGGCCGCCTCGTCACGGCGTTGCCGCGTGCGCCGGCGGCGTTCCTCGGCGTCGAGCTCGGCCAGCACCCGCTCCACGCCGGCGAGCAGCGAACCGCGGCGCTGCCACAGCCCGACCGCCTCGTGCGGGTCGACGAGCAGCAATTCGGTCAGCCGCACGCGGGCCTCGCGCACCGCATCGAGCGCGTCCTCGAGCACGTCGGTGTGGGGCTCACCGGCCTCGTCGCCCTCGGCGCGCACCAGCGTGCCGAAGTCGCGCAGCGCCCGCGCGATGTCGGCCATCAGCACCGCCAGGGCGTCGCGCAGCAGTTCGTCGCCCGAGCCGTCGGGACGGCTCTCGTCGAGCGTGACCTCGCTGCCCTCGGCCAGGGACCGGAACACCGCCCGTAAGGCGACTGCGGCGTGCTCGAGCGCCTGGAGACCGCTGCGCAGGTCGGGGATGGTGTCGGGGATGCCGACCGCGCGCGGATTGAGCCGGCGGCTCTCCTGCGCTTCGTCGAGTTCGCGCTCGACCAGCTCGACCCGGCCGGTGAGGGTGCGCAGCTCATCGAGCCAGGCAGCCGCTTCGTCGCGTCCGACCGGCCCGTCGTGCAACGACGTCGCCGCACGGTCGAGCAGTCGCGCGATCGAGTCGCCGAACCGCTCGACCGCCCGGCCCGCGGTACGCACCCGGGGCCGCTGCGGGATCACGACGTTGACGAGCAGGCCCACTGCCGCCCCGATCAATGTCTCGACGATCCGGTCGGTGGCGCGCACGCCGGCCCCGCCGGCGGCGAGGATCAGCATCGCGCTGATCGGCACCTCGAGCAGGTGCGGCCCCAGCCGCAGCGCCTGACCGAGCAGGATCGACACGAGCACGATCGAGCCGAGGCTCCACCAGGTCAGGCCGACCAGCAGCGCGGCAGCGACGGCGACGCCCACCCCGGCCAGCACGCTGACGATGCGCCGCGCCGTGTCGGTGATCGTGCCGAAGAACGTCACCTGCACGATCAGCAGCGCGGTCAGCGCCGCCGTGATGGGCTGCTTGTCGCCGGACACGCGTTGCGCCGCGAGATAGGACGCCACCGCCGCCACGCTCAGACGCAACGAGCGCGCCAGCGCCGCCCGGCCGCCTTCGCGCACCCGGCGGCGCGCGTCGACCAGCCATGCCCGCACGTCGACCACGCCAACATTGTGGCGCGGTCGACGTGCCGCGTCAGTCCTTGGCCGTTGCGGCCGCCAGCTTCGACGGCCACCAGATCTTCTTGCCGATGTCGTAACTGAGCGCCGGCACGAGGATCGACCGCACCACGACCGTGTCCAGCAGCACGCCGAAGGCGACCGTGAACCCGATCTCGGCGAGGAACACGATCGGCAGCACGCCGAGCACCACGAACGTCGCGGCGAGCACGATGCCCGCCGACGTGATCACGCCGCCCGTGACGGCAAGGCCCCGTCGGATGCCGTCCTTGGTTCCGTACTGCAGCGTCTCCTCGCGTACTCGGGTCATCAGGAAGATGTTGTAGTCGATGCCGAGCGCCACCAGGAACACGAACGCGAACAGCGGGAACGCAGGGTCGGCGTTCGCGAAGTGGAACACGTGGTTGAAGACGAGTGCGCTCACACCGAGCGACGCCGTGAACGACAGCACGACCGTCGCGATGAGGATCAGCGGTGCGATGAGCGCACGGAGCACGATCGCGAGCACGATCAGGATCACCGCGAGCACGAGCGGGATGATCAGGTTGCGGTCGTGCCGCGATGCGTCCTGCACGTCGAGGTTCGCCGCCGACTGCCCGCCGACCAGCGCGTCCGCCCCGGGAACCTTGTCGACCGCGGCCCGGATGTCCTTGATCGTCTGGTAGGCGGCGGAGGTGTCGAAGCTCGAGGTCAGCGTTGCGTCGACCAACGTCTTGCCGCCGATCGGACTCACCTGCAACTGCTGCGGCGGACATGATGCGCTCGCTCCCGACGCAGGCGTGCCGCTGCCGCCGGACTGCTTGAGCAACGCGGCCAGCTTCGCGTAGTCGATCTGAACACATACCGCGTTCGGCGACTTGTCGACGCCCGGTACCTGCTTGACCGCGGCGATCACGTCGTCGGCCTTGTCGGCGTTCGTGAGGATGATCGCCGGTGCGCCGGCACCCTGGTTGAAGTTGGCGTTGTACAGGTGCTGGCCGGTGATGACGTCGGGCTTGTTGGTGAAGCCGTCGATCGTCGACAGCCCGTCGGTCTTCAGGCCGGCGATGGCGATGACGCAGGCGATGAGTACGACGCCGCTGATCGCCCAGCTCCGCGTCGAGTTCCGCGTGACGCCGCCCGCGATCCGTCCCCACAGGCCGTGCGTGGCGATGTCGGTCTGATGGTCGACGCCGGGACGCTTCGGCCAGAAGATCCAGCGGCCGCTGATCACGAGCATTGCCGGCAGGACGGTCAGCATGACGATGACCGTGCAGCCGATACCGATCGCGCAGACCGGCCCGAGGTCCGGCGGTCGAGTTCAGCTCGGCGAAGGTCAGGCAGATCAGACCGAGGATGACCGTGACGGCGGACGCCGCGATCGGCTGCGCGGCCGCCTTCCACGCGACGCGCATCGCCTGGATCCGGCTCTCGTACTCGTGCAGTTCTTCGCGATAGCGGCTGACCAGCAGCAACGCATAGTCGGTGCCGGCGCCGATGACGAGCACGGACAGGATGCCTTGGCTCTGCCCGTTGAGGGTGATCGCGCCGCTCTTCGCGAGGGCGTAGATGACCATCGATGCAGCGCCGAGGGCCACCACGGCGCAGAACAGCGGGATAGAACCACAGCACCGGGCTGCGGTAGACGAGCAGCAGGATGACGATGACGACGATGCCCGCGGCGATCAGCAGGTTGCCGTCGAGGCCGCTGAACGAGTCGATGAACGCGACGATCAGACCGCCGGCACCGGCGCTGTGCACACCGAGCCCGGGCGGCGCATTCGCCCGCGCCGCCGCGATCACGGCCTTCTCGGTGTCGACCAGGTCAGGACCCTTGACGGACTTGCCGCTCTGTCACTGCCGACGAGCGGGACCGACACCGCCGCGACCGATCCCGACTTCGAGTACTCGGGCTGGCCGACCTGGTCGGCCGAGACGCCCTTGATCGTGCGGAACTTGGCGACGTCGGTGGTGATCTTCTGCTTGTCCTGCGGCGGTGAGCCCGCTCGAACGCTCGTAGACGATGAAGCCCGGGATGGTCTGGATGGTGCTGAACTTCTGCTGCTCGTTCGACGACCTTGGTCGAATCGGCCGAGCCGGGCAGGAACGACGAGTTGTCGTTCTTCTGGACGTCGGCGAGTTTGCTCTGGAAGGCTGCCGCCGGCCAGCCCGATGAACAGGATGATGATGGCCAGCGCGCCGAAGATCCAGACGAATCTCGGGCGAGGCTGCTTTGCGGCCGGTCGGCGCTCGGGTTGCCGGCGCTGGTCGGTGCTCGTCATGCATTTCCTCCTGGTTAGGCGCCCCAAGCTATCGGGGACCGGTGACATCCGGCGATGGGGTTTCACCCCCAAACGGCCCTGACATCCGTCACACGGCGCGAGACCGGTGAGCGCCGGCGCCGGCTGAGTACCGTAGACGGCGTGGGTGAACTGAAGGTGGTCCGCGCGGGGCGCGTCGACTACCAGCCGGCCTGGGACCCGCCAGCGCGCCGTCCACAGCAGCGGTCGCCGACGGGCCTGAGCCTGACACCGTGCTGCTGCTCGAACACACGTCCGTCTACACCGCCGGCAAGCGCACCGAGCCCTGGGAACGTCCGGCCGACGGCACGCCGGTGATCGACGTCGACCGCGGCGGGAAGATCACCTGGCACGGCCCGGGCCAGCTGGTCGGATACCCGATCGTGCGGCTGCCCGACCCGATCGACGTCGTCGCCTACGTGCGCCGCATGGAGGGCATGCTGATCGACGTATGCGCCGAGTTCGGCGTCGAGCGCGGCCGGGTCGAGGGCCGCAGCGGCGCGTGGATCACCGGGCGACGGCCCTGACCGCAAGATCGCCGCGATCGGCATCCGCGTCTCGCGCGGGGTCACGCTGCACGGCTTCGCCCTGAACTGCGATCCCGATCTGCGCTTCTTCGACGACCTTCGTGCCGTGTGGCATCGCCGATGCCGGCGTCACGTCGCTGTCGAAGGAACTGGGACGCGACGTGCACGATCGACGAGGTGCTGCCGGTGGTCGAAAGCCATATCCACTCTTTGACCGACTGTCGAGGTGCGCGTGTGACAGCCGTCCAACCCGACGGACGCCGGATGCTGCGTATCGAGCAGCGCAACACGGCCGTCCCGATCGAGCGCAAGCCGGAGTGGATCAAGACCCGCGCCAAGATGGGCCCCGAGTTCACCGAGCTGCGCGACCTCGTCAAGCGCGAGGGCCTGCACACGGTGTGCCAGGAGGCCGGCTGCCCCAACATCTACGAGTGCTGGGAGGACCGCGAGGCCACCTTCCTCATCGGCGGCGACCAGTGCACCCGTCGCTGCGACTTCTGCCAGATCGACACCGGCAAGCCCACCGCCCTCGACCGCGACGAGCCGCGCCGGGTCGCCGAGAGCGTGCGGTCGATGGAGCTGCGCTACGCGACGATCACCGGTGTCGCGCGTGACGACCTCGTCGACGGCGGGGCGTGGCTCTACGCCGAGACCGTGCGAGCAGATCCACGCGCTGAACCCCGGCACCGGCGTCGAACTGCTCGCGCCGGACTTCAACGCCATCCCCGAGCTGCTCGCCGAGGTGTTCGCGAGCCGGCCCGAGGTGTTCGCGCACAACATCGAGACCGTGCCGCGCATCTTCCGCTCGATCCGCCCGGGCTTCCGGTACGAGCGCTCGCTGGACGTGATCCGCGCCGCCCGCGCCGACGGTCTGGTGACCAAGTCGAACCTCATCCTCGGCATGGGCGAGGAGCGCGCCGAGATCAGCCAGGCGCTGCAGGACCTGCACGACGCCGGGCTGCGAGCTGATCACCATCACGCAGTACCTGCGTCCGTCGCCCAAGCACCACCCGGTGACGCGCTGGGTGAAGCCGCAGGAGTTCGTCGAACTGCGCGAGGAAGCCGAGGAGATCGGCTTCGCGGGAGTGATGTCCGGGCCGCTGGTGCGCTCGTCCTACCGCGCGGGCCGGCTCTACCAGCAGGCGATCGCCGCACGTACCTGATCGCGCTCCCGCACCCAACCGGATCAGTCCGGTCGGGCGTACATGGGGCGTGGAGATGATGATTCGCCCGCCGACCCGGCACGTCGCGGCCCCGATTCCGAGACTTCGCTGCTGGGTCGGGTCCGTGGTTGCCGGACCTGTGGCGCTTCGCCGTCTCGCTGAGCTCGCTCGACGACGCCGACGACATCGTCCAGGACGCCCTGACCCGGGCCTGGACCAAGCGCGACTCGTTCGACCCCTCGCGCGGATCGCCGCGCAGCTGGCTGCTCGCGATCGTCGCCGATCGGGCCCGCCGGCGCTGGCATCGGCGCCCGCGTCCGGTGCTTGCCCGACCCGTCGCCGGAGCCGCATGAATACACCGAACCGGCGCCCGCCGCGTCGACCTGCGCCGCGCGATCGCGGCCCTGCCGGACCGGCAGCGCACGACTGTCTTCCTGCACTACTACCTCGACCTCGCGGTCGCGAGGTCGCCGAGGTACTCGGCTGCTCGGCCGGGACGGTGAAGTCGAACCTGTCCGACGCGCGCCGCGCACTTGCCCGACGGCTGGAGACCCGCACATGCGCATCGATGACACCTACGCCGATCTCGACGCCGAATTGCGCGCAGACGGCGCCATCTGGCGCGAGCAGGTCGACGGGCTGCGTCCCGACTCCGCGACCGGTTACAGCGCGTCGCGCAGCGCTCACGCCGGCTGCGGCCTGGCCGCCGCTGCCCGGTGGCCTGGCTGCGGCGGTCAGTGGTGCTGGCCAGCTGCGGCGCTCGGTCGCTGATGCCGCGATCACGACGGCGGCCGAGCCGCGCCGACCCGGGCCGGCGTCCGCACTCGTCCGCCCCGATCAGCCAGAGGTGCCTACGTCCGCGCAGTGCTCGGACCCCACGGCCCGGCCAGTCGGACTGTCGGGGTTCCTCGTTGGCCCAGGACGCGACGGGAACGCGCACGATCGCCGATGCCGTCCGGGCCGCAATTACGGTCCGACCGACGTACGTGCAGTGGCACCGTTGCCGCGCGCAATCGGCACGACGCGCTACTGCTCAGCGGCCGCGTTTCCTGCACGTCATCCGCCTCCCGGCGATGACGCTGGTTCGCCGACAGGGCGGCAAGTGCAGCGCCGGCGAGGCGATCGTCCCGAAGTAGCCGTCAGTGCCAGTCGGTGCCGAACACCACGTCGCGGACCAGATGGCCTGGTAGCGCACGCCGTCGCGCGGGGTGGCCGCGGCGTACTGGTAACCGTGGCCCGGCATAGATCGCCACGTGATAGGCCGAGCCCCGCTCAGGTAGAAGACGAGATCGCCGGGACGCGCCTGGCGCGGCTGATGCGGTGCATGTGCCCGCCGTGCCGCTGGCTCTCGCGTTGTGGGGCAGCGACGCGACGTCGCCCGGCTGATAGACGTACATCGTGTAGCCGGAGCAGTCGAACCCGGTGCGCGGCGATGCGCCGCCCTCGACGTACCGCGCGCCGACGTACTTCTTCGCGATGCGCACGCCCGGTCGCCGGGCGAGTCGGCGTTGACCGCATCGAGGAACCCCGTCGCCGGAGTCGCAGCGCGATGCGCAAGCCGGGCCGCTGGCGCCCACCCAGCCGCAGCTGGAAGCGGTGCCCGCCGGAGATGTGGCGCGGCCGGTCGAAGCGGGGGCTGGGCAGATCGGCGGCGACGCGCCGCACGCACTCGTCCGTCGACGGCCAGGCAGACCCGCATGCCGTCCGGACGGTGGTGGCGGTCGTAGGCGTAACCGGCACCCACACGCTGCCGTCACGGTACTGGAAGGCGTGCGATGCGGCCGTGATCGGGCGCGCTCGCCGCCTCCGCGGAGGGAGCGGCGAGCGCGCCGAGGACGACGGCGCATGACAGCGCAGTCAGGGACTCCGACGGCCGTTCGGGGGAAACGGCTCACCCGGCTGAGTATTCATAACGAATCGATAAATGCCAACCCGGGGAAGTCGTTCAACTGTCCACTTCCCCGCTGATCACCGGTGCCAATCGGTCCCGAAGACGGACATTGCGGGACGGATCCGGTCGTACTCGACGCCCTGTTGCGGGTCGGTCGCCGAGTACTGGTAGCCGTGGCCGGCGTAGATCGCCACGTGGTAGGCCGAGCCGCCGCTCATGTAGAACACGAGGTCGCCGGGACGGGCGGTGCGCCGGGCGATCGGCGCATGCCGCTCGAGTGCCGCTGCGACTCGGAGTTGTGCGGCAGGCCGGCGGTGTGCCCGTTGCGGTAGCTGTACATCGTGTAGCCCGAGCAGTCGAAACCGGTCCGCGGCGACGTCCCGCCGTAGGTGTACCGGTCGCCGACGTGCCGGCGCGCGACGCGGACCATGCGGGTACCCGGGCTCAGGGCCGCGTGCGGACGAGATTGGTCCGGGTCACGATGCGCCGCAGGACGATCATGACGCCGGGACGGCGCGGGCCAGCTTGATCGAGAACCGGTGCGCGCCGCGGGTGTGATGGGCCCGATCGAAGCTCGGGCTGGCCAGGTGCGGGTAGCTCCGGCGCAGCGGCTGCGGATGATCACGCACACCCCGGGGTGTTATCGGGGTGGTTGCGGTCGAAGGCCCACCCGGTGAGGCGGATCGATCCGCGCGGTACTGGTAGGCCGTGTGATGTGCCCGTTGGTCGGCGCCGGGTCGCCGCCGGCGGCGACGGGCAGGGCCACGGTGGCGACCAGCGGTGGCCGCGGTGGCGGGCAGGGCGAGCACCGCCCAGGTGACAGCCCGGCTCGGCCGGGCGGGGACGAAGCGATGCAAAACCTGGGAACTCCTCGACTCCCCGGCCCGCGTCGCCGGTGCGGCCCGGGCCAGCCTGCGAGTATTCATAACGGTCCGGTGAACACCAAACCGCAGGAAGATTTCACGATTTCCAATGACTCGCTCGCCGTGAACCCGCTGAGGCGGCTCACTACGACGCCCATCTATCCTGGACGACATGGCGAAATCATCCGCTGCCGAAAGCCCGCAAAGCTGACCCGCGCAGAGAAAAAAGAGACGAGGATCGCCAAGAAGAGCAAGCGCCGCGACACCTGGCGCAGCATGGGCCAGGCCTTCACGCTGACCCGCAAGCAGGACCCGAAATTCCTGCCGTACACGATCCTCTTCTGCGTCCTGGCCGCCGCTGCCGTGTACCTGCTGGCGCTGTGGCTCACCGGTTCGCTCTATCTCGGCATCCCCTTCGCGGTATTCGCCCTGCTCATCGTGGCGATGCTGGTGTTCAGTCGCCGCGCCCAGACGGCGATGTTCTCGCAGGCCGAAGGCCAGCCCGGCGCTGCCGGGTGGCTGCTGCAGCAGCAGCTCAAGGGCGACTGGCGGGTCACTGCCGGCGTGGCGGGAACCGCATCGCTGGACGCGGTGCACCGGCTGATCGGACGTCCCGGGATCGTGCTTGTCGGTGAAGGTGCGCCGCACCGCGTCCGCGGCCTCATCGCGCAGGAGAAGAAGAAGATCTCGCGCATCGCCGGCGACACCCCGATCTACGACATCACGGTCGGTACCGGCGAGGGCGACATCCGCCTGAGCAAGCTCAACCGCACCTGCTCAAGCTGCCGTCCAACCTGTCCAAGGGCGAGGTGAGCGCGCTCGAGCGGCGGCTCGCGGCGCTCGGCGGCGCGCGCACGCCGCTGCCCAAGGGACCGATGCCGCAGGGGGCCAAGATGCGCAACGTCCAACGCACGGTGCGTCGCCGGTCCTGATGACTCAACCCGACCCCCCCAGTCCTACCGCGGGCAGCGCCTCGGCCTGCCTGAGTCGGGCCGGCCGTCGCTCGCGCCGCTGGGCGCGCGCGTCGGGGCGTGGCTGGTCGACTCCGTGGCGTCAGTGCTGGTCGGCGCGCTGTTCGTCGAGGTCGTGCACCACGGCCATCACCGCAGCTTCGACGCAGCGGCTTCCCGGGTACTGGAGCCTCGTCCCGTTCGCGCTCGACTACGTGCTGGGAATCCTGTTCGCGGGGCGCACGCTGGGCATGTACCTGTTCCGGCTGCGGATCATCCGTGTCGACCACGATGAGGCGGTCAATCCGTGGCGGGCCGTGCTGCGCACCCTGTTACTCATGCTGCTCGTACCCGCCGTCGTCTTCGATCAGGACGGGCGGGGTCTGCACGACCGCTACACCGATACCGCCGTGGTGCGCGGATGAGCGTGTTCGCGGCTCGCAAGTCTATCTCCTGCGAAACACGACCACGACAGGATCCGTGGTAGTCAACCGCACAGACGGAGGATCGATGTTCAGTAGTGCCGACGAGGTCAAGAAGTTCGTCGAGAAGGAGGGGGTCGAGTTCGTCGACGTCCGCTTCACCGACCTGCCCGGTCAGCAGCAGCACTTCAACGTGCCCGCTGCCACGCTGCCCGACGACTTCTTCACCGAGGGCGTCATGTTCGACGGGTCGTCGATCCGCGGCTTCGCCGCGATCCACAAGTCGGACATGAAGCTCATCCCCGACCCGTCCACCGCCTACGTCGACCCGTTCCGGGCGGCGAAGACGCTGAACCTCGCGTTCTCGATCGTCGAGCCGCGCACGGGCGAGCCGTACGACCGCGACCCGCGTCAGGTGGCGGCGAAGGCGGAGGCGTGGTTGAGGACGACCGGCATCGCCGACACCGTCTACTTCGGGCCCGAGGCCGAGTTCTACGTCTTCGACGACGTGCGCTTCCAGACGTCGCAGAACGAGGGGTACTACCACATCGACTCGATCGAGGGCGCCTGGAACACGGGCCGCGTCGAGGAAGGTGGCAACCGCGGCTACAAGACGCGCTACAAGGGCGGCTACTTCCCCGTCCCGCCGGTCGACCACTACGCCGACCTGCGCGACCAGATGACCAGTGCGCTGATCGCCGCCGGAATCCAGGTCGAGCGTGCCCACCACGAGGTCGGCACCGCCGGCCAGGCCGAGATCAACTACAAGTTCAACTCGTTGACGGCCGCAGCGGACGAGGTACTGAAGTTCAAATACATCATCAAGAACGTCGCGTGGGCCAACGGCAAGACGGCCACCTTCATGCCGAAGCCGCTCTTCGGTGACAACGGCTCGGGCATGCACTCGCACCAGTCGCTGTGGAAGGACGGCGCGCCGCTGTTCTACGACGAGCTCGGTTACGCGGGCCTGTCCGACACCGCGCGGTACTACATCGGCGGCCTGCTGCACCACGCGCCGGCGCTGCTGGCGTTCACGAACCCGACGGTGAACTCCTACCACCGCCTGGTGCCGGGCTTCGAGGCTCCGGTCAACCTCGTGTACAGCTCGGGCAACCGCTCGGCGTGCATACGCGTCCCGATCACCGGATCGAACCCGAAGGCCAAGCGCATCGAGTTCCGCATCCCCGATCCGTCCTGCAACCCCTACCTCGCGTTCGCCGCGATGTTGATGGCCGGGGTCGACGGCATCCGGAACAAGATCGAGCCGCCTGCGCCGGTCGACAAGGACCTCTACGAGCTGCCGCCGGACGAGGCCGCCTCGATCGACGCAGGTGCCCGGCTCGCTCAACGCGGTGCTCGACGCGCTCGAGCTCGACCACGAGTTCCTCACCGAGGGCGGCGTGTTCACCGACGACCTCATCGAGGCGTGGATCGCGTACAAGCGCACCAACGAGATCGACCCGATCCGGCTCCGTCCGCACCCGCACGAGTTCGAGCTCTACTACGACGTCTGACCGACGCCGGTCGATCAGGTAGTCCTGGGAAGCCAGCTCACCGCGTCCGGTGAGCTGGCCGAGCACACTCTCACGTGCCGCCGATAGCTCCCGACGTACCGTGTGAGCATGAACCAGGACGGGCGCGCTCCGGCGGCGCTGTCCTGGACGCGTGGCCCGGCCGGACCGGGTGGACGGCTCGGACGCGCCGGCGTGTTCGCGGGGCTCAGTTCCGCGCTCGCCGTCGGAGCGCACCGCCTCGGCGGCGGCAGCGTGTCGACCTGCACGGCGTGGGCGATGCTGGCCGCCTTCGCCCTGCTCGGGCTGCTGGTCGCCGGTGGCCGCGAGCGGTCCGGACGCTTCCTCGGCGTGCTCGTGCCGAGCAGCCAGCTCGCTGCTCACCTGCTGCTCTCGGCACCGATGCTGGTGGCAATGCTTCGGCAGCACACCGATCGGCTGTCCACCGCAACACTGGAGCTGATCCTGCTCTGCGGTCACAGCCGCCACCCGGTGTCCGGTGCGGCGCTGCACAGAGTCGCTCACGGGATGAACGTGGACCAACTGGAGCGCTACGCCACCGGCGGCGCGCCACCCAGGACCCGCACACCGTGCTCGCCGCAGCAGTCGCCTCGGCGACGCCGATGATCGCCGCCCACCTCGCAGCCGCCGCCCTCATGGCGTGGTGGCTGCGCCGCGGCGAGCGGGCGGTGTGGGCGGCGGCCGAGCGCGTCGTCGTCACCGTGCGGAGCCTCGTTCGCGGCCTCTCGCTCGCCTCGACGATCGCGCCACGCGGATGGGTTCCTGCCGTCAGCAGCAGCGCCGTCCGCACCACCCAGTGGTCACTGCCGTTGTCGCGACGGGGCCCGCCTCGGGCCGTGTTATCAGCACCTTCCTGCCTCTGACCCGGCCACCTGCGGGCGGAGGCTGATCCACCGACCGCCACATCGTGCGCGTCCTGCCTGCGCGGCCGGTGCCGTTCCTTCCGTCGCCGCACCCTGCGGCCGCCACATCCGGAGTTCTCGTGCACCAGAGCAGATCTCGAACCCGTTCCCGTTTTCCCGACCTCGCCCTCGCTGCCGCCGTCAGCGTGGCTGCGCTGGCCGCGGGCTGTTCGTCGACCGGCGGCAGCGTCGCAGCGCCACCGAGCAGCACGTCCGCGTACCGGGGTGACCACCTCGCCGTCCCGGTGACGCTGTCCCGTTCCGCACTCGACGACACGTTCCGCAGCACGACAGGGGGCAGGACCACCCTTGCCGCCCTGCAGCGACACAAGCTGATGCTGGTCTACTTCGGCTACACCCATTGCCCGGACGTGTGCCCGACGACGATGGCCGACCTGGGCGTGGCACTGCGGCAGCTGCCGACCGTCATCCAGGCGCGTACCCAGGTCGTGTTCATCACCTCTGACCCGAAACGGGACACCCCACCGGTGATGAAGGCGTGGCTGACCCATTTCGACCCGACCGTGGCCAACCCCTTCGTCGGGCTCACGGCGAGCACCAAGCAGATCGACGCGGTGGCGAAATCCGTCGGCGTGCCGATCGGCCCGCCGGTACGGGAGACGAACGGGACGATCTCGGTGCAGCACGGGGCGCAGACGCTCGCCTTCATCGACGGAAAGGCGCGGGTGCTGTGGACGGCGGGCACCGAGCCCGCTGACTACGAGCATGACATCACCACGCTGGCCGGGCAGGTGACGCCGGCATGAGCGCGCCTGTCCTGCCGACCGATGCAGCCGTCACCGAGCTGGTGAGCACCACGAACAGCTACGTGTGGCGCCTGTGCGCCACGCTGGTCGACGCCGCGTCCGCGGACGATCTGGCCCAGGACACCTACGTCCGCGCGGTGCGCTCACTGCACACCTATCGCGGTATCGGCTCGGCCAAGGCGTGGATCGCGACGATCGCCCGGCGGGTGTGCGCCGACGAGATCGGTCGTCGGCAACGGGCCCGAGCGCTGGGTGCGCAGTTGGTGGAGCGACACCGGCTGACGCACACCGACGACACGTCGCTGGTCGACCTCGTCGACGTGGTCGACCGGCTGGTACCCGACCGGCGCGACGCCTTCGTCCGTACGGCCGTCGCCGGGCTCTCGTACGCCGAGGCAGCCGCGCTGTCCAACTGCCCGGTCGGGACGGTCCGGAGCCGCGTGGCACGAGCGCGTAGCGACCTGGCCGAGGCATTGAGCGCATGACGGGCCGACGTCGTGTCCGCACGGTGGTCGGGTTCGTGGTTCCCGTTGCGCTTGTCATGTCGGCGTGCTCGAGCAGCGGGTCCGCAACGCCCCGATCCGCGGCGCCGAGCGCACCGTCGGTGGCCACCGCGTCGGCCGAGCTCGGAGCGCTGCGCATCACCGGCGGCTACATCCCGGAACCGGCCAGCCCCGACGTCGCCGCCGCGTACTTCACCGTCACCAACACAGGGTCGACCCCGGACACCCTGGACGAAGTCACGACGAACGTCACGAGACACGTGATGACGATGACCGAGACCGACAACGGCGGGTCGGGGTCGATGACGAACCTACCGAAGGTCGTCGTGCCGGCGCACGGCACCTTCCGGTTCGTCCCGGGCCATGCGCATCTCATGCTCGAGCAGCCGCGACGCCCGTTGACCACGGGCGACCGGGTGAAGATGACGGTCACCTTCAGCCACGCCGGGACGACGACCCTCACACTTCCTGTCGTCCCGCTGACGGCGGGAGCGGGGTCTTGACGCGAATGCGGAGCGTCATCGCCGGCGTGCTGACGGCACTCCTCGCGGCGTGCACGTCGTCCGGGTCGGCCGCGACCGACCGCGACGCGTTGCTGCTGCAGCGCGTCCCGGCGCACGTCACCGTGACCACCGGCAAGGTGCCGGGACTGGGGACGGTGCTCACCGACGCAGCCGGCCACGTGCTGTACATGTTCCCGCCGGATGCCGGCAGCCGGGTCAGCTGTGTCGGGCCGTGCGCGGGCACGTGGCCACCGCTGGTCATCGCCGACGGAGGCGTGCCGAAGGCGGCGGGGGGCGTGAACCGACAGGACCTGAAGACGTTGCCCGACCCGAACACGGGCGCGCGCATCGTCACCTACGCCGGTTTCCCGCTCTACCGCTATGCGGGGGACGTACGTCCACGCCAGGCGAACGGTCAGGCGCTGTTCGACAACGGCGGTCCCTGGTACGCGCTGACCGCTGACGGGCAGCCGGTCACGATCGACCCGAGGGAGCGGAAGTGACCGAACGCGGACTCACCCGCCGGGCGCTGCTCAACGGCGCGTTCGCCGTCGGCGGGATCGTGGTCGGCGCCGGTGGGGCCGGCGCGGCCGGGGCCATGGCCGGCGATGCACCGGCCGTCGGCCCGCACGTCCCGTCCCCGGGCGAGGCGTTGATGACCGAGCACGGCGTGCTCAAGCGCATTTTGCTCGCCTACCGTACGGTGCACGACCGGCTGGTCGACGGCCACTCGGTCGACACCGGCGTTGTCATCGACGCGGCTCAGATCGTCGCCGATTACGTCGAGAGCTTTCACGAGGGGCTCGAGGAGGCCTACGTCTTCCCGCGTGTCGCATCGCACCAGCCCGAGCTGGTGCGCACCCTGCTCGTGCAACACGATCGCGGTCGTCACCTCACGGCGGCCATCAGTGCACTGGCGACCGACGGGGTGCGCACCACATCGGCGCGCACACACCTCGCGGGCCGGCTCGCCTCCTTCGTGCGGATGTACGAGCCGCACGAGGCGTGGGAGGACACCGTGGTCTATCCCGAACTGCGCGCCGTCACGTCGCAGCGGGTTCTGGATCAGCTCGCCGAACGGTTCGCCGATCTGGAGAACGCCCAGTACGGCGACGCCGCGTTGACGACCATGCTGGGCCGCGTCGAGGGGATCGAGCAGCAGTTGGGCATCGGTGATCTGAACTCGTTCACACCGGCCGCACCATGACCCATGTGCATGCCCGGCATGTGCATGGGCATGGTTCTCCGGGGCGGCGCCGGAGCCTGGTCCGACGGCGAGGAGACGGCAGCCCACAGGATCCCTGCCGTACCCAGCACGGCGGCCGTCGCGGCGGCCAGCAGCGCCGGCCACTGAGTTTTCATGCGGTCGAACCGCGGCGCGGCCGCGCGTAGACCGCGAATACTGCCGCACAGACCGCAATGACCAGGGCGATGATCGACAGCGTCACGGGAAGCGCCGTGCCGGCAGTCTTGGCCGCCGGCTGACCGGTGGCCTGCTCACCGCCCGCCCCGCCGGTCAGGGCCAGGACCGGCGCGGGGTCCCCGGGTTCGTCCGTCGAGCCGGGCGCAGCGACCTGGTTCCACCTCACAACGCTTCCGTCGGCATAGGTCTGCAGCGCACGGAAGGTGATCGAGGGCGCGTCCGGCAACTGACCGGCGATGACCGTGAACGCTCCGTATTCGCCCGGATGCAGTCCCTGACCGGGCCGCGCCTTCCAGGTGATCAGCGAGACGGCTGTGGTGATCCTGCCGTCGTCCGTGACGATCGGTTTCGCGAGCTTGCTGATCTGCTCGGTGTGCGTCCACCCCGGGACCGGCTTCACGAGCACGGACGCTATCGGGGTGTCCGTGGGCAGTGCGACGGTCAGACCGGTGGTGTCGACGTTCTTCTCCACCGGGACGCGGAAGGTGATTTCCTGGTCGCTGCCGCCGCGCGTGGCCCCGGGGGCGCTGACGGTGACATGCGCCGAGGCGTTCGCGGCGAGCGCAACCGCGACACCGCAGAACGCGGACAAGAGCGCGAGGACCGTTCGGGTTCGGGACATGACGACCTTTCAGTGCAGGGTGATCGTGACGTTGGTGGTGGTGGCGTCGAATCGGGAGGTGCTCACGACCAGGTCGAGGTCCCACCGGCCGGCCACGGGCAACGACGCCGAGGCTTCGAATTCGGTCGTGCCACCGTGCACGTGCGTGCGCGACAGCTTGATGGGCAGCGGCCCGATCCTGGCCTGTTGCTGCGTGGCGGTGAGAGTCACGGACGGATGCCGTTCCCCGGACACGTCGACCGTCAGGTCGACCGGTCCGTGGACCGCCGGCCGTACCGTGATCGCGACGCCGGCGGCGCCGCCGAGTGGCGCGGTCGCGGTGATCGGGTCGCGGTAACGGGCGGCAAGCGCCTCCTTGCCACGCGGTTCGTTCACCAGTACTGCCGTCACTGCAAGCACGACCACGGCGACGGCGACCTCGACCAGTACCGACCGCCTCAACAGTTCTGTCGCGACATCGTCAGCCACCGCTGGGTCGGCGCGGCGTCGACGGCGGACGTTGTTGCGCGACATGTTCGCCACAGCAACGATGCCGACGAAGAGCGCGACCTTGGCAACCACGAGCAGGCCGTAGGTCGTGGTGAACAGGGCATGGACCGTACCTACCCCGCGCCACGCAGCATAGGTTCCGGTCACCGCCAGCG
Source organism: uncultured Actinomycetota bacterium (assembly GCA_963711775.1). Classification (GTDB taxonomy): domain Bacteria; phylum Actinomycetota; class Actinomycetes; order Mycobacteriales; family Jatrophihabitantaceae; genus Jatrophihabitans. The sequence goes on along the minus strand of CAVQFH010000003.1, from coordinate 16,282 downwards.
TCGCGACGCTCACGAAGGCAACTGCCGAGAATCGCGCCAGCACCGGTTCCACGTCCACGGCGGCCAATCGCGGAAGCAGCGCGCCCAGCACGATGACGAGGCCGCCCAGCCAGATCGCCATGGCGGCCAGGTGCAGACCGTCCATGGTCATCGACAGCCAACCCGGCGCCGTCGTCGAGGCGTGCCCGACGCCGGCGAAGGTCGCAAGCAGACCTGCGCCGAAGAGTCCGGCGAGGCCATCGCTGCGCTTCGGGACCGCTCCCTGGCGCAAGGCACGTTCGAACACCATTGCCAGCGCAGCGAGCGCGAGCAACCGCAGGCTGAGAGTGGTTCCGAAGTCGGTGTGCAGGGTGTCGTCGAGCAGATTCAGGTCTGTGACGTCTCCTGGACCGGTTCCTGCCGTGTACGGCCCCTGCAGCAGCAACTGCAGGACTGTCGCGGCGGCGAGCATGCCCCACCCTGTCCAGATGAAGGTGCGCGTCCGGCCGATGTCGCGCCCTCGCGGCCAGATGGTGAACACGAGCCACATGCCGCCGAGCAGCGCAAGCCCTGCGTAACCGATCCAGCGGGCGACGTCGTCGATCGCGCCGGTGAGCTGGTCGGCACCGGTCCCGCTCACTCCGGCGCCGTGCACCAGCGCACCGCGACCGACGACAAACGCGATGCTGCCCGCCACCGGATGCAGGTCAGGCAGGATGAACTGAGTCAGCAGCGGATTGAGGGTGATCGCGTTCTGCGTCAGCAGGCAGATGGTGCTGCCGTCGGGCGGCGCGCTCTTACAGGCATTGGCGGCGATGCCCATGTTGCCGCCGGGACGGTTTTCCACGATCACCGGCTGCTGGGTCCGCTCTTTGAAGGCGTTGCCCATGGCGCGCGCGAGAATGTCGAAAGCCGAGCCGGCGGACAGCGGCACGATGATACGAAGGGGCTGCGCCGGGGTTTCTTCGGCAGCAATCGATGCGCCACCCGGCGGACCAGCGCCAGCGCCAGGCTCACGCAAGCGACAACAGCTTTCATGCAGGATGCTCCTCATAGAACCGCCCGGCGTTGCGGGGCAACGCCGGGCGGGAATGTGTTCAAGCCTCTCGTCGTGCGCTTACTTCGCGAGCGGATCCGGGCGAAGCTGGAAGTGCACGGCCATCGGCTTCATGCCCTTGCCACCTTCGATCAGCCACGGCGTCCGGTCGCCGCTGCTGGTCCACAACCCGCGACCTTTCCAGCCGGCATTGGCATCGTCGATGCGGCCGTCGAAGCCCTTGGCGTAGAAGCCGAGCGGATACGGCACCCGCAGCGAGACCATCTTGCCGTCCTTGAGGGCGACCAGGCCGTCCATGAGGTTGGCGGTGGACATCGGCACGTCCTTGCCGAGGCCGAACGTGTCGTGCTGGTCGACCCAGCTGTAGTAGCTCGACTCGGCGCTGTTCTCGCCGATGCCGTCGAAGCCCGGTCCCGGGATACTGGTAGAACGCCCAGCCCTCCGGGCAATGATCGCCGGTCGCGTTCGGTCCGTTGAGCGGCCCCTTGCATTTGCGCCGGTCGAAGCTGCCGATGTGGCCGCTTGCGAGCGACACCCACACCACGCCTTGGCTGTCGATGTCGCCGCCGCGCGGGCCGAAGCCGGGCATCGGGACGTTGTAGATTTCCGAGAGTGCGGTTTCGGGCGGGTTGGAGCCGGGCGCGAGCCGTACGATCGAGCCGGGCTGGCGCGCGAGCGTGCCCCAGACCGAGCCGTCGGCCGGGCTCGGCATGACAGCGTAGAACACCTGGGCGATGCGCTTGTCCTTGGCCGGGATCCAGCGGCTGGTTCGGCTCGACATATTCGTCGCGCTTGCCGTTGCCGTTGGTGTCGAGGATGAGCGCCGTCCAGCCCTGCGACTTCGCCGCATCGCCGGTCTCGTCGAACATCTTGGTGTTGACCCAGCCGACCACGCCGCCGCCGCCGCCGCTGACGTCCACAGCGTGTTGTTGGCGTCGTAAGCGAACTGCAGATGATGGGTCCCGAAGCAGGTGTCGACGAAGGTGTACTTCAGCGTCTTGGGATCGAGCATCGCCGACCGGCGGTGCGTCTGCTCGAGCGGGAACAGCCTTGGCCGACGGATGGTCGGAGCCCTTCTTGCAGAAGTCCGGGTTGTTCGGGCCGCGCACCGCCGCCGCCACCACACCCGGCCCTTCTCGTCGAACATCGAATTGTGGTTGTTGACCTGGTGTCCCAGATCTTCTCCTCGCCCCAATACGGCGACGGCCCGAGCGGCTTGGCCATGGCGGCATGGCCCGGGCCCAAGCCCTTCGGGCATCGTCGGCATCACGCACCGGCGCCTTGAAGTCGGTGACGGTGTGGGTCTTGGGATCGAGAATCGGGATGCACGTCGGTCGAGTATTCGGGCGAGCCGAACAGCGGGCCGTAGGCGTTCACCGTCGGATTGCGCCGGTCCGACGCGATCAGGTCGTGCAGATATTTCTTCGGGTCGCCCCAGTCCCAGGTGGTGACCACGACGTTGCGCTCGACGCCTTGCGGCCGCGTCGGCTTGGTCTTGCGGCATTTCGCCCTTGGCGACGCGCTCGGTCCAGTCGGCGAAATACTTGATCGGCGCACCGCCGAGCTGGCCTGCCAGGATGTTGACCATGAGCTCGCCTGACTGGCCCGGACTGGATGCGGCGGATCCATGCCTCGCGTGGCTCGACTGACTCGCCGAAGCCCGTCGGGATCGTGCGCGTGGACAGCTGGCCGAGCTGATGGCAGCCGACGCAGCCGTTGTTCTTCATCAAGTTGAGCCAGTCGCTCTGCTTGACCTTTTCCGGAATGTCGCCGTCCTTCTCGCCGAACTGGCTGGCGTCCGGGATCTTCATCATCGCATACCAGTAGATCGCCGGATAATATTTGCGCCGCCTCGGCCTCGCTCGGCGCCGGCACCGCGCGCAGGTTGACTGCTTGCCGGGCTCGCCGTCGACCTTGGCGAATCGACGAGACCGTAGCCGCGCACCCACACCTTGTATTTGGCTTTCGGCAGGTCGGGCACGACGTAGCGGCCCTGATCGTCGGTGACCACCATCTTGACGAAGCGGGTCGGCAGCTCGGTGGTTTCCGCGATCACCCACACGCCGGCCTCGGGGCCGCTCGCACCGGTGACCACGCCGCCGATGTCGTCGTTGTCGATGGCGACCGCGGGGGGTGCGCTTTGCTGGGCGGAGACTTCAACCACCGAGCCCGTCAACACGACGGCGATGGCGAGCGCCGCCACGCCGAGATACAGCCTGCTTTTCGTTGTCATGTCGCTCCTCTCCCTCTCCCGCTCTGGGCCTCCGGCGATCTGCCGGGGGTCGACGGCGGGATTCTAAGTCTGAGCGGCGATTGTCGGCTGAAATGAAGGCGCTGTCCATTGACCTCCGGCGCAATTGTGCACCTTCCGCCGGGTCGTCCGACGGATGATGTTGCCGCTGACCCGCGACCGGGATACGTCTTTCTCGACAGATTTTTTTGCAAAGCGGCCGTCGCCAGAAGCGGCCGAATCCCGGGAGATAAAGTCGTGGCCGACGTCCTCCATGCCAGTGATGCCGGCGCGTCGCCGCAGGCATCGTCGAATATTCGTCATCTCAGCCGCACGGAGTTGCCGGGCGGCGGGCCAGATCGTGGTCCAGGGACGTCACGCCTATGTCGGTCACCAGAACGGGCCCGAGGGGACGACGATCCTCGACGTGTCCGACCCGCGCAAGCCGAAGATCGTCAGCCGGCTGATGGTGCCGAACGAGCTCACGCACACCCACAAGGTGCGCGTGGTGGGCGATCTCATGGTCACCAATTCCGAGCACCAGCCCGGCTCCGGCCGGCGTAACGAATTCAAGGACGCCGGGTTTCGCATCTACGACATTGCCGACCCGGCCAATCCCCGGCTCGTGACGTTTGTGCCGACCTTCGGCAAGGGCGTGCACCGTTTCGATCTCGATGAGAGCTACGCCTATATCTCCACCGAGATGGAGGGGTTTGTCGGAAATATTCTCGTCATTTACGACATCCGCCATCCCTCAAGGCCGGCCGAAGTCTCGCGCTGGTGGATGCACGGGCAGAATGTCGGGGGTGGCGAGCCGCCGCATCCGAAGGGGACAGAGCACCGTCTGCATCACGCCATGCGTTCCGGCGACCAGATGTATGCGGGGTGCTGGGCCTCGGGCGTCGCCATCATCGACGTCTCCGACATTGGCCATCCCCGGACCTTAAGTCACTACCAATACGACCCGCCGAGGCCGGAACCGACTCATACCTTTCTCAAGGTGCCGTTTCCGATCAACGGCAGGACCATCGCCGTGTCGACGGAAGAGGAACGCCCGCAACGTGGGCCCGATGCCGACAAGCCACACGCGGCGTTTCGCACCTGGGACGTCACGGATCCGACCAAGCCGCAGCCCCTCTATACTTATGATGTGCCGGACGATGCATCGCCCTATCACGGGCGCAAATTCGGATTCGGCGCCCACCAGCTGCGCGAGCACGTGGACAAGGATGGTCTCGTCTACGTCACCTGGTTCGGGGCGGGGCTGCGGATCATCGACATCAACGATCCATCCCATCCCAGGGAGAAGGGTTACATCATCCCCAAGCCCGGCGATGGGCAGAAGGCGCCGCTGACCAACGACGTTGCCATGGACGACCGTGGCCTCATCTACTTTACCGACAAAGCGCGCGGGCTGGATGTGATCGAATTCCAGGGGTAAGCGTGCCTGGATTTCAGGATTGGTCGTCCCAACGAAAGCGGGGACCCATGTTCCGGAGACCGGGGCGTATGGCCCGGTGGGTCCCCACATTGGGGGGGACGACGCTGCTGCTGTTGGCCGCGGTCCAGGCGTCGCACGGCCAAGCCCAGGGCGGCGGCGCCGACTTCTACAAAGGCAAGACCATCCGCATCGTGATCTCCACCGGCGTCGCCGGCGGCTATGCGCGAATATGCGCGGTGCTGGCGGAGCATATCGGCCGGCATATCGCCGGCGGCCCGCATGTCATCGTGCAGAGCATGCCCGGCGCCGGCGGGCTACCGCCACCAATTTTCTCTATACGCATGGCGCCGCAGGACGGCACCACCATCGGCATCGTCCATTCGACGGTCCGTTCGCGCCGCTGTGGGGCAGCAAGGGCGTGCGCTTCGACACGCTGAAGTTCAACTGGCTCGGCACGCTCGATCGCGCCGACGGCATGTGCATCACCTGGCACACTTCGCCGGTGAAGACCTGGGCCGACATGCTGGACAAGGATTCGACCGTCGGCAGCTTCGGCGCCGGCTCGCAGATGGACACCTACCCGGCGATGCTGAACAAGCTGTTCGGCACCAAGATCAAGGTGATCGGGGGCTACAAGGCCGGCACCGACATCTACCTCGCGATGGAGCGCGGCGAGCTCGACGGCCGCTGCGGCGGCCAGCTCACCGTGATCAAGGCGACGCGGCCCGGACTGGTTGACCGAGCGCAAGATCCAGCGTGCCGATCCTGATCGCCGAGCAGCGCAGCGCGGCCGATTCCCCGACACGCCGACGGTCATGGAGTTCGTGCGGGACGAGTCGACGCGTGCGCAGCTCGAATTGATGATGGTGGCGCAGAACATGGACCGCCCGGTGCTGGCGCCGCCGGGCGTGCCGGCCGAGCGCGTGAAGGAGCTGCGTGCGGCGTTCGACGCCACCATGGCCGACCCCGCGTTTCGCGCCGAGATCGACAAGCGCAGCCTTCACGTCGATCCGGTGCGCGGCGAGGACATGATGGCGGCCTATGCCAAGGCGTTTTCATTTCCCCCCGAGATCATTGCCGCCGTGCGTGACGTGATGGGCGCAAGGTAGTCGATGACGACGCGTTCACGATCGGCGGTCGGTACAGGCGGAGAGAATGCAAGAATCTCTTGTCCCGACGTCAGTTCACAAACGTGCCGCCGAGGTCTTCGTCGATGTGGATGCGCACGATTTCGTCGAACGAGCTCTCGGCCTTGAAACCAAGCTCGCGTCGCGCGCCGCGCCTCGATGCGCTGCGGCCAGCCGTCGACGATGCGCGCGACCAACGGGTCGGGTTCGCGGCGAATGCGCGCGGCGACCCGCTCACCGGCGATGCGGCGCAACGACGCGATCTGATCGGCAACGGTGCAGCACACGCCGGGCATGGTGAGGTTGATCCGTGGGCCGAGCGCGTCCCGCGCGAGCCCTGCCGCATGCATGAGAAAGCCGATCGCCGAGCGCGGGCTCGCGTGGGTATGCACGACCGTCTCGGACACCGGCAGTTGGGCGTCGACGCCAGCCAGCGGCTCGCGGATGATGCCGGAGAAGAATCCCGATGCGGCCTTGTTCGGCTTGCCCGGGCGCACCACGATGCTCGGCAGCCGGATGCCGACGCCGTCGAGGATGCCCGCGCCGGGTGTAATCGGCGAGCAGCGCCTCTCTCGATCGCCTTCTGCGCGCCGTAGGAAGTGAGCGGCGTGAGATGAAAGTCGTCGGGAATCGATTCCGGGAACGGCGCGCCGAACACCGCGATCGAGGAGGTGTAGACGACGCCGCGGGCCTGTAGCCGTCGCCGGTCGCGCGGATCGCCTCGAGCAGCGCACGGGTGCCGTCGAGGTTGACGTGGTATCCCTTGTCGAAATCAAGCTCGGCTTCGCCGGAGACGACGCCGGCGAGATGGAAGATCATATCCGGCCGGTCGCGCGATGGCCTCGCGCCGACTGCCCGGCCTAGCAAGTCGGCGGCGACCAGGTCTTCGTCTTGCCGGCAAAGCGCGTGGCCGTCGTCGGCATGACGACGTCGAGCAGTGTCAGCCGGTCGATCGGCCGGCCGTTGAGCCCGCCCTCGCTGGCAAGCCGTTCGGTCAGCTTGCGCCCGATCATGCCGGCCGCGCCGGTGATGAGGATGTGCATGGTCGTTTGCTCCTACCGGACAGTGGCTGCACGCCGTTGAGCTCGCTCAAGCTCGTGCGCTGCTGTCCATCCGCGTCGAAGTTCTCCGGCGCCAGCCACCGCTCGAACGCGGCCTTGCGCGCGGGCCATTCGCTATCGAGCATGGAAAAAAACGCTGTATCGCGATTGCGGCCTTTCGCGATCATGTGTTGCCGCAGCACCCCTTCGAACACGAAACCATAGCGTAGCGCCGCCCGCCGCGATGGCGCGTTGAGTGCGTTGCACTTCCATTCATAGCGGCGATAGCCAAGCGTCTCGAATGCATAGCGCGCGAGCAAATACTGAACCTCGGTTCCGAGCGGCGTGCGCTGCAGCGCCGGCGAATAAAGGATATGCCCGACCTCGATCACGCCCATGGACGGGCGGATTTCCATCAACGTCGCGATCCCGAGCGCCTGGCCTGACCGATCGACGATCGCATAGGAATAAGGATCGTCGAGCCTTACTCTGCCGGCGAGCCAATGCGAGAAGGCGGCAAAGTCCGCCAGCGGACCATAGGCGGACATGTAGGTCCAGATATGGTCCTGGCCGTCGACCGCCTTCCACAACGCGGCAGCATGCGCCTGCGCCAGGCGCTCCACCCGGCCGTAGCGGCCGTCGAGCGACACCGGCCCGGGCCGTCGCGCCGGTGTCGTATCGACAGGCGCGCCCACCGGCTGGCCGGTCACCGGATGCGCCTGCGATCGACTCGTCGTTGCTGCCGTCATCGCGCCGTCATGTCGTCGCGCAAGAAGCCATTGATCTCGGCATGCGGAACGGCATCCTTGAACGCATCGAAGCTGCCTTCGCTTGCGATCGTCTTCGCCGTGCGGATGAACGCACCCCAGGCGACGCGCGCGAGCGTGCCGCCGACGCTGATGCGGCGCACCCCGAGCGCGGCGAGGTCGGCGACGGTGAGGCCGAGCGCGCCCGGCATCAGCACATTGACCGGTTTGGGCGCGGACCGCCTTCACCACCGCTGCGATCATGCTCGGGCGTCCGGATACCGGGCGCGTAGAGGCAATCGGCGCCGGCGGCGGAATAGGCCTGCAGCCGACGGACCGTCTCATCGAGATCGGGGCGGCCGACCAGGAAACATTCCGCGCGGCCGGTCAGCAGGACGTCGCCGCCGGCTTTGTCGATCGCCGCGCGCGCCGCCTTCATGCGCGCCACCGCAAGATCGAGGTCGTAGAGCGGCTTGGCTTTGTCCCCCGTCGCATCCTCGATCGAGAGCCCCGCGACCCCGGTCGCGACGCACAGCCGCACGCTCTCCGCCACGCCCTCGGCATCGTGCGCATAGCCGCCTTCGAAATCGGCGTTCACGGGCAGGTCGGTCGCGGCGACGATCTCGGCGATATGCGCAAGCATGTCATCGCGTGCCACCGCCGCATCGGGGAGACCGCGCGCGAATGCAAAACCCGCGCTGGTCGTGGCGAGAGCCTTGAAGTCCAGATGCTGCAGGTAGCGCGTGGTGCCGATGTCCCATGGATTGGGAATGACGAAGCATCCGGCCGCATGCAGTTGGCGAAACGTGGCGCGCTTTTCGGCGATGGTGGGCATGAGACTCTTTCCGATTGCAAGGGAGACATGTCGATTTCGATTAGAAACGACCGGACCCGATTGTCTCGAACCGTCCGCCGTGTAGGATGGACCGGGTGCCGCGCTCATTCCAGCCGAAAGAGTTGAAGCCGGCCCGTTGCTCTTGAGGGAGGGCTCGCCATGCCGTCGTTCGCCGAACAAGCTGCCAGCCGTCGCAAGTTCCTGCAATTCCTGGCCGGAAGTCCGCTACTCGCGGCCGGCGGGCTCGAGGCCTTTGCCGGCGAAGGGCCGGTTCCCGGGAGTAAGCTTCCCGACCCGTTGATGTGGGCGCCGATGCGCACCACCGAGCTCATCAAGACGCCCAAGGAAGCAATCAACGTCTTCGATTTCGAGCCGGTCTGCCGCACCACGTTCCGCCCGCCCATTTCGGCTACATGGCCTCCGGCATCGACGACGAGGTGACGCTGCGCGCAAATCGCGAGGGCTTCTTGAAATTCCAGTTCCGCCCGCGCCGGCTGGTTGACGTCAGCAAGGTCGACATGTCGGTCGAAATTCTCGGCGTGAAATACCCGAGCCCATCGTGCTGGCGCCGGTCGGCGGCCAGCGATCCTTCCACGACGAGGGCGAGGTAGCCTCCGCCCGCGCCGCCAAGGTTGGCAATCACCTGCAAATTCTTTCGACCGCGACCAGCCTCGGGGTCGAGGACGTCAGCGCCGCGCGCGGCCAGCCGATCTGGTACCAACTCTATGCCACCAACAAATGGGAGGTGGCGGAGACCATGGTGAAGCGCGCGGAGAAGGCCGGCTGTTACGCGGTGGCGGTCACCATCGACCGCAGCGGCGGCCGCAACCAGGAGACCCTGTTCCGCATGCGGCCCTCGGATACCCGCGACTGCAACGGCTGCCACGACCGCTCCAGCCTGCAGGCAAGCATGAAGACCCGTGCCATGTATCAGGGCATTGACCTCACGGGGATGACCAACACCCAGTCATCGGCCATGACCTGGGACTACTTCAAGCGCCTGCGCGACACCACCAAGATGAAGATCGTGCTCAAGGGCATCCTCGCCTGGGAGGACGCCGTGCTTGCCGCCGACAACGGCATCGACGCGATCATCGTGTCGAATCACGGCGCCCGCAGCGAGGACTCCGGACGCTCGACCATCGACGCGCTGCCGGAAATCGTCGAAGCGGTGAACGGGCGCATCCCGATCATCGTCGACAGCGGTTTCCGCCGCGGCTCCGATATCGTCAAGGCGCTGTGCATCGGCGCCAACGCCGTCTGCGTCGGCCGGCCCTATATCTGGGGCCTCGGCGCGTTCGGCCAGCCCGGCGTCGAGCGCGTGCTCGAGCTTCTGCGCACCGAGACCTACGCCATGATGCAGCAGGTCGGCGCTCCCTCGATCAAGCATCTCACGCCGGCGATGGTGCGCAGGGCGTGACACAATTGGGCGAGTAGCGATAGAAAGTGGCAAGCGGCGAATAGGAACGGGAGGGATGGCCCGCGTCCGGGCTATTCCCTCCCCGTTATTCGCCATTCGCTGGATGGCTGCTCGCCATTCTCTGTTTGCCCGCTTCAAGAGATCAGTCCCATGCTGAAGACCGTTCCCGCGTTCGACCGCATCGGCGAGGAAAATGCCTTTGCCGTGCTCGCGCGCGCCAACGCGCTGGCGGCGCAGGGCCGCGACATCATCAATCTCGGTATCGGGCAGCCTGATTTCCGCACCCCCGACTTCATCGTCGAGGCCGCGATCAAGGCCCTGCGCGACGGTCACCACGGCTACACCCCGGCGATCGGCATTCCGCCGTTGCGTGAGGCGGTCGCTGCGGACCTCGGCAAGCGCTTCAAGGTCGAGGTGTCGCCGGACGAAGTGATGATCCTGCCGGGCGGCAAGCCGACCATGTTCATGTCGATCCTGATGTTCGGCGAGCCCGGAGCGGACATTCTCTATCCCGACCCCGGCTTTCCCATCTATCGCTCCATGATCGAGTACACCGGGGCGCGCCCCGTGCCGGTGCCGATCCGCGAGGAGAACAGTTTCGCATTCTCGGCCGAGGAGACGCTCAAGCTGATCACGCCGCAGACGCGGCTTCTGATCGTCAACTCGCCGGCCAATCCGACCGGCGGGGTGACGCCGAAGCGCGAGATCGACCAGCTGGTCGCGGGCCTGGAGAAATTTCCCGGCGTCGCTGTCATGTCGGACGAGATCTACGACCACATGGTCTACGACGGCGAGCACCACGTCTGCCTGCTCTCCTATCCGTCGATCCGTGACCGGCTGATCCTGCTCAACGGCTGGTCTAAGACTTATGCCATGACCGGCTGGCGCCTCGGCTATGCGATCTGGCCGGGCAAGCTCTACGACTACGCCCGCAAGCTCGCGGTCAATCTCCATTCCTGCGTCAATGCGTCGGCGCAATATGCCGGGCTCGCCGCGCTCAAGGGACCGCAGGACGAGGTGCACAAGATGGTGGCCGAGTTCGACAAGCGCAGGAAGGTCGTGGTGGAGGGGCTCAATAGGCTGCCCGGCGTCTCCTGCGTCACCCCCAAGGGCGCGTTCTATGCGTTCCCCAATGTCCAGCGCACCGGCTGGAAGGCAAAGGCGCTCGCCACCTCGCTGCTGGAGGACGCCGGTGTCGCCATCATCGGCGGTCCCGACTTCGGCATTCTGGGGGAGGGTTATGTGCGGCTCAGCTATGCCAATTCGACCGAGAACATTCTGCGCGCCCTCGACCGCATGGGCGAATTTCTCGCCAGCCGGAAGGCCGCATAGCCATCAGCGCCGCCGAACAGGCAGTTCGGAGCAGCGCGGCCCGCACTGCCGTGACGCTGGCCGGGTCTTCGTGTCGCGCGTAACCCGACACGGCCGGGCGAGCTCGCCTACGCGCGGAGCAGCATTCCACCGGCGTAGAGCGCAAGCCGCGCAAGCCGTCCGACCGATGAAACGTCCCATCGCGGGCCCGAAGGAAAACGCAAAGATGTCCCAACTGTCCGAAGAACAACGCCTGATGCGGCAATCGTGCCGCGACTTCGTCGACGACGTGGTGATTCCGTTCATCCGCGGCAACTGGCAGCGCGAATGGGACATGACGCCCGGAGAACCGGCTGCCGCCGGAAATCCTCGAGGCGCGCAGAAGATCGGCATCCGCACGCTCGGCGTGCCGGAGGAATTCGGCGGCGTCGAGCTGGAGAAGGGCACGGAAGCGCAGACCTTCGCGATCATCGCCGAGGAGATCGCGCGCGGCGATTCCGGTCTGTCCGACAAGCTGGTGCAGATCTGGAAGGTCTCGGTGCTGCTGCGCAACCTCGCGCCGCGCCACCTGCAGGAGCGCTGGTTCCCGCGCATCGTCGACGACCCGCAATTCCTCCTCGCGCATTGCCTGACCGAACCGCGCGGCGCCTCCGACCGCTGGCTGCCCTACAATGTGCCGGAAGCGGCGATGCAGACCCGCGCCGTCAAGCAGAACGGCGAGTGGGTCATCAACGGCCGCAAGCAGTTCATCTCCAACGGCTACGACGCCGGCCTTTACGTGGTCTACGCCAACACCAATCCGAAGGCCGGCATGCTGCAGGGCACGTCGTCATTCCTGGTGCCGCGCGACACGCCGGGGCTCACCGTCGCGCGCTGCAACGAGACGCTCGGCTGCCGCTTCATGAACAACGGCGAACTCGTGTTCGAGGACATGCGCGTGCCGGAGGATCATCTGCTGGTCGAGAACGATGCGCTCGGCCGCGCCGGCGTCTATTTCCGCCCGGTAAGATCATCCAGGCGGCGAAGAACCTCGGCGTCGGCGTGCGCGCCTTCGAGGTCACGTCCGACTATGTGCAGAATTACGTGCAGGGCGGCCGTATCCTGATCAAGCATCAGGCGGTGGCGCTGCGCCTCGCCGACATGGCGACCAAGCTCGAGGCGATGCGCGCGCTGCTCGATCGCGCCGCCGCGCCGTCGACGCCGAAGGCGCCGATGCCGACGCGCTGTGCAACATGGCCAAGCTGTTTGCGTCGGAGGAGATCCTGAAAGTCGCCACCATGCGGTCGAGCTGCATGGCGGCAACGGCATGATGCTGGACTTCGGCGTCGAGAAGCTGTTCCGCGACGCCGCCATCTTCCTGCACATGGACGGCACCGCCGACATCTCGAAGTTCAAGATCGTGAAGTCGATGTTTCCCGCCACCGCCGGCAAATATGCCGGGCCGGAGTAACTCCACGCGCGGGCGGCGCCGGCCCGACCTGCGGCGAGTGCTCTAGTTGCCCGCAAGTCCCAGTTCGGGGATCAGCTTTTCGTATTTCTGCGCATCGGCGTCGATCTTCCGTCTGAAATCGTCGGTGGTGCCCACGGCCACATCGTAGCCGAGCATGATGAGTTCTTCGCGAAGCTCCGCCTCCTGGCCTGCCATCTGAATTTCCTGGTTCAGCCGCGCGATGATCGCGGCCGGGGTTCCGGCGGGAGCGACCAGGCCGGCGACCGACTCCACGTCGAAGCCGGGATACCCGCTTTCCTCCAACGTCGGCACATCAGGCAATACGGACGAGCGCTTCTGGTCGGCGGTGACGATGGGCTGCACCTTGCCGGCTTGCAGATGCGGCATCACCGAGATCGTGGTTGCAATGATGAAGTCGGATTTGCCCGGACAGCAGGTCGTTGAGCGACTGCGCGTTCCGCGGTAGGTCACGTGGGTCAAACGGAACTGTCCGGCCTTCTGCATCATCTCACCTGAGATGTGATGCGGCGTGCCCACGCCGGGCGTGCCTAACTCAGCGCGTTCGGCTCGGCGCGGGCGCGTCTGATCAGGTCCGCGAATGTCCGCACCGGGATGGTGCCATTGGTGAGCAGCATGAGCGGGGCGGTGGCCAGGAGGGATATCGGGGCGAAGTCTCGTCGAACGTCAAACGTGACATTGCGGTGGATGAATTGGTTCATGGTGTCGGCATTGGTGAGCAGCAGCCGTGTAGCCGTCCGGCGCGGCCCTGGCGCCTGCGGTCGCGCCGATCATTCCGCCGGCGCCAACCCGGTTCTCAACCACTACGGGCTTGCCGAGCCGTGCCTGCAGCCGCTCGGCGAACAGCCGTGCCAGGATATCGTTTCCGCCGCCGACGGCCTGCGAGACAATGATGGTGATGTTGCGGGCAGGGAAGTCGTCGCTGCGAGCGTGCTCGCCCGCTGTCGCAGACAAAAGCAGGGTGGCAAGCGTGAGCGTCCGGAACAGGGACCGCCAGATCATCATCGGGTTTCCATCGTAAGGCACCATCGGGGCGATGGCTGAAATCGCAACTCTTGTCAGTCTGTCACCCGCGGTCCTGTCAGAACGGCACGACGATCCCGTCGAGTGGCGCGTCGCAATTGACGAGGTCGACGCGCTTCCAGGCGATGCGGATGCCGCCGTCGGCCTGCACCAGCCGGTGGAACGCGGTGCCGGCGAACAGCCGCTGGCTCTCGCGCCGATATTCGATCATCACGAATTTGGAGCGCACGGTGCAGGCGCCGGTCGCGGCTGCTCCTCGATCGTCACATTGGTGACGATCCGGCTGGTGCGCGAGCGCGGCTCCTGCGAATAGATGCGCGGGCTCGCGAGCCGGCGCACGCGCGTCTCCAGCAGTCGCCGGTCGTCATACATCAGCGAGACGGTGTCGTGCGGATTGTCCTGGTCCGGCTCGCTCGGCACCCAGTACCAGCCTTCGGCGGTGAACAGCGCAAGCCATTCGTCGAATCTGGCCTCGTCGAGCAGCCGCGCCTCGTGCAGCAGGAATGCTCGCAGCGCTGAGGTCGAGCGGGTCGGACGCGGCGGCGTGGCGCGGCTGCGCGACGTCAGCGATGCGCCGCCGGCCGGGGCTGCGGTCTTCGGCTCTGGGCCCTTGCGTTCTCGTCTTGGCCATGCGCGATGCGGCGCTTATGACGCGGCGCGCGCCGCTCGCCTGCCGTCGGTCATGTAGCCGAGCCAGGCGTCGAACATGTTGCGGATATAGACTTCGCTGGTCGAGTTCTTGCCGCGCAGGCCGCCGTGCTCGTCGCGGCACGTCGCTGTGATAGCCGCGGCCGACCTGCAGCCACTCGGCGCCCTCGCTCGACAGCCCGATGCCGATGCGGTTGTAGATCTCGAGATCGTCGGTCAGCACCAGCGAGCCGGTGCCGTTGACGATGTTGGCGAAGCTGATGGTGTTGCGGAACATCTGCTCGGGCGCGCCCTTGAGCCGGAAATTGTAGGTGTGGACGACGGTGCGGTTGACCGCGATCGGATGCACGACGCGCAACTGCTGGAACTGGCTCATCAACGAGACGTTCGGATAGATGTTGGGTTCCAGCGCCGCACTTCGAGGATGCGCTTGGTCTCCGCCTTGCCCTTCTTCTTTTCGAGCGCCGCGATGTAGTCGCGGAACACCGGGTCCTCCATCGCGGCGACCAGCTTGGAATCGTCGTGGTAATCGCCGAGATAGCTGTGGCCGTTGGGATAGGTCCAGATGCCGACCTGGATTTCCCAGAAGCTGTAAGGCGCTCCGTTCTGCCGCATCTGGCGGATGGCGATCTCGCCGGAGCCGTCGGAGTGGACGTCGTCGGACTGCTGCTGCGCGGCCTCGATCGAGGAGCGGTGCACGAACAGCGGATGCGCGGCGTCGCACAGGTTCTCGAAATAGACCTTCCAGTTGCCGTCATAGGCGTGCCGGAACACGCCGCCGGCGACCTCGATCTCGCCATCCGGGCGCGCGGTCGACCAGGTCGTCGAGCGACGTCGTCATGTGGCCGAGCGTCTCGTCGAGGCTCGGGCCGTCGCTCGCGCCGCTGGCGAACACGAAGCCGCGATAGCTCGTCGACGCGCGGCACCTGCCGCATCGCGGTCTTCGGATTGCTTGGATCGAAGTCGCGCGGATAGCCGTGGTTGAGCGGCACCGCCTTCAGCTTGCCGTCGAGGTGATAGGTCCAGCCGTGGTAGCAGCAGGTGAATTCCGGCGCGTTGCCCTTCTCGGTCGCCACCACCATGGCGCCGCGATGGGCGCACTGGTTGTGGATGACGCGCACCTTGCCGTCCATGTCGCGCACCATCACCACCGGCTTGCGCCCCATGTGGGTGGCGAAATAGTCGCCGGATTCTTGACCTGGCTCTCGTGGCCGATATAGACCCAGGCGCGCGCCGAAGATGCGCTCCATCTCCAGGTCGAAAATCGCGGGATCGGTGTAGAGCTCCCGGTGAACGCGGCCGGGCGCGACGCACTGCGCGAAAGATCGTGCGTGATGGCGGTGGTGATGTTGTCGTCATCGCCATGGCTCCCATGACCCGGCCGTATCGTCGGTTGATCCAGTTTAGGAACGATACTGCATAGTATCATTTGGGGCAAGGAGCGCGCGGTGAGGGCTTCCGGTGCGTCGGCGGTCGCGGCGCGCGTTTCGACGCCAGGCGCGACAAGCATCATCGGCGGCGCGAAGGAGGTCTTTCTCCGGCATGGCTTCGAGGGGCCAACATGGACGAGGTCGCGGCGGCCGCCGGCGTCTCGAAGATGACGGTCTACCGCTATTTCCGCAGCAAGGAGGAGCCTGTTCGCAGGCGTCATCGCCGAGTTGTGCGGGCGGATCGTCGACGAGGAGCTCGAGCGAGATGCTCGAGCGCGAGCCGGACGAGGCGTTGCGCGGCTTCGCGCGCAAGATGATGGCGATCCTGTTCGCGCGCGAGACCATCGAGCTGCATCGCACCGTGGTCGCCGAGAGCCGGCGGTTTCCCGGAGCTGGGGAGGTTGTTCTACGCAGCGGCCCCGAGGCCTGCATCGCCATGCTGGCCGCTTATTTCGAGCGCCAGAACAAGCAGCCGGACGCTCAACGTGCGCAACCCGCGGCGCACTGCCGAGGAGTTCCTGGAGCTC
>CAVQFH010000002.1:0-96615 GCA_963711775.1 uncultured Actinomycetota bacterium | reverse complement strand
TCCGGCGGCCAAGTGGTCCAGTGCGTCGCCCATGGCGGCGGTGCCTTCGGTGCGGGTCGGGCCGGGGCTCACGGCGTTGACGCGAACGCCGGCCGGGCCGAACTCGGCAGCCCAGGATTTGGTCAGCAGCACGAGGGCGGCCTTGCTCGAGCCGTAGAGGCCCATCCCGTTCATGCCGAACTCCGCGACCATGGTCGTGACGTTGACGATCGCGCCGTGGCCGCGTTCGGCCATCGCGGGGGCGAGCGCGGCCACGAGCAGGTAGGGCGCCTTGACGTTGACGGCGAAGACCTCGTCGATCTGATCGGCCGGGGTGTCGGCGGTGGCGCCGAAGGGGAAGATGCCGCCGCTGTTGACGAGGATGTCGACGTGGCCGCCGCCCGCCTCGGCGGCACGGGCGGCGAGTTCGCGCACGCTGTCCTCGTCGCCCAGGTCGGCGGCGACGAAGTCCGCGGTCCCGCCGGCGGCGCGGATACCGGCGACGACGGCGTCGCCGCGCGTCTTGTCCCGGCCGGACACGATGACGTGCGCGCCGAGGGCGGCCAGCTGGTCGGCGGTGGCTTTGCCGATGCCGCTGGTGGCGCCGGTGATCAGGGCGGTGGAGCCGGTCAGGTCGGTGGTCATGAGAACCTCTCGATTAGTGGAGCGAACACTCCAAACTATGCTCCGAGAGTTTTGGAGTGTCAACTCCAAAATCGAGGTAGGCTGGCGCATGCACCAGCCGACGTCGACGGCGAAGCCGCAAGGCGCACGATCGCCGGCGCGTCGCGGAGCCGCACCGGCGGCCCGGAAATTCACCGCGAAGGGCCTGGCAACCCGGGCGCGCATCATCGCCGCCGCCGCCGAGCTGGTGTTCGCCCACGGTGTCGCCCGCACCGGCATCGAGGACGTCCAGCGGCGAGCCGGTGTCAGCGCGTCGCAGATGTATCACTACTTCACCGACAAGAACGACCTCATCCGCGCCGTCATCGCTCACCAGACCGACGGCATCCTGGCCGCACAGCGACCCGTCCTCGACGAACTCGACAGCTTCGCCGCGCTCGAGCGGTGGCGCGACCTGCTCATCGACCTGCAAGAACAGCGCCACTGCGTCGGCGGCTGCCCGATCGGATCGATCGCGGCCGAGCTCGCCGATGACGACCCGCACGCCCGGGCGGATCTCGCCGCCAGCTTCGAGCGGTGGGAGGCGCCGATCCGCGCCGGCCTGGCGCGCATGCGCGCCCGCGGCGACCTGCGCCCCGACACCGACACCGACGCCCTCGCCCTCGCGCTGCTCGTCGCACTACAGGGCGGGCTCCTGCTCACCCAGACCCGCCGCAACACCACACCCCTGCGCGCCGGCCTCGACACCGTCCTGGCCCACATCCGCACCTACGCATTACGTTAGGCGTCCTGCCACATCACGGCACGGAAGCCTTCGCGGACAAGCTCGTCCGTGACGGCCGCGAAGATCGACGGCAGGCGGTCTCCGGTACCTCGACCACAGAGGCCGCACCGTCGCTTGGTGACGTCGTCACCCCCCGGGATGTGCGGCCACCGAACCGTGTCGCCTTTCGCGAACGCCGTACAGGTTCATCTTGCGGGTTCCGTCGCGTTCGGCCACGCACAGGTCGACGGCTGCTACGCGGTAAAGGTGATTGATCGCTTGCGGCCGGCCGAGACCGCGGTGGCGACCCGCACGAATGCGGCGACCGCGAGCGACTGCGAGTTCTGCGGCCAGGCCACGGCGAAGATGGCCTGCGGCGCGTCGTCGACGGGGCGCCACGTCAGCTGCGGGCGGGCGTTGCGCTCGGCGAGCGAGACGGGGAACAGCGCGAGCATCCGCCCGAGCTCGATCTGGCGCAGCATCTGCATCATGTCCCCGAACTGGGGCCGCTGCGCCCCGTGCGGAACGTAGACGTGCGAGCCGGGGCCGACCTGCTGGTGCTCGGCCTCGATGTCGGCCAGCCGCAGCCGGGGCCGCTCGGCGAGCGGGTGCCCGGTCGGCAGCGCCAGCAGCTGCGGCTCGCTCAACAGCGGCTCGGCGTCCAGCCCGTCGGTGTCGAACGGCTCGACGACGATCGCGACGTCGGCCTCGCCCGCGCGCAGCAGCCCGGGTTGTTCGCGCCAGCCGGTGAACATGACCTCGATCGGTACTGCGGCGTGCTCGGCGCGGTAGGCCGCGAGCACGTCCTCGAGCAGCCCGCCCTCGACGTCGGCCTTCACCGCGAGCACCAGCTTTCCGCCGGCCACCCCCGCCGCCCGCCGGGCACGCAGGGCGGCGGCGTCGAGCGCGGCGAGCGCCGCCCGCGCGTCCGTGAGCAGCGCCGCGCCTGCCTCGGTGAGGCGTGACGCGTGCGGGTGGAGCGCTCGAGCAGCCGAACGCCGAGCTCCGCCTCGAGCCCGGAGATCGCGCGCGACAGGGCCGGTGAGGCGATGCCGAGCCGCTCCGCGGCGCGCGCGAAGTTGAGTTCCTCGGCGACGGCCACGAAGTAGCGCAGCGGCCGGGACTCCACGGGATTCATGCCCACAGGGTAATGATCGCGTCCGAACTGGTCCTTCTCTGCGCGCAGGCCGACGCGACCATCGGAGTCATGATCGTCATCACCACTCCCACGGGCACCATCGGCGCCGCCGTCGCCGAGTCCCTTCGCGCCGCCGGGCACCGCTGCGCCTGATCGCCCGCGACCCCTCCCGCCTGACCGAGGCCCTGCGCGAGCACGCCGAGGTCGTCGCCGGCTCGCACGCCGACCCAGCCGTGCTCGACGACGGCGCTGACCGGCGCCGATGCGCTGTTCGTGCTCGTGCCCCCGAACTTCAGGGCCCCGGACGTGACCGAGCACTACCTCGGCGTTCGCACGCCCGATCGCGGCGGCCGTCCGGGCCCACGGCGTACCTCGCCTGGTCGCCGTCTCCTCGCTCGGTCGCGGCTTCTCCGGTCCGGCCGGGACTGCTGTCCGCAGCATGGGCGATGGATGAGGTGCTCGAGTCCAGCGGCGCCGCGTACCGCTCGCTGCAGCCGCCGTTCTTCATGGAGAACCTGCTGCACCAGGTCGAGCTGATCCGGGACCAGGGGATGTTCGTGCTCGCCGCCGACCCCGACGCGCCGCTGCGCTGCGGTGGCCACCGCCGACATCGCCCGCACCGCCGCCGGGCTCCTCGCCGACCCGTCCTGGAGCGGCCAGGCAGGACGTCCCCGTCCGCGAGCCTGTCGACCACACTCCACGCGAGATGGCACAGATCATGTCCGAGACGCTCGGCCGGCCGGTCGCCTACCACCAGGTCGACGCTCGCCGACTACCGCGCCCAGTACGCATCGCTCGGGGCGAGCCCGGCGATCGTCGACGGCATGGTCGAGATGGCCCAGGCCCAAGCAGCCGGCGTCTACCCGCCCGCAAGCGGGGAAGGCGTCGGGACCACCTTCCGCGACTGGTGCGAGTCGGTGCTCGCGCCGGCCGCCGCGAGACATGCGCAGTGAGCGCCTGTCTGCTCAGTTGACGGGGAGAACGTGGAGCGATCGGGCAGCGGACATCCGGATCAGGAACGTTTCGCCCGCGCCCACGCCCGGACAGCGCGCCGGGTACGGCGAAGGTACGGGCGGACCTCATCGGGCACCCAGGTGAATCGTTGTTGCTTCTCCCGTAGGGCCGCCAACGTCGCATGCAGTTCCCGGGACAGGTCACCGATCCGCTCGTTCGCGGCGCACAGGTGGATGACGGCGCCGACACCGTCGGCGGTCCACGGTTGCTCGGTGAGGCGGTTCTTCTCCACGTCCCACCGGCCGGGGAAGGCCTCGAGGTCGGCCCGGTAGGCCTGCTCGATGATGTCCGCGGTCTCGGTATCGCAGACACTCGGGGGTCATCCGGAGCGGACTCTCGTTCGCCCGGGGTAGGTACAGCTGCCGGTCACGGCCGACACCGGCCAGGTGGGCATGCAGATCGGCTTGCAGGTCGGACATCTCCGACAGGCTGTAGATGCGGGTGTAGTTGACGATGTCCGGGTGCACGGACTTGACCTGCGGCATGAAATGCGGGTCGCGACGCAGCACCGGGTGGGTGACCCACGGCCGTGCCCGGACGAAGGCGCGCCAGTCGGCCAGCACGTCGTCCGGCGTGCTCGGCAGCCGGGGGAACCAGGGTTCGTCGACGTATTCCGCGACGTAGGACGCGTGGCGCACCAGCATCTTCGACTGCCAGGCCGAGAACAGGCGTGTCCACGGGTCGCGCACGACGGCGAAGACGAACCACCCGTTGTCCCGCGAGACCTCGCTGAGCACCTCGGGCGGCGTGTTCTTGATCTGCGGTGCGTGCTGCCAGATGTCGCGGCGCGCGTGGATGGTCATCAGCCGGGTCTGGTGGTTGCCGGGCGCCCGGTAGAAGGCCTCGAAGTCCTCGCCCGCGAGGTCGGCCACCATCCAGCGCAAGCTCGAACACGCGACCTTCGTCGTCGAGATGTAGACGAGTTTGCAGTCGCGCAGAACCCAGGAGTTGCCGGGCGGCCAGGCGCCTGGGGTCAGGAGCGGGGCGAAAGACACCTGCTCATCCTGTCATCTGCAGCGCTCTCGGGCGTAAGCGCCCGTGATGCGTGCGGCTAGCGCAGCGTGGGAATGTGCACCCCTACGGCGCGGTAGAACTCCGCCATCGCCTCGCTGTTGTACGCCTCGTCGTCGAACGTGGTCGGGGCCACGCCGCCCTGCAGGAATGCCCCGCATGCCGTCGGCCAGGGCGTCGACATCGCGGTGCACGACGAGGCCGCAGCCGCGCGGCAGCGCTCCGGCCACCGCATCGAAGTCGGTGGTCACGATCGGCAGGCCCAGCACGAGAGCCTCGAGCAGCACGATCGGCTGGCCCTCGTAGTCACTGGACAGCACGAAGCAGTCCGCGGCCGCCATGATCGCGTATGGGTTGTTCACCCGGCCGGTGAAGCGCACCGCATCGACGATCCCGAGGTCCTCCACCAGGGTGCGCAGGTCGACCTCGAGCGGGCCGGCGCCGATCAGCGTCAGCCGCGTCTGCGCGTCCTCGGCGTGCACCTTGGCGAAGGCGCGCAACAACCGGGCATGATTCTTCTCGGCGGAGATCCGCCCGACCGTGACGAAGGTGCGTGCCAGCGGCGATCGACCCGCGCCGTCGGCGTGCGTGTTGACCTCGGCCGTGGCCGATTTGCGGATGCGGGCTGCGTCCACGGTGTTGCGGGCGTGGGTGAACTGCTCGGGTCTCGCGATCGCGGCGCAGCGCTGCCGGTTCACCTCCTCGAGCTCGGGTGACACCGACACCAGGCTGTCGAAGGTGTGGTAGAGCGACGTGATGCGCCGCACGTTCGCCCGCAGCCACGGGCTGCGGCCGGGGCTGCTCATCTCGGCATGCATGTCGTTGTGCAGCCAGGTGGCGCGCACGGCGTCCGGGGCACAGCTCAGCAGTTTGGTGAAGAACGAGGAGTAGCCGCCGAAGTTCACGACGTGGTCGAAGCGGGCGTCGCCGAAGCAGCGTCGCCATTCGTCGTGCATCCGGTGTTCGTGCTGGAAGGCCTCGGCGCGGAAACGGGTTCGCCCGCCGACCACCGGCAGCGGCGTGACGCGGCGCTGCGTCCAGCTGTACGGGCCCAACCGGGGCAACAGGCGGGCGCGAGGGTCGATCAACTGCGCGTGCCGGCGCGCATCGGCCGTGTGCGGGGACGGGAACGTGACGGTCACGTCGACGTGCTCGTAGTCCAGCTTCTGCAGCAGCGACAGCGCAGACGTCGTGATCCCGTTGGTCCGCAGGGCGCCGACGTAGATGAGCATCGAGGGCCGGTGCTCCGGCTGGACCGGTGCCGGCGCCTGCCGGGGTTGGCGGAACAGCGCGTCGATCACGCGGCGGGTGGCGTGACCGTCCTCGCGGCCGCAGAACGTGTCACGCGCGCGGGTGTAGGCCGGCGTCGCGCCCTCGCCGCGCAGGTCGCCGTTGAGAGCGTCGACGAGCTCGTCGACCGTGCGGCACACGGGTCCGGGCAACGCAGCCAGGTCGACCGTCAGACCGCGGCCGGCCACGTAATCCTCCAGGTCGGGCACGTAACGCACGATCGGCCTGCCGGTGGCCAGGAAGTCGACGGTGATGGAGGAGTAATCGCTCACCAGCACGTCGGTGACCGCCAGTACCTCGTTGGTGGGCACCGGGTTCGGCACGAGCAACCCGGCGAGTCGCGGGTCGGCGGCCGCCTTGCGGTGGACGCGCTGGTGCACCTTGACCAGCACCACCGATCCCGGCTGCAGGCCTCGGCGGATCGCGGCGACGTCCGCGCACAACCGGTCCAGGTCGTCGTCCGGCGCGGCGAAGACGCCCCGCCAGGTCGGCGCGTAGAGGACGACACGGGCGCCTTCAGGCAAGCGGAGACCGTCGTCGCGAAGCCTCGCGAGGGTGCGGTGCCGCTTGTCGTCCCCGGCGAACTGGAGGTCGATCCGCGGGGTCCCCGCCTCGAGGAGACGGCCACGCCACAGATGCCGCAACCGGTAGGCGTCGAGGTACATCGAGGCTGTCTGCGCATTGGGCGCGAGCAGGTAGTCGGTGGCGAGGAAGTTGCGCAGCACGTTCGCCGATTCGAGGGCGCCGCCCGGCATGTCGTAGCCCATTGCCTTGAGCGGGGTGCCGTGCCAGGTGCCGAGGTAGGTCTGCTCCGGCCGCTTGGCGAAGGCGGCGGGGAACGTCGCGTTGTTCACCAGGTAACCGGCCCGGCCGAGTTCGCGGTAGTAGGCGATCGAGCGGCGCGAGACGAAACTGACCCGAGGTTCTGCGGCGAACTCCGCGCGCACGCCCGAGTGGCCGTCGCCGGCGAGAGCCCACACGAACCGCAGGTGGGCCAGGTCCGGCGTCGCGAGCAGCGTGCGGAACAGCGCCTCGGGATTACACAGCATGCCGCTGCCGCCGAAGGATTCGAACAGCACGGCGTGATGATCGAGGGGGGCGCGCCGCAGGCGGGCGGCGATCTCGTATTCGGCAACCCTGCGGCCTCGCGTGGTCGCCGAACGAAGCCGCATCATCGATACTCCAGGCCACGTCCGCAGATCATGATCACCAAGGCGCCGTACCCAGAGGCTGCGGGCACATGGCACTCAACGTGCGCTGCACATGATGGCGAATGCTACCTGGTGACGACCGCGCCGGTCGTGCTCGCCCGGGGCGAGCGGGCCCGGCGCGGCCGTCAACGGCCGTCGGTGGCCTCAGGAACTGAAATGCAGCTGCGCCCACACGGGGTTGTGGTCCGACGGCATGACGCCGACGAACTTCCCGTGCGACATGTGCAACGCCATACCCCACTGCCACGCGGAGACACCCGGGGTCGCCCAGATGTAGTCGATGTAGAGGTCGTAGTGGTACGGCGCGCGCAGGTAGTCGTTGACGCTGTCCCAGTGCGGGTTGGTGTGCGCCTGCGCCACCAACCGGGTGTCGGCGATGTGCGACTCGCGCATGATGCTGCCCGGACCGTCCAGGGTGTCCTGCTTCGTGTTGGAGTTGAAGTCACCCAGGTAGGTGACGGGCGCGCCGTCGCTGGCGCCCTTGGCCGAACCGTCGCTCACCATCTTGCGCGTTTCGGACTGGCGCGCGACGTCGTTGGCGTGCCCGCCTGGCTGGGTCAGGTGGGTGTTGACCACCAGCAGCCGGGCGCCGGTGTTGACGTTCTGCAGCAGCTGGTACACCGCGTACACCTTCGTCGCGAGCAGCCAGTGGCCGCCGGTGCCGATGGGCTTGTAGACCGACGGCTTGTAGAGGATGTAGTTGCCGGTGCGCAGGTACTGGTCCGGACCCTTGGCCCGGTACGCGGCCTCGCTCTCCAGTGCCTCGGTGTGGGCGACGGTGTAGGTCTCGTGGTCGGTGGCCAACTGGCCCCGCAGCGAGTCCACCTCCCGGTAGGTCTTGGCGCTGTTGGCCCAGTCGTTGGCTTCCTGGACGCCGATGATGTCCGGGTTGACGGACTTGATGAGCGAGGCGGCCGCGACGCGACGCTGCGACCACGGAGCCACCGTCTGGTTGCCTTCCTTGGTGCCGTCGAACATGAGGTGCAGCACGTTGTAGGTCATCACCCTCGTGCTGGTCTCGCTCGCGGCGGGGACGACCGACACCGGGCCCGTCCAGTGCGACGGCATGCCGTTGGTCAGAGCACGCAATGAATACCAGTACCGCACTCCCTTGGTGAGGCCGTACGGGGTGAACTGGTGGCTGGTGTCGCTGATCGTGTAGTTGCGCCGGTGCGAGGTCATCGCCGAGTTGGTCGCCTGGGCGATCGTGAAGCCGGTGGCGCCGCCGCTGCTCCAGGTGAGGTACGTGCCGCGGGCCGAGGCCGTGGCGTGCGGTGACGTCGGGGTTGCTGGCCGCAGGCCGGTCGACATGATGCGGGCATAGGAATGCTGCGAACCCTTCAGCGACTCCACCCGGTAGTACCACACCGCGGTGCTGTACTTCAGCCCCGACAACGTGAGGGACGGGCTCCGCCTGGAAACGGTGCGCCGCGCCGAGCCGTGCCGGCCGTGGACGACGTTGACGTAGTAGACGTCGCTCTTCACCGTCGAGGCGTACAGCCGGTACGAGGTGGCGTTGGCCGCCTTCCGCGCGGCGACGGTGAACCACGTCTGGCCGGCGTTGGACACGTGCACGCCGCTCGGCGTGGCGGGCCAGCCACTCGCCTCCGCGGCCGGGGCGGCAACGGCGCCGGCGACGGCCGTCGCAGCGACGGCGAGCGACACGATCCAGAGGCGGCGGCGCGGCGCTGCCGAGAGGTTGGGGTGGAGGGCCACGAGGACTTTCCCTTCGGGGGTGCGACAACGACGACATCGGAGCCCCCCGCGGGTTACTGCCCCACGGCATATCCGGATCCCACTCCGGACGTGATGTCCAGAAGTTTAGCTGACGTGTGTTCTGCCCTCAAGTCGACCGATTTCGCCGGTCAGCCGCCGCCGAGGGCGCCGACCGCGCGAGCGATGACGAGCAGGGTGGTCAGCAGCGCGGCCGTTGCCTCGACGCCCATCAGCAGCTTGGCGCGACTGGTCAGCGGCATCGTGTCGGTGGGGCTGAAGGCACTGGAGTTGGTGAGCGAGAGGTACAGGTAGTCGACGAACGTCGGGATCCAGCCGCTCTTCGCGCTGGCGCTCGCGGCGACCTCCACGACGGCGTCGTCGTTCTCGTCCTGCGAGAAGCGCCAGTCGGCGGGTGGCAGCCGGTCCCGGCGCAGGCGGCGACGCGCCACCGGCCCGCCCCGGTCGAGCTCCCAGAACAGCAAGCCGAAACCGATCACGTTGGTCAGCCAGACCTGCATCGCGGCGATCAACAGCGACGTGCCACCCGCGTGCGAGGAGCTCAGTTTGCTGACCAGCGTGCCGAGCACGACCAGGTTCGCGAGGACGACGACGGCGGACAGGACAGCGGACACGACCCTGGACCACCGGGTCTCGCGCACCATGCGTCGCGGATTCGTGGCCACCAGCGCGATCAGCAACACCACTTCGACGGCCGGGATGATGAACCGCGGCGCGAGCAGCAATGACTCCGGCAGCAATGCGTACAACGCGGCTGCGGCCAGGACGGCGACGGCCGGCGGGATCCGGTTCTCGCCCTCGGCCACCCGCCGGTGTGCGAGCTCCTCGTCGAGCGGGTTACGCGGCACTGCCCGAGTCTCGCGCACCGTGGGCCCGGGTCGCGGTAGGCGAGGGTGGAGAAGTTCTCAGTCGGTCTTGGCGAACTGCGTGATCGCGATGCAGAGCATCGCCACGCCGATGGCTGCGATCATCACGACCTCGAGAAGTGTCGGGACGCGCCAGCCGGCCCAGGTGACGCCGGGATCGAGGCGGGCTCGCACGGCGGGTGACAGGTGCAGGTGCGCGAACACGATGCGCCGCATGGGTCGACGGCGTAGGTGAGCGGGTCGATGCGGTTCAGGACCGTCAGCCAGGTGGGCAGGTTCGACGCGGGGAACATCGAGCCGGACAGGAAGTAGAGCGGCAGGATGAACATCTGGGTCAGTGCCATGAAGGACTGCATCTGGTTGATCCGGGCGGCGCACATCACCCCGAAAGACGTGATCGTGAAGGCCAGCAGCAGTTGGATGCCGAACACGCCGAGCAGCAGGGTCGGCGCATAGGGGACACCGACGAGCCCGGCGATGCAGATCACGATCAGGCCCTGGATGCCGGCCACCGAGGCGCCGCCGAGGCACTTGCCGATGACGATGGAGCTACGCCGCACCGGCGCGACGAGCATCTCGCGCAGGAATCCGAACTCGCGGTCCCACACGATCGACGCGGCGGAGAACATCGCGGTGAACATCACCGCCATGCCGAGGATGCCGGGGTAGAGGAAGGTGCGCAGGCTCAGCCCGCCGGTGGAGCCCTGGGTCAGCCGCGACAACCCGCTGCCGAGGACGAACAGGAACAGGAACGGCTGCACCAGCGAGGTCACGATCCGCAGCCGGTCGCTGCCGAAGCGGATCAGCTCGCGCTGCCACACGATCCGGACGGCGCGCAGTTCGCTCGCGGCACTGCGGGTGGGGACGCGTACCCCGGCTACCGGGGCTGCGCCGGGTGGTGGCGCGGTGGTGGTCATCGTCGTCCTCCGCCTCGGAACATCTGCATGTGCTCGACGCCCGCGCTGTGCGCTCGTCAGTTCGGCGTCGCGGATCGTCTTGCCGGTGTAGGACATGAAGACGTCGTCCAGCGTCGGTCGTGCGACGTGCACGGAGCTGATCGCCACGCTGAGCTCGGCGAACAGGCGGGGCACGAACTGCTCGCCCGATTCGACGGAGAACGTCACCATGCCCTCGACGACGGACGCGTCGAGGCCGAAGCGCTGGTCGAGGTCGCGGATCGCCGCCGCGTCGTCGTCCGTCGCGGATCTGGACGCGGTCGGTGCCGACGCTCGCCTTCAGCGCTGCCGGGGTGTCCAGGGCGATCAGCTGCGCCGTGGTCCATGATCGCGATCCGGTCGCAGTACTCGGCCTCGTCCATGTAGTGCGTGGTGAGGAAGATGGTGATGTCCTCGGCCTGCTTCAGCTCGCGGATGTACGCCCAGATCGAGCTGCGGGTCTGCGGGTCGAGTCCGACGGTCGGCTCGTCGAGGAACAGCACCCGCGGCGAGTGCATCAGGCCGCGGGCGATCTCGAGCCGGCGCTTCATGCCGCCGGAGAACGTCGCGACCTTGCTGGTCCGCCGGTCCCACGAGACCGACCATCTCCAGAACCTGGTCCAGCCGGGCGCCGAGCGACTCGCGCGGGATGCCGTAGAGCTCGGCGTGCAGGCGCAGGTTGCGCTCGGCGGTGAGGTAGCCGTCGAGCGTCGTGTCCTGGAACACCAGGCCGATGTTGCGCCGGACCGTCGTCGCGTTCGCCGACCACGTCGTAGCCCGCCACGGCGGCGCGGCCACCGGTCGGCGTGACGAGCGTGCACAGCATGGAGATGGTGGTGGACTTGCCAGCACCGTTGGGCCCCAGGAAGCCGAAGGTCTCGCCCGCCGGGATGTCCAGGTCGATGCCGCGGACCGCCTCGAAGTCGCCGTAGCGCTTGCGCAACCCGCGCACCGTCACCGCGTCCACGATCACCCTCTCGCTCGTCTGCACCGGATCCCAGGATGCTCCCCTCGGGTAGCTGCCTGCGCGGCGCGCTCAGCGCCGGCCGGTCAGCGTCCGCTCGACAACGAGGCGATCGCGCCGTGGCGCGCCGTCTGCCCGAGCGTCGGCAAGTGGTACCACGCCTCGATGGTGCGCGACAGCGAATACAGATCCGCCGGGACCCGGTCCCGGCCGGCCCGGACGCCCTGACCCACGGCGAAGGTCGGGATGCGGTTGCCCTCGCTGCGGTCGTCCTCGTCCCACGTGACGATCAGCAGGCTGTCGTGGTGCTGCGCCCACGCGACGTAGGAACTCAGATGCTGCTGCATCCACCGGTCGGCCTGGCGCACGGTGCCGTCGTGCATGTCGTGCTCGAGATTGGGAATGACGAACGACAGGGTCGGCAACCTGGCGAAGTCCGCGGGCCAGGCGGTCAGCGGCTGGTTGCTGTTCGGCGGCAGGTTGCCGAAGTTGGTCCACGGCGCGTGCTTGCGGGCGTACTCGCCCGCGGTGCAGGCGAGGGAGCCGACGTGCGGGAGGTCCTCGGCGTACCCGACGAAGGATCGGTGAGCGGCGCGCAGCTCGCTGCCGAGATTTGGGCCGGCGAACGAGTGCGGGCACGAATCACTGTCCAGCCCGTGCGTGCTCCCGGAGAACAGCGCCACGTAGTTGGGCTGGCTCGGGTGCGTGATGGCCCGGAAATCGGTGAGGTCGTCGCCCTCGGCGGCGAGACGGTTCAGGTACGGCGCCTGCGGGTTGCCCAGGACCTCCGCCGCGGAGTGGTTCTCCTCCATGACGATCACGACGTGGGCGGGTGCGCTCCCGGCTGCCGGCGCGGCCGGTGCCGACGAGCCGCTGTCCGACGATGCGCTGGCTGTTGTCGACGCCGGCGTCGCTGTCGACGGTGCGGAGGTCGGGGCCGGCCGGTGCGCCCCGGACGACGAGGTGCAGGCCGGGACCATCAGCACCAGCGTCGCAAGAACGATCGCCGCGCGAGCGGCGCCCCTCATCTGTTGTTTCATCGTGGCGCACCGTCCGTCGTCAGGGGAGAACCAGTTCGTTAGGGATTCTTCCCGCGAGGCGGTGGTGCCGGTGTCCGGCCGGTGGGCCGCCGGGTTTCGCCGGGGGTCCCACCTTTTTCTTCTTCTTCCGCCCGGGGGGCGCGTGCACGGCGGTGCGCGCGACAGCGGTCCGGATGCCGGGCACCGCGGCCCGGGCGGAAGGCGAGGTGCTCGTCGTGGTGCCCATCGTGGCGACCGTCGACGCGCCGACGCGTGCTCGCGTCGTCTGCGGCGTCACCCGGGCGGGTTGGCCGCTGTTCGCGTCGGCGTCTACCGGTACCCCTTCGCCGCTGGGTGTCGACACCTGCGGTGCGGCGGGTGATTGGCCGGTGGTCGATGCGACGACGAGCAGGGCCGCCAGTGCCGCCAGGGCTGCTGCGGCCGCCGATCCGCCGAGCCACAG
This sequence comes from uncultured Actinomycetota bacterium, assembly GCA_963711775.1. GTDB lineage: Bacteria > Actinomycetota > Actinomycetes > Mycobacteriales > Jatrophihabitantaceae > Jatrophihabitans. The sequence goes on along the minus strand of CAVQFH010000002.1, from coordinate 83,604 downwards.
CGCCCGGCGGCGGCGCCGTCCGGCGGGTGGCTGCGCGGGCAGTGGCGCCGTGCGCTCCGGCCCCTGCTCCCGTGCCGCGAGCTCGACATGCATGTCACGCAGCGCGCGGGCCACCTCGGTCGTCGCCGGCCGGTCCTGCGGCGCGTACGCCGTCATCGACGACAACAGCTCGCGCCACGGCGCCGGCATGCGGTCGGGCAGGTGCGGCGGTCGGTGCAGCCGAGCGATCGCGGCTTCGATGCCGTGACCCGGGTAGGCCTTGACGCCGGTCAGGCATTCGATCAGCACCAGTCCGAGTGCGAATACGTCGCAGGCCGGGCCGATCTCGCCGCCGGTCGCCTGCTCAGGGCTGAGGTAGTTGGCCGTGCCGAGGGTCAGCCCCTCGGCGGTCAGGCCGGAGTCGTCGAGCAAGCGCGCGATACCGAAGTCGGTGAGCTTCACGCACAAGCCGGTATCTGATCGGGCGAGCAGGATGTTCGCCGGTTTGATGTCGCGATGCACGACCCTGCGCTCGTGCACGTGCGCGAGGGTGTCGGCCAGCTGCGCGCCGATGTCGGCGGTCGTCGCCGAAGGCAGCGGCCCTTCGCGAAGCCGGTCGCCGAGCGTCTGACCGTCGACGAGTTCCATCACCAGGAACGACAGGTCACCGGCCGAGTCGATCGGCGACTGGGCGTCGTAGATCGTCACGATGCCGGGCCCGGCAACACCGGCCAGCAACCGCATCTCGATCATCCGCCGGTCTGCGCCGTCGGGCAGTACCCGCAGCTCGTCGAAGATCTTGACAGCGACGTCGCGAGCGAGCCGCGTGTCACAGGCCCGCCATACCTCGGCGGTTGCTCCCGATCCCAGCGACGTGATCAAGCGGTACCGACCGCCGAGCACATCGCCGGGACCGGGCCGGTGCGGACGGTCCTTGGGCTGCCCCGGCTCCTCAGCCGGTTCGATCAGTACCAGTGTCGACGCCCCGCCACCTCACGCCCGGCCATGCCGAGCAGGGCGAGGATCGCGCCCACGACCACGAGGATGATGCCGATCGTCCAGACGATGGCGATCTTGGCGATGAAACCGATGATCAGCAGGATGACACCGAGCAATATCATGAGGTACTCCCATCAGAGGTATCCCCGCGGGGGACGGGGACAGTGCGGTGGCGGATCGCGCGGTCAGTACCGGGGATCGACCCGTGGCGGCGGCTCGACGTAACTGGCGCCGTCCGCGTGGTGGACGACGTCGGTGCGCCGACGCGTGGTGAGCAGGATCAACGAGATCAGCAGACCCAGTGCGCCGACGATCATCAGCACGATGCCGATGGTCGACAGATCGACACCGTTGACGTGCTTGGTGATGGCGAACTTCAGCACCGCCCCGAGGGCGATCAGGAACAGACTTGAACCGATCCTCATGTTGCCTCCTTCATTCTGTCGGTGCGCGCCGGAGCGGCGAGCGCCCGGCGCAGGTACGCCCGGACGAATTCACCCGCCCCCGCACCGGCGAGGCAGATCGCCGCGCTCGTGATGACGATGTCCATGCGCACTCCGATACCCGGCCCCGACCCGGTATAACGGCGCTGAACCGCTTAGGTTGTCGGCTGTAACGAGATCGTGTCCGTGGGCGCTACCCAAAAGGGGACGTAGCGTGCGAACCCGTTTCTCGTTGCCGAAGGACGCAGGTGAAGCCGCTCATGAGCAGGTCGTAGGTACTCGTGGTGCTGAGCACTCGACGCGGCGCGACAGGTAGCTCCAACGGCCCCGATGAGCCGTTCGGGGCGAGCGACCGGCGCGTGCGACGTGCGGCGGCCGGCGATTCGTCGCGCGACACCGTCGACCTCGCGACGGACGCGTGCATCGCTGCGGCGCTGCACGGCGACGACGAAGCGTTCGCCCGGCTCTACCGCGACATCAACCCACGCTTGCTGCGTTACGCGGCCGTCCTCGTCGGCCAGGAAGCAGAGGATGTCGTCAGCGAATCCTGGTTGCAGATCGCGCGCGACCTCCCTCGCTTCAGCGGTGGCCTCAACGAGCTGCGGGCCTGGACGGCGCGCATCGTGCGTAACCGGTCCATGGACCACATCCGCGCGGCCGGCCGCCGTCCGGCGCACACCGATGACCTCGCAGCAGTGGTCGACCGTCCCGGACCGGACGACACGGCCGCCGCCGCGGACGAGACGATCTCGACCGAGCGCGCGATCGCGTTGATCGCGACGTTGCCGCAACGCCAGGCGGAGGCCGTCCTGTTGCGTGCCGTGTTCGGGTTGGATCCGGTTGCCGCAGCCAAGATCCTCGGGTGCCGTCCCGGTGCCGTGCGCGTCGCCGCGCATCGCGGACTGCAACATCTCGCCGCACAACTCGGTGCGCGGCAAGGGCTGGCAGGTCATCGTGACTAGGCCACCCGCCGGCGAACCGCGCCCGGGCGACGCCGGCCGTGACGCGCTCGGTGAACTGCTCGACGCTGCCGCGGCCCCCGGCCACGCGCACGAATTGACCGGCATGGAGCAACCCCTGACCGTGCTGCGCCAGGCGGGCGTCGAGCAAGCTCCCCGGCACCGCGGCCGGCTGGTTGCGCGCATCGCGGCGGCGACGCTCACCACCAAAATCGCTGCCGTGTCGTTGGTCGCGGCCGCGGTCGGCGGCACGGTGGTCGCCGGTGCGACCGGGCACCTGCCCGGCGAACACGTGCGCCCGCACCACGTCGCACCGACGTCCGGCGCGCCGGGCAGCGGCGGCTCGGGCGGGTCCCCGGGTTCGGGGAAGAGCAGCAGCGGCACGCCGTCGACGACGGCGTCGTCGACCGGCACCGCAAGCACGTCCGCCACTGCCACGCCGTCGGGGAGTGCGGCGGCGCCGCGATCGAGCGGTCCGGCGTCGAACAGCACGTCGACGCTGCACGCCAGCGTGCACGGCACACTGCACCCGGACACCCCGCCGGCACCAACGGGTCTGTCGTCGACGAGACGCTCGCCGGGCGGCGGCCGCTGAGCGCGCAGCCCTCAGTCGTTGGGCGGCTGCGGGAAGCGGGCGCGCAGGATGTCGTCCGGGTCGCGTTCGCCGCTGATCAGTTCGCGCGCGGTGCGCGTCAGCGGCAGCCGGGCCGTGCGGCAGTAGTCGCGCAGCAGGCTGAAGGCGGTGTCGACGCCGACCCGCCCGCGTTCGGCGAGCAGTCCTTTGACCTGTTCGATGACGATGCGGTCGTTGAGCGCCACCTGCAGCTGGCCGGCTAGGTCCTGGCTCGTGGTCAGCGAACGATGCTGCAGGATCGCGATCGTCGCGACGTCGGCGAGCGCCTGGGCCAGCGCCGTGTCGTGCTCGCCGAAGCGCCGCTCCCCGGTGTGAAAAAGGTTCAACGCCCCGACGGTCTCGTTGCGCAGCCGCATCGGCAACGCCTGCACACCGGTGAAGCCGGCCTCGAGCGCGTGAGCGGTGAACTGCGGCCAAGCGTCTCTCGCCGCCTGGACGCGCAGGTCGATCGACACCGGACGTCGATGCGCATAGGCGTCCATGCAGGGCCCCTCGCCGGAACTGACCTCGAACTCCTCGAGCGTGCGCATGGCGGCGCTCGACGACGTGACCAGTTGCAGGCGCCCGGGCGGGTAAGCGAGCATCAGCCCGGCTGTGGCGGCGCCGAGCAGTTCGACGCACGCTGCCGTGAGGCGGTCGAACAGGTCGGCGACGTCGAAGTCGCGCACGAGGGTGTCCGCGAGTCCCACGAAGGTGTCCGCGAGCAACGATTCGCGGGCGACGATGTCATCGGTGTTCATCGGGCGCTTGCCTTCCTGCTTGATGCCGTCCTGCTGCTGTCATTGTGCTGGTTTCCCGTCGTCGTCAAAGCGCAGGCGCCCCGCGACCACGTCTGTCGCGACCTGTGCCAGGCCGAGCCCGGTGGCGAACGCATGGGCCCGCAGCCGTGCCAGTGCTTCGTCGATCGGCAGTCCGGCCTGCACCATGACCATGCCGGCGGCCTGGTGAACCTCGCTGCGCAACAAGGAGTCGAGCTCCGCGCCGCGCCCGGCCGGTTCGCCGCCGTCGACGGCATCGTCGGCGGCCACGGCGAGATCGAGCAGCCCGAGCAGTGCGGCATCGAGCAACGCGTGGCCGGCGGGGGAGCGTCGCGGGTCCAGCGGCCTCGACGATGTCGCATAGAGCGTCAGCACGCCGGCGGTGATGGCGCCGGCTTCGATCGGGACGGCACTCACGGCGCGGATACCGGCCTCGGTGGCGGCCGGCGCCCAGGCCGGCCAGCGGGCGCGCGCCTCGTCGGCCTGCAGGTCGACGACGTCGACCGTGGCGTGCGCGTGCACCGCGTCGACCTGGGGGCCCTCGCCGACGGTTACTGCGTATTCGGCCAGTTCGGCGCCGATGCGACCGTGCGCCACCCCGGGCAGCAACTGGTCGGGGCCGACAACGATCCCGATCGACGCGTCGTCGACGGCCAGCAGCGTCACGCAGCGCTCGCAGATGCGATGCAGCAGCACCGGCCACCGCCCGTCCAGCGGTGCACGCACGGAGGTGGCCATCGGAGGTCCCGTCGTCGAGAGCCACGGCCGTGAGGCACACCGGCGGCGGAAGAACGGACGGGTCAGGCAGGGTCTGGGCCCGACACGTGGCCACTACCGTGGCCTTTCCGTCGTCAGCTGGGTGTTCAACCTTCGACGCCGTCTGAGCCGACTCCAACTACGGAGCGGGCTCGCACTCGATCGTATCCCCGGTGCCCGTGCAGGCCAACGCCGTCACGGCTGGTAGCGGTACCCGAGGCCGGTCTCGGTGAGCAGAAAGCGTGGCCGCGCGGCGTCGTGCTCGAGCTTGCGGCGCAGTTGTTGCACGTAGATGCGCAGGTAGCTGCGTTCGGTGTGCGCCGGGTCCCCGCGCATGGCGGTGAGCAGTTGCGCCGGCGTCACGAGCATCCCGGGCCGGGTCAGCAACGTCTCCAGCATCCGCCACTCGGTCGGGGTCAGCCGGATCACCGTGTCCTCGCCCTCGCGGCGCACGAGGCGGTCGGCGAGGTCGACGTGGACATCGCCGAGGTGCACGACGCGCAGCGTCCGCGCAGCGGTCGGCCCGCGGGACATCGCGCGCAGCCGCGCGGCCAGCTCGTTCATGTCGAAGGGTTTCGTCACGTAGTCGTTGGCGCCCTCGTCCAGCGCGGCGATCTTGTCAGCGCTGCCGTGCCGGGCCGAGAGCACGAGCACCGGGACGGGGTCGCTGCGGGCGCGCAGCTGGCGCAGGACGCTCTGCCCGTCGATGTCCGGGAGCCCGAGGTCGAGCACGATCAGCCCCGGCGCCAGCGTGTCCGCCGATTCCAGTGCCGAAGCGCCGGTGGCTGCTGTGCTGACCCGGTAGCCGCGGCCGGCCAGGTTCAATGCCAGCGTGCGCAGCAGCAGCGGCTCGTCGTCGACGATCAGGACGTGCGGCAGCGCGGTCACGTCCTGCCCGCCGCGGCGTCGACGGGCAGAGCCACGACGGCCGTCAGGCCGCCGCCGGGAGTGTCGTCCAGGTCGAGTTCGCCGTGCATCGCGGTGGTGAAGCTGCGGGCGATGGCGAGGCCGAGACCCACTCCCGCGCCGGTGCTGGTGCCGTGGTCGTCGCGTCGTTGGAACGGCGCGAAGACGGCGTCGCGGTCGGCGCGCGGGATGCCCGGCCCGTGATCGATGACCCGGATCTCGACGACGTCGTGGTGCGTGCTCGCGGCGACGCGCACCGCTCGCCCGGGCGGGGCGTGGCGGATCGCGTTGTCGACGAGATTCGCGATGACCCGTTCCAGCAGTCCCGCGTCGGCGCGCACCGCGGACAGCCCGGTGGGGATGTCGACGTCGACCCGGCCTGCGGGCTCCCGGCCGACGACGAGATGCTCCAGCGCGCGGCTGACGACGTCGTCGACGCCGACGGTGTCGACGGCCACCGGCAGCACCCCGGCCTCCACCCGGGAAAGGTCGAGCAGGTTGGTCACGAGATCGGTCAGTCGGTCGAGCGCGTCGTCGGCGTGCGCCAGTAGCTCCTGCCGGTCGTCGTCGGTCCAGTGCACTTCGTTGCTGCGCAGCCCGGACACCGCCGCCTTCGCCGAGGCGAGCGGCGTCCGCAGATCATGGCTGACCGCGTTGAGCAGTGCCGAGCGCATCCGGTCCGTCTCGGCGAGCGGGATCGCGGCCGCGGCAGCATCGGCCAGCAGCCGCTGGTGGTAGGCGACCGCCACCTGCGTGGCGAAGGCGCCGAGCAGTCGTTGGTCGCTCGCGGCGAGCACCCGGCCGCGCAGCGCGAGCTTCAGGTCGGCACCGACCGGGACCTCGACGTCGCCGTCCTCGGGGCGCAGGCACGGCTCGTCGCCGGTGACGGCCACGCAATTCCAGGTGCCGCGCAGTCCCGCCCCGCGGTCGGGGTGCGCGGATCCGGGTCCGGGTGAGCTGGCTGGTCGGCGCCGCGCTGTCGCGCTGCAGCAGCGTCACGCTGGCGGCACCGAAGGTCTCGCGCACGCGATCGAGCAGCGCCGGGAGAGCTTGCTCGCCACGCAGCAGGCTGCCGGCGAGCGTCGCGAGGATCTCCGCCTCGGCGTTGGACCGCGCCGCTTCGGTGCTGCGCCGCGCTGCGACGTCGACGACCCGCGACACGGCCGAGGCGATGACGACGAACACCACGAGCGCGAGCACGTTCTCCGGCGCGCTGATCGTCAGCGTGTAGAACGGCTTCACGAAGTAGTAGTTGAGCAGCAGGCTGCCCGCGACGGCGATGACGAACGCCGGTAGGAAGCCGCCGATCAGCGCCGCAGTGACGACGACGACCAGGAACAGAAGCAGGTCACTGCTCAACCCGAGTTGCCCGCGCGTGGCTGCACACACCGGGGTCAGCGCAGCCAGCAGCAGCGCGCCGACGACGAGCCCCGTCAACCGCCGCCGCGCGGTCAGGCCGCTGCTGAGCCGGGGCAGGGCACGCCCCTTGCCGACGTAGTCGTGGCTGATGACGTGCACGTCGATGCTGCCGGAGATGCGGGTGATCGTCATGCCGGTGCCCGGCCCGGTGATCCCGGCCAGGACGGGGTTGCGGCGGCTCGCGCCGATGACGATCTGCGTCGCGTTGTTGGCGCGAGCGAACTCGAGGATCGCGTCCGGAATGCTGTCGCCGGCAACGGAGTGGTAGCTGCCGCTCAGCGACTCCACCAGCAGCCGCTGTTTCTCCAGCAGCGCGACGCTCGAGCCGGGCAGCCCGTCCGCGCGGGTGACGTGCACGGCGAGCAGGTCGCCGCCGCTCGCGCGCGCGGCGATGCGCGCGGCCCGGCGGATCAAGGTCTCACCCTCCGGCCCACCGGTCAGCGCGACGACGACCCGTTCGCGCGTCTCCCAGGTGGCGGCGATGCCGTGCTGCTCGCGGTAACGACGCAGGCCGTCCTCGACGCTGTCGGCGAGCCAGAGCAGGGCGAGCTCGCGCAACGCCGTCAGGTTGCCGGGACGGAAGTAGTTGGCGAGCGCTGCGTCGACGCGCTCGGGTGGGTAGATGTTGCCGTGCGCCATCCGCCTGCGCAGTGCCTCCGGCGTCATGTCGACGAGCTCGACCTGCTCGGCGGCACGGACGACCGCGTCCGGCACGGTCTCGCGCTGCGGCACCCCGGTGATGGCCTGCACGACGTCGTTGAGCGACTCCAGGTGCTGCACGTTCACCGTGCTGATGACGTCGATCCCGGCCTCCAGGAGCGCCTCGACGTCCTGCCAACGCTTGTCGTGTTCGACACCGGGAGCGTTGGTGTGCGCGAGCTCGTCGACCAGTGCCAGGCCGGGACGGCGCGCCAGCACGGCCGGCAGATCGAGTTCCTCGAGGCCCGCGCCCCGGTGCACCACAGTGCGCCGGGGAACGACCGGCAGCCCGTCGAGCTTGCGTGCGGTGCGTTCGCGCCCGTGGGTCTCGACATAGGCCACGACCACGTCGGTGCCCCGCTCGGCGCGCCGGTGCCCCTCGTCGAGCATCGCGAAGGTCTTGCCGACCCCCGGCGCGCAGCCGAGGTAGATGCGCAGGCTGCCCCTGGCTCCGGTGGCCATCTCCTAACGCCCCCGGTACGGGTAGCGGCGGTCCAGGGCCAGGTTGAGCGCCAGCACGTCGACCGTCGGCTCGCCCAGGAACTCGAGGGCGCGCCCGTCACGGTAGCGGCGCACCAGCGCGGCGACCTGTGCGACGGAGACGCCGCGCGCGCGGGCCACCCGCGACACCTGGATGCGCGCGTACGCCGGGCTGATGTCCGGGTCGAGCCCGGAGCCGGACGCGGTGACGGCGTCGCTCGGCACGGCGGGATGTGCCGGGGCACGCCCGCGGATCGCGACGAACTGGCCGCGCGCGTAGTCCTGGCCGTACCGCCCGCACTGCACGCTCAGCCCCCGATAGGTGCTGCGGAACGGCGGAGCCGGGCAGGCCTGGTTGACGCTGACCACCCGCGTGACGTGACCGTGGTAGCCGGGGCCGGACCAGAACACCGCCAGCACCGCGCCGACGCCGCTCGCGGTGCAGTACGGGCGCGCGCCGTCGACGCCGTCGAAGCGGCCGACCGCAAGGCTGCGCGCGCACACCTGGGTGAGCAGACCCTGCGTGCCTGTGTCCGACGGATGCTTCGGGTCCGGCAGCGTGTCGACGATCGATTCCGGGCCGAGGTTGCTGGCGCCGCTGGCGGTGGGGTCGTACCCGGCGCCCGCCGCCGACGGACGCGACTGGAAGTACTGCGGCAGTGGCCGGCCCTTGGCGTCGGTGAACGCCTGCCCGAGCTGTTGTGATCCGACGACCTGCCCGTCGCGGCGCACCGGCGAGCCGTCGGCGTGCGACCGCAGCCCGGGCAGCTGGGACACGCCGGTGATCAGCAACGGGTACCCGATGCCGAGCAGGACGGTGAAGACGACGAGCATCCGCAGGGCGGCCGACGCGGTCCGCACGGTGGTGATGACAGCACGCATGGTTACCGCACTCCGGGGATGAACTGGATGACCAGGTCGATGGCCTTGATGCCGACGAACGGCAGCACGATGCCGCCCAGGCCGTAGACGTAGAGGTTGCGGCGCAACATCGCGCTCGCGCCGGCCGGCGTGTACCGCACGCCGCGCAGGGCCAGCGGGATCAGCGCGACGATGATCAGCGCGTTGAAGATGACGGCGGACAGGATGGCGGACTGCGGGGAGTGCAGCCGCATGACGTTGAGCTTGTCCAGTCCGGGGTACACCGCCGCGAACATCGCCGGGATGATCGCGAAGTATTTCGCCACGTCGTTCGCGATCGAGAACGTCGTCAGCGCGCCGCGGGTGATCAGCAGCTGCTTGCCGATCTCCACGATCTCGATCAGCTTCGTCGGGTCGGAGTCGAGGTCGACCATGTTGCCGGCCTCCTTGGCCGCCGACGTCCCGGAGTTCATCGCGACGCCCACGTCGGCCTGCGCGAGGGCCGGCGCGTCGTTCGTGCCGTCGCCGGTCATCGCGACGAGCTTGCCGCCCTCCTGTTCGCGCTTGATCAACTGCATCTTGTCCTCGGGCTTCGCCTCGGCGAGGAAGTCGTCCACCCCTGCTTCCGCGGCGATCGCCCGGGCGGTGAGCGGGTTGTCGCCGGTGATCATGACGGTGCGGATGCCCATCCGGCGCAGCTGCGCGAACCGCTCCGCCATGCCGTCCTTGACGACGTCCTTGAGGTGGATGACGCCGATGACCCGGGCCGGTTCACCCGCGACTCGCTCGGCGACCAGCAACGGGGTTCCGCCGGTCGCCGAGATCTCGTCGACGGCCGAGATGGTGCCCTCCGGCGGGTGACCGCCGCCGCCCTGCACCCACTCGAGCACTGCGCCGGCTGCACCCTTGCGGACCTCCCGGGCCGGCGTGTCACGTGCAGCCGCCAGGTCGACGCCGCTCATCCGGGTCTGCGCCGAGAACGGCACGAAGGTGGCGTGCTGCAGGTCCGCGGTGCTGCGCGGCGCGAGCCCGTACCGGGATTCGGCCAGTGCCACGACGGAGCGGCCTTCGGGTGTCTCGTCGGCCAACGACGACAGCTGGGCGGCATCGGCGACCTCGGCGGGCGCGCCGCCTCCGACCGGCACGAACTGCGCCGCCTGCCGGTTGCCGACCGTGATGGTGCCGGTCTTGTCCAGCAGCAGGGTGTTGACGTCGCCCGCGGCCTCGACGGCGCGGCCGCTCATCGCCAGCACGTTGCGTTGCACCAGCCGGTCCATACCGGCGATGCCGATGGCGGACAGCAGGGCGCCGATCGTGGTGGGGATCAGGCACACCAGCAGCGACACCAGCACGATGCCGGTGATGCCGTGCTGGTCGAGCGCGGAGGTGTCGGGGATGCCGGGCTGCTGGGCCTTGGCGAAGATCGCCAGCGGCTGCAGGGTGACGGTGGCGAGCAGGAAGATGATCGTCAAGGAGGCGAGCAGGATGTTCAGCGCGATCTCGTTCGGCGTCCGCTGCCGGCTCGCGCCCTCCACCAGCGCGATCATGCGGTCGAGGAAGCTCTCGCCCGGCTGCTGGGTGATCTCCACGACGATGTGGTCCGACAGCACCCGGGTACCCCCGGTGACCGAGCTTCGGTCGCCGCCGCTCTCGCGGATGACCGGCGCGCTCTCCCCGGTGATCGCCGATTCGTCCACGCTCGCGACGCCGTCGACCACGTCGCCGTCGCCGGGGATGACGTCACCCGCCTCGCAGACGACGCGATCGCCGCGGGCCAACCGCGGCGCCGGGACCAACTCCTCACCGGCGGTGATGTCGGCGGGGTCGACGAGCCGGCGGGCGAGCGTGTCGGTCCTGGCGCGGCGCAGGGCGTCAGCCTGCGCCTTGCCCCGCCCTTCGGCGACGGCCTCGGCGAGGTTCGCGAACAGCACGGTCAGCCAGAGCCAGCCGACCGTGACCCAGGCGAACACCGACGGGTCGGCGAGCGCGATGACGGTGGTGAACACGGCGCCGATCTCGACGATCAGCATGACCGGGTTCTTGTAGAGCGTCGTCGGATCCAGCTTGCGCAGGGCGTCCGGCAGCGAGGTGGCCAGCTGCTTCGGGTCCAGCAGGCCGCCCCGGATCCGGTGCGGCCCTTCGCCAGTCGGTGGCTCGGCCGCGCGCTCGGCGCGTTCGGGAATCGTGTCGAGGTCGAACATCAGTGCAGCCCCTCCGCGAGCGGCCCCAGCGCCAGCGCCGGGAAGTAGGTGAGGGCGACCACGATCAGCGTGACGCCGGTGAGCATGCCGATGAACAGCAGCCGATGGGTGGGCAACGTGCCTGCCGAGGCGGGCACCGGCTTCTGCCGCGCCAGCGAGCCCGCGAGCCCGAGCACGAACACGATCGGCAGGAAGCGGCCGAGCAGCATGACGATGCCGAGCGCGTAGTTGTACCAAGCGGTGTTGACCGCGAGGCCGGCGAACGCCGACCCGTTGTTGTTGGCCGCGGACGTGAACGCGTACAGCACCTCGGAGAGCCCGTGCGGGCCGGTGTTGAGCATCGCGGCCCGCTCGCCGGGCAACGCCATCGCCAGCGCGGTGCCGGTCAGCACCAGCGCCGGCGTGGCCAGCAGGTACAGCGACGCGAACTTGACCTCGCGGCCGCCGAGCTTCTTGCCGAGGTACTCCGGCGTGCGACCCACCATCAGACCGGCGACGAAGACGGCGAGCACCGCCAGCACCAACATGCCGTAGAGCCCGGAACCGGTGCCGCCCGGAGCGACCTCGCCCAACATCATGTTGAGCAGCGTCATGACGCCGCCGAGGCTGGTGTACGAGTCGTGGAAGCTGTCGACCGCGCCGGTGGATGTCAGCGTGGTCCCGGTGGCGAACACCGCCGAGTCGGGGACCCCGAACCTGGTTTCGGTGCCCTCGGTGGCGCCGCCCACGGCCGTCGGGACGGTTCCGTGGTGCATCCCCTGGAAGACCATCATCAACGTCACGCTGGCGACGGCCAGCGTCGCCATCACCGCCACGATCGCGTAGCCCTGCCGCTTGTCGCCGACGATGCGCCCGAACGTCCGGGGGAGCGAGAAGCTGATGCACAGCAGCAGGAAGATCTCGATCCAGTTCGTCCACGACGTCGGGTTCTCGAACGGGAACGCGCTGTTGGCGTTGAAGCTGCCGCCGCCGTTCGTGCCGAGTTCCTTGATGGCTTCCTGGCTCGCGTACGGGCCACCCGGAATCGTCTGCGTGCTGCCGGCGATGGTGTGCACAGCGGCGTAGTGGTGGAAGTTCTCGATCATTCCCGCGCCGACGAACACGATCGCGAACACGATGGAGATCGGCAGCAGGATGCGCAGGCAGATCCGCGTCAGGTCGACCCAGAAGTTGCCGAGCCGGTCGGTCCTGTTCCGCGCGAAGCCGCGCACGAGCGCGACGGCCACGGCGATGCCGACCGCGGCGGAGATGAAGTTCTGGACCGCGAGCCCGGCCATCTGCACGACGTAACCGAGGGCGTTCTCACCGGAGTACGACTGCCAGTTCGTGTTGGTGACGAAGCTGGCCGCCGTGTCGAACGACTGGGGGGCGCCCATCTGCGGCACCGCGTACGGCGGCCAGAAGTGTTGTTGCACGCGCAGGAAGAGGTAGAGGAAGGCGACGCCGACGAAGCTGAACGCCAGCACCGAACGCAGGTACGCGCGCCAGGTCTGGTCCGCGTCGGCATCCACCCCGCCGGCGCGGTACACGACGCGTTCGGCTGCGAGGTGACGGCCGCCGGTCAGCACCCGGGCCATGTAGTCACCCAGCGGCTTGTGCACGAGGGCCAGGGCGGCGATCAGCGTCAGCAGGAAGCCGACGCCGGCCGGCGTCGACCCCATCAGAACTTCTCCGCGAACAGCAACGCGACGACCAGGAAGATCGTCACCAGGATCGCGAGGACCAGCCCCACGCCGTTGGTGGCGTTCACAGCTTGTCCGCGCCCTTGGCGACCAGGGCGAGGAAGGCGAAGACGGCGACCGTCACGAGGACGGCCCACAAGTCGGACACGTGCGAACTCCTGCGTCAGGGGACACTGTCGCGGGTCCCGTGCGGCCGGCGCGGATCGGCCGGCAACGGCCAGTCAAGCCCCGGAAAAGGCCGGAACGTGGGCCCGGGACCGGTTCCTCACGCGATCATCGCGACACCCTCACGGGTCATTCACGAACCGGCGGACAGCGCGGCGCGGACGGCCGTATCGTCGCGGCAATGACGCCGGCCGACGACACCGCGCCGCGCGTGGGTGCTGTGCTCTTCGACTTCGGCGGGGTGATCATCGACTCGCCGTTCGACGCGTTCGCGCAGGTCGAGCGGCGCGGCGGCGCGGCGGCAGGCACGGTGCGGCGGATCAACTCCGTCGACCCGGACACCAACGCGTGGGCGCAGCTGGAGCGCGGCGAGATCACGCCCGCCGCCTTCGTGCCGCTGTTCGAGGCCGAGGCCGTGGCGATCGGCGCGCACGTCGAGGCCCAGGCGCTGCTCGACGCGCTGCTGGCGCTGCCGTCCACCCGCGAGCAGGCCCGCCCGGGGATGCTCGCCGCCGTGGCTCGGTTGCGCCGGGCCGGGCTGCGCGTCGGGCTGCTGACGAACAACATCGTCGCCATGGCGTCGCGCGCCGAGACCCGTTGGGTGCACGACGTGTTCGACGAGGTGTTGGAGTCGTGCCTGCTGGGCGTGCGCAAGCCGGAACCGCGCACCTACGAGCTCGCCTGCGCCGCGCTCGGCGTGCCGCCCGCCGCAGCGGTGTTCCTGGACGACCTCGGCATCAATCTCAAGCCGGCTCGGGCCATGGGCATGCGCACGATCAAGGTGGTCGATCCGGACGACGCGCTCGCCGAGCTCGCCGAGCTGCTGCAGACGCCGCCGGCCGGGACCTGATCGGCGCTGCCGTTGCCTGACACTTCAGCGGTTCCCAGCCCGCCTTGACGCGCTCTTGACCCTTCGGTGACCCCCGCCTGACCCGCTCGCGGCAACGATGACGGCGTCCTGTGCTGTCCACGAGATTCAGGGGTCCGATGAAGAGGTGGTTCGCGCGCGGTCGCCGCGTGGTGACAGCGCGGCCCTGGGTCAGTGCGGCCGCCGCCGTCGTCGTGGTGGCGGGCGGGATCACGGCCTACGCCGTCGTCGGCGCGACGTCGAGCGGCTCGGCGGATGCGGCAGCCACGACGACCCGGGTGGTCTCGGCGACGACCGGCACGATCAAGCAGAGCGTCTCGGCCACCGGCACCCTGTCCCCGGCCGACGAGCACGACGTCAGCTTCGGCTCCAGCGCCACGATCACGTCGGTGCGGGTGTCGCAGGGTCAGAAGGTGGTCAAGGGCCAGGTGCTCGGCACCATCGCCACCGTCTCCCTGCGCGCCGATCTTGCGCAGGCGAAGGCGTCGCTCGCCTCGGCGAAGTCGACGCTCGCCTCTGCCGAGGACTCCAGCAGCACCACCAGCGCGCAACTGACCGCCGACAAGGCAGACGTCACCGACGCGCGCAGTTCGGTCACCGATGCGCAGACCGCGCTCACCGACGCCACGCTGCGCTCGCCGATCAGCGGCACGGTCGCGCAGGTGAACGTCGCCACCGGCGACACCGCGACCGGGTCGGGTGCCAGTAGCACGACGACATCCAGCGGTTCCGCGTCCGGCTCCGGCTCGACCGGCTCCGGGTCCAGTGGCTCGGGTTCCGGTTCGGGGAGTTCGGGGTCAGGGTCCGGCGGATCCGGAGCCGGCACCTCGGGCTCGTCGTCCGGGGGCAGCACGTCCAGCGGGTCGGGCTCGAGCAGCGGCTCGGGGTCGTCCAGCACCTCGTCGTCCGGTGACTTCGTGGTCGTCGGCCTTCGCTCCTGGACGGTGTCGGCCGATCTCGACGACACCGAGATCGGCGAGGTCGCGAAGGGCGATCAGGTGCAGCTGAGCTACCGACGCTGTTACCGCACCGTTCTTCGGCACCGTCTCCACGGTTTCGGTGCTGTCGTCCAGCTCGTCCGGCTCGGCGAGCTACCCGGTCACCATCGCCGTCACCGGCAGCCCCAGCGGGCTGCACGACGGCGCGTCCGTGACCGCGTCGATCATCTACAAGCAGCTGACCAACGTGCTGACGGTGGCGAGCGCGGCAGTGCACCGCAGTGGCACCTCGACCTACGTCGAGGTCGCGAAGAGCGGCAAGAAGGTCAAGACGGTCGTGACCACCGGGGTCAGCTCCGGCGGCCTCACCCAGATCACCGCAGGCCTCACGTCGGGCACCCAGGTGTACGAGCAGGTCGTCACGATCCAGCGCACCGGCACGGGGTCCAGCGCCGGCAGCACCTCGACCTCCGGCAGGGGTACCGGCGGGTTCGGCGGCGGCTATCGGCGGCGGCGGCGGCGGTTACGGCGGCGGCGGTTACGGCGGCGGCGGGTTCGGCGGCGGCGGGTACCGCGCGGCGGTGGCCGGTGAGGCGAGTCGTCGATCCCTCGACCCGAACCGATCATCGCCGTGCGTGACCTGCGCAAGGTGTACCGGACCGGCGCCGTCGAGGTCGAGGCGCTGCGCGGCGTCAGCCTGGAGATCGCCGAGGGCGAGTACGTCGCGATCACCGGGCCGTCCGGCTCCGGCAAGTCGACGCTGATGCACATCCTGGGCTGCCTCGACGTGCTGACCTCGGGGTCCTACCGGCTGGCCGGCGAGGACGTCGCGGACATGGACGAAGAAGAGCTGGCCGAGATCCGCAACCGCCGCATCGGCTTCGTGTTCCAGCAGTTCAACCTGCTGTCCGGCGTGACCGCGCTGCGCAACGTCGAGCTGCCACTGATCTACGCCGGCGTGCGCCGCGACGAGCGGCGGCGGCGCGCGGCCGAGGCCCTCGACCGCGTCGGGCTGGCCGACCGGCTCGACCACCGGCCCGGGGAGCTGTCCGGCGGCCAGCAGCAGCGCGTCGCCGTCGCCCGTGCCCTGGTCACCGATCCGGCGATGATCCTGGCCGACGAGCCGACCGGCAACCTCGACTCGCACGCCACCGCCGACGTGCTGGACCTGCTCGACCAGCTGCAAGGAGCAGGGCCGCACGATCGTGCTGATCACCCACGAGGCGGAGGTCGCCGCGCGCGCCCAGCGCACCGTGCGGGTGCTCGACGGGCTCGTCCAGGACGAGCTGGCGGGTGTCGCATGACTGGGCGGAGACGCTGCGCACCGGCCTGCGGCGCCGTGCGCGCGCACCGGCTGCGGTCGGCACTGACCGTGCTCGGCATCCTGATCGGCATCGCGACGGTCGTGCTGTCCGTCGGGCTCGGCGAAGGCACCAAGACGTCGGTCAGCAGCCAGATCAACGCGCTCGGCAGCAACCTGCTGATCGTGTCGCCTGGCTCGACGACGAGCTCGAGCGGCGTGCGCGGCGGCGCCGGCTCCGCAGCCACCCTGACCGTCGACGACGCCGACGCGCTCGGAGTCGAAGGTCGTCCGCGCCCGACGTCAAGGCGGTGGCGCCGACGCAGAGCACGTCGCTGGAGATCGACAACGGCAGCACGAACTGGACGACCTCGGTGGTCGGCACGACGCCGTCCTGGCTGACCGTGCGGGCCCGCAAGCTCAGCTCCGGCAGCTTCCTGACCGCGGCCGAGCAGAAGGACGCCAGCCCCGTCGTGGTGCTCGGGCCGACCACTGCGCAGGAACTGTTCGGCGGCCTCGACCCGGTCGGGCGCACCGTGACCATCGACGACATCACCTTCACCGTGAAGGGTGTGCTGGCCTCGGCCGGCTCGGACTCGTCCAGCAACCTCGACGACACCGCGGTCGTGCCGCTGTCCACGGAGGTCCAACGGCTCTCGAGCAGTTCCTCGCGCAGCTCGCTGTCGTCGGTCTATCTCGCGGCGGGCTCGAACTCGACGATCTCGGCGGCGTACCAGGAGGCCGACGCGATCCTGCTCGCGCGGCACTCGATCACGACCAGTTCGGCCGCGGACTTCACCATCACGACGCAGGACTCGCTGCTGTCGACGGCGACGTCGGTGAGCAGCACGCTCACCGTCCTGCTCGGCGGCATCGCCGCACTGTCGCTGCTGGTCGGCGGCATCGGCGTCATGAACATCATGCTGGTGTCGGTGTCCGAGCGCACGCGCGAGATCGGCCTGCGCAAGGCGCTCGGCGCGACCCCGATCGTCATCCGGCGGCAGTTCCTGGTCGAGGCATCTGTGCTGGGACTGATCGGCGGCCTCGCCGGCGCCGCGCTCGGCATCGGCGGGGCGGTGGTCATCCCGCACTTCATCTCCAACGACATCACCGTCAGTCGGCACCGCCGTCGGTCGGCGCCATCGCGGTCGCCGTAGCGATCGGCCTCGTGTTCGGCGTGTACCCCGCCAGCCGGGCCGCGCGGCTCGCCCCGATCGACGCCCTGCGCAGCGAATGACGCTGCACGGCACGTCCCCCCGTCCGCCCGCACTCGACGATGAGGAATCCGATGCAGCACCTGTCCCCGTCCCGTTCCCGCCGGTTCGCGCCGCTCGCCACTGTGGGCACTGTCGGCATCGCCGTGCTGGCGCTGACCGCCTGCTCCTCGAGCAGCGGCGGCAGCGCGTCGTCGACGCCGACGGCGGCGGCAGCAGGCTCCGGGCGGCTCCGGCGGCGGGACGACGACCGGCGCGTTCGGCGCGGCGGCCTCGGGCGAGATCGCGCAGATCACCGGCAAGACGCTGCAGGTGCAGAGCACCAGCGCGCAGACCGCGGTCACCTACTCTGCCTCGACGAAGTTCACGCGTGACGAAGTCGACCACCCGCTCCGCCGTGACGGTGGGCAGTTGCGTCGTCGCGACGTCGGCGAGCACCTCGAGCGGGACCTCGAGCGGCTCCGCCTCCACGTCTGCGCCGCTGACCGCTGCCACGGTGCGCATCAGCACCGCGACGAACGGCTCGTGCACCGGCGGCTTCGGCGCGGGCGGCGGGGGTACGCGACCGTCGGGCGCACCTTCGGGGTACACGCGGCCGTCCAACGCGCCGAGCGGCACAAGCGGCCGGCGGGCGGGCGGCTTCGGCGGCTTCGGTGGTTTCGCGTCCGGGAAGGTGACGTCGGTGACCGGCTCCACGATCGTCATCGCCGCGGTCCGGCGCAGCTCGTCGGCATCGAGTTCGACCACTACTCCGCGCACGATCACGACGACGTCAGCGACGAAGTACACGACCACCGTGGCGGGCACCGGCGCGTCGGCGAAGGTGGGCCAGTGTGCGGTGGCGCAGGGCAAGACCGACAGCAAGGGCGCCGTGACCGCCACCCGGATCGAACTCAGCCCGAAGTCGGGGAGCTCGTGCACCGCTGGTGGCGGTTTCGGTGGCCGACGCCCCGGTGGGGCGCCCGTTGGCGCGCCCGGCAGCGGCGCCCCGGGCGGCGGCAATGGCTGACGCGCAACGCGAGACCCCACGCCAGCGGCGGCGGCACCGGCGTCGTCGCCGGTTGGTCGTCGGCGGCGTCGTCACGGTGCTGGTGCTGGCCGGCGCCGGCACGGCGTGGGCGGCGCGCCGCTCGAGCGGGCCGGACTACCGGACGGCGGCCGTCACCCGGGCGTCGGTCGCCCAGACCGTGTCCGCGGACAGCTCGCTGAGCGTGCGGCGCACCGCCGCGCTGGCCTTCGCCTCGGGCGGCACGGTGAACTCGGTACGCGTCGCCGTCGGCTCGACGGTGCATGCGGGCGAGGTCGTCGCGACGATCGATCCCGCAGACCTGGACGATGCGGTCACCCAGGCGAAGGCCGCGGTCGCGCAGGCGCAGCAGAAGCTGACCGACGACGAGGACGCGGAAAGTTCCAGCTCGTCGGACACCACGTCGACCAGCTCCTACGTCGCCCTGACGCCGACCGCGGCGACGCCGAGCGGGTCGTCGAGCAGCGCGCCCACCCGGCCGACCTCCGGCTCGTCGGGTCCATCCGGTTCGTCGTCAGGCTCCAGCTCCGGCGGCATCACGCAAGCGCAGCAGGCCGTCGTCGCGGCGCAGCACGCGCTCGACAAGGCCGTCAGCGCGCAGGACGGCGCGGTGCGCACGCTCGTCTCCGCATGCACAGCGAGCGCCGAGAAGACGCCGACCACCGCGAAGGTGACGGCCGAGCCCGGCGGCATCGTGACCGGTCATGTGGGCTCGGCCGCCGCCGTGGTGACTCTCCAGCCCACCGCCGGCGGCAGCGCGAGGACGCAGCAGGTGCCCGCGGGCGACGACTACACCTTCGACGGTCTGACCGCGGGCACGACCTATTCGCTGCAGATCCTGTCGACGGTGATCGACACGGGCGGCTGCAGCTCGGCGGTCGCCACCGTGCGCACGGACGAGCAGGCCGTCGACGCGGCCACGTCGAAGCTCGACGCCGCGGTGCCGGCCCTGACAAAGGCTGTTGCGGCGCTGGAGAAGTCGGCGAGCGGATCGGGAGCCGCCGGTTCGAGTTCCGGTGCGTCGGGTTCGGGCTCCGGTTCGGGCTACCGGCTCCGGCTCGTCGGGCGCCGGCAACACAGGTGGGGGTTCGTCGAGCGCGGGCGGCACGACGCGTTCGGGCAGTTCCTCGGGCACCACCAGCACGACGATCACCGCGGAGCAGATCGCCGCCGACGCGAAGTCGATCGACGCCGCCGAGGCCACGGTGACACTGCGCGAGTCGCAGGTAGCCAACGCCCGGCTGACCAGCCCGATCAGCGGCAAGGTGGCCGCCGTGGCGATCACGTCCGGCGACTCGGTAAGCGCATCGTCGTCGAGCTCGACGATCACCGTCGTGGGCAACGGCACGCTCGCCGCCGACCTCGACATCTCGGCCGCGGACATCGACCTGGTGAAAGTCGGTGAGAAGGCGCAGATCACCGTCGACGGCCACGCGACGCCGTACGCCGGGACGGTCGGCTTCGTGGGCGCCCTGGCCTCGTCGAGCAGCAGCGGTTCCACCGTCGACCTATCCGGTCACCGTGACGCTGGACGCAGCGCACCCCGCGCTCTACGACGGCATGGGCGCAACCGTCAGCATCGCGGTCGGCTCGTCGCGCAACGTGCTGACGGTCCCGCTGTCCGCGGTGCACACCATCGGCACGCGGCACTTCGTCGACGTGGACGCCGGCGGCAAGGTGACCGTCACGGCGGTCACCGAGGGCACCGTCGGCGCCGACCGCGTACAGATCGCCAAGGGGCTGAGCGCCGGGCAGCGCGTGGTCGCTGGCCGACGTCGGGGCCGCGGTGCCGTCGGCGACGACCACGAACGGCCGCAGCGGCCTCACTGGGCGGGCTGTCCGGCGGCGGACTGTCCAGTGGTGGCGGCTTCGGTGGCGGCGGCTTCGGCGGCAGGCCGCCGGGTGGGCGCTGAGCGCTCAGCGCACGACGCGGCATCAGCGCTGGCAGTTCGGGCACCAGAACAGGTTCCGGCCGACCAGCACCTCGGTGCGGATCTCGGTGCCGCACACCCGGCACGGTTCGCCGGTGCGGCGGTAGACGTACACCGACTCCGCGCGGGTGAGTCGCCCGCGCCGCGGCCGGTCCTCGTCGCGGACCGTCACGATCCGGCCGGAGCGCACGCCGGCGCGCATCAGGACGACGAGGTCGGCCCACATGTCCAGCCAGACGGCCTCCGGCAGCGCCGTGCCGGGCAGGTGCGGTGCCACTCTTGTGCCGGAACAGCAGTTCCGCACGGTAGACGTTCCCGACGCCGGCGAGCACCTTCTGGTCCATCAGCAGCGCGGCGATCGGCGTGCGGCTGCGCCGGATGCGCTGGAAGGCGAGCATCGGGTCGGCCCGGGCGCGGATCGGGTCCGGTCCGAGCCGGGCGAGCACCGCATCGACCTGCTCCCCGGTGACGAGCTCGCAGGCCGTCGGACCCCGCAGGTCCGTCCACACCGCGTCATTGGTCAGGCGCAGACGCAGTGCGCCACGCGGCAGCGGCGGCATCGCCCTGGCCCGTCGTGAACTTGCCGTAGAGGCCGAGGTGCACGTGCAGGGTCGCGTCGCCCGCCCAGTGCTGGAACAGGTGCTTGCCGTACGCCTCGACGCGCTCGAGCACCCGGCCGTCGAGCACCGCCGCGCCGTCGGCGAAGCGACCCTGCGGGCTGCTCGCGTGCACCGTGGTGCCGGCGAACATCCGGCGTTGGTCACGGGCAAGGCGATGCAGCGTATGACCCTCGGGCACCGGCCACCTCCGCCGCGGACGCTACCCACGCGCCCGCGGTTCGGCGCACCGCGCCCCGGCCCGTAGAGTGGGAGGTCGTCCGCGCCCGGGGTGTGGCGCAGCTTGGTAGCGCACTCGCTTTGGGAGCGAGGGGCCGTGGGTTCGAATCCCGCCACCCCGACGATCCCGACCGGGCCCACCGCCTCGATCAGCACGTTTTGCCGAAGGAGCACCCGCACGTGAAGAGCACCGTCGAGAACCTGAGCCCGACCCGCGTGCGGCTCGCCGTCGAGGTGCCGTTCGAGGACTTCAAACCCGAGCTGGACGCGGCGTACAAGTCGATCGGTCAGCAGATCCGCATCCCCGGCTTCCGCCCGGGCAAGGTGCCGGCCCGCATCATCGACCAGCGCGTCGGCCGCGGCACCGTGCTGCAGGAAGCCATCAACGAGGCCCTGCCGCGCATCTACACCGACGCCGCCCGCGAGCAGGACATCGCGCCGCTGGGCCAGCCGGAGATCGACATCACCAACCTCGACGACCTCGGCAGCGGCGCCGCCGACCCGAGCAGCCTGCAGTTCACCGCCGAGGTCGACGTCCGGCCGCAGATCACGCTGCCCGAGCTCGACCGGCATCGCCGTCAGCGTCGACGACACCGAGTGTCACCGACGCCGACATCGACGAGCAGCTCGACGAGCTGCGCGACCGGTTCAGCACGCTGGTCGGCGTCGAGCGGCCGGCCGCCGAGGGTGACTACGTCTCGCTCGACCTCGTCTCGACCGTCGACGGCGACGAGGTCGAGGGCGCGTCGGCCAAGGGCCGGTCCTACGTCGTCGGCTCGGGTGACTTCGTCGACGGCCTGGACGACGCGATCACCGGCAGGTCCGCCGGCGAGACGGTCAATTTCACCGCGACGCTGCGCCAGGGCGAGCACGCCGGCACCGAGGCCGACATCGCCGCGACCGTGAAGTCGGTCAAGGTCAAGGAGCTGCCCGAGGCCGACGACGAGTTCGCGCAGCTCGCGAGCGAGTTCGACACCATCGACGAGCTCCGCGACGACCTGCGCTCGCGGCTGGGCAACGTGCGCGTCATGGAGCAGGGCGCGCAGGCGCGCGACCGGCTGCTCGAACAGCTGATCGAGACCGTCGAGTTCCCGCTGCCCGAGTCCGCCGTCACCGCGGAGATCGAGTACCGCCAGCACGACATCGTCCACTCGCTCAACCACGACGACGACCTGCTCGACAAGTTCCTCGAGGCGCAGGGCAAGACGCGCGAGGAATGGGACACCGAGATGCGCGAGAGCGCCGAGAAGTCGGTGCGCGCGCAGTTCATCCTGGACGCCATCGCCGACGCCGAGCAGGTGCAGATCGGCGACGCCGAGCTCACCGAGTACCTCGTGCGGCAGGCCGCGCAGTACCAGATGGCGCCGCAGGAGTTCGCGAACCAGGTCATGCAGTCGGGCAACCTGCCGATGCTGATCGCCGACATCCGCCGCAACAAGGCGCTCGCGTCGCTGCTCGAGTCGGCGCAGGTCACCGACGCGTCGGGCAACGCCGTCGACCTCGCTGCGCTGGCCGGCGGCCCGGCGGCGCCCGTGGACCGAGGACGTCCGAGGACGCCGAGGCAGCGGGCGACGACCCGCCGCGGGCGACGCGCCCGCCGAGGACACCGCGGCCGACGACTGAGCCGTCACGCCCTGAGCGAACGCGGCGCGGATCGGGACTGCTCGGCGCCTGCGCTTCGTTAGGGTCGAAGACGGGCGCGAAACCAGCGACCGATCCACCACCGCACCGCACCACGACGAGGAGACCATGAGCAGCGAAATGCGCAGCCCGAGTTCGGGCATGACGCTCAACGACTCGGTGTACGACCGGCTGCTGCGCGAGCGGATCATCTTCCTCGGCCAGCCGGTCGACGACACCATCGCCAACCAGATCTGCGCGCAGCTGCTGCTGCTCTCCGCCGAGGACGACACGCGCGACATCAACCTCTACATCAACTCGCCGGGTGGCTCGGTCACCGCCGGCATGGCGATCTTCGACACCATGCAGTTCGTCGACTGCGACATCGCCACCTACGCGCATGGGCCTGGCCGCCTCGATGGGCCAGTTCCTGCTCTCGGCCGGCACCCGCGGCAAGCGGTACGCCCTGCCGCACGCGCGGATCCTGATGCACCAGCCGTCGGCGGGCATCGGCGGTACGGCGTCCGACATCGCGATCCAGGCCGAGCAGTTCAAGCTCACCAAGGTCGAGATGGCCGAGCTGATCGCCGAGCACACCGGCCAGACCGTCGAGCAGATCCAGGCGCGACTCCGAACGCGACCGCTGGTTCACCGCGCAGCAGGCGCTCGAGTACGGCTTCGTCGACCACGTCGTCAGCCGGGTCGCCCAGGTGCCCAACGGCGCCGGCCCGGCTCCGGCCTGAGAGGAACCGCCATGAGCGAGCTCACACCCCGACGGGCATCTCGGCGCGAGCACCGGTGCGCTGCGACGCCGCAGTCGCGCTACGTCCTGCCGTCCTTCGTCGAGCGGACGAACTACGGCATCAAGGAGTCGAACCCGTACAACAAGCTGTTCGAGGAGCGCATCATCTTCCTCGGCGCGCCGATCGACGACGTCGTCGCCAACGACGTCATGGCGCAGCTGATCGTGCTGGAGTCCACCGACCCCGACCGCGACATCCAGATCTACATCAACTCCCCGGGCGGCTCGTTCACCGCGCTGACCGCCATCTACGACACGCTGCAGTACGTCCGGCCCGAGATCCAGACGATCTGCATGGGCCAGGCCGCCTCGGCCGCGGCGGTGCTGCTCGCCGCGGGCACGAAGGGCAAGCGGTTCGCGCTGCAGAACGCCCGGATCCTGATCCACCAGCCCTCCGGCGAGGGCCAGGGCCAGGTCACCGACCTCGAGATCCAGGCCAACGAGATCCTGCGCATGCGCGGCCTGCTCGAGGACGATCCTGGCCAAGCACACCGGCCAGACCGTCGAGAAGGTGCGCGCGGACATCGAGCGCGACACGATCCTCACCGCCGCAGCAGGCCAAGGAGTACGGCATCGTCGACGAGGTCATCACCTCGCGCAAGCTGGTCCCGGACACCTGATCCACCGGCCGTCGGGCCGACAGCCGGCGGCGATCGGCACGGACGCGCAGATTCGGCGCGTCCGCCGCGTTTTTCCAGCGGACTTCCGTAGGTTTTGCGGGTAGCGTTCGTGGTCTGCGCCAGCCTCACGAGGTGGTCGACACCGCTCAACCGGATAGCCGCACTCAGAGGGGATGGGTCGCTCAGTGGCACCACGTGTCGGCGAGACCGGCGACCTGCTCAAGTGCTCGTTCTGCGGGAAGAGCCAGAAGCAGGTCAAGAAGCTGATCGCCGGCCCTGGCGTGTACATCTGCGACGAGTGCATCGACCTGTGCAACGAGATCATCGAGGAGGAGCTCGCCGAGACCAGCGAGTTCAGCTTCGACGAGCTGCCCAAGCCCAGCGAGATCTACGACTTCCTCAACGGCTACGTCGTCGGCCAGGACCAGGCGAAGAAGACCCTCGCGGTCGCCGTCTACAACCACTACAAGCGGGTGCAGGCCGGCGGCGACGCCAAGCCGCGCACCGCCGACTCCGCCGTCGAGCTCGCCAAGTCCAACATCCTGCTGCTCGGCCCCACCGGCTCGGGCAAGACGCTGCTGGCCCAGACGCTCGCGCGCATGCTCAACGTGCCGTTCGCGATCGCCGACGCCACGGCGCTGACCGAGGCCGGCTACGTCGGCGAGGACGTCGAGAACATCCTGCTCAAGCTGATCCAGGCCGCCGACTACGACGTCAAGCGCGCCGAGACCGGCATCATCTACATCGACGAGGTCGACAAGATCGCCCGCAAGGCGGAGAACCCGTCGATCACCCGCGACGTCTCCGGCGAGGGCGTGCAGCAGGCGCTGCTGAAGATCCTCGAAGGCACGTCGGCGTCGGTGCCGCCGCAGGGTGGGCGCAAGCACCCGCACCAGGAATTCATCCAGATCGACACGACGAACGTGCTGTTCATCGTCGGTGGTGCGTTCGCCGGGCTGGACACGATCATCGAGAGTCGGGTCGGCAAGAAGGGCCTGGGCTTCGGGTCGGAACTGCACACCAAGTTCGACCGCGACACCAAGGACATCTTCGGCGACGTCATGCCCGAGGACCTCATCAAGTTCGGGCTGATCCCGGAGTTCATCGGCCGCCTGCCGGTGATGACCTCGGTGCGCCCGCTCGATCGCGACGCGCTGGTGCAGATCCTCACCGAGCCGAAGAACGCGCTGGTGCGGCAGTACTCCAAGCTGTTCGAGCTCGACAACGTCGAGCTCGAGTTCACCTCCGACGCGCTCGAGGCCATCGCCGACCAGGCCGTCCTGCGCGGCACCGGCGCACGTGGCCTGCGCGCGATCATGGAGGAAGTGCTGCTGTCGGTGATGTACGAGGTGCCGTCGCGCGAGGACGTCGCCCGCGTCGTCATCAACCGCGAGACCGTGCTCGACCACGTCTACCCGACGCTGGTGCCGCGCGAGGCGCAGAAGCGCCCGCCGCGCGAGAAGTCCGCCTGACCCCCTCTTGGCCCTCTGTGTGTGGCCCCCGTGCGGGGTGACACGCCGAGCAGTCACCCGTTACGTCGCCACGCACGACGTTCGGCCAGCGTCGCCAGCGTGTCGCGTCGGCAGCCGGCGACATCGAAGTGCAGTCGCTGCCAGGAGAAGCGCAGCGTCAGCCAGCCCGCCGCGGCGAGTGCGGCGTCGCGCTGCCGGTCCGATTCTCGTTGCTCGGGATTCGAATGCCACCGTTCGCCGTCCATCTCCACCGCTACGCGCTCGGCCTCATACGCGAGGTCGAGACGGTAGCTACGCCCACCGGCCCGGACCACCCGTTGTCGCACCCCGTGCCGTAGTCCCGGCACGTCGAAGACGCTGAGCAGCCCCCAGATCTCCAGTTCGCTCTCGCAGCCGCTCGCCAACAGGGCGATGAGCCTGCCCAGCTGGCTCCGGCCGCGCATGCCGACGGCCCGGCTACAGACCTCGGCCAGCCTGTCGGGACCGACCAAACCTCGGCGTATCGCCTCGATCGCCGGACTCCGGCGCTCGCTCGGGTCGAGGAGCGGCCACGACCGGACGATCGCTGCGGCAGGCTCGACCACGCGCATCCGCTCGGCCGTTCGGATACGCGTCGGGGTTCGCGTCCGGTGCACGATCAGCCCCGGCGTCCTGCCGACCGGGTGCCGTCCGATGGGCACCGTGACATGGAGGGCACTGCTGGCCGGGCACCGCAGTCGCCATACGGCCAGCGCCGTCGTGTGGCTCAGGGCGACGGGATCACCGACGCTGGCGAGCGCGGCGCGCCGGAGTACCGGCAGGTGCTCGCCGTCCCAAGGCCGGCAGTACGCGCGGGGGAACGGGGACAGCAGATGGCCGCGCGCGACCTCGTCGTCCAGCTGGTTGCGGGTGATCGCGACCAATGCCTGTGACCGCGAGACGGCGCCGCCGTGGCAGCGAGCAGGGCGTCGATCTCGGGTCGCATCGCGACAGCATGGCGACGCATGTGCGGCGACCGCGAGGTCGCCTGTGGACAACGGTGTTGCTGTCCACACCTCGCTGCGTGGCGTCGTTGCGGGTGACACGCCGGTGGAGCAACCCGCAGCTTCGCCACACACGGCCTGGCGGGGGAGTCGGGTGGGCCGCCGCTAACGTCGGGACCGGTGCCGACGCCGACGCCGCTGACCCTGCCCACCGACGACTGGGCCGGCTGGCTCGAGTCCGCGCTCGCGCGAGCGCCTGGGCGCGACGCGCGACGCGCTCGACCCGCTGCGCGACGGCACGGCGCGCGACGCCGCGCGCCACCCTGGAGCTGTGGAACGACGCCGACATCGCGCTGCGCGAGGCCGACTCGTTCGCCGGGCTGCTCAGCGAGGTGCATCCGGACGCCGACGTGCGCGCCCTGGCCGAGCAGCAGGCGCAGGAGGTCGACCGCATCCGCACCGACCGCGGCCTGGACCGCGGCCTCTACGACGCCGTCGCCGGCACCGACGCGCGGCCGCCTGGACGCGCAGGCACAGCGCATGCGCGAGCACGTGCTGCGCGACTTCCGGCGCAGCGGCGTCGACCGCGACGACGAGACCCGCGCCCGGCTGCGCGAGATCTCCGAGCGGCTGACCGTGCTCGACCAGGACTTCTCCCGCCTGGCGCGCGAGGACGTGCGCTCGATCCGCCTCGCGCCCGAGCGGCTCGCCGGGCTGCCGCAGGACTTCGTCGACGCGCACCCCGCCGGCGACGACGGCCTGGTGACGATCACCACCGACTACCCGACTACCTGCCGTTCCGCACGTTCGCGCGCGACGCCGACGCCCGCCGCGAGCTGGCCGTCGAGTTCCTCAACCGCGGCTGGCCGGCAGGCCGACGACGTGCTGCACGAGATGCTCGACCTGCGCGACGAGAAGGCCCGGCTGCTCGGCTACGACAGCTGGCCCGCCTACGACGCCGAGGTCAAGATGGTCGGCACGGCCGAGGCGATCGCCGAGTTCATCGACAAGCTGGCCGAGGCCGCCGGCCCGGCGAGCGAGCGCGAACGCGACGTGCTGCTGGCGCGGATGCGGCGCGACGACCCGGCGGCCGACGTCCTTCGACTCCTCGCAGGTCGCTTACTACACCGAGCTGATCCGCCGCGAGGACTTCGACGTCGACGCGCAGGAGGTCCGCCGCTACTTCGACTTCGCGCGGGTGCGGCAGGGCCTGCTGGACGTCACCGGCCGGCTGTTCGGCGTCGAGTACCGCGAGGTCGACACGCCGACCTGGCACGCGGACGTCACCGGCTACGACGTCGTGCGCGGACGACGGCAACGACGGGTCGGCCGCATCTACCTCGACCTGCACCCGCGCGACGGCAAGTACAAGCACGCCGCGCAGTTCGACCTCGTCGGCGGCATCACCGGCCGCCGGCTGCCCGAGGGCGTGCTGGTCTGCAACTTCTCCCGCGGGCTGATGGAGCACCAGCACGTCGTGACGCTGTTCCACGAGTTCGGCCACCTCGTGCACCACGTGCTCGGCGGCGACCAGCACTGGGCGCGGTTCTCCGGCGTCGCCACCGAGTGGGACTTCGTCGAGGCGCCGTCGCAGATGCTCGAGGAATGGGCGTGGGACGCCGACGTCCTGCGCACCTTCGCGATCGACGCCGACGGCACGCCGATCCCGGCCGAGCTCGTCGCCCGCATGCGCGCGGCCAAGGACTTCGGCAAGGGCATCTTCGTGCGCAACCAGCTCTTCTACACCGCGGTGTCCTACGTGTTCCACCGCGACCGGCCCGCCGACCTGACCGCCGCGGTGCGCGAGCTGCAGGCAGCGCTACGACGTCGTGCAGCTACCTCGACGGGCACGCACTTCCACGCGTCGTTCGGGCATCTGGGCGGCTACTCGTCGGCGTATTACACCTACCTGTGGAGCCTGGTGATCGCGAAGGACCTGTTCGCGGCTTTCGACGCCGACGACCTGTTCGCCCCGGCCGCCGCCACGCGCTACCGCGACCGCATCCTGGCGCCGGGCGGCTCGCGCGACGCCGCGGACCTCGTGGCCGACTTCCTGGGCCGCCCGTTCGCCTTCGACGCGTTCGCCGCCTGGCTGGCCGACGCCCGCCGCGGGCTGAACCTCAGCCGTAGGTGACGACGAGCGCGGTCCTCGACCGGGCGGTACCCGAGCGCCTGGTAGATCTTGTTCGACGTCGGGTTCGCGAGATCGGTGAACAGCACCGGCACGCCGCCGTCGCGCTGCACGGCGTCGGTGGCGGCCGCGGTGACGGCCGAGCCGTAACCGTGCCCGCGCGCCGCCGGCGGCGTGTACACCGGCCCGATGCGGGCGCTGCCCGCCGACGACCGGGCGTCGCGCGGCCATCGACACCGGCGACCGGACGCGTCGAGCCACAGCCAGCACACCCTGGTCGACGACGCGGTTCGCCGACCTCGCGTCGCCGCGGCCGGGATGTCGTGCGCCTCGACCATGAACGCGCGCACCCACGCGACGACGAGGTCGCGGTCGGCGTCCGCGGCCAGCCGGGCGGCGCCCGGCGACGCCGGGCGGCCAGGTCGAGCTCGTCGAGGCGGAACAGTCCGCTGCGCCATCGCGGTGCGCGGCCGCGGGTCGCAGCGCCGCGCCACGAGGTCGTCGACGAGTCGCCGGCACGCCGGACACGCCGCGCAGGTCGGCGACGTCCGCCAGCGCCGCGACCAGCTCGGCGCGTTCGGTCGCAGCCGCCAGTCGCCCCACACCGTCACCGGCCAGCGCGCCGACGAGCGCACCGCGAAGCGCCCGACCGTGCCGGCCGCCCACGCGGTGTCCTCCAGCGAGGCCGCCGATCGTCGACAGCAGCGTGGCGCGTACCGGGTCGCTCGCCAGGGCCTCGGCGACGAGGCCGGTGATGACGGCCGTGGTCGGTGGTGACGGGCAGTGCCATGGCTCCATCCTCGCCGCCGCCGCCAACGGAGAAGCCGACCGGCCGGCGGTCCGTACGATTCACGGCGTGAGTGCCGCACCGTCCGAGCCGTCGCCGACCGATCTGCCGACGCACTTCGTGCCGGCCGACGTCGAGGGCCCGCTCTACGAGCGCTGGGTCGAGCGCGGCTACTTCACCGCCGACCCGGACAGCGGCAAGCCGCCGTGGTCGCTGGTCATCCCGCCGCCGAACGTCACCGGCACGCCTGCACATCGGGCACGCGCTCGAGCAGTCGATGATGGACGCGCTGACCCGGCGCGCGCGGATGCGCGGCTTCGACACGCTGTGGCTGCCCGGCATGGACCACGCCAGCATCGCGGTGCAACAACCTCGTCGAGCGCCACCTCGCCGAGACCGAGGGCAAGAGCCGCGACCGACTACACCCGCGAGGAGTTCATCGCGAAGGCGTGGGACTGGAAGAACCGCTACGGCGGCCAGATCCTCGGCCAGATGCGCCGCCTCGGCGACGGCGTCGACTGGTCGCGCGAGCGGTTCACCATGGACGACGGGCTCTCGCGCGGCCGTGCACACGATCTTCAAGCGGCTCTACGACGACGACCTGATCTACCGCGCCGAGCGGATCATCAACTGGTGCCCGCGCGACATGACCGCGCTCTCCGACGCCGAGGTCGACCACGCCGACGAGCCGGGCGAGCTCGTCTCGATCCGCTACGGCGACGCGGCGACGCGTCGATCGTCGTCGCCACCACCCGCGCCGAGACGATGCTCGGCGACACCGCCGTCGCCGTGCACCCCGACGACGAGCGGTACCGCCACCTGGTCGGCACGCACGTCGCGCTGCCGCTGACCAACCGCGCGATCCCGATCGTCGCCGACGAGCACGTCGACCCGTCCTTCGGCACCGGCGCGGTCAAGGTGACGCCGGCGCACGACCCGAACGACTTCGAGATCGGCCGGCGGCACGACCTGCCGATGCCGACGATCATGGACGAGCGCGCGCGTGATCACCGCGCCCGGCCCGTTCGCCGGGCCTCGACCGCATGGAGGCGCGCTACGCGATCGTCGCGGCGCTGCGCGAGGAGGGCCGCATCGTCGCCGAGAAGCGTCCCTACGTGCACGCGGTCGGGCACTGCTCGCGCTGCGACACGGTGATCGAGCCGCGGCTGTCGCTGCAGTGGTTCGTGCGGGTCGCGCCGCTGGCGCAGGCCGCCGGCGACGCGGTGCGCGACGGCCGGGTGACGATCGAGCCGGCGTCGATGGCGGCCGCGCTACTTCCAGTGGGTCGACGGCCTGCGCGACTGGTGCATCAGCCGCCAGCAGTGGTGGGGCCACCGCATCCCGGTCTGGTACTCGCGCCGACGGCGACGACGCGTGCTTCGGCCCGGACGAGACGCCGCCGGCCGGCTGGACGCAGGACGACGACGTGCTCGACACCTGGTTCTCCTCGGCGCTGTGGCCGTTCTCCACGCTCGGCTGGCCCGACGACACCGCGGACCTGCGCGCGTACTACCCGACCACGGTGCTCGTCACCGGCTACGACATCCTCTTCTTCTGGGTCGTGCGGATGATGCTGTTCGGCCTGTACGCGATGGACGGCGCAGGTGCCGTTCCGCACCGTCCTGCTGCACGGGCTGGTGCGCGACGCGACGCGGCAAGAAGATGAGCAAGTCACGCGGCAACGTCGTCGACCCGCTCGTGTGGATCGACGAGTACGGCGCGGACGCGGTGCGGTTGTCGCTGCTGCAGGGCGCGAACCCGGGCGCCGACCAGGCGATCAACGAGGAATGGGTCGTCGGCGCGCGCAACTTCGGCACCAAGCTGTGGAACGCGACGCGCTTCGCGCTGATCTCCGGCGCCACCGTCGACGGGCGACCTGCCCGCCGGACCTCGGCGTGCGTCGACCGCGTGGATCCTGTCCGAGCTCGCCGACGTCGTCACCGCAGGTCGACGCGCTCTACGAGCGGTTCGAGTTCGCGAAGATCGCCGACCTGCTCTACCACTTCGCGTGGGACGAGGTGTGCGACTGGTACATCGAGCTCGCGAAGTACTCGCTCGGCGGGGGAGCGGCGGGCCGACACGCAGCGGGTGCTCGGTGAGGTGCTCGACACGCTGCTGCGCCTGCTGCACCCGATGATCCCGTTCGTCACCGAGACGCTGTGGACCGCGCTCACCGGCGGTGAGTCGCTGGTGATCGCGGCCTGGCCGGTCGCCGGACGCCGAGCGCGCGGACGCCGCCGCCGTCGGCCTACGTCGCGCACGCTGCAAGACCGTCGTCGACGAGGGGCGCCGCTTCCGCTCCGACCAGCGCATCAAGCCGTGCCGTGCGCATCCCGGCGGCGATCGACGGCCCGCTGCACGCCGACCACGTGCGCTCGCTGCTGCGCCTCGCCGAGCCCGCCGACGGATTCGCGCCGACGGCCGCACTCGACGTCGCGGGCGGCATCACGCTGCGCTTCGACCTGTCCGGGCGTCATCGACGTCGCCGCCGAGCGGGCCCGGCTGACCAAGGACCGCGCCGCCGCGGAGAAGGAGCGCGCCGTGAACGCGGACAAGCTCGGCAACGACGCCTTCGTCGGCAAGGCGCCGGACGCCGTCGTGGCGAAGGTGCGCGAGCGACTCGCGGCCGCCGAGGCGGACATCGCGCGCATCGACGCCGCCCTCGCAGCGCTGGGGGAGACCGGTGAGCGCACGAGCTGATCGAGGTCGAGAAGGCGATCTTCGGCCGCCGCAACGAGGGGCACGTCGACCCGACCAACGAGCGCATGCGGCAGTTGGTCGAGCTGCTGGGCGACCCGCAGAACGCGTATCGCGCCATCCACCTGACCGGGACGAACGGCAAGACCAGCACCGCGCGGATGATCGACGAGCTGCTGCGCGGGTTCGGGCTGCGCACCGGCCGCTACACCAGCCCGCACCTGGCGAGCGTCACCGAGCGGATCGTCGTCGACGGCGAACCGGTCAGCGACGAGACGTTCGTGGCCGGCTACCACGAGATCGAGCCGTACATCGAGCTGGTCGACTCGCGCAACGACATCCCGCTGTCGTTCTTCGAGATCGTCACGGCGCTGGCGTTCTCGCTGTTCGCCGACGCGCCGGTCGAGGTCGCGGTCGTCGAGGTCGGTCTCGGCGGCTCGTGGGACAACACGAACGTGATCGACGCCGAGGTCGCGGTCGTGACCCCGATCGGGCTCGACCACATGCAGTACCTCGGCAACACGGTGGTGAGCATCGCGCAGGAGAAGGCCGGGATCATCAAGCCCGGTGCCGTCGCGATCATCGCCGCCCAGCCGGAGGACGCCGCGCTGGAACTGCTGCGCCGCGCCAACGACGTCGACGCCGCCGTGGCGCGGGAGAACCTCGAGTTCGGGGTGCGCGAGCGGCGGCTGGCCGTCGGCGGTCAGATGCTGACGTTGCAGGGCCTGGGCGGCACCTACGAGGAGATCTTCCTGCCGCTGCACGGCGCGCACCAGGCGCAGAACGCCGCGCTGGCGCTCGCCGCCGTCGAGGCGTTCTTCGGCGCGGGCGCGGCCACCGGTCCGCTGGACGCGGACACGGTGCGCGCGGCGTTCGCCGCGGTGCAGTCGCCCGGGCGGCTCGAGCCGGTGCGCTCCGCGCCGACGATCCTGCTCGACGCCGCGCACAACCCTGCCGGGCTGCGCGCCACGCTCACCGCGGTCGCCGAGGAGTTCGGCTTCCGCCGGCTCGTCGCGGTCTTCGGTGCCATGGCCGACAAGGACGTCAACGGCATGCTCGAACTGCTCGAGCCGGCGGTCGACGAGATCGTCGTGACCCAGACGGGCGCCGAGCGCGGCATGGACGTCGACGACCTCGCCGCCGCCGCCGTCGCGCTGTTCGGCAGCGACCGGGTCAGCGTCGAACCCCGGCTGGACGACGCGATCGAGGCCGCCGTGTCGCTGGCCGAGGACACCGGCGACGAGGTCCTCGTGGGCAGCGGCGTGCTCGTCACCGGCTCGGTGGTGACCGCCGGTGAGGCCCGCACGCTGCTGGCCCGCCACACGCCGCCCGCGTGAGCGAGCCCGACGGCGGGCCGGACGCGCCGGACCAGCCGCAAGCGCCGACGCCCGAGCAGTACGCCGAACGCGCCCGCCGCGCGAACAAGGCCACCCGCGGCGCGCTGGCCGGCGTGCTGGGTCTCGAGGCGGTGATCGTGCTGCTGATCCCGCGGGCGATCGCCTTCACCACGGGTCTGGGCACTGTGCGCACCACGCTGTGCATCGTGCTGGCGGTGGTGCTCGTGGTCGCGGCCGGGCTGGTACGGCGCCCATGGGGCATCGGGGTCGGCTCGGTGCTGCAGCTCGTGTTCACCGCGACCGGATTCTTCGTGCCGTCGCTGTTCATCATCGGCGCCCTGTTCATCGCCATCTGGCTGCGCATCCTGGTGCTGCGTCACGAGGTCGTCGGATCGCCCGGCGGGGTGCGGATGCTCGCCGGGTGACCTTGGCAAACCGTCGCCAAAGTGCTATCAATTAGATATCACTTATTTCTCGGCGGAGGTGCGTCATGACAGCCAGCAACGCGATCGACGGCGGATCGAGCGACGCCGCACCGAAGGGTGAGCCCGTCGGCCACCAGGGCGCGCGTGTCGAGATCAGTGAGCGCCACGCGTCGGCGGTCAACGGCTGGCTCGGCGTGCTGGCGGTGCTGGTGTGCGCCGTGGCCGCAGTGCTGATCGGCGCGCTGGCGGCCCCCGCCGTCAAGGGGCTGCTGGTGCTGCCGGTGCTGGTCGCGCTCGTGCTGGCCGCGTCGCTGGTGGTGGTGTCGCCCGGCCAGGCCCGGGTCGTCCAGTTCTTCGGTCGCTACATCGGCACCGTGCGCCGGCCGGGGCTGTCGTGGATCACGCCGCTGACGTCGCGGCGCAACCTGAGCGTGCGCGTCCGCAACTTCGAGACGAACCTGCTCAAGGTCAACGACGCCGACGGCAACCCGGTGGAGATCGCGGCCATCGTCGTGTGGCAGGTGGCCGACACCGCCCGCGCCGTGTACGCCGTCGACGACTACCTGAACTTCGTGCGGGTGCAGGCCGAGTCGGCGTTGCGTCACGTCGCCGTCTCGCACCCGTACGACGACGCCGAGAGCACCGGCACGTCGCTGCGCGGTTCCACCGACATCGTGGCCGGTGAGCTGGCCGCCGAGGTCGCGCAGCGGGTGCAGATCGCGGGCGTCGAGATCGTCGAGGTGCGCATCAGCCATCTGGCGTACGCGTCGGAGATCGCCCAGGCGATGCTGCGCCGCCAGCAGGCCAATGCCGTGGTGGCAGCGCGCTCACGCATCGTCGAAGGCGCGGTGGGCATGGTCGAACTCGCGCTGGAGCGGCTCAGCGAGCGCGAGATCGTCCACCTCGACGAGGAGCGCAAGGCGGCAATGGTCAGCAATCTGATGGTCGTGCTGTGCGGCGACCAGCCGGCGTCGCCGATCGTCAACACCGGCTCGCTCTACCAGTGACGAGCGAGCGCAAGCAGGTCCTGCTGCGCGTCGATCCGAAGGTGCACGATGCGTTGGCGCGATGGGCGGCCGACGAGTTCCGCAGTGTCAACGCGCACATCGAGATGCTGCTGCGCCGCGCGCTGGACGATGCCGGCCGGCTGCCCAGGGGCACCGGCGACCTGCCTCGCCGCGGCCGCCCGGCGCGCGGCGAGTGAGCGGTGACGCGCCGCAGGTGATCTACGGCAGCTTGGCGACCTGCTGGGCGGTGTAGTCGGTGAGGTCCTTGGCGTCGAACGTCTTCGGGCTGAAGCAGAACACCTCGACGGCGATGTCGCCCTTGAGCGCGTAGGCGCGGGACGCGATGTTGCCCAACTTGTCGACCGTGCGTGCGGCGAACTCGGTGACGTCGCCTGGGATGGCCGGGTGGGTCGCGCTGAGCGTGGAGTCGGTGGCGGTGGCCGCGACGACGCCGGTGTGCCGGGTCAGCGCGCCGCCGGCGGTGTTGAACTGCAGCAGGATGACGTCGAACTGGATGGCATTGCGGATCCACAGCCGGTGGGCCACCGAGCTGATGCCGTCGGCCTGCAGCCGGGTGACTTCGTCGGACACCTGATTGGCGTCGTAGAAGTGCTGCACGAAGGCTTCGACGGTCGGGTTGGTGGTGGTGGCCCACGTGCTGGAGCCGTGCTCGCTGCCCGCCGGCGCCGGGACGAGGTAGTCGGCCAACGGGGCGCGGATGGCACTGCTCGACGCGCTGGAGCCGGGAAAGCCGGTGGGGGAGCCGGCCGGCGGTGTCACCGGCGCCGTGGCGCCCCCGGACTTCACGGCTGCGGAGCCGAGCGCGCCCGAGCCGTTGACGGTCGTCGCGCAGCCGGTGATCGTGCCCGCGATGCAGACTGCCGCGGCCGTGGCCGCGGCGAGTCTTGCCGGTCCCCGCATGTGCACCTCCTCGACTGCGCAGCAGCCTACGGGCGGGTCCCGCACCTGCGCATCGCTAGGCTGCCGGCGTGAGTGACAACGCTGTCGAGACCACCCTCGTGCTGGTCAAGCCGGACGGCGTCGAGCGCGGGCTGACCGGCGAGGTCCTGCGGCGCATCGAGTCCAAGGGCTACCGCATCGTCGCCCTCGAGCTGCGCCCGGCGACGCCGGAGCTGCTCGCCGAGCATTACGCGGAGCACCAGGGCAAGCCGTTCTACGAGCCGCTGGTGGAGTTCATGCTCGCCGGGCCCGTCGTCGCGCTGGTCGTGCAGGGTCAGCGCGTCATCGAGGGCTTCCGCTCGCTGGCCGGGGCCACCGACCCCACCACCGCCGCCCCCGGCACCATCCGCGGCGACCTCGGCCGCGACTGGGGCGCGAAGGTGCAGCGCAACCTGGTGCACGGCTCGGATTCGCCGGAGTCGGCGGCGCGCGAGATCGCGCTCTGGTTCCCGGACCTGCCGTAGTCAGCAGCGCTGAGAAGTTGCGGTCACATCCGTAACACCCGCACCGCGAGTCGCAGCGGGGTTCGACCGCGTCCCGACCATACGATCGCGCACGGAGTAGACCAGCGATGGCCGCATCGCGTCCGTGTCGAAAGGGTCCGTCGTGACGTTCACGCCGCTTGCGCGCCGCGCGATGGCCGCACGCGTCACGCAGCGCGGCGGTGACCTGCTCGGCGGCGATCTTGCGATCGACCTCGGCACGGCGAACACCCTGGTCTACGCGCGCGGGCGCGGCATCATGCTCAACGAACCGTCGGTGGTCGCCGTCGACACGTCGACCAGCTCGGTGGTCGCGGTCGGCGCCGAGGCGAAACGAATGATCGGCCGCACGCCCGACCACATCAAGGCCGTACGTCCCCTGCAGGACGGCGTCATCGCCGACTACGACATCACGTCGGAGATGCTGCGCTACTTCGTGCGCAAGGTGCTGCGCCGCCGCGGCGCGTTCACCGGCCCGCGCATCGTGGTGTGCGTGCCCTCGGGCATCACCGGCGTCGAGCAACGCGCGGTCAGCGAGGCCGCGTACGCCGCGGGCGCCCGCAAGGTGCACACGATCTCCGAGCCGATGGCTGCGGCGATCGGCGCCGGCCTGCCCGTCAACCAGCCGTCCGGCTCCATGGTCGTCGACATCGGCGGTGGCACCACCGAGGTCGCGATCCTCGCGCTCGGCGGCGTCGTCGCGTCGACCAGCCTGCGGGTGGCCGGCGACGCGCTGGACACCGCGATCGTCGACTACGTGCGCGCGGAGTTCTCGCTGCTCGCCGGGGAACGCACCGCCGAGGAACTGAAGATCTCGGTCGGCTCGGCGTTCCCCGTCGCCGGCCCGAAGAGCGCCGAGATCCGCGGTCGCGACGTCGGTACCGGCCTGCCGCGCAACGTCACCATCGCCGGGGACGAGCTGCGCAAGGCCATGGACCCGCCGCTGCTGCGCATCGTCGCCGCGGTGCGCGCCACCCTGGATCGCTGCCCGCCCGAGCTCGCCGGCGACCTCGTCACCCACGGCATCGTGCTCACGGGCGGGGGCGCGCTGCTGCGTGGCCTCGACGCGCGGCTGCAGCACGAGCTCGGCGTGCCGGTGCTCGTCGCCGACCGCCCGCTCGATTCCGTCGTGCTCGGCACCGCGACGGTCGTCGAACACTTCGAGCAACTGCAGAAGGTCGTCGTCGACGGCCATCGACGTTAGCGCTCACGATGCGGCGGCTCACCCGGCGGCAGCGTCTCTCGGCGATCGTGCTGACCGTCGTCGCGCTGTGCTTCATCACCCTGGACCTCGGCGGCGGCGCCCTGGACAACGCGCACTCCGGCGTGCGCGGCGCGTTGGGTTCGCTCTACCGCGGCACCGATTCGGTGCTCGGGCCGGCGCGCCGCTGGGTGCAGGGCGTGCCGTCGGCCGGGTCGAACGAGGGACGCATCGACGCCCTGCGCACGCAGAACGCGAAGCTTCGCGGCGAGGTCGCGCGGCTGCACGGCGACGCGCGTACCTCGGCGCAGGTCACGGCGCTGCAGCGCAGTGCGGATGCCACGGGCACCACGCTGCTGCCGGGCCGGGTCACCGCCTACGGGCCCGGTTCCGGCTTCGACTGGACCGTCACGCTCGACGTCGGCAGCCGTAGCGGGGTGCGGGCGGGACAGACCGTCACCGACGGCGCCGGGCTGGTCGGGCGGGTGCTGCACGCCGATGCCGATTCGAGCGTCGTGCTGTTGGCCGCGGACCCCGGCTCCGGCGTGGGCGTGCGCGACACCCGCACCGGTGAGCTCGGCGTCGTCACCGGGCAGGGCAGCTCCGGCTTCGTCTTCGCCCCGCTGAAACCCGACCGCCACGGTGCGTGCCGGCGACCTGCTGCAGACCGGCCCCACCGGCTCGTCGACGTACGTGTCGGGCCTGCCCGTCGGCACCGTCACGTCCGTGCGCACGGGCGCCGACGGCACGGTGCGTGCGAGCGTGCGCGCCCGCGTCGTCGCCCACCGCGGTCGACGTCGTGGGTGTGGTACTCAGCACGCCCACCGCCCTCGCCGGTAGGGCCGCCCTGCAGCCGTCGGGCCACCCGCGGTGACCCGCGCCCGCGTCGCTCTCGCCGCCGCGAGCATCCTCACCGCCGCCCTGCTGCAGGCCACGGTGATCGGCCCGGCGACGGTGACGTGGCCGGTGAACCTCAGCGCGGTGCTCGTCGCCGCCGTCGCGCTGTGCGAAGGTCCGGCCGCCGGGATGTCGTTCGGATTCACCGCCGGCCTGTTCGCCGATCTCGGTTCGCATCACCCGGCCGGCGTGCTGGCGCTGTGCTGGCTGGGCGTCGGGCTCGTGTGCGGGCGCATCAGCGACCGCCGCAGCGTGCGCCGCGACGCCGTGCTCAGCGGTGTGGTGTGCGCGCTGGCGGCGTCGGCGTCGACCATCCTGCTCGCGCTGCTGCACAGCACCGGTGCAGCGTCGACGGCGGTCACCGGTCTGCTGCCGTGCCTGCTGGGCGACGCGCTGCTGGCGTTCGGCGTCGTGCCGCTCGTGCGCCGGGCGGCGCGCGCGGAGTCGCTGCGCGCGGCGCCACCGGCGTACACCGACCTGGGTGCTGAACTCGCGCGCCGGCAGACGGCAGGTTTCGGGTCGCGCCGTGACTGAGTACCCCCGCATCGCGCCACGCCGCGAACGCCGCCGCCCACCCACGCCGCGGCGGCTCGGCATCATCGTCACGCTGGTCTGCTCGCTGATGCTGACCTTGTTCGCGCGGCTCTACTACGTGCAGTTGCTCGACCCGCACAAGCCGGTGCAGACCGCGCACGCGCTGCACGACGGCGACATCGTGGTGCCGGCGCCACGGGGGCTGATCGTCGACGCCCGCGGCCGCGCGCTCGTGGCCAACACCACCGAGCACGTCGTGACCGTGCAGGCCGACGAGCTGCGCACCCGCCCGGACAAGGGGCGCGCGGTGCTCGACGCGCTGGCCGGGCTGCTCGGCCGCAGCGAGTCGGCGCTCGCCCGGCAGATCACGCCGTGCTCGCCGAAGGTGTCGGCGCCGTGCTGGACCGGCGAGCCCTACGCGCCGGTGCCGGTCGCGACGAAGGTGTCCACCAAGGTCGTGCTGGCAATCGACGAGCGGCGCGAGGACTTCCCGGGCGTGCAGGTCCAGACGGTCACCGAACCGGTGTATCCGTACGGCGACCTCGCTGCACAGCTGCTCGGCTACACCAGCCAGGTGAGCGCGGCCGACACCAAGGCGGACCCGGAACTCAGCGATTCCGACACGATCGGCGTCAGCGGCCTCGAGCAGCAGTACGACTCGGTGCTGCGTGGCGTGGACGGCAAGCAGGTGGTCACGCTGGACCCGCAGGGCTACCCGGTAGGCGATGTCAGCGGCGCGGCGACGCAGCCCGCGCAGCAGGGCGACACGCTGGTGACCAGCCTGGACCTCAACGTGCAGAAACTTGCCGAGCAGTCGCTCGCGCAGCAGATCCACGATTCGCGCAAGGCCGGCGAGCCCGCCACCGGCGGCGCGGTCGTCGTGATGGAGCCGCAGACCGGCCGGATCGTCGCCGCGGCCAGCTATCCGACCTACGACCCGGCGCTGTTCACCGGCGGCATCTCCGAGGCCGACTACAAGAAGATCACCAGTCCGGCGGCGGG
This sequence comes from uncultured Actinomycetota bacterium, assembly GCA_963711775.1. GTDB lineage: Bacteria > Actinomycetota > Actinomycetes > Mycobacteriales > Jatrophihabitantaceae > Jatrophihabitans. The sequence goes on along the minus strand of CAVQFH010000002.1, from coordinate 43,613 downwards.
CACGCCGCTGCTCAGCCGGGCGATCAACGGCGCCTACGCGCCGGGCTCGACGTTCAAACTCATCACGTCGTCGTCGATGGTCATGCACCACGAGATCAACACGCACACGCTCTACCCGTGCCCGGGGTCGCTGACGATCGACGGGCGGGTCAAGACGAACTACGACTCCGAGGTGCTCGGCCAGATCAACCTGGAGAACGCGCTCGGCTACTCGTGCGACACGTTCTTCTACGCTCCGGCCGCGCGCGAGTACTACGCCGACCAGAAGCGGATCGCGGACAACGAGAAAGCGCACGAGTACCTGCAGCAGATGGCGGCGCAGTTCGGTGTCGGGCGCACCCCGGACATCGACCTGCCGGCCGGCGAACAAGCCACCGGCAGCTACGCCGACCGCGAGACCCGCCTGGCGAACTGGAAAGCGAACCGCACGCTCTACTGCGCCGAGGCACGCAGCGGCTACAAGAACGTCACGAACGCCGCTGACCGCGCCTACCTGACGCTGCTCGCCTCGCAGAACTGCACCGACGGCTGGCGTTACCGCGCGGGGGACAACGCCGACATGGCCATCGGCCAGGGCGAGACCACCGTGTCGCCGCTGCAACTCGCACTGGCCTACTCGGCGCTGGTCAACGGCGGGCGGATCTGGGAGCCGACGCTCGGCTGGGGTGTCGTCGACGCGCAGGGCAAGGTCGTCAAGACGATCAAGCCGAAGGTGCACAACACGGTGCCGGTCAAGCAATCGCTGTTCGACTACATCACCAAGTCGCTGTCGTTCTCCCGCGGCTGGGCGGTGTCCGGCGCGTTCGCCTACATGCAGTCGGCCTACCGAGACGAGATCGGCGGCAAGACCGGGACCGCGGAGGTGTACGGCAAGCAGGACACCTCGTGGCTCGCCACCTGGGGACCGACGTACAAGCAGGGCGGTAACACCCGGGCCAAGTTCGTCGTCGTCGGCATGGTCGAGCAGGCCGGCACCGGCGCCAGGGCCGCCGGGCCGATGCTCAAGCGGATCTGGGACGGACTGCTGGCGCCCAAGGGCAAAGGCGTGCTGCCGAACAACTCGCCGCAGACCGCGCTGCCGAAGATCGCCCCGCAGGTGCAGGTGAGCGGCCGGTGACGCTGCTGGCCCGCGATCCCCGCGCCCCGTTCACGCTGACCCCGCCGGTGCTGCCGCTCGAGCGACGCACCCGCGGCTGGGACATCCCGCTCGTGATCATCGCGCTGGCGCTCTCGCTCATCGGCGCGGTGCTGGTGTGGGCAACGACCCGGCAGCTGCAGATCGACCAGCACGCCGACCCGCAGGGCTTCCTCTACCGGCATCTGATCAACATCCTCATCGGCGCGCTGCTGACCGTACTGGCGGCGCGGCTGGACGCGCGGCTGCTGCGGCTGTTCGGGCCGGTGGTCTACCTCGCCAGCCTGTTCGGGCTCGTTCTCGTGCTCCTCGCGGGCACCACGGTCAACGGCGCGCGGGCCTGGATCCGCCTCGGCGGGGGAGTCGAGCTGCAGCCGGCGGAGTTCATGAAGCTCGGGCTCATCGTCGGCATGGCGGTGCTGTTCACCCGGCACGAGCGCGACGAGGACGCACCACCCGGCGGCCGGGACGTGCTGCTGGCGATCGGTCTCATCGCCGTGCCGCTCGGGCTGATCATGCTGCAGCCGGACCTCGGCTCGGCGATGGTGCTCGCCTGCGCTGCCTACGGCGTGCTGGTCGCCGCCGGGGTGCGGGCCCGGTGGACGGTCGGGCTGATCGTGCTCGGGGTGCTGATCGCGGTGATCGCGGTCAAGGCGGGGATCCTGCAGGGCTACCAACTGCAGCGCATCGGCACGTTCACCCACCCCGGCCGCGACGTGCAGGGCGCGGCCTACAACGTCAACCAGGCGCACATCGCCATCGCCAACGGCGGGCTGTTCGGCCGGGGGCTGTTCGGCGGCCCGCAGACCAACGGCGGTTACGTCCCCGAGCAGCAGACGGACTTCGTCTTCTCCGCCGCAGGCGAGGAGTTCGGCCTCGTCGGCGGCGCCCTGATCATCGCGCTGTTCGCCCTGCTGTGCTGGCGCGGGCTGCGTATCGCCCGCGAGGCCGACGACACCGGCAAGCTGGTCGCCGTCGGCATCGTGTGCTGGTTCGCGTTCCAGGCCTTCCAGAACATCGGCATGACGCTGGGCCTCACCCCGGTGACGGGCGTGCCGCTGCCGTTCGTCAGCTACGGCGGTTCGTCGATGTTCGCCGGCGGACTGGCCATCGGCCTGCTCGAAGCCGTGCACCGCCGCTCGGCGAGATGAGCGTCAGGCCTCGGGAACGCTGACGGCAGCGCGGCGTGCGGTCAGGCTCGAGCCGGCACTCGCGGCGATGACCATCGCCAGGGCGAGCAGCAGCGTGCCGCTGAGCGCCTGGCCGAGCACGACGACGCCGGCCAGCGCGGCGACGGCGGGCTCGATGCTCATCAACAGCCCGAACACGTGCGTGGCCAGCCGGCGCAGCGCGACGAGTTCCAGCGTGTAGGGGATCAGCGACGACAGCATGGCCACGGCGAGGCACGCACCGAACACGCCCGGGTGCAGTAACGCCGAACCGCCCTCGAGCACGCCGGCCGGCAACACCAGGAAGGTGCCGACGGACATGCCCAGCGCCAGTGCCTCGCCGGCCGCGAACGACCGGCCGACGCGCTTGGCCAACAGGATGTACCCGGCCCAGCAGGCCGCCGCGATCAGCACCAATCCCACGCCCAACGGCTGCACCCCCGCGCTGCTGCCGTGCGTCGCCAGGAGAACGATGCCGCCACCGGCCAGCACCACCCACAACGCGTCCAGCGGCTTGCGTGATCCGGCGATCGCCACGGCCAGCGGTCCGGTGAACTCGATCGTCACCGCCACGCCGAGCGGCAGCCGGTGCAGCGCCTCGTAGAAACTCCAGTTCATGCCGGCGAGGGTGAGCCCGTAGGCGGCCACCAGCGCCAGCTCGCGACGGGTGTGCGCGCTCGGCCGCGGCCGGATGATCACGAGCAGCACGACGGCGGTGAACAGCACCCGCAGGAACGCGACCCCGGCCGGCCCTGCCTTGTCGAAGATCGTGTCGGCGAAGGCGGAGCCGAACTGCACCGAGAACACGCCGCCGAGCACCGAGAGCTCCGGCGGCACGGAGTTCGCCAGCGCTGACACCGATCGCACGACAGGGATCGTGCCAGCGCGGCCCGCTCCGGGCTGCAGCAGCCCGGCTGACGTTCCCTCCGCGGGGATGGGAGCATCGCGCCATGACCCTGCGCCGCACCGGCCTGCTGGCCACCCTCGCTGCCCTGACTGCCGTCGTCGCGGTGCTGCCCGCCACCGCGGCCGGCGCCGCCCCGCGGCACGGCACCCCGGGCAGCATCGGCAGCGGCGACCCGTACTTCCCGCGGCAGGGCAACGGTGGCTACGACGTGGCGCACTACCGGCTGGCCGTGCACTACACGCCCGCGACCAAGCACCTGAGCGGTGTCGCGCACCTGCGAGCCCGGGCCACCAAGACGCTGTCGCGCTTCGATCTCGACCTGCGCCGCAACCTGCACGTGTCCGCGGTGTCCGTGAACGGCCACCGGGTGGGATACCGGCAGCCGAAGAAGCTCGTGCAGGAGCTCGTCGTCACCCCGCGCCACGCCCTGCTCAAGGGGCGGCGCTTCACCGTCGCCGTCCGCTACGCGGGCACGGCCAAGGCGGTCATCGACCCGGACGGCTCGCTCGACGGCTTCATCCCCACCGACGACGGCGCGTTCGTGGCCAGTGAACCGCAGGGCGCACCCAGCTGGTACCCGGTCAACGACACCCCGCGTGACAAAGCGACCTACGCGGTGTCGATCACCGTGCCGAAGGGGCTCACCGCCGTGTCCAACGGCGCGCTGACCCGGCGGCACGTGCACGGGTCGCTGGTCACCTGGTCGTGGGCGCTGCATCAGAAGGTTTCCAGCTACCTCGTCACCGCGACGCTCGGCAGGTTCGAGCTCCAGCGGGGACGGACCCGAGCCGGCGTGCCCTACCTCATCGCCGTCGACCCGCGCGAGGCCGCGAAGGCGAAGCCGGTACTCGCGCAGCTGCCGGCGATCATCGACTACTTCAGCAAGGTCTACGGCCGCTACCCGTTCGCGCAGGCCGGCGCCATCGTCGATCACGCCCACAAGGTCGGCTACGCCCTCGAGACCGCCACCCGGCCGCTGTTCGACCGCGCGCCGGACATCGCGACGCTGTCGCACGAGCTCGCACACCAGTGGTACGGCGACGACGTCACGCTAACGAAGTGGCGCGACATCTGGCTCAACGAGGGCTTCGCCGAATTCTCGTCGTGGCTCTACACCGAGCACACCGGCGGGCAGAGCACCGCGCAGCACCTCGCGACGTTGCTCGCGAACCCGGCGTCGGACACCGACGAGTGGCTGCCGCCGCCCGGCAACCCCGGTTCCGCCCCGGGGATCTTCGCCGACTCCGTCTACGACCGCGGCGCCGGCACGCTCGCCGCCCTGCGTCAGAAGCTCGGCGACCGCATGTTCTTCACGATCATGCGTGGTTGGGTGGCCCGGCACCGCTACGCCAACGCCACGGTGAGCGGGTTCACCGCCTACGCGCAGCGGGTGGCCCACCGGGACCTGCGGCACTTCTTCGCCGAGTGGCTGTACAAGAAGGGCAAGCCCAGCGGTTACTGATCGCCCAGCAGGGGCTGCGGATGGCAGCTGCGCGCAGGAGCCGTCCGTACACTCGACAGACATGCCGGTCGAGAGCCTGTTCGCGCGCCTGGAGCCGTTGCTGCCGCGGGTTGCGAAGCCGATCCAGTACGTCGGCGGCGAGCTCAACGCACGCACCAAGGACTGGGACTCGGTGGACGTCCACTGGGCACTGATGTACCCGGACGCCTACGAGGTCGGGCTGCCCAACCAGGGCCTGCAGATCCTCTACGAGGTGCTCAACGAGCGCGACGACGCGCTGGCCGAACGCACCTATTCGGTGTGGCCGGACCTCGAGGCATTACTGCGCGAGCACCGCATCAGCCAGTTCACCGTCGATGCGCACCGCCCGCTCGGCGCGTTCGACCTGCTCGGGGTCAGCTTCTCCACCGAGCTCGGCTACACGAACATGCTGACCGCGCTCGATCTGGCAGGCATCCCGCTGCACGCCGCCGACCGCGACGAGACGCATCCCGTGGTCGTCGCCGGTGGCCACGCTGCCTTCAACCCCGAGCCGATCGCCGACTTCATCGACATCGCCGTGCTGGGTGACGGCGAGCAGGCCGTCGGCACCATCACGGAGTTCGTCCGCGAGTGGGTCCGGGCCGGCCGTCCCGGCGGCCGCGACGAGCTGTTGCTGCGTCTGGCCGGCACCGGCGGCATCTACGTCCCGCGCTTCTTCGACGTCGCCTACCTGCCGGACGGCCGGCTCGCCTCGGTGCTGCCGAACCGTCCCGGCGTGCCCGAGCGCGTCACGAAGCACACCGTGATGAACCTCGACGACTGGCCGTATCCGAAGACGCCGCTGGTGCCGATGGCCGAGACGGTGCACGAGCGGATGAGCGTGGAGATCTTCCGCGGCTGCACGCGTGGCTGCCGGTTCTGCCAGGCCGGCATGATCACCCGCCCGGTGCGCGAACGCAGCATCGACGGCATCGGGGAGATGGTGCGCAACGGCCTCGCCGCGACCGGTTTCGAAGAGGTCGGGTTGCTGTCGCTGTCCAGTGCCGACCACTCCGAGATCGGCCCGCTCGCCAAGCAGCTCGCCGACCGCTACGCCGACGACAAGGTCGGCCTGTCGCTGCCGTCCACCCGAGTCGACGCGTTCAACATCGACCTCGCGAACGAGTTCTCCCGTAACGGCCGGCGGTCCGGGCTGACCTTCGCGCCCGAGGGCGGCTCGGAGCGGCTGCGCCGCGTCATCAACAAGATGGTCAGCAAGGACGACCTGATCCGCACCGTCTCGACCGCCTACGGGCAGGGCTGGCGGCAGGTGAAGCTCTACTTCATGTGCGGGTTGCCGACCGAGACCGACGACGACGTGCTCGAGATCGCCGAGATGGCCCACGACGTCATCCGCGCGGGCCGCGAGAGCGCCGGGCACCGCGACATCCGCTGCACCGTGTCGATCGGCGGTTTCGTGCCCAAGCCGCACACCCCGTTCCAGTGGGCCGCGCAGGCCGACCCGCAGACCGTCGACAGCCGGCTGCGCAAGCTGCGCGAGGCGATCAACGCCGACCGCTCGCTCGGGCGCAACGTCGGGCTGCGCTATCACGACGGCGAGCCCTCGCTCGTCGAGGGACTGCTGTCCCGCGGTGACCGCCGGGTCGGCGCAGTCATCGAACGCGTGTGGCGCGACGGCGGCCGATTCGACGGGTGGAGCGAGCACTTCTCCTTCAGCCGCTGGGTCGAGGCCGCCGAAGCCGAACTGCACGGTGTCGACCTCGCGTGGTTCACCACCCGCGAGCGCGACGGCGACGAGGTCCTGCCGTGGGACCACCTCGACTCCGGGCTGGACAAGCAGTGGCTCTGGGACGACTGGCAGGACGCGCTCGCCGAGTTCGAGCAGGACGACTGCCGGTGGACCCCGTGCTTCGACTGCGGCGTGTGCTCGAACCTCGGCACCGACATCCAGATCGGGCCGACCGGCCGCGCGCTGCTGCCGCTCGCACCCACGCACTGAACCGTCGCCGGGCCGGGCTGCGACACTCGGGTCATGGCACGCCGCGTCCCTGAAGGCCCACCGCCCCCGCCGGTGGTGCAGCGGGTCCGGCTGCGCTACGCCAAGCGCGGCCGGCTGCGATTCACCTCGCACCGCGACTTCGCGCGCGCGTTCGAGCGCGCGTTGCGCCGGGCCGACGTGCCGATGGCGTATTCGGCCGGTTTCTCGCCGCATCCGAAGATCAGTTACGTCGGGGCGTCGCCCACCGGCGTGGCCAGTGAGGCGGAGTACCTCGAGATCGGCCTGGCCCGCGAAGTCGATCTCGACGAACTGCGGGTGGCCATCGACGCCGCGCTGCCGCCCGGCCTCGACGTCGTCGAGGCCGTCGCAGCCGCCGGCAGCGGATTCGCCGACCGGATGCAGGCGTCGGCCTGGCGCGTCGAGCTGCCGGGGTTGTCCGTCGGCGCGGTGTCGGCCGCTGCCCAGCTGTTCCTCGAGCAGGAAACGGTGGGCGTCGAGCGGCTGACGAAAAGTGGTCGGCGCACCGTCGACGTGCGTGCCGCGGTGCTGACTGCGGACGTGTCCGGCACGGCGGAACCGCCGGACAGCCCCTCGCATGCGATACTGGACGTGGTCGTACGGCAGGTGACCCCTACTGTGCGGCCCGACGACATCGTCGCGGCACTGGCTGCCGTCGCCGGTCTCGCCCCGGTAGCACCGCCTGTCGCGGTGCGCCTGGCGCAGGGTCCGCTCGACGACTCCGGTGCGATCGGTGATCCACTTGCTGCCGATCGGACTCCCGCGGCGCAGACGCCGTAGCACCATCGATGGGCGCAAACGTGCGCCCGCCGCAGACTTCGCGGTTCGCGCAGCGACCGTCCGAGAGGACGCGCCGGCGAGGATCGCCACAACCGCCTCTGCGCGGTCGCGGTGCCACACCAGTGGCACGCGCCCGGGGGCAGAAACGAGCGAAACGTGCTCGACTCCGAAACGGATCAGCCCACCACCCCGTCCGCGGACGACACCGCGGCACCGCCCACCCCGCCGCCCGGCGACGAGCAGGCTCCGCCCGCCCGCAAGCGCGCCGCGCGCAAGCGGCCGGCGAAGGCCGTCCCGGACCCCGTTGCCGACGTTCCGGGCGCGACGGCGGACGCCGGCGACACACCGGCACCGGCGCCGCGCAAGCGGGCCGCGCGCAAGACGGCCAAGACGACCCCGGCCGCCGACGACTCGGCCGCAGCGCCCACCGACGCCGGCACGGACGCGGTGCCCGCGGCGCGCAAGAGCCCTGCCAAGAAGGCCACCCGCGCCCGCAAGTCGGCCGCCGCAGCTGCTGCGCCGACGGACGCCGCCGACAGTGCCGCCGCAGACGCGTCCGCGCCGAAGCCCGCCCGCAAGCGTGCGGCGAAGAAGACCGCGGCCGCTGTCGACGACACTTCGGCCGGCGACGACACCGCCACCACCTCCGGCTCGTCCGCCGAGCCGCCCGGCGTCCTGTTCCGGGCTCCTGCGGCTGAACCGGCACGTCGCCGCGCGGCCAGGAAGTCGCCCAAGACCACTGAAGCTCAACTTGAGGATGAGGCTTTGCCCGCGGTCCCTGCCGCGGACGACGCCGACGAGGCGACCGCGGACCCGGACGACGTGCGCGAGGCGGCCGTCGAGCAGGCCAGCGGCGCACGCCGTCGTCGGCGCCGGGGGCGCCGCGGTCGTGGGGGCGGCGGCAGCGACGGCACCGACGGCAGCGACGCCGCCGACGACGTCGCGACCGACGACGAGCAGCCGGCAACGTCCGGGGCCGGCGCCGCCGACACCGGCGATGCCGCCGACACCCCGGCCGACGACACGTCCGGCGGGTCCACCCGCCGACGGCGCCGCCGCCGCTCGGGCGGCGGTGGCGATGACGGCAACAGCGACGACCCGCCGAACACCGTCACCCACGTGCGCGAGAAGCGCGACAGCGACGCCAAGGACGCCAAGGACGCCAAGGACTCCGGGGGCGCCGACGACGGCGTGCGCGGCGTCAAGGGCTCGACCCGGCTCGAGGCGAAGCGCCAGCGCCGCCGCGACGGCCGCGACACCAACCGGCGCCGCGCGCCGATCCTCACCGAGGCCGAGTTCCTCGCCCGCCGGGAGGCCGTCGACCGCGTCATGGCGGTGCGCCAGAACGGCGAGCGCACCCAGGTGGCCGTGCTCGAGGACGACATCCTCGTCGAGCACTACGTCACCCGCGCCAGCGCGACGTCCTACGTCGGCAACGTCTACCTGGGCCGGGTGCAGAACGTGCTGCCGTCGATGGAGGCCGCGTTCGTCGACATCGGCAAGGGCCGCAACGGCGTGCTCTACGCCGGCGAGGTCAACTGGGACGCCGCCGGGCTCGAAGGCAAGTCCCGCGCTATCGAGAACGCGATGAAGTCCGGCGACTCGGTGCTCGTGCAGGTCACGAAGGACCCGATCGGGCACAAGGGCGCGCGGCTGACCAGTCAGGTGTCGCTGCCCGGGCGGTACCTGGTCTACGTGCCCGGCGGCGGGATGACCGGCATCAGCCGGCGGCTGCCCGACACCGAGCGGCACCGCCTCAAGGCCATCCTGAAGAAGATCGTCCCCGAGGAAGCCGGCGTCATCGTGCGCACGGCCGCCGAGGGCGCGAGCGAGGAAGACCTCACCCGCGACGTCGAACGGCTCACCGCCCAATGGGCCTCGATCGAGGCGGCCCGCAAGAAGGGTTCCGGCTCGCCGAAGCTCGTCCACGGCGAGCCCGACCTCGCGATCCGCGTGGTGCGCGACGTGTTCAACGAGGACTTCAAGTCCCTCGTCGTGCAGGGCGACGACGCCTGGGAGACCATCTCGGAGTACGTCTCCGCGGTGACGCCGGACCTGGCCGAGCGCGTGTCGCGCCACACCGCCGACACCGACCTGTTCCACGACCTGCGCGTCGACGAGCAGTTGATGAAGGCCCTCGACCGCAAGGTCTGGCTGCCCTCGGGCGGCTCGCTGGTCATCGACCGCACCGAGGCGATGACGGTCATCGACGTGAACACGGGCAAGTTCGTCGGGTCCGGCGGCAACCTCGAGCAGACCGTGACCCGCAACAACCTCGAGGCCGCCGAGGAGATCGTGCGCCAGCTGCGGCTGCGCGACGTCGGCGGCATCGTGGTGATCGACTTCATCGACATGGTGCTCGCGTCGAACCGGGAGCTCGTGCTGCGCCGGTTGACCGAGTGCCTCGGACGTGACCGCACCAAGCACCAGGTCGCCGAGGTCACGTCGCTGGGGCTCGTGCAGATGACCCGCAAGCGCGTCGGCGAAGGACTGCTCGAGGCGTTCAGCGAGACGTGCGAGCACTGCAAGGGCCGCGGCATCATCATCCACGGCGAGCCCGTGGACCAGCCGAACTCCGACGACGACGAGCGCGGTGGCGCCAAGCAGGGCAAGCGACGCCGCGGCGGGCGCGGTGCCGGGTCCAACGGCGCCAACGGCTCCAACGGCTCCGGCCGGCCGAGACACCGGACGTCGAGCTCGAGCCGGGTGCGACGGAGGAGCAGCGGCAGGCGGCGAACGCCGCGATCGCCGCGATCCACCGCGCGGCAGCCGAGAAGCTCGCCGCGGCCGCCGCCGGGAACGACGCGCCCGACGCGGATGGCGCGGACGGTGCCGGCAATGTCGATGCCGGGCGTGACCTCGACGAGCTGGCCACCGGCCTCGTCGCGGCGGCCATGCGCAGCGATACGCCCCCGGCGGGCGACAGCCCCGCCGACTCCGCGCCGGCCGAGCCCGACGTGGCCGCCGAGCCGGCAGCCGCCGAGACGGCGGCACCGGCGACAGCGCCACCCGCACCCGCCCGGCGACGCCGCCGTGCGGCCAGCCGCCCGGCCGGCCCGCCGGTGCCCACCAGCTGATCCGGCGGCGTGCGCGGGCGGTTTTGCCTCCCCACCCGCGCATGCCGTAATCTGAACGACGGTCTGCATCGCGTGGGCCGAATCCCCGAACGCCAGCACCACCGTCCGCTGCGCGCGCACACCGGCGCGTCGGGCAGTCTTTCAAGGAGTGGATCCGTGTACGCCATCGTCAAGACCGGCGGCAAGCAGTACAAGGTCGCCGAGGGCGATGTGATCGAGGTCGAGAAGCTCGATTCCGTGCCCGGTGCGCAGGTGTCCCTGCCGGCGCTGCTGCTCGTCGACGGCAAGGACGTCACCCACGAGGCTGCGAAGCTCTCGTCGGTCAGCGTCACGGCCGAGGTCGTCGCACAGACCAAGGGCCCGAAGATCCACATCCACAAGTTCAAGAACAAGACCGGCTACCACAAGCGGCAGGGCCACCGTCAGCGGCTGACCCAGCTCAAGGTCACCGGCATCAGCTCGAAGTCTCAGTAAGGACGGCCACGCCATGGCTCACAAAAAAGGTGCTTCCAGCTCGCGCAACGGTCGCGACTCCAACGCGCAGTACCTCGGGGTCAAGCGTTTCGGCGGCCAGGAAGTCAAGGCCGGCGAGATCCTGATCCGCCAGCGCGGCACCAAGTTCCACCCCGGTGCCGGCGTCGGCCGCGGCAAGGACGACACGCTCTTCGCGCTCGAGGCCGGTGCGGTCCAGTTCGGCATGAAGCGCGGCCGCAAGACCGTCAACATCGTCTGACCAGATGCGCCTGCTCGCATCGTCACTCGGGTTCTCCCGTTCCAGCTAGCGGTCGCGTCACGCCGTCGCCGGCCGCTTCCAGCTGAAGGTTCTTGATGGCCAGTTTCGTTGATCGGGTCGTGCTGCACGTGACCGCGGGCAACGGCGGCCACGGCGTCGCGTCGATCCACCGGGAGAAGTTCAAGCCGCTCGGCGGCCCCGACGGCGGCAACGGCGGGCACGGCGGCGACGTCGTCCTGGCCGTCGATCCCAACGCCCACACGTTGCTGGACTTCCACCACCACCCGCACCAGAAGGCGCCCAACGGCAAGCAGGGGGCCGGCAGCCACCGCAACGGGGGCACCGGTGCCGACCTCGTGCTCAGCGTCCCGGACGGCACCGTCGTGCTCGACACCGACGGCGAGGTCCTGGCCGATCTCACCGGCGCCGGGCAGACGTTCGTCGCCGCGCACGGTGGCCGGGGCGGGCTCGGCAACGCGGCACTGGCGTCGACCAAGCGCAAGGCCCCCGGCTTCGCGCTGCTCGGGGAGCCAGGGGAAACGCGCGAGATCGTGCTCGAACTCAAGAGCGTCGCCGACGTCGGGCTGGTCGGGTTCCCCAGCGCCGGCAAGTCGTCCTTGATCGCGGCGGTGTCGGCCGCGCGGCCCAAGATCGCCGACTACCCGTTCACCACGCTGGTGCCGAACCTCGGCGTCGTCGCCGCCGGTGACACCACCTTCACCATCGCCGACGTGCCCGGCCTGGTACCGGGCGCGGCCGAGGGCAAGGGCCTCGGCCTGGACTTCCTGCGCCACGTCGAACGCTGCGCGGTGCTGTTGCACGTGCTCGACTGCGCGACGCTCGAGCCGGGGCGCGACCCGCTGTCCGATCTGGACGCCCTCGAGACCGAACTCGGCCGTTACGAGGGAACGTTCGGCGAACTGCTCGGCAAGCCCCGGCTGGTCGCCCTGAACAAGGTCGACGTGCCCGAAGCGCGCGAGCTCGCCGCGCTGGTGCGTCCCGAACTCGAGGCGCGCGGGCTGCGGGTGTTCGAGATCTCCGCGGTGTCCCAAGAGGGTCTGCGCGAGCTGACCTTCGCGCTGGCCGAGACGGTCGCGGCCGACCGCGCCGCGCGGCCGGCGATCGACACCACCCGCATCGTGCTGCGGCCGAAGTCCGTCGACGACGCGGGCTTCACCATCGTCGCCGACCACACCGAGCCCGGCGCGCACGTCGTGCGCGGCGCCAAACCCGAGCGCTGGGTGCGCCAGACGGACTTCAGCAACGACGAGGCCGTCGGCTACCTGGCCGACCGGCTGGCCCGGCTCGGGGTCGAGGCCGCGCTGACCCGCCTGGGCGCGAAGCGCGGCTCGGCCGTCACGATCGGCGACGTGACGTTCGACTTCGAACCCACCGGCGGCATCGACGAGGCCGAGTACGCGCCGATGCGCCGCGGCTACGACGAGCGGCTCGACATCGGTCCGAAACGCCCGCGCGCGGAGGAACGTCTCGCCGCCAAGCGCGGCCGGCGCACGCACGGCGACGAGTTCGACGACGACCTCGACGACGGTCCCGCCGAGGACGAGTCGGCCGACGACGCGGGAGAGCCGTGAGTCGCGACGCCGTCGCCGCCGCCCGGCGCATCGTCGTCAAGATCGGGTCGTCGTCGCTGACGTCGCACGGCCAGCTGGACCCGGCCCGACTCGACGCGATCGTCGACGCGGTCGCCGCGCGCGCCGCCGACGGCGTCCAGGTGGTCATGGTCTCCTCCGGCGCGATCGCGGCGGGCATCGGCCCGCTGGGCCGCAAGACCCGCCCGCGTGACCTGGCCACCCAGCAGGCCGCCGCCAGCGTGGGGCAGCTGCTGCTCGCCGAGCGCTACGCCGCCTCGTTCATGCGCTACGGGCGCCAGGTGGGCCAGGTGCTGCTCACCGCCGACGACCTGCACCGGCGCGGGCACTACCGCAACGCCGACCGCACCTTCGAGAGGCTGCTGGCGCTGGGCGTCATCCCGATCGTCAACGAGAACGACACCGTCGCCACGCACGAGATCCGCTTCGGCGACAACGACCGGCTCGCCGCGCTCGTGGCGCACCTGGTCACCGCGCAGGCGCTCGTGCTGCTGACCGACGTCGACGGCCTGTACACCGGCAAGCCCGGCCGCCCGGACTCGCACTTCATCCCCGAGGTGATGTCGATGGCCGAGCTCGCGGGCGTCGACATCAGCCGTTCAGGCAGCCACGTCGGGTCCGGAGGCATGACGACCAAGATCGACGCCGCGGCTATCGCCACCAGCGAGGGCATCCCGGTGGTGCTGTCCTCGGCGCAGCGCATCGGCGACGCGCTGCTCGGCCGGGCGGGCACCGTCTTCCACGCGGGCGGTGACCGCAGCGCATCGCGGTTGTTCTGGCTGCGGCACGCCACCACGCCGCGCGGTCAGCTGCAGCTCGACGCAGGCGCGGTGACCGCCGTGGTCGCGCGGCGCAAGTCGCTGCTGCCGGCGGGCGTCACCGGCGTGCGCGGGGAGTTCTACTCCGGCGAGCCGGTGGATCTCGTCGATCCGGACGGCGTGCCCGTCGCCCGCGGGCTGGTCGGCTACGACGCCGCCGACCTGCCGCCGCTGCTCGGGCACCGCACCAGCGAGCTGCCCGCCGAGTTCCGTCGCGAGCTCGTGCACCGCGACGACACCGTCCTGCTCTAGCAAACGCTGTCCATCTGTCCCTTCGGCCGGCGGTGCTGACCTACGCTGGCCTGGTGAGCGAGCGATCCGCGTCCGAGCACGAGGTCCGCGCCGCTGCGGCGCGGTCCCGCGACGCCGCGGCCGAACTGGCGCCGCTGCCGCGCGCGGCCAAGGACGCCGCCCTGCACGCGATGGCCGAAGCGCTGGACGCCGCCACCGCCGATCTCCTTGCCGCGAACGAGGTCGACGTCGCCGCGGGCCGCGAGGCTGGGCTGGCCGCGGGTCTGCTCGACCGGCTCACGCTGACCGACGACCGCCTTGCCGCCATGGCGCAGGGCCTGCGCGACGTCGCCGCCCTGCCGGATCCGGTCGGCGAGGTGCTGCGCGGCTACGCCCGGCCGAACGGCCTGGAGATCCGGCAGGTGCGGGTGCCGTTCGGCGTCGTCGCGATGATCTACGAAGCCCGGCCGAACGTCACCGTCGACGCCGCCGGGCTGGCGCTGAAGAGCGGGAACGCGGCACTGCTGCGCGGGTCGGCGTCGGCGTACGCCTCGAACACCGCACTGGTGGACGTGCTGGGCGCCGCGGCCGAGAAGGCCGGGCTGCCACGTGACGCCGTGACGCTGGTGCCGGGCACCGACCGCGCCTCGGTCACCCACCTGCTGCGTGCGCGCGGGCTCGTCGACCTCATCATCCCGCGCGGCGGCGCCGGGCTGATCAACTATGTCGTCGAGAACGCCACCGTGCCGGTGATCGAGACCGGCGTCGGCAACGTGCACGTCTACGTCGACGCCGCGGCCGACCTCGATGTCGCCGAGCGCATCGTCGTCAACGCGAAGACGTCGCGGGTGAGCGTCTGCAACTCCGCCGAGACGCTGCTCGTGCACCGCGACGTCGCGGCCGAGTTCGTCCCGCGGATCACCGCCGCGCTGCAGGGCGCCGGCGTCGTGCTGCACGGCGACGGCGACTTCGCCACCGCGCACGGCGTCGAGGCGGCGACCGACGACGACTGGGCGCGCGAGTACCTGTCACTGGACATGGCCGCACGGGTCGTCGACGACATCGACGACGCCATCGCGCACATCCGGCGCTGGTCGTCCGGGCACACCGAGGCGATCATCACGCGCGACCTCGCGGCAGCGCGCCGATTCACGGCTCGCGTCGACTCGGCAGCGGTGATGGTCAACGCCTCCACCCGGTTCACCGACGGCGCCGAGTTCGGCTTCGGCGCGGAGATCGGCATCTCCACCCAGAAGATGCACGCGCGCGGGCCGATGGGTCTGGCGGAATTGACGTCGACGAAGTGGATCGTCACCGGCGACGGCCACACCCGCTGACCGGCGCACCAGGCTTTCCCGGAAACGCAGCAAAATTTCGGGCGGCCGCCTTTTGTCTACTGAATCAGTAGGTAAACTGGTGGGGTGGTCATGCCGGACTTCCTCGTCATCGGCGCCCCGAAGGCGGGCTCGACGGCGGTGCACGCGGCACTCGAACGGCATCCGCAGCTGTTCCTGTCGACGCCGAAGGAACCGAAATTCTTCCTCACCGACGCCCGCCCGCCGCAGCGCAACCACCATCGCGGCCCCGGCGACGCGCACAGCAGCCGCGAATGGATCTGGCAACGCGAGCGCTACGAGGCGTTGTTCGACGCCAAGCCTGCCGACGCGCTGGCCGGCGAGAGCACGCCGTTCTACCTGTGGGACCGTGCCGCGCACCCGCGCATCGCGGCCGCGAACCCGCAGATCAAGCTGATCGCGGTGATCCGTGACCCGGTGGACCGCGCGTACTCGAACTGGACGCACCTGCGCTCGGACGGCCTCGAGCCCGAACGCGACTTCCGCGCCGCGTGCGCGTTGGAGGAGCAGCGCGCCCGGGCCGGCTGGGCGCCGTTCTGGCGCTATCAGGGGTTAGGGCGTTACGGCGAGCAACTGCAGCATCTGTACGAGCACATCGCGCCCGAGCAGGTGTACGTCGTGCGGTACCGCAAGCTGGTGGAGCAGCCGGCGGCGATCCTGGACGAGATGTGCGCGTTCCTCGGCGTCGAGACCGGTGTGATCGACACCGTGCCGGGCTCGAACGTGTCGGCCTGGGCGGGCCCGGGCGCGGTCAATGACGGGCTGCGGCTCGCGGTGCGCGCAGGCGCTGCCGTGGGCGGCTACCTGCCGCCGCAGGTGTGGCGCGTTGCCGAGCGTCCCCTGCGCGGTGCACTGCACCGCGGCGGCGCGCACCGCCCGCCGCTGGATCCCGAGATCCGCCGTGAGCTCGTCGCGCACTTCGCCGACGACATCGCGTTGCTGGAGCGGCTGCTCGGCCGCTCGTATCAGGACTGGCTGGGCGACAGCGGGCGCGGCACGTTCGCGGTGCGCAGGTCGTTGGCACCGTCCGAGCGCGACGCCTCCCAGTAGAGCCGGGTGCCCGACGGGGACTCGGCCATGCTGACGTAACGCACGGTGCGGCCCTCGGGCGTCGGCCCGCCGGCCGCGTCGAACGATTCCGGCGACGTGCCGATGGCGACTCCCGTGCGTTCGAACCAGTTCTGCTCGGCGGTCGCGCGGCCGTCGTAGAACGCCAGCCACTGCGCGCCGCTGCGGACCACGCTGGTGATCCGCGCGCCACGGGCGTCCCAGCTGCCGGAGGTGGGGGCCAGCGCGGTGCCCTTCTCGCTCCAGCTCAGGCCGTCCGTGCTGCTCAGGTAGACGCTGGTCATCCGGTCGGCCTCGTCGTCGGCGTCCCCGCGCCCGTCCAGCGGGTGCCGGCAGGCCCACATCTGCCAGTCGGGGCCGCTGCGCCGCACGACCGGGTCCTTCCACGCGGTGGCGTCGTCGCCGGTGAGCACCATCGTCCGGGTGCCGCCGGCGAGATCCTCGACGCGCGGCGCGTCCAGCGCCTCGACCCACCAGTGCTTCGACCCGCGCGTGGAACACGAGACGTAGAGCCGCCACCCGTCGTCGAGCGGCACGAGCGCCGGGCGCTCGAGCGACGCGCAGTCGAACTGCTCACGCGTCACCGTGGCGACGGTCTCGAACGTGACGCCGTCGTTCGACCGCGCGACGACGTTGGCGTAACCGCGGCCCTCGGCCACGGGCCGGCGCAGCCGGTAGGCGAGGTAGAACATCCCGTCGCGCCACACCGCCGACGGCGCGCCCGCCCAGTGACCGGTGCCGGCGCCGGGCGGCTCGATGACGACGTCCGCGTCCGGGTCGGCCAGCAGGTCGAGGAAGTCCGCGGGTTCGCTCACCTGCGCAGCCTAGACAGCACCGGTGCGACGTCCGGACTGCAGGTGCTTCAGCGCCGCCCGTAGTGCCGCCTCGTCGACCTGTCCGGGGTTGCCGCGACCCCTACGGTGTGCTCGTGGACGACTTGACCGACGAGGGTGTGGCCCGGATCGACGCGATCGTGCGGGCCGCGGTCGACGCGGGCCAGGCGCCGGGGATCGTCGCGGCGGTGGCGTGCGGCGACACGGTGCACGTCGCCGCGGCCGGGTCGCTCGCGGTCGGCGGTGCGCCAGTGCGCACGGACTCACTGTTCCGGATCACGTCGATGACGAAGCCGATGACGGCGGCGGTGGTGTCCAGCCTCGTCGAGGACGGCCTGCTGACTTTCGGCGATCCGGTCGACGACTTGTTGCCCGAACTCGCCGACCGGCGCGTACTGCGCCGGCCGGACGGTCCGCTCGACGACACCGAGCCCGCTCGCGAACCGGTGACCGCGCGCGACCTGCTGATGTTCACCTGGGGCTTCGGCATGCAGGGCGCGATGTTCACCGCCCGCGACCCGTGGCCGATCCACACCGCGACGCTGGACCGCGAGCTGAACACCTTCGGCCCGCCCATGCCCGCGCACACTCCTGACCCGGACACCTGGATGGGGCGCCTCGGCGAGCTGCCCCTGGTGGTGCAGCCGAAGACGAAGTGGCTCTACCAGACCGGCTCCCAGGTGCTCGGCGTGCTGATCGCGCGGGCGGCGGCCGCGCCGCTGGGCAACGTGATGCGCGAGCGCCTGTTCGAGCCGCTGGGCATGCACGACACCGGCTTCCACACCGAGAATGTCGACCGCCTCGCCACTGCCTACCGCAACGGGCCGTCGGGGGAGTTCGTCGTCACCGACCCGCCGGACGGCCAGTGGTCGCGACCGCCGGCCTTCGCGGACGGCGGCGCCGGGCTGGTGTCGAGCGTCCACGACGTGCTGGCGTTCGGCCGGATGCTGCTGCGCGGGGGAGCGGGCGTCCTGCGTCCGGAGATGGTGGCCGAGATGGTGCGGCCCCGGCTGACCGAACAACAACGGACGAACGACTGGGACGGCTTCGACCTGCTCAGCGGTCGCAACTGGGGCCTTGGGCTGTCGGTGCTGGACGACGGCAGCTACGGCTGGGACGGCGGGCTCGGCACGGCCTGGACGAACGTCCCCGCGCTGGACCTCACCGTCGTGACACTGACCCAGCGCGCGTGGAACGAGCACGGGCCCGCCGCGGTGTGTGACGACGTGCTCACTGCCGCCCGCGGGGCCGTGCGCTAGCTGTGCGCCGCCGTACGCTGGCGGCATGAGTACCACGGCCCCGGCACCGGCGCCGGGTAAGCGCCCACCGGCGCAGCGCGGGCCCTTTGCCTGGGTCGGCGCGTTCACCGGCTTCTACCCCGCGCAGGCAGACGAGTTCGGTCACCTGGACCCGGTGACCCGGTTCCTCTACGCCGCGCGCAGCGTCATCCTGGTGATCTCCGCGCAGTCGGCGGTGATGGCCGGGCTGCTCGCCGCGACGCACCGCCGGTTCCAGGTCCTGCCGTTCGTCCTGGTGTTCGTGGCCTACCTGGTGCTGCACGCGGTCAGCAACCTGTCCAACGACTACTTCGGCTACCGCCGCGGTCACGACACCGACGACTCGCCGCGCCGGCGGTACACGCTGCACCCGATCGCGTCGGGCGCGGTGTCGCCGCGATTGCTGGCGGCCGGGTTGGTCGTGCTCGGGCTCGTGTCCGTCGCCGTCGCCGCGTACTTCGTCGCGCTGCGCGGGCTGCCCGCCCTGTGGCTGACCCTCGCCGGTGCGCTGCTGCTCTACGCCTACGACGCCGCACCGCGCGCGCTGAAGGAACTGGGTCTCGGCGAGGTCGCGGCGTTCGCCGTGTGGGGCCCGCTGATGATCGGCGGCGGCTACTTCGTGATCACCGGCCACTGGTCGGGCGAGGCGTTCGCCGCGTCGGTGCCGCCCGGACTGGGCGTCATGTCGATCCTCGTCGGCAAGCACGTCGACCAGCGCGGCTTCGACACCGCGCACAAGCAGCGCACGCTGCCGGTGCTGTTGGGCGAGCGCGCCGCGCGCGGCTTCAACCAGGCGTCGGTGATCGCCATGTACGCCGTCACCGTGCTGGGCGTCGCGCTCGGCTCCTTCACGCCGTTCACGCTGCTGATCATGCTCGCCGCGCCGCGCGCGCTGCGGGCGCTGCGGGTCATGGCCCGGCCGGCGCCGACCCTGCCGCCGCCCGGCTATGTCGGCTGGCCGCTCTGGTACCACCGGGTCTGCCTCGTGCACAACCGCGCCTTCGGCTGGCTCTACATCGCCGGCCTGGCCGTGGGTGCGGTGTTCCCGCACCTGCACTTCTGAGCGCGCGGGGGCTCAGTCCGCGGCGGCGCGGTGAACGCAGTACCGGTCGTACTCGCCGCCGCCGGTGCGGGTGAAGCCGGTGCGCAACAGCACCCCGACCGAGGCGACATTGCCGGGATCCACCTCGGCGAGCACGGTCCGCACGTCCGGCTCGGCCCACAGCGCGCGGAGAAGCGCGGCGACCGCCTCGCTCGCGTACCCACGTCGTCGCCGCGACGCCACCACGCCGTAGCCGATCTCGACGGCGCCGTCGCGCGGCGGCCCCTTGACCCCGATCCCGCCGACGACGAGGCCGCTGTCCTTCTCGATGACCAACCGGTGGGCGAACAGTTGCGCGCGGTCGTCGCGGGGCACGCCGGCCTGCTCGTAGAGCCCGGCGAGCATCGAGTCGGTCGCGGTGGGGAAGTCGTCTGCCCAGTGCGGCTGGTGCTGCCCGGAGCGCATGTCGGCCAGGTACGCGTCGTCGATCGGTGGCAGCACCAGGCGCGGGGTGACGAGCTGCACCCCGGTGACCCTAGCGACGCCCGCCCGCGACTTCCCGCGAACTGGCGCATCGTCCGGCACTGCACGACACTGACCGGTGACCCCGGTCGGCCGCAGGCCGATCGCAGCTGCGGGAGGACCAATGGCGTACTTCGTGACCGGCGCGACCGGCTTCATCGGCCGGTTCCTGATCGCTGAGCTGCTCAAGCGCGAGGGCACGATCTACTGCCTGTGCCGGGCCAGCTCGCTGGACCGGCTCGACGAGCTCAAGGCGCGCCTGGGCGCCGACGACGACCGCATCGTCGCCGTCGTCGGTGACCTGTCGAAGGAGCGCCTGGGCGTCGACGCCGACGACATCGAGCGCCTCGACGGCTCCATCGAGCACTTCTTCCACCTGGCCGCGATCTACGACCTGACCGCCGACGCCGACAGTCAGCGCGTCGCGAACGTCGAGGGCACCCGGCACGCCGTCCAGCTCGCCGAGGCGGTGCACGCCGGGCACTTCCACCAGGTCAGCTCGATCGCCGCCGCCGGCCTCTACAAGGGCGTCTTCACCGAGGACATGTTCGACGAGGCCGAGGGGTACGAGCACAACCCCTACTACCAGACCAAGCACGAGTCCGAGGGCGTCGTGCGCCGGGAGTGCTCGGTGCCGTGGCGGGTCTACCGCCCCGGTGCCGTCGTCGGCAGCACGGACACCGGCGAGATCGACAAGATCGACGGGCCGTACTACTTCTTCCGCGCGATCCAGCGGCTGCGCGGTGTCACGCCGTCATGGGGTCGGGTCATCGGCATCGACGGCGGCGAGATCAACATCGTGCCCGTGGACTACGTGGCGAAGGCCATGGACCACATCGCGCACGTGCCCGACCTCGACGGCCGTGCCTTCCACCTGACCGACCCGAAGCCGCTGACCGTCGGCGGCCTGATGAAGGCCCTGACGAAGGCGGCGAAGGCGCCGCAGCCGGCGCTCAACGTCGACGCCCGCGCGCTCGACGGACTTCCCGCGCGGCTGACGACCTCGCTGACCAAACTGCCCGGCGCGAAGCAGGTCACCGCGCTGGCGCTGGCCGAGCTCGGCATCCCGCGCGAGATGTTCGCCTACCTGACCTACCCCACGCACTTCGACTCGACGAAGACGCAGGCGGTGCTCGCCGGCTCGGGCATCGAGGTGCCCCCCTTCGCCACCTACGTGCAGGTGCTCTGGGACTACTGGGAACGCAACTACAGCCCGGACCGCCGCAAGGACAAGCTGCTCGCCCGCGCGATCCACGGCAAGACCGTGATGATCACCGGTGCGTCGTCGGGCATCGGGCGCGCGACCGCGCTGCGGGTGGGGGCGGCCGGCGGGCGGGTCATCCTCGTCGCCCGCGGTGCTGACAAGCTCGAGCAGACGAAACTCGAGATCGAGGACCTCGGTGGCAGCGCCTTCGTGCACCGCTGCGACCTCTCCGACGCCAGTGACATCGAGCGGATGGCGAAAGAGGTGTTGCAGGAGCACGGCCGTGTGGACGTCCTGGTGAACAACGCCGGCCGGTCGATCCGCCGGTCGATCGCGCTGTCCTACGACCGCTTCCACGATTTCGAGCGCACCATGCAGCTCAACTACTTCGGCCCCGTCAAGCTGATCCTTGCGCTGTTGCCGGTGATGCGCCAGACCAGCCCGGACGGCCGCAAGGGCGGGCACATCATCAACATCAGCTCCATCGGTGTGCAGACCAACATCCCGCGGTTCTCGGCGTACGTCGCCTCCAAGGCCGCGCTCGACGCGTTCTCTCGGTGCATCGCGTCGGAGGTCATCGACGACGGTGTGCACCTGACGACGATCCACATGCCGCTCGTGCGCACCCCGATGATCGCGCCGACGAAGATCTACGACCGCTTCCCGACGATGTCGCCCGCCGACGCCGCCGACCTGATCTGCAAGGCGATGGTCCGCAAGCCGAAGAAGGTCGGCACCGCGCTCGGCAACACCGGCGCGCTGGCCTACCAAGTGGCCCCGCGCGGCGTGGACGTCGTGCTCAACGCCGGGTACAAGCTGTTCCCCGACTCGCTGGCGGCCAAGGGCGGCAAGGACAAGAAGGCCGAGCAGCCGTCGACGGAGAGCGTCGCGTTCGCCCACATCCTGCGCGGCGTGCACTGGTAGCCGAACGCTGACCGCCGGCGCCGCTCAGTCGTCAGTCGTCAGTCGCGCCGCGGCCGAGCGAGCAGGCGCAGCCGTCGCTGCCAGGTGGCCGCGCGCGAACGCTGGGTGCCGACACGCCGGATGACGACCTTGCGCGCCTTGACGTCCGGGCGAACGCGGTGAGCGGCGGAGCGCGCCAGGCGCGTCACGAGATTGCGACGCACCAGCACGACGTCGGTCGACGTCGTGGGTCCGGCCCCGAGCCGGTCGAGTCGCAACTCGACCGTCCACGAGGTCGCCGACCCCAGTGACGGCATTGTCGCCTCGAGCAGCGCGCTGCGCGGCTTGTCCGGGTCGGGCGTCAGCAGCGTGCGCAGGACGTGCCGCTCGTGCCGGTGCTTGTCGGGCACGAGGTGCACCTCGATGCGCGGGCCCCGTCCTGTGACGTGGACCGGCAAGCGCATGTGCAGCCTCGAGTCGACGAGCTTGACGGAGGCGATGCCGCGGGCGACGACCGGGTCCAGTACGGGGCGCTCGACCTGATCGACATCGAGTGCAAGCGTGCCTTCGGGAGTCTCACGCAGGTCCATCGCCCGGTTGCGCACCACGGCAGGCGAGAGCTGGGCGGCCGTCGCGCGCAGCGGCAGCTCCGTGCTCGAGCCGGCCCTGCGGACCTCGATCGCGGCATGCCAGACGCCGGCGGTCAGGGCGCTGCCCGCCGCGACGGCGAGGGGCGCCAGCACCGCGCTCGCCGACCATGCAGCGGCGGCTGCCCCGTCGCCGGATCCGGTCTCCGGTGCGACATCAAGCGGAAGTGACCAGGTGACGCCGTCGCTGCGGCGCCGCAACTGCAACGTTGCCTCGAGGTCATCCGCAGCGGACTCGGCCGATCCCGGCTCCGTCGTGAGTCGGCATCTCAGGTGCAGCGCATCACCGCTCCATGTCGCGCGGGACAGTTCCGCTTGTGCCATCGACTTCACGTTTCCCTAATCTGTCGGTGCGGCGAGTGCGTGGGGAATCTACCGGCGAGAGCGTGCAGAATACGGTGACGCGTGGCGACGTCGTGGACGTCGGTGGTTCGGATGTCGCGCTGCGATCGTCCGAGCCGACCCGCTTGTCACCGTTGCAGCACCGGAGGAGTGACGTGCACCAGTCGCAATACGACCACATGAGCCAGGCGATGGCGACCTACCTGCCTCGCGGAACACGCCTGGACATCCTGGAATTGGGCTCGGGCACCTCGCCCGGCCAGACAAGGACGCACCGGCAACTGCTCGAGGGCGTCGACCACTCCTACATCGGGGTGGACGTGCGGGAGGCGGACAACGTCAACATCGTCATGCCGCAGCCGTACACCATTCCGGCACGCTCACGCAGCAAGGACGTCGTGATCTGCGGTTCGGTGTTCGAGCACGTGCCGTTCTTCTGGGCCTCGTCGCTCGAGGTCGCCCGGATCCTGCGCCCCGGCGGTTTGTGGTTCGTCACCGTCCCCTCGCGCGGGCACAAGCACACGGAAGTCGACTGCTGGCGCTACTACCCGGACGGCATCCGGGCGATCGCGGCCGCGTCACGGCTGACGCTGCTCGAGTCGCACACGCACTACCCGCCGATGACCCCGGAAGCGCGTCACGACTACCCGCGCATCGACATCGAGAACGACTACTGGGGCGACACCGTCGCCGTCTTCCAGAAGCCGGAGCACTACCCGCTGGAGATGAGCGTCATCCGCCCGGTGGTCCGGTGGTGGGCGAACCGCGCCTCCGCGGCAGGTCCGCTCGGCGATACGCCGTACCCGCACGCCGGTTGTCCGGTCACCGTGCCGGGCAGATCGCAGGCCATGGAGCCGATGATCTAGCAGTCGGCTCTTGGGCGCTTCGCCTACGGTGAAGCGATGGCTTCCCTTCCTGGACGGCGCACGGCACTGCTGCTCGAGATCGACCTGACCGAACACCCCGTCGAGGTCGAGCCCGAGGACGTGCTCGCGAAGCTGCGCAGCCGCAACCGGCCGCGGCTTCGCGCCATCCTGCGTGCGCTGCACGAGGCCGGCGACGACGCGCGCGTGCGCGGCGTGATCGTCAAGATCGGCGGCGGCGCGCTGCCGTGGGCGACGATGCAGGAGTTGCGCGCCGGGTTGCGCGCGTTCGCGGCGAGCGGCAAACCGGTCATCGGTTGGTCGGAGTCACTGGGTGAGGGCGGCAACGGCACGGCCGACTGCGTGCTCGCGTCCGGGTGCACCGAGATGTGGCTGCAGCCGAGCGGCGAGGTGGCCCTGCTCGGAGTAGCGGCCGAGACGACGTTCCTGCGCGGCGCGCTGGACAAGCTCGGCGTCGAACCGCAGCTGGACAAGCGGCACGAGTACAAGAGCGCGGCCGACCGGATCATGAACACCGAGTTCACCGACGCGCACCGCGAGGCCCTCGACCGCGTCGTCGAGTCGACGTGGGACGGCGCCGTCGCGGCGATCGCCGAGGGGCGCGGCATCCCGCCCGAGCGGGTGGTGGAGCTGTCGGAGGCGGCACCGTTGGGCGCCGCGCAGGCCCGTGACGCGGGGTTGGTCGACACCCTCGGCTACCGCGACGAGGTCTACGCGGCGGCGCGCGCCCGCGCCGGCGGCGACGCCGTGCAGTTGCTGTTCGCCGATCGGTGGACGCCGCGTCGCAAGCCTGCCGCCGTCCTGCGCCGGCACCGGGATGTCGTCGCGCTTGTGGAGGGCCACGGCGAGATCGTCGCCGGCCGCAGCAGGTCGACGCCGCGCGGTTCGCGAATGGGCAGTGCGACGGTCGGTGCCGCGCTGCGGGCGGCGCGCGAGGACGATCACGTGCGGGCCGTGCTGTTCCGGATCGACTCGCCCGGTGGCTCGGCCGTCGCCTCGGACACCATCTGGCGCGAGGTGTCGCTGCTGCGCGACGCCGGCAAGCCGGTCATCGTGTCCATGGGGTCACTCGCGGGCTCCGGCGGCTACTACATCGCGTGCCCCGCGCAGGTGATCGTGGCGCAGCCGGCGACGATCACCGGGTCCATCGGTGTCCTCGGCGGCAAGGTGGTCGTCGCCCACCTGCTCGAACGCCTCGGGCTCACCACCGGCACTGTCGCGCACGGCGGCAGCGCGAGGATGTTCTCGCTGCGAGAGGGCTTCAGCGACGCCGAGCGCGCACGGCTCGGCGAGATGCTCGACCGCGTCTACGACGACTTCGTCGCCAAGGTGGCGCAGGGCCGGGGGATGAGCGTCGACGCCGTGGACGCGGTGGCGCGCGGGCGTATCTGGTCCGGCGCGGATGCGGTGCGCAACGGCCTGGTGGACGAGCTCGGCGGCCTGCGCGTGGCCGCCGCGCTGGCGCGATCGCGTGCGGGCCTGCGTGCCGATGCCCCGGTGCGGCCCGCGCTGCACGTCGACATGCTGGCCCGGCTGCGCCGGCCGACGTCGAGCGAGGACCCGCGCGCCGCCTCGCTGAGCTCGGGCTGGGGGGACCTGCGTGGCCTCGCGAGTTCGCTGGGACTGCCGGTCGCCGGTCCGCTGGCCATGCCGAACCTGCGCCTGCGCTGACCGCGCCCGCCGCCGCGGTTCAGTCGTACTTGCGGGTGACGATGAGGTGGTGACCGTAGCCGATCAGCAGGCCGGGGATGAACACGATCGCCAAGGTGTTCACCACGACCGTGCCGATGATTCCGGCGATCACGCAGGCGACAGCGAGCACGAACACGGCGAGCACCCAGGGGTGCTCGGACCAGACACGGCGGTAGTCGTACCACGAGTGCACCCGCTGACCGTACGGGACGACTCGCTCGTAGGATCGCGCGCATGACGCGCCGGGTGGGGATCATGGGCGGCACCTTCGACCCGATCCACCACGGGCACCTGGTCGCCGCCAGCGAGGTCGCGTCGCTGTTCGGCCTCGACGAGGTGATCTTCGTGCCGACGGGCGAGCCGTGGCAGAAGACCGAGCGCAGTGTCAGCCCCGCCGAGCACCGTTACCTGATGACGGTCATCGCGACGGCGTCGAACCCGCGGTTCTGGGTGAGCCGCGTCGACATCGACCGCGACGGTCCGACCTACACCGTCGACACGGTCCGCGACATCGCCGCCCAACGACCCGGTGCCGAGCTGTTCTTCATCACCGGCGCGGACGCGCTGAGCCAGATCCTGTCGTGGAAGGACGCCGGGGACGTGCTGCGGATGGCGACGTTCGTCGGCGTCACGCGCCCGGGCTACGAGCTGTCCGATGCGCACCTGCCCACTGATTCGGTGACGCTGCTCGACGTGCCGGCACTCGCGATCTCCTCCAGCGCGTGTCGCGAGCGCGTCGCCGCCGGCCGACCCGTGTGGTACCTGGTGCCCGACGGCGTGGTGCAGTACATCGTCAAGCACGAGCTGTACCGCGCCGACTGACGCCCGCGCCCGGCGCCGGCCGCCGGCCGGCGAACCCGGAGGGACTGCGCGGGAGTTGGCCGGTAACACGCACCGGCTGTTTCCGTAAGCTCGGTCGATGTGAGCGCAACCCAGCAGGCCACCGATCTGGCGACGACGATCGCACAGGCCGCCGCCGACAAGCTCGCCACCGACATCGTGCTGATCGACGTCAGCGACCGGTTGGCCATCACCGACGTGTTCGTCGTCGCGACCGGCAACAACGAGCGGCAGGTCGAGGCGATCGTCGACGCGGTCGAGGAGGCCGCGCGCAACACCGGCCACAAGCCGATCCGGCGCGAGGGCCAGCGCGACGGTCGATGGGTGCTGCTCGACTACGGCGACGTCGTCGCGCACGTCCAGCACACCGAGGAGCGGGTGTTCTACGCCCTCGAGCGGTTGTGGAAGGACTGCCCGTTCATCCCGTTCGTCGACGCCGCGGCGGCGTCGCGGGGCGCAGCCCAGGAGTGAGCGGCCGGCGCCTGGTGCTGCTGCGTCACGGTCGCACGCAGTGGAACGCACAGCACCGTTTCCAGGGCCACGCCGACCCGCCACTGGACGACCTAGGGATGGAGCAAGCCGCCGCGGCGGCCGCCGCGCTCGCCGGGCTGCGGCCGGACGTCATCGTCAGCTCCGACGCCCAGCGGGCGCTGCAGACCGCGCAACCGCTCGCGCTGGCCGCGGGCCTGCCCGTGCGGCCTGACCCGCGGCTGCGCGAGCGCGGCCTCGGCCAGTGGGAGGGCCTGACCCGCGACGAGGTCGCGCAACGCTTTCCGGACGAGTACGCCACCTGGGCGGCCGGCCGCGACGTCCGCCGACGCGGCGGAGAGGAACGCGACGAGGTGGCGCAGCGCGTCCTGGCGGCCGTGGCGGACCTGCCCGCGGCCAGGCTGGCGGTGCTCGTGATGCACGGCGCGAGTGCGATGGCGCTGACCAATGCGCTGCTCGGGCTGGACCAGGACGAGCGCCCGCTGACGTCGCTCGCCAACTGCCACTGGACCGAGCTGGTCGGTGCCGCGCGCGAAGGCGGCGGCTGGCGGTGGCGCTTGCGGGCCCACAATCTGAGCGCGGCACCCGCCCCTGCGCCGGGTGCCGACGACGGTGCCGACGACGGTGCCGACGACGGTGCCGACGACGCATCGGAGCCCGCAGACATGCAGGCTTGACGCGATTCCCGGCGATTTGTACGAGTTGTCGACAAAGTGACGCACGACATACGTCGTTGCGCGCTCTACCAACGGCTAAAAGCCTTTACAGTGGGTGGTGGTGCCCCCGCGCCCGGCGGCGACGGACGGCGGGCGCGGGGCGTGCACCGAAAGGTTCGCCGCTCAGCTGCCGCGGCCGGCGGCGTATCCTCGTCAGCGTGACTTCGGGACGCCTCGCGCTTACCAGGCCGCGCTGACCAACCGGATACCTCCGGCAGCGCGGCCGAGCCTCTGCATTGCAGGGGCTTTTCGTTTGTCCGCGTCCGGTTCACCTCAGCCGGGGCGGGTGAGACCACGGCAAAGGAGCCAGCATGACCACCGCGGCGAACCCCACCGGCTCCGCCGACGTCCCGCCGCACCGCTACACCGCAGAGCTCGCCAACGCGATCGAGCTCGAGTGGCAGCAGCGGTGGCAGCGCGAGGGCACCTTCGACGCGCCCGATCCCGGCCGGCCCGCTGGCCGAGGGGTTCGACCGCGTCGCGATCCGGCCGCACAGCTTCGTCATGGACATGTTCCCCTACCCGTCGGGCGCCGGCCTGCACGTCGGGCACCCGCTCGGTTACATCGGTACCGACGTCTACGCCCGCTACCGGCGCATGCGCGGCGACAACGTGCTGCACACGATGGGGTTCGACGCGTTCGGCCTGCCCGCCGAGCAGTACGCCGTCGAGACCGGGCAGCATCCGCGCACCACCACGTACGGCAACATCGACGTCTTCCTGGCGCAGCTGCGCCGGCTGGGGTTGGGCCACGACGAGCGCCGGCGGGTCAACACCACCGACCCGCAGTTCTACCGGTGGACGCAGTGGATCTTCCTGCAGATCTTCAACGCCTGGTACGACACGGCCGCCGACAAGGCGCGCCCGATCGCCGAGCTGATCGCCGAGCTCGACGCCGGGACCCGGCAACCGGGTGAGGGCACCAACCCGTCGGGCCGGGCGTGGCACGAGCTGTCCGACGTCGAGAAGCGCCAGGTGATCGACAACCACCGGCTGGCCTACCGCTCGGAGGCGATGGTCAACTGGGCGCCCGGGCTGGGCACCGTCGTCGCCAACGAAGAGGTGATCGACGGGCGCAGCGAGCGGGGCAACTTCCCGGTGTTCCGCAGGCCGCTGATGCAGTGGATGATGCGGATCACCGCCTACGCCGACCGGCTGGTGCGCGACCTCGACCAGATCGACTGGCCGGAGAAGGTCCGCACGATGCAGCGCAACTGGATCGGCAAGTCCACCGGCGCGCATGTCGCCTTCGACTCGCCGGCCGGCCCGGTCGAGGTCTTCACCACGCGTCCGGACACGCTGTTCGGCGCCACGTACCTGGTGTTGGCGCCCGAGCACCCGCTGGTCGACGCGCTGACCGCGCCCACCTGGCCGGACGGCACCGCGGACGTCGTGGACGGCCGGCGAGGCGAGCCCCACCGCGGCGGTCGAGGCCTATCGCGCGGTGGCCGCCCGGCGCTCCGACCTGGAGCGTCAGACCGGCGACCGCGCGAAGACCGGCGTCTTCACCGGTTCCTACGCCACCAACCCTGTCACCGGGACAGCGCTGCCGATCTTCGTCGCCGACTACGTGCTGATGGGCTACGGCACGGGCGCGATCATGGCCGTCCCGGCGCAGGACGAGCGTGACTGGGAGTTCGCCGAGGTCTACGGGCTGCCGGTGATCCGCACGGTGCAGCCGCCTGCCGACTGGGACGAGTCGCGCGCCTACACCGGTGACGGCCCGGCCATCAACTCACGCCGCGACGGGCTGAGCCTGGACGGCCTGGACGTCGCCACCGCGAAGGCGCGGATGATCGAGTGGCTGGAGGCCGACGGGCACGGCCGCGGCGCGACGACCTACCGGCTGCGCGACTGGCTGTTCGCGCGGCAGCGGTACTGGGGCGAGCCGATCCCGATCCTCTACGACGACACCGGCCTGCCGGTGGCGCTGCCCGAGTCGATGCTGCCGCTGGAGCTGCCGGACACCGACGAGTTCAGCCCGCGCTCGTTCGAGCCGGACGACGCGCAGTCGACGCCCGAGCCGCCGCTGGGCCGGCTGACCGACTGGGTCGAGGTCGAGCTGGACCTCGGCGACGGGCCGAAGAAGTACCGCCGCGAGACGAACACGATGCCGCAGTGGGCCGGATCGTGCTGGTACGAGCTGCGGTACCTGGATCCGACCAACGACGAGCGGCTGGTCGATGCCGAGGTCGAGCGGTACTGGATGGGCCCGAACGCCGACCGGCCGATGGGCGGCGTCGAGCTGTACGTCGGCGGCGTCGAACACGCGGTGCTGCACCTGCTGTACGCCCGGTTCTGGCACAAGGTGCTCTTCGACCTCGGGCACGTGTCGTCGGCCGAGCCGTTCCACCGGCTGGTGAACCAGGGCATGTTGCAGCTGCCGGCGTACACCAACGCCGACGGCTTCTACGTCCCGGCGGCCGAGGTCGTGGAGACCGACCACGGGTTCAGCTACCGCGACCAGCCGGTCACGCAGGAGTTCGGCAAGATCGGCAAGTCGTTGAAGAACGTGGTCAATCCGGAGGACTTCATCCGCGACTACGGGGCCGACACGTTCCGGATGTTCGAGATGTTCAGCGGCCCGTTGGAGCAGTCGCGCCCGTGGGACGCGAAAGCGATCGTCGGCCCGTTCCGGCTGATCCAACGCGTGTGGCGCATCGTCGTCGACGAGAGCACCGGCGAGACGCATGTGTCCGACGCGGAGGTCCCGGACGAGCAGAACCGGTTGCTGCACAAGACGATCCACGCGGTACGCGAGGGTTACGAGACGCTGCGCTTCAACACCTCGATCGCCAGGCTGACGGAACTCAACAATGCGCTGACGCAGGCCTACCCCGACGGCGGCGCGCCGCGGAGCGTGGCCGAACGCCTGGTGCTGATGTTGGCCCCGTTGGCCCCGCACGCCGCCGAGGAGTTGTGGGCGCGGCTGGGCCACGAGTCGTCGCTGGCCTGGGAACAGTTCCCGGTGGCCGACGAGGCGTTGCTGGTCGACGACACGATCGAGGTGCCCGTGCAGATCAACGGCAAGCGCCGCACGGTGATCACCGTGCCCGCTGACGCCGGCGCTGACGACATCGAGGCCGCGGCACGGGCCGACGAGCGGATCGCCGCAGCACTGTCCGGTGCCGAGGTCCGTCGCGTCGTCGCCGTCCCGGGCCGTCTGATCAACTTCGTGCTCTGAGCTGACGCCGGCGCCGCCATGGGGTAGGCACGGCGTATGCCGCTGCAACTCATCCGCCCCCGGCGATGGTCGCCGCCACCCGCGCCGGCGCGCTCGCGTCGCTCCAGCGGCGAGCGGCCGATGCCTGCGCTGCGGCGGCTGGCGCTGCCGGCGCCCGGCCCGGAGGACGTCGTGCTCGACGCCGAGGGACGCGTGCTGACCGGCCTGGCGGACGGCCGGATCGTGCGGGTGGACCCGGTCAGCGGCGACGTCGAGACCGTGGCCGACACCGGTGGCCGGCCGCTGGGGCTCGAGGTCTGCGCGGACGGCAGCCTGCTGGTGTGCGACAGCCGCCGCGGGCTGCTGCGCGTCGACCGCGTCGGGCGGCGTCGAGGTGCTCGTCGGCTCCGTCGACGACGGGCCGCTGAACTTCGCCAGCAACGTCGTCGTCGACGATGCCGACGGCACGATGTACTTCAGCGCGTCGACGCGGCGCTTCGACCTCGAGCACTACCTGGGCGACCTCCTCGAGCACTCCGGCACCGGGCGGCTGTTCCGGCGCGACCCGGACGGCGCGGTGACGACGCTGCTGGACGGGCTCGACTTCGCCAACGGTGTGGTGCTGGCGCCCGATCGCAGTTGCGTGCTGGTGGCGCAGACGGGCCGCTACTGCGTCACGCGCTACTGGTTGACCGGACCCGCGGCCGGCACCAGCGACACCTTGATCGACAACCTGCCCGGCTTCCCGGACAACATGTCGCTCGGCAGCGACGGTCTGGTGTGGATCTCGCTGCCCACCGCGCGCAATCCGTTGCTGGACAAGCTGTTGCCGCTGCCCGGCGTCCTGCGCCAACTGGTCTGGCTGGTGCCCGACCAGGCTACAGCCGAAGCCGCAGAAGACGGCGTGGGTGCTGGGCGTCTCGTTCGACGGCGAGATCGTGCACGACCTGCAGGGCACCGATGTCGGCTACTCGATGGTGACCAGCGTGTGGGAGCGCGACGGCACGCTGTACCTCGGCAGCCTGCACGAACGTGCAGTCGCGGTGCTCGACCTTCAGGCGGGTTGAGTCCGCTCCGGGCGGCCCTGCTCACGTGACCCGTGTGGCAGCCTGCTCAGGTGCGCCGAGCGCACGACGTCGATGGTGGGTTTGAGGGCGAAGAGCACCGAGCCGACCAGGAACAGCCAGTCGGCCGGCGTCGCCCTACTGGGGAAGAAGAAGAAGGCGCTGCCGACGACGAAGCAGACGGCGGCGCCGAAGTCCACCAGCGTCCGGACTATCTGGTAGCGCCAGAACAGCGCGATGTGCGCGGGCGTGAGGTCGGCCAGGTGCGGGTCGAGTAATCGCATACCCCTTGCTACCCACCGGCGTGCGGTACCGCTCCGGTCACCAGCGCAGGCTGCGACTGCGGCGCGCGGCGAGGTTGCCGGCGCCACCGCTGGCGATGGCGACGAGGACCGCCGCGACGCCCACCTCGCACAGGATGGTCAGCAGGGTGCCGACGTGGAAGACGTGCCGGCCGAGCAGACTGCCGAACACCGAGCCGATCCACCCGATGACGATCGTGCTGAGCACCCCGAGGTTTTGCCGCCCCGGCAGCACGAGGCGCGCCAGTGCCCCGATGACCGCGCCGACGAGCGCGGCGCTGATCAACAGGTACAGCGTCCATCCGACGATCGGCAGCACAACCAGCAGCACCAGCAGGATGACGATGAGCACGACCATGCATCGACCGTACCCACTGTCCGGCGGGGCGCCGTCGGATCGACGGCGTCAGGGACCCCCGCGCCAGTGGTCGATGCGCCGGTGGTCCGGGGCGAAGCCGTGCTCGACCCCCCACAGCACGGCCTGCGTGCGGCTCTCTACGCCGATCTTGCGGTACACCGAACGGATGTAGGACTTGATCGTGTTCGGGCTGAGGAAGGTGGTGCGGGCGACCTCGACGTTGCTCTTGCCCTGGGTGATCAGCGCCAGGATCTCCGCCTCGCGGTCGGTCAGCCCCTCGCGCCGGCCGGGCCAGTCGAGGCCGAGCGCCACCCGGGCGCGCCGCGGCGGATCGCTGACCACGACCTCACCGGCGTGCACCGCCTCGAGCGCGTCGACGAGGTCGCGGGCGGGCAGCGTCTTGGACAGGTAGCCCGCGACCCCCTTGTCGCGGGCGCTCTCGATCAACTCCGGATGGAAGTTCCAGGTGTAGACGACAACGCGGTGCGCGTGCGGGCTCGCGACGAGCACGTCGATCTCGTCCCGCTCGTGCTCCGGCTCGGGTTGGGCGAAGGAGTCGTACATCGCGATGTCCACGGTGTCGTGCAGGGGCTCGTTGGCGTCGATCTCGGCCACCACGACGCGATGCCGGTACGGGTCGAGCATGCTCGCCACGCCGGTCAGGACGACGTCGTAATCGTCGATCAACGCGATCAGCAACGGGTCCGGGGTCGCAGGCACGCCTCGACATTAACCCTCCCTAGGGGTGGTTTGCATCAGCCCTAAGGGTGGAAACCTTGAAGTCTGCCGGGCCGCAACCGCGGATCACGGCCTACGACGCGCACGCGACCGGCGTGCGCCGAAGGAAAGGTCGCACCATGCTCGGTTTGATCGTCAGTCTCATCATCATCGGTCTCATCGCCGGCGCCATCGCCCGGCTGCTGGTGCCGGGGAAGCAGGACATCGGCGTCCTGATGACCATCGTGTTGGGCATCGTCGGCTCGTTCATCGGTGGCTTCCTGGGCTACGTGATCTTCCACAAGGACTCCCAGGACGGGTTCTTCCAGCCGTCCGGGATCGTCGGCTCGATCATCGGCGCTGTGATCGCGCTGCTGATCTACACCCGCGTGGGTGGCGGGCGGCGCGCCGTCCGGCGCTGACCCGCACTGACCCACGCAGTACCGCTCGCCGCGCACGCGCTACCCCCCGGGGCGTGCCGACGGCGGGCAGGCGGGTTGGCGGGGTCCGTTACGGGCCCTGCCAACCCGTCAACTGCGCACCACTTCGTCGCTGTGCGCGACCGCCGGTGCACGGTGCGTATCTGTATAAGGTGCGCGCATGATCATGACGTTGACCCGAGCCGAGGCCGAGGCGCGCGCGGCGGCCGTGACGGTCCGGCACTACCGCGTCGATCTCGATCTCACCGGTGCCGGCGACTGCTTCACCTCGACCACCACGCTGACCTTCGACGCGCGCGAGCCGGACACCTTCGTCGAGATCCTCTGCGTCGAGCTGCTCGACGCGACGCTCGACGGTGTCGCGGTGCCGCCCGAGGCACTGCGCGACGGTCGAATGCACCTGACCGGCCTCGGCGGGCCGCACGAAATGGTCGTGCGCGCACGCTTCGCCTACTCCCACGACGGCGAGGGACTGCACCGGTTCACCGATCCCGCCGACAACCAGGTTTACCTGTGTGCGACGTCGTCCATCGACAACGCCAAGCGGTGGTTCGCCTGCTTCGACCAGCCCGACCTCAAGGCGCGCTATTCGCTGCGGGTCCGCTGCCCGCGCGACTGGACCGTCGTGGGCAACGGCGCGGCCGACCAGAGCGAACCCGGCGTGTGGCAGCTCGCGGAGACCCTGCCGATCTCGACCTATCTCGTCACGCTCGTCGCCGGACCGTGGCACTCGGTGCGCAGCGAGCACGACGGCATCCCGCTCGGCCTGCACGTCCGGGCCTCGCTCGCCGCGGAGCTCGACCGCGACGCCGCGCACCTGCTGGAGCTCACCGGCACCGCGCTCGACGCGTTCCACGAGCTGTTCGGCCTGCGCTACCCGTTCGGCGAGTACCACCAGGCGTTCGTGCCGGAGTTCAACTGGGGCGCGATGGAGAATCCCGGCTGCGTCACCTTCCGCGACCAGATGATCTTCCGGTCCAAGCCGGTGGAGGGTGAGGTGGTCCAGCGCGCGACGACCGTCGTGCACGAGATGGCGCACATGTGGTTCGGCGACATCGTCACCATGCGCTGGTGGGACGACATCTGGCTCAACGAGTCGTTCGCCGAGTACCTCGCGCACCGCGTCACCGCACAGATCACCGACATGCCCGCCTGGGAGGACTTCGCCGCCGCACGCAAGGGATGGGGGTACACCGCCGACCGCCGCGCCACGACGCACCCGGTGGCCGGCAACGGCGCACTCGACACGCGCTCGGCGTTGGACGACTTCGACGGCATCTCCTACGCCAAGGGCGCCAGCGTGCTGCGTCAACTGGCCGCCTACCTGGGTGACGACATGTTCCTGGCCGGCCTGCGCGAGCACGTGCGCGGCAACGCCTACGGCAACGCGACGTTCGCCGACCTGCTCGCCTCGTGGGCGGCCCAGGCGGGCGACGGCACACCCACCGGCGACGACCTGCAGCGCTGGGCGCAGGCGTGGTTGCGCACCGCCGGGGTCGACATCGTCTCGGTGGACCTGCCTGCCGGCAGTGCCGATGATGCCGAAGGTGCGGTAGACCTGCATCGCAGCCGGCCGCTGTTCGGCCCGGCCGCCGACCGCCCGCACGCCTTCACCGTGGCCGTGCTGCCCGACGGACCGACCACCCACACCGTGCTGGACGCCGACGTCATGCGCGTGGACGTCGGGCACCTTCGCGCCGGCGACATCGTCGTGCCCAACGCCGGCGATGAGTCGTGGGCGACCGTGCGGCTGCTGCCCGATCACTGGGCACTGCTGCCCGACGTCCTGGCACAGGTGCGCGAGCCGGTCGTGCGCGTGGTGCTCTGGAACGCGCTGCGCACCGCGCTCGCCGACGGGCTCGTCGCGCCGGACCTCGCAGTGCGCGCCGTCATCGCCGGCATGCCGGTGGAGAGCGACGTGGTCATCGCCCGGGTGCTGCGCTGGATCACCGACGCGCTGCCCGTCTTCGTCGCGCCGGGCGAGCGCCGCGACACGCTGCTGGCGCAGCTGGCCGACGCCGTGCACCTCGGGCTGGGCTACGCGCCCGCCGGCAGCAGCGAACAGCTGACCGCCGCGCGCGCCTGGGTCGCGCTGAGCTGCGACACCGCGCAACTGCAGGCCTGGACCCGCGAGACGCAGCCGCTGGACGGGCTGACGGTCGACGACGAACTGCGCTGGCTGGTGCTCGAGCGCCGCGCCGCGCTGGGTGACCTGGACGCCCGGCAGATCGACGACGCCTACGACGCCGACCGCTCGGCGTCCGGGCTGGTGCACGCCGCGCGCTGCCGGGCGCTGCGCCCGGAACCGGACGCCAAGGCCCGGGCGTGGGAGCAACTGCTCGACCCGCACAGCACGCTCTCGCAGTACCAGCTGACCGCCCTGGCCGGCGGGATCTGGGTCCCCGGACAGGAAGACCTCGCCGCGCCGTACGCGCGCCGCTGGTTCACCGAGCTGCCGCCCACGGCCGCGTTCCGCAGCGGCTGGGCCCTGACGAGCATCGCCGCGGTGTGCTTCCCGAGCCTCGCGGTCGACGAGCAGACGCTGGCGGCAGCCGAGCAGCTGGCAGCGCGGGACGACGTCCCGTCAGGCCTGCGCCGCACGGCGTCCGACGGCGCCGACGAGCTGCGGCGCGCGATCGCGGTGCGCGGCCTGCGGGGCTGACCCGGGCCGCGGGTCCGGCGGCTCAGCCCGTGGCGGGCAGCTCGGTCCCGGCGAGCGCCGCCTCTGCGGCCTCGGCCTCCACGTTCCAGGCGGCCTTGCCCGCCCGCCAGCCCTCGTCGTCGTCACCGACGCGCCAGTACCCCGAGATCGAGATCTGCCCGGCGGGCAGGCCGTGGTCGACCCGCAGCCAGCGGCGCAGCTGCTTCACGAAGCCGGCCTCGCCGTGCACGAACGCGTGCGTCCCGGCGCTCACCTCGTGGCCGAGCACGGCGTCCAGCAGCGCGGCACCGACCGGTGCCGACCCTCGGTGCACCCAGGTCACCGGCCGGGTGAGCTCCAGCTCGTCGGCCGGACCGTCGACCTCGACGTAGACGTCGGCGTGCGCGTCCTCGGGCAGGCGTTCGAGCGCCGCGGCGATCGCCGGCAGCGCGCTCTCGTCCCCGATAAGCAGGTGCCGCTGCGCGCCGGGAGCGGGGGAGTAGTTGCCGCCGGGGCCCTGCAGCCACGCGACGTCGCCCGGCCTGGCGGTGGCGGCCCACCGGCTCGCGACACCGGCGCCGCCGTCGGCGCCGTGCAGCACGAAGTCCAGGGACAGTTCGGCGCGCCCGGCGTCCCAGGCGCGCACCGTGTAGCTGCGCATGCGCGGCCACTGGTGGGCCGGGTAGTTCGCCCGCACTGCGTCCAGGTCCAGCGGCTCGGGGTAGGTGACGTCGGGCGCCAGGAACAGCACCTTGACGTAGGAATCGGCGTACACCGGCGCGAACCCGGTCCGTAACGCCTCGCCGCCGAGCACGACCCGTTGCAGGTGCGGGCTCAGCCGCTCGGTGCGCACGACCTCGGTACGGCGGGGTGCGGGACGGCGGCGTCCAGGTTCCGGCACGGGACCTCCAGGTTAGGTTGCCCGTAACTTTAGCCTGCTCACTTGGCAGACCCGGCGTCGCGGGATTCACTGGCGCAGTGGTCGCCGGCACAGCAGGCTCGGGTGCCGATCACGCGCGGCGCCGGGCGCACGCCGCCTTCGTGGGCGACGGAGAGCTCGCCGACGCCGTGCGATCGGTCGTCGCGGAGTCCTGGATCCGCTCGTCGGCCGCCGGCGTCGACCCGGACGCGCAGCTCGCGCCCGTCGTGCTCGACGCCGCCGACCTCGACGAGTACCGCGCCGCGCACCCGCTGTCGCAGGTCTTCCCGTTGCTCTACGACGTGCTGGGCCGCGCCGCCGTGGACTGCGACTGCGTGATGGCCGTCGGCGACGCGGCACGGCAAGCTGCTGTGGGTGTGCGGCGCGCCGGGCGTGCTGCGCCGCGCCGAGTCGATCAACTTCGTCGAGGGCGCCGCGTGGGACGAGGCCAACGCCGGCACCAACGCGCCCGGCACCGCCCTCGCACCTCGACGCGCCCGTGCAGATCCGCGCGCGCCGAGCACTTCAACCGGCTGGTGCAGCCGTGGAGCTGCGCCGCGGCGCCGATCCACGACCCGGTCACCCACGAGATGCTCGGCCTGGTCGACATCACCGGCGGCGACGACGTCGCCTCGCCGCAGACGCTGGGCATGGTGCGCGCCGCGGCCCGGATGGCCGAGTCCGAGCTGGCGCGCATCGGCATGGAGCGCCGGCTTGCGCGCCGGCCGCCGCAGCTGTGGTCGCCGCCGGACACCGCGCACCGAGCGCACGTCTGCGCCTGCGCGGGCTCGGGCTGCCCGACTGCATCGCCGAGACTCGGCAGCCGCACGCTACCGGCTCAGCCCGCGGCACAGCGAGATCCTGGCCGTCCTGGTCGACCACCCCGACGGGCTTGACCGCCGAACAGCTCGAGATCGAGCTCTACGCCGCGGACGTCCACTCGTCGACGATGCGCGCCGAGATGACCCGGCTGCGCGGCCTGCTCGGCGCCGGACGTGCTGCAGTCGCGTCCCTACCGGCTCGGCGTCGAGACCGACGTGCGACTGGGCGGCGGTGTCCGCGCATCTGGCCGCCGGGCGGCGTGCGCGACGCGCTGCGGCTCTACCGCGGGCCCGCTGCTGCCGCAGTCGGACGCGCCGGGCGTCGTGCAGCGCCGCGACGCGCTGCGAACGTCAGCTGCGGGCGGCGGTCCTCGCCTCGCGGCGAGGCCGACCTGATGGTCGCCTGGACGCGCTCGCGCTGGGGCGCCGACGACCTGCACGATGTGGCAGCAGCAGGCGCCGCGCGCTGCCGCCGGCTCGCCGCTGCGGTCCGCTGGCCGCGGCCGAGGCCGCGCCGCCTCGACGCGCGAGCTCGGGCGCTCGCGCTGAGCCGTCTGCACAGCTGACGCATCGTCGTTGCAGCGTGGTTGCAACGTTGCGCGTTCCTACCGTCGGGCTCGACCCGGCCGCGTGGCCGGGCGTCACAGCGACGGAGGTCAGCGCATGACCTGTCTTCGCAGCCCCGGGCAGCGCGGACAGCCCGGTCACGGTCGAGAGCCGCTACGACAACTTCATCGGCGGCGAGTGGGTCCCGCCGAGCAAGGGCGAGTACTTCGAGAACACCATCCCCGGTCACCGGCAAGACCTTCACCGAGATCGCCCGCGGCACCGCCGAGGACATCGACCTCGCGCTGGACGCCGCGCACGGCGCCAAGCGCGCCTGGGGCACGCACCTCGGCCGCCGAGCGGGCCAACATCCTGAACAAGATCGCCGACCGGATCGAGGCGAACCTCGAGATGCTCGCGATCGCCGAGTCCTGGGAGAACGGCAAGCCGGTCCGCGAGACGCTGGCCGCCGACCTGCCGCTGGCCATCGACCACTTCCGCTACTTCGCCGGCGCGATCCGCGCCCAGGAGGGCGGCATCTCCGAGATCGACGACGACACCGTCGCCTACCACTTCCACGAGCCGCTCGGCGTCGTCGGCCAGATCATCCCGTGGAACTTCCCGATCCTGATGGCGACCTGGAAGCTCGCCCCGGCGCTGGCCGCCGGCAACTGCGTCGTGCTCAAGCCGGCCGAGCAGACCCCGTGGTCGATCCTCAAGCTGATGGAGCTCATCGGCGACCTGCTGCCGCCGGGCGTGCTCAACATCGTCAACGGCTTCGGCGTCGAGGCCGGCAAGCCGCTGGCGTCGTCGAGCCGCATCGCCAAGATCGCGTTCACCGGCGAGACGACCACCGGCCGGCTGATCATGCAGTACGCGTCGCAGAACCTGATCCCGGTCACGCTCGAACTCGGCGGCAAGAGCCCGAACATCTTCTTCGAGGACGTCGCGGCGGCGAAGGACGCCTTCTACGACAAGGCGCTCGAGGGCTTCACGATGTTCGCGCTCAACCAGGGCGAGGTCTGCACCTGCCCGTCCCGCGCGCTCGTCCAGGCGTCGATCTACGACCAGTTCATCGGCGACGCCATCGAGCGGGTCAAGAAGATCAAGCAGGGCAACCCGCTCGACACCGACACGATGATCGGCGCGCAGGCCTCCAACGACCAGCTCGAGAAGATCCTGTCCTACCTCGACATCGGCAGGCAGGAAGGCGCGAAGGTGCTCACCGGCGGCGACCGGGCCGACCTCGGCGGCGACCTGGCCGGCGGCTACTACGTCCAGCCGACGGTCTTCGAGGGCCACAACGCGATGCGGATCTTCCAGGAGGAGATCTTCGGGCCGGTCGCTGTCGGTGACCAAGTTCGACGACGAGGCCGACGCGCTCAAGATCGCCAACGACACGCTGTACGGCCTGGGCGCCGGCGTGTGGACGCCGCGACGGCTCGCGGGCCTACCGGGCCGGCCGCGAGATCCAGGCCGGCCGCGTGTGGACGAACTGCTACCACCAGTACCCGGCGCACGCCGCGTTCGGTGGCTACAAGCAGTCCGGCGTCGGGCGCGAGAACCACAAGATGATGCTCGACCACTACCAGAAGACGAAGAACCTGCTGGTGTCGCTACTCGCCGAAGGCCGCTCGGCTTCTTCTAAGCCGGATGACGAACCGACACGCTGTCGCCGCGTCGACGTGACCGATGAGGCGGCGGAGCTGCTCCGCCGCCTCACCAGCCAGCACGGCCCGCTGATGTTCCACCAGTCCGGCGGCTGCTGCGACGGGTCGTCGCCGATGTGCTTCCCGGACGGCGACTTCCTCACCAGCGACGCCGACGTGCACCTCGGTGACCTCGACGTCGGCCTCGACCGGGCGATCCCGTTGTGGATGTCGGTCAGCCAGTACGAGTACTGGAAGCACACGCACATCACCGTCGACGTCGTGAAGGGCCGCGGGGCGCGGCTTCTCCGTCGAGGCGCCGGAGGGCGTGCGGTTCCTGATCCGCTCGCGGCTGCTCACCGACGACGAGTTGCGCGCGTTCGGCCTCGTCTGACGAATTTCTTGCGCACGTGGCCGCCGCGGCGGCGGCGTGGGTGCACGATGTGCCAATGACCCCCCGCGTCGCCGTCGTCACCGACTCGACGGCCTGCCTGGCCGACGACCTCGTCGCGCAGCACGCCGTCACCGTCGTCCCGCTGCGGGTCACGATCGGTTCGCGCACCGGGATCGACGGCGTCGATGTCACGGCCTCGGAGGTGTCGCGCGCGCTGCGAGCCGGCGTCGCGGTGTCGACGTCGCGGCCGACGCCAGGGCAGTTCGCCGCGCAGTACCGCGCGTTGCTGGACTCCGGGGCACAGCGGATCGTGTCGGTGCACCTGTCGGCGGCGCTGTCCGGCACGTGGGAGTCCGCGGTGCTCGCGGCGCAGGACTTCCCGCACGGCGTGGTGCGGGTGGTCGACTCGCGGGCGACGGCGATGGCGCTGGGGTACGCCGTCCTCGAGGCTGCTGCCGCGCGCGGCGGACGGCGCGTCGGCGGCCGACGTGCAGGGCGCGGCGTCGGGCACCGTCGACGCCACGCGCACGCTGTTCTACGTCGACACTCTCGAACACCTGCGTCGGGGCGGGCGGATCGGCTCCGCGGCGGCGTTGTTCGCGACGACGCTGTCGGTCAAACCGTTGCTGCAGCTCGTCGAGGGCCAGATCGTGCCGCTGGAGAAGGTCCGCACGGCCTCGCGTGCCGTCGCCCGGCTGCTCGAGCTGACCGTCCAGACCGCGGGCGCGCACAAGGTCGATCT
Organism: uncultured Actinomycetota bacterium; assembly: GCA_963711775.1. GTDB lineage: Bacteria > Actinomycetota > Actinomycetes > Mycobacteriales > Jatrophihabitantaceae > Jatrophihabitans. The sequence goes on along the minus strand of CAVQFH010000002.1, from coordinate 2,122 downwards.
CGCGGTCCACCACGTCGACGCGACGGAGCGCGCGCACGCCCTGGCCATCCATCTGCGGGCCGGGGTGCCCGGGCTGCGCGAATGCCGCGTCACCGAGCTCGGGCCGGTGGTGGGCGCACACCTGGGGCCGGGCGCCCTCGGCACGGTGATCGTCCGCCGCTGAGCGCGTCGCGCTAGCACGCCGGTACGACGGCTCGCGGCAGGAAGTCCACAGCACCGGCCGTCGTCCACAGTCCCGTCCGACGGGCGCCGGCCGGGTCCGCGGCTGCCTAGCGTTCGTGCCGTGCGAGCTGAGGCCGACCGCGTGGCGACGCGGGTGCGCAACCTGCTGGGCGACGACGAGCCGTCCGGGGGCTCCGCCCTGCACGACCCTGACATCGGTGACCCGCCGAGCGCGGGCGGCCCGGGCCCGATGGGTGCGTCACCTCCGGGTTTGCGGCAACGGTTGGCCGCCCGCTTCCCGCTGCGCCTCGACCCGGGAAGGCGCACCGCGGTGGTCGTCGGCGTCGGGGTGCTGATCGTCGCGATCGGCACCGGCGCATGGTTGCTCGCCGACCGCCCGCAGGCCCTGGCCGTCAGATCGGCGCCCGCGACGCGGGTGCCCGGCAGCGCGCCGGACAGCGGCGGCGCGACGCAACCGCAGGCGGCGACGTCACCCCCGCCGGCGCCGGCGGGCGCGACATCCGGCGCCCGCGTCTGCAGCTGCCGACGTCGTGGTCGACGTCGCGGGCAAGGTGCGCCACCCCGGTGTCTATCGGCTGCCGGTGGGCTCCCGGGTGGACGATGCCGTGCGCGCGGCGGGGGGCGCATTGCCCGGCGTCGGCGTCAACGGGCTGAACCTCGCCGCGAGGGTTGTCGACGGGCAGCAGATTCCCGTCGGCATCACCGCCGCGGCGCCGCTGCCTGGTGGCACCGACGATTCTGTCGGCACCGGCGGCGCGGCGGCGGCCGGTTCGGGCAAGACCACGCCGGGCGCGCCCGTCGACATCAACACGGCCACGCTGGACCAGCTGCAGACGCTGCCGGGAGTCGGCCCGGTGCTGGCCCAGCACATCCTCGACTGGCGCACCGCACATGGGCATTTCGCGTCGGTCCCGCGGCGAGCGCCCGGTCGCGAAGGCGTTCGGCGCCTCGGTCGGCGACACGTACAGCTCTGCGGCATAGGCTGCCGCGCCGTCGTGGCCAGCTCGCGCACGATCCGGTACATCGCGGGCTGCTGGCTTCGCTCACCGGCCGCGCCCGCATCGACCGCAGCGCGATCTTGTCGGAATTGAAGTACGAGAACGCGTTGATCGCACCGGCGATCCCCAGGCCGACGAGCAGCCCGGAACGCCCGAAGAAGTATCCGCCCAGCCCCACGAGCAGGGCACTGAGCACGCCGAACAGGACGGCGGTCTTGAATCCGTTTGCTGCACTCCTCACATCCGGTGAACGCCTGGACGCGGGGCCGCGTTCCCCCTGCGACAATCACCCACGTGTCAGCCATCGAGCATCTCGTCCACGCCAATCAGCTCACTCGGCCAGCTTCCCGGGCCCCCTCGTCCGGTGCGGCCCAAGCTCGGCCTCGCGGTCGTCACCTGCATGGACTCCCTGCTCGACCTGTTCGGCGCGCTCGGTCTGGACATCGGCGATGCCCACCTCCTGCGCAATGCCGGCGGCGCGGGCACCGACGACGTGCTGCGCTCGCTCGCGATCAGTCAGCGCAAGCTCGGCACCCGCGAGATCGTGCTCATCCACCACACCAACTGCGGGATGGACGACTTCGACGACGAAGCGTTCCGGGCCGAGCTCGAGGCCGAGACCGGCGAGCGGCCGGGATGGAACCAACCAGGCTTCAGCGACGTGCGTGCGGACGTCCGCGAGTCGATCGAGCGGGTGCGCTCGTGCCCGTGGCTGCCGCACCGCGACGAGGTCCGCGGTTTCGTGTTCGACGTGGCGACCGCGGCGATCGACGAGGTTCAGGCGACGATCTGATCCGCGGGGCTCCAGCCCGACACGACGGGCAGCCCGGCGCGGCGCCAGGCGTGGAACCCGCCGACGATGTCCGTGGCCTCGACGCCGAGCGCGTTCAGTGAATCGGCGGCGAGTGAGGACTGTGCCCCCAGTGCATCGGCCTTCGGCA
>CAVQFH010000001.1:0-285715 GCA_963711775.1 uncultured Actinomycetota bacterium | reverse complement strand
CGCGGTGTCGGCGATGGTTTCGCCGCGGCCGAGCTGCATCTCCGTGCCGGTCAGCATCATGACATCGCCGCCGAGCTGGCGCATCGCGACATCGAACGAGACGCGCGTGCGGGTCGAGGGCTTGTCGAAGATCATCGCCAGCGTCTTGCCGGCGAGCGGCTTGTCCGCCGACGCGCGGTCGCGCTTGAGCTGCTCCTTCATCGCGCGGCTGGTGTCGATCATTCCCCGCAGTTCGCTCACGGGGATTTCGGTCAGATCGAGAAAGTGGCGCGGCGCCGCGCTCACACCGCGGCTCCCTGCCTGGCGGGTTTCTCGGCGTGCGCGAGCCGCGCGCAGGCGCGGTCGAGCATGCCCATCGCCTCGCCGACCTCCTTCTCGCTGACGATCAGCGGCGGCACCAGGCGCACGACGTTGTCGCCGGCGCCGACCGCGAGCATGTGCTCGTCACGCAGCGCATCGACCAGCTGGCCGTTCGGCACCACGCAACGCAGGCCGAGCAGCAGTCCCTCGCCGCGCACTTCCGCGATCACGCCCGGATAGCGGTCCTTGATCTCGGCGAGGCGCTGCTTGAACAGCAAGCCCGATACGCTTGACGTGATCGAGGAAGCCGTCCTCCAGCATCACGTCGAGCGTCGCGTTGCCGGCCGCCATCGCGAGCGGGTTGCCGCCGAAGGTCGAGCCGTGCGTGCCCGGCCGTCATGCCCTTGCCGGCCTCCTTGGTGACGAGGAAGGCGCCGACCGGAAATCCGCCGCCGAGCGCCTTGGCGAGGCTCATGATGTCGGGCGTAACGCCGGTGCGCTGATAGGCGAACAGCTCGCCGCTGCGGCCCATGCCGGACTGCACCTCGTCGAAGATCAGCAGCAGTCCGTGCTTGTCGGCAAGCTCGCGCAGGCTTCTGAGGAAATGGTTCTCGGGCACGCGCACGCCGCCCTCGCCCTGGATCGGCTCGATCAGGATCGCGGCGGTCTCCGGCCCGATGGCCTTCTTGACCGCTTCGAGATCGCCGAAAGCAACCTGATCGAAGCCCTCGACGACCGGTCCGAAGCCATCGAGGTATTTCTTGTTCCCTGCCGCCGCGAGGGTCGCGAGCGTGCGGCCATGGAACGCGCCCTCGAACGTGATGATGCGATAGCGCTCGGGCTGACCGTTGTCGGAGTGGAACTTGCGCGCGGTCTTGATCGCGCCTTCCATCGCCTCGGCGCCGGAATTGCAGAAGAACACGTAGTCCGCAAAGCTCGCCGCGCAGAGCCGGTCGCCGAGCTTCTCCTGTTCGGGCACGCGAAACAGATTGGAGACGTGGATCGCCTTGTGCGCCTGGTCGGCGATCGCCTGCGCGACCTTCGGGTGCGCGTGGCCGAGCGCATTCACGGCGACGCCGGAGGTGAAGTCGAGATAGCGCTCGCCGTTCGTCGCGGTGAGCCAGCAGCCTTCACCGTGGTCGAACGCGAGGTCGACCCGCGCGAATGTCGGAAGCAGATGAGCGGTGCTCATGACGGGTTATCTCTGCACGTTTCTCGATGGCGATGCCTGAAATGAAATGTGCCGCCTCGCCGGGCGGCACCTTCGACTCTACATTATTGTCGGCACGCTGTGCGGGTCAACGTGGTTCAACTGCCACACACTTGCCGCCTCGTGTCGCAAGAGTGGCCTTAGCTGGGGACAACGAGGGTGTCATGCACATCCGGGAAACCCCGACTCTTGCGCCGGAGTCACTGTGTATTGTAGTTTTATGACAGTCAGGTACGACATCTCGTGCGGCGGACTGTCCCCTGAGTTCATGTACGCGACACGTGCGTACGGACGGCAGCGATGCGGCTGCCGGACGAGGGAGCCGGATTCCGCCGGGACGTCGGGCGCCAATTTTGGAAGTAGGAGCAGAGGCCTATGACTTTTGTGGACCAGAAACCGATGCAGGCGCGGCCCGAGATCACCTGGACCGACGACCGGGTCGAACTGCTGAAACGGCTGTGGGCGGAAGGCCTCTCCGCCAGCCAGATCGCCGGCGAACTCGGCGGCATCACGCGCAACGCCGTGATCGGCAAGGTGCACCGCCTCGGCCTGTCCGGGCGCGCCAAGAGCCCCTCCTCCTCGGTCCCGCGCCCGCGCAAGCCGCGCGCCGCGACGCAGATGTTCCGCCCGTCGCGCCCGATGGTGCGCGGCAACACCGCGCTCGCCACGCAGCCGTCCTACGACTACGACATGGAGCCGGAGATCGAGCCGATCGAGAACATCATCCCGATCGGACAGCGCTGCACGCTGCTCGAGCTCAATGACGACAAGTGCCGCTGGCCGATCGGCGATCCGGGCCAGCCCGACTTCTTCTTCTGCGGCGGCAAGACCACCACGGGCATTCCCTATTGCGGCTATCACGCGCGCGTCGCCTATCAGCCGCCGGCGGCGCGGCGCGACCGGCGGCCGGCCAGGGGTTGAGCACTTCCGTTAGTCCTCCCATGCGTAACAAACTCGGGCGGTGCGCAAGCACCGCCCGTTTTGTTTTCGGGAGCGAGCGAAAGAAACCGGGCGGCCTCAGGCCGTCTTGCCGAACCGTTCGTCGAACGAATAGCCGGCGCCGCGCACGGTGCGGATCGGATCGGACTCGCGGCCGCGATTGAGCGCGCGGCGCAGCCGCCCGACATGCACGTCGACGGTGCGCTCGTCGATATAGATGTCGCGGCCCCACACGCCGTCGAGCAGCTGCTCGCGCGTGTAGACGCGGCCCGGGCTCTGCATCAGGAATTCGAGCAGGCGGAACTCGGTCGGCCCGAGATGCACCTCGCGGCCCGAGCGCGAGACGCGCTTCTTCTCGCGGTCGAGCTCGAGATCGCCGGCGCCGAGCACGCTCGCCACCCGCTCGGGCTTGGCGCGCCGCAGCAGCGAGCGGATGCGCGCGAGCAGTTCCGGCACCGAGAACGGCTTGACGATGTAGTCGTCCGCGCCGGTCGCAAGCCCGCGCACGCGCTCGCTCTCCTCGCCGCGCGCGGTCAGCATGATGATCGGCAGGCGCTCGGTCTCGGCGCGCGCGCGCAGGCGGCGGCACAGCTCGATGCCCGACATGCCGGGCAGCATCCAGTCGAGCACCAGCAGGTCGGGCGGCGTTTCCTTCAGCTTGATTTCGGCCTCGTCGCCCCGCGCCGAGGTATCCACCTCGTAGCCCTCGGCTTCGAGATTGTAGCGGAGCAGCAGCGTCAGCGGCTCCTCGTCCTCGATGATCAGGATGCGGGCGGTCATGGTTGCTTGCCCTTATCAGGCCGCGGGGAACGGTACGGTGGTCGACGCGGTGGTGTCGCCCTTCGGCCGCTCGTCGGCGAGCGCGCGGCCTTCGGCGATGTAGTAGACCGTCTCGGCGATGTTGGTCGCATGGTCGCCCATCCGCTCGATGTTCTTGGCGCAGAACAAGAGATGCGTGCAGAACGTGATGTTGCGCGGATCCTCCATCATGTAGGTGAGGAGCTCGCGGAACAGCGAGTTGTTGACCGCGTCGATCTCCTCGTCGCCGCGCCACACCTCCATCGCCTGCGGAACATCGCGGCGCGCATAGGCGTCGAGCACCTGCTTCACCTGGCCCAGCACGAGATCGGCCATGTGCTCGACGCCGCGGATCACCTGGGTCGGATAGCTCGCGGGGCCGAGCGCGATCACGCGCTTGGCGATGTTCTTGGCGAGGTCGCCGATGCGCTCGAGGTCGTTCGAGACGCGCAGCGCGCCGACGATCTCGCGCAGGTCCACCGCCATCGGCTGGCGCCGCGCGATGGTGAGGATCGCGCGCTCCTCGATCTCGCGCTGCAGCCCGTCGACGGTCGGATCGAGCGCGACGACGCGCTGCGCGAGCTTGCCGTCGCGCCGTGCCAGCGCGTCGACCGACTCGGCGATCTGCTTTTCGGCGAGCCCGCCCATCTCGGCGACCATGCGGGCGAGATCCTGCAGATCGACGTCGAAGGCTTTCGCGGTGTGATGATCAGCCATGTTGCCTGTCCCGATCCCGTCGCGTCAGCCGAAGCGGCCGGTGATGTAGTCCTGCGTGCGGCGATCGTTCGGATTGGTGAAGATCGTGCGGGTCGAGCCGAACTCGATCAGCTCGCCGAGATACATGAAGGCGGTGAAGTCCGAGACGCGCGCGGCCTGCTGCATGTTATGGGTCACGATCACGATCGTGTAGTCCTGCTTCAGCTCGTCGATCAGCTCCTCGATCTTCGCGGTCGAGATCGGATCGAGCGCCGAGCACGGCTCGTCGAGCAGGATCACCTCGGGCTTCACCGCGACGGTGCGCGCGATGCACAGCCGCTGCTGCTGGCCGCCGGAGAGCGAGAGCCCGTTGGCCTGGAGCTTGTCCTTCACCTCCTCCCACAGCGCGGCGCGGCGCAGCGCATGCTCGACGCGCCCGTCGAGCTCCGACTTCGGCAGGCGCTCGTAGAGGCGGATGCCGAAGCCGATATTCTCGTAGATCGACATCGGGAACGGCGTCGGCTTCTGGAACACCATGCCGATGCGCGCGCGCAGCAGGTTGAGATCCTGCTCGGGCGAGAGGATATCCTCGCCGTCGAACAGCACCTCGCCGGTGGCGCGCTGGCCGGGATAGAGATCGTACATGCGGTTGAGCACGCGCAGCAGCGTGGACTTGCCGCAGCCCGACGGGCCGATGAACGCCGTCACCTTGTTCTCGTAGAGCGACAGGCTGATGGTCTTCAGCGCGCGCGAGTCGCCGTAGAAGAAATCCAGGCCCTTGATCGACACCTTGTCGCGCAGCGTCGCGGGGTCGACGGCCGCGTGCGTGACGGTCGGAACGGCGACTGAGGCATTCATGACTGTTTTCCCGAAGCGGCGAGAGCGCGCGCGATGATGCTGAGCGCGAGCACGGTAAAGGTGATGATCAGCGCGCCGGTCCAGGCGAGCTTCTGCCAGTCCGCGTAGGGACTGAGCGCGAACTGGAAAATGACCACCGGCAGGCTCGCCATCGGCGCATTCAGATCGAGGCTCCAGAACTGATTGTTCAGCGCGGTGAACAGCAGCGGCGCGGTCTCGCCGCTGATGCGCGCGATCGCGAGCAGCACGCCGGTGAGGATGCCGGCGCGGGCCGCGCGATAGGCGATTTTGATCACCATGTAGGCGCGCGGCAGACCGATCGAAGCCGCCGCTTCGCGCAACGCGTTCGGGACCAGGGTCAGCATGTCCTCGGTGGTGCGAACGACGACCGGGATCACGATGACGGCGAGCGCAACCGAACCGGCATAGCCGGAGAAGTGGCCCATCGGCGCGACCATCACCTCGTAGATGAACAGTCCGATCACGATCGACGGAGCGCTGAGCAGGATGTCGTTGATGAAGCGGATGATGCTGGAGATTTTCTCGTGACGGCCGTACTCGGCGAGATAGGTGCCGGCGAGGATGCCGATCGGCGTGCCGATCGCGACCGCGAGCGCCGTCAGAACGAGGCTGCCCATGATCGGATTGAGCAGGCCGCCCGCTTGTCCGGGAGGCGGCGTCATTTCGGTGAACACCGCAAGCGACAGCCCGCCGAAACCGTTCCACAACAGAACGCCGAGGATCAACACCAGCCAGCCAAGGCCGAACAGGGTCGCGGCGAGCGCGAGAACCTTCGCAATCGAATTGTTGCGTTGCCGCGCCGCGTACAAACTGGAATTTATGCTGTGTGCCATGGTGCTAGCCGATCCGCTTTTCGATACGGGCGAGCAGGAGGCGGGCGATCGTGAGCACGATGAACGTGATGACGAACAGGATCAGCCCAAGCGCGATCAGCGACGACGTGTAGAGATCGCCGACCGCCTCGGTGAATTCGTTGGCGATGGTGGCGGAGATCGTCGTGCCCGGCGCGAGGATCGACGCCGAAATCTTGTGCGCATTGCCGATCACGAAAGTGACCGCCATCGTCTCGCCGAGCGCGCGGCCCAAACCCAGCATCACGCCGCCGATCACGCCGACGCGGGTGTATGGCAGCACGACCTTGCGAAACACTTCCCAGGTGGTGCAGCCGATGCCGTAGGCCGCCTCCTTGAGCACCGGCGGCACGGCTTCGAACACATCGCGCGAGATCGAGGTGATGAACGGCAGCACCATGATCGCGAGGATCAGCCCGGACGTCAGCACGCCGATGCCGTAGGGCGGGCCGGCGAACAGCGAGGAGAGCACGGGAATATTGCCGAACAGGCCGATCAGCAGCGGCTGGACGTGATCCTGCATGAAAGGCGCGAATACGAACAGGCCCCAGATGCCGTAGATGATGCTGGGGATGCCGGCGAGCAGCTCGATCGCGATGGCGATCGGACGGCGCAGCATCATCGGGCACAGCTCGGTCAGGAAGAACGCCACCATCAGGCCGACCGGGACCGCGATCAGCATCGCGATGAACGAGGTGACGAGCGTGCCGTAGATCGGCGCCAGCGCGCCGAATTTCTCGGTGACCGGGTTCCAGCTTTGGCTGAAGGGAAATTCAAGCCCGAACGCCTTCAGCGCGGGGATCGAGCCGACGATCAGCGACACGATCACGCCGCCGAGGATCACCAGGACGGCAAGCGCCGCGCCGCGCGTGACGAGGCGAAACAGATTGTCGCCCTGGCGCAGCTTTGCCAGAACCCTGGCGCGGCCCGGAGCTTCGGCGAGACTCATACCGGCGCCCCGCAATGCAAGATCAGTCACAGGTGGTCTCCCGGCTGGCTGCATCGAGCGCTCCTTGCGACCGCGAAGAGCTCAATCAAGCCGCCCGCTCCTCTCAAGACAAGCCATCGGATTTTGAATGTCGTGGACAAGAAAAGGGCGCCGAACCGACGGCTGGCGCCCTTTCCCATTGCAATCACGTCAGTTCGAGAGCGCGTAGAGCGGCTTGCCGCTGGCGTCCTTGATCTGCTGCGTCCACTCCTTCTGGATCGCGCCGACGACCGTGTCCGGCATCGGGACATAGTCGAGCTCTTCGGCCATCTTGTCGCCCTTGGCGTAGGCCCATGCGAAGAACTTGAGCGCTTCGGCGGCGGCCGCGGTATCCTTCGGCTGCTTGTGCATCAGGATGAACGTCGCTCCCGCCAGCGGCCATGATGTCGGGCCCGGCTGGTCGGTCAGGATCACGCCGAAGCCGGCCGTACCCACCCAATCGGCATTGGCAGCTGCGGCCTTGAACGCTTCGGCCGTCGGAGCCACCGCCTTGCCGTCCTTGTTCATCATGTTGAGAGACGTCATCTTGTTTTGCTTGGCGTAGGCATACTCGACGTAACCGATCGAGCCTTTGGTCTGCGTCACGTTGTTGGCGACGCCTTCATTGCCCTTCGCGCCGAGGCCGACCGGCCATTCGACCGCCGTGTTGGCGCCGACCTTGGACTTCCAATCGGGGCTCACCTTCGACAGGTAGTCCGTGAACAGGAACGTGGTGCCGGAACCGTCCGAGCGATGCACGACGACAATGGCCTGCGACGGCAGCTTGGCGTTCGGATTGAGCTTGGCGATCGCCGGATCGTTCCAGGCCTTCACTTCGCCGAGGAAGATCTTCGCGAGCGTCGGACCATCGATGACGACGTCGCCCGATTTGATGCCCTCGATATTCACGACCGGAACGACGCCGCCCATGACGGTCGGAAACTGGACCAGGCCGTCCTTCGCGAGCTGCTCGCCCTTCAGCGGCATGTCGGAGGCGCCGAAGGTGACGGTCTTTGCCTGAATCTGCTTGATGCCGCCGCCGGAGCCGATCGACTGATAGTTCAGACCGGAGCCGGTCTCCTTCTTATAGGCGTCCGCCCACTTGGCGTAGATCGGATACGGAAAGGTCGCCCCCGCGCCGGAGATGTCGAGCGCGCTCGCCGGCGCGACGAAGGCGGCCGCCGCGAGGGCCGCCGTCGCGAGGGTGTGGATGAATTTCATGAAGTCTCTCCTTCTTGTCCGAACGAACGCAGCGCAGCCTGGGCGGATCCCCAGACCTTGCGATCCCTCGGTGGTTTCAGCTTCTTGTGTCGCCCCAACCCGGCCGCGGATGTTGGTGTTCTTGCCGTTGCCGCCGGTACCGTTAGGCGCCTCATGTCATCGTTCTATGAAGTTTGGGCGACGCCTTTATGACAATGCAAGATACTGAAAAATAACGTCTTTACTGGCCGCTACGACCGACTCGCTGTGGATGAGCGGAAGCCGCACCGTGAACGTCGCGCCTTTGCCGGCCTCGCTCTCGACCGCGAGCTTGCCGCGATGCCGGTTGAGGATGTGCTTGACCAGCGAGAGTCCCAGGCCCGTGCCGCCTTCGGCGCGGCTCTGGGTGACGTCGACGCGATAGAAGCGCTCGGTCAGGCGCGGCAGGTGCTCGGCCGCGATGCCGGGTCCGTAGTCGCGGATCGCGACCAGCACTTCCGGCGCGCCGTCGGACGCGGTCGCCGACGAGAAGCCGACATCGACACGCTTTCCGGCCGCGCCGTATTTCAACGCGTTCTCGACCAGGTTCTCGAACACGCGGGTGAGCTCGTCGCGGTCGCCCGGCACGATCAGCGGCGCGGCCGGCGGCGCGACCGCGATCTCGACGTTACGGTCGGTCGCAAGCGTCTGCAGCCCGTCGACCACCTGCCGCACGACGGGCACGAGATCGACCGGCGTGTCGGGATGCATGTGCTCGATCAGCTCGACGCGCGACAATGAGAGCAGGTCCTCGATCAGCCGCGCCATGCGCGCGGCCTGCGTCTTCATGATGGCGAGGAAACGGCCCCGTGCCGCCGCGTCGTCGCGCGCGGAACCTAGCAGCGTGTCGACGAAGCCCGAGAGCGAGGCGAGCGGCGTACGCAGCTCGTGGCTGGCATTGGCGACGAAGTCCGCGCGCATCTGTTCGGCGCGGTGCAGCGGGGTGAGATCGTGGAACGTGAGCAGCATCATGGCGAGCGGCGCGCTCGCCGAGCGGCGCGACATGCACCTTGAACCAGCGGTCCACCGGAACGCGCTGCGCGAACTCCACGCTGCGCGGCGCGTCCGCGGCCGCGACCTCACGGACCGCCTCGACGACTTCCGGAACGCGCAGCGCGAGCGAGGCCGGCGCGCCGCGCGCGAGCGCCGGCGCAATCAGGCGCGCCGCGCTGTTGAACGCCATCACCCGTCCCTCGCGGTCGAGCACGATCGCGGCATCCGGCATGCCGGCCACCACGGCGTCGAGCAGCCCTGCGCCCGAGCCTGCGTCGGCTGCGGCCGCCGGCGCGGCCGGCGCGCCCCCCCGTCGACCGAACAGCCAACCGAACACCATGAAGGTCTCAGCTATTTTTGGCGACGCCCAGCCACAATTCGCGCACGCCGAGGATCAGGAGCGAGAGCGCGAACGGCACGATATAATATAGCAGGCGGAACAACAGCAGTCCGGCGACCAGTTGCTCCTTGTCGTATTCGATCAGCGCGACCAGCATCGCGGCGTCGAACACGCCGAGCCCGCCGGGCGAATGGCTCGCGAAGCCGAGCAAGGTCGCCGAGACGAACACCACCGCCAGCCGGATGAAATCGATCTGCGGCGCGTCGGGCAGCAGCACGTACATCGCGAGCGCGCAGCAGGCGAGATCGACGATGCCGATCGCGATCTGCAGCAGCGTGAGCGGCCCGCCGGGGAGCGTGACGCTCCACCCCGCCCGGCCGATCACGCGCGGCTTGGCCCAGACCCAGGCGACGTAGCCGCCCAGCACGGCGAGCGCGGCCAGCGCGATCAGGCGATTGAACCACGGGGGCAGCTGGTCGATCGCGCTCGCGGCTTCCGGCTCGTACGCGATGCCGAGCCCGAGCACGGTGGCGTTGCCGAGCCAGAAGGTCAGCCCCGCAATGAAGCAGATCTTCGCGACGTCGATCGCGGTCAGGCCCCAGGCCGAATAGACGCGGTAGCGCACCGCGCCGCCGGTGAACACGCTGGCGCCGACATTGTGGCCGACCGAATAGCTGGTGAAGCCGGCAAGCGCCGCGATGCGATACGGCACGTGGTTGGCGCCGATCGTGCGCAGCGCGAACAGATCATAGAAGGTGAGCGTGAAATAGCCGGCCGCGACGAACAGCGCGGCGAAAACCACATCGCGGCGGTCGGTCGCCTTCAGGGCCACGACCACCTGCGCGACGTCGATGCCGCGCAGCATGCGATAGAGCACGAACAGCGCGGTGCCGATGATCACCAGACTGAGCGCGAGGCCGATCCGGTTCCAGCCGATCCTGTCGTTGATGAGCCGCGCCGCAGCGCGCAGCGGATGGAGCATTCCTTTTCCCTCGGGTCGGTGCGTGCGACTTATTATTGTTGTTATCCGGGGCGCTCCCGGCCGTCTCGATTCCCTAGCAGATGGTTCAGCGCAGCGCGAGAGCGCATAGCCCCTTGCCGCACGCGCATGACCGGACCGATTGTCTCGGCATGGCGCGCGTGCGAGCGTCGCTGCCTCGATCATATGGGGAGCGGACATGGAGTTGCGCAATCTGGGCGCCTCGGGCCTGCGGGTGTCGCTGGTCGGGCTCGGCTGCAACAATTTCGGCCAGCGGATCGACCTCGAAAGTTCGCGGGCGGTGATCCACAAGGCGCTCGACGCCGGGATCACGCTGTTCGACACCGCCGACACCTATGGCGGACGCGGCGGCTCGGAGACCGCCATGGGCCAGATCCTCGGCGACCGGCGCAAGGACATCGTGCTTGCCTCGAAATTCGGCATGGCGATGGACGATGGTGAAAAGAAAGGCGCCTCGCGCCGCTACATGATGGCGGCCGTGGAGGCGAGCCTGAAGCGGCTGAAGACCGACTGGCTCGACCTCTATCAGGTGCACCAGCCGGACCCGCTGACCCCGATCGAGGAGACGCTGCGCGGGCTCGACGACCTCGTGCGCTCCGGCAAGGTGCGCTACGTCGGCTGCTCGAACTACTCCGCCGCGCAGGTGGTCGAGGCGCAATGGGCGGCGCGGCATCTCAACCTCAACGCGTTCATTTCCTGCCCAGGACGAATACAACCTGCTCAAGCGCGACCTCGACGGCGAGCGCCTCGGCGTGATGCAGCGCTACGGGCTCGGCCTGCTGCCGTTCTTCCCGCTCGCCTCCGGGCTGCTCACCGGCAAGCACAAACGCGGCGCGGCGGCCGCCGGCTCGCGGCTTGCGACCGAGCAGTTCGCCGGCAGGTTCATGACCGACGCGAACTTCGACATCATCGAGAAGCTCGAGGCCTTCGTGACAGGCGCGCGGCCGCACCATGACCGAACTCGCGTTCTCCTGGCTCGCCGCGCGCGCGCCGGTCGCCAGCATCATCGCGGGCGCGACCAAGCCGGAGCAGATCGAGGCGAACGTGAAGGCGACCGGGTGGACGCTGACGGCGGACGAGATGGCGGAGATCGACAGGCTGACGAAGCGGTGAGATCCGGCGCTTCTACAGCTCCCTGCCGATCTTCCGGTCGAGCGAATACGGCCCGCCGCCGCGCAGCGCGATGGCGAACAGGATCAGGCCCCAGAACAGCGCGTACTCGTAGCCGCGAGCGGACCAGCCGAATCCCTGCGGCATGTGGACAATCGTCACCACCAGGAGATGGATCGCCGCGGCGGCGGCGAAGAAGCGCGTGAACAGGCCAAGCGCGATGCAGAGGCCCCCGACCGTTTCGAGGAACACGACGATATAAGCCAACGGCAACGAAGGCTCGATGCCGCGCTTCGCAAGGCCCGCGCCGGCGAAGGCGGCGACACCCGCCTGCCATTTCGGGATGCCGTGCGGCAGCAGCATCAGCCCCGCGGTGAGGCGCACGATCAGCCATGAGAGATCGGTCACATGCGCGTAAAACGGCGCCAGCGCCGGGATGAACAGTTTCTGGCCTTCGGGTGTCGTGTTCGGCATCGATGGTGCCCCCTCAGTCTTCTTCGCGCCTTCGTCCGTCCCGCGCAGCAAGTGATAGAGGATGATGCAGCCAAACGTCGCGGTGCCGATGCCGTCGAGCGTGAAGCCCGCGACCGTGAGCTTGAAGTTGCCGGCGCCGAGCACCAGCGCGACCGCCACCGTGATGAGATTGCGCGCATTGGAGAAATCGACGCGGTTCTCGACCCAGATGCGTCCTGCGGTGGCGGCGATCAGCCCGAACACCACGATCGACAGCCCGCCGAGCACGGGCCCCGGGATGGTCAGGATCAGCGCGCCGAATTTCGGCGAGAAGCCGAGCAGGATCGCGATCAGCGCCGCCGCGATGAACAGCGCGGTCGAATAGATGCGCGTGATCGCCATCACGCCCATGTTCTCCGCGTAGGTGGTGACGCCGGTGCCGCCGCCCGCGCCCGACACCATCGTGGCGATGCCGTCGCCGAGGAAGGCGCGGCCGAGCAGCGGATCGAGGCTGCGTCCGGTCATCGCGCCGATCGCCTTGATGTGCCCGAGGTTCTCGGCGACGAGCACGATCGCGACCGGCGCGATCAGCACCATCGCTTTTGTGTCGAACACCGGCGCGGCGAAATTCGGCAGGCCGACCCACGCGGCGGCGCCGATTTTCGAGAAATCGATCGCCGGGCCGAGCCCCATCTGGTTCGCCGCGATGAAGTAGACGATGTAGCCGACGATCGCGCCGAGCAGGATCGGAATGCGCCGCGCGAGGCCCGGCGCATAGACGGCGAACAGCCCGACCGCCACCACGGTGATCAGCGCGATCCAGCGCGCGAAGGCCGTCCCGTCGGGGCTGCCCTGCCCGATGCCGGAAGCGCTCGAAATCGCGATCGGCGCCAGCACGAGGCCGATCGCGGCGACGATCGCGCCGGTGACGACCGGCGGCATCAGCTTCTCGATCCAGCCATGGCCGGCCGCCATCACGATCAGGCCGATGATCGAATAGAGCGCGCCGGCCGCGATGATGCCGCCGAGCGCCAGCCCGATGTTCGGGTTCGGACCTGCCGCAACCGCCGCGCCGGTTGCCGCCAGCACCGGGCCGATGAAGGCGAAGCTCGAGCCGAGATAGCTCGGCACGCGCCCGCCGGTGAGCACGAAGAAGATCAAGGTCGCGATGCCGGAGAAGAAGATCGCCACATTGGGATCGAATCCCATCAGCAGCGGGGCGAGCACCGTCGCGCCGAACATCGCAACGACGTGCTGCAGCCCGACCAGGATGGTCGGGCCGGCCGGCAGGCGTTCCTCGGGCAGGATCACGCCTTCGGTCTTCACCTGCCATACGATGAAATAGCGTTCTGCCATGACGGGCCTCCCCCGGGGCGTCAGGCGAATATGCTTCGCCTGTGGCGCGTGCCGGTCAAGGTGACGCAAGCAACCGTGCACAGGGATTGCGCTGTTTTCCCTCTCCCCGCTTCTTGCGGGGAGAGGGTGGCGCGTTGCGAGCGCATGCGAGCGACGCGACGGGTGAGGGGCCGACGCGAACGCAATTGCCCCTCACCCGCCGCGCGCGCTATAGCGCGCACGGCACCCTCTCCCCGCTTCGCGGGGCGAGGGAAGAAGAAAGAAAAGAAGACATGACCATCGCGATCGTCGGCGGCGGGATCTGCGGGCTTTCGCTCGCGCTCAATCTGCATGCGCGCGGGATCGGAGCCCGCGTCTACGAGGTCGCGCCGGAGCTGAAAGAGCTCGGCGTCGGCATCACGCTGCTGCCGCACGCGATGCGCGAGTTCACCGCGCTCGGGCTCGGCGACGAACTGTTGCGCGCCGGTATCGAGAACGCCGAAAGCTGCTTCTTCAACCGCTTCGGCCAGCTCATCTACAAGGAGCCGCGCGGCAAGGCCGCCGGCTACCAGACGCCGGAGGTCGGCATCCACCGCGGCACACTGCATCGCGCGCTCTATCGCGCCGTGCAGGAGCGGATCGGGCCGGATTGCGTCGTCACCAACCGCCTGTGCGTCGGGGTCGAGCAGGACGAGAGCGGCGCGCGCCTGCAGTTCAAGGAAACGACGAGCGGACAGGCGCTTCCGCCGGTCGCGGCCGAGATCGCGATCGCGTGCGACGGCGTGAACTCGGCGCTGCGCCAGCAGCTGGTCGGCGACAGCGTGGTGTTCACCGGCATCAACACCTGGCGCGGCGTCACGAAACACAAGCCGATCCTGACCGGGCGCAGCTACATGCGCGTCGGCTCGATCTTCACCGGCAAGATCGTGATCTATCCGATCGCCGACGACATCGACGGCGCGGGCAACCAGCTCATCAACTGGACCACCGAGATCAAGCGCGACACGGTCGAGATGAACGACTGGAACAAGCCGGGCGACCTTGCCGACTTCATCTCGGTCTACGACGGCTGGCGTTTTCCCTGGCTCGATGTCGCGGAGCTGATCCGCAAATCCGAATTCATCCTCGAGTACCCGATGGTCGACAAGGACCCGCTCGCGCGCTGGACCTTCGGCCGCGTCACGCTTGCGGGTGACGCCGCGCATCCGATGTATCCGCGCGGCTCGAACGGCTCGGCGCAGGCGGTGATCGACGCGCGCGCGCTGGCGGACTGTCTGGCGGCACCGGGCGATCCGCGCGATGCGCTCAAAGCCTACGAGGCGCAGCGCCGCGAGGCGACCGGAAAAGTCGTGCGCACCAACCGCGAGCACCCGCCGGATTTCATCAACATCAAGGTCGAGGAGCTGACCGGCGACAAGCCGTTCGACAATCTCGACGATTTCATCACGCAGGACGAGCTGCGGGCGCTGTCGGACAATTACAAGCGCATCGCGGGGTTTGCGGTGAGCGACGTGAAGCGGGCGTGACTCCATCACGCCTGCGGTCGCGCTCCAGAAAAAAAATCGAAAAACAACCCCATGCAAAGTACTTTTTCGGGTTTGACCTCAACCCTGAGTAGTTAAACTATAGATTTCGCGTCTCGCAAAGGCGGCCGCGATCACTTGTTCTTCACCCATTTCAGCAGATGCGTCGCGACCGCGACCAGCGTGCCGTCCTGGTTGGTGATCTTGATATCCGCCGTGGCGCGCAGCTTTTCCTCATCGATCGACGCGACGGTGTAATTCACCGTGATGGTGTCGCCGAAATAGACCGGCGCGAGAAACCGCATGCGGTCGTAGCCGAGCGACACGCCGACCACGCTGTCGTCGGCGCGCGAGCGCGCCGCCATCTGCGTCGAGGCGGTCGACATGAAGCCGACAAGCAAGGCACCGTGAGCAATAAGCCCGCCGTAGCCCGACTTCTCCATGTAGGCCTTGTTGACGTGGTTCGGCGCGAAATCGCCCGAGATACCGGCGAACAGATAGACGTCGCTCTCGCTCACGGTTTTCGAGAACGACGTCGTGTCGCCGATCGCGACGTAGAATTCGCTCATGCGCGCTGTCCCGGTTGATCGCGCGTACTATGCACCGCGCGGCGACTGCCCTACAAGTTTTCGCATGCGCATTGCGTGATCGGGGCCGGTCTTATCGGCCGCAAGCATCTCTCGATCTTGCAGGACGACCCGGCGTTCGAGGTCGCCGGCATCGCCGATCCGTCGCCGCAAGCGCAGGCCTACGCGCGCGACAACGGCATCAGGTATTTCGCCGAGACTGAAGCGCTGCTCGACTCAACCGAGCCCGACGGCGTGATCGTCGCGGGGCCGAACGCGACGCATCGCGCGATCGCCCTCGCCTGTATCGCGCGGAAAATTCCGGCCATCGTTGAGAAGCCGGTTGCCGACACGGTGGCGGATGCGCTCGCGATCGTGGACGCGGCGGCGAAAGCAAAGGTACCGGTGCTCACCGGGCATCACCGCCGGCACAATCCGGTCATGCAGGCGGCGCGCGATTTCGTCGCACGCGGCGAGCTCGGCAAGCTCGTGGCGGTGACCGCGACCTGGCTCTGCCGCAAGCCGGACGATTATTTCGACATGGCGTGGCGGCGCGAGGCCGGCGGCGGGCCGGTGCTGATCAACGCGATCCACGACATCGACTGCCTGCGCATGGTGTGCGGCGAGATCGAGAGCGTGCAGGCGGCCACCGCCAATGCGGCGCGCGGCTTCGCGGTCGAGGACACGGCTGCCGCGGTGCTGACGTTTGCCAATGGCGCGCTCGGCACGCTGATCGTCTCCGACAGCGTGGCGACGCCGTGGAACTGGGAAATCTCCTCGCGCGAAAACCCGATCTATCCGGGTGAGGCGGAAAACTGCTTCCTCATCACCGGCACCAAAGGCGGGCTCGCGGTCCCGACCCTGCAGCACTGGTCCTACGATCGCGGCGCCTGGATGGACCCGCTGACGCGCCGCACCTTGCCGGTCACGCGCGCCGACCCCTACCCCCGCCAGCTGCACCACTTCGCGCGCGTGATCCGCGGCGAGGAAGCGCCGGTCATCGACGTTGCTGAGGGTACGCGCACGCTGGCGGCCACTCTGGCCATCGCGGAATCGGCCAAAACCGGCCGTCCGGTGCGGGTTGGCGACCTGATGCGGGCTAGAGCTTATTGGTGAAGCATGATCTTTTCCGAAAACGGGGCCATCCCCGATCGGGGTCGAGGACTGCTTTTCGGGATCATGCTTTAGCTTCCCTTGGCGGTCCGGCACTCTTATGTTCCGGCTCGCGAGGGGAAATAGCCCAATGGACATGGATCGCCCGTCACGCGAGGCCGAACTGATCGCCGTCGTGCGCGAGCTGGTGCGCGAGCTTTCGCCGCAGCGGCTGAAGCGCGGCGACGTGACGTTGGCGAGCCGCCTCGACCGCGACCTCGGCATCGACTCGCTCGCGCGCACCGAGCTCGTGCTGCGCATCGAGCGCTCCTTCCGTATGCGGCTGCCGGTGACCGAAGTCGCCGAAATGGACTCCGTCGCCGACCTGTTGAAGGCGCTCGAGCACGCGGCGCCCGGCGGCATGACGGCGCATGCGCCCGACGTCGCCGTGCACGCCGCAACGCCGCTGATCGGCCAGCCGGACCACGCGAAAACCTTGACCGAGATGCTCGACTGGCACGTCGTGGAGCATCCGGATCACATCCACGTCACGGTGCTGCAGGACGAGAATACCGTTCTCGGCACGATGAGCTATCGCGACCTGCAGACCGCAGCGCGCGCGGTGGCGCAGGGCCTCATCAGCCGCGACATCGTGCCGGGCGACCGGATCGCCATGATGCTGCCGACCTCGACGGACTTCTTCGCGTCGTTCTTCGGCATTCTCTATGCCGGCGCCGTGCCGGTGCCGATTCGACGCTGTCATCCACGGGGATGATCACTCCTGGTCAGTGCGGTTGTGCTGGTCCGGCGATGGGGCCGGCCGGACCACGGGGACGGCCCGCGGTCGAAGTGGCCTCGGCTGACTGATGCTGCGAGACGCACCCTCTCACGTGTCGTGGGGTCGTCGAAATCCACAGACTTCTCCACAGACTGTGCACGAAGGACGCCCGATGCGACATCGTGCCCGGCGAGCGAAGTGGCCGGGTCCGGATCGATGACGGCGGGGGAGCCGTCGGGTTGTCGCCGGGCGTCAAGGAGTGACGGTGGGGGAACGTAACAGCGCCTCGGGCGGCGAACAATAGGCATCGGCGTGTCGTTCAACCTGTCGGGCGTGTCTCGCCCGGGTGAGCGGGTGGCGTCCGTGCTGGGCGGATCGTTCGGTGTCCGGGTTTGACCTGCCGGGGCCGGGATCCGTACCGTTATTGCGTTTGTGCCGTCCGTCGGCGCAGACCGTCGATTCGCGCTACAGGTCACACCAGCGTGCCCACGCGAGTCGATCGACCCGAAACGAAGAGAGTCCGACCGTGAGCAAGCGCACCTTCCAGCCGAACAACCGCCGCCGCGCGAAGACACACGGCTTCCGGCTGCGGATGCGCACCCGTGCGGGCCGCGGCATCATCGCCGCGCGCCGCCGCAAGGGTCGCGGCACGCTGTCGGCCTGAGCCGACCGCGTCACACCCTGCTTCGTGCTGCCCCCGGGCAACCGCCTCCGCCGCTCGGCCGACTTCGGTTCGGCCGTGCGCTCCGGCGTGCGCGCACGTAGCGGCCGCGTGGTCGTCCACCAGCAGCCCGGCACCGGCGGCGCGGGCGACACCGACGGCGCCCACGCGGCGGCACGGATGCGCCCGCCCGCGTCGGTCTGATCGTCGGCAAGGGCATCGGGGGCAGCGTCGTGCGGCACCGGGTCAGCCGCCGGCTGCGAGCCCAGTTGGCTTTGCGGCTCGGCGCCCTGCCCCGCCGAGCGTCACGGTGGTGCGGGCGTTGCCGGGCAGCGCCGAAGCGTCCTCGGCATCGCTCGGCCGCGATCTGGACCGGGCGCTCGCCACCCTGGCTGCGCGACGATGACCGTCACCGCAGCTTCCGCAGCGCACGTGGCCGCGGCGCCGGCGCGGCGGCGCAGCCCGCTCGCCCGGCTGCTGCTCGCCGTCCTGACCGGTTCACCGGACCGCGATCAGCCCCTTGCGGCCGCCCGCCTGCCGGTTCACCCCGACGTGCAGTGCTTACGCCGTCGAAGCAATCGCCGTGCACGGCGCGGCGCGTGGCAGCTGGCTCGCCGTGCGTCGCCTCGCGCGCTGCCACCCGTGGCACCGCGGCGGGCACGACCCGGTTCCCACGCACGTTGACGCGCAAGAGCCCGTCATACCGTCGCTGCCGTCCCCGGCCGCGCAGCCGAGGAGTAGTTGAGTGCTTGATTTCTTGTACATCGCGGTGTCGTGGGTGCTGCTGCGCTGGCACGACCTGTTCACCGCGATCGGCTTCAGCGACTCGAGCGGCTTCGGCTGGGCACTGTCGATCGTCTTCCTGGTCATCACCGCGCGCGTTCTGCTGTTCCGGCTGTTCATCAAGCAGGTGCACTACACGCGCAACATGCAGAAGATGCAGCCGAAGATCCAGAAGCTGCGGGAGAAGTACAAGAACGACCGCGCCGCACTGAACCGCGAGATGATGGCGCTGCAGCAGGAGGAGGGCTTCAACCCGCTGTCCGGCTGCCTGCCGATGCTGCTGCAGTTCCCGGTGTTCATCGGGCTCTACCACGTGCTGCGCCACATCGCGGCGGCCTCGTCGGCCACCTACCAGATGCACCACCCGCACAGCTGACGCTCTACACGTTCACCAAGAGCGAGACGATCCACGCCGCCCGCGCCAAGATCTTCGATGCGCCGCTGGCCGCGTCGTTCCACGACTCGTCCGCGTCATCCGGGGCATGCTGGGCGGCGACCCGACATCGACGCGGATCGTGCTGCCGATCCTGCTGGTGATCAGCTCGGCAGCCACCTTCGGCACCCAGTTGCTGGTGCGACGCAGCGCGACCACCACGCCGGAAGGCACCGCGGCCACCGTCCAGCGGCTGATGCTCTACCTGATCCCAGTCGGCACGCTGGCCTCCGGGCTGCTGTTCAACTTCCCGCTCGGTGTCCTGCTGTACTGGTTCACGAGCAACCTGTGGACGCTCGGCCAGCAGGCCTACATCATCCGGTTCCACCCCGCCACGCCGGAAACGGTCGCTGTCACCGGTGAGCTCGGCAAGACCCTCGCGCCGCGGCCCGGTCAACGACCGGCCCGCAACGGCAAGGCCGCCGCCGGCGCCGCGGCGGTTCGCAACAGCAGCGCCGAACCGCCACCCGGCGCCGCCGGCGCGGAGACCGCCGGCGGTGCAGACCAGGCGGCGACACGCTCGAGCGTGCCCAAACCGGGTCAGCGACCGGCCCGCAACAACGGCAAGCGTCCGCCCGCCAAACGCCCGACCCAGGCGAAGAAACGGCGCTGAGCGCGCCGACCGCCGCAGACCCCTGTTGACCCGCGAAAGGATCAGCCAGACCGTGAGTGACATCGATGTGGACACCAGCGCCGAGCAGCTCGACCCAGCCGTGACCGACGAGACCGGCGCCGGAAGCAATGATGCCCCGGAGGCGTCGCAGCGCGACGTGCACGGTGCCGACGAGGCACCGGCGAGCGTCTCGGACGAGCCGGCCGACAGCCTGCTGGTCCGTGAGGGCGACATCGCGGCCGACTACCTGGAGCGCCTGCTCGACATCGCCGACTACGACGGCGACATCGACCTGGACGTCGAGAACGACCGCGCCGTGGTGGCCGTCGTCGGGAGCGACCTGCGCTCACTGGTGGGGGCGCACGGCGAGATCCTCGACGCGCTGCAGGAATTGACCCGCCTCGCCGTCGCCCAGCAGACCGGCTCGCGCAGCCGGCTGATGCTCGATGTCAGCGGCCACCGTCAGGCCCGGCGCGAACAGTTGCGCACGCTGGCCGCACAGACGGCCACGCGCGTCGCGGAGTCCGGTGAACCGGTCCGCCTGTCACCGATGAACCCGTTCGAGCGCAAGGTCGTGCACGACGCCATCGCCGAGATCGACGGCGTGATGAGCGAGTCCGAGGGCGAGGAGCCGAACCGCAGGGTGGTCGTGCTCGTCGTCCGCTGACGCACCCGCAGTGACCGGCGCGTCGATCGGCACCGATCTGAGCCGCCGTGATCGCGACCGCCGCCGAGCGGGTATTCGGTGCCCGGCTGGCCCTTGCGGTGCGCCTGGCCGACCTGCTGAGCACGGCCGGCATGCAGCGCGGCCTGATCGGCCCGCGCGAGGTGCCACGCCTGTGGGAGCGGCACCTGCTCAACTGCGCCGCCCTCGCGGTGCTCCTGCCGCGGACGCACGGATCGTCGACGTCGGCAGCGGGGCGGGTTTGCCCGGCCTGGTGCTCGCCGTCGCCCGGCCGGACCTGCGGGTCGATCTCGTGGAGCCGATGGCGCGCCGGACGACCTTCCTCGGCGAGGCGGTCGGCGAGCTGGGCCTGCGGTCGGCCGTGACGGTGCACCGCGGGCGGGCCGAGGCGGCGGCCGTTCGCTCCGCGGTGGGCGATGCAGACTGGGTCACGGCTCGCGCGGTTGCGCCGCTGGACCGACTGATGGAATGGTGCCTACCGCTGCTTCGGCCCGGTGGCGCGGTGCTGGCCCTGAAAGGCGCCGGTGCACAGACCGAGATCACCGAACATGAGCAGCGCATACGTGGCCTCGGCGGGTCTGCACCGGAAATCCTCGAGGTAACCACCGGCCCGGCACTGCCCGACGCGGTGGTGGTCCGGGTGCAGCGCGAAGCACGAGACGACCAGCGACGCGGAATGAGGCGCAGCACTTGATGGCCGACGAGACAGCTGGCGTTTCACGTGAAACCTCGACACCGTCGCGCGATGGAGCCGTTTCACGTGAAACAGCCAATCAGGTGAGTGGTGAAGGCGTTTCACGTGAAACCACGCGACACCGTCGCAGCGAAAGACTGTCAGCCGACGCGGGATTCGACACGCCCATCGCGCGCGAAGCTGCGCACGCCGTGCACGTGCAGAACGTCCGGCAGGAGAAGTGGGTGCGTCCGGCCGCCCCCCGGGTACTGACGGTGGCCAACCAGAAGGGCGGCGTCGGTAAGACGACCTCGGCCGTCAACATTGCCGCGGGCCTCGCCCTGCACGGCCTCCGCGTCCTACTGGTCGACCTCGATCCGCAGGGCAACGCCAGCACTGCACTCGGCGTCGAGCACGGCGTCGGCACCCCGTCCATCTACGACGTGCTGCTCGGCGGCCGGCCCATCCGAGAGGTCCTGCACCACACGGAGATCGGTGACAGTCTCTTCTGCGTCCCTGCGACGCTCGACCTCGCCGGTGCGGACATCGAACTGACGTCTCAGGTCGCACGCGAGTACCGCCTGCAGCGAGCGCTGACGACGTATCTGACCGGCGCCGACGACGAGGACCGTCCTGCGGACATCGATTACGTGCTCATCGACTGCCCACCGTCGCTCGGCCTGCTGACGCTGAACGCGCTCGTGGCCGCGCGGGAGGTGCTCATTCCCATCCAGTGCGAGTACTACGCGCTCGAGGGCCTCGCCCAGCTGATGAACACCGTCGAGCTCGTCACCGCGCACCTCAACCCGACCCTGGCGGTCACCACCGTGCTGCTGACCATGTACGACAGCCGCACCCGGCTCGCCGACCAGGTCGCCGACGAGGTGCGGCGACACTTCGGTCCGCTCGTCCTCGGGCCGACGATCCCGCGCAACGTCCGGGTCTCCGAGGCCCCTGGTTTCGGGCAAACCGTCATGACCTACGACCCCGGCTCGCGTGGTGCGGTGGGTTACCTGGAGGCCGCCCGCGAGATCGCCGAGCGCGGGGACCCCGCGATCACGCCGCCGTCGATGCCACGGACCGCGCCTGACAACGCCCCGGAGCAGGGCGATACCGTCGCATCGGCCGACGCCGACGCCGATGACACGGCGGGGCAGCACACGCACCGGGGAGCAGCGAATGAGCAACAAGCAGCGGCGCGGCGGCCTCGGACGCGGTCTCGGCTCGCTGATCCCCACCGCGCCGCCGGAGACACCGCCGGCGACGGCGGCCTCGACCCCGGCATCACTTCCCGCCCATCCGGGCGCGCAGTCACCCGTGGCAGCGGTAGACGTCGCGCCGACCCTGACGCCGCCCGCCGCGACCGAGCGCACGGACGCCGGGCCGGAATTCGCACCGGTGCCCGGGGCGGCGTTCGCCGAGTTGCCCGTTGCCGAGATCCACGCCAACGCCAAGCAGCCGCGCCTCGTGTTCGACGACGAGGCACTGGACGAGCTCACGCACTCGATCCGCGAGTTCGGTGTGCTGCAACCGGTGGTAGTACGCCGCGACGCGACCGAGGCCGGCGGCTGGGAGTTGGTCATGGGCGAGCGGCGGCTGCGCGCCGCCGTGGCGGCCGGCCTGGACGTCATCCCGGCGATCGTGCGCTCGACGTCCGACGACGCCATGCTGCGCGACGCCCTGCTGGAGAACATCCATCGTTCGCAGCTCAACCCGTTGGAGGAGGCGGCCGCCTACCAGCAGTTGCTGGAGGAGTTCGGCACCACCCATGACGAGCTCGCCCAGCGGATCGGCCGCAGCCGCCCGCAGATCTCGAACACCATCCGGCTGCTGAACCTGCCGATCGCCGTCCAGCGCCGGGTTGCGGCCGGAGTCCTGTCTGCGGGCCACGCGCGGGCGCTGCTCGGCCTCGACGACGCCCAGCTGCAGGACGAGGTCGCCGCACGCATCGTCGCCGAGGGATTGTCGGTCCGCGCCACCGAGGAGCTGGTGACGCTCGCCAACCGGGGGGCGGCGCCGGCAAGGCCGCCCGCCGGGCGCCGACCCGCAATCTGATCGCGCCCGGCGCGGCCGACCTGGCCGAGCGGCTCGCCGACGTCTTCGACACCCGGGTGCGCGTCGATCTCGGTCGCCGCAAAGGGCGGATCACCGTGGAGTTCGGCTCCATCGATGACCTCGAGCGGATCGTGACGCTGATGGCACCGCAGCTCTCGCGACGCGGGTCTGCCGATGCCGCAGCACAGTCAACCGATCAGTTGACCGATCACGTGGAGTCGAAGGACTCGTAGTGCACGACGTCGGTCAGCGGCCGGCGGCCACGGCGCAATGACGGTGACCGGGTGTCCGGCGCTGGGTGACCGAGGCTGACCACGCCGACCGGCGTGCGGTCGGCCGGGATGCCGAACGCGTCGAACAACGCCGGCCACCGCTCGCACGGCACGCCGAAGAAGCAGCCGGCGAGCCCGGCATCGTGCGCCGCCAACAGCAAGATCATCGCTGCCATGCCCGACATCGATGTGCCAGTAGGGGACGGGCCACCGCGCTTCGTCGCGGTCGGTCCAGCCCTTGTCCGGCTCGGCGTACCGGTCGAGATAGGCGTTGCGGTCGGACAGACAGACGACCAGCACCGGCGCCGTACGCATGCCGCGCAGCCAGGAATCGGGCTCGCCGTCCTGTGCCGTCGCGGACCAGAAACGCTGACGTGACGTTATGTCAGTCAGCACGAGAAAATCCCAGCCCTGGGTATGGCCTGCCGACGGCGCCCGGACGGTCAGGTGCAGCAGTCGGTCGAGC
Source organism: uncultured Actinomycetota bacterium (assembly GCA_963711775.1). GTDB lineage: Bacteria > Actinomycetota > Actinomycetes > Mycobacteriales > Jatrophihabitantaceae > Jatrophihabitans. Next base: position 262,005 of record CAVQFH010000001.1, on the reverse strand, counting down.
ACCTCGCGCGGCACCGGGCGGTCGGGGTCGTAGGCGCGCACCATCCGTCTACCGCGCACCGCATCGGTCAGTTCCATGGGTGTCAGTGTGGACCTGACGCGCCGCGCTAATCCGGCTGCCCGCCGCGGCGGCGTGTGCAATCGTGAACTGTGCCCTCGGATTCGGTGAAGCGCCGCGACCTGCGTCAGTCGAGCAAGCTGCGCGATGTCTGCTACGACATCCGCGGGCCGGTCCTCGACGAGGCCAAGCGCCTCGAGGAGGAGGGGCGTCGGATCATCAAGCTGAACATCGGCAACCCGGCGCCCTTCGGCTTCGAAGCACCGGACGAGATCCTCGTCGACGTCGTGCGCAACCTGCCGCAGGCGCAGGGCTACTCGGACTCGCAAGGACTGCTGTCGGCGCGCACCGCGATCGTGCAGCACTACCAGCAGCGCGGGATGGACGTCGACGACGTCGACGACGTGTGGCTGGGCAACGGCGTCAGCGAGCTGATCAGCATCAGCCTGCAGGCCCTGCTGGACAACGGTGACGAGGTGCTCGTCCCGGCGCCGGACTACCCGCTGTGGACGGCGTCGACCCAGCTCGCCGGCGGCCGCCCGGTGCACTACCGGTGCGACGAGTCGGCCGGCTGGCAACCGGATGTCGACGACATCCGCGCGAAGCTCACCGAGCGCACCCGCGCGATCGTCGTCATCAACCCGAACAACCCCACCGGCGCCGTGTATTCGCGCGACATCCTCGACCAGATCGCGCAGCTGGCACGCGAGCACGACCTGGTGGTGCTGGCCGACGAGATCTACGACAAGATCCTCTACGACGACGCCGAACACCTCTCGATCGCGGCGCTCGCGCCGGACGTCTTCACACTGACGTTCAACGGGCTGTCCAAGGCCTACCGGGTGGCCGGCTTCCGTGCCGGCTGGATGCTCGTCACCGGCCCGAAGGCCCATGCGCGCAGCTACCTCGAAGGCGTCACCATCCTGGCCAACATGCGCCTGTGCGCGAACGTGCCGGCCCAGCACGCCGTGCAGATCGCCCTGGGCGGCAGGCAGAGCATCGCCGAGCTCGTATTGCCCGGTGGCCGCCTGCTCGAGCAGCGCGACGCCGCGGTCAAGGCGCTGGAAGCCATCCCGGGCGTCAGCTGCTTCACGCCGCAAGGAGCGCTCTACGTGTTCCCGCGCATCGACCCGGGCGTCCACCCGATCGCCGACGACCAGCGCTTCGTGCTGGAGCTGCTGCGTGCGCAGCACGTGCTGGTGGTGCAGGGCACCGGGTTCAACTGGCACCGCCCCGATCATCTGCGCATCGTCACGCTGCCCCGGGCAGACGACCTGATCGACGCCATCGGGCGGATCGGGGACTTCCTGGCCGACTACCGCGGCGACCTGTAGCGCGGTGGGGCCGCCCGGCGGACGATGGGGCAGGACGCCGGTGGCCGACGCCGGCCCGGACGAGGCAGGTACGGGTGTCGCGACGGCTCGAGGGCATCACGCTGGACAATCTGTCGGCCCTCGCGGTGCTCGATGCGCCGTGCCGGCGCTGCGTGTTCTGGGAGCTCGACCCGGCAGCGGGCGAGCGCGCCTGCGCCGACGGCTCGGCCGAGTTGGAGAAGGAGGCCTGGGTCTCCGACACGCTGCTGGAGTGGGGTACCTGCGGCCAGATCCTCTACGTCGACGAGGAACCCGGCGGGTACATGCTGTTCGCCCCCGCGGCCTACGTTCCCCGTTCGAGCGCGTTCGCGACGTCGCCGGTGTCCAGCGACGCGGTGCTGCTGATGACGGCATGGCTCGACCCGCGCTGCCGCGGCACCGGCCTCGGGCGGCTGCTCGTCCAGGCACTGGCGCGCGATGTCGTGCGCCGGGGGATGCGCGCGATCGAGGCGTTCGGCCGCGAGGGCGAGGCGAGCGCGGCAGAACCGCAGACCTGCCTGTTGCCGGCCGACTACCTGCGCGCGGTCGGCTTCAAGACGGTGCGCCCGCACCGGCACACGCCCCGGTTGCGTCTGGACATTCGCAGCACCGCGGCGTGGCTCTCGGACATGGAGGGCGCGATCGACCGGCTGTTGTCGTCGTGGCAGAAACCTGCGTTGTCGTCGTACTCGCGCGTGCAGCACACGGACGTCAGGACGCGACGGCCGGCATCCGCATGACGCCGGTGGGCGGGTCGTCGGCGATCGGCAGGTAGAGCCGCTGCACGGCCACCAGCAGGCCCTCGGCGATCGTGTCGCGGAAGGCCGGATTGCCCAGCTTCGCTCGGTCGTCGTCCGAGGTCAGGTAGCCGATCTCCACGCGGACCGCGGGCATCCGGGTCAACCGGAGCAGCCCCCACGTCTTGCCGTGGATGCGGTTGTCGCGCATCCCGGTGCGGGCCACGAGTTCGCGCTGCGCGAGGTCGGCGAGCCGCTCCCCGATTGTCGATCCCGATTCGCCGGCGCCGAAGTAGTACGCCGCGATCCCGTTGGCCCGCGGCGAGGCGAAGCCGTCCATGTGCAGCGACAGCACGAGATCGGCACCGACCTCGTTCGCGAACTCGGCCCGTTGCTCGTCGGAAGCGCCGTTGTGCGGCCCGCGGGTGAGCCAGGTGCGCACGCCCAGCGCCGACAACCGGCCCTCGAGGCGGGTCGCGAGGTCCCAGGCGAGATCGGCTTCGTGCACGTCGGCGGCGGTCACTCCCGAATCGCCACCGCCGTGCCCGGGGTCGAGCACGATGCGCTTGCCGAGCAGGCTGGGCCCGGCATCGGCCACGGCGACGAGGTCGCGCAGCAGCTGCGGGCGGCCGCCGACCACGCGGCGGCCGAGCTGGCGCAGCGCGAGCAGCGTCGCCGGGCCGCAGATGCCGTCCGGGACGAGGCCGTAGTCGCGCTGGAAGCTGCGCAGCGCCGACGCCGTCGCCGGGCCGAACACGCCGTCCGCGCGGGTCAGGTGATAGCCGAGCTCGATGATCTGGGTCTGCAGGGCCGCGACGTCGTCACCGTCGAGCTGCCCGGACGACTCGTGGGCGAGGACGCGGTCGCCGAGTCGCCAGTGGGCGCCCATCAGCGCGGAGTACGTCTCGTCGGCAACAGCGCCGTTGACCGAGATGCCGCGCCGCTGCTGGAAGTGCCGCACGGCAAGCTCGGTGGCCTCGTCGAACTGGTCGGCCGCGACCGGGTCGGTGTTGTCGAGCAGCCCGATCGAGGCGAGCATGCCGCGGATCTCCGCGACAGCGCGACCGCTCGCGCCTCGGCTCAGCGACTGCATCGGGGGAGTGCCTCGCGTTCGATCGACGGTCGGGGGGCGGACGTCGGCGCACGGCGGTGCGGCGGGCCGGATTGGCGTCCCGGCCATTGTGCCCCAGCGCCGGTCCGGCGCCGAATCATGTCTGTGCGCGGGCGTGCCACCCCACCGGGCGCCCCCGTCCGAGCCGAAACGCTACCCGGACACGACGACGGCGGGCAGGAGTGGGGCTCCTGCCCGCCGTCGTGGGCGTGTCGTGCTGCTCGGGCCGTCAGCCGACGTAGTCGGTGAGCTCGCGCAGGATCGCGGCCTTCGGGCGCGCGCCGACGATGGTCTTGACGAGCTCACCGCCGGAGAACACGGCCATCGTGGGGATGGACATGACCTGGTAATTGCGCGCGGTCTCGGGGTTCTCGTCGATGTTCAGCTTGGCGATGGTGAGCTTGTCGGCGTGCTCACCGGCGATCTCCTCGAGCACCGGGGCGACCTGGCGGCACGGGCCGCACCATTCGGCCCAGAAGTCGACGAGCACCGGGCCGTCGGCCTGCAGTACGTCGGACTGGAAGCTCGAGTCCGTCACGGTCTTGGTGTTGCCTGCCATGTGTCTCACTCCTGAATAGGCTCGGATGTAGACGTCAACGCCGTGCGTCAGGCGCTGATTCCCGCGCTGTGGCGGGCGGCCAGATAGCGTTCCGCGTCGAGCGCGGCCTGGCAGCCGGTGCCCGCCGCGGTGATCGCCTGACGATACGTGTGGTCGACGACATCGCCCGCGGCGAACACGCCGTCGATGTTCGTGTGCGTGCCCTGACCCGTGACGATGTAGCCGTCGTCGTCGAGATCGATCTGGCCCTTGACCAGTTCGCTGCGCGGCTCGTGGCCGATGGCGATGAACAGCCCGCCGGCCTCGACGTCGCGCTCGTCGCCGGTGACGGTGTCGCGCAGCCGGACCCCGGTGACCGAGGTACCGCCGTGGATGTCGACGACCTCGCTGGACAGCGCCCAGTTGATCTTCGGGTTCGCCATGGCGCGGTCGACCATGATGCGGCTCGCGCGCAGCTCGTCGCGGCGGTGCACGATCGTCACCGTCTTGCCGAAGCGGGTCAGGAAAGTGGCCTCTTCCATGGCGGTGTCGCCCCCGCCGACCACGACGATGTCCTGGCCGCGGAAGAAGAAGCCGTCACAGGTGGCGCACCAGGACACGCCGTGCCCGGAGAGCTCCTCCTCGCGGGCGAGGCCGAGCCGGCGGTACGCGGAACCCATCGACAGGATGACGGTGTCGGCGGTGTATTCGGCGTCGTGCGTGCGGACGGTCTTCACCGGGCCGTCGAGGTCGACGCCGACGACATCGTCGGGAACCAGTTCGGCGCCGAAGCGCTCGGCCTGTGCCCGGATGTTGTTCATCAGGTCCGGGCCGACGATGCCCTCGGGAAAGCCCGGGAAGTTCTCGACCTCGGTGGTGTTCATCAGCGCTCCGCCGTACTGGACGCCTTCGAACACGAGCGGTGCCAGATCGGCGCGCGCCGTGTAGAGCGCCGCGGTGTACCCGGCAGGCCCGGATCCCACGATGATGACGTTTCGGTGCGTTGTCACGTTGCCCTTCCTCGCTTACGGCTGTAACGATCCTAGGTTCGGCGCGATTCCCGCAGCCCACTTCGTCGGAGTGGCCCAGTCAGCGGCGAGCGAGCGCCAGCACCTCGGTGACGTCGGGGATGCGGGCGCGCCAGGCGATGACGGCGAGCACGGCCAGCCCCACGACCCCACCCGCCACCAACCCGACGGCGGAGCCCGCCAGGCCGGTGCCGACGACCGAGTAGGCGAGTTCGACGATCCCGAACGCGGCCGCCGCACCCACCACCGATACGGCGCCGATGCGCAGCACCGTCACCAGGACGGACCGGAAGCGCAGGTGCCCGAGCCTGCGCGAGAGCAGCACCTGGCCGGCGATCGCGCCCACGACGTAGGACAGCGACGTCGCGATGTTGAGCCACTCGACCGCGTGCACGGACGGGTGCTTGTTGACGTCGGTGCCGGCCGGCGCGGCGAACACCGAGTTGGTGACCAGCACCAGCACCACCTTCGTGGCCACCATGAAAGCGTTGATCAACGTCGGGGTGCGGCCGTCGCGCATGGCGTAGAAGATGCGCAGCTGCAACATGACCAGCGCGAACGGGAACAGGCCGAAGGCCGACCACGCCAGTGCCGTCCCCATCAGGTGCGCGCTCGACTCGGTGCCGCGCCCGAGCGCGAACAGCGTGCCGCCCAGCGCCGGGCCGAGCACGATCAGCAATGCGGTGATCGGCACCAGCGCGACCGCCGACAGCCGGGCGCCGAGCGCGAGATCGTCGACGACCGCCGCGCGATCGCCACGCACCGCGGCGCGCGAGAGCCGCGGCATGATCGCGGTCAGGACCGACACGACCAGCACGCCGTACGGCATCTGGAACAGCAGGTCGACGTTGGTGAAGATGGTGAACCCGCCGTTGTCGTTGCCGACCCGCTGGATCACCGAGACGCCGATCTGGCTGACGACGACGTAGCCCAGCACCCACGCGCCGAGCGTGCCGAGCTCGCGCAGCCGGTCGGGCTCGCCGGCCCTGGCCCGGAAACGCCACTGCCAGCGGAAGCCGGTCCGCCGCAGGTAGGGCACCAGCACCAGCGCCTGCGCGGCGATACCGAGGGTGGTGCCGATGCCGATGACGAGGATCTGCGGTGTCGTCATCGACGACGGATCCAGCGTCGTCGGGCCGGGCATGATCCAGAACACCACGACGGTGACCATGAGAATGACGTTGTTGAGCAGCGGCGCCCACGCGCCCGGTCCGTAGACGTGCTTGATGTTGAGCAATGCCATGAACATCGCGCCGATGCCGTAGAAGAAGATCTCCGGCAGCAACAGGGTGGCGAAGATCGACGTCAGTTCGCGCTGCGAGCCGGCGGGCACGAACGCCGCGGCGATCCACGGCGCCGCGGCGGTGACGAGCAACGTCATGACGCCGAGCGCGGCCGTCGCGATCGAGAGCAACCGCTGCGTGTACGCCAGCCCGCCGTCGGCGTCCTCGGCCTCGGCCTGGACGAGAAGCGGGATGAACACGCTCGACAGCACCCCGCCGAGCAACAGCTCGTAGATCATGTTCGGCAGGTTGTTGCCGCTGTTGTAGGCGTTGCCGACCGCCCCCGTGCCCAGCGCGGCGACGAGCAGGATGCTGCGCAGGAAGCCGGTGACCCGGCTGGCGAGGCTGGCCACGGCCATCGACCGGCTGTTCGCCATGAGGCCTCGGGCGGGGGCGGCCTCGGTGGCGGTGTCCGGGCGCCGGTCGGCGGGCGCCTCGCCCTCGACGGTGTCCGGGGCGGCGGGTGGCGCCGCCTCGTCCGAGCTGCGTCGGGTGCGCCGCGGCCGCCCGACGTACGTCGTGGCGCCCCACGGGTTCTCGCCCACGGCGTCGCCGGCTGCGGGGTACGGCTGACGCGGTCCGTCGTCGACGACGGGAATGAGCATCGAGGACATCGGATCGGCCTCGGTGAACATCCGCGGCTCGACGGTCCGGCTGCCGGCGTAGTGGGTGGGCCCGCTCCAGTCGTCGTCGCGGACCGGCGTTTCGGTCATCGGCCGGCGTCCGGGGCGGCCCCGACGGGCTGCGCGCTGTGCCGGGGGCGCGGCAGCGCCGCCCGCTTGCGGCGTCGCGCCCGCACGCGACGCACCAGCCGCAGCACCAGCGCGAGAAGCAGGAACCCGCCGGCCACGATCATGATGACGACGCCGACGACGCCCAGCGCGGTGCTGTCGACCGCGAGCGGTACCGCCGCCCCGATGTCCTGGCCGTCTGCCGTGGTCAACTGCACCCGCAGCCGGATGCTGCCCGACCGATCGATGCGCGCCGGCAGCTTGATGGTGCGCTGGTCCCCGGCCGCGATCGTCTGCGTCGCGACCGGGCGCGCGGTGAACCCGGGGGCGTTGTTGATCGTGGTGACCTGCAGGCGCACGTGGACGACGTACGGCAGCGTGTTGCGGACCGCGACCGGCAGCGGTGACGTGGACGAGCCGAGGGTGTAGCTGCCTGTCGACGGGCGCACGATGTCGACACCGTTCGTCAGCGCGTCCGTCTGCTTCTTCAACCCGGCGGCGAACGAGCGGCCGAGCTTCGGGTCGGCCGTCCACGCCGCCGATTCGGCGCGCTGCAACGCGATCGGCACGTTCGCGACCACCTGCGGCGCGGCGCCGGTGTCGCCGGCCAGCAAGGCACTGATCTTCGGCGCCGCCGCGTGGACCGACATCGCGGCGTCGACGACATCGCCCGGCAGCCCGGCGACGCGCACGGACGTCGCCAGGTGGCTGTGCTTGCGCGGCAGCCGAGCGGTGGTCGCGGCGGCGAGGGTGGCGGGCTTGGCGAACGGCGTGGCGCTGGTGTCGCGGATCGCGCGGGCGGCGACCGCCGGATCGGCGTCGACGTAGCGCGGTGGGGTGATCACCAGCGAGTGCTGGACGTCGGGTTGCTCCGCACTGCGCACGGCGACCTGCGCGACCAGCTGCGGCAGCGCCGTGGTGCCGGCGGCGCCGGCGGTGAGCAGCGACGCGACGTCACGCTGCACGGTGGCGTCGGTGAGTGCGGCGGCGACGTTCTTCGAGTGCCTGACCAACCGCGCGACGCCGACGGGCACGCCGCTGGTGCCGCCGTCGCGCGGGGTCACCGACGCGGCGGAGACTACGACGGTGCGCACGCCCTGATCGACGAGCGTGCCGAGCGTCGACGCGCTCACCGCGCCTGACGGCGGCCATGCCACGGAGGACTGCAACGTCCTGCCGGGCAGCGCGAGCGCCACCCGCCGGCGCATCTGCGTCGGCAGGGCAGCGCTCCACGACAGCTTGTGCTGGTGCAGCGACTGGACGTCCGGGTCGGCGTACGGCGTCAATTGCACGTCGACGGCGGAGTGCGTCTCCAGCAGCGTGGTCAGCCGGTCGAGCCACCCGCGCGCGACTTCCTGCCCGGTGCCCGGCACCGAGTGCGTGCCGGTGCGCACGACATAACCGGACGCCATCACCGTCAGCTCGTCCAGCAGCTCGGGGTCGATGAGCACGGTGACCGGGAAATTGCCCTTGGCCTCGAGCTGCTCGATCGCGGCAAGCGCGCGCGAGAGCCGCCCGCCCGGCGCGACCGAGGTGGCGAGGTCGTCGTCGGTGAACACGTCGTCCGGCGTCGTGACGTTCTTGCCGTCGTCGAGGAGACGGTGCGGGCGGTCGATCAGCGGCCACACCCAGCTGACGGCGACCGGCTGCTGCACCGGGGCGTCGAAGGCCGGCAGGTAGGTCATCGCGGTGGCGAGCGGTGAGTCGGCGGCGCTGGTCGAACCGGCGGTGCCGCCGCCCGCCGTGGTGGTCGCGCGATTGACGCTGAAGTACAGCGGATAGACACCGCCCTGGACGCACAGGCAGATGCTGCGGGCCGTGTTCGCGGTGTCGGTGCTCGCGGAGAACGTGACGTCCTGCGTCGCGCCGGCGCCGAGGTCGGCCGTGACCGGGTGGGTCGTCCGGATGGGCAGGCCGCTCAGCTGGGTCGGCGGGTGCGCGAGGGCCGTCGTCAGCTGGCTGCTGCTGGTGAGCGGGTCACCGCGCAGCCCGGTGACGGCGACCGCGCCGATGGCGGCGGAGGTGGTGTTGTGGACCCGCAGCCGGACCGTCAGCGGGCTGGGGGTGGCGGTGATCGCCGGAGTGGACGGCGTGACGCTGAGGACCTGCAGCTGCACCGCGGTGGGGCTCGTCGCGGGCGCCGGCGCGCCGCAGCGACCTGCAGGGGAGCGGCGGCCCCGGCCGGGAAGGCGAACGGCGCCTGGCCGACGCTGCCGAGCGTGGCGAGGGCTGCGCAGGTCAGGGCTGCGCGGAGGCGTCGCTGCCGGCGGGTCTTCACGCGGTGTCCGCGAGCAGCCTGCCCGCGGTGTCCACGAGACCGCGCTCGTCGGGATAGGCCAGCTGCTCGCGGATCGCGGTGAGGGGCACCCACGCGACCTCGTCGACCTCGATGTCGGCGTCGGACAGCTCGCCGCCGGTGCGGCGCATCAGGTAGTGCCGCACGGTCTTGTGGATGCGCCGGCCGTCGGCGACGAACCAGAAGTCGATCGTGCCCAGCTCGGCGACGATGACGCCGGCGATGCCGGTCTCCTCCTCGACCTCGCGGACGGCCGCCTGCTCTGCGGTCTCGCCGGCTTCGATGTGTCCCTTCGGCAGCGACCACTGCAGGCGGCCCTGCCGGTCGGTGCGCCCGATCAGCGCGCCCGACGGGCACCTCGCGGTCCAGATCGACGACCAGCCCGCCGGCGCTGAACTCGTCGACCTGACGCAGCCAACGCCGGGGACGGCGGCGCGGTCCGGTCCGGCGCCCAGGGGTCGGATCGGGGCCCTGGGACATTCCTCGATGGTAACTGCAGGGTCGGTAGGGTGGCCGTCCGTGACACCGCGCCAGCGCCGCGACTTCGCCGCGGCAGCGGAAGGCGGAGACCCAACCCGATGACCTCGCCCGCCGATCTACATCCCGATCCCGCCGGCCGCGGCGACCCTCGGGCGGGCGTTCGCCGACGCCGGGTTCGCCCTGCACCTCGTCGGCGGCCCGGTGCGCGACGCGTTGCTGCACCGGGCTACATCGGACCTCGACTTCACCACCGACGCCCGCCCGGAGCAGATCCTGGCCGTGCTGAAGCCGGTCGCCGCGACAACCTGGACGACCGGGATCGAGTTCGGCACCGTCGGTGCGCTGGTGGCGGGCGTCGCCTGCGAGATCACCACCTACCGGGCCGATCGCTACGACCGCGTCAGCCGCAACCCCGCCGTCGAGTTCGGCGACACGCTGGCCGACGACCTGCGGCGCCGCGACTTCACGATGAACGCCATGGCGCTGTCGGTGACCGGCGACCGCCTGTTCACCGATCCCTACGGCGGCCTGGCCGACCTCGCGCGCGGCATGTTGCGCACCCCGGGCACGCCGGCGGAGTCCTTCGGCGACGACCCGCTGCGGATGCTGCGCGCCGCACGCTTCGTCTCCACGCTGCAGGTGAGCATCTCCGAAGAGGTCATGGCGGCGATGCGCGAGCTCGCCGGCGAGCTGGCGCGAATCACCGCCGAGCGCGTGCAGGCCGAGCTGAGCAAGCTGCTGCTCGGCGCGGCGCCGCGGGTCGGGCTCGAGGTGCTCGTCGACACCGGGCTCGCCGACGTGGTCCTGCCCGAGCTGCCGGCGTTGCGGATGGCCGCCGACGAACACGGCCAGCACAAGGACGTGTACGCGCACACCCTGCAGGTGCTGGACCAGGCGATCGACCTCGAGGGACCGGCGGACGAACCCGGCGGCGGCCCCGACCTCGTGCTGCGCTGGGCCGCGGTGCTGCACGACGTCGGCAAGCCGGCGACGCGCGCCTTCCTGCCGGGCGGGCGCGTCACGTTCCATCACCACGAGGTCAAGGGCGCCCGGATGGCGCGTAAACGGCTGAAAGCGCTGCGCTACCCGAACGGCCTGATCGACGACGTCGCGCAGCTGGTGTTCCTGCATCTGCGCTTCTACGGCTACCGCGACAGCGACTGGACCGACTCGGCCGTGCGGCGCTACGTCGTCGACGCGGGGCCGCTGCTGCCCCGGCTGCACAAGCTGGTGCGTTCGGACTGCACGACGCGCAACCGGCGCAAGGCCGCCGCACTGTCCGCGGCCTACGACGCGCTGGAGCAGCGCATCGCGGCGCTCGCCGAGCAGGAGGAACTCGGACGCATCCGTCCCGACCTGGACGGCAACGAGATCATGTCGCTGCTCGGCATCGGGCCCGGGCCGCTTGTCGGCAGGGCCTACCAGCACCTGCTCGCGCTGCGGATGGAGCACGGGCAGCTCGGCCACGACCGCGCGGTCGAGGAGCTCACGCGGTGGTACGCGCAGCAGCAGCCCTAGCCGCAGGCCGGCCCGCGGTCGTCACGTACGCCACCGCCACGACGAGGTAACCGGCGGCGATCGCGAGCACCGCGCCGGGGCTGTGCCCGCTGGCCGGCAGCACCGAGGCGGTCAGCCCGGCGGCCAGCACGAGCGCGACGTTGAACAGCATGTCGTAGAGCGCGAACACCCGGCCGCGGTAGGCGTCGTCGATGAGCTGCTGTACGAGCGTGTCGACGCTGATCTTGATCGCCTGCGCGGTGTAGCCGAGCAGCAGCGCCGCCACCAGCACCGTGCCCAGCCGGAAGGGCAGCACCAGCGCGAGCTCGGTGGCCGCCGCGGCCACCAGCAGTACGGCCGGCCAGCGCACCGCGCCGATGCGGCGGAACATCACAGGGGTGGTGACGGCCGCCAGCGCGCCCCCGACCGCCACGGCGGCGACCACCTGGCTCAGCCCGCCCAGCCCCGGGCGCAGAGCGCCGCCGAGCGCGCTGGTGTGGAAGTAGTTGCGGTACAGCAGCAGCGTGCACACGGTGGTGACGCCGTACCCGAGCCGGTGCAACGCGATCATCGCCAGGCCGTCGCGCACCGCGGGGACACTGCCGACGTAACGCAGCCCGGCACCGAGACCGCGCGCGATCTGCGCCGCGCTCTCCCGCTCGCGCCGCTCGCCGGCGGTGGGACCGAGAGCTGTGCGGGTGAAACCGGTGGCGATGACGCCGGCCGCCACGTAGACGACGGCAGCGGCGGCGGCGATGACGGCGTAGTCGGCGTTCGACTCGCCCAGCAGGGCGCGGGCGCCGATCGCCACGCCGCCGCCGAGCGCGGCAGCCAGCGTGCCGGCCGTGGCGGTGATCGCGTTCGCGGTGACGAGTTCGCCGGGCTGCACCAGCCGGGGGAGCGCGGCGCTGAGCGCGGACAGCACGAAGCGGCTCAACGAGATGACGACCAGCGCCGACGCGTAGAAGGGCGCGCCCTGGACCCCGGCGGCGACCTCCGCCGCGACTCCGAGCACCGCGACCGCCCGCACGACGTTCGTGACCGACAGCACGCGCTGGCGCCACCACCGGTCGAGCAGCACACCGGCGAACGGACCGATCAGCGAGTACGGCAACAGCAACACCGCGAATCCGGCGGCGATGTCGGCCGGGTGCGCCTGGCGCTCGGGGTTGAACAGGACCGCTCCTGCCAGGCTCGCCTGGAAGACGCCGTCGCCGAACTGCCCCGCCAGCCGCACGCCCAGCAGCCGGCGTACGCCGGGGACGGCGAGGGTGGCGACGAGGTGCCCACGGTGCGCCACGCACCGAGGTTAACCGGCGGCGCCGCACCGCGGCGTCGGGCGCACGGGCGGCCGGGGTGGTGGGACGCCGCCTGCGGGCGTCAAGATAAGTGGATGGCGACGGCGGACTGGAGTGCGGTGCGCACCCTGCCGCCCGCCGCCGGCCGGTTGCTCGTGGCCACGCCGCTGCTCGGCGATCCGCACTTCTCCCGCACCGTGGTCTACCTGCTCGAACACGACGGCGGCGGCACGGTCGGCGTGGTGTTGAACCGGCCCAGTCACACGCCGGTCGGTCAGGTCCTGCCCGACTGGCACGACGCCGTCAGCGGGCCGGCCGTCGTCTTCGGTGGCGGACCGGTGCAGCCCGACGGCGCACTGTGTCTGGGCCAGCTGACCGGTCCGGGCGCCGCCCAGGAGACGGCGAAGGAGGTCGTCGACGGCGTGGCGACCATCGACCTCGACGGCGATGTCGCGGTGATCGCCACGCAGGCCAGGCGACTGCGGGTCTTCGCCGGTCACGCCGGCTGGGGTGCGGGCCAGCTTGCGGCCGAGCTCGCCGAAGGTGCGTGGTGGGTTCTGGCCGGTTCGCCCGCCGACCTGTTCAGCGACCGCCCGCGCGAAATGTGGCGACGGGTCCTGGCGCGCCAGCCGGCCCCGCTCAATCTGGTCTCGACGTTCCCGCAGGACCCGACGCTGAACTGAGTCCGGACACCGGCCTGCGCGGTGGGGGCCGAGGCCCACACCGCGCAGCAACTGCTGGCCGGCTCAGACGGTGGTGAGGACCTTCGTGGCCGGCGCGGCCGTGGTGGCCGCTCGGGCTCGCCGGCCGCGGATCACGATGAGCGCGATCCGGGCGATGACCTCGGAGAGCGCGAGCAGGACCAGCGCGGTCTGCCACACGTCGGCGCCGGTGATGTGGTGCGCGGCCGAGAAGCGCCCCAGCGCGGCGGCACCGGACGAGTGCGTGATCCAGATGATGAAGCCCAGGCGGGCGGTCATGCTGCCGATCCACAGGGCGGCGGCCGCGGGTCCGGCCTGGATGACGGCGTGTCCGTCGACGCCCCTGACGCGGGTCAGCATGCCGCCCAGCAGGCCGAGCGCGGTGCCGGCGGCGACGCAGCCGGCGATGAGCGCGAGGTCGTTGCCGGCCGTCGGCACGCTGTGCAGGTAGCTGTGCGCGACGTAGGCGACGATGCCGAGCGGGACGGCCACGAAGCGCAGCGTCAGCCGCTCCGGGCGCAGTTGCCGCACGACGATGAGGATGAGCGCGATGTCGATGATCCAGTCGGTGGTTGTCATGGCGACAACATTCGTCCGGATCGGCCGCGCGGGAATCAACCCGCGGGTGGAGACGGGGTGGAACCCTTCCCGTTCCGCACAGACGAGTGGCGCGGTTTCCGTCCGAGTGGCGCGAAACTTCGCGCCACTGATCAGGAAACCGCGCCACCCATGGTCAGCGCAGGCGGGACCTCAGCGTTCGACGGTCCCGTCGATGAAGTCCTGGACGGCCTGCCGTGCCTCGTCGTCGAAGTACTGCACCGGCGGGGACTTCATGAAGTAGCTCGACGCCGACAGGATCGGCCCGCCGATCCCGCGGTCCTTGGCGATCTTCGCCGCGCGCAGGGCGTCGATGATGATGCCGGCCGAGTTCGGCGAGTCCCAGACCTCGAGCTTGTACTCCAGGTTCAGCGGCACGTCGCCGAATGTCTTGCCCTCGAGCCGGACGAACGCCCACTTGCGGTCGTCGAGCCACGCGACGTAGTCCGACGGGCCGATGTGCACGTTGCGCTCGCCGAGGTCGCGATCGGGCACCTGCGAGGTGACGGACTGCGTCTTGCTGATCTTCTTCGACTCCAGGCGGTCACGCTCGAGCATGTTCTTGAAGTCCATGTTGCCGCCGACGTTGAGCTGGTAGGTGCGCTGCACCTCCACGCCGCGGTCCTCGAACAGCTTGGTGAGTACCCGGTGCGTGATGGTCGCGCCGACCTGGCTCTTGATGTCGTCGCCGACGATCGGCACGCCTGCGTCCTCGAACTTCTTCGCCCACTCGGGCGTGCTGGCGATGAACACCGGCAGGGCGTTGACGAAGGCGACCTTGGCGTCGATCGCGCACTGGGCGTAGAACTTCGCGGCCTGCTCCGACCCGACCGGGAGGTAGCAGATCAGCACGTCGGCCTGCACGTCCTTCAGCGTCTGGACGATGTCGACCGGTTCCTCGAGGGACTCCTCGATGGTCTCGCGGTAGTACTTGCCGAGGCCGTCGAGCGTGTGACCGCGCTGCACCGGGACGTCGAGCTGCGGGACGTCGCAGATCTTGATGGTGTTGTTCTCACTGGCGAGGATCGCCTGCGAGAGGTCCAGGCCGACCTTCTTGGCGTCCACGTCGAACGCGGCGACGAACTCGATGTCGCTCACGTGGTACGGGCCGAAGTTGACGTGCATGAGGCCCGGGACCTTCTGGCTCGGGTCGGCGTCCTTGTAGAAGTGCACGCCCTGGACCAGCGACGCGGCGCAGTTGCCCACGCCGATGACGGCAACCCTGATGGCGCCCGATTTCTGCTCTGAACCCATCAGGGCTCCTCCTTCTGATCTGTGTTCTTCGGTGGTCGTGCGGGGTGTAGTGATGTTCGTGCTCATGGCGGCGGGGCCGTCGGTGGCGCCGACGCCGGATCGGCAGGCTGCGCTGCGTCGGACCGCTCGTGCTCGATGAGCTCGGTGATCCAGCGGACCTCACGGTCGACCGACTCGAGCCCGTGCTCGTGCAGTTCGCGGGTGTAGCGGTCGACGCGCTCGCCGGTGCGGGCGAGCGAGCTGCGCATGCCGTCGCGGCGCTCCTCGACCCGACGGCGCCGGCCCTCGAGGATCTGCAGCCGGATGTCCGAGCGCGTCTGGGCGAAGAACGCCAACCGCGCCCCGAAGCCCTCGTCGTCGAAGGCGTCCGGGCTGACGTCGGAGAGCAGGTCGGCCAGGTGCTCCTTGCCGTCCGCCGTCAACTGGTAGACCCGCTTGCCGCGGCGCGACCGGCTGGCCGCGGACGTGGCGTCGAGCGGAGCTTCCTCGGTGATCCAGCCGGCCTCGGACAACCGGCGCAAGGTGGGGTACAGGGAGCCGTAGGAGAACGCGCGGAACGTCCCGAGCAGGGTCGCCAACCGCTTGCGCAGCTCGTAGCCGTGCATGGGGCTCTCGTTGAGCAGCCCGAGGACGGCGATCTCCAGCATCCGGACCGTCCCCTTTCTATTGCGTTGCGATGTATCACGACGATACATCAAGCAGGCGCGCAAGGAAGCCGCAGGTGACCGGCAGGTGACGTCAACGCCAACAGGACGTGTGATACCCGCCGATACGGCGCAATCCGGACGCGCGTCGCGTTGGGACCAGGTGGCGCCGGTCCGTTTCGACACACTCAGCAGCGGTCGTTCGCCGGCTCGCCACCGCTACGGGTGCTAGCCGGCGTCGTCCGGGTAGGCGATCGGCGCCACGATCACCGACTCCGGAACGCCGAACGCGTCGACGAGCGTGCGCGCGTGCGGGCGGAGCGCGCCGCACAGCCCATTGACCTCGGCGACGACGGCCTTGGCGCGCGGGCTGGTCAGTCGGCCGTGCTCGGCGAACCAGCCGCGTTCGGCCTCGATCGTCGACAGCGCGAACAGGTCGCACAGCCGTTCCAGCACCTCGCGTTCGACGGCGTCGCTGCACTCGGCGATGCCGTCGACGAACGCCTGGAGCAGCACGCTGTCGACGTGTGCCCGGGCGGCCGCCAAGAGGTGATCCTGGGCGGCGTTGAACACCGCGAAGGGGTCCTCGGCCGACTGGGCGCGCCGTAGGCGCCGTGCCAACGTGTCCAGCAGGTGCGACTCGCGGAAGTCGAACAGCTCAAGGTGCCATCGGCGATCACGCAGTGGTGTGTCGTCGTCGCTGCTACCGGGGCGCGACGGAACGACGTCGAGCAACCGCTGCAGGATCCGGCGGCCGCCGACGCGTTCGAGCGCCGTCTCCAGCGCGGAGTCGGCGACGAAGCGGACCGTGCCCAGCCAGTCGAGCTCACCGAAGTGGTCGCGGTAGTCGGTCAGCAGCTCCTTGGCGACCAGCTGCAGCAGCACGGTGTTGTCGCCCTCGAAGGTGGTGAACACGTCGGTGTCCGCCTTCAGTCCGGGCAGCTGGTTCTCGGCGAGGTAGCCCGCGCCGCCGCACGCCTCGCGACACGTCTGGATCGTCGACGTGGCATGCCAGGTGGCGACCGCCTTGACGCCCGCGGCCCGGGCTTCGAGTTCACGCCGATCGGGATGCTCGGCCGGGTGCTGGCCGTCGAGCGGCTGGTCGAGGTCGGGCGTGGTGTCGTGCAGTCCGGCGACGAGGCCGAGCTGCGCGAAGTGCAGCGCATAGGACTTCGCCAGCGCCGGCAACAGCTTGCGCTGGTGGGCGAGGTAGTCGAGCAGCACGATCTCGTCGCCGTCCGGACCGGCGAACTGGCGCCGGGTGTTGCCGTAGCGCACCGCGATCGTCAGGGCGACCTTCGTGGCGCTGCCCGCACCGCCGGCCACGCTGATCCGGCCCTGCACCAGCGTGCCGAGCATGGTGAAGAAGCGCTTGGTCTGGTTCTCGATCGACGTGGTGTACACGCCGTCCGCGTCCACGTCGGCGTACCGGTTGAGCAGGTTGTCACGTGGTATCCGCACGTCGTCGAAGTAGAGCCGCCCGTTGTCGACCCCGTTGAGCCCCGCCTTGAGGCCGCAGTCCTCGATGCGGACGCCCGGCATCGGGTTTCCCTCGGCGTCGCGGATCGGCACGACGAAGGCGTGCACGCCCTGCTTCTCGCGGCGCGTCACCAATTGCGCGAAGACGACCGCCAACCGGCCGTCCCGCGCGGCGTTGCCGATGTACTCCTTGCGCGCCGTGGGTTCGGGGGTGGTGATGACGAACTCGTCGGTCTCCGGATCGAACACGGCGGACGTGTGCACCCCGGCGACATCCGAGCCGTGTCCGGTCTCGGTCATCGCGAAGCAGCCGAGCAGCTCGCCCGAAATGAGGTCGGCGAGGTAGGCGTCGTGGTGCCGCTCCGTGCCCAGGTGCAAGATCGCACCCCCGCACAGACCCCACTGCACGCCCGCCTTGACCAGCAGCGACAGGTCGCCCATCGCGAGCATCTCGAAGCCGGTGATGGACGCGCCGACGTCGTTGCCGCCGCCGTAGCGCGTCGGGAATCCGTGCCGCGAGTAACCGGCCTCGGCCAGCGCGCGCAACCGCTGCAGCACGCGCTCGCGCTGCGTCTCGGTGTCCTCGCCGTACTGCACGGCGAAGCGCGGGTCCTTCGCCAGCTCGCGCGCGTCGGCGCGGGTCTGCGCCCACCGCCCGTCGAGCAGCGCCTGGATGACGCCGGCGTCGGGGCCTGCGGTCGTGTCGGTCATCGGCTGCTCCCGGGTGCGGTCACTGCAGTGTGTGAAAGATGCCGTCGGCGGGCCGCGCGTCGACGTCGCGCCCTGCCAGCCGATATACCCCGGCGCCGCCGCCCCACAGCAGCGCGCTGAGGTAGTCGGTCAGCTGGTCCCTGCTCATCTGGTCGGGGTGGTCCAGCCACCACAGGCTCGCCGCCCGGATGAAGCCGACCACCGCTTCGCCCCACGGCTCGGCGGCGACCGGGTCGATACCGATGCCGCGCAGCTGAACGCCCAGCGCCGCGGTCAGCACCTGGGCGACGGCGCCGGTCCCGGACTCGACGGCGGCCGGACGGCCGACGCGTGCCTCGTTGAACACGCGGTGCTGGGTCACGAATCGGAAGCGCTGCGGGTGGTCCTCGATCAGGTGCAGGTAGGCGTCGATGCCGGTGCGCAGCAGCACGCGCGGGTCGGGGTCGTCGCCGACGTCGAGCAGCGTCTGCGCGATCTCGCGCACCACCCGGGCGCCGACGGCACGGTAGAGCTCGTCCTTGTCGGTGAAGTACCGGTAGATCACCGGCTTGCTGGTGTTGGCGGCGGCCGCGATCTGGTCGACGCCGACGTCGCTGCCGAACTCGTCGACCGCGGCGATCGTCGCGTCGATCAGCTCCTCGCGACGCGCGGCCCGGTGACCCGTCCAGCGCGCGGCGCGGCCGTCGATGCGGGGCTCGTCCGGCGCGCCGTCACGTGCGTCATCAGGCGCGTCGTCCGGGCCGACGGGGGTTAGCCCGGCCACAGATTTCTTCACGCGACTCAAAGTAGCCGATACCGTGGTTAGCGTGAACCTCCCGAAGAGCAGCAGGGCCGCCGTCGTCGGCGGCAACCGCATCCCGTTCGCCCGCTCGAACGGCCCGTACGCACACGCCTCGAACCAGGACATGCTCACCGCGACCCTCGACGGCCTGGTGGCACGGTTCGGCCTGCAGGACCAGCGCCTGGGCGAGGTCGCCGCGGGCGCGGTGCTCAAGCACAGCCGCGACTTCAATCTCACCCGCGAGGCCGTGCTGGGCTCCCGGCTGTCGGCCGAGACGCCGGCGTACGACGTGCAGCAGGCCTGCGGCACCGGCTTGGAGACGGTCATCCTCACGGCCAACAAGATCGCGCTCGGCCAGATCGACTCCGCGGTCGCGGCCGGCGTGGACACGACGTCCGACGCGCCGATCGCGGTGAACGAGGACCTGCGTCAGGTGCTGCTCGCCGCCAACCGCGCGAAGTCGCTGGGGGCGCGGCTGCGGGCGCTGTCCGGCATCCGACCGCAGCAGCTCGTGCCGAACATCCCGGTCAACTCCGAGCCGCGCACCGGGCTGTCGATGGGCGAGCACCAGGCCGTCACGACCTTCGAGTGGGGGATCACCCGCGAGGCGCAGGACGAGCTGGCGGCCGCGTCGCACCGCAATCTCGCCGCGGCGTACGAGCGTGGGTTCCTGGACGACCTGATCACGCCGTACCTCGGCCTGACGCGCGACCAGAACCTGCGGCCCGATTCGTCGCCGGAGAAGCTCGCCAAGCTCGCGCCGGCGTTCGGCAAGGAGTTCGGCGACCAGGCGACGATGACCGCCGGCAACTCGACGCCGCTGACCGACGGCGCGTCCGCGGTCCTGCTGGCCAGCGACGAGTGGGCGGCCGAGCACAACCTGCCGGTGCTGGCGCATTTCGTCGACGCCGAGACGGGCGCTGTCGACTACGTCCACGGCGACCGCAAGGAGGACGGCCTGCTGATGGCGCCGGTGTACGCCGTGCCGCGGCTGCTCGCGCGCAACAAGCTGAGCCTCGACGACTTCGACTTCATCGAGATCCACGAGGCGTTCGCCGGCACCGTGCTCGCGACGATCAAGGCCTGGGAGTCGAGCGGGTTCTGCCAGGACCGGCTCGGGCTGCCGGGTGCGTTCGGTTCGGTGGACCGCGCGAAGCTCAACGTCAACGGCTCGTCGCTCGCCGCCGGGCACCCGTTCGCCGCCACCGGCGGTCGCATCGTCGCGACGCTCGCGAAGATGCTGCACGAGAAGGGTTCCGGGCGCGGGTTGATCTCGATCTGCGCGGCCGGCGGCCAGGGCGTCACCGCCATCCTGGAGAAGTGACCGATCACCACTCGATCGCAGAGCAAGGGATATCCGCATCATGGCTGACCGTTACCTCGACCTGATCAACTCCTCCGTCGGCACGGTCGTCGCCGACCGCGTCGGGCTGCCCAAGCCGGCGAGGCTGCGCCGCTACTCCGTGGGCGAGCCGCTGCTGCCGGGTCCGGCCGTCGTCGGCGCGGCGACGGGAAAGGTGCCGGCGGCGCTGACCAAGATGCTGACGGGTGCGGGCGTCGAGGTGCTCGACTCGCTCGGCGAGGGCGAGAAGGCCGCCGCCGTGATCGTCGATGCGCGCGCGATGAAGACGGTCGCGGATCTCGGCGGCGTCCGTGAGTTCCTGACGCCGAACGTCAAACGGCTGCTGCCCAGCGGACGTGTGCTGGTGCTCGGGCGCCCCGCCGACGGCGCGGACATCACCGTCGACGCCGTACGCCAGGCACTCGACGGCATCGTGCGGTCGCTGGCCAAGGAACTGCGCGCCGGCGCCACGGCGAACCTGCTGTGGGCGGCCGACGAGGCGTCGCTGCCGTCGGCGCTGCGCTTCTTCCTGTCCGGCCGGTCGGCGTACGTCGACGGCCAGCCGGTGTTGCTCGGGCCGGCGGAGGTGCCCCCTACGCGGGACTGGGAGCGCCCGCTGGCCGGCAAGACCGCGCTGGTCACCGGCGCTGCCCGCGGCCTGGGCGCTGCCATCGCCCGGACGCTGGCCCGCGACGGCGCGCACGTGATCGCCGCCGACCTCACGCAGGCCGGCGAGCAGCTCGCGAAGGTGGCGAACGACATCGGCGGCTCGACGCTGCACCTGGACGTCGCGTCGGCCGAGGCGCCGCAGCGCTTGCTCGATCACCTGGCGGCGCACACCGACGGCCTGGACATCCTGATCCACAACGCCGGCATCACCCGCGACAAGCTGCTGGTCAACATGAAGCCCGAGCAGTGGGACGCCGTGCTCGCCGTCAACCTGCAGTCGCAGCTGACGATCAACGCCGCGTTGCTGGCGAGCGACCAGCTCAACGACCAGGCCCGGGTGGTCTGCCTGTCGTCCACGACCGGGCTGTCCGGCAACCGCGGCCAGACGAATTACGGCGCGACGAAGGCGGGCGTCATCGGTCTCGTCCGCTCGTCGGCGCACGCGTTCGCCGAGCACGGCGGTTCGACGATCAACGCCGTCGCTCCGGGGCTGATCGACACCGACATGTCCGCCGCGATGCCCTTCGTGACCCGCGAGGTCGCGCGGCGCATCAACTCGCTGCAGCAGGCCGGCCAGCCCGTCGACGTCGGTGAGGCAGCCGCCTGGCTCGCGTCACCCGGTGCCGGCGGCGTCAACGGCCAGGTGCTGCGGGTCTGCGGTCAGGCCATGGTCGGCGCGTGAGCGAACACCGACTGGCGTCGGCGCCGTCACTGCTGCCGCTGTACGCGAAGGCCGCCGCGACGACGCCGGTGCAGCGCTTCGTCGGCGGCGCCGGCGACACGCTGCCCGATTCGCAATACGCGCTCGACGACCAGTCGATCGACCGCGCGCACCTGACGGCATACCAGCGGGTATGTGGCTTCGCGACCTCGGACGAGCTGCCGCCGACGTACCTGCACGTGCTGGCGTTCCCGCTGTCGGTGGCCCTGATGACGGAGAACGCGTTCCCGTTCCCGCTCGTCGGGCTGGTGCACGTGGCCAACTCGATCACCGTGCACCGCACCGTGCGCGCCGACGAGTCGGTGTCCTTCCACGTGCAGGCGGCCGACCTGCGCGAACACCCGGCGGGGCGGCAGTTCGACCTCGTCGCCTCGGCGAGCGTCGGCGGCGACGTTGTCTGGGAGGCCCGCAGCACCTACCTGCGTCGCGGCGGCAAGTCTGCCGGCTCCGGGAAGCGGCCCGAACTGGATCCCCAGGCCGGTGCGGTGTCGCTGGTCCGGGTGCCCGACGACATCGGCCGTCGGTACGGCGCGGTGTCCGGCGACCGCAACCCGATCCACTTGCATCCGCTGACCGCCCGGCTGTTCGGCTTCCCGTCCGCCATCGCGCACGGCATGTGGCTGGCGGCCCGCACAGTGGCGTCGCTCGAGGGGCGGCTGCCCGAGGCCTTCGGCTTCGACGTCGCCTTCAAGCTGCCGGTGCTGCTG
This sequence comes from uncultured Actinomycetota bacterium, assembly GCA_963711775.1. Lineage (GTDB taxonomy): Bacteria > Actinomycetota > Actinomycetes > Mycobacteriales > Jatrophihabitantaceae > Jatrophihabitans. Next base: position 239,991 of record CAVQFH010000001.1, on the reverse strand, counting down.
CCCGCGACCGTCGCCGTCGCCACCGAACGCGACGGCGAGGGATGGCAACTGGACGTGCGGGACCGCAAGTCCGGCAAGCCGCACCTGACCGGTTCGATCACGCCCGCCGCCTGACGCCGCGTTTGCCGCGGTAGTGGCTGCGGCGGCTCCTGGTCAGGCCTGCGGCGGGTCCGCATCCGGGCGCGGCGCGTCGGAAGCGGTCCCTGAGCCGCTGCGGTTGCGCTCGAACCAGTCGAAGATGTCGTCGGTGCTGCCGCTCGCCGGTCCGTCGGCGCGGGCCGTACCGTCCGTCGGCGACGTGCCTCGTCGTTCGTTCGCGGGGTGGGACCGTCGGGCGAACCAGTCCTGGACGCTGTCCGCGGCGTTGCCCACGGCGCTGCCGACGCTCGAGCCGACGTTGCGCACGGTCGTGACCAGCGGGTCGGTCGACTCGTCGACGCGCCGGCGGTACGTGCGTGCGGCCTCGCGCGCGGTGTCGCCGAAGCCCGCAGTGTGGTCATCCGTACGGGACGGGTAGACGCCGTCCTCGACGATCGCGCGGTACTCCTCGCTCGCCGCCCACCGGGTGATCTCCGCGGCGCGGACGACGGCGAACGGGTGCGTGGTGCGCTCGGTGTTGAGCAGTTTGAGCACGCCGTCACGGAGGTCGCCGCTCGACTCGTACTCAGCGGCCTGCGCCAGGAACGCACCCGGGTCGATGCGGTCGAGATGCGCGCCGCCCGCCATCTTCATGTGCGCGCGCAGCGCGGCGTCGAGGTCCTGTGTGGCGAGCAACCCCGCGCGATCGCCCGACAGCTCGGCCTTGCGCTGCCACTCACGAAGGGCCGCGACGATCGCGCGCACGCCCAGCGTGCTGCCGGGCAGCCAGCCCAGCGCCCCGACGAGGTTGAGCAGGTGTTGCAGCAGCGACTGGTACAGCGCGTGACCGGACATCGCGTGGCCGAGCTCGTGACCGAGCACGAACCGCAGCTCGTCGCGATCGCTCAGTTCGTACTGCCCGCTGCTCATCGCAATGAACGGCTTGTCGATGCCGAGCGTGATGGCGTTGGGCTGCGGGTCGTTGTACACGTACACCTCGGGCCGGGTGGGGGCGTCCAGGACGTCGCACACGTCGCCGATCAGTTCATGCAGGTCGGGGAACTGCCGCTCGCCGACCCGCACCGCCGAGGACAGGTACACCAGCCGGTACTGCCGCTCGCGCAGCATGCTCGACGCCACGCGGATCAGCTGGTCGAAGCCGGGCACCGAGCGCATGGCCGTCAGCGCGGTTCGGTCGGCCGGGTGCTCGAACGCGCGCGAGGAGATGCCGGGCAGGCGCCGCGGCGCCGAGGCAGGATTCATGGTCGTCATCCTGCCTCGCGCAGCCCTCTATGTCCTGCGGTCAGTGGCGCGGTCTTGCGTTCAGTGGCGCGTGATACCGCGCCACTGAGGCGAAAAGCGCGCCACTCATCGTGGGGTCAGGCGCTGGCCCGCGAGCCGTTGCTCGCCGCCGGGCTGTGCTGCCCGACCTCGGGGTTGGCCGCGGCGGAGGGCACCGTCCTCGGCATCGCCCGCTTGGCGCCCAGTGCCACAAGGCGCTGGTACCCCGGTCCGGTGATCCGCACCAGCACGTCGAGCAGCTTCGCGTCCCAGCCGACGACCGCACGCGCCCGGTTGCCGATCACCGCGCGGCGGATGACCTTCGCGGCGTCCTCGGCCGACGTCTTGGCGAGCTTCGCATCGAAGAACTCGGCCAGCGACTTCTGGTCCTCGCCGTCGACGACACCGGCGTTGCGGGCGATCGCGGTCTTGATGCCGCCCGGGTGCACACACGTGACGTTGACGGGATGTCCCGCGACGAGCATCTCCTCGCGCAGCGACTCGGTGAAGCCGCGGACCGCGAACTTGGCGGCGTTGTACGCGCTCTGCCCGGGCATCGACAGCAGGCCGAACAGCGACGACACGTTGACGACGTGGCCCTCGCCGGACGCGATGAGGTGCGGCAGGAACGCCTTGGTGCCGTGCACGACGCCCCAGAAGTCGACTGCCATCACGCGCTCGATCTGCTCGAAGCTCATCTTCTCGATCTCGCCGGTGAAGGCGATGCCGGCGTTGTTCACGACGATGTTGACGACGCCGTACTCGGCGACGACGTCGTCGGCATAGGTCAGCATCGCGGCGCGGTCCGAGACGTCCACCGACGCGTGGTGCACCGGCGCGCCGATCAGCCGCAACTGCTTGACCGTCTGCGCGAGCCCGGTGGCGTCGATGTCGCTGACCGCGAGCTTCGCGCCGCGCCGGGCGAAGTCGTAGGCGATCGCGCGGCCGATGCCGGAACCGGCCCCGGTGATGACGACGACTTTGTTCTTCAGATCGGTCATGACAGTGCGTGCCTCTCGCTCGAGCGGACGGAGTCCTGCGACGATGCCGACGACGCGGATGGCGCCGTGGACAGGTTGTAGTCGGCCGGGTCGAAACGACGCGTCAGCCGGCGGAACGCGAACGTGAACTTCGGCCACAAGGTGGTGTTGTTGCCGTGCTTGTCCATGTACCAGCTCGCGCAGCCGCCGGTGCTCCACACCGTGTGTTTCATCCGGGCCTGCAACTCGGCGTTGTACGCGCGCTGGACGTCGGGCTTGACGTCGAAGGTCGTGATGCCGCGTTCCTCGATGGTGCGCATCGCGCTGGACAGGTAGTTCAGGTGCGACTCGATCATGTAGACCATCGACGTGTGGCCGAGGCCGGTGTTCGGGCCGACGATGAACAGCATGTTCGGGAAGCCGGCCACCGACGTGCCCTTGTAGGCCTGCATGCCCTCGGCGTCGAAGACCTGCGCCAGGCTGCGGCCGTCCGCGCCGACGATCCGCTCGAAGGTCGGTGAGTCGGTCACGTGGAACCCGGTGGCGACGACGATGGCGTCGACCTCTCGGACTGTGCCGTCGTTACTCACGATCGCGTTCCCACGGATCTCGGCGATGCCGTCGGTGACGAGGTCGACGTCGTCACGCGCCAGCATCGGGTACCAGGTGTTCGACAGCAGGATGCGCTTGCAGCCCAGCCGCCAGTTCGGCGTCACGGCGTTGCGCAACTCAGGGTCGTCGATCGCCTTGCTGATGTTGCCCTCGGCGATCTTCTGGGCCGCGGCGAGCAGTTCCTGCCGGTAGCCGAAACCGATCATGAACGCCTCGCGCCCCCAGTAGATCGCCTCGCGGGCAAGCCGCTGCAGCCCCGGCACCCGCCGGTAGGCCAGCGTCTCCAGCCGCGTGTAATCGCGGTCGCGGCGCGGCATCACCCACGGCGCCGTGCGCTGATAGACGTCCAGGTGTGCGACGCCGGGCCGGCCGTCGCCCGGCGAGACGATGGCCGGGCCGATCTGGATGGCCGAGGCGCCGGTGCCGATCAGCGCCACCCGCTTGCCGGCGAGGTCGGCGTCGTGGTTCCAGCGCGCGGAGTGGAACAGCTCGCCGGTGAACGTCTCGATGCCCCTGATCGGGGGCAGCTGCGGCTCGGCCAGGGCGCCCACGGCACCGACCAGGACGTCGGCGGTGAACGCGCCGCTGGTGGTGTCGACCTCCCACCGGGTGGCGGCGGCGTCCCAGCGGGCCTGCGTCACCTCGGTGCCGAACAGGTGCTTGCGTCCGAGGTCGTACTTCGCGGCCACGGTGCGCAGGTAGTCCTGGATCTCCGGCTGCGGTGAGAAGGAGCGCGACCACGTGGGGTTCAGCTCGAAGGAGTACGAGTACAGGTGCGACGGGACGTCGCAGGCCGCGCCCGGGTACGTGTTGTCGCGCCAGGTGCCGCCGACCTCGGTGCCGCGCTCGACGACCAGGAAGTCGCCGCGGCCGTCCTGCGTCAGGCGGATGGCGGCACCGAGCCCGGCGAAACCGCTGCCGATGATCAGGACGTGTACGTGGCGCCGGGCGCCGTTGCTCGCTGCGTCTCCGGCCGTCGGATCGGGCGCTGTCTGCGTCATCTCCTAACCGTAGGCATTCGTTGAACGGCAGTCAATAGCTAGTTGGCTCACATTCAACAGCGGGCTACGCTGCAACGTGTGACCACGGCGACCAAGCGCACCCGGCTCAGCCCGCAGGCGCGGCGCGCACAGCTGATCGAGCTCGGCGTCGAGATGCTCGCCACGCGCCGGCTCGACGAGCTCTCGGTCGAACTGATCGCCAGCACCGCGGGGATCTCGCGCGGCCTGCTGTTCCACTACTTCGCGTCGAAGCAGGACTTCCACGCGGCCGTCGCGCGGGCCGCCGCCGACGAGATGATCCGGCGCACCCAGCCGGACGCCGCGCTCGCGCCGCTCGACGCCCTGCGTGCCTCGCTCGCCGCGTTCGTCGACTACGTCTCGGAGAACCCGGACAACTACATCTCCCTGGTGCGCGGCGCGGTCAGCGGTGACGCCGACCTGCGCGCGGTGTCCGACGACACCCGCGCGACGATGGCGCAGCGCACGATCGACGTCGTCGCCGCGCTCGGCCTGGCGCTCGACGAACGCGCTCGCCTCGCCGTGCACGGGTGGATCGCCTACGTCGAGGACTGCGTCGTGCGGTGGGTGCAGGCCCACGCGGTCGGACGCGACGATCTGCTGGACATGCTGACGACGTCGCTGCCGGCCCTGCTCGGATCGGCGATGGCCGGCGGCCCCGATCCGCTGGCCACGATCTTCGCCGCACCGGTTGATCGGACGTCCTAGAATCCGGTCATGCCCTTCGCTGTCAGCCGTAACACCGATCTGCGCAGCGACGTCGACCGCGCTGCGATCCTCGCCGAGCCCGGCTTCGGCACCCACTTCACCGACCACATGGTGCGCATCGACTGGACGGCGGCCGGCGGTTGGGGCGACGGCCAGGTGGTGCCCTACGGCCCGCTGACCATCGACCCCGCGTGCGCCGTGCTGCACTACGGCCAGGAGATCTTCGAGGGGCTCAAGGCCTACCGGCAGCCCGACGGCTCGGTCGCCGCATTCCGGCCCGACGCGAACGCCGAACGCATGCAGCGCTCCGCACGACGGATGGCGATGGCCGAGCTGCCCACGGAGCTGTTCATCGAGTCGCTGCGCGCGCTGGTCGAGGTCGACCGCGAGTGGGTGCCTGACACGGTGGACAAGTCGCTGTACCTGCGCCCGTTCATGATCGCGACGCAGACCGGCCTCGGGGTCAACGCGCCGTCGCAGGCGTACTCCTATTTGCTGATCGCCTCGCCGGCCGGCTCCTACTTCAAGAACGGCGTCAAGCCGGTCACCGTCTGGCTGTCCACCGACTACACCCGCGCTGCGCCGGGTGGCACCGGCGAGGTGAAGTGCGGCGGCAACTACGCCGCGTCGTTCGCCGCCACTGCGCAGGCCACCGCGCAGGGCTGCGACCAGGTCGTGTGGCTCGACGCCGCGGAGCACCGCTGGGTCGAGGAGATGGGCTCGAACAACCTCGGTTTCGTCTACGGCTCGGGACCGGGCGCGCGCATCGTCACGCCTGCGCTGACCGGCACGCTCCTGCCGGGCATCACCCGTGACGCCCTGCTGCAGGTCGCGACCGATCTCGGTTACAGCGCCGAGGAAGGCAAGATCTCGGTCGAGGAGTGGCGAGACGGCTGCGCGTCCGGCGCGATCACCGAGGTGTTCGGCTGCGGCACGGCCGCCGTCGTGACGCCGATCGGCGAGGTCCGTGGCGTGGACGGCTCGTTCACGGTCGGCGACGGCAGCGGCGGTGGGCCGGTGACCGCGGCCTTGCGTGAGCGGCTCGTCGGCATCCAGACCGGCCAGTCACCCGACACGCACGGGTGGATGCACCGGCTCGTCTGAGCCACTGATCGTGAGTGGCGCGTGGCTGAGCGGGCTCGACCTCACGAGGTCGCGGCGGCGAAGTCCTTCGGCTTGAAGTCGCCGTCGCGCAGCGTGCCCTCGATCTGCTCGAGGCTGCGCCCGGTCAGCTCCGGCATCCGCCGCCAGACGAAGACGAACGCCGCGACGTTGAACAGGCCGTAGAGCCACATCGTCGGGCCGGCGCCCACGGCGTTGATGATCGTCAGCAACGTCAGCGTGATCAGCAGGTTGGTGGCCCACAGGGTGGCCGCCTGCACGCTGGTACCGGCGGAGCGGACCGCCAGCGGGTAGATCTCCGAGCCGGTCAGCCAGCCCATCAGCTGCAGGCCGCCGGCGTTGAAGAACATGAACACGATCAGGCAGACGATGATGAACGGGATGTCGCTGCGGTCGTGGTGGCCCGAGACGAACAGCGCGCCCAGCACGAACAGCGCGATCGCCGCGCCCGGCACCATGATCATCGTCAGCCTGCGGCGGCCGACGTGGTCGACGATCGACAGGCCGACGATCATCATCACCAGGTACGTCACCCCGAGGCCGACGCTGACGAGCAGCGCGTCGTGCTTGGAGAAGCCGTTGTCGGTGAGGATCGTCGGCGCGTAGTAGATGATCATCTCGATGCCGCTCAGCTGGGTGAAGATCGCGATCCCGCAGCCGACCAGCAGCGCCGGCCGGACCCACGCCTTCTTCAGCCCGGCGAAGCCGCGGTCCTCGCGCCGGCCGCTCTGCTCGGCCTCCTCGATCTGGTGGATGCTGTCCAGTTCGGCGTCGAGATCCGAGTCCGGCGGGCGGATGACGCCCAGCACCTCACGGGCGTCGTCGTCGCGGTCGGCCTTCACCAGCCACCGCGGGCTCTCCGGCAGCCGCAGCAGCATGACGAACATGATCGCGGCGGGCACCGCGGCCATGGCGACGGAGATGCGCCAGGTGAACGACTCGGTGGCGCCGACGATCGTCGACACCACGATGCCGACGCCGATGCCGACCTGGAAGGTCAGCACCAGCTGCCCGCGCCGGGCCGGCGGCGCCAGCTCGGCGACGTACATCGGCACGGTCTGGGTGGCACCGCCGACGGCGAAGCCGAGGATGATGCGCGCTGCCGACAGCAGCCACGCGTTGGGCGCGAGCGAGCACAGCACTGCGCCCAGCACGAAGACCCCGGCGAGCAGGAGCACCGTGCCGCGCCGGCCGCGACGCTCGGACAGCTGGCTGCAGGTCAGCGCGCCGATGACCGCACCGAGCAGGATGCTGCCGGCGATCACCTGCTCGACCGCGCTGGTGGTGTGGAAGTCCTTGCGGATCTGCAGCAGCGCGCCGGAGATGATGCCGGTGTCGTAGCCGTAGAGCAGCGCCGAGATCGCGGACACCGCCGCCGCGACGATGAGCTTGCCGGTGAGCTTGCTCGACGCAATGTCCTCGTCCTGCGTCTGCTTGCCGGCGGTGTCGGTCTTGGCTGCGCTCACGTGGTCTCCTCGATCGTGGCGGTGAGTCGGGCGAGGGTTTCGCGCGCACCGTGGTCGCGCAGGTCGTGCCGTGCGGACAGATAGGCGTCGACGAAGCGCTGCTGTTCGCCGAGATCGCCGAAGACGTCCCGGTTGCGCAGGAACGCAACGGGGTCGTCGTCGAGGGCAAGCTCGTGCAGCCGGTCGGCCCGTGCATCGACGATGTCCAGCCGGCCGCCGTGCTCGTCGGTGCCCTCGCAGTAGCGCGCCCACGCGGCTACGACCGTCGCGGCCCGCCGCAGCTCGCCGTCGGACCGCGACCTGCGCGCGGATCACCGGCAGGACGAACTTCGGGATGCGGTCCGAGGCGTGCTCGGCCAGCCGGGCCAGCGTGTCGCGGATGTTGGCGTTCGCGAAACGCTGCAGCAGGGTGTGCGGCGTAGTCGTCGAGGTCGATGCCGGGCACCTCGGGCAGCGTGGGCCGTGCCTCGTCGTGCAGGTAGCCCGCGACGAAGCCGCGCAGCGCGTCGTCGGTCGCGGCCTCGTCGACGTAGGTGTGGCCGAGCAGGACGCCGAGGTAGGCCAGTGCCTGGTGGCCGGCGTTGAGCATCCGCAGCTTCATCAACTCGTACGGCTCGACGTCGTCGACGACCTGCACGCCGACGTCGTCGTAGGCGGGCCGCCCGCAGCAGAACGCGTCCTCGAGCACCCATTGCACGAACGGCTCGCACACCACGGGCCACCGGTCGCGGATGCCGAAGCGCGTCACTGACCTCGGCGCGGTCGTCGTCGGTTGTCGCCGGAGTGATGCGGTCGACCATCGAATTCGGGAAGCGCACCTCGCGCTCGATCCATGCCCCGAGTCGGTCGTCGCGCAGGGCAGCGAACGACGTCAACGTCTGGCGGGTCAGCGTGCCGTTGCCGGGCAGGTTGTCGCACGACATGACGGTGAACGGTGCGGTACCCGCTGCGCGCCGGCGCCGCAGCGCCTCGACGAGCATCCCGAACGCGGTGCTCGGCTGGTCGCCGGCGGCGAGGTCGGCCTGCACGCCGTCGTCGGCTGCATCGAACTCGCCGGTGCTGCCGTCGACGAGGTAACCGCCCTCGGTGACGGTCAGCGAGACGACGCGGATGCGCGGCTCGCTGAGCAGCGCGATCACGTCGTCGGCGTCGTCCGGTGCGTAGCGGTAGTCGACGAGCGAGCCGATGACCCGCGCCTGGGGCTCGGCGTCGCCGGGTTTCTCGACGAGCGTGTACAGGCAGTCCTGCGCGTGCAGCGCGTCGCGCATCTTCGCGTCACCGCCGAGAACGCCGACCCCGCAGATCCCGGCGCCGGTGTCGCCCGCGGCCAGCAACCGGTCATGGAACATCGCCTGGTGCGCGCGGTGGAACCCGCCGACGCCGATGTGCACGGTGGTCGCGGCCGTGGCGTCGCGCGGGTAGTGCGGCACCGGGACGCGCGACGTGATCGACGACAGGTTCGCCGTCGCGAGTTCCACGTCCTCGGGTCCCTGGCTCATGGTGTCCTCAGCGTCACCACTCGTCGGCGGCACGTAACAATGACGCCCATGGATGCCGCCGACCGCCTGCTCGACGCGCACGTCGCGTACCAACTCGAGCGGCTGCGCGGCGCGCAGTTCGAGACGCTGGTGCGTGCCGAGGTCGAGCACGCGCTCGGGCATGCGGCGCGTCTGTCGCTGGACGACGTCGTGCACCGCGATCGCGTCAAGGCGGTGGCCGCGAAGTACGTCTCGACGTTCGAGCTGCCCGGCGCGATACCCGAGATCGTGGGCGAGGTAGTCGGTCTGCTGCGCGAGCACCCGGCGCAGGACACTGCACTCGGCGACGTGGTCGACCGGCGGCACGTGCAGGCCGCCGCGGAAAAGCTCGCCGAGCTGCGGTCGCTGCGCCAGGCCATCGCCGCGCGGATCGCCGACAACCCGAGCGTGCAGGCGTGGCTCGCGCAGTACATGGTGTCGCTCGCGTCCACCGCGGTGAACACCAACCGCTCGCTGCTGCAGCGGATGCCGGGCATGACGACCGCACTGGCCGCGGGCGAGAAGGTGGCCGGCCGCGCGCTGCGCGAGGTAGATCAGCGCAGCCGCGAGCTCGCCGAGCGCAGCGCTGCCGGCATCCTCGCGCGCTGGCGCGACGGGGTCGCCGAGTCACTCGACGACGACGAACTGGCCGAGGCGTTGCTCGGTGTCTGGGACCAGGTGGCCGACCGGCGGATGCGCGACGTCCTCGAGGCGACCGACCAGGACGATCTGGTCGACCTCGTAGTGATCGCCTACGAGCTGTGGCTCGACCTGCGCGGCACCGCCTATCTCGCCTCGTTGGTCGACACCGGCGTGGACTATTTCTTCGACACCTACGGGGCGACGCCGCTCGACGCCCTGCTCACCGAGTTCGGTATCGGTCCCGACGACCTCGTCGAGGAGGCGATGCGCTTCGCGCCGCAGGCCATCGCTGCTCTGGACGAGGCGGGCGTGCTGGCGGACGTCATCCGGCGCCAGCTCGCCGGGTTCTACGAGTCGGCGGCGGCGCGGGAAGTACTCGCCGAGCACGAGGCCGCTACCGACAGTGATGGCAACCGGCCGAGCTGATCACTGGCAGCTACCTGACTGACAGGTCTGTGCCACGTGTTGACCTACGCGCTTGCCTGCGAGGCGACCTAGGTTCAGGACACCGTTTCGCCCACACAGGAGGTTCTTGGTGCACGCTGCAATTCGAAGGGTGGTCGTCCTCGCCGGTACCGCGGCGCTCGCGACGGCCGGGTTCTCCGCAGTGGCCGATGCCAGCACGTCGACACAATCGACGGCGGCGAGTGCCACACACGTCAAGACCCAACGGGTCTGCAGCGCCCCCAAGGCGCATCAGCTCGCGTGCTACGCGATCAAGCAGGTCAGCCCGAACGAGCCCGCCGGCATCCGCTCGGACGCCGTGAGCCCGCACGCGACGCCGTCCGGCTACGGCCCGAGCGATCTGCGCAGCGCCTACAAGCTCACCGCCACCGGCAGCGGCACCGTCGCGATCGTCGACGCCTACAACGACCCGAACGCTGCCAGCGATCTCGCGACCTACCGCTCGCAGTACGGCCTGCCGTCGTGCACCAAGGCGAACGGCTGCTTCAAGCAGGTCAGCCAGACGGGCAGCACATCGTCGCTGCCGGCGAACAACCAGGACTGGTCGGGCGAGATCTCACTCGACATCGACATGGTGTCGGCGATCTGCCCCGGGTGCCACATCCTGCTGGTCGAGGCGAAGTCGCCGACCACCGCGAACCTGGGCACGGCGGTGAACGAAGCGGTCGCGCTGGGCGCGAAGTACGTCTCGAACAGCTACGGCGGTTCCGAGGACTCGTCGGTCACCTCCGCCGACAGCAAGTACTACACGCACCCCGGCGTCGCGATCACCGCCAGCGCGGGTGACTCCGACTACGACGGCGGCTCCTTCCCGGCGACGTCCCCGCACGTCACCGCGGTCGGCGGGACGAGCCTGTCGCGCGCGAGCAACACGCGCGGCTGGACGGAGAAGGTCTGGAACACCACCAGCTACACCGAGGGCACCGGGTCTGGCTGCTCGAGCTACTTCGCCAAGCCCGCGTTCCAGAGCGGCGTGAGCACCGGCTGCAGCAACCGCGCCGAGGCCGACGTCTCGGCGGTGGCCGACCCGTACACGGGTGTCGCGGTCTACCAGACCTACGGCGGCAGCGGCTGGGAGGTGTACGGCGGCACCTCCGCGGCGGCGCCGATCATCGCCAGCACCTACGCGCTGGCCGGCACGCCGGGTTCGAGCACGTACCCGAACGCCGACCCGTACGCGCACCGGTCGAACCTGAACGACGTGACGTCGGGCAAGAACGGCACCTGCGGCGCACCGCTGTGCACCGCGGGCACGGGCTGGGACGGCCCGACCGGGCTCGGCACGCCGAACGGCACGGCGGCCTTCGTCGGCTGACGCTCCTGCATGACCCGCGGAGGCGGGGCGGCCCTGGTGGCTGCCCCGCCTTCGCGCTGTCGCAGCTGCGTGCGTGGCGACGCTGCAGGACGACACGCCGCGGCGGTACCCGCAGGCGCGCCACACGCCGCGGGTGCGGGTCGGCTCAGCCGGTCGGCCAGCGCCGGAAGTTCAGGTACGACCTGCTGGGCGTCGGACCCCGCTGCCCCTGGTAGCGCGAGCCGTAGACCGCAGACCCGTACGGGTGCTCGGCCGCGCTGGACAGCCGGAACAGGCACAGCTGGCCGATCTTCATCCCGGGCCACAGCGTGATCGGCAGGTTCGCGACATTGCTCAGCTCGAGCGTGATGTGCCCGTCGAACCCCGGGTCGATGAAACCGGCCGTCGAGTGGGTCAGCAGGCCGAGCCGGCCGAGGCTGGACTTGCCTTCGAGTCGGCCGGCGAGGTCGTCGGGCAGCGTGACGATCTCCAGCGTCGAGCCGAGCACGAACTCGCCCGGATGCAGCACGAACGGCTCGTCCCCCTCGGGCTCGACAAGAGCGGTGAGGTCGTCCTGCTGCTGGCCCGGGTCGATGTGCGTGTAGCGCGAGTTGTTGAAGACGCGGAAGAAGCGGTCCAGCCGCACGTCGACGCTCGACGGCTGCACCAGTTCGGCGTCCCAGGGCTGGACGGCCAGCCGGCCGGCCGCGACCTCGGCGCGGATGTCGCGGTCGCTCAAGAGCATGCCGCAGAGGCTATCCGGTGGCCGACGACGAGCGCAGGCCGCACATGCGGCTCAGCCGGACGTCGCTGCCACGAAGTCGATGATCGCCGCGGCGAGCTCCGGACCGGCGTCCTCCTGCAGGAAGTGCCCCGCGTCGGCGATCGTCCGGTGCGGCTGCCCCTGCGCGCCCGCCATGGTGCGTTCGAGGATCGGCGCCATGGCTGCTGTGATCGGGTCGCTGTCGGAGAACGCCAGCAGCATGGGTGTCGGCGAGGCGGCCAGGGCGCGCCACGCGGCGCGGTTGGCCTCGCTGGCGGGGTTGTCCGGCGCGTAGGGCACGAGGCCCGGCATGGCGCGCGGGCCGGCCTTGAAGCCCTCGTCGGGGAAGGGCGCGTCGTATGCCGCGCGAGCCGCGTCGCTCAGGCCGTGGACGCAACCGGACGCGACGAAGCGGCCGATGTCCAGTTCCGGGGCGCTCTGTACGGCCTCGCGGAAGCGATGCCATACCTCGGGCATCGGATGATCACCGGTGGGCAGCCCGGTGTTGGCGGCGACGATCCGGGCGAACCGCTGCGGCTGCTCGGCGGCGAGCCGCAGCCCGATCAGGCCGCCCCAGTCCTGGCCGACCAGGGTGACGTCGCGCAGCTCCAGCGCGTCGACGAACGCGGCCATCCACGCGACGTGCCGCGCGTAGGAGTGGTCGGCGATCGACGTCGGCTTGTCCGAGCGGCCGAAACCGACGAGATCCGGCGCAAGCGCACGAAGCCCTGCGTCGGCCAGTGGGCCGAGCAGGGAGCGGTACAGGTAGGACCACGACGGTTCGCCGTGCAGAAGCAGGACCACCGGGGCGTCGGGCGTGCCGCGCTCGACCCAGGACATCTGCAGCGTGCCGCCGTCCGAGTCGGGCACCTGCACGAAGTGCGGCTCGTCGGGGAAGTCGACGAGGCCGAGGAAGCGGTCGTCGGGCGTCCGCACCGTCTGCATGGTGGGGACCGTACGCCCGACGACCGTCCCGGCCTCGAACCGACCTCGATGCCCGTTGCGGTCGCGGCGCGGGGGGAACCGCGACCGCAACGGGAGCCCTCAGCTGCGCCGGACGCGGCGGCGCTGCGTGAACAGCAGGGCCGCGCCGAGCAGCATCAGCAGTGCGGCGATGTCGAGCAGTGCCAGCACGTTCGCCCCGGTCGACGCCAGTGCGCCCTCGCGGGCGGCCAGCGTGCGCTGCGCGAAACCGGAACCCTTCGGTGCCGACGGCCCGGCGCTGGCGCCGGCCGCACCCTTGCCACCAGCGCCCGATGCCACCGGGGCGGTGCCGCCGGGCGTGCCCGGCGTTCCCGGGGTGCCCGGAGTGCCCGGAGTGCCGGGGGTGCCCGGAGTGCCCGGCGTTCCCGGGGTGCCGGGGGTCCCCGGAGTGCCGGGGCTGCCGGGGTTGGTGCCGCCGGGCGGGGTTGTGCCGCCACCGCCGCCACACGAGGCGGCAGCCGTGCCGAGCGTTCCGACGCTGTTCCCGCAGACCGTCACCGGGGTGGTGACCGGAACCGTGATGGTCCCGGGCGGTGTGCTGCCGCCGCCGGCGGCGGGCGGGTCGCACGACGCGTCGGCGTTACCGACCGCGTTGCCGCAGACCGTCACCGGTGCGGTGATCGGCACGTCGACCGTCGAGCCGCCGGGGTCGGAGGTCGTGGGCGCGGCCGGAGTGGCGCACGTGCCGGACGCGGAGCCGAGGACACCGGCCGCGTTCCCGCACGCCGTCACCGGCGCGGTGACCGGTGCGTCCACGATGCCACCGCCACCGGTGGTGCCACCCGAGCCGCCGCTGCCCGAACCGGAGCCGCTGCTACCGGAGCCGCTGCTACCGGAGCCGCTGCTACCGGAGCCGCTGCTACCGGAGCCGGTGGTGCCGCAGGTGCCGGTGCCGTCGCCGGCGACGCCTGCGCCGTTGCCGCAGACGGTGACGGGTGCGGTGACCGGGACGGAGACGTCACTGCCTCCGTTGGTGCCGGTGCTGCCTGAACCGCTGCTGCCCGAACCGGAGCCGCTGCTGCCCGAACCGGAGCCGCTGCTGCCCGAGCCGGTGGTGCCGCAGGTCCCGGTGCCGTCGCCAAGAGCGCCGACGCCGTTGCCGCACACGGTGACCGGAGCGGTGACGGGGACGGACACGTCACTGTCGCCGTTGGTGCCGGTCGACGTGCTGCCGCCCGAGCCCGAGCCGGAGCCCGAGCCGCTGCTGCTGCCGGAGCCGGTGGTGCCGGTCGTGTCGCAGGTTCCGGTGCCGTCGCCGAGGGCGCCGATGCCGTTGCCGCAGACGGTGACGGGTGCGGTGACCGGGACGGAGACGTCGCTGTCGCCGTTGGTGCCCGTACTGCTGTCACCGGTGCTGCCGGCGCCGGTGGTGCCGGTCGTGTCGCAGGTTCCGGTGCCGTCGCCGAGGGCGCCGATGCCGTTGCCGCAGACGGTGACGGGTGCGGTGACCGGGACGGACACGTCGCTGTGGCCGTTGGTGCCCGTACTGCTGTCACCGGTGCTGGTGGACGTCGACTCGGGGGCGGTCGAGGTCGCAGTGGAGCGGCCCAGCAGGGCGATGGCGTTGCCGCCGACGTGCACCGGCGCGGTCACCGGAACGTCGACGACGGACGATCCGTCCTTGTGCGACGACGTCCTCGCCGCGGGTGATTCGTGCGCGGACGATCTGCCTCCCACGGCGATGGCGTTGCCACCGACCGAGATCGGCACGTCGACCGACGCGTGCACGACGGAGCGGCGGTGCGACTGCGGCGTGGACACCGTGCCCGCGGGCGAACCGCTCGTGTCGACGTGCGACCTCGAGTGATGACCCAGGACGGTGATGTCGTTGCCGGCGATGCGCACCGGGGCGTGGATGCTGACATGGGCGAGATCGACGCCCGGGGGATGCGGTGTGTGCGCGGTGTCGGCGGACGCGATGCCCGTCCCGACCAACCACAGACCACCGCTGAAGAGCCCGACCTGCAGGCCGCGCTTCAGCCAGATGTTCATGATGTTCTCTTTCGGTTCGAGGTGTGTAACCGTCGCGGCGGGGAGCCGTCGCCGGGTCGTTCGGCTGCCGTCTACGTGACGGTCCGAGCCACCTCTAGTCGGGGGAGAACGTCGGCTCGCTCGCGGCGATGCCGAGAACCGGAGCCTGCACCCAGTGCGCGGGTGCGCGCAGGACGAGCGTGGCGGCGCCGGCTGCTGTGGGCAGCGTGGCCGCGAACCGGTCGATCGAGGTTCGAGCCGTGCCCGGCGCGGACGGTGCGGCCGGCGTGGAGGGCACGGGCGGCACGCTGGGCGTCGACGGCGCGGTCGGTGTCGTGGTCACGCCGCTGGTCGAGCCTGTGTGGCCGGCGACGGCGGGCGACCGCGTCGCTGCGCGGTAACCCGCGGCAAGCGTCGGGCCGCCGGTGGCCGGCGTGTCGCTCGCGGCGCGGCCGGCCGTCAGCCGGTCACTTCGTGCTGAGCTCGCCACCACCGCCGTACTCGGTGCGGAAATCGCAGTCGCGCCCGTCGGGAGCGGGAGTACCCCGGTGACTGTGCCGACCGTGCCGCCGACGGTGTGCCGGGTGTGCGTGCGCAGCGGCTGGGTGACGGCCTGCGTCGCGGCCCGGACGCCGCTGCTCACGCGTGCCGTCGCCCTGCGAACCTGGTGACTCACCGTGTGCAGCGACCGGTGCACCGTGTGAGTCGCCGATGCCACTGTGTGATCGAGGTGGTCGACCGTGCGGTCGGTTCCGGCGATCGCGGCGTCGAGCACCGTCACGTGCTGGTGCGTCTTGGGCGTCGGCTGCGACTGGGTGGTCTGCGCGGACGCCGGCGCGGCGTGCAGCAGGCAGGTCAACAACCAGAACCCGATACCGAGGCCCAGAACAGCGAGAATGCGACGGATGGCCGGGGACAAGGCACGTCGAGCGGGCGCTGCGAACTCGTGGTTCGCAGCGCACGCGTCAACCGTGCATCGAATGTCCATGGCCCCACACCTTGGTTTGTCTTCGGCAAACTCACCGGACGACCAGACCAACGACACCCGTGGCGGGATGGTTACGTCACGTAGTCACGCGTCACGAAAGGTACGAGTAGCGATCACGCACCGTAACAATACGGCTGGTGCGGAAATCGCATCAGGCGATCCGTGCCCCGGCGCAGCCCGAGCTCGGCAGGGAGTGCGCACCGCAGCGCATCCCGCGCCCACCGCGTGTTCTGCCCATGGCGAACCGCCGGATGCAGGCGTCATCGCCGACAACGACCCCTGCGCCCGGATTGCAGCAGCATCCCGCTGACTGGTCTCCGGTAAGGTCGGGCGCGTCCGCGGGTGTAGTTCAATGGCAGAACATCAGCTTCCCAAGCTGACAGTGCGGGTTCGATTCCCGTCACCCGCTCCACCGTGAGCCCGCGTCGCGCGGGCCCGTCAGCCGGCTTCGGCCAGCTGCTTGAGGTTGCGCAATTGGCGGCGCGCCATCACCAGGTCGCCCACCGAGATGAACGGCGCCAGCACCCGGAACCGCGCGGTGACCACCTTGAGCAGCAACCGGGTCGAGTCCGCCTCCGGCACCAGCACATAAGACAGCACTGCGCCGGCGATGCGCCCGGTCAGCTGTTCGCCCGGCGCCACCGAGATGATCTGCCCGACCCGCCCGGTCAGGCCGGTGGTGAAGTGCTCGCCGGGCCGCGGTCCGGCGAGCCCGCGCAGCTGTCGGGGTGAGCGCCGGCCGAGGTTGTCGACCCAGTCGTAGGAGTACGGCGCGAGCCGCAGTTGCGCCACCCACGCCCACACCGTCGCGGGCGGCGCGAACACCGTCACGCCGCGCCAGGCCTGCAGGCTCGGGTGCGCGACGACGTCGTCGCAGGGGAAGCGGCGTGCGATCTCGGCGTCCGTCACGCCCCACCGGTCAGCGAGCACCGGACACGCCTCCGTCCGTCCGCGGGAACCCGGCAGTCCGAGCCCGGTGCGATTCGCGCACCGCCTGCGCGACGGCGTCGGCGAACAGCTCGGGCACGTCGATGCCGGCCGCCGCCGCCATCACCGCGATCACGCTGGTCCGGGCGAAAGAGTTGTAGAGCCCCGCCTCGAGGAAGACCGGCGTGCCGGCCGGGTCGACGCGGAAGTCGAACAAGCCGTAGTGCCGGCACCCCAGGGCCCGGTGGCACGCGCGCGCCGCCGCCCACACCCGCGCCGTGATCGGATCGTCGGTGTCGACGATCCACGCGTGCTCGGCGTCCTTGGCCACCAGCTGCAATTGGCCGCCGGCGTCGCGCCGCAGCTTGTCAGCGGCGTCGCGGACCGGCTTGGTCACGGCGTCGACGCGGTACTCCTCCAGCGGCAGGCACTGCAGGCGGCCGCCCAGCACGACGGTGGCGCACCGCACCTCGCGGCCCAGCGGCACGAAGCGCTCCACCAGCGCGGCGTCGCTGTGCTCCCAGGCCGCAGCCAACGCCGGGGCGTACTCGCTTCGATCGCGCACCAGCGTCACCCCCTCGGAGTTGTCGCCGTCGACCGGCTTGACGACCGTTGGGGGCGCCAGCGTCGCCTCGCCACCCCACCGGATCACCTCACCGGGTGCAACCACCACGCCGGCGGCCGCCACGACCGCCTTGGCCTTCGCCTTGTCCGCGCCCAGCGCCATGACGTCGGCGCGGTTACCGACGTAGGGGACACCGAGCATGTCGAACAGCGACCGGTAACTGGTCATCCCCGGCCGGCAGAACATCTGCGGCACGACCACGTCCGGCGCGAGCTCGCGAACCCGCGCGATCGCTTCGTGCACCGGCAGCGGCTCCGCGTCCGCGATGCCGGCGTCGTCCAGGCCGGCGGGAAAGCGCCAGACACCGCCGGGCTCGACGTGCGCGATCGCGAACGTGTACCGCGCGGGGTCGGCGGTGGCCTGCAGGCAGTCACGGGCGTAGAGCCGGGACAGCTCGGCGTAGCCCTCGCTGACCGCCGAGCCGACGAGGTGCAGCACGCGCAGCGGCACTCAGTCCCCCGCAGCCTCGACGAGCTTGCCGATGTTGAAGTCGATGCGCAGCCAGTCCTTGCCGCGCAGCAGGTTGTGCAGGAGCAGTGCCGGGATCTGCAGGTGATGCACGAGCAGGAACGGCAGCGGGTCGCGCACGTCGAAGATCGCATCCTTGCCGCGCACGATCACGGCGCCCCGCGAGAACAGCGTCGTCGGCCGGCTCAGCATCCGCCAGAGCTCGTGATAGAGCCAGTACGTGGGCCTGCTCGCCGCCGTGGGCACGAGGGTGTCGTCGACGTCGTCGAGGTATGCGCGGGCCAGCGCGGCATCGCAGTCGTAGAACATGGTGATCGCCGAGTGCGTGCGCGGATTGCACTCGATCGGGTGGACGCTGCCGTCGGGTGCCTCGATGACGTCGAAGCTGAACTGGCCGGTGACCCCTAGGTGCTCGACGAAGCTGCGCACCCACGCCTCGATCGCCGGCTTGTCGACCATCTCGTAGTTCACCTGGAACGCCGACGACGGGCAGCACGCGTAGACCTGTAGACGGCCGTCGCGCGCGGTGCCGTGCGTGCAGTACTCCTGCCCGCTCACCAGCGCTTGCAGGATCCACGGCGTCGAGCGGGAGATGGGCTTGGACCAGGCGACCTGCGCGGTCTGCGTGGCGGTCGGCCGCGGCAGCGGCGTGAGGTCCAGGCGGTGCACCGGGTCGTAGGCGATGCTCTTGAGCACGTACGGCGGGCGGGCGGCGGCGAAGTCGAAGCGGGCGAGTTGGTCCGGCGAGTCGATGCGGTGCGCGTCGGGCACGGGCAGGCCGAACGACTCCGCCAGTTCGGTGAATCGGAACTTGTCGTCCAGCTGGGCGATGACGTCCGCGTCGGCGTGCAACACCTCGCAGTACGGTTCCAGCACCGCCTTGGCCCGGGCGTCGGGCAGGCTTGCCGCGGGGCTGCACACCGGGACGTAGACGTCGACGCCCTCGCTGCGCACGATCTCCAGCAGCGCGGCGGCGTAGGCCGGATCGTGCGGCGCGGGGACTGTGTGGAAGCGGTCGACGCAGCGCGAGAAGCGGTGGCCGGTCAGCCGGTACTTCGCGGACTCGACCAGCACGACGCGGTGCCCGGCCCGGTGGAACGTGCGCGCCAGGTGCAGCGCCTTCGTCATCTTGCCGCCGCTGATCAGCACCGTCCTGCGCCGGGCCGGCTCCGCGCGTGGGGGGTCGCGGGTCAGAGCGTCGGCGAGCAGGACGGTGCCGGTCAGGGCCGCGTTCAGCGGCAGGGCGAGTTGCAGCAGCGCCAGCGCGCCGAGCGTCTTCGCGCACACGGCGGCGCGGGCGGCGGCGCTCATCGCTGCATGCCGGCCGGGGCGCGCACCATGCCGCGGTGCATGACACGGTCACCGAGCACGCCCTCGTGGTCGGCGCGGTGCAGGACCACGCCGTTGTCCCAGATGACGACGTCTCCTGGGCGCCACGTGTGGCGCAGCGTGTTGGCCGGCGTCGTCGAGTGCCGGTACAGGAAGTCGATCAATTCGCGCGACTGCGCGTCGGTCATGTCGCTGACCGCGATGCAGCGTTGCGGCGTCGACAGGTACAGCGCGGTGCGGCCGCTCAGCGGGTGCCGGCGCAGCGCCGGGTGCCACGCCTCGTGTTCCTGACCTGCGCCCGGGTCGACGCCGGTGACGACGTGCCGGATCGTCCGCCCCTGCAACTGCGAGCGCACCGCGGCCGGCAGCGTGTCGTGCGCGCGGTACTGGTTGGTGAACAGCGTCTGCCCGCCCTGCTCGGGAATGCGTACCGCGCGCAGCGCCGTGTAGGTCGGAGGCCGGCTGATGTAGGTCGTGTCGACGTGGAAGACGCTGCGCGGCGGGGTCGTGCGCCCGACGTTGCTGATGACGTTGAGGTCGGGGTAGCCGGGCAGCGGGGTCTCGCCCGCGGTGAAGACCGGTTCGCCGAGCGCGTGCAGCAACGACAGGAAGGTGTCGTCGTCGACGAACTGCTCGCGCAGGACGGCCACGCCGTGCTCGGCGAGCAGCCCGCGCAGCACGATGATCGACGCCGGGTCAACGTCGTGCAGGGACAAGCCGCTGATCTGCACGCCGACCGGGGTCAGGGCGATGGTGTCCACCGGCGCGCTACCGATCCGCCCGGCGCGCCAGCGTCACGCCGTCGCGCACCGCCAGGAGCACCTGCTCCACGCGTGGGTCGGCGGCGAGCGCGCGGTTGAACTGCGCGATCGCCGCGGCATTCACGTTCGCCGTCTCGTCGGTCCACGGCAGGCCCTGCAGCAAGGTGTTGTCGACGCAGAGCAACCCGTCGTGCGCCAGCAGGCAGGTGTCCAACACGGTGTCGACGTAGTCGCGGTAACCGGCCTTGTCGGCGTCGACGAAGACCAGGTCGAAGGTCTCGCCGGCGTCGGCCAGCGCCCGCAGCGAGTCCAGCGCCGGGCCGATGCGCACGTCGATCCGTTCGCCCACGGGGGAGTGGGCGAAGCACTCGGCGGCGACCCCGGCAACGCCCGCGTCGATCTCGCACGCGACCACCCGCCCGTCAGCCGGAAGTGCCTCGGCCACGGCCAGCGCGGAGTAGCCGGTGAACATGCCGACGTCCAGCACCCGCCGGCTGCGCGTGGCGTGCACCAGCATCGCGAGCAGCCTGCCCTCGACGTGGCCGGAGAGCATCTCCTGTTCCAGCGGTGCGCGTGCCGCGTCGGCGGTGTGGGCCGTCCAGTCGTGGCCGGCGGTGCGTTCGGCCAACGCGCGCAGCGCGGGCGACTCGGGAGAGGTGCACGCCGCGACGTAGGGCTCGAGCCCGGCGGCGAGAGCGTGGGCAGCGCGCAGGTCGGCGCCGAACGCGGCGTCGGGGACGGTACCGCCGTCCCCGACGCCGTCGTCGTATCGACGTACCAGCTCGGCCAAGCGCGCGCCGAGGATGCCGACCGGCGTCACCGGCCGCGCGTCACCCGGACGCGTCACCACGCCGACCGCCGGCATCATTGCGCGGCGCCCACCGGGGCGCCCATCGACCCGGCAGCCGGCACAGCGACGGCCGGGCCGGCCGGCGCCGAGTCCACGAAGACCTGCTCACCGCGCCCGGCCCGGGGGTAACGCGCGCACGCCTCGCGATGCATCACCAGCGCGTGGTGCAGCTCGTCGGCGTTGAGGTCGTTGACGAACGAGCACGTGCCGATGGGGTGTGGCATCGCCGCGCGCAGCAGCCCGTCACGCGTCTGGATGATCGACTCGGTGCCTTTGCGCAGTACCTCGGGGGTCAGGTGCGTGCTGTCCAGGGACAGCCCGAGCTTGCTGAACATCCAGAAGATGCGATCGCGCTCGCTCTCCGGGATGTAGCCGCGGTGCGCCGCGATCGTGGTCGACAGCGCCATGTCGATCGAGATGGCGTGGCCGTGGAAGAACGGCACGTCCGGCGTCAGCTCCAGCGTCGGGCTCCACGTGTGACCGAACGCGATGACGCGGTCGAGCTCCAGCTCGTGCAGGTTCGGCGTCTCCAGCTCGAGCATGGTGCGCACCGCGTCGTAGCAGACCCGCGCGCCGATCTCGCGCAGTTCCGGCGTGGCGACGACGTAGCCGAAGTGCGTCTGCAGCAGGTCCTCGCCGTACTTCTCCAGCAGTTCGAACACCGACAGGTTGCCGACGGTCGAGATCTTGACCAACTCGGCCATGCCGTTGCGGATCTGGGCCGTCGGCAACGTGCGCAGGAAGCCGAAGTCCAGCAGCACGGCCTGCGAGGCGTGGAACGAACCCAGGCGGTTCTTCGCGTTGCCGTGGTTGACCGCCACCTTGATCGCGACGCTCGCGTCGATGAGGCCGATCAGTGTCGTCGGGATGCGGATGTAGTTGGTCGCGCGGCGGAACATCGCGCAGGCGAAGCCGGTGACGTCGGTGACGAGACCGCCGCCGATCACCAGCACCGGCTCCTTGCGCACCAGCCCGAACTCGTCGAAGGCGTCGACGAGTCGTTCTGCCGTGGTCAGCGACTTGTCCTTCTCGCGGATGGTCACCGGCACGACGGTCAGCGCGATGCCGTAGTGGGCGAAGTAGCCACGCAGCGCGTCGCCGTAGTGGTGCAGCACGACGGCGTCGACGACCGCCAGGCAGCGGCCCCACGAGCGGTAGTGGTCGGCGAGCTCCCCGTTGCGCGGGGAGAAGACGCCGTCGACGATGCGCAGCGAATAGTCGATCTTCTCGTACGCCTCGACGTGGAACGCCGCGTCGTCGACGGTCAGCGTCGGCTCGGGTCGCGTCACGGCCGGGCTCAGCGGTTCGCCACGAGCGGGGCGAGGTCGTCGAAGACCACATGGTGGGTCACCGGCGTTTCGCCGAAATCGTGCCCGGCGGTGTTCTCGTTCGGGAAGGCGACGCAGGTGATCCCGGCCGCGGTGGCGGCCGCCGCACCGCCGACGTTGTCCTCGAGCGCGACGCACTCGTCGGCGCTCGCCCCGAGTTCGGCAAGAGCTTTCTCGTACGCGGCGGGATCCGGCTTCGGGCTGTCCACGGAGTCGACATCGATGACGACGTCGAAGTCCTCGCGGGACAACTCGTCGAGGCCGTCGAGCAAGGCGTCGACGTTGGCGCCCGAGGTCGTGGTGACGAGCCCGACGCGCCAGCCGCGCTGCTTCGCGGCGCGGATCGCGTCGATGATGCCGGGCCGCGTCCTGATGCCGACCTTGTGCAGCTGGTCCTGGAACAGCTCCGACTTCGTGGCATGCACCGCGGCCGCGTCGACGTCCGCACCGTGGTCCTGCGCGTAGTCGGCGATGCGCTGGGCGCCGCCGTTGCCGGTCAGCAGTCCGCGGTACTCCTCGCGCTCCCACTTCCAGTCCAGCCCGTGCTGGACGAATGCCTGGTTGAACGCGCCGCGCTGGATTTCCGAGGTGTCGACGAGCGTGCTGATGGAGCCGAGCAGCAGAGCGGGCATGACGGACGTCCTCCTGGGTATCGGTGTGCACCTATGCTTCCCCGATTCGAGCACATTTGTGCAACACGGTGCAATATCGAGCACAAAGGAGCAGAAGATGCCAGACTAAGCTGCACGGACGTCGGCGAGCGGAGGGTCGTGATCATGCGCAACGACCGTCCGATGGCGTCGCGATGACCATGCTCGTCCCCGAACGGCACCGCCGGATTCTCGAGCACGTACGCCGCCACGGCAGCGCGCGCATCGACGAGCTCGCCGAGCAGTTCGCGATCAGCGCATGGACGGTGCGCCGCGACCTGCAGCACCTCGAACACGAAGGCCTGCTGCGGCGCACGCACGGCGGCGCCCTCGTCCGCGTCGACCCCAGGGCCGACCAGAATGACGGGTCACTCGCGACGACGGGCGACGACGGGCCAGGGCAGCATCCGGCGAAGGCGCGTATCGGGCGGCACGCCGCTGCGCTGATCCCCGAGCACGCCACCGTGCTCGTGCTGGCCGGCACCACCACCGCGGCGATGCTGCCGCACCTGGCCGAGCGGCAGCTCACCGTCGTCACCAACGGCCTGGAGATCGCCTACGCGCTACGCCACGCGCCGAGCGTCTCGGTGATGATGCTGGGCGGCATGCTGCACCGCGCGCAGATGACGCTGCTCGGTCCGCAGACCGAGGCCGCGATGGCCGACCTGCACGTCGACCTGATCGTCGCCGGCGCCTACGGCATCGACCCGGACGTCGGCGTCACCGGCGCGAAGATCGCCCAGGCCGGGCACCACCGCGCCATGCTCTCGCACACCGACGCGTTGATCGTGCTGGCCGACTCGACCAAGCTCGGGCGCCGCGGGCCGACCGTGTTCGCCGGCGTCGACCAGGTGGACAGGCTGGTCACCGACACCGACGCCGATCCCGGCGATGTGGCGCGGGTGCGGGCGCGCGGTGCGGTCGTCGACCTCGTCTGAGCTCAGCGCGTCGGCGTCGCCGGGCCCGGGGCTGCGCCCGCCGTGGACGCCGCGGCCGGAGGTGGCTCGGTCGGGGTGGCTCGTGCATCGATCGGTCCGCCGGCCCGGGGCCCTGTCCGCCGTGCACGTAGGGCATCAGCAGGTGGCACACGTGGTAGCCGATCAGCACGATCAACGTGCCCGCGGCGATGCCGGTGATCGAGAAGCTGTTGGTGAACTTGATCGCCAGGTTGCCGATGCCGGCGATGATCCCGGCGGCCACGGGCACCAGGTTCGCGGGATTGGCGAAGTCCACCCGGTTCTCGATCCAGATCTTCGCGCCGAGCATGCCGACCATGCCGTAGAGCACGAGCGTGATGCCGCCGAGCACGCCGCCCGGCGTCGCTGCCACGAGCGCCCCGAACTTCGGGCAGAAGCCGAACAGGATCGCCACCACAGCGGCGATGTAATAGGCGAGCGTCGAGTAGATGCGCGTTGCCGCCATGACACCGATGTTCTCGGCGTACGTGGTGGTCGGCGAGCCGCCGACGAGGCTGGCCAGCGCGGTGCCCACACCGTCACCGATGAACGCCCGGCCGAGGTACGGGTCGAGGTCCTGTCCGGTCATCTCGGACACCGCCTTGACGTGCCCGGAGTTCTCGGCCAGCAACGCGATCACCGACGGGATGACGAGCAGGATGAAGGCGGCGTGGAAGGCAGGCAGGTGCGGGCCGGCCAGGTGCCCGAACGTGGGGCTGGTCATCGACTTCGGCACCCCGATCCAGTGCGCCGAGCGCACGCCGGACCAGTCGATGCGGTTGACCGCGTGGCAGTTCTTGCCGGTGCTGTCGCACAGCGGCACCTTGTTGACGAAGTCGGCGATCCAGCAGGCTACGTAGCCGAACACCAGCGCCAGGAAGATCGCGATGCGGGACAGGAAGCCGCGCACCAGCACGGACACGACGATCACGAACAGTGCGGTCAGCAGCCCGATCCACTGCTCGCTGGGGAAGTAGGTGGTCGTCGCCACCGTCGCGAGGTTGAAACCGATGAGCATGACGACGGCCCCGGTGACCACCGGCGGCAGCACGACGCGCACCAGGTGCGCGCCGCTGAAGTGCACGATGACGCCGACCACCGCGAGTATCACGCCGGCGATCAGGATCGCGCCGGTGACATCGGCCGAGTCGCCGCCCTGCGCGCGGATCGCGGCCACCGCGGCGACGAACGACGCCGACGTCCCGACGTAGCTCGGCACCCGGTTCTTGACGATCAGCAGGAACAGGATCGTCGCGATGCCGGACATCAGCACCGCGAGGTTGGGCGACAGCCCCATGATCGCCGGGAACACGAACGTCGCGCCGAACATCGCGACGACGTGCTGCGCGCCGAGCCCCACCATGCGCGGCGCGGACAGCCGTTCGTCGGGGCGCACGACCTCGCCCGGCGGCGGCGTGCGGCCGTTGTGGACGAGGGTCCAGCGGAACATCGACACGGCTCGGCTCCTGACGGTGTTGGGGGGCGCGAATAGTCCGGCATGGTCACACACACCGGGTACCGGCGGGAAGCCCCACGCCGTACCGCGGTGCGGCGGCGGCCCGGATCAGGAGACGGCGAGGCCGGGACGGTGCAGCGTCTCGCGCGCCAGCAGGGCGAAGTGCAGGGACAGCACGGTGTCGGCATCACCGAGGTCGGCGGCGAGAATGCGTTCGACCCTGGCGATGCGCTCGTAGAGCGCCGCGCGCGAGATGAACAGCTGCGCCGCGGCGGCGGACTTGTTGCCGCCCGCGCGGCAGTAGGCGGTCAGGAACTGCACGAGTTGCGTGCCGCGGTCGCGGTCGTGCGCGACCAACGCGTCCAGCTCGCGCGCCGCGAACTCGGCCAGTGCCGGCTGGTCGCGCAGGGCGTGCACGAGCCCGCGCAGCCGCAGGTCCGGCGGTCGGTGGAAGAGCCGATCGCCCGACAGCTCGCGCGCGGTGTCGGCGACGTCCAGGGCCTCGCGCAGCGAGCGGTGCGCACCGGCGACCCCGCTGCCGGTCGTCCCGGCGCCGATCGTGATCGCCACCCCCGGGCGGCGCGCGACGCCGGCGTGCAGCCGGCGGGCCAGCTCGGTGAGCACGGCGTCGGCGCTCGTGCGCCCCGGGTGGACCAGCAGCACCGCGACCGCTCGTCGTCGATCGGTCCGACCAGCGCCGGCACGCCCAGCCCGCGCAGCGCGCCGACCGCCTGGCCGGCAAGATCGCGCAGCAGCGCCGGATCGGGCAGCGCGCCCACCGGGCGCACCACCACACCGGTCACCGGCCGGTCCAGGGCGACGCCGAGTTCGCGCGCGCGGTCGGCGGCGTGCGGCGGCGGCTGCGAGCCGAACGTCAGCGCGGTCAGCAGCGTGCGGTGCGTCTGGCGTTCCAGGCCCTCGCGGTCGCGGGCGTCCAGGATCAGCGTGTGCACCGCCTGGGTGATCGAGACGAACGGCGTCTCGCGGTGCAGCTCGATCAGGGGCAGCCCGGCGGACTCCGCGGCGTCGGCGAGCTCGGCGGGCAGCGTCGCGCCGAACCGGCGCACCAGCTCGATCACCAGCGCGGCCGCGCCCACACCGTGCAGCTCGTCCACGTAGGCGCGCAGGCCGTCCGCGGTGTCCGGCAGGGCGATGCCGGTGGTCAGGATCAGTTCGCCGCCGTCGAGCAGGTGCGCGATGTCCGCGACCTCGGCCACGTGCACCCAGCGGACCGGGTGCTCGAGCCCGGCGTGGCCGGCCCGCACCACCGGCCGGCCCCGCTGCAGGCTCGGGAGGGCGAGCACGTCGGCCACCGAGGGAAGCACGCCGGAGAACCTACACAGTGTCGGCTGTGGATGCAGATGGGCGACAGTCTGTCGGTTACCGCGCGGGCGCATCCGCCGTAGCGTGGAGCAATGGTTTCCCGCATCACACACTGGATCGACGGCGCGGCCGTCGACGGCACATCCGGGCGCACGAGCCCCGTCCACAACCCGGCCACCGGCATGGTCACCGCGCAGTGCGACCTGGCCAGCAAGGCCGAGGTCGACACCGCTGTCGCCAGCGCCAAGGAGGCGGCGCGCGAATGGCGTTCGGCCTCGCTGTCGCGCCGCTCGGGGGTGGTCTTCGCCTTCCGCGAGTTGCTGCACGCGCACGCCGACGAGCTGGCCAAGATCATCACTGCTCGAGCACGGCAAGGTGCTCTCCGACGCGCACGGCGAGATCGCCCGCGGCCTGGAGAACGTCGAGTTCGCCGCCGGGGTGCCGCAGCTGCTCAAGGGCGGTTTCAGCGAGCAGGCCGGCACCGGTGTCGACGTGTACTCGATCCGTCAGCCGCTCGGCGTCGTCGCCGGCATCACGCCGTTCAACTTCCCGGCGATGGTGCCGCTGTGGATGGCCGCCAACGCCATCGCGTGCGGCAACGCGTTCGTGCTCAAGCCGAGCGAGAAGGACCCGTCCGCCTCGCTGTGGCTCGCGCGCAAGTGGCAGGAGGCGGGGCTGCCCGACGGCGTCTTCACCGTCGTCCAGGGCGACAAGGAAGCCGTCGACGCGCTGCTCGACGCACCCGGACGTCGAGGCCGTCAGCTTCGTCGGGTCGACGCCGATCGCGCGCTACATCTACGAGACCGGCACGGCGCACGGCAAGCGGGTGCAGGCGCTCGGCGGGGCCAAGAACCACATGGTGGTGCTGCCCGACGCCGACATCGACCTCGCAGCCGACGCCGCGGTGTCGGCGGCCTACGGCGCAGCGGGCGAGCGCTGCATGTCGATCTCGGTGGCCGTCGCGGTGGGCGACGCCGGCGATCGCGCTCGTCGACGCCATCGCGGCCCGGCTGCCGAAGCTGCGCGTCGGCGACGGCACCGACCCGGACTCGCAGATGGGCCCGCTGATCACCGGCGAGCACCGCGACAAGGTGGCCGGTTACATCGCCGCCGGCGCCGAGTCCGGCGCCACCGTGGTGGTCGACGGGCGGGAGGCCGACGTCCCGGCCGACGGCTTCTTCCTCGGCACCACGCTGCTGGACAACGTCACCCGCGACATGAGCGTCTACACCGACGAGATCTTCGGCCCGGTGCTGTCGGTGGTGCGCACCGACACCTACGACGACGCGCTGGAGCTGATCAACGCCAACCAGTTCGCGAACGGCACCGCGATCTTCACCCGCGACGGCGGCGCGGCGCGGCAGTTCCAGTTCGACGTGCAGGTGGGCATGGTCGGCATCAACGTGCCGATCCCGGTGCCGGTGTCGTACTACTCGTTCGGCGGCTGGAAGGACTCGCTGTTCGGCGACACGCACATGTACGGGCCGGAAGGCATCAACTTCTACACGCGCGGCAAGGTCGTGACGTCGCGCTGGCCGGACCCGGCCACGTCGACCGTCGACCTCGGCTTCCCCGAACCCGTTGATCGACGTATGGCGGCGGCCGACCGGCGCGCGGCCATACTTCGATCACGACACCTGCAAAGGACGATTGATGAGCAACCCGCTGGCCGGCATCCCGGCCGACAAGGACACGGTCGCGGCGCTCGACAAGGCGCACGTCTTCCACTCGTGGTCGGCGCAGGGTGCGATCACCGCGCTGCCCATCGCGTCGGCGCAGGGCTCGTACTTCACCGACTACGACGGCAACCGCTACCTGGACTTCTCCAGCCAGCTGGTGAACGTCAACATCGGCTACCAGCACCCGCGGCTGGTGGCGGCGATCGCCGAGTACGCGGCGACGATGACGACCATCCAGCCGTCGTTCGCCAACGACGCGCGCAGCGAGGCCGCGCGGTTGATCACCGAGCTCGCGCCCGGGGACCTCAACCGGGTGTTCTTCACCAACGGCGGCGCCGAGGCCACCGAGAACGCGCTGCGGATGGCCAAGCTGCACACCGGCCGGCACAAGGTGCTGGCCGCCTACCGCAGCTACCACGGCGCCACCGCGGGCGCGATCAGCATGACCGGCGACCCGCGCCGCTGGGGCGCCGAGCCGGCGATGCCCGGCATCGTGCACTTCTGGGGGCCGTACCCGTACCGGTCGGCGTTCCACAGCGAGACGCCGGAGCAGGAGTGCGAGCGCGCGCTGGCGCACCTGCGCGACACCCTGATGGTCGAGGGCGCGCAGACCGTCGCGGCGATCATCCTGGAGACGGTCGTCGGCACCAACGGCGTCCTGGTGCCGCCGGACGGCTACCTCGAGGGCGTCCGCGCGATCTGCGACGAGTACGGCATCGTGTTCATCTGCGACGAGGTCATGGCCGGCTTCGGCCGCTGCGGCGAGTGGTTCGCCGTCGACCACTGGGGCGTCACGCCGGACCTGATCACCTTCGCCAAGGGCGTCAACTCCGGCTACGTGCCGCTCGGCGGGGTGCTGATCAACGACGCGATCGCCGCGACGTTCGAGCGAGCGCGTGTACCCCGGCGGGCTGACGTACTCCGGGCACCCGCTGGCCTGCGCCAGCGCCGTCGCGTCGATCAACATCTTCAAGGACGAGGGCATCGTCGAGAACGCGCGCAGCCTGGGCGCCGACGTCATCGGCCCGGAGCTGGCGAAGATCGCCGAGCGGCACCCGTCGGTGGGCGAGGTCCGCGGGCTCGGGGTGTTCTGGGCGCTCGAGCTCGTCAAGGACAAGGCGACGCGCGAGCAGTTGGTGCCCTACAACGCTTCCGGCGCCGACGCGAAGCCGATGGTCGAGCTCGCCACCGCCTGCAAGCAGCGCGGCATGTGGCCGATGACGCACTTCAACCGGCTGCACGTGGTGCCGCCGTGCACCACCACCGAGCACGAGGTGCGCGAGGGCCTCGCGATCCTCGACGAAGCCCTGGACGTCGCCGACACCTACACGACGGGAGCCTGACCATGACCACGATCCGCGCCGCGATCACGCAGGTCGAATGGACCGGCAGCAAGGAATCGATGATCGAGCGGCACGTCGAGCTCACCCGCGAAGCGCGCGAGAAGGGCGCGCAGGTCATCTGCTACCAGGAGCTGTTCTACGGCCCGTACTTCGGCGCGGTGCAGGACCAGAAGTACTACGACTACGTCGAGCACATCCCGGGGCCGACCACCGAGCGGTTCCAGGCGCTGGCCAAGGAACTCGGCATCGTGATCGTGCTGCCGATCTACGAAGAGGCGAACGCCGGCGAGTACTACAACACCGCGGCGGTGATCGACGCCGACGGTTCGCTGCTCGGCAAGTACCGCAAGCACCACATCCCGAACCTGCCGTCGTTCTGGGAGAAGTTCTACTTCCGTCCGGGCAACGCCGGCTACCCGGTGTTCGACACCGCGGTCGGCCGCGTCGGCGTCTACATCTGCTACGACCGGCATTTCCCCGAGGGCTGGCGCGAGCTCGGGCTGAACAACGCCGAACTTGTGTTCAACCCGTCCGCCACCAAGCCGGGCCTGTCCAACCGGCTGTGGGAACTCGAGCAGCCGGCGGCGGCGGCCGCGAACCAGTACTTCATCGCGGCGGTCAACCGCATCGGGCAGGAGACCGAGGAGTTCGGGCCCGACGCGCCGCACTTCTACGGCAAGTCCTACTTCGTCGACCCGCGCGGCAACTACGTCGGCGAACCGGCGTCGGAGGACAAGGAAGAGATCGTCATCCGCGACCTCGATCTCGACGAGGTGACGAAGGTGCGCAAGGACTGGCAGTTCTACCGCGACCGGCGCCCGGATTCCTATACGCGCACGGTGGAAGGCTAGTGGCCACCACGCTGATCAGCGGCGGAACGGTGGTCTCGGCGACCGGCTCCGCGCGCTACGACGTGCTGCTCGACGGCGAGACGATCGCCGCGCTGATCGCGCCCGGTGCGGCGACCCTCGGCGCGATCACCGCCGACACGACGATCGACGCCACCGGCAAGTACGTCATCCCGGGTGGCATCGACGCGCACACGCACATGGAGATGCCGTTCGGTGGCACCTTCGCCAGCGACACCTTCGAGACGGGTACCCGGGCCGCGGCCTGGGGCGGGACGACCACCATCGTCGACTTCGTCGTGCAGGCGCACGGGCAACGCGTGCAGGACCAGGTCGCGCTCTGGCACGAGAAGGCCGGCTGGGAACTGCGCCGTCGACTACGGCTTCCACCAGATCATCGGTGACGTCAACGACGAGTCGCTCAAGGCGATGGACGAGTTGATCGGTGAGGGCATCACCAGCTTCAAGCTGTTCATGGCCTACCCCGGCGTCTTCCTGTCCAGCGACGGGCAGATCGTGCAGGCGATGCAGACCGCGGCCGGCAACGGCAGCCTGATCATGATGCACGCCGAGAACGGTTCGGCGATCGACGTCCTCGTGCAGCAGGCCTTGGCGCGCGGTGACACCGACCCGTACTTCCACGGCGTCACCCGCCCGTGGCAGACCGAGCAGGAGGCGACGCACCGCGCGGTGATGCTGGCCGACATGACGGGTGCGCCGCTCTACGTCGTGCACGTGTCGGCCAAGCAGGCGCTCGCGCGGATCGCCGAGGCCCGCGACGCGGGCCAGAACGTGTTCGGCGAGACCTGCCCGCAGTACCTGTACCTGTCGCTCGAGGAGCAGCTGGGCGCGCGCAGCGACGAGTGGGGCTCGTTCGAGGGCGCCAAGTGGGTGTGCTCGACGCCGTTGCGCTCGCGCGCCGAGGGTCACCAGGACGAGCTGTGGCGCTACCTGCGCACCGGCGACGTCACGACGGTCAGCACCGACCACTGCCCGTTCTGCATGAAGGACCAGAAGGACATGGGTCGCTCGAGCTTCGCGGCGATCCCCAACGGCATCGGCTCCGTCGAGCACCGGCTGGACCTGCTCTACCAGGGCGTGCACGACGGCCGGCTCTCACTCGAACGCTGGGTCGACGTCTGCTGCACCACGCCCGCGCGG
Organism: uncultured Actinomycetota bacterium; assembly: GCA_963711775.1. Classification (GTDB taxonomy): domain Bacteria; phylum Actinomycetota; class Actinomycetes; order Mycobacteriales; family Jatrophihabitantaceae; genus Jatrophihabitans. Next base: position 208,397 of record CAVQFH010000001.1, on the reverse strand, counting down.
ATGTTCGGCCTGTACGGGCGCAAGGGCGTGCTGGCGCCGGGTGCCGACGCCGACGTCGTCGTCTACGACCCGAACGGCCACACGTCCATCGGCGTCGGCAAGACGCACCACATGAACATGGACTACTCCGCGTGGGAGGGTTACGAGATCGACGGCCACGTCGACGTCGTCATCTCGCGCGGCACGGTCATCAAGGACCACACCGGGTACGTGGGGCGCGCGGGCCACGGCCGGTTCGTCAAGCGCGAGCTCTCGCAGAATCTGATCTGAGGCGACGATGGACTTCGGCGTGGTCCTGCAGAACGATCCCCCGGCGGCGCGCGTCGTCGAACTCGCCCGCCAGGCGGAGATCCTCGGTTTCAGCCACGTGTGGACCTTCGACTCGCACCTGCTGTGGCAGGAGCCGTACGTCGTCTACAGCCAGATCCTGGCGCAGACGCGCAAGGTGACAGTCGGGCCGATGGTCACCAACCCGGCCACGCGCGACTGGACCGTGACGGCGTCGCTGTTCGCCACGCTGAACGAGATGTTCGGCAACCGGACGATCTGCGGCATCGGCCGCGGCGACTCCGCGGTGCGGGTGACGAACGGCAAGCCGGTGACGCTCGCGACGCTGCGCGAGTCGATCGAGGTGATCCGCGCGCTGGGCAACAGCGGGCAGGCGCAGTACAAGGGCAATACGCTGCAGTTCCCGTGGTCGCAGGGGTCGCGGCTGCCGATCTGGATGGCCGCGTACGGGCCCAAGGCGCTGGCGCTCGCGGGCGAGGTCGCCGACGGCTTCATCCTGCAACTCGCCGACCCGGCGATCACCGAGTGGTCGATCGCCGCGGTGCGCAAGGCCGCCGCCGACGCGGGACGCGATCCGGCCGACGTCACGATCTGCGTCGCGGCCCCGGCGTACGTCACCGACGGCACCGACGCCGGGCTGGCGCACGGGCGCGACCAGTGCCGGTGGTTCGGCGGCATGGTGGGCAATCACGTCGCGGACATCGTCGCCCGCTATGGCACCGACGGCGCCGCCGTGCCGCCCGCGCTGTCGGACTACATCGCCGGGCGCGAGGGCTATGACTACAACTCGCACGGCAAGTCCGGGAACACGCACACCGACTTCGTGCCGGACGCGGTCATCGACCGGTTCTGCCTGATCGGCCCGGTGGACGCGCAGGTGCAGCGGTTGCGCGAGCTCGAGGCGCTGGGCGTCGACCAGTTCGCGCTCTACCTGCAGCACGACGCCAAGACCGACACGCTGGCCGCGTACGGCGACAAGGTGCTGCCCGCGGTCAACGTCCGCGGCGCCGCCCGCAGCTGATCCGCGCCTTCTACCCAGCAGTGGTCGTGATTTCTGCTGTTTTCGTGACCGCTACTGGGTAGAAGGCGGCATCAGCGGCGGGGGTGCACCACCAGCGCGCTGCCCCCGCCGCTGCGCACGGGTTCGGCGGCTGCCTGGTAGCGGCCGCCGCCGAGTGCCACGAGTCCCGTGGCGTCGCCGATCTGGTTGTCCAGCGGCAGCACGGGGCCGGTGACCTTCGTGAACTGCTCGCCGTACCTGCTGGTGAGCGTCGCCGCGAGCGGACTGTTGTAGAACGCGGGCTCGGCGCTGCTGGTCGCGGAGTTCGTCTGGCTGACGCGCGGCGCGGCGATCGCGGCCGGCAGCGACATCCCGAAGTCCAGGTGATCCACCAGGATCTGCAGCACGGTCGTGATGATCGTCGCGCCGCCCGGTGAGCCGACCGCGAAGTCCAGCTTGCCGTTCTTCAGCGCGATGGTCGGCGACATGCTCGAACGCGGCCGCTTGCCGGCGGCGGGCAGGTTGGGGTCGTAGCTGCCCGGCGTCTTTGCCGCGAAGTCGAAGTCGGTCATCTCGTTGTTCAGCAGGAAGCCACGGCCGGGGACGGTGATGCCGCTGCCGGCCAGCTGTTCGATCGTGTTCGTGTAGCTGACGACGTTGCCCCACCTGTCGGCCGTCACGAGGTGATTGGTGTTGACGCCCTCCTGGCCGGCCGTCCCGCTCGCCGCCGTCGACCCGCACCCGCCGTACGGCTGGTACGGGTTGCCCGGCGCCACGGGCGACGTCAACGCGGTGTTCTTGATCAGGCACGAGCGCGTCTTGGCGTAGTTCGGATCGAGCAACCCGTGCTGCGGGACGTCGACGAAGGCGGTGTCCCCGATGTAGGCGTTGCGGTCGGCGAAGGCCAGCCGCGACGCCTCCAGGTACTGGAACAGCGCCTTGGCGCGCGGCTCCTTCGCCAGGTTCCAGCGCGACAGGATGTTCAGCGCCTCGCCGATCGTCAGGCCGCCGGACGACGACGGCGCCATGCCGTAGATGTCGACGCCGCGGTAGGTGACATGCGTGGGCTTGCGGGTCGGCACCCGGTAGGCGGCGAGGTCGGCGCGGGTCATCGTGCCCTTGCGGATCGGGAAGTCCGCCACGCCCGGCACGACGGGCGGGTTGTCGGCAGCGGCGGCGACGTCGGCGCCGAGGGCCCCGCGGTAGAAGTAGCTCGGGCCGTACTTCGCGAGCTGCGCATAGGTCTTCGCGAGATCCGGGTTGCGCAGCGTGCTGCCGACGGGCAGCGGTTGGCCGCTCTTGGTCAGGAAAAGCTTGCGGCTGCTGGAGAACGTCTGCAGGTCGGCGAGCGAGATCTTCTCCTGCTGGTTGAAGTCGCGGTCGATCGTGAAGCCGCGCCGCGCCTGGGCGATCGCCGGCTGCAGGTCACCCGCGAAGGACCTGCGGCCGTACTCGCGGATCGACTTCGCCCAGGTGGCCACCATGCCGGGGACGCCGACGGACAACCCCGAGCGCCGTGCCTGTTCGAAGGGCAGCGGCTGGCCGGTGGACGGATCGACGAACATGGTCGGTGAGCAGCCGGACGGGCACATCTCGCGGCTGTCCAACGTGATCACCCGGTGCTGCTTGGCGAGGTAGATGACCATGTACCCGCCGCCGCCCGGACCGGCGACGAACGGCTCGGTGACGCCGAGCGTCGTGGCGGTGGCCACGGCGGCGTCGATGGCGTTGCCGCCGTGCTTGAGCACGGCGATGCCCGCCTTGCTGGCGTCCAGGTTGGTCGACGCGACGGCGCCGCCCGAGCCGGTGGCGACCGGCTGCTGGGTCTGGCGCGGGGCCTGCCTGGCAGGAGAGGCATGGCGGCCGCGGTGATCGACGCCCCGGGCACCTGCGGGGGGCGCATAGGCCGCCGTGACGGCGAGGGTGGTGACGGCGAGAACGCTGCAAACGGGGCGTATGCGCATGAACCACACTTAACTCGCTCCCAGGTGGCCGGGACAACCCCTGGGCGCCGTCGATCCGGGTCAGTCGGTGCGGGTCAATCGATGCGGTGCGCGCCGTCGGAAGGCACCGCGGCGAAGATGTTCGGCGCGTTCATCCCGGCATCGGCGAACGCGCGGCGCACGGCCTCGCCGACCGCGTCGGCCGCGGGGGAGTCGACGAGCGCGATCGCACTGCCGCCGAAGCCGCCGCCGGTCATCCGGGCGCCGTGCGCACCGTTCGCCAGCGCGGTGTCGACGGCGAGGTCCAGGCCGGGCGCCGACACCTCGTAGTCGTCGCGCAGGGACATGTGCGACGCCGTCAGCAGCGGCCCGATCGCCCGCACGTCGGCGCCGTCGTCGAGCAGCTGGACGGTCTGCAGCACGCGTTCGTTCTCGGTCACCACGTGCCGCACGCGCCGGCGCAGTACCTCGTCGTCGAGCCGGGCCAGCGCGTCGTCCAGTCCGGCGGACGGCACGTCACGCAGGGCGGGCACGCCCAGCAGCTGCGCGCCGCGGGTGCACTCGGCGCGGCGCTTCGCGTACTCGCCGTCGGCCAGCCGGTGTGGCGCCTGGGTGTCGATCACCAGGAGCGTCGCGTCGCGCGCCTCGAGCGGCAACGGCACCTGCCGCGTCGCCATCGAGCGGGTGTCCAGGAACAGCGCGTGGCCCGCGGTGGAGCGCACGATCGCGTTCTGGTCCAGCACGCCCACCGGCACCCCGACGTAGTCGTTCTCGGCAGCATGCGCGACATCGATGATCGTCTGAGGATCCAGCGGCGACCCGAGGGCATCACCGAGCGCGCCGGCCACCGCACACGTGACGGCGGCCGACGACGACAGCCCGGACCCCGCGACGAGATCGGCATCGAGCCGGATGTCCACCCCGCGCACCGCCGTGCCCCGCCGGCGCAGGTCCCACACGACGCCCTCGACGTAGGCCGACCAGCCGTCGCGCTCGCCCGGCGCCAGGTCGCCGAGTGCCAACGTCACGTCGTCGCCGTCGTGCGCCGCGCTGGTGATCGTCACCGTGTCGTCGTCGCGCAGGGACACCCGGGCGGTGACGCCGACGGGCAGCGCGAACGGCAGCACGAAGCCGTCGTTGTAGTCGGTGTGCTCGCCGATCAGGTTGACCCGGCCGGGAGCGTGCCAGGTGACGCTCATTGCATCGCGTCGCGCAGCCGACGGGCCATGTCCTCGGGCACGACGTCGTTGACGAAGACCTCCATCGCCGACTCCGAGCCTGCCAGGTACTTCAGCTTGTTCGGCGCGCGGCGGATCGAGAAGAGCTCGAGATGCAGGTACGCGTGCTCGCGCAGCGTGCGCACCGGCGCCTGGTGCCACGCGGAGATGTAGGGCAGCGGCACACCGTAGAGCGCGTCCAGTCCGCGCAGCACCTGCAGGTACAGCTGCGCGAACGCGTCGCGCTCGTCGCCGGTCAGTTCCGGGATGTCGGCGAGCTGCCGGTTGGGGTACAGGTGCACCTCGACCGGCCAGCGCGCGGCCGCGGGGACGAACGCCGTCCAGTGCTCGTTGCTCGCGATCACCCGCTCGCCCGCGCGCTGCTCGGCCGCCAGGACGTCGGCGAACAGGTTGCGCCCGGTGCGCTCGGCGTGCGCCTGCGCGCTGGCCAGCTGACGCCCGGTGCGCGGCGTGACGAACGGGTACCCGTAGATCTGGCCGTGCGGGTGGCTCAGGGTCACGCCGATCTCGCGGCCGCGGTTCTCGAACGGGAACACCTGCTCGACGCCCGGCAGCGCCGACAGCGCGGTGGTGCGGTCGGCCCACGCGTCGACGATCGTGCGCAGCCGGTGCGGCGGCAGCGAGCCGATCGACGCGTCGTGGTCGTCGCTGAAGCACACGACCTCGCACCGGCCCACTCCCGGCCGGCGCACGAACAGCGTCGTCCTCGTCCGGCGGCCCGGCGGACAGCGGGTGGACGTCCTCGTCGCCCGGGATGACCAGCGACGGGAAGCGGTTCTCGAACACCGCGACGTCGTAGCTGCCGGCCGGCACCTCGGTCAGGTTCGCCGACGTGGTCGGGCACAGCGGGCACGCGTCGTCGGCCGGCAGGTACGTGCGGGTCTGGCGGTGCGAGGCGATGACGACCCACTGGTCGGTGACCGGGTCGCGGCGCAGCTGGCTGCGCACCTCGGTGCGCTCGAGATCGCGCTTGTCGGTCGCCGAGCGGTCCAACCCGGGCGTCTCGTCGTAGTAGACGAGTTCCCGGCCGTCGGACAGCTCGATGCGCGTCAGGAACGGGCCGTCGCTCATTCGATGCGCTCGGCTCGGGTCAGCAGGGTCTGCAGGATGACGACGACGGCCAGGAAGCCGCCGTTGACCGCGTTGGACGCCGACGAGCCGTACTGCGACAGGTGCACGCCGATCAGGTTCTGCATGATCGCCAGCAGCAGCACGCCCGCCGCGGTACCGGTGATCGAGCCCGCGCCGCCGCTGAGCAGCGTGCCGCCGATGATCACCGCGGCGATGGCGGTGAGTTCGTATCCGACACCGATGTTCGTGACGCCCGACTGCAGCCGCGACGCGTTGAGCATGCCGGCCCCGCCCGCGACCGTCGCCGACAGCACGTACACCAGCACCTTGTTGCGCATGACCGGCAGGCCCATCAACACCGCGGCGTTCTCGTTGCCGCCGATCGCGAACAACGACTGTCCGTAGCGCGTGCGCAGCAGCAGCACGGCCGCCAGCGCGAACAGCACGACGACGGTGATGATCGGCACCCAGGTGCCGTCGCCGATCCGGGAGAACCAGTCGCTGTTCTTGATCGTGTACGTGGTGCTGCCCTCGTTGCTGATGGCCTGCAGCAGCCCGCGCGCGCCGAGCAACCCGGCCAGCGTGACGATGAACGGCGCCAGGCCGGTCCGCGCGATCAGCAGGCCCTGCACCGCGCCGATCACTGCGCAGACAGCCAGCGGCAGGAGGATCGCGACGATCCCGCCGCCGTGGCCGTTGCCCCACGCCGCGAGCACGCCACCGAGCGCGAACACCGAGCCGACCGACAGGTCGATGCCGCCGGAGATGATCACGAACGTCATGCCGAGCGCCAGCAGCGACACGTAGGCGTTGCCGGTCGAGGATGCTTTCCAGGTTGCCGGCGTCGAAGAAGCCGCTGGAGAAGATCGCCGCGGCGACGAACACGATGACCAGCACCGCGACGCCGCCCTGCTCGCGCAGCAACCGGGTGACCGTCTCGACGCGGTTGCGTTCGGCTCCCGTCGCGACGTCGGGCTCGGTGTTCGGGCCCGGAGCGGCCGCCGACGCCGGTGACGGGTCCACCCTGACGTCGCTCATGCCCGGGCCGACCTTCCGCGCGCGAGGTAGACCGCGCCGATGATGATCACCGCTTGCACGATCTGGGCGTAGGAGTTGGCGACGTTGTGCTGCACGAGCGTCGCGGTCAGCAGCTGGATGAACACCGCACCGGCCACCGTGCCGAGCACCTTGATCCTGCCGCCGGTGAGCGGCGTGCCACCGACGACCACCGCGGTGATCGCGCTCAGCTCGTAGTTCAGGCCGTAGTTGGCCGGGTCGGCCTCCGCGCCGTAGCCGGTGATCAGGATCCCGGCGAGCGCGGCGAGCACGCCGCTGACGATGTAGACCGTCAGCAGGACGCGCTTGACCGGCAGGCCGGCCAGCAGGCTGGCGCGGCGGTTGTCGCCGATGGCGACGAGCTGGCGGCCGAAGCGCGAGTAGCGGACCACGAACGCGACGATCAGCACGAGGATCAGCGCGATCCACGCCATCTTCGGCATGCCGGCGAACAGGTCCAGCCCGAGACCGCCGATGGTCGGGTCGGTGATCGGCTTCGCCGACGCGCCGTTGACCATGACCGCGATGCCGCGCAGGCCGATCATCAGCGACAGGGTGGCGACGATCGGCTGGACGTTGACGACGGCCACCATCACGCCGGCCACCAGACCTGACGCGGCGCCGGCCACCAGCGCCGCCGCCATCGCGAACCACGGCCCGTAGCCGAGGTAGATCGGGATGAGGGCCGAGGCCATGGCGATGACCGCGCCGACGGACAGGTCGATGCCCTCGGTGCCGATCACCAGGGCCATGCCGAGCGCGATGACCAGCACCGGCACCACCTGGTACAGCTGCACCCGCAGGTTGTCCAAGGAGAAGAAGCTGCTCGACAGCGACGTGTCGACGATCAGCAGGATGACGATCGCCGCATAGACGCCGTAACGCTGCAGCGCGGTGAACACGCGGTCACGGTCGATGCTCACGGCCCACGAGCGCAGGCCGACCTCAGCCATCCGAAGGCCCTCCCTCGCCGGTGTCGGACTCGACGGCCAGCGCATTCATCAGCGCCGCCTCGTTGACATCGTCTCCCTCGAGGGTGTCCACGACACGTCCGTCCTTGAGCACCACGACGCGATCCGAGCCCTCGAGCAGCTCATCGAGCTCGGAGGAGATCAGCAGGACCCCGAGGCCGTCCTTCGGCGAGCTCGTCGATGACCGACTGGACCTCGGCCTTGGCGCCGACGTCGATGCCGCGCGTCGGCTCATCGAGCAGCAGCACCTTCGGCTGCAGGCACAGCCAGCGAGCCAGCATCACCTTCTGCTGGTTGCCGCCGGACAGCTCGGATACTTTCTGCTCCGGCGATGCCGCCTTGATGCCGAGTCGCTTGACGAAGAAGTCGACGATCTCGTCCTGCTTGGCGCGGCTGATCAAGCCGAAGCGCGAGATGCGCGGCAGCGCGGCCAGCACGATGTTCTCGCGCACCGAGAGGCTGGCGATGATGCCCTCGGACTTGCGGTCCTCGGGCAGCATCACGACGCCTGCCTTGATCGCGCGGGCCGTCGAGTGCGGCCGGCAGCGCCTTGCCGTTGACCTCGACACTGCCGGAATCCAGCGCGAGCGAGCCGGAGATCGCCTTGGCGGTCTCGCTGCGCCCGGCACCGAGCAGGCCGCCGAGGCCGATGACCTCACCCGGCCGCACATCCAGGTCGACGCCCTCGAGCTGGTGGCGGCGTGTCAGGCCTCGCGCGCGCAGCACCGGCGGTCCGTCCGCCTCGTGGTCGGCGCTGAAGGCGGTGGTGCCCTCACGTTGCACCTCCCGCACGTCGCGCCCGAGCATCAGCGCGATCAGTCTGGTGCGGTCGAGTTCGGCCAGCGACGACACGTGCACGACCTTGCCGTCGCGCATGATCGTCGCGCGGTCGCAGATCGTGTACAGCTCGTCCAGGCGGTGGCTGACGTAGACGATGGCGATGCCGCGCTCCCTGAGCCGGCGGATCACCCGGAACAGCGTCTCGACCTCGCGCGCCTCCAGCGACGACGTCGGCTCGTCCATGATCACCACGCGGGCGTCGATCTGCACGGCGCGCGCGATCGCCACCATCTGCTGCGCGCCGAGGCCGAACGAGCGCAGCGGCCGCGACACGTTCACGTCGATGCCGAAGTCGCGCAGGATGCTGCGCGCCTCGCGCTTCATCCGGCGCGAGTCGATCAGGCCGTTGCGCCGCGGCTCGCGGTTGAGGAACAGATTGCGCGCCACGCTCATCAGCGGCACCAGGTTGATCTCCTGGTAGATCGTCGAGATGCCGGCGGCCTGCGCGTCCAGCGGGTCGCGAAGTCCGTGCCGGCTTGCCGGCGAAGCGCACGTCGCCGGCGTCCGGGCTGGTAGACGCCGGTCATCACCTTGATCAGGGTCGACTTGCCCGCGCCGTTCTCGCCGACCAGCGCGTGCACCTCGCCGGGCGCGAGGGAGAAGGAGACGTCGCTGCAGGGCGTGCACGCCGCTGAAGCTCTTGCGCACGCCCTCGACCTCGAGGACGGCTGGTCCTGCGTCGCCGGCGCGGGAGACTGCGAGCCGGGTTGCATCTGGTCCCTCCTGCGTCCGAGCGGGCTGGTACGTCAACCGACGTGCCGGCCGAGTGATCGGCCGGCACGCCGGCGGGGGCTGACGTCGGTCAGTACACGTCACCGTTCGGACAGCGCCTGCTTGGCGTTGCTCGCGGTGAAGTGGTGATCCTTGATGATGACGTTGGCCGGGACGCCCTTGCCGGAGTAGAAGTTCTGCAGGGCGCCGAACGCGAGCGGGCCGAAGCGCGGGTTGGTCTCGACGTCGGCGACCATCGTGCCGTTGGCGACGTACTGCACGGCCTGCTCGGATGCCGTCGATGCTCACGACCTTGATGTCCTTGCCCGGCACCTTGCCGGCCGCCCGGATCGCCTGGATGGCGCCGAGCGCCATGGTGTCGTTCTCGGCGTAGATGCCCTTCAGGTTCTTGTTGCTCTGCAGGATCTGCTGCCATCACCTTCTGCCCGGTCGCCTGGTCGAAGTTCGCGGTCTGCGAGGCCACGATCTTGATGTTCGGGTACTTCGCCTTGATCTCGTTGTTGAACCCGTGGTGCGCTCGGTGGCGACGTTGTTGCCGGACGTGCCCTGCAGCACCGCGACGTCACCGCCGCTCGTCCAGCGCACCGCCGAGGTCGTCCGCGGCGATCTTGGCCTGGCCGGTGAAGTCGGAGCCGATGAAGCCGATGAAGTCCGAGCACGCGGTGCCGGTGACGGTGCGGTCGATGGTCAGCACCGGGATGTGCTTCGGCTTGGCCTGGCTCAGCGCCGGCGCGAGACCGTCGGAGTTCTCCGGCGCGACGATGAGCACCTTCGCGCCCTGGGCGATCATGTCCTGGATGTCGGTGTTCTGCTGCGCGACGTTGGCGTTGGCATTGCGCTGGATCAGCTTGATGCCCAGCTGACTTCGCCTGGGCGGTGATCGAGCTGGTCTCGGTGGCCCGGAACGGGTTGCTCGTCGACTCGGACTGCGAGAAGCCGACCGTCGTGCTGACTTCAGGTCGAGCTTCGGGGCGCCGTACTTGGTGTACGTGCAGCCACCGCCGGTCGCGGTCTGCGCTCGATGCACCTGCTGTGAGGCAGCGCTCTGGTCTTCCGCTGCTGCCCGGCGAGCCGTTCGATGCGCTCTTGGAGCAGCCCACGAGCAGGCTCGGCGCCGGCGAGTCCGACGGCCAGCACGGCCGCCCCCCGGCGGTGGGTGCGGGCGGGAAGTGAGTTCACGAGAGGCTCCTGACCTGTCGTGCGGTGCGCCGACGCACCGCGGGCTCGGCGTCGCAGATGGTCGCGCAAATCACGAGTAAATACGGCCATCCACGACGCGGGAAGTGCTCGTTAGTGAACAAGCGCGATCAGTTTCGGTCAAGAGTTTGACGAAATCTGATCGACACTTCGGTCGAAAGTTAGCTGTTTTGCACGTCCGCAACGTGTGTACCGGACGCCGGCTGCCCGGAACTCGTGCGACCAGCCGCTGGTCGGCCTGCGCAGTCGGTGACCAGGTGGTCGATGCGTTCGGTGGCGACGGTCTGGAACATCGTGTCCAGGCCGAGCTTGGTGTGATCGGCCAGCACGACGACCTCCTGGCGCGGAGGCCATGATGGCCTGATCGACGCTCGCCGCAGTGCATGTTCGGCGTCGACAGCCCGCGCTCGAGCGTCAGCCCGTTGCCGGACAGGAACGCGCGGCGCACCCGCACGCCGGACAGCGCGTGCTCGGCGGCGGCGCCGACCATCGCGAACGTCGACTTGCGCAGCGAGCCGCCGGTCAGCATGACCTCGCCCTTCGCGTCGACCAGCACCTGCGCGACCAGGAGCGAGTTGGTGACGACGGTGAGGTCGCCGACGCGGATCAGCTGGCGCGCGAACTCGCGCGTGGTGCTGCCGGCGCCGACCACGATCGCGTCACCCTCGTCGACCAGCGTCGCCGCGAGCCGGCCGATCGCCTGCTTCTCGGCGGAGCTGACGGTGCGCTTGTGCTGATAGCTCTGCTCGTGCGACAGCGCGCCGGGCCAGACGGCCCCGCCGCGGCGCCGGTCGAGCACGCCCTGCTGCTCGAGGGTCCGGATGTCGCGGCGCACCGTCACTTCCGACGTGGCGACCGCGCCCGCCAGCTCGCGCAGCGACATCGTGCCGTTCGTCCGCACCAGGTCGATGATCGCCTGGCGGCGTTCTGCTGTGAACATGTGCGGTCCCGTCCGGACGGCGAGTGATCGGAGCGGACGCTAGCGGTCCGGACTCCGATCAGCAATCGATCGTTTTCGGTCGGGACCTACCGGTCACTCGATTCCGTCAAAAACTCACACTGGCATTACGCGAGAGGATCACGCATGATGTTCCTTGCGGGACGAGCAGTGCGGGGCTCGAGTAGTAGAGGAACCACCGTCGTGAGTCGTCCGACCACCATTTTCGTGCGTGCTGTGCGCGCCTGCGCCGTGCTGTGCGCCGGCCTTGCCGTCATGCTGGCCGCGCCTGCGGTCACCGCCCAGGCGAGCGCCACCGTGCCCTCGCCCGCAACTCCCGCCGGCCTGCCGTCAGCCATCGAGCCCTTGGCGACGTACGTACCGCAGACGTCCTGCGACCCGCACGTGTGGTCAGGCACCGCGAAGCTCGCGCACCTGCTGGCCACGACGTACCGGGCTACGGCGCGACGGCGTGGCAATCGGCGTACAGCTGCGGCACGGACGGTTCGGTCAGCGAGCACTACGAGGGCCGCGCCATCGACTGGATGGTCGACATCCACAACGCGAAGCAGCATGCCGCCGCGCTGGCGGCGATCAAGTGGCTGCTCGCCACCGACAGCGCCGGTAACCGGTTCGCCATGGCCCGCCGGCTGGGCGTCATGTACCTGATCTACGACAACCGGATGTGGGGCGCATGGGACGGCAAGTGGGAGCCGTACAACAACTGCGCCCACCTGAAGTCACGCGCCGACGACAACGCGTGCCACCGCACGCACGTGCACATCTCGCTGTCGTGGAACGGTGCGCTGGGCCGCACGACGTACTGGACCAAGCACGTCACGCCCGACGAACTTCGGCCCGTGCCGGTCGAAGGACCTGAACTGGGCCTACCTCTACACGCGCGCCAACTACGCCGGTTGCCCTTCGTACAAGACGGTGCACGCGGCCAAGGGCTCGAGCGCGACCAAGAAGGCGCTGGTGCACTGGTCCGGCGCGTCGGTGCGCCGGAACTGGCACGGCCCGGCGGTCAGCGCGGTGCAGCGGGCGTTGCACGTGTCGGCGAGCGGCAGCTACGGCGCCGCCACGGTCTCCGCGGTGCGCGCCTTCCAGCGCAAGCACCGCGGCTGCCCCGTCACCGGCGCGATGAACCCGCCCACGTGGCGGGCGCTGCTGGCGGCCACGCACTGAGCCGGCACACCGGCTCGACTGAGCCGCCGGACGCGTCAACCGGGCGCGCGGCGCCGCGGTCGGCGACGCTTGCGCGATGATCGTCTCGCCGATCGCGGCCAACTGGCTCAGCTGCTCGGGCGACAAGGGCGTCGATGACGTACGAGCGGACCGCGGCCACGTGACCCGGGGCGGCGCCGCTGAGCACGTCGTACCCGGCGTCGGTCAGGGTGGCGATCTGGCCGCGGCGGTCGGTGGGGCAGTCGGCGCGCTGCACCCAGCCGCGCTCCTCGAGGCGTGCGACGGCGTGCGACAACCGGCTGCGGGAGGACAGCGTGACATCGGCGAGTTCACTCATCCGTAGGGCACGCCCAGGCGCCTCGGAGAGCCGGACGAGGATCTCGAAATAGGTGTGCGGCAGGTCGCTGTCGTGCTGCAGCTGGCGGTCGAGTGCGTCGAAGAGCACCTTCGTCGACTCCAGGTAAGCGCGCCAGGCACGCTGCTCGGCGTCGGTGAGCCACGCGGTTGCCATTCCCCGAGCCTACATGGTTGAGAATTCAACATCCTCGCGCTACCGTGAAGACACGACGAAGGAGTTGTCCCGGCCATGGCCATTCACCGCTTGAACCACGCCGTGCTCTACGTGCGCGACCTCGATGCCAGTGTGGCGTTCTACCGCGACGTCCTGCGCTTCGATGTCATCACCGAGGTGGCCGGGCGTGCCGCGTTCCTGCGCGCGGACGGCTCGAGCAACGACCACGACCTCGGCCTGTTCGCCCTGGGCGCGTCGGCGGCCCCCTCACCGGCCGGCCGCGGCGCCGTGGGCCTCTACCACCTGGCGTGGGAGGTCGAGTCGCTGCGCGACCTGCAGGAGCTGTCCGGCGCACTGGGCAAGCACGACGCGCTCGTCGGCATGTCCGATCACAGCACCACGAAGTCGCTCTACGGCCAGGACCCCGACGGCCTGGAGTTCGAGATCGCCTGGATCGTGCCGGCGGCCCTGCTCGACGACGCCGCGATCGCCGGGCGCACCCAGATCCGGCCGCTGGACCTTGCCCGCGAGATCGAGCGCTACGGCGCGGACACCCCGGGGGGCATCGGCATCAGCCGCGCCGTCGGCGTCTGACCCGTCCGCGGCGCGTGTCTCGTCGCGCGGCGAAACCCGGCCGTGCGCGTCCCTAGACTCGACCGCGTGAGCGAACCGTTGCGCGCCCTGCTGCTCGAGCAGATCCACCCGGACGCCGAGGAGATCCTGACCTCGGCGGGCTTCGCCGTCGAGAGCGTCGACCGCGCCTGCGACGAGGACGAGCTCATCGCCCGGTTGCCCGGCGTGTCGTTGCTCGGCATCCGGTCCAAGACGCAGGTCACCCGTCGGGTGCTGGACGCCGCGCCGCAGCTGATCTCCGTCGGCGCGTTCTGCATCGGCACCAACCAGATCGACCTGGACGCGGCCGTCGAGGCCGGCGTCACCGTGTTCAACGCGCCCTTCTCCAACACCCGCTCGGTGGTCGAGCTCGCGATCGCCGAGATCATCGCCATGACGCGCCGGCTGACCGAGAAGAACGGGCTGATGCACGACGGTGTGTGGGACAAGTCGGCGCACGGCGCGCACGAGGTGCGCGGCCGGACGTTGGGCATCGTCGGCTACGGCAACATCGGCACGCAGCTGTCCGTGCTCGCCGAGAACCTCGGAATGCGCGTGCTGTTCTTCGACACCGCGGACAAGCTCGCGCTGGGCAATGCGCGGCGCAGCCTGTCGCTGAAGGAACTGCTGGGCGAGTCCGACGTCGTCACCTTGCACGTCGACGGCCGGCTGACGAACCAGAATTTCTTCGGCGAGAACGAGTTCGCCGCGATGCGCCCCGGCTCGCTGTTCCTCAACCTCTCGCGCGGGTTCGTGGTCGACTACGCCGCGCTGCGCACGCACGTCGAGACCGGGCACATCGCCGGCGCGGCCGTCGACGTCTTCCCCGTCGAGCCGAAGGGCCGCGGCGACGAGTTCGTCTCCGAGCTACGTGGGTTGCCGAACGTCATCCTGACGCCGCACATCGGTGGCTCGACCGAGGAGGCGCAGCAGGACATCGGCCGGTTCGTCGCAGGCAAGTTCGTGGATTTCGTCCGTGACGGTTCGACCTCGATGAGCGTCAACGTGCCCGGTCTGGTGCTGCCGCGGGCAGGCGGTCGGCTGCGGCTGCTGCACCTGCACCGCAACGTCCCCGGCGTGCTGGCGCGGGTCAACGGGCTGCTCGCCGAGCACGGCGTCAACGTCGAGGCACAGCTGCTCGGCACCCGCGGCGACTACGGCTACGTCGTCACCGACAGCGCCAGTGGCACGACCCAGGCGATCGTCGATCAGATGCGCGCGATGCCCGAGACGATCAGCCTGCGCGTCATCTTCTAGCTCGCACCCTGGATCCGCAGCTGCGTCTGGTCGTCGACGAAACCGAGCTTGCGGTACAGCTCGACCGCGAAGTAGTCCGGGTCGGCCACCATCACCAGAGTCCCGACGCGGAGCACGTCGAGGCCCCACCTGCACGCGTGGTGGACGAGCGTGGCGCCAAGACCGAGGCGCCGGAAGGCCGGGTCGGTGAGCACGGACTGGAAGCGCGCGAGGCCCGCGCCGGCGCGCAGCAACCCGAGCTGGCAGACCAGTCGACCGTCGAGGAATGCGCCGAACCAGGCGCCGTGACCACTCTCGACGAGGCGACGGCTGGTGCGCGTGCGGGCGTGGACGAACTCGTCGAACTGCGGACCGGCCGCCGGATCGTCGACGCTGCGGAGCTCGAGGGCGGCGCTGCGCGCCCAGTCGTCGTCCCCGCGCAGCGCGCGGCACTCGACTCCCTGCGTCGTGCGGGCGGGCGGGTGAACGCCGGTTGCCGTCAGGACACTTGCTGCCTCGCCGTCCAGGCCGAGGTCGGTGAACGGGCGTAGGTCCTCGACGGTCCCGCGCGTTCCGTCGACGCCGACGGCGCGGTGCGCCGCCAGCGGGAATGTGCGGGCGAACGTGTCCAGCCACCCTTGCGCGTCGTCGCGGCCCGGCGGCGTGGCGAGCAACAGGAAATTGCCCCACCAGAAGTCGGGGTTGCTCGCGGTCCGGACGACGAGGTGGTCGCCGCAGTCGGTGATCTCGCTGCCGCCGCGCCGCAGCAGGTCGAGGTCCGTGCGAAATCCCAGCGACGTCACTCGCACGGAGGCAGCGTAGCCCCGGCCTCCTGACGACGATCATGTGCCGCGCGCCAGGAAAGTCCCGGAAAAGCTGCACATGGTCGCGGATCTGCGGTCGCGGCGGCCGTGTCGCAAGCGTGACGTGCGCCAACTCCGGCGCCGATCTCTTGCAGTCATTACCGGCCAGTAATAACATTATGTTACCGGCCGGTAACCGAGGTCGGGATCGACGAGTCCACCGAGCTTCCGGAGTACCTGCCATGGGCCACTACAAGAGCAACGTCCGCGACATCGAGTTCAACCTGTTCGAGGTCTTCGGCACCGACGCGCTGCTGTCCGCGGCGCCGTTCGACGAGCTCGACGTGGACACCGCGCGCGGCATCATCACCGAGGTCGCGAAGCTCGCCGAGGGCCCGCTGGCCGAGTCCTTCGCCGACGCCGACCGCAACCCGCCGGTGTACGACCCGAAGACCTACTCGGTGCAGCTGCCCGAGTCGCTGAAGAAGTCGTTCAAGACGCTGTTCGACAGCGAGTGGTGGCGCCTGGAGACGGTGCCCGAGCTCGGCGGTCAACTGGTGCCGCGCACCGTCGTGTGGGCGGTCGCCGAGCAGGTGCTCGGCTCCAACCCCGCCCTGCACATGTACATGGCCGGCGCGCCGTTCGCCGGCATCCTCTACGCCAACGGCAACGACACGCAGAAGAAGATGGCCCAGCAGATGATCGACAAGGGCTGGGGCGCCACCATGGTGCTGACCGAGCCCGACGCGGGGTCCGACGTCGGCGCGGGCCGCACGAAGGCCGTCGAGCAACCCGACGGCTCGTGGCACATCGAGGGCGTCAAGCGGTTCATCACCTCGGCCGAGCAGGACCTGACCGACAACATCGTCCACCTGGTGCTGGCCCGGCCCGAGGGTGCGGGCGCCGGCACCAAGGGCCTGTCGCTGTTCGTCGTGCCGAAGTTCCACTTCGACCCGGAGACCGGCGAGCTCGGCGAGCGCAACGGCGCCTTCGTCACCAACGTCGAGCACAAGATGGGCCTCAAGGCCTCGACGACCTGCGAGCTGCGCTTCGGCGAGGTCGACAACATCCCGGCCAAGGGCTGGCTCGTCGGCGACGTGCACAACGGCATCGCGCAGATGTTCCAGGTGATCGAGCACGCGCGCATGATGGTCGGCACGAAGGCCATCGCGACGCTGTCGACCGGTTACCTGAACGCGCTGGAATTCGCCAAGACCCGGGTGCAGTCGGCCGACCTGACCAAGGCTGCGGACAAGTCCGCGCCGCGCGTCACGATCATCAATCACCCGGACGTGCGCCGCAGCCTGATGCTGAACAAGGCCTACGCCGAGGGTCTGCGCGCGCTCGTCTACTACACGGCCTCGGTCCAGGACCGGATCATCGTCGGCGAGCACACCGGTGGCGACACCGCGGCCGACGTGGCGATCAACGACCTGCTGCTGCCGATCGTCAAGGGCGCCGGCTCCGAGCGCTCGTACGACCAGCTCGCCCAGGCCCTGCAGACCTTCGGCGGCTCGGGGTACCTGCAGGACTACCCGCTCGAGCAGTACATCCGGGACGCCAAGATCGACACGTTGTACGAGGGCACGACGGCGATCCAGGGGCAGGACTTCTTCTTCCGCAAGATCGTCCGCAACAAGGGTGCGGCGCTGGGTGCGGTGTCGGCCGAGATCACCCAATTCCTCGAGTCGATCGCTGACGAGGGCCGGCTCAAGGAAGAGGCCGCGGCGCTGCAGAAGGCCCTCGAGGACTTCGGCGGCATCATCGGCGCGATGTTCAGCCAGCTGATGAGCGGCCAGGAGGACGTCACCAACGTCTACAAGGTGGGCCAGAACGCGACGCGCGCCCTGCTGTCGGCCGGTGACCTGATGGTGGGTTACCTGCTGCTGCGCCAGGCGGCGGTGGCGTTGCGCAGGTTGGACGAGAACGGGCTGTCCGCGGGGGATCGTGCGTTCTACGCCGGCAAGCCGGCGGTGGCGCATTTCTTCGCCACCACCGTGCTGCCGGACCTCGCCGCGCGGCGGGCCGTCGCCGAAGCCACCGACAACGTGCTGATGGACGTCGACGCCGAGTCCTTCTGACGGTCGCCCGTACGCTCGGTCGACGTGAGCGACGCGCGCTGGATCGACCTCGCCGGGGCGGACAACGTCCGCGACGTGGCCGGCCTGCCCACGGAGGACGGACGGGCGGTGCAGCCGGGACGGCTGATCCGCTCGGCCAACCTGCAGGAGCTCACCGACGCCGACGTGCGGGAGCTGGTCGAGGACGTCGGCGTCCGTGCGGTGGCCGATCTGCGCACGGGCGTGGAGGTCGAGCACGAGGGCCCCGGCCCGATGCACGCCGACGCGCGGGTGGACGTCCAGCACCATTCGCTGTTCCCCGAGGCGGGCACCACCACGGACGCGGCCCGGACCGATGACGACGCGCCGGTCGTGCTGCCGTGGCAGAGCCGCGGCCAGCGGTTCGAGGCGGCCGAGGTCTACCTGCGCTACCTCGACGAGCGGCCGGACTCGGTGCTCGCGACGCTGCGGCTGATCGCCGGGGCCGACGGCGCGGTGGTGGTGCACTGCGCAGCGGGTAAGGACCGCACCGGGGTGGTGGTGGCGTTCGCGCTGGCCGAGGTCGGGGTCACCCGCGAGGCCGTCGTCGAGGACTACGTGCGCAGCGCAGAAGCCATCGACGCGATCTTCGCCCGGCTGTACGCGCGGGCGACGTACGCCGGCGACATCGACGAGTCCGACCCCGACAAGCACCGCCCGCGCGCCGAGACGATGTGGCACTTCCTCGAGGCGCTGGACCAGCGGTACGGCGGGCCGTCGGCATGGCTGCGCCAGCACGGCTGGACCGACGACGACGCCGCGGCCCTGCGGCACAAGCTGCTCGACCCCTGACCGCCGGTCAGCGGCAGGGTTCGCCGCCGCCCTGCATGCGGTGCTTGTGGGTGCTCAACGCGGTGTGCAACTGCTGCTCGTCGAGCGGCGGCACCGGCAGTTCGGCGCCGGGGCGCAAGCCGTCGAGCAGCATCGGCAGGTAGCGGCGCCACAGTTCGGGCGCGACGTCGGCGGTGACGTCGGCGACGGTGCACAGCATCAGCACCACCATGCCGAGATCGCTGGCCTCGGCATCCGGGCGCAGCGAGCCGGCGGCCTTGGCACGCTCGACCACCGTGCGCAGCGGCTCGGTCATCCTGTCGCGGACCTGGTCCATCTGCTGCTGGTCGTGCGCGCCCATCAGGACCTCGCGCAGGCCGCGGTCGGCGGTCTGCGCGTCAGCGGCGCCCTGCACGAAGGCGATCAGGCCCTGCCAGGCGTCCGGCGCGGCGGCGCAGGAGTCGGCGAGCGCGCACATCTGCTCGATGCGCTCGCCCAGGATCGCCTTCGCGAGCTCGTACTTGTTGGCGAAGTGCCGGTAGGCGGTGCCCACGCCGACGCCGGCGCGGGCCGCGACGTCGTCGAGGCTGGCGTCGAGCCCGCGCTCGCCGAACACGTCGCGCGCCGCCGCGAGCAGCAGTTCGCGGTTGCGCGCGGCGTCCTTGCGCATCGGCCGGGAGGCGGCCGGGGCGTCGTCCGGTGTCGCCTGCTCGACCGCGTGGTCGACGCTGGTCATGGCTACCTCCCGTCCGCAATCGCGTTCACGGTATGCCTGCTCAGGCGGCGACGCCCGAGGTGGCGGCGGCGGGTCCGTAGTCGGGCACGCCGGGCCGCAGCACGATCGCCGAGATCACCGCACCGGCGGCGAAGATCGCCGTCGCCCACCAGAAGCTCACCGTGTAGCTGTGCACCGCGGCGTTGGCCTGCAGGAGCCTGGCGCGCCTGCGCGGTGTGTGCACGCGGCCGCGTGCGCGGTGGCCCAGGCTGCGCCGGCGCTGGCGGCGATGGTGTTCAGCAGCGCGGTACCGACCGAGCCGCCGACCTGCTGCGCGGTGTTGACCATCGCCGACGCGACGCCGGAGTCCTCGGCACGCACGCCCAGCGTCGCGAGGCTGAAGCCGGGCGCGAACACCAGGCCCAGCCCGGCGCCGAGCAGCAGCAGCGCCGGCATGACGTGCGAGACGTAAGAAGTGTCGACGCCGATGTTCGTCAGTAGGTACATCGCGGCGGCCGCGAGCAGCATGCCGAGCGGGATGAGGATCTTCGAGCTGACCCGCGAGACGAGCAGGGTGCTGCCCACGCCGGCGACCACCACGAGCACACCGGTCATCGGCAGGAACGCGGTGCCCGTCATGACCGCGCTGTAGCCCAGGGTGCGCTGCAGGTAGTACGTCAGGAACAGGAACACCGCGAACATGCCGACGGCGGAGATGAACATCGCCAGGTAGGCGCCCCCGCGGTTGCGGTCGGTGACGATGCGCAACGGCAGCAGCGGTTCGGTGAAGCGGCGCTGCGTCGCGACGAACGCGATCAACAGCAGCCCGGCGGCGACCAGGAAGCCGATGGTGACACCGTTGGCCCAGCCGTCGGTCTCGGCGTGCGAGAAGCCGAAGACCAGCGCGAACAGGCCGCCGGACACCAGGACGGTACCGGGGATGTCGAGCTTCGGGCGGTCGTCGGCACGGCTGTGCTCGAGCAGCGACATGCCGCCGAAGATGCCGATGACGGCGAAGATCAGGTTGACGAACAGCGTCCAGCGCCAGTTCGCGTACTCGGTCAGCACGCCGCCGAGCAGCAACCCGAACGACGCACCCGAGCCGGCGATCGCGCCGAAGATGCCGAACGCCTTGTTGCGCTCGGCGGGGTCGGTGAACGTGGTGGTCAGCAGCGACAGGATCGCCGGGGCGAGCAGTGCCGCGAACAGACCCTGCACCGCTCGGGCGGCGATCAGCATGCCGACGTCGACCGAGGCGCCGCCGACGGCCGACGCAAGTGCGAACCCGATCATGCCGACGATGAAGACCCACTTGCGCCCGACGACGTCCGCGATGCGCCCGCCGATCAGCAGCAGCGAGCCGAACGCCAGCGCGTACGCGGTGACGATCCACTGCCGGGAACTGTCAGAGAAGTGGAGGTCGGTCTGCGCGGTGGGCAGCGCGATGTTCACGACGGTCGCGTCCAGCACGACCATCAACTGCGCGACGCCGAGCACCGCGAGGACCCACCAGCGCTTGGCATGGCCGGCGGCGCCCCCCGCGCCTTTCGTCAGCGACGGCGCGGTGCCGGACCCGGCACTCACAGTGGTGGTGGCCATCTCGGGGAAACCTTTCCGTAACGTACCGGAGGCGGCTGCTCCGGATCCGTTGACCACCGTACACGCGGATGCGGAGTCGGTCACTCCGTTTTTCTGGGACGTGCACCACAGCCCTAGCGGGCCGGCATCTGGCGTGGTTGCCGCCGGCGCGACGGTAGCCTCGCGGGCACTGGAGGGCTCGCATAGTGGCCGAGTGCGGCGGTCTTGAAAACCGCTGTCAGGTGATCCCTGACCGAGGGTTCGAATCCCTCGCCCTCCGCCCGGGCGGGTTACGGTGTGCCCGATGTGCACCGTGGTGACGCAGTGGCGGCCGGACTACGCGGTGCAGATCCTGGCGGTCCGCGACGAGGTGATGTCGCGCGAGTTCGACGAGCCGGGCGCGTGGTGGCCCGAGTCGCCCGGCGTTGTCGGCGGACGTGACCGGGTGGCCGGCGGCAGCTGGTGCGTCTCAGACGTCGCGGCCGGCACGACGGCGCTGGTGCTCAACCGCACCGAGCGGCGCACCGGCACGCCGTCGCGCGGCGTCCTGCCGCTGGCGGCGCTCGAGCACGGCGACGTGTGGCCCGCGCACGTCGAGCACGGCGACATGGCGAGCTTCACGCTGGTCCTCGCCGGCCCGGCCGGTGTCGTCGCCTGGACGTGGACCGGCGAGCCGGGGCGCAGCTCGACCGGCACGACCTCACCCCGGGCATGCACGTCTTCACCTCCAGCGGCATCGACCCGGACACACCCAAGGGGCGCCGCTACGCGCCGCGCTTCGCCGCCGAGGACTGGCGGGCCGTCCTGACGTCCGAGGAGCCCGCGGACGACCTGCACGCGCTGGTGATCCGACACCCGGTCGGCCGGCGAGATCTACGGGACGGTCTTCGGCCAGCTGCTGACGACGCAGCCCGGGGCGCTTGCACGCGACATGGTCACGCACGCCGTGGCTGCCCGACGGCTGGCAGGAGCTGACGTTGCCGCAGCCGGTGTCCGACCGCCGCTCACTGATAAGTGATCGACGTCGGGGCGCGGGCGCAGCTGCATGACCTCGCGCGGCGACATCAGCCGCGAGTCCTGCGTCAGGAACAGCTTGAAGCCGACGCCGAACGGCGGGCTCGGGAAGCGCAGCTGAGTGCAGGACGTGGATCTTCGTGGCTCGGGCCCCCGAAGCCGTCGGCGTGCAGCACCATCTCGACGCCGGGGTGCTGGCTGATGTGCTGCCGGTCGGGCAGCATCGAGGACGTGAACTCGTGGACCACCACGAGCTTGTCCGGCAGGTGATGTGCCCGCACCAGCTGCGACAACCAGGCCGTCGTGTCGTTGATCCCGGCCGCCGAGCTGTGCGCCGATCGACCCGTTGCCCGGGCGCCCGCCGGGGCCGACCTGCCACTCCGGGTCCAGCGCGAGACCGACCGACGGGTCGACCAGCACGGGCGCCAACGCCTTTGCCTGGGACGCGAACGAGGCGCGGCCGGGCTGCAGGTCGAGGATCAGCAGCATGTGGTGCTCGTGGGCGACGTCGAGATAGCTGCGCACCTGCGCGAGCGGGACCGGTGCCGAATAGGTGTGGGACGCGCCGGGCGCCCTGCGCGCGACGGTCGCGATCAGCTCCATGGCGGGCAGCACCGGCTCGCCGAAGTGCTCGTAGCCCGCGGCGCCGGGTGATGACCGCGCGGGCCGCCTGCTCCGGCGTGCCCCGGCCCAGGACGCCGAGCGCGCCGCTGCCCGGCGCCCCGTAGTCGGCGACGACGCGCTCGCGGCCGAGGATCGACTGACCCGGCGCGGGTGGCCGACGCCGAGCCCGCCGCAGTCGATGCGCCCGGCGGGTAGGCGCTGGTCGAGTGCGGCGACCGGTGCTGCGTGCGATGCGGGCGGCGCGGCCGACGCGGCGCTGTGGACCGCGCGGCTGACGTGGCGCTGTGCGTTACCGGCGGGTGCGCCGGGGCCGGGATCGGTACCGACATCGCGCACCCCGTCAGGAGTGCGGCGACGATCAGCAGGGCACCCCATCGACGCACGCGTCATCGATACCAGCAGCCACCGACGCCGGCCACGACATTGATCACTGCGTGATGTGATCGCAACCGCGCGTCAGTGTGGCCGCTCGACGCGCAGGACGGCGTCGTACGCACGCCGGCGCGGCCAGCCGGTCAGCTCGGCCAGCGCTCGCGCAGCGGTGCGCGTGGCGACATCGTCGGCGAGCAGCGCGCGGATCGCCGCGCGCACCGCAGGGTCGAGCGCGTCGCCGGAATGGGCCGAGGGCTCGACGCAGACGTGCACGACGCCCTGCCCGGCCGTGACCGCCGGCACGCCGGGCTGCAGGCGCACCGGTTGCGTGTACTGCTGCGCGATCACCACCGCCGCGTCGTCGCGCAGGTCGGCGACCTCGGCCCGCAGCGCCGTCAACCCGTCGGGCGGTGTCGCCACCACCAGGCGGTGGCCCGCGGGCGTGTCGCGCAGCGCTGCCCGGGCGTCGGTGCCGCGCGGCGCGAAGGTCAGCGGTGCGCGCGAGGCGGACGCGGCCGCGACCGCCAACCGGGCAGGTAGCCCTACCGCCTCGCCCGGGCGGCCGTCCAGCAACGCCGGGTCGAGCGTCGCGCCGGGTAGGTCGGCGCTCGCGACGACGAGCACCCGACCGTGTGGCAACGCCGTCGAGCTGCGCGGGTCCAGCAGCTCGACGCCCGCGCCGACCAGCGCGATCGCGGCGCGCGCGCCCTGGTCCTCGGCGACGATCGCGTCCGCGACGGCCAGTTCGGCCGCGAGCCGCGGGTCGGGCACCGTGGCGTCGCCCGCCGCGAACAGCACCAGCGCACTGAGCCCGCGTCGCGGGCGCATCTCGACGTCGACCTGCGTGCCGGGCGCCTGCAAGGCCGCGACCAGCTCCCGCGGCAGGTCCGCCGACGACGCCGTCGCGCAGGTGGCCGCGGTGCCGGGCAGCGCCAGCGCGCTGCGCCGGATCACGGCCGGACCGTCGCTGCGCCACGACGAGTTCGCGTGCGCGTCGAAGTCGAAGGACTGCTCGCCTGCGCTGATCGTGATGGTCACCGGGCCGGCAGGCAGCGGCTCGCCGCGCTGCGGGCGCACGTCGACCGCCACGACGCAGGTGGCGCGCGCGGTGATGGACGGATCCGGCGTCAGCTCCATCGTCTTGGCGTGGGTGGCGCGGATCGCGCCGTCGCCCCGTCCGGTCAGCCGCACCGGCCCAGCCTAGGGTTGCCCGGTGCGGCAGGTCGTCGGCAAGAGCGTCCGCGAGCTGGACTCGGCGGCCTTCGCGGCCCTGCGCGCGCGATATGCGGCGCTGGTGCTCGATGTCGGCACCGGTGACGGCAAGCACGTGCTGACCGTCGCGCGGGCCCGTCCGGACGCGCTGGTGGTCGGCATCGATGCCGCGCCCGACGCCCTGCGCGCCACGTCCCTGGCGGCCGCGCGCAAGCCTGCCCGCGGCGGGGTGCCCAACGCGCTGTTCGTCTGGGCCGCCGCCGAGCAGGTGCCACCCCTGCTGCGCGGCGCGGACGAGATCCACGTGTTGATGCCGTGGGGGAGCCTGCTGCGTGCGCTGGCGGCGCCCGACGTCGATGTCCTGCGCGGGCTGCGCGCCGCCGGTGCGCCCGGGGCCGCGTTCGTCATCACGCTGAACCTGCACGCGTGGCGCCCGCCCGTGCCCGAGGTCGGCGAGACGGCCGAACCGACACCCGCCTCCGTGTCCCAAGTGCTCGCGCCGCGCTACGCCGAGGCCGGGTGGCTGCTGGAGCAGGCCGAGTACGCCGACGCCGCGCGGCTGGCCGGGTTCGGTACTTCGTGGACCAAGCGCCTCGGCTCGTCACGCGACGAACTGGCCGTCCTCGAACTGGGCGGCCACCTGCGCTGACCACGGCCTGCACTTCGCCAGCTCAGGACGGGTGCTGGCGGCAGTACTCGTAGAGCGCCATCGCGGTCGCCGTCGCGACGTTGTAGCTGTACGGCAGGCCCCACACGGGGATCTCGACGCAGTCGTCGCACTGCTCCAGCTCGGCCTCGCTCAGGCCCGCACGTTCGTTGCCGATCACGAGTGCGGTGCGCGCCGGGAACACGTAGTCCGGCAACAGCACCGAGTTCGTCGTCTGCTCCAGACCGACGATGCGGTAGCCGTCGGCGCGCAGACTGCGCAGCACCGGCGGTAGCGAGTTGCGCACCTCGAGGCGCACCGCGTCGGCGCCGTCGCGAGCCACCGTGCGGTCGATGCGGGCATGGCCGCAGACGATCATCCGTTCGACGCCGCAACAGCCGGCGGTGCGCACGATCGTCGACACGTTCACGTTGCTGCGCATCGGCGCGCAGGCGACGACGAGTTCGCGCCGGGCGGCCAACGGCGTCGGCGGCCGGTGCCGGACCTGCTCGAAGCGGACCACCGCGCCATTCTCCCTGTCGGCGCCGCACCCCGTCGGCGCCCCGCGCGCAGACGGCCGGCGCCGCCGGGTTAAGCGGATAACCGGCTACCGTTCGTCTCGTGCCCGGCGCCGCTCCCGATCTCGTGCTGCGCTCGCGGCAGGGCCGCGGCGTGTTGGCGGCGACGATCCTCGGCAGCGGCATGGCGATGCTCGACGGCACGGTCGTGAACATCGCGCTGCCGCGCATCGGCCGCGACCTCGGCGCGGGGCTGACCGCGCTGCAGTGGACGGTCAACGCGTACACGCTGGCGCTGTCCGGGTTGCTCCTCCTCGGCGGCGCGTTGGGCGACCGCCTGGGCCGCCGGCGCGTCTTCGTGATCGGCGTCATCTGGTTCATGGCAGCGTCGCTGGGCTGCGCGGTGACCCCGGACTCCGCGCTGCTGATCGGGATGCGTGCCTTGCAGGGCGTGGGTGCCGCGCTGCTGACCCCCGGTTCGCTCGCCATCCTGGAAGCGGTGTTCCGCAAGGAGGACCGCGCCGCGGCCGTCGGCTCGTGGTCCGGGCTCGGCGGCATCGCCACGGCTATCGGCCCCGTGCTCGGCGGCGTGCTGGTCGGGGTCGCGCCCTGGGGCTGGCGCCTCGTGTTCCTGCTCAACCTGCCGCTGGCTCTGCTGGTGATCGTGCTGTCCGCACGCTTCGTGCCCGAGACACGTGATGAGGAGGCCACCGGCCGCCTGGACGTGCCTGGCGTGCTGCTCGCCGCGCTCGGCCTGGCCGCCGGCGTCTTCGCGCTGACCGAAGGCCCGCAACGCGGGTGGTCAGCGCCGTTGGTCGCCACCGGCGTTGCCGGCGTGGCGTTGCTCGTCGCGTTCGTGATCACCGAGGCGCGAACTCGCAACCCGATCATGCCGCTGGGGCTGTTCCGCGATCGCGAGTTCGCCGCCGCGAACGGCGTCACCCTGGTGGTCTACGCGGCGCTGGCCGGCGCACTGTTCCTGTTGCCCGTGCAGTTGCAGAAGGTGTCCGGCTTCGCCCCGGTGGCCGCGGGCAGCGCGCTGCTGCCGGTGACCGTGGTGATGCTCACGCTGTCCGCGCGGATGGGCCGCCTCGCGCAGCGCATCGGCCCGCGCCTGCCGATGACCGTCGGCCCCCTCGTCGGCGGGACGGGGCTGGTGCTGCTGAGCCGGATCGGCGCGCACGCGTCGTACGTGCTCGACGTCCTGCCCGGCGTGGTCGTCTTCGCCCTCGGGTTGTCCGCCACCGTCGCGCCGCTGACCGCCACGGCGCTCGCCGCGGCACCAGCACGTCAGGTCGGCATCGCGTCGGCGGTGAACAACGACATCGCCCGGGCCGGCGGCCTGCTCGCGGTCGCCGTGTTGCCGGGCCTGGCCGGCATCACGTCGCACACCTACCTGCACCCGGCGCAGCTGTCCACCGGGTTCCATCACGCCGTGATCATCGCGGGGTGCCTGTTCGCGCTGGGTGGCGTGCTGTCCGCGCTGCTCATCCGCGGGCCGGCGGACTCGCCGGTCGCCACCGCGGCCACCGGTCCGGCCGACGGGGCGCCCCCTGGCGCCGGGTCCGCGACCGAGCCGCAGGCGGCAGGCGCCGACACCCCGCCTGCACATCACCAGTGCGCGGTCACGGTCCCGCACCCCGGGCACTGACGACGCCTACGTCGCTTTCTTCGCTTTCTTCGCGGACCGGCGCGCGCGGGCGGCGTCCTCGGCCAGCGCGGCCTGCTCGAGGTCGGGCGCCGTCCCGCCGCGCGCGGCCGGCAGCCACCAGAGGTCGTGGTCGGACGCCGGGACGTCCGGGTAGTCATCGCAGGCGGCGTCGAGCAGGTCGTCCAGCCGGCGGCGCAGGGTGCGGTCGACGTCGCGCGGGTCGTCGTCGGGGCGGGCGACGATCGGCGCCCCGACCAGCACCATGATCGTCTTGCCGCGACGCAGGCTGTAGTGCCGGTCGACGGTGAAGGTCCGTTGCGGTGCCCACACCACCACGGGGATCAGCGGCACGCTCTCGCGCACCGCGAGCGTGGCGGCGCCCAACTTGAACGACTTCAGCGTCCATGACCTGCTGATGGTCGCCTCGGGGAAGATGCCGACGAGCTCGCCGGCGGCCAACCGGCGCGCGGCCTTGCGGTACGCCGCCGCCCCAGACTCGCGGTCGACGGGGATGTGGTCCATGGCGCGCATCAGCGGCCCGGACACCCCGTGGTCGAACGTCGACTTCTTCGCCATGAAGCGCACCAGTCGGTGCCGCTCGCGCGCGGCGAGACCCACGAAGGTGAAGTCCAGATAGCTGAGGTGGTTGCTGGCCAGCAAGGCGGCGCCACGGGCGGGGATGTGGTCCGCGCCGCGGACGTCGAAACGCAGGCCGAGCGCCCGGAACACGACGCGGAACAGCCCGATGACGGCGTGGTACGTCCGGTCGGTGCGGGTGGGCGGCGCGGACGTCACATCCCGATATTCGTCGCTGCGACCGCGTGCGGTTGCACCGGGTGCCGCCGCCGGTCGTGCGGGGCTGGAGTCAGTGGGGGAAGGACAGCGACAGCGCGAAATCCCCGGCCGGATCGGTCCACCACTGCGTCAGGTGCAGCCCCGCGGCGGCGAGTTCGGCCGTCACTCGCTCGCGGCGGAACTTCGATGAGATCTCGGTGCGCATCTGCTCGCCACGTGCGAAGCGCACGTCCAGGTCAAGTGCGCGTACGTGCACGAGTTGGTCCGCACGCGAGCGCAGCCGCATCTCGATCCACTCGTTCGCGGCGTCCCACACGGCCAGGTGCTCGAACGCGTCCGGGTCGAAGTCGGCGTCGAGGTCCCGGTTGATCACGTGCAGCACGTTCTTGTCGAACGCCGCGGTCACCCCGGCTGCGTCGTCATAGGCCGCGACCAGCCGCTGCGGCGACTTCACCAGGTCGGTGCCGAGCAGCAGTGCGTCGCCGTCGGTCAGGGTGGCTCGCAGCTCGGTCAGGAACCGGGCGCGCTGCGCGGGTTCCAGGTTGCCGATCGTCGAGCCCAGGAACGCGACGAGGCGGCGTGGGTGGTGCGGCAGTTGGCCCAGGTGCTGCTCGAAGTCGCCGACCACCGGGGCGACGTCGACGCCGCGGAACTCTCCCGACACGGCCGCCGCGGCGTCCTTGAGTACCGCCGGGTCGACGTCGAACGGCACGAAGCGTTCCAGCGTGCCGGTGTCGCTCAGGGCGCGCAGCAGCAGCCGGGTCTTCTCCGACGTGCCGCTACCGAGCTCGACGAGAGTCCGCGCGCCGGTATCGGTGGCGATGTCGGCCGCGTGCGTCTGCAGGATCGCGCGCTCGGCGCGGGTGGGGTAGTACTCCGGCAGCCGGGTGATCTCGTCGAACAGCTCGCTGCCCCGCGCGTCGTAGAAGTACTTGGGCGCCAACGTCTTCGGCGTGGCGCTCAGCCCGGCGCGCACGTCAGCGGCGAGTTGCGCGCTCAGCGCGCCGGGGTCGAGGTAGATCTCCATGCCGCTCAGCCCTTCAGCTCGGTGACGGCGACGCCCGCGGACGTCACGTCGATCAGGTGGTGGTCGGGGACGTCGATCCAGCGCGGGTCGTCGTCCCACGGCTCGGACGCGACGACGACGCCGTCCGGCTCGATGAGGTAGCTCAGCTCGTCGCCCCAGGTGACCCCGAGGATGCGGCTGCCGTCGGTGAGCAGCACCGACAGGTACGCGTCGGGGTCCGCGCGCGCGACGTCGCGGATCGTGTCGGCGACGCCCGCGGCGCCCGACCGGAAGACGTGCGCCGCCAGTCGGGCGGAGTCGCACGCCGACTCGGCGTCGCCGTGGTCGGGCAGCACGGCGCGCTCCACGCGGCCGTTGTGCGAGAGCAGCCACCGGCCGTCGGTGAACGGCGCGGCGGCGGACTCGTCGATCGGCATGCCGGTGCTCGCCGAGCGCACCGCGGCGAGGATCGCGCCCGACGTCAGCACCGGCGCCATCGAGGCGAACGACGCGTCGCCCCACAGCGGGCGCGCCGAGCGCCAGCGCCGCGGCGCCGACTCGTCCCGGGCGTAGAAGCCGACCCCCCATCCGTCCGCGTTGACGACACCACGTTTCTGCCGGCGTGGTGCATAGCTCTGGTGGAGCAGGCCGCTCGGCGGATCGAGTACCAGCGACGCGACGCTGCGCGGCGCACCGAGCCACGCGACGTGCCTACACACCGGCGCCGCCCCGCCCCGGGTCGTCGGCGTCCCACGCGAGCCGGAAGCCGGCGAAGATCTGCCGGCGGATCGGCAGGTCCCAGTTGCGGAACGACGGACGGATGGTGTTGCCGCCGACCGCCCAAGACCCACCGCGCAGCACCCGGTACGCATCCGGCGAGCCGAAGAACGGTGCCGAGTACTGCCGGTAGAGCATCGGCCGGAAGCCGGGCCACGGCTCGAACGACGACGACGTCCATTCCCAGACGTCGCCGATCAACTGCTCGACGCCGTACGCCGACGCCCCGGCGGGATACGCGCCGGCCGCCGCCGGCCGCAGGGCCGCGCCGCCGAGGTTGGCCAGCGCGGGTGTCCACGGGGCGTCGCCCCACGGCCAACGCCGCCGCCGCCCGCTCGCCGGGTCCCACGCACATGCCTTCTCCCACTCCTGCTCGGTGGGCAGCCGGGCGCCGGCCCAGCGGGCGTAGGCCTGCGCCTCGAAGAAGCACACGTGCTGCACCGGCTCGTCGCCGGGCAGCTCCTCGACGAGCCCGAAGCGGCGCCGCGCCGCGTTGTCCGGCGTCCAGAACTGCGGGCGCTGGAGGCCTGTCGCGGTGCGATGGGCCCAGCCGCCGGCCGACCACCACTGCGGTTGCGCATAGCCGCCGGCCTCGACGAAGCGGCGGTACTCGGCGTTGGTCACCGGCACCCGGCCGATCCGGAACGCCGGCAGCTGCACGCGGTGCGCGGGCCGTTCGTTGTCCAGCGACCAGGGCTCGTCGGTGCCGTCGACGCCGAGGACGAACTCACCCGCGGGCACGAGCACCGAATCGTGCGGCACTGCGCGTCCGGGCGGCAGGTCCGCGCCGGCGCCGAGCACGGGCTCGCCCTCGCGCAGCTGGTGCGTGGCGAGCATCGTCTCGACGTGCATCTGTTCGTGCTGCTCGACCATGACGAACGGGAACAGCGCGTCGGCGCCGGTGCGGCCTGCGGTGTCCGGCTGCTCGGTGGTGCGGAGCCGGTCCAGCCCGGCGAACACCCGGGCGCGGACGTCGTCGAGGAACGCCCTGGCCTCGTGCGGGGTCAGCAGCGGCAGCGTGACCCGCTCGGCGCGCGGGTGCTCGAAGGCGTCGTACAGCTTCTCGACGGCGCAGGGCAGCACGCCCTGGGCCGCGGCATCGCCGCCGCGCAGCAGCCACAGGTCCTCCTGCTGGCCGATGTGCGCGAGATCCCACACCAGCGGGCTCATCAGCGGGCTGTGCTGGCGGGTCAGCTCCGCGGTGTCCACGTCGGTCAGCTGCGCGGTGCGCGCGCGGGCCGCGGTGAGCGCGTGCGCGACGGTCTCTGCGGTGGGTGCCGGGTGCGTCATGCGGCGACCTCCTGGAACGACGCGGCGTCGCGCAGCGCGGCGAGCGGACCGGCGGCCTCGATGCGGGCACGGACGTCGTCGCCGGGCGTGCGGCCGGCGTCGATCAACTCGGCGAACCGCTCGGCGTCGGGCCGTAGCGCGGCCGGCACGCGGTCCAGCGCCGCCTGCACGCAGCCGCGTACCGCGGTGCGGATCGCGGGGTCGGCCAGCCCGTCGCGTGCGGCCGCGGCGCGCGCGTCGCGGATGGGCACGCACAGTTCAGCAGCCTGCGCGGCGGCCACCGGGTCGTCGACGAGCGTCACCGCGATGGCCGTCAGGCCGGGCAGCCAGCGGTCGGGCACCGCGTCCAGACAGCGGATCTCGACGTAGCCGCGGGGGCGGACCGGCGGGAACAGGGTGGTCAGGTGGTAGTCGACGTCGTCGAGCGTCGGCCGCCGTGGCATGGGCGCGGACCCGTCCAGCCAGGACGCCAGCGGGACCCTCGTCAGCATCGGCAGTGCACCGGCGCCGTCGCGCACGAGCATCACCGGCGCGTTGAGTGCGTAGGTGGCCCACGCGTCGGCGGGGTCGTCGCCGGACACCGGGTCGCTGCGGCTGTGGTCGATGCCGTGCCACGCCTGCTGGCGCATCGAGCGCCATCCCGACGACGCCGCGCCGAGGTAGGGCGAGCAGCCCGACATCGCGACGAGCACCGGCGCCAGATCGCGGATGCGCCCGAGCCGTTCGCCCCAGCGCTCGGCCGGTCCGGCGTCCACGTTGAGCTGCAGCGCCGCCGTCGCCGACATCATCGCCCGCCCCGGTCGGAGACAGTCGAGAGCCGCGAAGTGCTGTTCCATCGCCTGGTAGCGCGCGCTCGGGTTGATCCGCTGGACCGGCCGGGCGGGGTCGGCGCCCAACGACGCCGCGCCGAAGCCGGCCGGGGCGAGCGCGCCCGCCAGCGCCCGACGATCCGCCAGCAGGCCGGCGACGGCCGTGCTGACGTCCGGCGCCGGCGGCGCGGACAGTTCGATCTGACCGCCCGGTTCGAGGGTGACGGCGCTGCCCGCCGGCAACGGCGGCAGGCCCGTGGTGAGCTCGAGGACCTTCGGCCAGGTCGGGCGGCGGCCGGGATCGGCGAGATCCACGAGGTGCATCTCGAGTTCGAGGCCCACCCGCTGCGCGCCGCGGGTGGCGGCCGTCTCGTCGCGCAGGGCGCCCGCGGCGATGTGCGCGCGGGCGGCGTCGACTGCGCGGGCCGGCTGGTGCACGGCATCGTCGGGCTGGCAAGGCTTCTCGGGCGCAGCCGGGAAAAATCGAGCGGTCATCCGCCCCCTCCAGGTCCGGACCGGCCGACATGGTCGGCCGCGGGTCGGTGCGGGGGCGGGCTGCTCGGGTTGAGCGCACCCGTCCTCGTCGTGCTGTTCCTTCCTACGCCACTGGTCCGACAACGCCAACCGATGCCCGTAGGGTTCACGACCTCGTCATCACTGGCGGGCCGATAGCGTGCGGGGATGGACCCGGTCAGCCCTACCGCCGTCGACATCGCCGCCGCCGTCCGCAGCGGGACGCTGACCGCGCGCCGCGCGGCCGAGGACGCGCTGCAACGCATCGAGGACGTCGACCACCGCTTCGGCGCCTACCAGGTCGTGCGTGCATTCGCCGCGCTGCGCGAGGCCGATGCACTCGACGCGCGCGCGGATCTCGGGGACCTGCCGCTGGCCGGGGTGCCGGTGGCGATCAAGGACAACGTCGCGGTCGCAGGCGAGCCGATGCGCAACGGCAGTGCGGCCAGCGACCCCACGCCGCAACGCGCCGACCACGAGGTCGTGCGACGGCTGCGTGCGGCCGGTGCCGTCGTCGTCGGCATCACCAAGGTGCCCGAGCTGTGCGTGTTCGGCGCCACCGACTCGACGTTCGGGATCACCCGCAACCCGTGGGACACCACGCGTACACCGGGTGGGTCCTCCGGCGGCTCGGCGGCGGCGGTCGCGGCCGGCACGGTGGCACTAGCGCACGGCAACGACGGCATGGGCTCGATCCGCATCCCGGCGGCGTGCTGCGGGTTGGTCGGCATCAAGCCAGGTCTCGGTGTCGTGCCTGCGCAGCTGGGCAACGGGTCGTGGTTCGACATGGCCGAGAACGGCCCGCTGGCCACGACGGTCGACGACGCCGCGCTGATGCTCGCGGTCCTGGCCGGCCGCCCGGGTCTGGCGCGGCGCACATCGACGGGCACGTTGCGCATCGCGGTGTCGACGGCCGTGCCCGCGCAGGGCATGCCGTTGGACAGGCACTGGAAGGCGGCGACGACCGAGACCGCCGACCTGCTGCGCGCCGCCGGGCACACGGTGACCGCGGCCGACCCGCCCTACGGCCAGATGCTGGCCCTGCGCGAGATGGCGCGGTGGAGCGCCGGCACCGCGCGCGATGCCGAGCTGCTGCGCGACCCGCGGCAACTCGCCGTGCGCACGGCACGGCACGCCGCGCTCGGCCGGGCGGTGCTGGCCGCGCGCCTGCCGCGTGAGCACGGTCGGCGCCGCTGGCAGCACCGGGTGGAGAACTTCTTCGCCGACTACGACGTGCTGCTGACACCCGCGCTCGCCCAGCCGCCGATCGAGGCGAAGGCGTGGTCGGCGCGCGGCTGGCTCGCCAACATCTGGGCCAACGTGCGCTACGCGCCGTTCGCGGCGCCGTGGAACCTTGCCGGCTGGCCCGCCATGACGGTGCCCGCGGGGCAGGCGCCGGACGGGCTGCCGCTGGCCGTCCAGCTGGTGGCGAAACCGAGCGCGGAGAGCCAGTTGATCGCGCTGGCCCGCGAACTCGAGGCCGCCCGCCCATGGCGCCGGACGGCCCCGCAGTAGGCAAGCGCGCTCAGCGGTCGGGGTGCGCCGGTTCGGGGCGCCCGCTCGCCGGGCCCGGTTCCGCGAGATCGGCCAAGCCGTCGCGGGTGGTGGCCTCGACGCGGTCGGGGGTCGACCCGGCGCCGGGCTTCTCCCCGGTGACCTTCTCGGCGGCCTTGTCCGCGGCGGCTTTCGCGGTGGGCCGGGCCGGCTCGAGACGCGCGAGCGTGTGCATCCGGATGTCGGCGACGACCTGCTCGCGCTCCAGCTGGCGGCGCATCGTCTTGATCGTTTGGTCGTAGACGATGCGCGCGGTCAGCCCAGGGACGAGTGATCCCGCGAAGCCGGCCAGCCGGCCGCGGGTGCCGGCGAGCTCGACGACGTTGAGGATCTCGACCGAGATCACCCGGCGGGTGCCGGTGGGCGTCACCGACCGGGCGAGCGCGCCGTCCAGGGCGGTGGCGAGCCGGGGGTCCGGGCGCGGTTGCGGCGGCGGCCGCAGCCACACGTAGGCCAGCACGCCGAGCGCGGCCAGATTCGTCACGACCAGCACGATCACGACGTACAGCACGCCTGCCGACGCTACCGGCAGGCGACCGTCACGTCAGGGCACGCCGGCCGGAATCGGTCGGCGCCGTCGGTCACGGCGCACGGTGATGTGCTGGTGTGCTCGAGCCCGGTGTGTCCGTTGCGCGCCGCGATCACGCCGGCCTGGAAACGGCTATGGGCGCCGACCAGCGCCATGTAGTCGGCGATGTGCCGCCGGCAGGTGCGTACCGAGATCGACAGCCGGCGCGAGATCGCCTCGTCCTTCTCGCCCTCGGCCATCAGCCGCAGGATCGCCAGGCGCGTGCCGTCGAGTTCCACGTGGGCGTCGGCGGGCCGGTCGACGATGTCCTCCAGCGGCGTGGCCTCGGCCCACAGCTGCTCGAAGGTGGCGACGACCCACGCGATCACGCTGGCCGCCCGCACCACGGCGAGCCCGCGCTCGACGGGGCGCCGCAGGCACCGACGGTGTCGCCGAGCACCGGCAGCAACGCGACCGAGCGGTCGACGACCAGGCTCCGCCCGGGGACGGCTGCCGCCATCCGGATGCGCGCGCCGCTGTCGGCCAGCGCATCCAGGTGCGCGCGGGTCGCGCGGTCGCCGAGGGCGCTGTGCTGGTACAGCGCACGCGTGCGCCGGCCGCGGTCGGCGGGGTAGCGGTTGAGCGCCATTACGCGGCTGTCCTGCAGCCGTCCGGGAGCCACCGACAGCAACTCCTGCTCGCACTGCTCGGCGTAGTGCAGCATCGTGGTGGTGATCGACGCACCGTCAGTGGCGTCGACGATGTCGACATTGCGGTCGGCCACGACCTCGGACAGCACCTCGTTGTACTCGGGCACCAGCCGCCGGATGGCGTCTCGCCGTTGCTCGAGGGCAGCGCGGCGGGCGGTGATCTCCAGGTCCTCGGCACCGAGCGCCGTGGCCTCGGCGACCATCGGGCTGACGGCGGTCAGCGTCTCGTCGCCGTCCCTGCGCAGCAGGCCCATGTCGGCGAGCCGGGCCACGGACTTGTCCAGCTCGGCGTTGTCGTCCGGCATGGCGTCGACGATGTCGGGCAGGGCGGTGTCCGGAGACCGGAGTACCGCGCGGTAGAGCTGCACGTCCCGTGCGGCGAGCTCGCCGTCGTCGTTCGTCATCGCCGTCCGCAGGTAGATGCCACGCAGGTAGCTGCCAGATCGCAGCCCTGCTTCAGCCGGGCCGACGCTGATCCTATGGCCGGTGGGCAACGGCTGCTCGTCCGCGGGTCGACGTCGCCTGGATGATCGACGCCGTGGTCGTGGTCCTGACGGCCCCGGCGCCTCTAGCGCGGTGCCGCCTCCGGCGCACAGCAGCGGTCCGGCCACGCAGCCGATGCGCGGCCGGACCGGCGCCGGGGCGGGATCGGCGCGCACGATCTTGGCTCCCGCGCCGCGTGCGGCCTGCCCGTCTGACACGATTCGGCCGTGCCCGACGACATCGCACCGACCGATCTCACGCACGTGCACAGCGGCAAGGTCCGCGACCTGTACCGCAGCGCCGACGGCCGCCTCGTGATGGTCGCGAGCGACCGCATCTCGGCCTTCGACTTCGTGCTCGACAGCACGATCCCGGACAAGGGCCGCATCCTCACCGCGATGACGGCGTGGTGGTTCGAGCAGCTGGCCGATCTCGTGCCGAATCACCTGCGCAGCCTCGACGACCCGCTGCTGCTGCCGCAGTGGCGCGGCCGCGCGATGGTGTGCGAGCCCCTGGACATGGTGCCGGTCGAGGCGGTGGCGCGCGGGTACCTGACGGGCTCGGGGCTGCTCGACTACCGCGCCACCGGTGCGGTCTGCGGCGTCGCGCTGCCCGCGGGCCTCGTCGACGGCGACCGGCTGCCGGAGCCGATATTCACCCCGGCGACGAAGGCCGCGCTCGGCGAGCACGACGAGAACGTCGACTACCCGGCGGTCGTGGCCGCGGTGGGCGCGGAGACTGCCGCGCAGCTGCGCGATCTCACCCTGCGCATCTACCGCCACGCCGCGGACCTGGCAGCCGCGCGCGGCATCCTGCTCGCCGACACCAAGTTCGAGTTCGGCCGCGACGCCGCCGGGCGCCTGGTGCTCGGCGACGAGGTGCTGACCCCGGACTCGTCGCGCTTCTGGCCGGCCGACGACTGGCGGCCGGGCGGCGCGCAGCCGAGCTACGACAAGCAGTACGTGCGCAACTGGCTGCTCGGCGCCGACTCCGGCTGGGACCGGGCGTCCGGGGCGCCGCCGCCCGCGCTGCCCGACGACGTGGTCGCCGCCACCAGAGCGCGGTACGTCGAGGCCTACGAGCGGCTGACCGGGCTGCGTTTCGCCGACTGGCCGGGCTGACGGGCCGGGCGGCTCGGTGGCAGGTGTGGGACCGCCCACAAGAAGTTGATACGTCAACCTTGCTGTCCTACGGTGGTTGCATGGTGAACGACAATGCTCGCGCCCTGAACCTGCTCGTCGTCATCGGCAGCACCCGGCCGGGCCGGGTGGGCAAGCCGGTGGCCGACTGGTTCGCCGGCGTCGCCCGCGAACACGACGGTTTCGACGTCGAGGTCGCCGACCTCGCCGAGATCGCGTTGCCGCTGCTGGACGAACCCGCTCATCCGCGCCTCGGCGACTACCGCCACGAGCACACCAAGCGCTGGAGCGAGATCGTCGACCGCGCGGACGCGGTCGTGTTCGTGATGCCCGAGTACAACCACAGCTTCAACGCCGCGCTGAAGAATGCGATCGACTACCTGAACCGCGAGTGGGCGTACAAGCCGGTCGGCACGGTCAGCTACGGCGGCGTGTCCGGCGGCATGCGGGCGCAGCGCGCCCTGCAGCCCGTGCTGCTCGCGCTGCGGATGGTCCCGGTGGGCGACGTCGTGCTGATCCCTTGGGTGCGCTCGATGATCGAGGGTTCGCAGTTCGTCCCGAACGACGCCGTGGCCGAGTCGGCCAAGCCGATGCTCGACGAACTGGCCGCGGTGGCCGGGGCGACCTCGGGCCTGCGGACCGGATCCGCCGCCTGAGCACGTGCGCTCAGATCGACCCGACGTACCCGCCGCCGAGCCATTGCGACCACGGCACGTTCCAGTCGCCGTAACCCGCGCCCATCGTCATGGCCGGACCGTTGGCGTCCGGGTACTTGACGACGTCGCCGACCTCGAGCTCCCCGTAGAGCGTCTTCGCGACCTTCGTGTAGAGGTTCGTGCACCCGTTCGACGAGTTGATGCCGTGCTCGATGTTGTAGGTGTTCCAGGGCGCGGCATGCAGGTACTCCCCGCCGTAGGTCAGCCGCTGCGTGTACTTGATGCCGCACTCGTGGTAGCCGGGCCCGCTCATGCAGATGCTCAGGCCCTTCTCCATGATCACCTTCGTGCCGTACGCCGTAGGGGTGTTCCGCGCGCCCAATGACACCGGGTAGGTGGCCATCTTCTTGCCGTCGCTGACGAAGGTGATGTCATGGCGGTGGTTGCTGACCGTCAGCACGTTCGCGGCGCCGGTGGTGAAGCTGGAGGTCAGGCTGTCGTCGAAGGCGTAACCGTCACCGGCCGACAGGCCCTTGGTCTTGATGCTGACGAAGATCGAGGAGTGCGCCGGCCAGTACCGGTTCAGCCGCAGGTCGCCCTCGACGGGGTAGCCGGGCTGCCCGGTGACCGGTTCGAAGTACCAGCGCGCGCCGCTCACCGGCTTGTTGTTGATCGTCAGCGTCGTCGCCTCTTGCAGTGCCGACGCGTCGGCCAGCTTGTGCGAGAAGAAGGCGATCACCGGGATGCCGACCCCGAAGTGCGACCCGTCGCTGAACTTCAGGCCGATGTGCAGCGCCTTGAGCGCCGGCTTCGTCGACGACGATGACGCAGTGGGCGTCGGGGGGCGGCCGACGACGACGCGTTGACCGAACTGATGGCGCTCGACGACGGCGCCGCCGCGCTGGTGCTGTGCGTCGTGTTACCGGCGCCGGATGACGCGGTGCAGGCCGTCAGCGCGACGGCGAGGCAGGCGAGGACGGCCGCGGCGAGCGGCAGCCGGCGGCGGGCGGCGGGGTGAACCGGACGCGGGGCGCGAGAAGTCACACCACAAGGTCGCACAGGTAGGCGGGTTGGTTGCGTCGGGCTGAGCACATCGCCAGCTTCACCACAGCCGGGAGCGCGGGCACGGCCGCGGCGCCGCCGCGGCTCGGTAGGGTTGGCGCACCGCTCTAGGAGGTTCGCGTGGCCCGCGTGTTCGTCGACGTCGTGTTGAAGCCGGAGATCCTCGACCCGCAAGGCCAGGCGATCGTCGGTGCGCTCGGTCGCCTCGGCATCGACGGCGTGCACGACGTCCGGCAGGGCAAGCACTTCGAACTCGATGTCGCCGACGGCGTCGACGACGCGACGCTCACCCGCCTGGCCGACACGCTGCTGGCCAACCCGGTGATCGAGAACTTCACCATTTCCCGCACGTCTACCCAGTAGTGGTCGTGATCAGCCGCCGATTCACGACCGCTACTGGGTAGACCTGCGGGCACTCAGGCCAGGAAACCGAGCGGCGACGGCACGGTGTCCAGCACGCGGTGCGGGTCGGTGCCGAGGACCCGGTCGAGCACTTCGCCGTAGACGGCGCGGAAGTCGACGCTCGCCTTCATGTTGCCGTCGTCGAGATCGGTCAGGCTGGGCTGTTCGCCGTAGAACCCGCCGCGCACCGGCGCCCCGGCCACGAACACCGGACCGGCCGTGCCGTGGTCGGTGCCGTCCGAGGCATTGGCAGCCACTCGGCGGCCGAATTCGGAGTACGCGGCCAGCACCACCTTCCTGCCGCTCGGGTCGTTCGCCATGTCGGTGACGAACGACGACACGCCCTCGTCCAGGAGCGACAGCAGCTGCTGCTGCGTCGCCTTCTCGCCGGCGTGCGTGTCGAAGCCGCCGAGGCTGACGAGGTAGACCCGCGTCGGCACCCTGGCCTTGACGCAGCGCCCGACGAAGTCCAGTTGCTGCTTCAGCGCGTTCGCCGACTGGCCGCTGCGCCCGCCGGCCGCGCCGCCCGGCGTCGGCGGTGCCGTGTTCGCGCTCAGCACCGGCGCGAACGTCCTGGCGACCGTCCGTTCGTCGCGGTAGGACGTGCGGACGGTGGCGTCGGCGGCCGAGTCACCGGCCTGCGCCGCGCCGAGCCCGGTGACCGCCGACCCGAGCTGCGGCGCTCAGCTGCCCGCGACCGCCGGCGTCGAGTGCCGCTGCGGTGCTCTTCACGCCCACCGCGGCCGGCGGCAAGACGGTGCCGACATTCAGCGCGCGCACCGGGTCGTCGCCGCTCGCGTCGAGCCAGCGCCCGATCCAGCCCGAATTCACCGGTGTCGACGGTGATGCGGTCTGCCAGATGTCCATCGAGCGGAAGTGGCTGAAGTCCGGGTTCGGGTAGCCCACGCCCCGCACGATCGCCAGTTTCTTGCTCTTCCACAGCGACGCCATGCCCTTGAGCGCCGGGTTCAGCCCGAGGCCGTCGGACAGCTGTGCAACACGTCGGACTCGGCGTAGGCGATGTCCGGCCGGGCGTCGTGGTACGCCGAGTCGGCATACGGGATCACCGTGTTGAGGCCGTCGTTGCCCCCGTAGAGGGTGACGAGCACGAGCACGGCGGCGTCACTCGGCAGCGGGTCGCTTGCCGCGCGGGAGAACAGCTGCCCGCTCGTGACGGACGCGATGCCGCCGGCCGCCAGGGCGCCCGCCCCGGCGACGCCGGAGGCGAGCAGGAAGCGGCGGCGGGTGACGGTGTCCATCGAGATCTCCTTCGGCGGGATGTGCGCGCAACGGCACTCCCGGTCAGTGGACGAGGTACTCGGGGGTGTTCAGCGCGATCGGGATCAGCTCCTGCGGACGGCCGACCGCGCCCTTGAGCACGGCCAGGCTGCGGGCCGACCACGTGTCGACGCCGAGCAGGTGGCCGAGCGCCTCGAGCTTCGTGATCGTGGATCCGGTCAGCGACGGCAGTTGCGCGTGGGGCACCAGCAGCGTCGCGGCTCTGAAGCGCAGGTCGGCGGCGGCCGTCGACATCCACACCAGGCCGGACGGCCAGCCGCCGACGCTCGGCGGGTAGAACGGCAGCTGGCCCAGCGCCCGCAGCTGGGCAGCCAACCGCGTCTGTTGTGCCGTGCCCGAGACATCGACGTGCAGCGCCCGGACCGCACCGACGAGCCACTCGACCGGTCCGATGATGAAGCTGCCCTCAGCCACCGCGAACGACGGGTCGGTGAACATCGCGTTGAGCAACGCGTGCAGGTCGTGCTCCGGCCCGTACGCCGCGAGCAACCGGCCGAGTGCCGCGTCCGACGGCGCGTCGTTCGACACGAACATTCCCCACAGCCGGCGCACGATGTAGTCAGCGCACCCGGGTCGGGCGAGCACCAGGCTCGCGTAGTCGTCGACGCCGAAGGTGCCGGTGCGGCCGAACAGCGTCTTCGTGCTGACGTCGTGCAGGCGCGGGCGCACGGACACCGAGCCGTCGGCCGGGTCGATGTGCAAGCCGGTCAAGGCTTTCGCGCCGGCGCGCACGTCGCTCTCGGTGTAGCCGTCGGCGTGCCCGAGCGTGAAGATCTCCATGTACTCGCGGGCGAGGTTCTCGTTGGGCCCCTTGACGGTGTTCCGCTCGCCGTCGAGCCAGCGCACCGTGGCGGCGTCGGTCAGCATGGTCCGGGCCAGCGTGTCGAACGAACCGCGGCCGAGGCGGCGCTGGCGCTGGTTCTGCGCGAGCATCCACTCCGGCGCCTTCACCTTCTGCAGCGACGTCGCGAAGTGCGCGTGCCAGACGAACGCCAGTTTCTCCCCGAACGGCTGCTCGACGGCGCTCATGCGCTGCAGCCACCAGGCGGTGAGCACCTTGTCCTGCCCGCGCACGGCTTTCCGCCGTGCCTTCCTGACGTCGTGACTCGCGTCCTTGCCGGCCGGCGTGACGGGCGCGAACGTCGGGGGCGAGGTCCGTCGGGCGCCCGCGTCGGCGTCCGGGTCGGCGGCGAGCACGCGGGCGACATACGCGGCGGCGCCCTCCTTGACGGCTGCGTCGACGTCGTTGCCGGTGGCGCCGAAGCCGGTGCGGCGCACGAGCCGTGCGGCTTCCGCCCATTCGCTGGCCATGGGCGAACTCAACCGCGCCAATGTTCGAAGAAGATCAGGCCCGTGTCCGGAACCGCACCGAGCGTTGCCCGGTAGCCTGACGCCGTGCCGTTTCGGGTTGGTGTGGTCACGTTTCCGGGCAGTCTCGACGACCGCGACGCCGCGCGCGCAGTGCGCGTCGCCGGTGGTGAGTCGGTGGCACTGTGGCACGCCGACCCGGCGCTGCACGACGTCGATGCGGTGATCCTGCCCGGCGGCTTCTCCTACGGCGACTACCTGCGCTGCGGCGCGATCGCGCGGTTCTCGCCCGTGATGGACTCGATCATCGCTGCCGCCAACGACGGCCTGCCGGTGCTGGGCATCTGCAACGGGTTCCAGGTGCTGTGCGAGGCCCACCTGCTGCCCGGCGCGCTGATCCGCAACGACCGCCGCAAGTTCGTCTGCCGCGACCAGGACCTGATCGTCGAGAACAACCGCACCGCGTGGACGTCGGCGTACCGCGAGCGGCAGAGCCTCGTCATCCCGCTGAAGAACGGCGAGGGCGGTTACGTCGCCGACGACGACACACTGCGCGAGCTCGAGGCGCAGGGCCGGGTGGTCGTGCGCTACGCCGGCAACCCGAACGGCAGCTATCACGACATCGCGGGCATCACCAACGAGGCGGGCAACGTCGTGGGCCTGATGCCGCACCCCGAGCACGCCGTCGAGGCGTTGACCGGCCCCGGCACCGACGGCCTCGGCTTCTTC
This sequence comes from uncultured Actinomycetota bacterium, assembly GCA_963711775.1. Lineage (GTDB taxonomy): Bacteria > Actinomycetota > Actinomycetes > Mycobacteriales > Jatrophihabitantaceae > Jatrophihabitans. Next base: position 166,534 of record CAVQFH010000001.1, on the reverse strand, counting down.
CGCTCGTTGATCGGCGTCCCGGCATGACGCGCGGCCGGAAGGCAGCGCAGTGACCGCCACCCGCACGCTGGACACCGTCGAGCGGGCCGCGCAGAGCTCCGACCAGCCCCAGCCGTACCGCGAACTCGGCATGGCCGACGACGAGTACCGCCGCGTCCACGAGATCCTCGGCCGCCGCCCGAGCGCCAGCGAGCTCGCCATCTACTCGGTCATGTGGAGCGAGCACTGCTCGTACAAGTCCTCCCGGGTGCACCTCAAGCAGTTCGCCGAGAAGGCACCCAAGACCGACGCGCTACTGGTCGGCATGGGCGAGAACGCCGGTGTGGTCGATGTCGGGGACGGCTGGGCGGTCACCTTCAAGATCGAGTCGCACAACCACCCGAGTTACGTCGAGCCGTACCAGGGCGCGGCCACCGGCGTCGGCGGCATCGTGCGCGACATCCTGACGATGGGCGCGCGGCCGATCGCCGTGCTCGACAGCCTGCGCTTCGGCCCGTTGAAGGCTGCGGACACCGCCCGCACGCTGCCCGGGATCGTCGCCGGCGTCGGCGGCTACGGCAACTGCCTCGGCCTGCCGAACATCGGCGGCGAGCTCGCCTTCGACGACACCTACCTCGGCAACCCGCTCGTCAACGCGCTGTGCGTGGGCGTGCTGCGCGCCGACGGCATCAAGCTCGCGAAGGCCGACGGCCCGGGCAATCACGTGGTGCTGTTCGGTGCGCGCACCGGCGGCGACGGCATCGGCGGCGCGTCCGTGCTGGCCAGCGCCACCTTCGACGCCGAGCACCAGGCCAAGCGGCCCAGCGTGCAGGTCGGTGACCCGTTCGCCGAGAAGGTGCTCATCGAGTGCTGCCTGGAGATCTTCGCGGCCGACCTCGTCACCGGCATCCAGGACCTCGGCGCCGCGGGGCTGTCCTGTGCGACCACCGAGCTCGCCGCGGCCGGCACCGGCGGCATGGACGTCGAGCTCGACCGCGTGCCGCTGCGCGACCCCACGCTCACGCCCGAAGAGATCCTGATGAGCGAGTCGCAGGAACGGATGATGGCCGTCGTCGAGCCGGACAAGCTCGCTGACTTCCTCGCGGTCACCGCCAAGTGGGACGTGCTGGCCACGGTGATCGGCACGGTCACCGACACCGGCCGGCTGCGCATGACGTGGCACGGCGAGCAGATCGTCGACCTGCCGCCCCGCACCGCCGCCCACGAGGGGCCGGTGTACCGGCGGCGCGTCGAGCGGCCGCTCGACCAGGACGCCGTGGTGCAGGTTGACGGCGCGGGACTGCCGCGCCCGCGCACCGGTACGCAACTACGCGACACGCTGCTGCGGTTGCTGGCCGCGCCGAACCTCGCCGACAAGTCGTGGGTCACCGACCAGTACGACCGCTACGTCATGGGCAACACGGTGCTCGCGCAGCCCGAGGACGCCGGGATGATCCGCCTGGACGAGTCGACGAACCGCGGCATCGCGATCGCCACCGACGGCAACGGCCGCTACGCGCGGTTGGACCCGTACGCCGGCGCGCAGCTCGCGCTGGCCGAGGCGTACCGCAACGTCGCGATGACCGGCGCGAAACCGTTGGCCGTCACCAACTGCCTGAACTTCGGCTCGCCCGAGGACGCCGGCGTCATGTGGCAGTTCGCCGAGGCGGTGCGCGGGCTGGCCGACGGCTGCCAGGTGCTCGGCACGCCCGTCACCGGCGGCAACGTCAGCTTCTACAACCAGACCGGCAACTCGCCGATCCTGCCCACTCCGGTGATCGGCGTCCTCGGCGTCATCGACGACGTCACCCGCCGCATCACGGCGGGCTTTCGCACCGACGGCGCGCTGGTGTTCCTGCTCGGTGACACCCGCGACGAGCTGGGCGGCTCCGAGTGGGCGAACCACGTCCACGGCTTCCTCGGCGGCCTGCCGCCGCGCGTCGACCTCGGCCGCGAACAGGTGCTGGCGCAGGTGGTCCGGGCCGCCGCGGGCGAGAACCTGGTCGACTCCGCGCACGACCTCGCCGACGGCGGTCTGGCGATCGCGCTGACCGAGTCGTGCCTGCGCCACGGCTGCGGCGTGCGCGTCGAACTGCCGCAGGGCGCCGATCCGTTCGTCACGCTGTTCAGCGAGTCCGCCGGCCGCGCTCTCGTCACCGTCCCGCGCGTGGGCGGCGAGCGCTTCACCGAACTGTGCCGCGCGCGCGGGTTGCCGGTGCAGCGCCTCGGCGTCACCGATCTGCTCGGGGCCGACCTCGAGGTCGCGGGCCAGTTCACCGTGCCGCTGCGCGCGCTGCGCGCCGCGTGGTCCGCGACGCTGCCGGCGCGCTTCGGGAAGTGACCCCGCGCGACCTGGACGCCTACCTGGCGCAGGTGAGCGCGCTGGGCGACTGGCTCGCCGCCGTGCCCGCGGACGACTTCGACGCGGCCGAGCGTGTTGCCTGGCTGGGACATCCGCACCCTGGTCGGGCACGTCGCGCTGATCCACACGGGTCTCGCGCGGTACCTGTCGACCCGCTCGACGCAGCGGGCCGTCGACGCTGCCGAGTACGTCGCGCGCTACCGCCGCGACGTCGCCGCGATCGAGGCGAGCACCCGCGACGTCACCGACGACCGGACGCCGGACGAGTTGGTCGCGTTGCTGCGCGACGACACGGCCGTGCGCACCGCGGCAGACAACACCACCGAGCGGGCGGTCCTGGACGGCCCGCGCGGGCCGATCACCGCGCGGGACTGGGTCGCCACCCGGGTCGTCGACCTCGTGGTGCACGTCGACGACCTGTCGCGGTCGCTTGCCCGACCGCGAGCCGGCACCGACGCCGCGCGCGGCGCTCGGCACCGCCGTGCGCAGCCTCGCGCAGCTGCTGACGCTCAGCTCGCCCGGGCGCTCGGTGGAGATCCGGGTCCCGCCCTTCGTCGCGGTACAGGCGATCGCCGGCCCGCGGCACACCCGCGGCACTCCGCCCAATGTCGTGGAGACCGACGCGCGCACCTGGTTGCACCTGGCCACCGGGCGTCGCGCTTTCGCCGACGCCGTCGCCGGCGGCGACGTCCGGGCCAGCGGCAACCGCGCCGACCTGACGCCCTACCTGCCGCTGCTCAGCTGAGCGGCACCATGTCGGCGCGCCACCGCCCGGGGTGGTCGCGGGCAGCTCGCGCACCCGTAGACTCGGCCCCGTGGCGAGAGGCGACGGCAAGCTCACCCACGACATCAACCCTGACGACAAGAGCCCGCAGGACGCCTGCGGCGTCTTCGGTGTCTGGGCGCCCGGCGAGCAGGTCGGCAAGCTGACCTACTTCGGCATCTACGCGCTGCAGCACCGCGGGCAGGAAGCCGCCGGCATCGCGGTCAGCGACGGGTCCAGCCTCGTCGTCTACAAGGACCTCGGGCTGGTCAGCCAGATCTTCGACGAGGCGACGCTGTCGACGCTGCAGGGCCACATCGCCGTCGGGCACACGCGCTACTCGACCACCGGCTCGACGACCTGGGAGAACGCGCAACCGAGCTTCCGCACCACGCCGGCGGGGACGGGCCTGGCGCTCGGGCACAACGGCAACCTGGTCAACACCGCCGAGCTCGCGGCCGCGGCGGCGGCGGCCGGCATCGGCACCGGCATCGGCGCCACCACCGACTCCGAGCTGCTCACCGCCATGCTCGCCGCGCATCCCGACCTGTCGGTCGAGCAGGCGGCCATGCAGGTGCTGCCCACGCTGCGCGGCGCGTTCTCGCTGGTGTTCATGGACGAGCACACGCTCTACGCCGCCCGCGATCCGCAGGGTGTGCGCCCGCTGGTGCTCGGGCGCCTCGAACGCGGCTGGGTGATCACTTCCGAGACCGCGGCGCTGGACATCGTCGGCGCCAGCTTCGTGCGCGAGATCGAGCCCGGCGAGCTCGTCGCGATCGACGACGACGGGCTGCGCTCGCAACACTTCGCCGCCGCCGAACCCAAGGGCTGCGTCTTCGAGTACGTCTACCTCGCCCGGCCGGACACCACGATCGCCGGGCGCAGCGTGCACTCGGCCCGGGTCGCCGTCGGCAAGCGGCTGGCGAAGGAACACCCGGTCGAGGCCGACCTCGTCATCCCGGTGCCGGAGTCCGGTACGCCGGCCGCGATCGGCTACGCCGAGGAATCCGGCATCCCCTACGGCCTCGGCCTGGTGAAGAACTCCTACGTCGGGCGCACGTTCATCCAGCCGTCACAGACGATCCGCCAGCTCGGCATCCGGCTCAAGCTCAACCCGCTGCGCGACGTCATCCGCGGCAAGCGGCTGGTGGTCGTCGACGACTCGATCGTGCGCGGCAACACCCAGCGCGCGCTGGTGCGCATGCTGCGCGAGGCCGGCGCCCTCGAGGTGCACGTGCGCATCTCCAGCCCGCCGGTCAAGTGGCCGTGCTTCTACGGCATCGACTTCGCCTCGCGGGCCGAGCTGATCGCCAGCGGCCTGGACATCGACGGCATCCGGCACTCGATCGGCGCCGACTCGCTCGGCTACGTCTCGCTCAACGGGTTGATCGCTGCAACCGAGCAGCCGCGCACCCGGCTGTGCAGCGCCTGCTTCACCGGCGAGTACCCGATCGCGCTGCCCGACATCGTGGGCAAGCACGTGCTCGAGGGCATCGAGAAGTCCGTGCAGTACGGCATGCCGCATCGGGCCGCGCACCCGAACAGGCCGCGTCGTACGCCGCCGAGGACGCGCTCACCCGCCCATGAGCGATGCGCTACGCCCGCGCCGGCGTGGACATCGAGGCCGGCGAGCGCGCCGTCGAGTTGATGAAGGCGTCGGTCAAGCGCACGGACCGGCCGGAGACGGTCGGCGGCCTCGGCGGCTTCGCCGGGCTGTTCCGCCTCGACCTCGCCAAGTACCCGCAGCCGGTGCTGGCCAGCTCCACCGACGGCGTCGGCACCAAGCTGGTCATCGCGCAGGCGCTGGACCGGCACGACACGATCGGCATCGACCTCGTGGCCATGGTGGTCGACGACCTCGTCGTCGCCGGTGCCGAGCCGCTGCTGCTCACCGACTACATCGCCACCGGCAAGGTCGACCCGGACAAGATCGCGCACGATCGTCTCGGGCGTCGCCGAGGGCTGCCTGCAGGCCGGCTGCGCGCTGATCGGCGGCGAGACCGCGGAACACCCCGGGGTCATGGGCGCCGACGAGTACGACATCAGCGGCACCGGCGTCGGTGTGGTCAACGCCGACGCCGTGCTCGGCCCCGATCGGGTGCGGGCGGGCGACGTGCTGATCGCCATGGCCTCCAGCGGCCTGCACTCGAACGGGTACTCGTTGGTGCGCCAGGTGCTGCTCGAGCAGGGCGGGCTGGACCTGCGGGACGCCGCGCCGGGCCTGGACGCGCCGACGCTCGGCGAGGAGCTGCTGACCCCCACGCGCATCTACGCGCTGGACTGCCTGGCGCTGGCGGCGCAGGTCGGGGCGCACGCCTTCGCGCACATCACCGGCGGCGGGCTGGCCGGCGAACCTGGTGCGCGTGCTGCCCGACGGGCTGCGCGCGACGGTCGACCGCGCCACCTGGGCGCCGCAGCCGGTCTTCGATCTCGTCCGCACGACCGGAGGACTCGCCGCGCCGATCTCGAGCAGACCTTCAACCTGGGCGTCGGGATGGTGGCGGTCGTCGCCGCCGAGCGGCGGACGATGCGCTGGCGCTGCTGGCGCAGCGCGGCGTGCCCGCGTGGCGGCTGGGGAGATCGGTGCGGCGAGCGGCGCCGCGCAGGTGGCGGTGGTCGGCGATTACGCGGGCCGGACCGGTCCCCGGCGGGCGCTGACCACACGCGGAATCCGACGTCGGTGCGACACGGCGTGCACGGATTGTCGGCTTCACCGAGCGTGACGTGCCGTGAACCGGGGCGAGACGGCTATGGAGCCGCCGGACGATCGGGCGACGCCATGGGCGCCGTCCGGCGGTCAGCCGCCGGTGCCGGTCCAGTCGTCGTACTCGTCGGCGACTCGTCGCCGTCGACCTCGGGCTCGGCCGCCGGAGGGGCGCCGCGCCGCGGGTCGGACACCCCGAGCTCACGCTGCAACGCGTCGAGATCGGTGAAATGGGTGTTGTACTTCAGCTCTCGGGCCACTTTTTGCTGTTTGGCCTTCGCACGGCCGCGCCCCATGGCTCGACCCCCTCGCTCGCGCGCTCATCCGGCGAACGGCCGCTGGATGAGGGTTCAGCGGGCTGCGCCGGGGATTTTGTCATGTCGTACAGCAGCGTACTCCGCACGCTGACGCAGGCCGTGCACGTGGTTTTGGTTGCGTTGCGTCACCACGTTCGGCCACGCAGTTCCGGGCAAACAGGACGAATCGACCTCACACGGACCGAAGATTGGCACAGACTGGACACCTCAGCGCTTTGCACTAGGCAGCTGGCTTAACACGGTGCATACTTAGTCACGTTCGCGTGGAACAGGACTCCGCGTGACATTTCCCCGAAAGGCGGCACCCCATGACGACGGTTCGCCATCGTCCGGACTCCGAGGCTCTGCTGACTCCGTCCGAGGTCGCGACGCTGTTCCGCGTCGACCCGAAGACCGTCACGCGGTGGGCGAAGGCCGGCAAGCTGACCTCCATCCGGACCCTCGGCGGCCACCGCCGGTACCGCGAGACCGAGGTTCGTTCCCTGCTCGACGGTCACACCGCCGGCATCTGACGTACGCAGCGCGGCCCGGCCGCTCCCGTCCACTGCTGGGACGGGACCGGCCGCGCCGCCGGTAGGCGGGTGTGGCCCCGGCCACACCGCGCGCCTACGCTCCTTGCATGCCTGATGCACCCGGCCGAACCGCGCCGGCGCCGCCCCCGACCTGCCCGAGACGCCCGCGTCGTACGCGAGCGGACCGTCCGACGTCGCGCTGCTCGGCGAGACGATCGACGCCAATCTGCGCCGCGCCGTCGCCCGCTTCGGCGCCCGCGAGGCGCTGGTCGACGTTGCGACCGGTCGCCGCTTCACGTACGCCGAGCTCGACGTCGCGGTCGACGACCTGGCCCGCGGGCTGCTTGCCCGCGGCGTGGCCAAGGGCGATCGCGTCGGCATCTGGGCGCCGAACTGCGCCGAGTGGTTCCTGACCCAGTACGCCACCGCGCGCCTCGGCGCGATCTGCGTCAACATCAACCCCGCCTACCGCACCCACGAGCTCGAGTTCGTGCTGCGTCAGGCGTCGGTGTCCGTCCTGGTGTCCGCCACGGCATTCAAGACCAGCGACTACCGCGCCATGGTCGACGAGGTCGCGCCCGCGCTCGACGCCCTAAGCGAGGTCGTGTACATCGACGACCCGTCTTGGGACGCCCTGCTCGCCGACGGCAGGCAGGTCGAGGTCGCCGACGTCCGGGCCCGGTCGGCGCAGCTGTCGTTCGACGACGCCATCAACATCCAGTACACGTCGGGCACCACGGGATTCCCGAAGGGCGCGACGCTCAGCCACCACAACATCCTCAACAACGGCTACTTCGTCGGGGAGGGGATGAGCTACACCGAGCACGACCGCATCTGCGTGCCGGTGCCCTTCTACCACTGTTTCGGCATGGTCATGGGCAATCTCGCCGCGACGTCGCACGGGGCGTGCGTCGTCATCCCGGCGCCCGGGTTCGACCCCGTCGCGACCCTGCAGGCGGTGCAGGACGAACGCTGCACCTCGCTCTACGGCGTCCCGACGATGTTCATCGCCGAGCTCGCGCTGCCGGACTTCGCGACCTACGACCTGTCGTCGCTGCGCACCGGGTGCATGGCCGGCTCGCCCTGCCCGGCGCAGGTGATGAAGCGGGTCATCACCGAGATGAACATGGCCGAGGTCACCATCGCCTACGGCATGACCGAGACGTCACCGGTATCGACGCAGACGCGCAAGGACGACTCGCTCGAGCGCCGCACGGAGACCGTCGGCCGCGTCCACCCGCACGTCGAGGTCATGGTCGTCGACCCGCAGACCGATCTGCCCGTGCCGCGCAACGAAGCGGGCGAGCTGTGCACCCGTGCCTACTCGGTGATGATCGGGTACTGGAACGAGCCGGACCGGACCGCCGAGGTCTTGCGGCAACGGCTGGATGCACACCGGCGACCTCGCCACGATGGACGACGACGGCTACGTGCGCATCGTCGGGCGGATCAAGGACATGGTCATCCGCGGCGGCGAGAACGTGTACCCGCGCGAGATCGAGGAGTTCCTGTACACGCATCCGGACATCGTCGACGCGCAGGTCATCGGCGTGCCGGACGAGAAGTACGGCGAGGAGCTGATGGCGTGGGTGCGGTTGCGTGACGGCGTCCCGGCGCTGAGCGCCGACGACCTGCGCGAGTTCTGCCGCGGGCGGCTGGCCCACTACAAGATCCCGCGCTACGTGCACGTCGTGGACGAGTTCCCGATGACCGTCACCGGCAAGGTCCGCAAGGTCCAGATGCGCGAGATGGCCGAGCAGCTGCTGGCCGGGTCCTGACCCGGGCCGCGGGTTTGCGAAGAACCGCCGACCGGGTAGATACTTGACGCACGCAACTAGTTGTGTGCATCAAGCAAGGAGGCAGGGGCGTGACCGGAGCAGTCGACTCGACGTTACGCACCGACACCGGCAACACCGGCAACACCGGCAACTCCGACAGGGCCGACGTAGCCGGCGTTGCGGACAACCTGGTTCATCTCGTCCGCTCGTTCGCCCGCGCGAAGGCACAGCTGATCGCGGCTGCCGAACACGACGTCGAATGGTCCGCGCACCTGGTGCTGCAGCCACCTGCAGCACGAAGGGCCGATGCGCGCCGGCTCGATCGCCGAAACCCTGCACTCGGACCCGTCCACGGTCAGCCGGCAGGTCGCCGCGCTGGTCAAAGAGGGCCTGCTCGAGCGGCGTGCCGACCCCATGGACGGCCGGGCGAGCCTGCTGGTGCTCACCGACGCGGCGCACGACGTGCTGGCGGCGCAGAACCGCGTCCGCATCGACCACATGCGCTGCCTGCTGGCCGACTGGACCGACGACGAGATCAACGATTTCGCCGCCAAGCTCGAACGTTTCAACGCCGCCTACGACGCGGCCGACCGTGACCTGATACGTGAGCGGCTGGCCGCTCACCCGAGGAGAACACCCTGATGTCCACCACCACCCCCGAGACCGCAACCGCGCGCGCAGGCGGCGCCGCCGGTCAGGACGAGAACCCGGGCGGCCTGAGCCACCGGCAGATCATGACGATCCTGTCCGGCCTGCTGCTCGGCATGTTCCTGGCAGCCCTGGACCAGACGATCGTCTCGACGTCCATCCGCACGATCGGCGACGACCTGCACGGGCTGTCCATCCAGGCGTGGGTCACCACCGCGTTCCTGATCTCCTCGACGATCTCGACGCCGCTGTTCGGCAAGCTGTCGGACATCTACGGCCGCAAGCCGTTCTTCATGCTCGCCATCACGATCTTCATCGTCGGCTCGGCGATGTGCGGTCTGGCGCAGTCGATGTACGAGCTCGCCGCGTTCCGTGCGTTCCAGGGCATCGGCGCCGGCGGCATCATGCCGCTGGCGCTGGCGATCATCGGCGACATCATCCCGCCGCGCCAGCGCGCGAAGTACCAGGGCTACTTCATGGCCGTGTTCGCGACGTCGTCGGTGCTCGGCCCGGTGATCGGCGGCTTCCTGGCCGGCCAGACCACCATCTTCGGCGTCCACGGCTGGCGCTGGATCTTCTACATCAACGTGCCGATCGGCGTCTTCGCGCTGTTCGTGGTGTTCCGGGTCCTGCAGCTGGACCACAACCGGCGCGACCACCGCATCGACTGGTCCGGCGCCGCGGCGCTGGCGGTCACCCTCGTGCCGCTGCTGATCATCGCCGAGCAGGGCCGCACCTGGGGCTTCGTGTCGGTCAGTGCGATCATCTGCTACCTGATCGGCGCCGCCGGGCTGGTCGCCTTCGTGCTCATCGAGCGGGCGATGGGCGACGACGCATTGCTGCCGCTGCGGATGTTCCGAAATTCGATCTTCGCGGTCGGTTCCGCGCAGTCGCTGCTCATCGGCATGGGCATGTTCGGGGGACTGTCCTCGATCCCGCTGTACCTGCAGATCGTCAAGGGTGCGTCCCCGACCAAGGCTGGGCTGCTTCTCCTGCCGCTGGTGGCCGCGCTGATGGTGGCGTCGCTGCTGTCGGGGCAGTTCACCGCGCGCACCGGGCGGTACAAGCCACTGCCGATCGCCGGGTCGATCCTGCTCGTCATCGGGCTGTTCCTGATGACCGGCATCGGCGCCGACACGCCGCTGTGGCAGGCGGACCTCTACATGATCGTGTTCGGGCTGGGCATCGGCCTGAACATGCAGAGCATCGTGCTGGCCATGCAGAACGCGGTCGAACCCCGCGACATGGGGGTGGCGACGTCCTCGACAACCTTCTTCCGCCAGGTCGGCGGTTCGCTCGGCACCGCGATCTTCTTGTCCATCCTGTTCGCCCAGGCCGGGACGAACATCGCGAGCCAGTACAGCAAGGCGAAGAGCAACGGATCCTTCGACGCCGCGGCCAAAGCCCACCCGGCCGACGCCGCGTCGTTGCAACAGCACCTGGGCGGCAGTTCGGGGCTGAACGACACCGCCTTCCTGCAGAAGATCGATCATGCGCTGGCGCACCCGTTCCTGGTCGGCTTCTCCGACGCCATGGACCGCGTCTTCCTGGTCGGGGCGTTCGTCATGGTGATCGCTGCGGTGCTGTCGTTCATGCTCAAGGAGATCCCGCTGCGCAACCTGTCGGGTCAGCAGGCGCGCGCCGCGGCCGAGCAGGCATCGTCGGGTGCGTCGGGCGGGCCGGCCCGAGACACCGCGGCGGCGGCGCCGACCCCGGTGGTCGACCCGGTCGCGGTCGAGCGCCACGACACGGTGGACGACGGGGCCGCGGGTCGCGGCTAGCGCGTTCGCCGGGCGCGCGCCGGTGCGGTGCCCTAGGCTGCGCTGGCATCCGCCCGTCGGGGCGGCGGGCGACGAGGGGCGGACATGGCCGGGAACCGGGAGCTCATTTCGACGCTGGGCGGCTACGCCACGTTCGCCGACTGCAGCCGCGACGACCTCAAGGCGCTGGTCGAGGCCGGCGGGCCGTTCTCGCTGCCGTCGGGCTGGCCGCTGGTGCAGGAGGGCATTCCCGCCGACGCGTGTTACGTGCTCACCGAGGGCACTGCGCTGGTCTTCCACCAGCGCGAGCAGATCGCCGAGCTCGGTGCCGGGGACCTCGTCGGCGAGATGGCGCTGCTGGGCGGTGGGCAACGCCGCGCCACCGTGACGTCGTCGTCACGGGTGGCCGGTCTGCGCATCGACAACGAGGCGCTGCGGCCGCTGCTGGACAAGCATCCCAAGCTCGAGGCCGCGTTCCGCGACGTCTACGCGAAGCACAGCGGCTGAGGCGCTGCTCGCAGGTGGTGGCCAGGGGCGGGGTCGAACCGCCGACCTACCGCTTTTCAGGCGGTCGCTCGTACCAACTGAGCTACCTGGCCGTGCCGGGTCAGAGTACCCGAGCCGTGCGCGCCGCTTCGTCGTAGCGCTGCCACACCAGCTCGACGAGCGCCGGGTGCACGCCGAGCGGCGCGGCCACCGCGGCGACGCCGGCCTGCGCGGCGACCGCGCCCAGCGTCGCGGTGAACCGCCCTTCCGCGAGCAGATAGGTCGCCACGTGCGCCGGCGGCCGGGCCGCGGCCAAAGCTGCCGGCAGCCCGTCGCCGAGCGTCGCGGCCGTCACCTCCTGCGCCGTTCGCCGCGCGAGCAGGTGCGCGGTCTCGGCGAGCTCGGCGGCGGCATCGGAGCGGGTCGAGCCGGCGCCGACCAGCACGATCGATGCGGCGCCGCCGGGCAGCGCCGCGAGCCGGTCGGCCAGCGCGTCGACGACCAGCGGGTGCGGGCCGAGGTGCCTGGCCACTGTGACGTGCGGATACGCCGCCGCCGCGCCGGGGATGTCGCTCTGCACGTGGTAACCGGTCGAGAGCAGTAGCGGGACGATCACTGCGGGTGTCGTGTCCGGGCGGGCGAGCAGGTCCGGCAGGCGCGGGTCGACGACGTCCAGGAAGCATAGTTCGACGGGCACGTCCGGGCGCGCGGCGCGCACCGCGTCGACCAGGCGCTCGGCCGTACGGCGGCCGAGCGCAGCGGCGGTGCCGTGTGCGACGGCGATCAGGCGGTGTTGCATGCGCCTTCCCTGCGATGGCGACCCAGACGGGACTTGAACCCGCGACCTCCGCCGTGACAGGGCGGCACGCTAACCAGCTGCGCTACTGGGCCTTGGTGAAACTGTGTGCCCCGGTGACCCGGGACTTGTACCCCCAACGGGATTCGAACCCGTGCTACCGCCGTGAAAGGGCGGCGTCCTGGGCCACTAGACGATGGGGGCGCCGAACGCCTCATGCTAGCCCCGCTGGCGGACCCGTTCAGCATAGGGGACGGGCCGGGGGCGCACCAAAGCCGGCCGATCCGCGTCCTCAGCGTGCGGGCGTCCGGGCTCACTCGGCCGGGCGCATGCCGAGCAACCGCACCTCGGCCGAGGTGCCGCTCGCGCTCTCGGCCGCGTCTGCGGGAGAGTCGCGCAGCACGGCGGTGACCCACCCGCCGCGGCGGCCCAGGGCGGCGAGCTCGGCGGCGTCCGCGGCCAGCTCCACCGGCTCGAAGCGGCGGTGTTCCCACTCCACGCGCGCCCGGTGCCCGGCGCGGGCCAACGGCAGCACCGAACCGTCGCCGGCCAGCGCGTCGCGGGCCTCGCTCAGGTGCGCGATCGCATCATCCAGGGCGTCGACCAGCGCCGGGTTGTCGTCGCACCACGTCGACACGAGCTCCGGGCGGGTGCGTGCCACCCGCGAGCCGGAGCGGTAGGACCCCGCGGCCAGCGAGAGCCCGAGGGGTCCGCCGTGCAGGCCGGTCAACGCCAGTGCCTCGGCCAGGACGTGCGGCAGCCCGATCACCCGCGCCACGGCGGCGTCCTGGTCCTGCGCGGTCGTGGGCACCGGGCGCGCGCCGAGGTCACAGATCAACCCCGCCACGCCGAGCCAGGCGTCGAGGTCGGTGTCCGGCTCGAGGGTCAGCGCCCACGGCGCGTCGCGGAACAGGGCAGGGTCGGCGGCCGGCCAGCCCGTCTCCTCGACGCCGGCCAGCGGATGACCGCCGACGAATCGCGCGCGGGGGGCGTGGCGGCGCACCGCGTCGAGCACCGGCGCCTTGAGCGTGCCGACGTCGGTGAGCACTGCGCTGTCGGCGAGATGCGCAGCCGCGGACCGCACCGCCTCAGGCACCTGCGGCAAGGGCATGGCCAGCACCACGAGGTCGGCCCCGCGCACGGCTGCGGCATCGGTCGGGGCAACGGCGAACCCCGCTTCGCTGGCGGCGGCCGCGGTGCCGGGGTCGACGTCGTATCCCACGACGTGCAGGCCGGCGCGGTGCAGGGCGCGCAGCAACGAGCCGCCGATCAGCCCGAGCCCCAGCACCGCAGCGCGGTCGAAACGTGCGGTCACGTGGTGTTCGCCCTGCTGTCGCCGCGCGTCGGCGTGGCCGGCGCGGCGGCGGGCTGGTTCATGCCCGCGACGGTAGCGCCGATACCGCCGATGGCTTCCGGCACCGTGCGCGCCGTGCCAGGATCGAGACCCGAACTGGTCGAGGACAGGTGGTCGGACCGATGGCAGAGCGCGGCTTTGCCGTTGCGGCGTTCCGCGACGGCGCGCAGTGGCGCGTCGAGGCGCTCCCGCCGACGGTGCTCGACGACCTCAGCGTGCTGCTCTCTGCCCTGCGCTCGCAGCCGCCCGAAGGTGGTCCGTTCGTGATCGCGTGCGTCGAGGACGAGTTCTTCGTCATCGCCAGGCAGGAAGGCCGGCGCATCGCGCTGCTGCTGTCGGACCTGACGGCCGCGGTGGAGTTCCCGCTCGCCGAGCAGACGATGACGAAGCTGGGCGAGGACCCGCCGGCCGACGACGAGCTCGACGAGATGTGGCCGGTCGGCGACCTCGAACTGTTCACCGACCTGGACGTGTCCGAGGACGAGATGGAGGACATCCTCGACGACCTGGACGCGCTGCCCGACGAGATGCTGACGTCGATCGCCGAACTGCTCGGTATCGACGAGGCCTATCACCGCGCGATCGAATCCACGTGGTCGCGCACCTGAGCGCGTCGTCCGCCCCGGCGTGAGCCCGGACGAGGCTGCGATCGGCATCGCCCTCGAGCAGGCCCGGTCGTGCCCGGCCGGCGAGGTGCCGATCGGCGCGGCCGTGCTCGGCCCGGACGGTGAGGTGCTCGCGGCAGCCCACAACGAGCGGGAGACCCTGCACGACCCGACGGCCCACGCGGAGATCGTCGCGCTGCGCCGCGCGGGAGCCGCCCTGGGGGACTGGCAGTTGAGCGGGTGCACGCTGGCCGTGACGCTCGAGCCGTGCACGATGTGCGCCGGCGCGATCGTGCTGGCCCGTGTGGCCCGGTTGGTGTTCGGTGCCTGGGACCCGAAGGCCGGCGCGGTGGGTTCACTGCGCGACGTCGCGCGCGACCGCCGGCTCAACCACCGGCCCGAGGTCGTCGCCGGCGTGCGGGCCGACGAGTGTGCGCAGCTGCTGGCGGACTTCTTCGCCGAGCGCCGCTGACGCTGGCCCGGCCGCCGCTGACGGCGAGCGGCGAAGCGGTACGTCGACCCGGTACCGTGTCCGGCGGTGGCGTGTCCGAGCGGCCAAAGGAGCACGCCTCGAAAGCGTGTGTGGGTAAAACCACCGTGGGTTCGAATCCCACCGCCACCGCCAAGCGCAACGCCGGGCTCACGAACGTGCTCGGCCGACGTCTGCGACGTCTGCGGCGACGGGCGGCTAATGCGGCGGGCCGACCTGTCGTTGATCGCCGGCTGACCATGATCGCTGGATCCACTCACCGGCCAGGTTGGCCGCGATCAGTGTCCGAGCCTGCGGATCCCAGAGCAGGACGTTGCTCGCTCGGATCAGAGCGACGACGCCGCCCATGTCTTCGGACGTCACGCGCAGAGCGTGGCGGGTCTCGCCCTCGGTGACGATCAGCAGCTCGAACGACCCATTCTCGCCGTCACTGCCTTCGGTCCAGTTGCCGTTGACGTACGCGACCCGTTCGGTCGTCTCACTCGCGCCGGCCACGAGCCGACACTAATCACGAGCGATTCAAGTTCGCACCACCAGTGGTTGAGTGATCTGTCTCACTGGGTACAGGGGTCTCCAACAGTTTGTCTGTTGGGGGTACTCATGTCCGGTCGCGTCCGTGTCCCTGTCCGCCTGGCCGTCGTACTGACGACAGCCGCCGCGCTCGCCGCCGTCCCGTCGTTCGCGTCCGCGGCGGCGCGAACGTCCGGTCCGGCGCCGGGCGGTCCCGGGAAGACGGCGCCGTACCTGCCCTCGGACAAGGTCGGCTTCGGCACCGCCCAGAGCCGCGCCAGCAATGTCTGGTACACGTTGGCGCCCGGTGGCGGCGCGGGTGAGCTCTACTACCCGACGCTCGACACGCCGGCGTCGCGGCGGCTGGGTTTCGTCGTCGCGGACAAGCATGGGCACGCGACGTCGGTCGACTCCGTCGGCACCCACCGCACGACCCTGACGGGCGCGGGTCGGCGGGGACTGACGTACACGCAGACCGACACCGGGCCGCACAGCGCGTGGCGCCTGACCACCACATGGGTGACCGACCCGCGCCGGCCGACACTGCTCGTGCACGTCAGGTTCCGGTCTTTGGACCATGCAGCGCGCCGGTTGTACGCGCTCTACGAACCGACGCTGTCGAACACGCCGTCCGACGACAAGGGCTCGACCGTCCGGCGCGCACTGCTCGCCTCGGACGCCCACGCCGGCAGCGCCTTGCTGGCCCGCCCCGCGTTCACCGCGACGTCGGTCGGCTATCGAGGGGTGAACGGCGGGTGGGCAGACCTGCGCGCGCACGGCGTGCTGACCCACCACTACACATCGGCCGCGGCCGGGAACCTCGTGCAGACGGGGCGCACGGCGCTGACCGGCGTGCACGGGCACGACGCGATGACGCTCGCCGTCGGCCTCGGTCCGACCGCCTCGACGGCATTGCGCAACGCGCGGCTCAGCACGGCGACGGCGTTCCGGCGCACCGCCGCTTCTTACGCGGCAGGCTGGTCGCGCTACCTCAGCCGACTGCATCGGCCGCCGCCGAGCCTGCGCACGACTCAGGAGCGTCGCGAGTACCTCGTGTCGGCGCTGGTGCTTGCGGCCAGCGAGGACAAGCGGAATCCCGGTGCGTACGTCGCATCGCCGTCGATGCCGTGGTCGTGGGGCGACGCCAAGACGCAGAGCCCGAGCGGGCCTTACCACCTGGTGTGGTCGCGCGACCTGTACGAGATCGCCACCGCGCTGATCGCCGACGGGGATGTTGCGGGCGCGAACCGGGCGCTGACGTTCCTGTTCGACCGGCAACAAAAGGCAGACGGCTCGTTCCCGCAGAACTCGTCGGTGAACGGCAAGCCGTTCTGGACGGGCCTGCAACTCGACGAGGTCGCCGACCCGATCGTGCTGGCCTACCAGCTGCACCGCACGGGACCGTCGGACTGGGCGCACGTCAAGAAGGCGGCGGACTTCATCGTGTCGTTCAAGCAGGACGGTCACTCCGCGCCGTGGACGCCGCAGGAGCGCTGGGAGAACCAGGACGGCTACTCGCCGGCCACGATCGCCAGCGAGATCGCCGGGCTGGTGTGCGCGGCCCAGATCGCCCGGCACAACGGCGATCCGGCGTCGGCGAAGCGTTACCTGGCCACGGCCGACAGCTGGCACGCCCACCTCAAGGGCTGGACGGCGACGACGAACGGCCCGTACTCGACCAAGGCGTACTTCTTGCGGTTGACCAAGGACGGCCAGCCGAACAAGGGCACTACCTACTCGATCGGTGACGGCGGGCCCGGCGCGGCCGACCAGCGGACCGTGGTCGACCCGAGCTTCCTCGAACTCGTCCGGCTCGGCGTGCTGCCCGCCGGCGATCCCACCGTGCGCAACAGCATCAAGGTCGTCGACAAGGAGCTGTCCTACCAGACGCCGCGCGGGCAGTTCTGGCACCGCGCGTCCTTCGACGGCTACGGCGAGCAGGCCAACGGCGGCGAGTGGTTCATCTCGACGACGACCGACACGTTCGCCACCCGTGGGCGCGGCTGGCCGCTGCTGACCGGCGAGCGGGGGGAGTACGAGATCGCGTCCGGTGATCTGTCGGCGGCGGCGGGGCGGCTGCGCACGATGGCCGCCACCGCGAACTCCGGTGGGTTGTTGCCCGAGCAGGTGTGGGACAACGCCGCGCCGGGCGGCACGAAGGGTTTCACGCCCGGGACGCCGACCTTCTCGGCGACGCCGCTGGCCTGGACGCACGCGCAGTTCATCCGGTTGGCCCAGGACCTCGCGCACCGGCAGGTGAGCGAGACGCCGGCTCCGGTGGCGGCGCGGTACGGCGGGTAACGCTCGAGGCGCTCGACCGGGGCCGCCAGCATGGTGGCGATCGGGCAGGCTGGTTGCATGACCGTTCCGCACTCGGGCACCGCGCTGCTCGTCGTCGACGTCCAGAACGATTTCTGCGAGGGCGGCTCGCTCGCCGTCACGGGCGGCGGCGACATCGCGGCCCGCATCACCGAGCACCTGCTGGCACACCGCGACCGCTACGACGTGGTGGCGGGCAGCCTCGACGACCACGTGCCGCACAGCAGCAACGGCGGGCACATCGCCGCCGCGGGTGAGCAGCCGGACTTCGTCGACACGTGGCCCGTGCACTGCGTCCAGGGCACCGACGGCGCGCACACGCATCCCGCGCTGGACGTCGCGTTGATCGACTTCTTCGTCCGGAAGGGACACGGCGTCCCGGCGTACTCGGCGTTCGAGGGCGTGGACGAGAGCGGCCGGCCGCTGGCCGAGGTGTTGCGGACGGCAGGGGTGGAGCGGGTCGAGATCGTCGGGCTGGCGACGGACCACTGCGTGCGCGCGACGGCGCTCGGCGCGCGGGCCGCCGGGCTCGGCGCCACAGTGTTGCTCGGGCTCACCGCCGCGGTCGATCCATCGCGCACCGACGACGTCGCCGCCGAACTGCGGGCGGCCGGCTGCGAGGTGCGCTGAGCGGCCGGAGGCCGTGCCCGCAACGGTCATCGCCCGGCGGCGCAGGAGCGCCGCCGAGCGAGGACGAGGTGGGGGAGCGGGTGTCTGTCAGGCGTTCTTGATGGCGGAGATCTCGAACTCGAGCGTCACCTTGTCGCTGACGAGCACACCGCCGGACTCGAGCGCGGCGTTGAAGCTGATGTTGTAGTCGCTGCGCACCACCGGCAGGCTGCCCTCGAAGCCGATGCGGTCGTTGCCGAACGGGTCCTTGGCGGCGCCCTGGAACTCGAGCGGGATCGTCACGGACTTGGTGACGTCCTTGATCGTCAGGTCACCGGTCACCTGGAAGTCGTTGCCGCCGTCGTGCTCGATGGCCGTCGAGTGGAACGTGATGGTCGGGTAGGTGTCGGCGGCGAAGAAGTCGTTGGTGCGCAGGTGGCCGTCGCGCTGCTCGTTGCGGGTGTCGACGCTCTTGACCTGCAGCGTGATCGAGACATCGGACTTGCTCGGGTCGTCGCCGTCGAGGTGCACGGTGCCCTCGAAGTCGTTGAAGCCGCCCCGCACCTTGGTGACCATCGCGTGCCGCGCGACGAAGCCGAAGCGGCTGTGCGCGGGGTCGATGGTGTACGTGCCGGTCAGGCTGCGGAAATCGGTGGCGGTGCTCGTCATGGAAAGCTCCCTCGGATCGTGGCATTTGTTGACGTCTCAACCAAAGGTAGCAACCAGAAGATGACACGTCAACCACGTGCGGTACGATGATGCCATGACCGTCGAACCCGCCGCCGAGCCGCGCTGGCTCGACGACGGCGAGCAGGCGGCGTGGCGCGCGTACCTGGACATGCAGACGCGGCTGAGCGCGCAGCTCAACCGGGAGATGCAGGAGGCCACCGGGCTGAGCTCGCCGGACTTCGCCGTCCTCGTCCAGCTCAGCGAACACCCCGACGGCCGGCTGCGGGTGCTGGAACTCGCCCGCGCCCTGCGGTGGGAGAAGAGCCGGCTGTCGCACCAGTTGACCCGCATGGAACGTCGCGGCCTGCTCGCGCGCTCGAACTGCCGCGCCGATCGCCGCGGCGCTTACATCGTGCTCAGTGCAGCAGGCCGGACGGCTGTCGAACGCGCGGCGCCGGCGCACGTGGAATCGGTGCGCCGCTACCTGTTCGACGGTTTGAGCCCGGAACTCCTCGACAGCTGGGCGAAGGTGTCGCAGCACGTCATCGAGCGGTTGGCCGAGTCCGGCAGTGAACGGTGCGCCGAGGCCGAGGCGCAGTTCTGCGACGGCGCCGCCGACTCCGACCCGGTGGCCGTGCAGGACGCCGTCGCCCCCTCCGACATCACCTGCGGCTGAGCGCCCGAATCGTTCGAAGCGATCCTGTTCGGACGCCTCGTTGCGCAAGGGTTAGAACGCGAAATGCGGGGGGAATGGTGGGGCCATGACAGCGCACATCGGGTCGACGTCGATGGACGGCACCCCCATCTCCGACACTGATCGAGCCCGCATCGCGGCCGAGGACGAGCTGCACAGCGACCAGCGGCGCATGGCCGTGCGCGTCGTTGCCGGTGCCGCCCTCAACGCCGACGACTGCCGGATGCTGCTGTCGATGCTCGGTCTCGAAGGTGACGTTGCCGCGGCTGCCCGTCCGCGGAGCACCGGCGCCGCCGCGAGCGCGCCGAAACGCTCGCGCAAGCGCAGCGTCGCCGCCTGACCTCTGCACGCCCCGCCGTTGAGCGGCGGTAGCGTGCGGCGTCGCGTCGATCCGCCGCCGAAGGGCACCCGCTGATGCACCACCCGTTCCGGCACGAGGCCATGCCGTATTCCGGCACAGCGCAATTCGTGTCCTCGTCGGTGACGATGCTGCGCGACGCTCTGGACCGCGACGAACGGCCCCTCATCCTCGCCGAGCCGGAACGGCTCGCGCACGTCCGCGACGCGCTGGGCCCGGACCTCGAGGGCGTCACCCTGGTGCCGACCCACGAGCACGGCCGCAACCCGAGCCGGCTGCTGACGATGATGCAAAGCTTCGTGCTCGGCGGCGACGACCGACGCACCACGGCCCTGCTCGACCCGGCACTCCCCGCCCGCGCCAGCGTCGCGCGCTCGCAGGAGGTGCAGCTGTCCGACGCCGTGCTCAACGTCGAGGCGCTGCACGGCTGGCCGCTGTCGGTGGTGTGCCTGTTCGACGTCGCCGATCTCGACGCCGCCGCCACTGTCGAGATGCGCCGCTGCCACGCCGTCGTGCGCGGCGAGATCGAGGACAACGAGGACTTCGACCCCGCGCACGTGCGGACGCTCTACGGTGCGGCGTTGCCGTTGCCGGCCGGCGGCGCCCGCAACCTGGAGATCGCCGGGGCGCACCTGGCCGAGATGCGCCAGATAGTGCACGACGCAGCGCTCGGCATGAACATCTCCCCGGACCGCGTCGACGACCTCGTCCTCGCGGTCAACGAGATCGTGACCAACAGCCTGCGGCACGCCGGCGGCCGCGCGATGTTGCGCATCTGGGCCGACGGCGTCTCCGCGGTCTGCGAGGTCGCCGACGCGGGCTGGCTCGAGGATCCGCTGGTCGGGCGGCTCGCACCGGACCCGGCGCGCGCCAACGGGCGCGGGCTGTGGCTGGCGCACCACCTGTGTGATCTTGTACAGATCCGCTCGTCACCGGCCGGCACCGTGGTGCGGCTCTACGTCGACTGCTGACTTGTACCCTGCGTCAGCGTGACCGCTCCGCTCGTGCGCCGGCAGGTGCGCGCCGGCGGCCGGCTGATCAGCTACCAGGAAGCCGGCCCGGCTACCGGCGAAGCCGTCGTCCTGCTGCACGGGCTCGCCTCGGACAGCGACACCTGGGACCGCGCCGCGCTCGCGCTCGGGGCGCACGGGCTGCGGGTGCTGGCGCTCGACCTGCTCGGCCACGGGCAGTCGGACAAGCCGCGCGGCACCTACCTGCTCGACGATTTCGCGTTGTCGCTCGAGGCATTCCTCGACGCCCTGGACATCCCCGCCGCGACGCTGTGCGGCCATTCGCTGGGCGGCGCGATCGCGGTGCACTTCGGGGCGCGCTTCCCGGGCCGCGTGCGCCGCCTCGTCCTGGTGTCCGCGGGCGGTCTGGGCCGCGAGGTGCATCCGGTGCTGCGCGCGGCGTCGTTGCCGATCGCTCCTTCGGTGCTGCGGCTGGCGCTGCACCCGCGGCTGGTGCGTTGGTACGCGCGCCCGCGGCTGCACCGCACGCTGCGCCTGACCCCGGACAACCTCACGAACCTCCGGCGTGCCCGCCGGGCACTCGGCGCGGACGACGGACGTGACGCGTTCTTCGCCGCGCTGCGGGGCGTCATCGAACCCGGTGGGCAACGCGGGTCGTTCATCGAGATGCGCGCGCTGGCCGAGCACGTCCCGACGATGTTCGTGTGGAACGCGAAGGACCCGGTGATCCCGGTGTCGCACGCGTACGCCGCGCACGAGCACCTGCCGACCAGCCGCCTCGTGGTCTTCCCGGGCAGCGGCCACGAACCGCACCGCCGCGACGCACAACGCTTCGCCGACGAGGTTGCCGCCTTCATCGCGGCGTCTTGATATGTGAGATGACCGTCCCTGAGTCTGGGACCCTTGACTAGAGTCGGGCGGGTGAGCGAACGGCGCCGGTGGACGATCCTGGCCGTCGGCACGCTCGCACAGACCGCGACCTGCAGCTTCATCTACGGCGTGCCGATGCTCGTGCCCCAACTGCTGCACGAGGGGCTCAACCTGTTCGGCGCCAGCCTGCTGGTGTCTGCACCGGTGGCCGGCGTGCTGCTGACCTTGATCGTCTGGGGTGCGGCGGCCGACCGGTACGGCGAGCGCCTCGTGATCGTCACCGGCGTCGGACTCGCCGCGGTGGCACTGGCGGTGGGGGTGGCGTCGCCCGGCACCGCGGCGCTGGGCATCGCTTTGGGCGTGGCCGGCGCGTTCGGAGCATCGGTCAACGCGGCGAGCGGTCGCGTCGTCATGGGGTGGTTCCCCAAACACGAGCGCGGCCTGGCGATGGGGACCCGGCAGACCGCGCAGCCGCTGGGGGTGGCGCTGGCCGCGCTGGTGCTGCCCGGCGTCGCGCGGGCGCACGGCGTGCACGTGGCGATGCTGTTCCCGACGCTGTTGTGTGCCGCCGCGGCGCTGGCGGTGTTCGCGCTCGTCGCCGATCCGCCCCGCGACGTCCGGACCACCGACGCGCCGCCGGATCGCTCGCCGTACCGCGGTTCGTCGGCGCTGGCGCGGGTGCACCTGGCGAGTGCCTTGCTGGTGGTGCCGCAGTTCGCCGTCGCCGGCTTCACGCTGGCCTACCTGGTGCACGAACGCGGCTGGGACCCAGCCGTGGCCGGCCGGCTGGTGTTCGGTTTCCAGCTCGCCGGCGCGGCGGGTCGCGTTGCTGCCGGGGTCTGGTCCGATCGCGTCGCAGCCCGGCTCGGGCCGATGCGCCAGCTGGCCGGCGCGAGCTCGGTGACGATGGCGCTGATCGCATTGGGTGCGGGCACCGGCAACTGGGTCGTCGTGCTCGGCTTCGCGTGCGGCGCGGTGATCACCGTCGCGGACAACGGGCTGGCCTACACCGCGGTGGCCGAGCTCGCGGGGCGGGCGTGGTCCGGGCGCGCGCTGGGCGTGCAGAACACCGGCCAGAACCTCGCCGCGGTGGCCACCCCGCCGGTGCTGGCTGGCTTGATCGGGGGCGCCGGTTATGCATGGGGGTTCGCGCTGGCCGCGGTGTTCCCGCTGCTGGCCATCCCGCTGACGCCGGTGCGTGCCGAGCGCGCGTCGGCGGCCGAGGCTCCCGCACCGGCGCACTAGCTCTGTTCGCGGCGTTCCTCCTCGACCCGGTGCGTGACGCGCAACAAGCGCACGGACGTCACCAGCCCGATGCCGCCGACGATGTTGCCGAACGTCGACCACCCCAACGCGCGCAGCCAGTCGAGCCAGCCATAGTCGGCGTGGCCGGTGACCAGCCCGGCGAACATCAGGATCGAGTCGAGCACCGAGTGGAACAGCTGGCCGCCCACCAGCACGAACGGCATCACCACAGCGGGCACGATCTTGACGCCGAGGCTCTCCGTCGAGTGCTGCATGCGGGTCATCAGGGTGAGCACCGCGCCGGCCAGGACCGCGAGGCAGAACGAGCGCGCGGACACCCCGAGGTGCGCGAAGTGCGAGCCGCTCGTGACGGCGGACTTGTGCAGCTGCGGCAGCGCCACCATGGCGATCGCGGCGACGGCCAGGCCGCCGAGCAGGTTGACGATCAACGTGACCACCCAAAGCCGCGCCAGCGCGAACCACGAGCCCGGCGTGGCCGCGGCGGCGATCACCGGCACCAGGAAGTTCTCGGTGAACAGCTCGCTGCGTGCCATCAGCAGCGCGATGAACCCGATGGAGAATGCCAGCGCGGCGAGCAACTTCGACCCGGTCTGCTGGTCGACGACCAGGTAGGCGAGCACGCCGATGGCCACGTCGATGCCGCCCAGGAAGCCCGTCGCGCACAGCGACACCAGCGGGCGTTGCAGCCGGTCGTTGCCTTCCCCGACCAACCGGTCGAAGGCTTCTTCGATCTCCGGCTCCTCGCGGCCCGGGGCCGGTTCGGACGTGCGGCGCGCGCCCTTCGCTGCTGATGCCATGGCTGGGGTCTACCCCGGCCGCGCGGCCACCGGTCCGATCCGTGTTGACAACCTCGTCGGGCCGGGCCAGCATCCGCGATCAACGTTTCGCACCGTCCGATCGGGGTTCGATGCTCGCTCCAGTGGCCGCCCGGCCGACATGACCATCTCGATCGTTGCCCCCGGCCAGGGCGAGACGATTTCCGCCGGGCCCATGACGCTGCGTGTCCTCGAGGACGGCACGTCGACCCAGCACCGGCTCGGCCTGGTCGAGATCTCCATGCCGCCGGGTGTCGACGGGCCGCCGCAGCACATCCACCGCGCGCACGACGAGACGTTCTACGTCATCTCCGGTGCGCCGACATTCACCTGCGGCACGGACGTGAACGTCGCCGGCGTCGGCACTCTGGTCACCGCGCCCCCGGGGACGCCGCACACCTTCGGCAACCCCGGCGACGCACCCGCCGTCATCCTCTGCACGGTGACGCCCGACCGCTACATCGACTACTTCCGCGAGCTCGACCGGCTGCCGAAATCGCCCGGCGGGCTGGACCACGCCGCCGTCGCCGAGATCATGCGTCGCTACGAGACCGAGACGTTCCGGCCCTGACCGGGCACCGGGTGCGAAAGAGCCCCGGGCAGGTGGCCCGGGGCTCCTCGACAGGCGCACGCCGTGATGCACACCGGCGCCGGCGGAGGATATGGGATTTGAACCCATGAGGGGTTTCCCCCAACCCGCGTTCCAGGCGAGCGCCATAGGCCACTAGGCGAATCCTCCGCCGAACAGGATACGGCCCGCGGCGCGGGCGCGAGCACGGCCCGTAGACTCGGCGGCCGACCCCCCGTGCGGCGCCCACCCTGCGAACCTCCCCAGGGCCGGAAGGCAGCAAGGATAAGCAGGCTCTGGCGGGTGTGCGGGGGGTCCTCCACTGCCCGTACGCCGCGGTTGGCGGGGTGTCGGCGCGGGTGACTAGATTCGGCCCGTGGCAAGCAGCGCGGACGGGACGACCAACCTGGCGCTGTACCGCAAATACCGTGCCGCGACGTTCGCCGGCATCATCGGTCAGGACCACGTCACCGAACCGCTGCGCCAGGCACTCGCCGCCAAGCGGATCAACCACGCCTACCTGTTCAGCGGCCCGCGCGGCTGCGGCAAGACCTCCAGTGCGCGCATCCTGGCCCGCAGCCTGAACTGCGCGCAGGGGCCGACCCCGGACCCATGCGGCGTCTGCGACTCGTGCCGGGAACTCGCGCCCAACGGCCCCGGCTCGATCGACGTGATCGAGATCGACGCCGCGAGTCACGGCGGTGTCGACGATGCGCGCGACCTGCGCGAGCGCGCGTTCTTCGCGCCGGTGCGCGATCGCTACAAGGTCTACATCATCGACGAGGCGCACATGGTCACGACGCAGGGCTTCAACGCCCTGCTCAAGCTCGTCGAGGAGCCACCGGACTTCCTCGTCTTCATCTTCGCCACCACCGAGCCGGACAAGGTGCTGACCACCATCCGCTCGCGCACGCACCACTACCCGTTCCGGCTGATCCCGCCGGCGGCGATGCGCGCGAACCTCGAGGCGATCTGTGCCACCGAGAAGATCGCCGTCGAGCCCGCGGTGCTGCCGCTGGTGGTGCGTGCGGGCGGCGGTTCGGCGCGCGATTCGCAGTCGATCCTCGACCAGCTGCTCGCCGGCGCCGGCCCGCAGGGCGTGACGTACGCCAGCGCCGTCGCGCTGCTCGGCGTCACCGACGCGGCGCTGCTGGACGACATGATCGACGCGCTGGCCGCAGGCGACGCCGCCGCCGTCTACGGCACGATCGATCGCGTCGCCGAGGCCGGGCACGACCCGCGGCGCTTCTCCGTCGATCTGCTCGAACGCTTCCGCGACCTCATCCTGCTGGGCGCGGTGCCCGACGCCGTCGAGCGCGGGCTGATCGACGTGCCCGGCGACGAGGCCACCCGGATGGCCGACCAGGTGCTGCGCCTCGGCCCGGCGACACTGACGCGCTACGCCGAGATCGTGCATCTGGCGCTGATCGAGATGCGCGGCACGACGTCGCCGCGGCTGGTGCTGGAACTGCTGTGCGCGCGGATGATGCTGCCCGACGCGCACGCCGACGCCGCAGCGCTGCTGCAGCGCGTCGAGCGCCTGGAGCGGCGGATGACCGCGGCGGTGCCCGTCGCCGAACAACCACGACTCACCCCGGCGGCCGAGCCTCCCGAGCGCGCCGTGCCCCCCGCGGCCGTTCCCGCGGCGGAGCCGGCGCCTGCCGAGCCCCCGCCGATGGCCCACCCGTCGCGTCCTGCGGCGCCGACCGAGCGTGCGCCGGCGTCCCCTCCCGCCCGGCCCGTCGCTGAACCGCCGGCCGAACGCGCCGCCGAGCCCGCGTCGACCGAGCCTGTGGGGCAGCCCGCGGCGGCCGAGCCGGCGCCGGAATCCGTCGTCGCGCCCGCCCCCGCGGGTGACCCGAGCGCCCTGGACGGGGCCGCGCTGCGCCGGCTGTGGCCCGAGACGCTCGAAGTCGTCAAGCAGGCCAGCCGGCGCACCCGCGCGTTGCTGGACAACGCGCAGATCACCGAGGTCGACGGCGCCACGGTGCACCTGGCGGCGCCCGCGGCACTGGCGAAGATGATCGCCGAGGACAGCAACACCGCCGCGCTGCGGGCCGCGCTGACGCAGGTGGTCGGCGGGGAATGGCAGATCGTGGTCGACGGCGCCGCGAGCGCGCCGCGGGGCGCCGCGCCGGCCGCGACGCCGGACACCCCGGCGCACCGACTCGCCCCTGAACCCGAACCGGATCCGCGCGATGACGCCGACTTCGCGCCGTCCGCCGACGTCGGGCGCACCGACCCCGAGACCGAGGCGATCAAGCTGCTGACCAGCGAACTCGGCGCTCGCCCGCTCGAGCGCTGACCCGACTTCCCCTGACGTCGTCCGGCGTGGTGATGGACAGTCCGCCCTGCGTGGGCCACAGTGACCACGTGTTCATGGCAGTGCGCCGTGAATGGGTGAAGGAGTCCATGTGAAGAAGCTCGCCGCCGCACTTGCGGTCGTAGCGCTCGTGGTCGCGACGAGCGAGGCGACGGCAACTGCCCAGCCACGCACGCAGGCGCCCGCCGCGGTCGCGCACCCGGCCGCAGCCGCGGGGTACACGCCGCCGGCCATCTCCTGGCACAGCTGCGCGGACAGCAACCTGCAGGCGGCGCACGCGCGGTGCGGGTTCCTCATCGTCCCGATGGAC
Organism: uncultured Actinomycetota bacterium; assembly: GCA_963711775.1. Classification (GTDB taxonomy): domain Bacteria; phylum Actinomycetota; class Actinomycetes; order Mycobacteriales; family Jatrophihabitantaceae; genus Jatrophihabitans. The sequence continues at coordinate 139,698 of CAVQFH010000001.1, read as the reverse complement.
TACGCGCACCCGAACGGCACCAAGATCAAGATCGCGGTGTCCGAGGTGGTGCACACCGCCAGCACCGATCAGGGCATCATGATCGTCAACCCGGGCGGCCCGGGCGGCTCGGGCCTGGACCTGTCGGTACTCGGTCAGTACGTGCCGAACGGCGCGGGGGACGCCTACGACTGGATCGGTTTCGACCCGCGCGGCGTCGGCTCGAGCGTGCCGTCACTGTCGTGCGACCGCACGTACTTCCACGGCAACCGGCCACCGTACGACCCGACGACGAAAAAGATCCTGCGCCGGTGGATCCAACGTTCGAAGCGCTACGCCGCGGACTGCGCGAAGATCAAACACAGCGCCCTGTTCCGGCACGTCAAGACGACCGACACCGTGGCCGACATGGAAAGCATCCGCAAGGCGTTCGGCCAGCGGCAGATCAACTACTACGGCTTCTCCTACGGGACCTATCTCGGCCAGGTGTACGCGACGCTGCACCCGACCCGGGTACGGCGCATGGTGCTGGACAGCAACGTCGACCCGCGCCAGGTCTGGTACAAGAGCAACCTCGCCCAGGACGTCGCGTTCCAGAAGACGTTCAACATCTATTTCTCCTGGCTCGCGAAGTACCACAAGGTCTTTCACGTCGGGAAGACCCGCAAGCAGGTACGGCGGAGCTTCCTCGCCACCGAGGCGCGGCTGAACCGGCACGCCGCAAAGGGCGTGCTCGGCGGTGACGAGCTGCTCGACGTCTTCACCGACGCCGGCTACTACGTCTACGACTGGGTCGACATCGCCCAGGCCTATGCGAAGTTCCTGCACAAGGGCAACCCCGACGCGTTGATCTCGATGTACAAGGCGGCCAACCCGACGAACAAGGGCGGCGACAACGAGTTCGCGATGTACCTGGCCACCCAGTGCACCGACACCGCGTGGCCGCGCAGCCAGAAGAGGCTGGACCGCGACAGCCGCCGGGTGAACCGCAAGGCGCCGTACTTCACCTGGGACAACGCGTGGTTCAACGGGCCGTGCGCGTACTGGAAGTTCGGCCACGGCACGCCGGTGCACGTCACCGGGCGCAAGGTGCACGTGCCGGTGTTGCTGATCGACGAGACCTACGATCCCGCGACCCCTTACGAGGGCAGCCTCTACACCCGGCGGATCTTCCCGACCTCGTCGTTGATCGAGGGCAAGGACGGCACCACGCACGCCGGATCGCTGTCCGGCGTCGCCTGCACCGACGACACGATCGCGCGCTACCTGAGCACCGGCGCGGTGCCGGCCCGCAGACGGGGCAACCGCTCGGACAAGGTGTGTCCGCCGGTGCCGAAGCCGAACCCGACGGCCAGCCAGATGGCGGTCCTCGCCCGTCCGGCGAACTCGGGGGCCGACCCGTTGCCCGCGGCCATGCGCGCCGCGCTGGTGGGGCGCCCCTGACCGGGCCTGGCAGTCTGCCGCGGGCGCGGCCGTCGGGGTCGACGGTTAGGCTGGGCCGACCCAGGACACGACGGGAAGAGCGGCTCTCGATGGCACAGCGCGGTGGTCAGTTCGGCGGGCAGCCGAACATGCAGCAGCTGATGAAGCAGGCGCAGAAGATGCAGCAGCAGATGGCCGACGCGCAGGCCGAACTCGCCGGCGCGCACGTCACCGGCACCGCGGGCGGCGGGCTGGTCACCGCCACGCTCACCGGCAGCGGCGAACTCGTCGAGCTGGTCATCGACCCGAAGGCCGTCGACCCGGACGACGTCGAGACGCTGCAGGATCTCGTCGTCGCCGCGGTCCGCGACGCGCACCGCGCGGCGGGCGAGCTCGCCGAGCAGAAGATGGGGCCGGTCACCGGCGGGCTGGGTGGCGGCCTCGGCGGCCTCGGCCTCCCGGGCCTGTAAGCGTCGTCGCGCGCCGATGTACGAAGGTGCCGTCCAGGACCTCATCGACGAGCTCGGCCGGTTGCCCGGTGTCGGGCCGAAGAGCGCCCAGCGCATCGCCTTCCACCTGCTCGCCACCGATGCCGTCGACGTCGAGCGGTTGGCCGGCACGTTGCTGCGGGTGAAGAACGAGGTCAAGTTCTGCTCGATCTGCGGCAATGTCGCCGAGGCGGACGTCTGCCGCATCTGCAGTGATCCACGCCGCGACCCGTCGATCATCTGCGTGGTCGAGGAACCGAAGGACGTCGTCGCCGTCGAGCGCACCCGCGAGTTCCGCGGCCGCTACCACGTGCTCGGCGGCGCCATCAGCCCGATCGACGGTGTCGGGCCGGACGACCTGCGGATCCGGGAGTTGCTGCTGCGCCTGCGCGACGGCGTGGTCACCGAGCTGATCATCGCGACCGACCCGAATCTCGAGGGCGAGGCGACCGCGACCTATTTGGCGCGGCTGCTGAACCAGATGGGCCTGACCGTCACCCGGCTGGCCAGCGGCCTGCCCGTCGGCGGCGACCTGGAATACGCCGACGAGGTCACCCTGGGGCGGGCGTTCTCCGGCCGCCGCCGGGTGGAGTAGCCGGTCGTGGCAGGCGCGCTGCGGCGCCGTCGTGCGGGTGCGCTTTTCGGCATCGGGATGGTCGTCGCCGTCGCCATGGTGGCCGCCGGGGTGGTCCTCACGGTCAGCGGCTACCGCGCGGACAACGGCCCCGGCGGTGCCGTGCGTGGTTACTTCACCGCCCTGGCGCGGGGCAAGGCGCGGACCGCTCTCGCCTACGGCGGCGTGCCGGGGGGTACGCGCAAGCTGCTCACCTTCTCGGTGCTGCACCGTCAGCTGCAGGTGGCACCGGTGCGCGACTTCGCGATCGAGGGCGTGACCCGCACCGGTGAGACCGCCCAGGTGCAGGTGCGTTACGAGCTCGGGTTCGCCGGCGCCCCGCAGAAGGTGACGTCGACCGTGCCGGTGACGCATCGTTCGGGGCACTGGCGGCTGACCGCCGTCGCGGTGCCGACGCTGCTGCGCACCGCCACCGCACAGCAGCGGGTGGTGACCTTCGGCCCACCACCGGCCAGCGGCAGGTGGTTGGTGTTCCCGGGTGCCCTTCCGTTGGCGTTCGACACCAAGCTGCTCACCCTCGACCCGGCCACCGACCACGTCGAATTCGGCCATCCCGAGCAGACCGCGGCCGTCGTCGACGCCAGCGCCGAAGGCACCGAGCAGGCCCGCGACACCGTGCTGGCGAACCTGCGCGCCTGCCTGGCCGGGCGCGGGACCACCACCTGCCCGCAGCCGACCGAGCGTTACGTGCCCGGCAGCCTGCGCGGGACGCTGGTGTCCGGCAGCTCGGCGCTGAGCGTGTCGGTCACCGGCGCGGCCGGAGTGCTGACGGTGTCCGGCACGCTCACCGTCAACGGCACCTACCAGCGGCTGACCTTCTCGAACCGGCCGGTGGACGGCAGCGGTCAGGTGGCGCTGCCGGTGGCCGCGCAGTCCTACGCCGTCACGCCGCTGCGCTTCGTGTGGGGCGAGTCGTGAGCGGGTGGCCGCGGCGCGTCGGGGCGGGTCTCGCGGCGCTCGCCGTGCTGGCGTTCGCCCTTCCGGCGTACGCCGCGCCCGGGCCGTCCGCGGCGCCGGAGTACTGGTTCGACTCCTGGCACCTGACGTCACTGTTCGCCGACGGCGTCCGCGGCCAGGGCGTCACGATCGCCGAGATCGACACCGGCGTCAACGCGTCGCTGCCGGAGCTGGCGGGACGCGTCGTGGCGGGCACCGACCTCGGCGTCCCCGGCGGCAACGGGCAGACCGACCGCGACGTGGAGGGCTTCGGACACGGCACCGCGATGGCCTCGATCATGGTCGCGCGCGCCGGGGTGTTGGACATCACCGGCGTGGCGCCGGACGCGAAGATCATGCCGATCGCGGTGCCGTTGTCCGGCACCACCGACCAGAACGCGCCGGACGACCTGCCGCAGGCGATCCGCTACGCCGCCCAGCACGGCGCGAAGATCATCAGCATGTCGCTGGGCGGCAAACGTACGCCGAGCTCGGACGCCGAGCCGTGCCCGGACGACGAGCAGGCCGCGATCTATTACGCGCTGCGCAAGGGCGCCGTGGTGGTCGCAGCCGTCGGCAACACCGGCCCGCGGCAGAACACCGTCGAGGAGCCGGGCGTGTGCCTCGGCGTCGTCTCGGTCGGCGCGATCGACCGGCAGGGCACGGTCGCCGGTTTCTCGACGCGCCAGCCGTACCTGACGCTGGTCGCGCCCGGCGTGGCGGTGCCGTCGCTGGGACGGGTGCGCGGCCAGGCCTACGCGGGCAAGGGCACGTCGCAGGCGACGGCCATCGTCTCGGCCGCGCTGGCGCTGGTGTGGTCGAAGTACCCGACGCTGACCGGTGCGCAGATCGTCGCGCGGGTGCTGGCGACGCTCGACGGCCGGCGCGCGAACCCCAGCAGCTCGTATGGATACGGGGCGCTGAACGCCTACCGCGCGGTGACGGCGAGTGTGGCCACGGACGCGCCGAACCCGGTGTCGGCGGCCGTCGCGCCGTTCCTCGCGCGCCAGGACCTGCTCGCCGCCGACGGGCTCGGCGCACCGCCCCCGGCCGCACGGCCCACCCCGAAGCTGGGGCTGTTCAAGGTGGGCACGCAGACGAAAGTCAACGGCAGACTGCTCGCGGGGATGGGCCTCACCGCCGGGGGGCTGATCCTGCTGGTGTCCCTGCTGGCCGTCGGCCTGGTGGGGCCGCCGGCGCGCCGCCGGGTCGCCGCGGCGCAGAACCCGCCGGAGACGCCACCGAATTCCACGCCGGCCGTCGGCCCGACCGAGCCCGCTGCGCCGCCCGACTGAGTCGGGTCAGCTCCGCAGTGCGCGTTCGGCGCGGTTCACCGCGCTGACCACCGCCCGCAGGGACGCCTGCGTCGTCGACTCGCTGATCCCGACGCCCCAGTAGACCCGCTCGCCGATCTCGATCTCGAGGTACGCGGCCGCCTCGGCGTCGCGACCCGACGTCAGCGCGTGCTCGGCGTAGTCCAGCACCCGCACGTTCAGCCCGCCGTAACCGAGGTCCACGCCGGACAGCGCGTCGCAGAACGCCGACACCGGCCCGTTGCCGATGCCGTGCAATTCGTGCTCGACGCCGTCGACCGCGACGGTCGCGACCACGCGCTCCAGTCCGGCGTCGCTGGAACTCGCGGTCCGCACCAGCGAGATCGTGCCGGGCGAGAGGTACTCGTCCTCGAAGATCGCGTACATCCGCTCCGGCTCGACCTCGCCCCCCTCGTTGTCGGTGAAGCTCTGCATGACGTGGCTGAACTCGATCTGCAACCGGCGCGGCAGGTCGAGCTTGTGGTCGACCTTCATGATGTACGCGACGCCGCCCTTGCCGGACTGCGAGTTGACCCGGATGACCGCCTCGTAGGTCCGCCCGACGTCCTTCGGGTCGATCGGCAGGTACGGGATGTGCCACGGCAGGTCGCCGACCGGCCGACCCTCGGCGTCGGCCCGGCGAGTGAGGTCGTCGAAGCCCTTCTTGATCGCGTCCTGGTGCGAGCCGGAGAACGACGTGTAGACGAGGTCGCCGGCGTACGGGTGGCGTTCGTGCACGTCGATGCGGTTGCAGTACTCGGCGGTGCGCCGGATCTCGTCGATGTCGCTGAAGTCGATCATCGGGTCGATGCCCTGGCTGTAGAGGTTCAGGCCGAGCGTGACGAGGTCGACGTTGCCGCTGCGCTCGCCGTTGCCGAACAGGCAGCCCTCGATGCGTTGCGCGCCGGCCAGCACGGCCAGTTCGGCGTCGGCCGTCGCGGTGCCGCGGTCGTTGTGCGTGTGCACCGACAGGCAGACGTGGTCGCGGCGGGAGAAGTGCCGGCTCATCCACTCGATCTGGTCGGCGTAGACGTTGGGCGTCGAGCGCTCGACGGTGCACGGCAGGTTGAGGACGATCTCGCGCTCGGCCGACGGCTGCCACACGTCCATGACGCCCTCGCAGATCTCGAGGGAGAAGTCGAGCTCGGTGTCCATGAAGATCTCGGGGGAGTACTCGAGCCCGAACTCGGTGCCGGCCAGATGGATGTCGGCGTACTTCATGATCGCCTGGACGCCGTCGACGGCGACCGCGCGGCACTGCGCGCGGCCGTCACCCTCGAAGCCGAACACGACGCGTCGGAAGACCGGTGCCGCGGCGTTGTACATGTGCACCGTCGCCTGCCTGGCGCCGATCAGCGACTGCACGGAGCGTTCGATGAGCTCCTCGCGCGCCTGCGTCAGCACCGACACCCGGACGTCGTCGGGGATGCGGTCGCCCTCGATCAGCGAGCGGATGAAGTCGAAGTCGGTCTGGCTGGCGGCCGGGAAACCGATCTCGATCTCCTTGTAGCCCATCCGCACGAGCAGGTCGAACATGGCGTTCTTGCGGGCCGCGTTCATCGGGTCGATGAGGGCCTGGTTGCCGTCGCGCAGGTCGGTGGACAGCCAGCGCGGCGCGGCGGTGACCGATCGCGTCGGCCACTGCCGGTCGGGCAGGTCGACGGCGGGGAACGGCGTGTAGCGGTGACACGGCATGCCTGACGGCTGCTGGGCGAACGAGCGGGTGTTCATGGCGGGTCGGCTCCTTGGTGCCTGCGATCGCGAGTGGCGAGGGTGCGGTCGGCAGGACAACGGCCCGCGACGAGGGGCCGACCGGTCGGATCTAGTCCGTACCCAGTGCCTCGTCGCGGCCGGCAAGGAGCAGCAGCGCGCGCGTCATGACGTCGTCGAGGCTAACGGACGCGGCGCGCTCGGCCAAGGCAGCACGGCGCCGGCGGCGGCATGGCAGGGTGGCCCGGATGAGTGACGAGCGGGTGCACGCCTTCGGCGACGACGCGCTGGGCGAGCACGACGCCGTGGCGCTGGCGCAGCTGGTGCGAGCCGGCCGGGTCAGCGCGCGGGAGCTCGCCGACGCCGCGATCGCGCGCATCCGTGCCGTCGAGCCGCAGCTGCACGCCGTCGCCCTCGAGCTGTTCGACCGGCCGCGAGTCGCCGACGGCGCGGGTGCGCTCGCCGGCGTCCCGACGCTGGTCAAGGACAACACCGACGTCGCCGGCGTGCCGACAAATCACGGCAGTGAGGCGTTCACCGCGCGGCCCGCCCGGCGCGACGGCGCCTACACGCGGCAGTACCTGAGCACCGGGCTGACGCTGCTGGGCAAGTCGCGGATGCCGGAGTTCGGCTTCAACGCGTCGACGGAGTTCCGCACCGGCCAGCCCACCCGCAACCCGTGGCACACCGAGCACAGCGTCGGGGCGTCGTCGGGCGGTTCGGCCGCGCTCGTCGCCGCCGGCGCGGTGCCGATCGCGCACGCCAACGACGGTGGCGGATCCATCCGCATCCCCGCCGCGTGCGCCGGTCTTGTCGGGCTGAAGTGCAGCCGCGGCCGGCACGTCGACGGCGAGCAGGCGCGGCACCTGCCGGTCAACATGGTGTCCGAGGGCGTCGTCACGCGCAGCGTGCGGGACACGGCCGCCTTCGTCGCCGCGGCCGAGGACCACTGGCGCAACCCGCGCCTGGCGCCGATCGGGGCGGTGCACGGCCCGGCGCAGCGCCGACTGCGCGTGGGGCTGGTCATCGAGTCGATCACCGGTGCGCCCGTCGACGGACCGACGCGGGCTGCGGTCGCCCGCACCGCTGCGCTGCTGGCGGACGCCGGTCACGTGGTCGAACCGATCGAGCTGCCGGTCAGCGCACAGTTCGCCGACGACTTCGTGCAGTACTGGGCACTGCTCGCCGACCTGGCGACGTCCACCGGCAAGCTGACGTTCGACCGGTCGTTCGACGCGCGCAAGATCGACGGGCTGACCGCCGGCCTGCGCGCACACCATCGCCGCACGCTGCACCGCACACCCGGGGCGATCCGCCGGCTGCGCCGGGTGGCCGGCGACTACGCGACGATGTTCGCCCGGCACGAACTCGTGCTCTCGCCGGTGCTCGCCCACGCGACACCGCGGCTGGGCTTCGTCTCGCCGAACGTGCCGTACGACGAGCTGATCGAGCGGTTGATGCGCTGGGTGTCGTACACGCCGCTGAACAACATCGCCGGCACGCCCGCCATCTCGCTGCCGCTGGGCTCGACCGAGGACGGCCTGCCGATCGGCGTGCAGCTGTCAGCTGCCTACGGCGACGAGCGCACGCTGCTGGAGACCGCGTTCGCACTCGAGGCCGCTGCGCCGTTCGCCCGTATCCAGGACGCGTCGTAACGGTTTCAGTAGCTGCGGCGCGGTGCGGCAACGGAAATCGTCGCCGACGGCCGTACCGGACCGGTCGATCCGTTGGTAGCGTGCCAGGCGGAGCACGTCCCATTCGTTCGATCTGCGGAGACCACGTGAGCGACAAGCGCACCGTCACGAACTTCATCAACGGCGAGGCCGTCGACGCGAAGGACGGCCGTCGGGCCGACCTGATCAACCCGGCGACCGGTGAGGTGTTCGGGACGGCGCCGGTGTCCGGGGCAGCCGATGTCGATGCCGCCTATGGGGCCGCCACCAAGGCGTTCGAGACCTGGCGAGACACGACGCCGAGCGAGCGGCAGCAGGCGCTGCTCAAGTTCGCGTCCGCGATCGAGGACCGCGCCGAGGATCTCATCGCCGCGGAGTGCGAGAACACCGGCAAGCCCACCGAGCTGATGCGCGACGAGGAGATCCCGCCGAGTGTCGACCAGATCCGCTTCTTCGCCGGCGCCGCGCGACTGCTCGAGGGCCGCAGCGCCGGCCAGTACATGAGCGGGTTCGAGAGCTACATCCGGCGCGAGCCGGTGGGCATCGTCGGCCAGGTCACGCCGTGGAACTACCCGATGATGATGGCGGTCTGGAAGATCGCGCCCGCGCTGGCGGCCGGCAACTGCCTGGTGATCAAGCCGAGCGACACCACGCCGGTGAGCACCGTGCTGATGGCCGAGATCGCCGCCGAGTTCCTGCCGCCGGGCGTGTTCAACGTCGTGTGCGGCGACCGCGACACCGGCGCTGCCGTGGTCAGCCACAAGACGCCGTCGATGGTGTCGATCACCGGCTCGGTGCGCGCCGGCTACGAGGTAGCCAAGGCGGGCGCCGCGGACCTCAAGCGCACGCACCTCGAACTCGGCGGCAAGGCCCCGGTCGTGGTCTTCGACGACGCCGATATCGCCGACGCCGCGGAGAACATCGCGATCGCCGGGTACTTCAACGCCGGGCAGGACTGCACCGCGGCGACGCGCGTGCTGGTCGGCCCGCGCGTCGCCGACGACTTCGCCGAGGCGCTGGCCGAGCAGGCGCGCAACACCAAGATCGGCGCCCCGGACGACGCCGACATCCTGTTCGGCCCGCTCAACAACGCCAACCAGCTCGATCGCGTCAGCGGCATGCTGGGCCGGCTGCCCGATCACGCGAACGTGCTGGCGGGCGGCGCGCGCAAGGGCGATCGCGGCTACTTCTGGGAGCCGACCGTCGTCAGCGGCCTGCAGCAGGACGACGAGGTGATCCAGGACGAGATCTTCGGCCCGGTCATCACCGTCCAGCGCTTCACCGACGAGGACGAGGCGATCCGCTGGGCCAACGGCGTCGAGTACGGCCTGGCGTCCTCGGTGTGGACGAAGGACCACGGCCGCGCCATGCGGATGACCCGTGCGCTGGACTTCGGCTGCGTGTGGGTCAACTGCCACATCCCGATCGTCGCCGAGATGCCGCACGGCGGGTTCAAGCACTCGGGCTACGGCAAGGACCTGTCCGTCTACGGGCTCGAGGACTACACCCGCATCAAGCACGTCATGCACAACGTCGACGTGTGACACGCGGGCCCCGGGCGCGGAATAGCCTGAGCGCATGACCACGGACGTCGTTGCAGAACTCGTCGGCACGATCTTCTCCGTCGACGTCGTGGCCGGGGCCGTCGTGAACGTCGGCGACTCGATCGTGGTGCTGGAGTCGATGAAGATGGAGATCCCGATCCTCGCCGAGACCTCCGGAACCGTACGCGAGGTGTTCGTCGCCCAGGGCGACAACGTGATGGAAGGCGACGTGCTCGCCGTGATCGAGGAGCTGCAATGACCACAACCACCGATGCCGTCGAGCAGCGTCGCGACCTGCGCACCGAGATCCCCGGCCCGCGCTCGCAGGAACTGCACGCCCGGCGCAGGGCCGCGGTCGCGACCGGGGTCAGCAGCACGCTGCCGCTCTACGTCTCGCGCGCCGGTGGCGGCGTCCTCGTCGACGTCGACGGCAACCACCTGATCGACTTCGGTTCGGGCATCGCCGTGGTGTCCGTCGGCAACGCGGCGCCGCGCGTGGTCGAGGCGGTCCAGGACGCCGTCGCGCAGTTCACCCACACCTGCTTCATGGTCACGCCGTACGAGGGGTACGTCGCCGTCGCCGAGAAGCTCAACGAGCTGACACCAGGTGACCACGACAAGCGCACCGCGCTGTTCAACTCCGGCGCCGAAGCCGTCGAGAACGCGATCAAGATCGCTCGCGTCGCCACCGGCCGCGACGCCGTGATCGCCTTCGACCACGCCTACCACGGCCGCACGAACCTCACGATGGCGCTGACCGCGAAGAACATGCCCTACAAGCAGGGCTTCGGGCCGTTCGCCGGCGAGATCTACCGGACGCCGATGGCCTACCCGTTCCGCTGGCCGACCGGCGCCGAGCGCTGTGCCGACGAGGCGTTCGAGCTGTTCACCTCGAACGTCCACGCGCAGGTCGGCGAGGCCAACACCGCCGCGGTGATCATCGAGCCGATCCAGGGCGAGGGTGGGTTCGTGGTGCCGCCGCCGGGCTTCCTGGCGCGGGTCGCCGACTGGTGCCGCGAGCACGGCATCGTCTTCATCGCCGACGAGATCCAGACCGGTTTCTGCCGCACCGGCGACTGGTTCGCCTGTGACGCCGAGGGTGTGGTGCCGGACCTCATCACCACCGCCAAGGGCATCGCAGGCGGCTTGCCGCTGTCCGCGGTCACCGGCCGCGCCGAGCTGATGGACGCGGTCCACGCCGGTGGGCTGGGCGGGACCTACGGCGGCAACCCGGTGGCCTGTGCCGCCGCGCTCGGGTCCATCGAGACGATGCAGGCCGAGGACCTGTGCGGCGCCGCCCAGCGCATCGAATCGGTGATGATGCCGCGGCTGCACGCGCTGGCCGAGAAGCATGCCGCGGTGGGCGACGTCCGCGGCCGGGGCGCGATGCTCGCCGTCGAACTCGTCGAGCCGGGCACCAAGGACCCGAACCCGGCGCTGACCGCGGCGGTGTCCAGCGCCTGCCACCGCGAGGGGCTCGTGACGCTGACCGCCGGGACGTTCGGCAACGTGCTGCGCTTCCTGCCGCCGCTGGTGATCGGCGACGACCTGCTGCACGAGGGGCTGGACATCCTCGAGTCCGCCTTCGCCGCGAACGCCTGACCCACCCCGTCGCAGGTCTACCCAGCAGTGGTCGTGATCCGGGCTGAAATCGCGACCACTACTGGGTAGACCTGCGGGGCAGGAAACGCTTACGTACGGACCGGTATCCTGGCGGTTCCGCCGCAGTCGTTCGAAGGGCAGCACCGTGGGCCTCGTCGTGCAGAAGTACGGCGGCTCCTCCGTCGCCGATGCCGAACGGATCAAGCGCGTCGCCGAGCGCATCGTCGCCACCAAGCGCGACGGCCACGACGTCGCTGTCGTCGTCTCGGCGATGGGCGACACCACCGACGAGCTGATCGACCTCGCCGAGCAGATCGTGCCGGTGCCCGAGGGCCGCGAGTTCGACATGCTGCTGACCGCAGGCGAGCGCATCTCCATGGCGCTGCTCGCGATGGCCATCAACTCCCTCGGTTACCGCGCCGAGTCGTTCACCGGCTCGCAGGCCGGGGTGCTGACGACGTCGGTGCACGGCAAGGCGCGCATCGTCGACGTCACGCCCGGGCGGCTCGAGAACTCCATCGCCGAGGGCAACATCGTCATCGTCGCGGGATTCCAGGGTTTCTCGAAAGAGACGATGAACATCACGACGCTCGGCCGCGGCGGTTCGGACACCACGGCGGTCGCCATCGCCGCCGCGCTGCGCGCCGACGTCTGCGAGATCTACACCGACGTCGACGGTGTCTACACCGCCGACCCGCGCATCGTGCCGAACGCCAAGCGGCTGGACTCCGTCACCTTCGAGGAGATGCTCGAGCTCGCCGCGTGCGGGGCGAAGATCCTGCACCTGCGCAGCGTCGAGTACGCGCGGCGGCACGGTCTGCCGATGCACGTGCGGTCGTCGTTCTCCCAGCTGCCCGGCACCATCGTCCAAGGTTCGATCGAGGAGTTGTCCGTGGAACAGGCAATCATCTCAGGCGTCGCGCACGACCGCAGCGAGGTCAAGGTGACGGTGGTCGACGTGCCGGACAAGCCGGGCGAGGCCGCCGCGATCTTCCGCGAGCTCGCGGACGCCGAGATCAACATCGACATGATCGTGCAGAACATCTCCACCGGCGGCACCGGGCGCACCGACGTGTCGTTCACGCTGCCGGCCACCGACGGCTCGACGGCGCTGAGCGCGCTGCGCCGCATCCAGGAGCGGATCGGGTTCACCGATCTGCTCTACGACGACCACATCGGCAAGCTTTCGCTGATCGGCGCGGGCATGCGCTCGCACCCCGGCGTGTCCGCACGCTTCTTCACCGCGCTGTCCGACGCCGGCGTGAACGTCGAGATGATCTCGACGTCGGAGATCCGCATCTCGGTAGTGTGCCGCGACACGGATCTGGACGTCGCGGTGCGCGCCGTGCACGACGCTTTCGAGCTGGGCAGCGACGAGGACCAGGCTGTCGTCTACGGCGGGACGGGCCGATGAGCGACGCGCTGGCTCTGTGCGGAGAGCGCTGATGGCGAAGGTAGGCGTGGTCGGGGCCACCGGGCAGGTCGGGTCCGTCGTGCGCCGGCTGCTTGCCGAACGCGCGTTCCCGGTCGACGAGATCCGTTTCTTCGCCTCCGCCCGCTCGGCCGGCACGACCCTGTCCTGGGAGGGCGTCGACGTGCGCGTCGAGGACGCCGCGGCGGCCGACCCGACCGGTCTCGACCTGGCGATCTTCTCGGCGGGCGGTGCGACGTCGAAGGAGCAGTCGCCGCGCTTCGCCGCCGCCGGCGTCACGGTGATCGACAACTCGAGCGCGTGGCGGATGGATCCGGACGTCCCGCTGGTGGTGGCCGAGGTCAACGGCGCGCAGGTGCACAACGCGCCCAAGGGCATCATCGCGAACCCGAACTGCACCACGATGGCCGCGATGCCGGTGCTCAAACCGCTGCACGACGAGGCGGACCTGCGCCGGCTCGTCGTGTCGACGTATCAGGCGGTGTCCGGCGCCGGGCTCGCCGGCGTCGACGAGCTGGACGAGCAGGTGCGCGCCGTCGCCGACAAGGCCGCCGCGCTGACGCACGACGGGCAGGCCGTGACGTTCCCGCAGCCGGTCAAGTTCGCCCGGCCGATCGCCTACAACGTGCTGCCGCTGGCGGGCTCCATCGTCGACGACGGCGAGTTCGAGACCGACGAGGAGAAGAAGCTGCGCAACGAGTCGCGCAAGATCCTCGACATCCCGCAGCTGCTGGTCTCCGGCACCTGCGTGCGGGTGCCGGTGTTCACCGGCCACTCGCTGTCGATCAACGCCGAGTTCGCGCGCGACCTGCCGGTGGCGCGGGCGCTGGAGCTGCTGGCGCGGCGCCCCGGGCGTCCAGGTGGCCGACATCCCCACGCCGTTGGACGCCGCGGGCGTCGACCCGTCGTTCGTCGGGCGGGTGCGCCAGGACCCGGGCGTCGACGGTCAGCGCGGGCTGGCGCTGTTCGTCAGCAACGACAACCTGCGCAAGGGCGCCGCGCTGAACGCCATCCAGATCGCGGAACTGCTCGGTCTGAGCGCGCGCGGCTTCAGGAAACCGGGCGTTCCAGTCGAAGGGCTCCATCTCGCGCAGGACGCGACGGCGGCGGTTGCGCGGCAGGTGGTCGATGTAGAGCACGCCGCGCAGATGGTCGGTCTCGTGCTGCAGGCACCGGGCCAGAAAGCCCGTGCCGGTGACCTCGACCGGCTCGCCGTGCTTGTCGACGCCGCGCACCGTGGCCTGCTGCGCGCGTTCGAGCTCGTGGTACGGCCCCGGCACCGACAGGCACCCCTCGTCGGCGGTCTGCTTGTCCTCGCCGACCTCGATCGTCGGGTTGACGACGTGCCCGCGGTGCCGGTCCGGGCCGCCGCGTTCGTCGGGGCAGTCGTAGACGAAGACGGCGAGGTCGACGCCGATCTGCGGGGCCGCGAGCCCGACGCCCTCGCGCGACGGCGAGCGAGGCGAACATGTCGTCGATGAGCTGCGCGAGGTCGGCGTCGAACGCGGTCACCGCACGCGCGGGCGTCGCGAGCACCGGGTCGCCGACGACGCGGATCTTGGGCGGTCCGTCTGTCATCCTGCGAGCCTAGAACGCCTGGGGCGCGGACTCGTCCGGCCGTCCCAAAACCGGCGAAAAGGGACAGGGAGTCGTACAGTCGACATTGGATTGAGCAGTCAGTCGAAGATCGTCGGGACGCACGTGGCGCGGTGCCACCGGCTCGTCCCAGATGGGTCACTCATGTCGACGTTCCCCGCGGCGCGTGTGCGCGCCGCAGCGCGAAATGATCTTCGATGAGCGCGCTGGGTGGCGGATACTGGCCGATGCCACCGTCGCCGTGCACTACGGATTCCTGGCCTATCTGGCGCTGGGTGGGTTCCTCGCCTGGCGCTGGCCGCGCACGATGGTGGCGCACATCGCGGCCGCGATCTGGGCGGTGTTGATCGTGACCACCAGCGTGCCGTGCCCGCTGACGGCGGCGCAGAACAACTTCCGCGAACGCGCCGGGCTGCCGCCGTTGCAGCACGGGTTCATCCAGCTCTACGTGCGGGGGGTGCTGTACACGTCGTCGATGGAGCTGCTCGCCCAGTGCCTGCTGGCGGCGGTCGTGCTGCTTTCGTGGGCGGTCCTGCTCAATCGCGTGCGGATCGTGCGGCGGGTCGCAGCGAACATGTATTAGCGTGCCCGTCGCGCGGTGTGGTGGCGTGCGCGGTGCTGATCCCGACCGTGCTGGTCGTGGGGTGGGTGGTCGCCGACGCCGTGCAGCGGCCCACCTTCAGTCCGGTGCGCCAGACGGTCAGCGTGGCCGCAGGGTACGGCGGCGACCACCGGTGGGTGATGACCTCGGCGCTGTTCGCGGTCGGGCTGCTCTACCTGTTCCTGGCGGCAGGCTTCCACGTGCTGCGTCCTGGTGCGCGCGTCGGGCTCGTCGTGGCGGGCGTTGCCGCGATCGGCATCGCGTCGTGCCCGGAACCGGCCGTGGGGTCGGCGTTCGCGCACCAGGTCTGCACCGCGATCGGCGAGGCGACGATCGCCGTCTGGCCGGTACTGGCGGTGCAGCGCACCGACCGCCGGTGGCCGACGAGCGCGGCCGTCGGCCTCGCGGGCAGTGCCCTGTGCCTGGGGCTGTTCGGCTGGTTGGTGGTGGAGGTCATCGAGGGCGGTGCGTTGCTGGGCCTGGCCGAACGCGCCGGCGCGTCGACGCAGGTGGCGTGGCCGGCGGTGGTTGCCGTGGGCCTGCACGGGTGTCGGTTGGTCCGTGCCGATACCGCAGGGCAGACTCCGGGGGCATGACGGCCTGCCGAGATCGCGGACCGACCGGTCGGGACCGTTCGGTGCTCGACGTCCGGCTCGTCGCCACCGCGGGCGGCCGGGTCTACCCTGCGTGTCGGCGCAGGCGCCCGCTGGACGCCGCCGGGTGACATCATCCGGAGCCACCGGTGCTTGACCGGGCGAGCCACGGAGGTGTTGTGCGGTGACCAGCGGCGTCACGCGCGGCATCCGTGACTACGACGCGCAGGCTCAGCTGTCCCGCGACGCCGTGCTCGAGGACCTGCTCCGCGAAACGCGGGAGCTGCTGCAGGTCGACACGGCGGCGATTCTGCTGCTGGACGTGTCGCGGCAGTTCCTGGTGGCGACGGCAGCGCTCGGGATCGAGGAGGAGGTGCGTGAGGGCTCGCGGGTGCGCGCGGGGCTCGGCTTCGCCGGTCGCGTTGCCGCCGAGGCTCAGCCGGTGATCCTCGACCGCATCACGCCGCGGAACGTGGTC
Source organism: uncultured Actinomycetota bacterium (assembly GCA_963711775.1). Lineage (GTDB taxonomy): Bacteria > Actinomycetota > Actinomycetes > Mycobacteriales > Jatrophihabitantaceae > Jatrophihabitans. The sequence continues at coordinate 123,697 of CAVQFH010000001.1, read as the reverse complement.
AACCCGTTGCTGTTGCGGCGCGGGATCACGTCCATGCTCGGTGTGCCGTTGCTGGCCGCCGCGGAGCAGGACGGCCGCGGGGAGGTGCTCGGTGTCCTGCACGTGGGGTCACTGACCGAACGCCGGTTCGACCAGGTCGAGGTCGCCCTGCTCGAACGCCTGGCGCGTCGGGTGGCTGCTGGCGATCGAATTGCATCGTGCGCTGGTGGACAGGGCTGCTGCCGCGGCGTTGCAGGCGAGTCTCGCCTCCCGGTTGCCGGACGTCGAGGGGCTGGACATGGCCGCCCGGTACGTCGCCCGGCAGTCAGTACGGCATCGGCGGTGACTGGTACGACGCCTTCGCGCTGCCAAACGGCTTGATCGGTATCACCATCGGCGACGTCATGGGCCACGGCCTGCAGGCCGCGACGGTCATGGGCCGGATGCGCAGTGCACCTGCGCGCCTATGCCCTCGAGCACGCCGACCCGGCAGTGGTGCTCGACCTTCTGGACCGCAAGATGCGCCACTTCGAGCCCGGGCTGATCGGGACGGTCGGCTACGCCGTCCTGGACCCGGTCACGCGGCAACTGCAGATCTCGACGGCGGGCCACCTGCCGCCGGTACTGGTGGGCCCGACCGCCCGAGGCCGGCTGCTGGACCTCCCCGTCGATCCGCCGATCGGCGTCGCCGGCCCGCAACCGCGTCGGGTGACCCGGGTGGACCTCGAGCTCGGCAGCTTGCTGTGCTTCTACACCGACGGGTTGGTGGAGAGACGAACGGCAGATCTCACCGACCAACTCGACGTGCTGTGCCACGTCGTCTCCTCCGTGCCGCGCGAGTCCAGCGATCAGCTGTGCGCCGAGGTCATGAGCGCGATGCTGCACGACCGCGTGCCGGACGACGACGTGTCGGTCTTCGCGTTGTACCTGCGCGGACGCTGATCCGCATGATCATCGCGCTGCGCGACCCGGCCAACCGGGTCCATCGGCGCGATGATCAAGCATGCGACGCGCGGATCATGCCTGTGCGGCCGTCGAGAACGGCACATCTGGTCGGGGTGACAGGATTTGAACCTGCGGCCTCTTCGTCCCGAACGAAGCACGCTACCAAGCTGCGCCACACCCCGGTCGCAACCGGCCAGCATAGCCAATGCGCCGCGGCCGGTTCGGCCGCTCGGCCCGGCGCGCGCTCAGCTGCGCGGCACGAGGCGCAGCAAGCGTCGCCTCCGGGCGGCACGCGAAACGCATCGGGCGTGTACGGCCCGGTGCCGAGCCCGGCGCACACGTGGAAGTACATGTGCTCGTCCCACTGGTGCAACCACCGCGCGCGGGCGCGGTCGATGCCGCAGTTGGTGACGATCGCCGGGCCGAACGGGATGCGGACCTGCCCGCCGTGCGTGTGCCCGGCCAGCACGAGGTCGTAGCCGTCGTCGGCGAAGCGTTGCAGCAGGAACGGCTCGGGTGAGTGCATGACGCCGATGCGCACAGCGGCGTCGGGATCTGCGGGCCCGGCCACGAGGTCGTAGTGGGCGCGGCGCAGATGCGGGTCGTCCAGTGCCGGCGAGTGCGACCGCCTGCCGCCAGCGTCGAGTGTGGTGCGCACGTGCGTGAGGTCCGTCCAGCCCGGCGCTGCACCATCGCCGACGCGAGCTTCGACCACGGCAGCGGCTCGCCCTGCACGCGATTGTGTTCGGCACGAAGTAGCGCATCGGGTTCTTCGGCTGCGGCACGTAGTAGTCGTTGTTGCCGGGGACGAACACGGCGGGGAACGCGGCCAGCGGCTCGAGCGCGTGCAGCACCGCCGGGATGGCGTCGGCCGCCGAGAGCGTGTCACCGGTGTTGATCACCAGGTCGGGCTCGAGCCGCGCGAGCTCGCGGATGAACGCTTGCTTGCGCCGCTGCGCCGGCGGTGATGTGCAGATCGCGACAGGTGCAGTACGCGCAGCGGCGTCGCTGCCGGCGTCCGAGCACCGGCACGTCGAAGTGCCGCAGCGTGAACGCGTTGCGCTCGATCAGCGTGCCGTAGAGCAGCGCCGCGGTGCCGGTTGCGCCAAGCGCACCGACGGCGGTGGTCAGGCGCGGCATGCGTTCGAGAATACGGATAACCGAGCTGTGCGTCGTCGGTAGCGTGGTCGCCATGGCCGAGCTGAAGGCGACCCTGCACGCCGACATGAACGCCGCGATGAAGGCGCGCGACGAACTGACCACGGCGACGCTGCGCATGGCGCTCGCCGCCGTCACCACCGAGGAGGTCGCCGGCAAGTGCGGCGCGCGAGCTGACCGACGACGAGGTGCTGCGGGTGCTCGCCAAGGAGGCGAAGAAGCGCCGCGAGGCGGCCGAGGCGTTCGACGGCGCCGGACGCACCGAGCTGGCCGACCCGTGAGCGCGCCGAGGCTGGGTGTGCTCGAGCGTTACCTGCCCAGCCAGCTCTGCCGACGACGAGCTCGCCGACCTGGTGCGCGCCGCCATCGCCGAGACCGGCGCCACCGACCCGCGCGAGATGGGCGCGGTGATGAAGATCGTGCAGCCGCGGGTGGCCGGGCGCGCCGACGGCAAGCGGGTGAGCACCGAGGTACGCGCGGCAACTGGCCGGCAGCTGACCCACCGGCGGGCGTCCGAGCGCGACGTCAGTGGCTGGGACCGCCGCCGCCGCCGTGTCCGCCGTTGCCGTTGCCCGCGCCGCCGCCGCCATTGCCTGCGCCGCCGCCGCCGTTGCCCGTGCCGCCGCTGCCACTCCCGCTGCCGCCGCTGCTACTCCCGCCGCCGGGGTGCTTCGTCTTCTTCGTGGTCGTGCTGCCGGTGGTGACCGGTCGGACGGGGTGGACGACGGGGTCACCATGGCCTGGGCCGCCGCGCCGTTGCTCATGCAGGCGGTGATCGTCGAGCCCTGCGCGGCCAGTCTTCGGCCCGTAGTAGCGCGATCGTGTCCGGCGGCTCGTTGCTCGCACACGTCAGCCGCCCGGCGGTGTCGAGGATCTTCAGGGTGAAGCCCTTGTCGCTGAGCAGCTTCTTCGCCTTCGACTCGCTCTTGCCGGTCAGCGTCGGGACCTCGTCGCCGTCCACCGGAGCCCGGTGACGGCCAGCCCCAGTCTGCGTCAGCAGCGTCGGGCTCCAGCGCGTCGAGCCAGACCTTTGCTGCGTAGTCGCCGTAGGCCGTGCCCTTCTTCTCGCCGGGCAGGCCGGTGGACGGCGCGCTCGGTTGATCGAAGTCGATCAGCCCGCTCGCCGCGACGAGGTTGCGCGTCATGCCGACGAACCAGATCGAGCTGTTGTACTTCGTCGGGTTGCCGCCTGGTTGGTGCCCGTCTTGCCGGCCACCGTGTTCAGGCCCTTTGCGTAGGCCGACGCGAACACTTCGCCGACGTGCCGCCGGCCGTGGTGTCGCCGGTCAGCATCTGCGCGGCGGTGGCGGCCGCCTGCGGGCGAGATCGACCTGCACGCCCTGCGCTCGCTTGACCTGCACCGCGTTGCCGCTGGAGTCCTTGATCGCGATCACCGGCGCCGGCGCCCAGTACTTGCCGCCGTCGGCCACCGCTGCGTACGCGCCGGCCAGCTCGAGCGCGCTGGTCGGGATCGAACCCAGCACGAGCTGCTGCGCCCGCTGCTTGCTGTCGACCGACCTGCGTCCAGGTCTGCCCCGCGATGTCGCTCGGCTGGTCCATGCCCTTCATGCCGAGCTGGCTCATCAGGTCGGTGATCGGCGAGAGGTTGCAGCCGAAGTACCTGGTCGGCCAGGCGCGACGAAGTAGGTGTTGGACGAGCTTCGCCGCCGCGGTCGCCAGCGTCTCCGTCGGCGTGTAGGAGACGTTCGTCGTCACCGTTCTCGACGTTCGTCGGCGTGATGCACTGCTTCGCCTTGTACGTGCCGGTGTTGCCCTCGGTCGTCAGGTCGAAAGTCGCGCCGGCATGCCGGTCTGCAGCGCGGTCAGCAGCGGGAACAGCTTGAACGTCGACGCGCCGCCGGCCGTGTATCTGGTGAAGATCGGCTGCTCGGTCTGGCCCGGCTTCGAGCCGTAGGTCTTGCTCGACGCCATCGCCAGGACGTCACCGCTGGTCGGGTCGACCACCGGCATGACGCTGGTCATCGGCGACGTCGCCGGGATCGCCTTCTGCAGGTGCGACTGCATGCTCGCCTGCAGCTTCGGGTCGATCGTCGTGACGACGCGCAGGCCGCCCGTCTGCAGCTGCGCTCTGGCTGATGCCGCCGACGCGTCGTCAGCCAGTTGACGGCGTAGTCGCAGAAGAACGCCGAGTTCGGGATCGACGTGCTGGCGTTGGCGCAGCCCTGGTGCACCAGCGGCGCCGACTGCGAGGCCAGCGCGATCGGCGTGGCCTCGTACTTGTCCGCCGCGGCCTGGCTGAGCTTCTTGTCGGTGACCAGGTTCTGCAGCACCTCGTTGCGCCGCTCGCTGGCGGCCGCGGGGTTGCTGGAACGGGTCGTAGGCCGACGGTGCGCGCAGCAGGCCGACGAGCATGGCCGCCTGCGGCAGCGTCAGCTTGGACGAGTGCACGCCGAAGTACGTCTCGCGCGGCGACCTCGATGCCGTAGGCGTGCTCGCCGAAGAACGCGATGTTGAGGTAGTTGTCCAGGATCGTGGCCTTGGACTCGTGCCGCAGGCCCTCGATGTCGAGCGCGCAGCGCGCGTCCTCCATCTTGCGGCGCACGTTCTGCGCGATGGCGGCGGCCTGCTTCTCCTTGTTGTCGCCCGCCTGGTAGTAGCGGATCTGCTTGACGTACTGCATTGTCAGCGTCGAGCCGCCCTGCGTGTCACCGCTGGTCGTGCTCACCGCCGAGCGCAGCAGCCCGCGCAGGTCGACGCCGTGATGGCTGTAGAAGCGGCGGTCCTCGGTGGCGACGAGCGCGTCCTGCAGGTACTTCGGCACCTTGCTCAGCGGCACCGGCATGCGGTCCTGGGTGAAGATGCGCGCCAGCGACGGTCTTGTTGTCGCGCGCGTAGAGCGTCGTGGGCTGCGGCGGCTTGCGTCTCCGGCAGGTTGCACGTCGTGTTCTGGAACTGCGTGCGTAGTGCTTGGCCACCAGCCCGCTGCCCAGCACGTACGGCAGCGCCACCCCTGCAGCCAGCACGCCGGTGGCGACCAGCGCCAGCAACAGCTTGCCGATCGTCGGCCAGCGGCTGGGTTGACGGAAGACAGCTGCCACGGGGCATCAGGGTACGGGCCGGGCGATGCGGCGTTCGCTCGCTCCGGCCGGGCTCAGGCTGGGCGCCTGGAGCTCAGCGCGCTCACGCCGGCGCGCTCAGGCGCCGAGCAGGCCGCCGATGGTGCGCAGGCCGTCCAGGTCGTGCACGTCGGCGGGCAGCGCCGGCACGCTGACCAGCGCCACGCTCGGGATGCGCGGCGGCGAACCGCTTCGCCATCCGGGCGTCGTGCTCGGCGGCCGCGGCGATCTCGGTGTGCACGCGCAGCGCGGCCTCGGCGACCCGCGCGGCCTGCGGCATCGCCGGCGCCGTCGGCGCTCTCGGCCAGCGCGTCGGCGGCGGCCTCGGCGCGCGCGGCGGTCAGCGGTTTCGCCGCCGGCGACCGGTTCGGCCGTCGCGGGTGCGGTTGACGACGACGCCGGCCAGCGGCATCTGCGTCCGCGTCGAGCCGTTCGACGAAGTACGACGCCTCGCGCAGCGCGTCCGGCTCGGGCGCCGCGACGACCACGAACGCGGTGCCGGGCGCTTGAGCAGCTCGTAGGTGTGCTGCGCGCGCTCGCGGAAACCGCCGAACATCGACTCGAGCGCGCTGACGAAGGTCGACAGGTCGTTGAGCAGATCGCCGCCGATGATCTTGGTGAACGCGCGGGCGACGACGCCCACGCCGACGCCGTGACGACCTTCAGGTACGCCTTGCCGCCGGCCTTCGCCGGCGCGGTCAGCAGCTTGACCATCCGCCCGTCGAGGAAGCGGCCGAGCCGGTTCGGGCGCGTCCAGGAAGTCGAGCGCCGAGCGCGACGGCGGCGTGTCGACGACGACGAGATCCCACTCGTCCGGCGGCGACGAGCTGGCCGAGCTTCTCCATCGCCATGTACTCCTGCGTGCCCGGCGAACGACGACGACAGCGACTGGTAGAAGGGATTGGCGAAGATCTGCTCGGCGCGCTCGGGCGTGGAGTGGTCGAGCACGACGTCGTCGAACGTGCGCTTCATGTCCAGCATCATCGCGAACAGCTCGCCGCCGGCGCGCCGTCGATCGCGCGCCCTTGACCTCGCGCGGGGTGTTGTCGAGCTCGGTCAGCCCCATCGACTGCGCGAGCCGGCGCGCCGGGTCGATGGTGAGCACCACCGTGCGCCGGCCGGCCTGCGCGCCGATCAGCGCCATCGCGGCCGCGGTCGTCGTCTTGCCGACGCCGCCGCTGCCGCAGGTGACCACGACGCGGGTCGCGGGATCGCGCACCAGCGCCGCGACGTCGAAGGCTCGTCATGCGCTCGCACGTGCCAGGAACCGTCGCGCCAGGTCCTTGAGCTCGCCGAGCTCGACCGGCGGGTTGAGGTCCGGCAGCACGATGCGCGGCAGCGCCAGCGCGTCGAGGCGCGCCGCGTTGGTCTCCTGCACCGCGCTGACGCTGCGCGTAGTCGGCCATCTCGGCGGCGAGCGCCGGCGTGTTGCGCGGCGGCGACGCCGGCCGAGCTCGAGCCCGGCGGCCAGCTGCGTCTCGTCGACCGTGCGGTCGCCGATCGGCCGCCGAGCAGGGTCGGGCGCGCCCGGTTGACGATCACCGCGCCCAGCCGGAACCCGAGCGACGGCGAGCTCCGCGGCGGCGTCGATCGTCTCCTGGACCGGCATCTCCTCGAGCAGCGTCACGATGTGCACGGCGGTCTGCGGGCCGTGCAGCAGCTTGATGACGCCCTCGCTCTGGCTGTTGATCGGCCCGAACTTGGTGAGCTTCGCGACCTCGCGGGTGGCGTCGAGGAAGCGGGTGATGCGCCCGGTCGGCGGTGCGTCGAGCACAACCGTGTCGTAGACGTGCCGGCCGTCTGCGCTGGCGCACGACCGACTCCTTGACCTTGCCGGTCAGCAGGACGTCGCGCAGCCCCGGCGCGAGCGTCGTGACGAAGTCGACGGCGCCGATCTTCTTCAACCCGCGCGCGGAACGGCGCAGCCCGTAGAACATGTCCAGGTACTCGATCATCGCCTGCTCGGCGTCGACGGCGAGGCCGAACAGCTGGCCACCGTTCTCCATGCCGGCGAGGCGCTGCTCGGCGTAGGGCATCGGCGCGATGTCGAACAGCTGCGCGATGGCCTGCCGACCCTCGACCTCGACGAGCAGCACCTTGCGTCCGGTGCGCGCGAGCGCGACCGCGAGCGCGGCGGCGGCGGTCGTCTTGCCGGTGCCGCCCTTGCCGGTGACGACGTGCAGCCGCGCCGTCGGCGAGATGCCCGGCGCCAGCGCGGTGTCGGGGCCGGCGCCGTCGTCGGCGCCGGCCGGGTCGCGGTCATCGGTCCAGCGTATGGGGTACAGGTGGGCGTCGCCCCAGACGGGCTCAGCGCCGGGTGAGCTGGACCGCTTCGCGCGGCGCAGCCGATACGGTCGGCACGATGTCCGCGCCGCCGCCGTCGCACCGTCCGCACCGTCCGCACCGTCGGCCCGCCTGGCGGAGCTCGGGCTGACGCTGCCGCCGGTCGTCGCGCCGCTGGCCGCGTACCAGCCCGCGCGGCGCAGCGGCTCGTTCGTGTTCACCGCCGGCCAGCTGCCGATGATCGACGGCGCGTTGCCGCACACGGGCAAGGTCGGTGCCGCAGGTGTCGCCCGAGCAGGCGCGACCGACCTCGCCCGCGTCGCGGCGCTGAACGGGCTGGCCGCGGTGCACGCGCTCGTCGGCCTCGACGCCGTCGCCGGGCGTCGTGAAGGTCGTCGGCTACGTCGCGTGCGCGCCGGACGTTCACCGGCCATCCCGCGGTGGTCAACGGCGCGAGCGAACTGCTCGGCGCGGTGTTCGGCGACGCCGGTGCGCACGCGCGCTCCGCGGTGGGCGTCGCGTCGCTGCCGCTCGACTCGCCGGTCGAGATCGAGCTGATCGTCGAGATCGCATGAACGGCTCGGTGGCACGCCGACGTCCCGGTCCGCGACGCCGTCGACCGTCGTGCTGCTGCGCGACGAGCGCCGACGCCGGCGGGCTCGACGTCGTGGCTGCTCACCCGGGTGACGCAGATGGCGTTCGCGGCCGGCATGTCGGTGTTCCCCGGCGGGCGGGTCGACGACGCGAGACGCGGCGCTGCCCCTGCAGGGCGCCGACGTCGCCGGCGCTCGCCGCGCGCTTCGACTGCACCGCGACGCTGGCGCACGCGCTGGTCGGCGCGGCGTTGCGCGAGACGTTCGAGGAGACCGGCGTGCTGCTGTCGGTGCCCGCCGTACGACCTCGGCGAGCAGCGTGCGCAGGTGGAGGCCGGCACGCGTCGCCTTCGGTGACGCTGCTGGCCGAGCACGACCTGGTGCTCGACGCCGGCGCCCTGCAGCCCTGGGCGCGTTGGATCACGCCCGCCGGCGAGACGCGCCGCTACGACACGCGGTTCTTCGTCGGGGCGCTGCCCGCCGACGCGCAGGCCGCAGGACGTCACCACCGAGTCCAGTGCCGCCGGCGTGGGTGTCGATCGCCGCCGCGCATCGAGCAGGCGCAACGCGGCGAGCGCAAGCTGCTGCCGCCGACGATGGCCACGCTGACGTCGCTGCTGCCGTTCTCGACCGTCGCCGACGTGCTCACCGCGGCCACGCAACGCTCGCTGGAACCCGTCGCAGCCGAAGACTCGTCGTCGGCGAGGACGGCGTCGTGTCGGCGCGGCTGCCCGACGGCACCACCGCGCCGATCCCGGCCAGCCTGCGGCCGTGAGCCGTCCGGCGTACGAGATGTTGCGCCCGGTGCTGCCGCACGCCTGCGGTGCTGCTGCAGGGCAACCCCGGGCCGATGACGCTGGACGGCACGAACACCTGGCTGCTGCGCGACGCCGGCCGCGAGCGGCTGCGTCGTCGTCGACCCGGGCGAGCAGTTCGACGACGCACCTACGCGCGCTGCTGGCGGCGGCGGGCGAGGTGGCGCTCGTGCTGATCACGCACGGCCACCACGACCACACCGGTGCCGCGGCCGCCGTGCACGACGCCACCGGGGCGCCGGTGCGGGCGCTCGACCCGGCGCACTGCCGCGGCGTGCGGCGCCGCTCGTCGACGGCGAGGTGCTTGACGCGGCGGGCGTGCGGCTGCGGGTGCTGGCGACGCCGGGGCACACCGCTGACTCGGTGTCGTTCGTGCTCGACGGCGACGGCGGCGACGGTCGCCGCGGTGCTGACCGGCGACACCATCCTCGGGCGCGGCACGACCGTCGTGGCGCACCCCGACGGCGTGCTCGGCCCGTACCTGGACTCGTTGGCGCCGGCTCCGCGCGCTCGGCGACCTGCCCGTGCTGCCCGGGCACGGACCGGAACTGCCGTCGCTGGCCGCGGTGGCGGCGCAGTACCTGACGCACCGGGCGCAGCGCCTGGACCAGGTGCGCGACGCGCTGCGCACGCTCGGCGCCGGACGCACCGCACGGCAGATCGTCGAACTCGTCTACGCCGACGTCGACACGTCGGTGTGGTGGGCCGCCGAACTGTCCGTCGAGGCGCAGCTGGACTACCTGCGCGGCTGAGCGTCGGCGCTCGGGGCAGCGAGAGCGCGGTCAGCGGGCGCGGCGGGCCAGCCGCTCGCGGTCCAGGATGACCACGCTCTTGCCCTCGAGGCGCAACCAGCCACGCGATGCGAAGTCGGCCAGCGCCTTGTTCACCGTCTCGCGCGAGGCGCCGACGAGCTGGGCGAGCTCCTCCTGCGTGAGGTCGTGCGTGACGCGCAGCTGGCCGCCGTCGATCGACCCGAAGCGCTGCGCCAGCTGCAGCAGCTGCTTGGCGACGCGGCCCGGGACGTCGACGAAGATCAGGTCGGCGAGCATGGTGTTGGTGCGCCGCAGCCGGCGGGCGACGACGCGCAGCAGCTGCATGGCGATCTGCGGGCGGTCGGTGGCCCAGCTCTGCAGCGCGGACTTCGGCAGCCGGGCGAGCCGGGCGTCGGTGACGACGGTGGCGGTGGCCGTGCGCGGGCCGGGGTCGAACAGCGACAGCTCGCCGAACTGGTCGGACGGCCCGTAGATGGCGACCAGATTCTCCCGGCCGTCGGGCGAGCGGCGGCCGAGCTTCACCTTGCCGCAGAGCACGATGTACAGGCTGTCGCCCGGCTCGCCCTCGTTGAACAGCACGGCGCCGCGCGGTGCCTCGACCATCTCGAACTCACCGGACAACGCCTCGACGTCCTCGGGGTCGACGCCCTGGAACAGCCCGGCCCTGCGCAGAATCTCGTCCACGTGTGTGCTCCTCGATCGGCTCCGTGATGCGAGCCACGTCACAGTCTCGACGGAGTCTAGTGCCCGGTACTGGATCAGCCTGCCGCGCGTCGCCAGCCGCGGCGGCGCCGGTTGGGGCGCAGGCGCTTGCGGAAGCGGCGCAGTGCCGTGTCCGCGCCCTCGCTGACGAAGGTGTTCAGCTCGTCGCGGTTGGCCTCGTCGAGGAACTTCTCGATCTGCTGGTCGTGGTCGCGGCGATCTTGTTCAGCGGCGCTTCCACCCGTGCCCATGAGCATCACGAAGCCGAGCAGCACGAAGGGGAACAACAGCAGCAGGAAGCCGATCATGGTGCCCTCATTGTGCCGTACCGGCACGTCGGTACCGCGGCATAGGCTCGGCGGCGTGCCTCCCGTTCGTCAGCGATCCGCCGCGCAGCCCCCGCCGAAGGCCGCCAAAGGCGCGGCGAAAAAGTCTGCCACCAACGGCGCGGCGAAGAAGCCTGCAGCCAAGGGCACGGCGAACAAGCCTGCAGTCAAGGGCACGGCGAAGCCCGCGATCAACCGCGTCGATCCCGGCGAGTCGTCCGTCGCGCTCACCCGGCGCGCGCGGCGGATCAACCGCGAGCTCGCCGACCTGTACCCCGAGGCGCACTGCGAGCTGGACTTCACCACACCGTTGGAGCTGTCCGTCGCGACGATCCTGTCGGCGCAGTGCACCGACAAGCGGGTCAACGAGGTCACGCCGCGCGTGTTCGCGCGCTACCCGGACGCCGCCGCGTACGCCACCGCCGACCGCGACGAGCTCGAGGCGCTGATCAAGCCGACCGGCTTCTTCCGCAACAAGACCACGTCGCTGATCCGACTGGGCGAACAGCTCGTCGAGCGCTTCGACGGCGAGGTGCCGCACACGCTGGACGAGCTGGTCACGCTGCCCGGGTTCGGCCGCAAGACCGCGAACGTCGTGCTCGGCAACGCCTTCGGCGTCCCCGGCCTGACCGTCGACACGCACTTCGGCCGGATGGTGCGCCGCTGGGGCTGGACCGCCGAGACCGATCCGGTGAAGGTCGAGCACGTCGTCGCCGAGTTGATCCCGAAGAAGGAGTGGACGATCTTCTCGCACCGCGCGATCTTCCACGGCCGGCGCATGTGCCACTCCCGCAAACCGGCGTGCGGCGTGTGCCCCCTCGCGCGGCTGTGCCCGTCGTTCGGCGACGGTCCGACGGATCCGCAGGACGCGGCGAAGCTGGTCAAGAGCGAGCAGCAGATGATCGCGTCGCCGTGAGCGCTGCGAGCGCCGCGAGTGCCGCGGACCCGTTGCCCGACTGGCTGCGGCCGCTGGCGTCGCGGGTCCGCGACCTCGAGGGCGGCCAGCTGTCGCGCTTCCTGCCCCCCGAGGACGGCAGCGGCAGGCAGTCCGCGGTGCTCATGGCGTTGGCGGACGCACCGCCTGTGCCGGGCAACGTGGGGGGCCCGTCCGTGCTGCTCATCGAGCGGGCCGCGGACATGCGTCAGCACGCCGGCCAGGTGGCCTTCCCCGGCGGGTCGGTGGACCCGGGCGACGCGTCCGCGCAGGCCGCGGCGTTGCGCGAGGCGCACGAGGAAGTGGGGCTGGACCCGGCGAGCGTGCAGATCGTCGCCGATCTGCCGGCGGTGTTCATCCCGGTGACGCGGTTCGTGGTGACACCGGTACTGGCCTGGTGGCGACGACCCGCACCCGGTCCGCGCCGTCGACCCGGCGGAGGTCGCGCAGGTGGCGCTCGTGCCGGTGGCCGAGCTCGCCGAGCCGGCGAACCGCTTCCGGGTGGCGCACCCGTCCGGCTTCGTCGGACCGGGATTCACCGCGCAGGGCCTGTTCGTCTGGGGGTTCACCGCCGGACTGCTCGACCGGTTGATCGCGTTCGGCGGCTGGGAGCTGCCCTGGGACCGCGAGGCGCTGCGCCCGCTGCCGTCGCTGACCTGACAGCACCCCACGACGCCGTCGGGGCGCCCCGGCCCCGCAGGTACCTTCTACGCATGCCCCGGCCCCCCGCGTCGAGCCCGCGCCGTGGCCGGGCAGCCGGTACCTGCGGCGTCGCCCTGGCCGTCGCCGTGCTGACGCTGGTCGGCTGCTCGAACGGCAAGTCCGCCGTCGCCAAGAACCCGCACACCGGCGACGTCACCGCGTCCACGTCGAACGGCATCCAGCAGATCACCCTGACCACCGGTCCGGACCTGCGCTTCCACCCGTCGACGATCACCGTGCACCCGGGCCGCGTGCACGTCGTGCTGAAGAACATCGCGCCCGACGGCGGGCCGCCGCACAACCTGCAGGGCACCGATCTGCCCGGCCTGGTGGTCGGCGAGGTGGACGCGGGGCAGACCCAGTCCACGACGTTCACCGCGCCGGCGCCCGGGCGCTACCGGTTCGTGTGCACTTTCCACGAGACGCAGGGACAGACGGGCACGCTCGTCGTCGAGCGGGGCTGACCCGTGAACCTGCTCGACGTCATCATCGTGCTGGCCGCGATCGCGTACGGCATCGGCGGCTTCCGCAGCGGCGCGGTCATCGGCATCTGCTCGTTGATCGGCTTCTTCGGCGGCGCGGCGATCGGGGCACAGCTCGCCGAGCCGCTGGGCTCGCGCGTGGCCGACGGGCGCGCTCAGGTGCCGGTGGCCATCGTCTGCGTGCTGGTCTTCGCGACGGCCGGCCAGATCCTTGCGGTGTTCATCGGCGGCAAGCTGAAGAGCCGGATCGTGCGCGGGCGCGGGCAGCCGGTCGACTCGGCCATCGGCGCGGCGCTGGGCGTGCTGTCGGTGCTGCTCGTGGCCTGGATGATCGCGGTGCCGCTGGCGTCGTCGCCCTACCCGACGCTGGCCGGCGAGGCGAGCCAGTCGAAGATCGTGCGCGGCGTCAACGCGGCCGTCCCGGAGGGCGTGCGCACGCTGTACTCGTCGCTGCGCTCGTTCCTCGACCAGAGCGGATTCCCGCCGGTGTTCGGCGACCTGCCGCCGGCCAACGTCGTCGACGTCCCCGCGCCGGCGCGGCTGTCACCGGCCGAGCAGCGCGTCGTCGACACCGCGCACAAGTCGGTGTTCAAGATCCTCGGTGAGGCGCCGGAGTGCGGTCGCGAGATCGAGGGCTCGGGTTTCGTATTCGCCCGGCACCGCATCATGACCAACGCACACGTCGTGGCCGGGACGCGGCGCCTCGTCGTGCAGACCGGCGACGGCGCGCTGACCGCGCACGTCGTGCTCTTCGACCCGGAGAGCGATGTCGCGGTGCTCTCGGTACCCGGCCTGGACGCACCGGTGCTGCACTTCACCGCGACGCCGGCCGCGACGGGCAACCCGGCGATCGTGCTCGGCTACCCGGAGAACGGGCCGTTCACCGTGGGGTCGGCGCGGGTTCGCGCACGGTCGACGGTGGGCGGGCGCGACATCTACGACCAGCGCAGCGTGCAGCGCTCGATCTACTCCATCCGCGGGGTCGTGCGCAGCGGCAACTCCGGCGGTCCGCTGCTGGCCGCCGACGGCGACGTGCTCGGCGTGGTGTTCGCCCGCGCGCTGGCCGACAGCGACACGGGCTACGCGCTGGCCTACGCGCAGGTGCGAAGCGACGAACGTCAGGGGCGCACCGCGACGGCGACCGTCGGTACCAAGGGCTGCACCGCCGACTGAGCGCCGCTGCGCTCAGTGGGTCTTGGCCCAGCGCACGAGTTCGCCGCTGATGACGTCCGGGACCTCGTTGTGCGCGAAATGGCCGACGCCGTCGAGCAGTCGCCACTCGTACTCGCCGCTGACATAGCGTCCGGAACCCTGCGCGGTGGACGGCAGCACGCAGGTGTCGAAATCGCCGTGCAGGTGCAGCACGGGCGCCGCGACGGGCGGGCGCAGCGAGCGGGCATACGCCCGGCCGTCACCGCGGAACACCGAACGCAGCTCCCACCGGAAGTGCTCGGCCGCGCAGTAGGACACCGGGTGGATGCGCATCGCCTGGGCGTACCGCTCGACGTCGACGACGTAGCGCGGGGTGCCGCGCCAGCGTGGGCCGGTCCACCGGTCGTAGAGCTCGCGCACCCACGCCGAATCGCGCGAGAGCAGGTTCTCCGCGCGGCGCGGCACCTGGAACGTGCGCAGCGCGTACGCCGACGCGTGCCGCTGTGCGGCGCCGGCGCCCGGGCGCAGCTCCTCGCGCATGCGCAGCGGGTGCGCGGCGCCCAGCACGACCACGCTGCGGACCACCTGCGGGTGCCGCGCGGCGACCGTCCAGGCGAGCGTGCCGCCGAGGTCGGTGCCGACGATCGTCGCGGCAGACTCGCCGAGCGACGTCACCAGCGCGGCGACGTCCGCGGCCAGCGTGGGGGAGTCGTAACCGCGCGGTGGCTTGTCACTGGCGCCGTAGCCGCGCAGGTCCACCGCGACGGCGCGGAAGCCTGCGTCGGCGAGGTCGACGAGCTGCTGGTGCCAGCCCCACCAGAACTGCGGGAAGCCGTGCAGCAGCAGCACCAGCGGGCCGGTGCCGATCTCGGCGACGTGCAGCGCGATGCCGTTGGCGCGCACCGTCCGGTGCGTCCACGGACCGTCCACGAGCACGACGGCGCTCTCCGGCGCACCCGGCAGCGGCCCGAACCCCATGGCGGCTCAGGCGCTCCGTGACGTCTTCAGGTAGTCGACGGTCTCGCTGCGTCGTGCGGATGGTGCGCTCCGGCGCCCGGGCCTTCTTGATCTTCTTGATGCCGAGGAAGACGAGCGCCCCGACGAGCAGCAGCTGCGCCCCGAACACGATCAGGAACGACAACCACCGGGCCAGGCCGAGCGCGTTGATGCCCTCGGCGAGCGCGAGGAACCCGAACGTCAGCGAGAAGATCAGCACCACGGCGGCGGCGGCGAACATGCCCGCGCCGGTGCCGACGTTCTTCACCGTCGCGCGCAGCTCCAGCTTCGCGAGCGCGATCTCCTTCTGCACCAGGTTCGAGGACTCGGTGAGCACCGTGTTGACGAGCTCGCCGATGCTCGGCTCGGCCGGGACGGCGGCGGCGTGCGCGCCGCCAGGACTCGGGGAGGTGCTCTGACTCGCCGTCACGGTTCGACTCCTTCGTAAGCCCTGTGGTGGCAGCATCATTTCAGCCCGCGGGTGAGACGCGCATCCGGTTCTCCCGCGCGACGCCATTAGCCTGCGAAGTCGTGACCGCCGACCCGCTGGCCCCGTTGCTCGACCTGCCCGGCGTCGCCGACGGCGTCGAGCGTGCCCGCGCGGCGGTCGACGCGATGCTGGCCAACCGCACGCTGCGCCGCCGCTCGCCGGACGTGTCGGCCGAATCGGCCCTGCGCGGTGCCTGGGCGTCGGCCTGGCTGGCCGGCGCCGAGGTGCCCCTCGCCGACGTGCGCTCCGGGGCTGCCGCGGGCGACCCGGTGGTGCAGGGCGCACTGCGCGCGCAGTCGGCGATCGGAGCGCTGGCCGACACCTGGCGCCCGGCGCCGCGCCAGGTGCTGGCCCGGCTGCACGCGCTGGCCGCGGCCGACCTGGTGGCCGCCGAGGTGGCCGGCGACGCGCTGGGCCGTCCCACGCCGGCCGCGGCGCCGCCGGCTGGACACGCTGGCCGAGGTGCTCGCGGCGACGTCGGTGCCCGGCGGTCGTCGTCGCCGGCATCGTGCACGGCGAGATCCTCGGGCTGGACGCGTTCGCGCCGGCGTCCGGCGTCGTCGCGCGGGCGGCGGTGCGGCTGACGCTCGTCGACCGCGGTCTGGACCCGAAGTCGCTGGCGGTGGTCGAGGCGGGGCACCGCGAACTGCGTGCCGACTACGACGCCGCGCTCGCCGCGTACCGCACCGGTACCCGCGACGGCATCGCCACCTGGCTCGTGCACTGCGCCGACGCCGTGGGCGCCGGCGCGGTGGAGGCGGTCGCGATCTGCGAGGCCATGGCCCGCGGGATCTAGCCGCGTCCCGGCCCCGTCGAGTGGTCACCTGCGGGCTGAGTGGCCACGCGCAGGTGACCACTGAGCGCGGAACCGACCACTCGACACGAGAGATGTCGATGGCGGGAACTCGGTCGGTGCCGTGTGGGACCGTCTGCGCATGCCCGAGGACACGATGATCACCGCGCGCGCCCTCGCGCGCAGTTTCAAGACGAAGACCGGGACGGTCGACGCGGTCGCCGGCGTCGACCTCGACGTGCCGCGCCGGCGAGATCGTCGGGCTGCTCGGCCCCAACGGCGCGGGCAAGACCACCACCCTGCGGATGCTGACGACGCTGCTGATGCCCAGCAGCGGGCACCGCGACCGTCGCCGGGCACGACCTGATCAGCCAGCCGCGCGACGTGCGCCGGCGCATCGGCTACGTCGCGCAGGTCGGGTGCGGCGCCGAGCGCGGGCACGCTCGTCGGCGAGGAACTGGTCACGCAGGCCCGGCTGCAGGGGCTGTCCAAGCCCGACGCCGCCGCACGGCTGGCCGCGCGTCGCGCCGCGCCTGGACCTCGGCGGCCTCGAGGGGCGCGCGCTGCTCGAGCTGTCCGGCGGCCAGCGGCGGCGCTTCGACGTCGCGCTCGGGCTGATGCACGAGCCGCGGCTGGTCTTCCTCGACGAGCCGACCACCGGCCTCGACCCGCAGAGCCGCGCCAACCTGTGGCAGCACATCCGCTCGCTGCGCGACGACACCGGCGTCACCGTCGTGCTCACCACGCACTACCTCGACGAGGCCGACGCGCTCGCCGACCGCGTGCTGGTCATGGACGACGGGCAGATCGTCGCCGACGACACCCCGGACGCGCTGAAGGCGCGCATCTCCGGCGACGTCGTGACGCTCGAGCTCGCCGACCCCGACGAGCGCGCCCGGGCCGAGGGGGTCGTGCGCGGGTCGCGTCGCCGCGCGCGAGGTCGTCGTCACCGACGCCGCGCTGCTGGTCACCGTCGACGACGGCGCCACCGCGGTCGCCCCGCTGCTGCGCGCGCTCGACGCGGCCGGCGCTGAGCCCGACGTCGATCACCGTCAACCGGCCGACGCTCGACGACGTGTTCCTGACCCTGACCGGCCGACTTCGACTGCGCGAGAGACGCGCGCACGAGGAACGGACCTCGTGCTCACCGAGACGTTCGGTGATCTTCCAGCGGCAGATGCGCATCCTGCTGCGCAACCCGGTGTGGGTGTTCTTCGGGCTGACCCAGCCGATCCTCTACCTCGCCCTGTTCGGCCCGCTGCTGAAGAACGTCAGCGGCGGCGGGCTCGGCGGCGACGCCGCGTGGCGGGTCTTCGTGCCCGGCCTGCTGCTGCAGCTGGCGATCTTCGGCGCCGGGCTTCGCCGGCTTCGGCATCATCCAGGAACTGCGCGAGGGCGTCATCGACCGGCAGCGGGTGACGCCCGCGCGCCGCGCTGTCGCTGATCCTCGGCCGCACGCTCGGCAACATGGTGACGATCGGCGTGCAGGGCACGTGCTGGTGCTGGTCGCGCTGCCGTTCGGGCTGCGCGCGTCGTGCGAGCGGCATCGTCTCGTCGGTGTCATCATCTGCCTGCTGGCGCTGGGCATCTCGGCCGCGTCGTACGCGATGGGCCTGATCCTCAAGGACGAGGACGGCTTCGCGCCGTTCATCCAGGGCGTCTCGCTGCCGCTGCTGCTGCTGTCCGGCGTGCTGCTGCCGATGTCGCTGGCGCCGGCGTGGCTGCGGCACACCTCGCAGGTCAACCCGCTGACCTACGTCGTCGACGCCACCCGCGCGCTGTTCCGCGGCGACTTCGGCGACCGCCACGTGTGGATCGGCGCGCTGGTCACCGTCGCGCTCGGCGCGCTGCTCGGCTGGTGGGGCACCCGCACCTTCGCAGCGGCAGAGCTGCGTAGCCCGCGGCCGGACATGACGACGGCGCCGCTGCAGAGGCAGCGGCGCCGTCGTCGATGCGCGGGCTCGACGGGTTACCAAGCGTGCCCTTTGCGGAATGTCGGACGCGGTCCGCGGCAGCGCTGCCGCAGTCCCGCGCCGACTCACCTGTGCGTGGTGGGATCGCCGCGTGGGTGCCCGTTCGTCCGTGCCGGACGCTGCCCGCTGGGGGCTGGACCGCCATGACGCGCATCGTCCGTACCGGCTAGTGGACACCTGTGACCCACGTCACGCAAGCCCCTCCGGCGTGTCGCGTGCTCTCGCACGGCTCTGACAGCCGCGCGCAGTGCCGCTCAGGTGCGGCTCGCGCGGCGCCGGGTGGCGTACCAGACGAGGCCGGCCGCGGCGACGCCCGGCGCCGACCACGCTCGCCGAGATCGACCGGGTGCTCCGGCCGCATGCCGGCGATCCGCTCGCGCAGCGGCACCGCGTTGGAGAACGTCAGCAGCGGCCAGTCGCCGCTCGGCGGCGACCTTGCGCAGCGCGCGGTCGGCGTTGACCGCGTACGGGTGCCCGACGGCCTCGAGCATCGGCACGTCGGTGGCCGAGTCGGAGTAGGCGTAGCAGCCGGCCAGGTCGTAGCCGCGCTGCTCGGCGAGTGCGCGCACCGCCACCGCCTTCTCCGGCCCGTAGGCGTAGCGGCTCGATCTCGCCGGTGTACTTGCCGTCCTGCGACGACCATCTGCGTGGCGACGACCTCGTCCGCGCCGAGCATCGCGCCGATCGGCGCCGACGACCTCCTCGCCGGACGTGCTGACGATGACGACGTCGCGTCCGGCCGCCTTGTGCATCGCGATCAGGTCGACGGCCTCGTCGTAGACGATCGGGTCGATGATCTCGTGCAGCGTCTCGGAGACGATGTCGCGCACCTGGGCGACGTCCCACCCGGTGCACATGCTGGTGAGGTACGCGCGCATCCGCTCGATCTGGTCGGCGTCGGCGCCGGCGAGGGCGAACATGAACTGCGCGTACGCGCTGCGCAACACGGCGCGGCGGTTGATCAAGCCGCCCTGGTAGAACGGCCGGCCGAACGCGAGCACGCTGGACTTGGCGATGATCGTCTTGTCGAGGTCGAAGAACGCCGCGGTCCGGGCCGGTGTCGCCACGCTGTCACGATAGCGACGCCGACGGTGCCGGCCGCTGCTGTGGCGGGTGCGCCGCTCGAGTGCGGCGTGCGGGCTGTCAAGCCGCCCGTCCACAGCAGCGCTCGCCGTCCACAACCGCCGTTCGCGTGCTGCGCCCGGGCGGGCGCCCTGGTTGCGTCGTTGCAGTGGCGCGGGTGATCGGGGTGGTCGGGGGCAGCGGCGGCGTCGGTGCCTCGGTGTTCGCCGGCGCGCTGGCGTCGGTGGCCGCGGCGCCCGGGCGGCCGTCGTTGCTGATCGACCTCGACGTCATCGGTGGCGGCATCGACGTCGTGCTGGGGATCGAGGCGGCGCCGGGCGCGCGGTGGTCCGGGTTGCAGTTGGCGGGCGGCGACCTCGACGCGCAGGTGCTGCTCGACGGTCTGGTGCCGTGGGCCGGGTGCCGGGTGCTCGCTGCGGATGTCGTTGAGGCTGGACGCGGCCGCGGTGGCTCAGGTGCTGGACGCCGTCGACCTCGCGCTCGACACGGTGGTGCTCGACCTGCCGCGGGTGCCGGGCGCCGGCACGCGACGCCGCGCTGGCGCGCAGCGATCTCGTCGTGGTCGTCGCCCGCGGAGACGTCGCCGGCGTGGTGGCCGCGCACGCCCAGGTGCAGTCGCTGCCGCCGGTGCCGATCGGCGTCCTCGCGCACCGCGGGGAGATCGACGCCGGGCACGTGGTCGACCTCGTCGGTGCGCCGCTGCTCGGCGCGGCTCCCGTGGCGTCCCGGCGGCCGCCGCCGACCCGGCCCGGCTGCCCCGCGCGCTGCGCGTGGTCGCGGGCGGCGTGCTGGCGGGTCTGGTGCTGGAGGGGGTCCCGGCATGACCGAAGCGCTGGTCGACCGGGTCCGCCGCCGGCTTGCCACCCAGGGCGACGCAGCAGCCGTCCTCGACTCGGCGGTGCGCGCCGAGTCCGGCGGGATCGTCGACGACGCGGTGTTCGCCGCGTTGCGCCGCGACGTCGTCGCCGAGCTGCACGGCGCCGGCCCGCTGGAGCCGCTGCTGGCGACGCCGGGCGTCACCGACGTCTTGGTCAACGGTCCCGATTCGGTGTGGATCGACCGCGGCCGCGGCATGGAGCGCACCGCCGTGGCCTTCGCCGACGACGACGCGGTGCGCCGTCTCGCTCAACGGTTGGCGGCGGCGGCCGGCCGGCGCCTGGACGATGCGCAACCCTTCGCCGACGCCGTGCTGCCCGACGGCACCCGGCTGCACGCGGTGCTGACGCCGCTGGTGGCCGCCACCGCGATCTCGCTGCGCGTACTGGCGCGGCGCCGGCACGACCTCGACTCGCTGGTGGCGCTGCAGACCGTGCCGCCCGCCGTGGCCGATCTGCTGCGCGCGGTGGTCGCGGCCCGGCTGGCGTTCGTCGTCACGGGGGGCACCGGGTGCGGCAAGACCACGCTGCTCGGGGCGCTGCTGGGGGAGATCGCGCCCGCGCAGCGGCTACTCGTCATCGAGGACGCCGCGGAACTCGTCGTCGCGCACGCGCACGTCGTGCGGTTGGTGTGCCGCGGCGCGAACGTCGAGGGCGCCGGTGCGATCGGCCTGCGCGAACTCGTCCGGCAGGCGCTGCGGATGCGTCCTGATCGGCTCGTCGTCGGCGAGTTCCGGGGCGCCGAGATGGTCGAGCTGCTCGTCGCGTTGAACACCGGACACGAGGGCGGCGCTGCCACGATGCACGCCAACTCCGCGGCGGACGTGCCGGCCCGGTTCGCCGCCTTGGGCGCCCTGGCCGGGCTGCCGGCGCCGGCCGTGACCAGCCTGGTGGCCAGCGCCGTCGATCTGGTGTTGCACCTGCGTCGCGCAGCAGACGGCACGCGGCGGATCGCCGAGATCGGCCTGCTGCGCCGGACCGGCGACGCACTCTTGGTGACACCGGTGTGGGAGCACCGCGCCGGGGACAGCCCGGCAGCGGCGGATCTCCGGGCGCTGCTCGACGAGCGGGCGGCACGCGCGTGAGCGGCGGCGCATGGCTCGCAGTGGCCCTGCTGGTGCTGGTCGCCGGCGCGCCGTCGGCGTTGCCGGATCGGGTGACCGCGCTGACCGCGGCGGCACGCCTGGCGCCGGCCGGGCGCCGTGGCGGGGCGGCAGGTCGGTTGCCGTGGCCGCGAATCGCCGTGGGCGCTGCGGTGGCGGCAGTCGCGGGTGTCGGGCTGGTGGCCGGACCGGCACTGGCGGCCGCGCTGGGACTCGTGTTCGGGGTGGTGGCGCTGTTGTGTCGCGACGTGGTGCGGGCCCGGGGCGAGACGCGAAGGCGGGCGGAACTGCTCGCCGCCGTACGGCTGCTCGTTGCCGAGCTGGACGCCGGCGCCCGCCCCGGCGACGCACTGGACGCAGCGGCGTACGTGGCGCCGGTGTACGCCCACGGCCTGCATGCGGCAGCGCGCGCTGCCGCCGTAGGCGACGACCCGGGCGCCGTGCTGGTCGCCACCGCCGACACCCGCACGCTCGGTGTTGCCTGGCAGGTGATCGAACGCACCGGCGCAGCGCCGGGCGCGGTGCTGACGCACCTCGCACACGATCTGGCCGCGGTGGCCGAACAGCGGCGGGCCGTGGCGGTGGCGCTGTCCGGGCCGCGTTCGTCGGCAGCGGTGCTGACCGGCCTGCCGGTGCTCGGCGTCGCGCTCGGCGCCGTGATGGGCGCACGCCCGCTGCCGTTCCTGTTCGACGCCGGACCCGGCCGGGCGGTATGCGCGGTCGGGGTCGTCCTGGATGCGGTCGGGGTGCTGTGGATGCGGCGCATCGTGCGCCGTGCGCAGGCAGTGCCGTGAGCGTCGCTGGGCTGGCGGCCGGCGTTGCGCCGGGAGCGCCGCTGGGGTGGACGGCGGGCGCGGCAGCGCTGCTGCTCGCCGGCGTGCCCGTGCGTGCTCGTCGTCGGCACGCGCGTGGCGCCCGCGGTCGGACGGGCGGCAAGGGGCGCCCCGCCGCCCGCTCAGTCGGGCCGCTCGCCGGGACGTCCGGCGTGGTGCTCACCGTCCTGGCTGTCGGGCTCGCGTGTGTTGTCATGGCCGGCCCGGCGACCGGTTCCTTGGCCGCCCTGGTGTGCGCGCCGGCGGCAGGTCAGGGCGTCCGGCTGCTGCTCGCCCGTCCGGTGGCGCGAGCACCCGATCCCGCGTTGCCGGTGACCCTCGACCTCGCGGCCGCCGCCCTGCGCAGCGGTCGGCCGCTGGCGCAGGCGCTGACGTTGGCCGCGCCCGCCGCGCGTGCCGACACCGCCGAGCTGTTGCGTCGGGTCGCCGGTCTGCTGGGCCTCGGCGCGGATCCGGCGCAGGCGTGGCAGGCCGCCGAGCCCGACGCGGGGTCCCGCGCCGGGCCGCTGGCCGACGTCGCGCGCGTTGCGGTACGCAGCGCCACCAGCGGCGCGAAGATCGCCCTTGCCTTCGTCGACCTCGCCGAGCAGCTGCGTGCTGAACACGGCGCGGCGCTCGCCGTGCGGGCGAACCGCGCCGGCATCACCGCGATGGCCCCGCTGGCCGCGTGCTACCTGCCGTCGTTCGTGTGCCTCGGCGTCGTCCCGGCGGTGGTCGGGATCGCGCAGGCCACCGTCGGAGTGTTGCCCTGAGCAACGCAGTGGGTGATGTCCGAGGGGTGGACCACACTCACGCCCATCCGCCGACGCGAAAGGACCGCCGATGTTCCTCGGCCTGCGCACCGTGATCTATCCGGCGCCCGACCTCGCAGCCAGCCGCGACTGGTTCACCGAGCTGCTCGGCTATCCGCCGTACTTCGACCAGCCGTTCTACGTCGGGTTCCAGGTGGCCGGCTACGAGCTCGCGCTCGACCCCAACGCCGACCCGGCGGCCGGCCCTGTCACGTACTGGGGCGTCGGCGACGCGGGCGACGCGCTCGGCGTCCTGCTGGCCGCGGGCGCCGCACCGGACAGCGACGGCGTGCAGGACGTCGGCGAGGGCATCCGCGTCGCCACGGTGCGCGAACCCGGCGGCAGCGTCCTCGGCGTCATCGAGAACCCGCACTTCATCGCCGCGCCGCCGCCGCAGGCCCCGAACGGCGCAGGCCGGTAGCCGGTCGGACCGCCGACGTGCCTTGCCGAAACATTCCGCGGCCACGATGAACGAATGACAGTTGCGCCGATCACGGTGCGTCCCGCGACGCCGGCCGACGCGCGCGCGTGCGCCGCGATCTACGCGCCCTACGTCCGGGACACCGTCAGCACCTTCGAACTCGAAGCGCCGGACGAGCAGGAGATGGCCCGGCGCATCGCCGCGGCGAGCCGGACACACGCCTGGTTGGTGGCGATGACGGTGGACTCGTCGCCGGGCCAGGGTGACGCCGCGTCGGGGCTGGTCGTGGGCTATGCCTACGGCGGCCCCTACAAGCAGCGCGCGGCCTACCGGTGGTCGTGCGAGGTCAGCGTGTACGTCGAGCTCGGTCGGCGCGGCACCGGCACGGGCCGCGTGCTCTACGACGCCCTGTTCGAGCGGCTCGCCGCCCGCGGCTACCGGATGGCCGTCGCAGGCATGACGCTGCCCAACCCGGCGAGCGAGGGCCTGCACCGGGCGATGGGCTTCGCGCCGATCGGCGTGTTCCGCGACATCGGCTGGAAGTCCGGTGCCTGGCACGACGTGGCCTGGTTGCAGCGCCCGCTCGCCGCCGCAGATCCCGTGGCCCCGCCCGGCGACGTGCCTTGGCCGCCGGCCGGAGCTGCGACTTGATCATCGCGCCGGTAGACCCGGGATGGCGGGTTTACCGGCGCGACGATCATCAAGAGGAACCGCTGGCCGCCGCGTGTGACGCGGAACCGTAGCTCTTTCCGACGACGCCCTGACCCGCGCCGTCCACAGCGCCGCACGCTGTCCACAGCCGCGTCGCACCGGCGCCGGTGCGGCGACTTGCGCGCGAGGGTTCGGCCATGACCTCCTTCTTCACTCTCGTCCTGGTCCCGCTCCGGTTGCTGTCCGGATGCGTCCGCGCGGGCGCGCACGCCGTTCGCCGCCGGCTCGCCCGGGCATGCCGCGTCGGCGATGCCGGGATGTCCACGGCCGAGTACGCCGTCGGGACGGTGGCCGCGGTCGCGTTCGCCGTCGTGCTCTACAAGATCGTGCGCAGCCCGGCGGTGTCGTCGGCGCTGAGCTCGATCGTCGACCACGCGTTGCATGCGCTGTGAGCGAGCCGCGGGCGACCGCGGCATGGTCACCGCCGAGCTGGCCGCCTGCCTGCCGGTGCTGGTCCTCGTGCTGGCGGTGGCGTTGACCGCGGTGTCCGCGGTGTCGGCGAACGTCCGGGCGCAGGACGCTGCGCGGGAGACGGCACGGGCGGCGGCGCGCGGTGATCCGGGCGCCGGCCGCGCGATCTCGGCAGCCGTCGCGCCCGGCTCCACGGTCAGCGTGCGCACCCAGGGCACCGAGGTCGTCGCGGTGGTGGCGTTGCGAGTGCACCCGTTCGGCGCGTGGTTGCCGGCGTTCACCGCGCGCGGTCGGGCCGTCGCCGCCCGTGAGCCGAGCGCGGCGTCGCCGTGAGCAGCCGGGTCCGACGCCACCGTCCACACCGCGCCGCGGCGCCCGATTGTGGTTCGGCCGGCATCTGGGTCCTCGCCTGCTGCGTCCTGCTGCTCGTTGTGTCCGGCTGCGTCACCATCCGCACCGTCGCGGTGCTCGCCCGGCATCGCGCCGAATCGGCCGCCGACCTCGCCGCGCTCGCCGGGGCAGGGCGCATCGGGGTGGGTGTCGACGAGTGCGCGGCGGCGCGCACGGTCGCGGCGGCCAACGGCGCGCAGCTCGGTTCGTGCCTGGTGTCGCTCGGCCCGGACGGGCGCAGCGGCGCCGTCGCGGTGGTGGTGCGTGCCCGGGTGCGGCTGCCGGTGATCGGCGGCCGGACGGTCACCGCAACCGCCCGCGCGGGCCGCCTGCCGGGCGCGCTCGCGAGTGCAGCGACGAATCCCCGCGCCGCTCGGGATGGCACCCGCTCAGCGGTGCAGACTCTGCTGCGCGACGTCGTCGCCGCCAGCGGGGTGGCGCAGCTCGCGCAGCACCAGGTCCAGCACGGTGACGGCACCTGCCTTGTCCAGCGGCTCGTTGCCGTTGCCGCACTTCGGCGACTGCACGCACGACGGGCAGCCCTGCGGGCATTCGCACGCGGCGATCGCCTCCCGCGTCGCCGCGAGCCAGTCGCCGAGCGCGTGGAAGCCGCGCTCGGCGAACCCGGCGCCGCCGGCGTGCCCGTCGTAGACGAAGACGCGTCGGCATGCCGGTGTCCGGGTGCAGTGCCGTGGACACGCCGCCGATGTCCCACCGGTCGCAGGTGGCGAACAGCGGCAGCAGGCCGATCGCGGCGTGCTCGGCGGCGTGCACGGCGCCCGGCACCGCCGTCGTGTCGCAGGCCGGCGTCGTCGAGCAGCGCCTGCGGCAGCGTGTACCAGACCGCGGAGGTCCGCAGCTCGCGCGCCGGCAGGTCCAGCGGCGTCTCGTCCAGGAATTCGCCGGTCCCCAGTCGCCGGCGCACGTAGGACACCACCTGGTTGCGTACGTCGACGGTGCCGAGGCTGACGCGCAGCGCGCCGTGCCGCCGGCTCTGGGCGGCGGCCACGATCTCGATGTCGGTCACGTCCCGCGCCGATGTCGACCACGGGGGCGCGTCGGCGTGCACCAGCGCGGCAGCCCGCTCGACGTCGAAGCTGTCGACCACGTACGAGCGGCCCTGGTGCAGGTAGACGGCGCCGGCATGCACCGTGCCGTGCGCGGCGCCCGCGTCGACGGTGCCGACCAGCGAGCCGGTGGCAGCCTCCACCACCGAGACCGGGGCGCCGCCGGTGCCGCGGATGTCGGCGTCCGGGCGGTCGTGCTGCGTCCAGTACCAGCCGGCCGGGCGCCGCCGCAGCACACCGCGCTCGGTCAGCGCGGCGAGCGTACGCACGACGTCGTCCGGGGGGTCGTCCTGACCGGGTTGCGCGTCTGGTCGCGCGCCGAACAGGGCAAGCTCCTCCTCGCGCAGCGGCAACTCGGCCGCGGCGCAGCACAGCTGCGGCGCCAGCACGTAGGGGTTCTGCGGGTCGACGACGCTGGCTTCCACCGGCCGGCCGAACACCGCCGCCGGGTGATGCACGAGGTAGGTGTCCAGCGGGTCGTCACGGGCCACGAAGATCACCAGTGCGGCGCTGCCGGAGCGGCCCGCGCGCCCGGCCTGCTGCCACATCGACGCCAACGTGCCGGGGAAGCCGGCGAGCAGCACCGCGTCCAGGCCGGACACGTCGATGCCCAGTTCCAGGGCGTTGGTCGCGGCCACACCGAGCAGCTCGCCCGACGACAGGGCCCGTTCCAGCGCCCGCCGTTCCTCGGGCAGGTAGCCCGCACGGTAGGCCGCAACGCGCGGGGCGAGCTCGCCCGCCGCAGCCTCGGCCAGGTGCCGCTGCGCGCCGAGGGCGGTCAGCTCCGCGCCGCGGCGTGAGCGCACGAAGGCCAGCGACCGCACCCGCTCGACCACCAGGTCGGCCAGCAGCCGGGCCGCCTCGGCGCCGGCGGCGCGGCGCACCGGGGCGTCGTGCTCGCCACGCAGGGCGGTCAGCGGCGGCTCCCACAGCGCGAACACCGTCTCGCCGCGCGGCGACGCGTCGTCGGTCACCGCCGTCACCGGCACTCCGGTCAGCCGGCCGGCCGATGCCGCGGGATCGGCGGTGGTCGCCGAGGCCAGCACGAACACCGGCGTGCTGCCGTAGGCCGCACACACCCGGCGCAGCCGGCGCAGCACCTGCGCGACGTGCGAGCCGAACAGCCCTCGGTAGGCGTGGCACTCGTCGATCACCACGTAGCGCAGCCGGCGGAAGAACGGCGCCCACCGGCCGTGGTTCGGCAGCAGCGAGCGGTGCAGCATGTCCGGGTTCGACAGCACCCAGTTGGCGTGCGCGCGCACCCAGTCGCGCTCGTCGCGCGGCGTGTCGCCGTCGTAGGTCGCCGCGCGCAAGAACGGCAGGTCCAGGGCGCGCAGCGCGGCCAGCTGGTCACCGGCCAGCGCCTTCGTCGGCGCGAGGTAGAGCACCCGCGCCCGCTCGTCGGCCTGCAGCGCGGTGCTGCCCGCGAGCTGGTAGGCCAGCGACTTGCCCGACGCCGTGCCGGTCGCCAGCACGACCGGTAGCCCGGCATGCGCCAGGTCCGCGGCGGCGGCCTGGTGCGCCCACGGCCGCGCGACGCCCTGTGCGCCCAGCCGCTCGCGCACCAGCAGCGGGACCCACTCCGGCCAGTCGACGCACCGTGCGGCGCGGGCCGGCAGCCGCTCCACGTGCGTCACCGGCGTTTCGCCCGGCGGGACCCCGAGCAGCAACCGGTCCAGCAGCAGGTTGGCGTCGCTCACTGTCACCTCACCTCCCCTGGGCAGCTGTGGCATGCTGATTCCGGCCAACGCGCTGGAGTTCGGGCGCGGCGCCACGATTGTGACAACCGCACGGCAGCCGAGCAGCGGCTCGTCAGGACCTTCGGACAGCTTCAGGGGTTGGTAGTGGACGTTTCGGTATCCCGTTCGTCGAGCGGCGGCGTGCCCGTCGTCGCGGTCAGCGGCGAGGTGGACGTCTACTCGGCGCCGGCGCTGAAGGAGAGCCTCACCGGCCTGCTCCAGTCCGGGGACAGCAGCGTCGTGGTGGATCTCACAGACGTCGCTTTCCTGGACTCCACCGGGTTGGGCGCGCTGGTCGAGGCTCGCGCGGCCACCAGCGAGGCCGGCGGCGTCCTGCCCCTGGTCTGCAACCAGGAACGCATCCTGAAGCTCTTCACGATCACCGGGCTCGACGGCGTCTTCGCCATCCACTCGACGCTCGAGGACGCCGTCCAGGCCGCAGCGGTCTGACGCACCGCCGCCTCCCACCCAACCCCGGTGCGAAGGCACAGTTACACTCCGCCAATCAGTGCCGGACGCCGCACCGTTTGTGGCGATTCCCGGCACAGCCGTGCGCCGCGCACCGACGGGTTCGCGTCTGCGACGCACCGCCAGCCACGTCCGATGTAGACCAAGGGGAAATTGCATGGCCTCGCACCTCATCGCCGCACCGGGGATCAGTTCCGGCGAGCACGTCGCCGTCGTGGTGATCGCGATCGTCGCGCTCCTCGCGCTGGCCTTCGCCGGTCTCCTGGTCAAGGAGGTCCTCAAGGCCGACCAGGGCACCGTCAAGATGCAGGAGATCGCCCGCGCCGTGCAGGAGGGCGCCCGCGCCTACCTCAACCGGCAGTTCCGTACGCTGGCGATCTTCTCCGTCATCGTGTTCATCCTGCTGCTGGTGCTACCGGTCAACCACGGCGGCTTCTCGGTGCAGTTCGGCCGCGCGCTGTTCTTCATCGTCGGTGCGGTTTTCTCCGCGGCCGTCGGCTTCATCGGCATGACGCTGGCGACGCAGGCCAACGTGCGGGTCGCGAGCGCGGCGCGCGGCGGCGGTCGCGAGGCGGGCTTCCACGTGGCGTGGCGCACCGGCGGCATCGTCGGCATGCTGACCGTCGGGCTGGGCCTGTTCGGTGCCAGCGTCGTGCTGTTCGCCTACGACTCCAACGCCCCGACCGTGCTCGAGGGCTTCGGCTTCGGCGGCGCGCTGCTCGCCATGTTCATGCGCGTCGGCGGCGGCATCTTCACCAAGGCCGCCGACGTCGGTGCCGACCTCGTCGGCAAGGTCGAGGCCGGCATCCCCGAGGACGACCCGCGCAACGCCGCCACCATCGCCGACAACGTGGGGGACAACGTCGGCGACTGCGCCGGCATGGCGGCCGACCTGTTCGAGTCCTACGCCGTCACGCTCGTCGCCGCGCTGATCCTCGGCCAGACCGCGTTCGGCTCGAAGGGCCTGCTGCTGCCGCTGATCATCGGTGCCATCGGCATCGTCAGCTCGATCGTCGGCATCCTCGTCACCAAGCTTGCGGCCCAGTCGACCGCAACGGTCTCGTGCCGATCAACCGCGGGTTCTTCATCACCGCTGCGGTGTCGCTCGTCGGCGTCGCGATCGCGGCCTTCACCTTCCTGCCGTCGTCGTTCGACAAGCTGGCCCACCACGTCTCCGGCGCCACCGGCAACCCGGCCGTGATCGCGTTCGTCGCGGTGGTCATCGGTGTCGTGCTCGCCGTGCTCATCCAGCAGTTGACCGGGTACTTCACCGACACCGTGCGCCGCCCCGTCAAGGACGTCGCCGACACCTCGCTGACCGGCGCGGCCACGGTCATCCTGTCCGGCATCTCGCTCGGCCTCGAGTCCGGCGTGTACTCCGCGGTGCTCATCGGCGCCGCCGTGTTCGGCGCGTTCATCCTGGGCGGCGGCAGCACGTTCGTCGCGCTCTACGCCGTGGCGCTCGCCGGTTGCGGTCTGCTGACGACGGCCGGGGTCATCGTCGTCCATGGACACCTTCGGCCCGGTCAGCGACAACGCACAGGGCATCGCCGAGATGAGCGGCGACATCGACGAGCGCGGCGCCCGCGTCCTGACCGACCTCGACGCCGTCGGCAACACCACCAAGGCCATCACCAAGGGCATCGCGATCGCGACTGCCGTGCTCGCCGCCACCGCGCTGTTCGGCTCGTTCCAGAAGGCCGTCGCCGACGCACTCGCCGAGATCACGCATCCCGGGCACGTCGGCAAGCTGACCCAGCTGTCGTTCAACCTGAACCTGTCGCAGCCGAACAACCTGTTCGGCGTGATCATCGGCGCGTCGGTCGTGTTCCTGTTCAGCGGACTGGCGATCAGTGCCGTCGGCCGGGCGGCCGGCCGCGTGGTCTACGAGGTCCGCGCACAGTTCCGCGACCACCCGGGGATCATGGACTTCACCGAGCGGCCCGACTACAGCCGCGTCGTCGACATCTGCACCAAGGACTCGCTGCGGGAGCTCGCGACGCCGGGCCTGCTGGCGATCTTCACGCCGGTGGCCGTGGCTTCCTGCTCGGCATCGGCCCGCTGGCCGGCTACCTCGCCGGCGCGATCGCCGCGGGCGTGCTGATGGCGATCTTCCTCGCCAACTCCGGCGGCGCGTGGGACAACGCGAAGAAGATGGTCGAGGACGGCGTCAACGGCGGCAAGGGCACCGAGGCGCACGCCGCCACCGTCATCGGCGACACCGTCGGCGACCCGTTCAAGGACACCGCCGGCCCGTCGATCAACCCGCTGATCAAGGTGATGAACCTGGTCGCGGTGCTGGTGGCGCCCGCCGTGGTCAAGCTGACCGTCGGCGACAACGCGTCGCTCGGCCTGCGCCTGCTGGCCGGTTTCGTCGCGCTGGCGATCGTCGTGGCTGCGGTGGTCGTGTCCAAGCGCCGCCGGGTGTCCATGGGTGACGACGCCCCGGCGCAGCCGACGCCGGAGCACGCCGGCGTCGTCTGACGTCCGGCCGTGCCGGCCCTGAGCACGTGACGCAGTACTCGCTGTTCGGCGCGGCGGCGGCCCGGCCCGCCGTCGAGGACCTGGACGGGCTGCTGCTCGCCGGCGCGCAGTGGGTGCGCTCGGGCGCCGCCGCGCGGTTGTCGGTGGTGGTCGCCGAGCGCTGGCGTGCCGACGCGCTGCACGCCGCGTTCGTCGAGCGCGGCGTGGCGGCTGCCGAGCCGGACGGCGTCGTCGAGGCCACGGCGGGCTTCGCCGCGCGCACCGCCTTCACCGACACGCTGGCCGCCTCGGCGGCGCGCTGGACGCACGGCTCGCGCCAGGGACTGCCGCCGGACTTCGCGCTCACCGCGGGGAGCCTGCGGCTGTGGGCCATCGCCGCCGGTCGCCCGGACGACGTCGGCTACCTGCTGGCCACGCCCGGTGCCGACGAGCCGACGCACCGCACCGCCGGGGCGCACCTGTCCCGCCTCGGCGTGGCCGCGGTGGCTCTGTCGCGGCGCGGCGGCTCGGGTGCCGCACGGCTGGCGGGTGACCTCGGCGCGGCGGCTGCGCCGGCTGGTCGAACTGCTCGGCCCCGCCCCGGCCGGCGGGGCCGCGTCCTGGCCGCGCTTGCCGGAGCTGCAGCACGGCGGCACCGCGCCCGGGGCGGGTTCGTCCGCCGATCACTGAAGCTCGGCTGCGCTGTTGCTTTGGACTCGTCCTGTACCGTCCGCGGCGGCTGGCGAGTACCGATCCCGCTGAGCAGCGATCAGCGACGGGACGGAGCAACGTGGCAGCGAAGGGCACCGGTGCGGGCACCAAACTGGTGATCGTCGAGTCCCCTGCCAAGGCCAAGACGATCGGCGGCTACCTCGGCGAGGGTACGTCGTCGAGGCCTCGATCGGGCACATCCGCGACCTGCCGCGCAACGCCGCCGACGTCCCGCCCAAGTACAAGGGCGAGCCGTGGGCGCGGCTCGGCGTCGACACCGACCACGACTTCGAGCCGCTCTACGTCGTCAGCCCCGACCGCAAGCAGCAGGTCAGCAAGCTCAAGGCGTTGATCAAGGACGCCGACGAGCTCTACCTCGCGACGGACGAGGACCGCGAGGGCGAAGCCATCGCGTGGCACCTGGTCGAGACGCTGAACCCGAAGATCCCGGTCCGCCGCATGGTGTTCCACGAGATCACGCCGTAGGCGATCGCCGCGGCCGTCGACAACCCGCGCGAGATCGACGAGCACCTCGTCGACGCGCAGGAGACCCGCCGCATCCTGGACCGGCTCTACGGCTACGAGGTCAGCCCGGTGCTGTGGAAGAAGGTGCTGCCCGGGCTGTCCGCCGGTCGCGTGCAGTCCGTCGCCACGCGCATGGTCGTCGAGCGCGAGCGCGAGCGGATGGCCTTCCACTCCGCGTCGTACTGGGACGTCGTCGGCACCTTCGCGCCGGTCGAGCGCAAGCCGAACGACCCCGAGACGTTCAACGCGACCCTCGTCAGCGTCGACGACACCCGGCTGGCGACCGAGCCGCGACTTCGACGCCGCCACCGGCCGCGCGCCGGCCAACGTGCTGCACCTGGACGAGGCCGGTGCGCGCGGGCTCGCCGCGCGCCTGGACGGCCGCCCCTTCACCGTGCAGGGCGTCGACGAGAAGCCCTACCGCCGCCGCCCGTACCCGCCGTTCATGACCTCGACGCTGCAGCAGGAGGCCGGCCGCAAGTTCCGCTGGTCGGCCGCGCAGGTCATGCGCACCGCGCAGCGGCTGTACGAGAACGGCTACATCACCTACATGCGCACCGACTCGACGACGCTGTCGTAGACCGCGCTGTCCGCGGCGCGCGCCCAGGCACGTGAGCTCTACGGCGACGCCTACGTCCCGGCCGAGGCCGCGCACGTACCAGCGCAAGGTGAAGAACGCGCAGGAGGCGCACGAGGCGATCCGCCCCGCAGGCGATTCGTTCCGCACGCCCGGTCAGGTGGCCAACCAGGTGTCGTCGGAGGAGTTCCGCCTCTACGAGCTGATCTGGCAGC
Organism: uncultured Actinomycetota bacterium; assembly: GCA_963711775.1. GTDB lineage: Bacteria > Actinomycetota > Actinomycetes > Mycobacteriales > Jatrophihabitantaceae > Jatrophihabitans. Next base: position 91,141 of record CAVQFH010000001.1, on the reverse strand, counting down.
GCACCCTGGCCTCGCAGATGGCCGACGCAGTCGGCACCACGGTGTCGATCCGGCTCGGCGGCGACGTCGGCGGCCGACGAGACGGTCGTTTTCACGACCAGCGGCCGGACGATCACCTTCCCCGGCTTCCTGCGCGCCTACGTCGAGGACACCGATGCCTCCGACGGCGAGAAGGACGACAGCCGAGAAGCGGCTGCCGCAGCTGACCCGCGGCGACGCGCTGGACCGCGCGCGAGTTCGAGCCGACGGGCACACCACGTCGCCGCCCGCGCGCTACACCGAGCCGTCGCTGGTCAAGGCGATGGAGGAGCTCGGCGTCGGCCGGCCGTCCACGTACGCGTCGATCATGCAGACCATCCAGGACCGCGGGTACGTCTGGAAGAAGGGCCCGGCGCTGGTCCCGACGTGGACGGCGTTCGCGGTGGTCGGCCTGCTGGAGTCGTACTTCGCCCGCCTGATCGACTACGGACTTCACCGCGTCGGTCGAGAACGACCTGGACGAGATCGCGGCCGGCGCGCGCTCGCGCGTCGACTGGCTGCACCGCTTCTACTTCGGCGCCGAGCGACGTCGCGGCCGACGACGCCAGCGCATCTCCGCGCAGGGCGGCCTGAAGCGGCTGATCGCGGCGCGGCTGGAGGAGATCGACGCGCGCGGCGTCAACTCCATCCCGCTCGGCGAACGACGTCGTGGTGCGCGTCGGCCGGTACGGGCCCTACCTGCAGCGCGGCGAGGGCGACGAGGCGCAACGCGCGTCGCTGCCCGACGACATCGCGCCCGACGAGCTGACGCCGGACAAGGTCGAGGAGCTGCTCAACGCGCCGTCCGGCGACCGCGAGCTCGGCGCGACCGCGGACGGCCGCGAGATCACGGCGCGCGCCGGGCGCTACGGGCCCGTACGTCACCGACGGCGAGAAGACGGCGTCGCTGTTCAAGACGATGTCGCTGGACACGATCACCCTCGACGAGGCCGAGCAGCTGCTGACCCTGCCGCGCGTCGCTCGGTGCGCTCGACGGCGAGGAGGTCACCGCGCAGAACGGCCGCTACGGGCCGTACCTCAAGAAGGGCACGACTCGCGCTCGCATCGAGACCGAGGAGCAGCTGTTCACGATCACCCTGGACGAGGCCGCGGCGATCTTCGCCCAGCCGAAGCAGCGCGGCCGGCGTGCTGCCGCCGCCCCGCCGCTGCGCGACGCTGGGCAACGACGCGGCGTCCGGCAAGCCGATGGTGATCAAGGACGGTCGGTTCGGCCCGTACGTCACCGACGGCGAGACGAACGCGTCGCTGCGCAAGGGCGACGCGATCGAGACGCTGTCCGACGAACGGGCGTCCGAGCTGCTCGCCGACCGGCGCGCGCGCGGGCCGGCGAAGAAGGCGCCGCGCAAGGCCGCGAAGAAGACCGCAGCCAAGAAGGGCGCGGCGAAGAAGACCGCAGCGGCGAAGAAGGCCGCCGCCAAGAAGGCTGCGGCCGCGAAAGCGGCAGCCACCACGTGACCCGGTCAGCCGGGCGGGGCCTGCTGGAACTCGAGCCGGTTGCCGAACGGGTCCTGGGTGTGGAAGCGGTGCACGCCCGGCAGCTCGCCGTCGGTGCGCAGGCACCGCGTGACCGGCGCTCGTCAACGTCCGCTTGCACGGCTTCGAGATCGGTGACCACGAACGCCGGGTGCGCCTTGCGGGCCGCGGCGAACGGATCCTCGACGCCGAGGTGCAGCACGGCCGCGCCCGCGGTGAACCAGCACCCGCCGCGAGCCGCAGCCCGGCCGGCTTCGGCACCTCGGTCATCGCCAGCAACCCGCCGTAGAACGCCCGCGCCGTGTCCTCGCCACCCGCCGGGATCGCCACCTGCACGTGGTCGTAACCGGTGATCATGCGCGGTGCCCGACGGCGAAGATGCGGCGGAACGCGAACATGGTGCCGGCGTCGGTCCGGGGGTACGCCTCGCGCAGCAGCGGCGGCGTACTCGGCCGTGAACTGCCGCCGCGTCGGCGCTCGGACAGCGCCGCCAGCACCGGCCGCAGCCCCGTGCCGCGCACCCACTCGAGCACCGGGTCGGCGCCGGGCAGCACGTGCAGGTAAGTCGTCTCCCAGACGTCGACGGCAAGCCCGGCTCGCAGCAGCAGCGCCGCGTACTCGTCGGGTTCGGTCACCGCGTCGCTCGTGCCGCAGCACGCCGGCGAGCGATCCGCGCCAGCGCGGCGACCCGGCCAGCGAGCGCATCAGCGCGTGCGACGGCGCGCCGAAGTTGCCCGGCACCTGGAACGCCAGCCAGCCGCCGGCCGGCAGCGTCGCGGCCCAGCGGCGTGAGCAGCTCGCGGTGCGTCGGCACCCACTGCAGCGTCGCGTTGCTGACCACGACGTCGGTGTCTGGCGTCCGGCTGCCACTCGCGTGACGTCACCGACGCGGAAGGACAGCCGCTCGCTCGCCGCGCGCGGCCGCGGCGGCGATCATCTGCGGCGACGAGTCGATGCCCTCGACGTCGGCGCCCGGCCAGCGCCGGGTCGAGCAGGGCGGTCAGCTCGCCCGGCCCGCAGCCGAGATCGACGACGCGGCGCGGTGCCGGTGCGTCGATCGCGCGCCACGAGGTCGACGAACGGGCGGCCGCGCTCGCCGGCGTACCGGCCGTACTGCATCGGGTCCCATTGCATCGCGCACCGCCTGCCCACGTCCGGTCGACCCCAGGTCTCTTGACGTCAAACTATATCTCTCGAAGTCAAGGCACCTTGCCGCAGCGTGTCGGCGGCCGCTGCGTCCTAGACTTCGCAGGTGCCTCCGGCCCCCGTTGCGCCGCGCCTGCGGCAGACCGCGCGTGCGGTGGTGACGGGGCTGGCCGGCGCGTCGCTCGGCGTCGCCCTGGGCGGCCGGGCCCGGGCGTGGCTCGGGCCCGTGCAGGTGTCTGCGCGCGCCGTGCCGTCGGCGGTCGGCGGGGTCCGCGTCGACATCCCGCCCGCCGGGCACGCGACCGTTGCCGCGTTCCGCGGCCCGCTGCAGGTGCGCGCGCTGGCCACCGACGTAGACCCGTCCCGCGCCCAGGGGCTGTTGCGCATGCCGGCCGACAGCACCGACGCCGATGCCGTGCAGGGCCAGCTGCAGCGCGTGCTCGGCGAAGCGGGCGCGCAGGCGAAGCGGCTCGGCAGCGTGTTGGCGCTGCGCACGGCCGTGGCCGCGCTGGGCGGCGGAGCCGTGCTCGGCGCGCTCGCCGGCCGCCCCGGCCCGAACGGCAGCAACGCCCGCGACGCCGCAGCGGGTGGGGCGGTTGCCGCAGCAGCGCTGGCCGGCGTCGCGGCCTGGGGGGCGATGTCGCTGGACACCGGGGCGTGGCGCGACCCGCAGCCGGCCGGCCTGCTGACCAAGGCGCCGCTGATCCTCGGCGACCTGCGCACCGCACCGGCGCGCGTCAGCACCTACCGCGACCAGCTGGCCGACCTGCTGCGCACCGGCACCGGTGTCTACCGCAAGGTCGCAACGCTGCCCGAACCGCCGGCCGCGGACGCCATCCGCCTGTTGCACGTGTCCGACATCCATCTGAACCCGGCCACGTTCGCCTTGGCGCAGGCGCTGGTCGAGCAGTACCGCGTGGACGCCGTCGTCGACACCGGCGACCTGGTCGACTGGGGAACGCCGGCGGAGAACGCCTTCACCGCGCAGATCGCCTCGCTGGGCGTCCCCTATGTCTTCGTCAAGGGCAATCACGACTCCGACGGCATCGCGGACGCCGTCGCCGGCCAGCCCAACGCGGTCGTGCTGACCCGCGACGACGGCCCCCGCGAGGTCGCCGGGCTGCGTTTCGCGGGGATGGCCGACCCGCGGTTCACGCCGGACAAGACGACCGGCGACGACGACAAGCCGCAGCGGGTGTCCGAGGCCGCGGCCGAGCTGGCGCAGGCGCTGCACGGCGCGGACGTCGACGTCCTGTGCGTGCACGACCCCGCCGCCGCCCGCGCGCTCGAGGGCATCGCGCCGCTGGTGCTGGCCGGTCACACCCACCAGCGCTCGGTGCGCCGCGCAGGAGACACCATCGTCCTGGTGCAAGGGACGTCGGGCGGGTCGGGCCTACGCGGCGTGCAGCACGATCCGCCGCACCCGATCTCGCTTTCGGTGGTCTACCTGGACCGCAGCACCCGGCGGTTGTGGGGCGTCGACGAGATCACCCTGGGCGGTCTCGGCGCGGTGACCCTGTCGGTCGAGCGCCGCGACGTGGAGCAGTTGATGCAGAGCGTGCCCGGATGAGCACCGGCGATCCGCCGGGCGATGTCGCCGCGCCCCGCGCCGCGCCGCGAGAACACGCTGCTCGCGCTGTTCCGCATCCCGGTCTTCCGCCGCATGTGGGCGGCGATCACCTTCTCCAGCCTCGGCGACTGGCTCGGGCTGCTGGCCAACACCGCGCTGGCGCAGCAGCTGACGCGCCACCAGTCGGTGGCCACGCAGGGCGTCGCGATCTCCGGCGTGCTGCTCGTGCGGCTGGCGCCGGACCTGCTCTTCGGCGCGTTCGCCGCGGCCATCGCCGACAAGTGGGACCGCCGCAAGACGGTGATCGCCGGTGAGCTCGTCGCCGGCGTGCTGTACGCATCGATCGCCGTCGGCTACAACCTGGTCTGGCTCTACGTCGCGCAGTTCGTGATCGAGGCCGCCGGGCTGTTCATCCAGCCGGCCAACCAGGTCATCTGGGTGGCGATCGTGCCGAAGAAGCTGCTGGCCAGGGCGAACCAGGTTTCGCTGATGTCGGTGTACGGCACGGTGCCGGTGGCCGCTGCGGTGTTCGCCTTGTTGTCGACGGTCAACCGGCTGATCGCCGGCCCGCGCGCGACGCTGACCGGACACGTCAACGCCGGCATCGTGATCGCACTGGTGCTCAACGCCGTGACGTTCTTCGTCAGCGCCACCACGGTGTTCCTGAGCAGACGAGACATCCCCGTGGTTCCGAGCCAACGCGAGCAGGAGGCGAGCGTCTTCAGCCTGGTGCGCGAAGGCGTCGGCTTCGTGCGGCGCAACCTGCTGATCCGCGGGCTGTACGTCGGCATCATCGGCGCGTTCGCCGCGGGCGGCCTCACCGCCGGTGTCGCGCAGCTGTGGGTGAAGACCCTGTCTGCCGGCACCGCCGGGTACGCGATCATGTTCGGCACGCTGTTCACCGGACTGGCCGTCGGGATCCTGATAGGCCCGCGGGTGCTGCGGACCTATCCGCGGAGCTTCGTGTTCGGCCTGTCGATCGGCGGCGCCGGCGTGACGCTCGTCGCGATGTCGTTGATCCGCAACTTCGTGCTCGCCGACGGGCTCGCGGCACTGGTGGGGGTGTTCGCCGGCATCTCCTGGATCATCGGTTACACGCTGATCGGCCAGGAGGTCGAGGAACGGCTGCGGGGCCGCATCTTCGCGTTCGTGCTGTCGTCGGTGCGGATCATGCTGCTGCTGACGATCGCCGTCGGCCCTTTGGTCGCCGGGTTGCTCGGTTCCCACGCGATCCCGTTCGGCAACGACACCTACCTGCGCTTCTCCGGCCCTGGTCTGACGTTGCTGATCGGCGGCGTGCTGGCCCTGGCCGTCAGCTTCTACGCGACGTCGCGCGCTACGCGCTCGCGCACCCGGTTCCGCGATCTGGTGCAGGAGCGGGTGCTGCGCACCGACATGGCGCGCCGCAACGATCACCCCGGCCTGTTCGTCAGCGTCGACGGCATCGATCCCGTGCTGACGGCCGGGTATGCAGCTCTGGTGGCACAGGCCGCGCGCGCCCGGGGTTTCGTGGTCGTGCAGACCGCGGAGCCGACGGACTCGCCGACCGGCCGGCGCGTCAGCGAGCTGCTGCACGCCGACTCCGGGCACACCGTCGAGCCGGAGACGGCGGCGCTGCTGTCGGCGGCCGACCGCAGTGAGCACGTCGCGGGCGTCATCCGTCCGGCGCTCGAGCGCGGCGAGGTCGTGGTCAGCGACCGTTACGTGCTGACCTCGATGGCGTTGCACGGCGGCGGCCGAGGTGCCGACACCGACCGCATCCGCGGCCTCAACGTGTGGAGCACCGGCGGCCTGTTCCCGGACCTGACGCTGGTCGTCGACGGCGTGCTGAACGGCGACTCGGCACTGCACAACGGCAGCAGCGACCTCGATCTCGAGGCCGTCACCCGCGCGCTGCACGACGAGGCCAGCGCCGACCCCGACCGCTACGTACTGATCCCGCCGCAGCTGCCCGGCGTCCTGTCCGACAGCGTGCTCGCCAGGCTGACGCGCCTGGCCGACGCCCGCGCTGCGCTGCTCACGTCACCGGACGGGCACGCGGGCACCGTCGTCGAGGACCCGGGCGTGGAACCGACTGAGCGCTCGACACCGCCCGGGCCGCCCGCGCGATAACGTGCCTGACGTGAGCGCCGCGCCTGCACCAGCCCTGACCGCATGGACGCGGGCGGACACCGAAGCCGTCGAGTGCTGCGTCTGCCGGCGCGAGGGGCGCCCGATCTACGACCTCGACCCGTTCGGTGTCGTGCGCTGCCCGCGATGCGGGCTCGTCTTCGTCAGCCCGCGGCTCAACCCGCAGGCACTGCAGCGGCTGTACGACGACGTCGGCTACTTCGAGGGCGAAGGCAGTGTCTACGGCAGCCACGGCGCAGGCGCACGCCGTCTCGACCCGGGGATGTTCCTGCAGCGGCAATGGACCGCGGGGCGCCTCGCGCTCGCCGAGCGCGAGCTCGGCCGCAACGTCACCGGCGCGCGCCTGCTGGAAGTCGGTTGCGCGTACGGCTTGTTCCTCGACGCCGCCCGCCGGCGCGGCTTCGACGTCACCGGCGTCGAGTTGTCGACCAGCGCCGCCACGCACGCCCGCGACGTCGTCGGCCTCGACGTGCACACCGCGCAGCTGGCCGACGCGCCGCTGACCGGCCCGTTCGACGTCATCTGCGCCTGGGACACGCTCGAGCACGTGCCCGACCCGGTCGCCTTCTGGGCGGCCGTGCGCCCGCTGCTCGCCGACGACGGCGTGGTGCTGTTCTCGACGCCGTACTTCTCCTCGCTGCCCGCGCGGATGCTGCGCACGCGGTGGTGGACGTTGAAGCCCACCGAGCACATCTGGCACTTCACGCCGCGCACCCACCGCACGGTGGCCGAGCAGTCCGGCATGCGGGTCACCCGCACGGTGCGCAGCCCGCTGGCCCGGGCCAACTTCGCGCGGCTCGACTCGCTGGTCGGCGTGGCCCGCCCGGCACGGTGACCTCGCGCGGGCCGCGCGGCCTGTTCGTCGCCTTCGAGGGCGGCGAGGGCGCGGGCAAGTCGACGCAGATCGCCCGCGCCGCAGCGCTGCTGCGCGCCGAGGGCCGCGACGTGGTCACCACCCGCGAGCCCGGCGGCACCGAACTGGGCGTACAGCTGCGCCGTCTCGTCCTCGATCCCGACGGTCACGTGACGCCCCGCGCGCGAGGCGCTGCTCTATGCCGCCGACCGCGCCCACCACGTCGCCACCGTCGTGCGCCCCGCCCTCGACGCGGGTTCGGTGGTGCTGACCGATCGCTACGTCGACTCCACGCTCGCCTACCAGGGCGGGGGACGCGGGCTCAGCGTCGCCCAGACCCGGGTGCTGACCGACTGGGCCACCGACGGCCTGCTGCCGGACCTGACCGTGCTGCTCGACGTCGATCCGCGCGCAGGTCTGGCGCGCGCGGGCGCGCGTTCGCGCCCGGACCGGCTGGAGGCGGCGTCGCTGGAGTTCCACGAGGCGGTGCGCGCCGGGTTCCGCGAGCTGGCCGCGGCCGCCCCGCAGCGCTACCTGGTACTGGACGCCTCCCGCGCGGCCGAAGACCTCGCACACGACGTGGCGGCCGAGCTGCGGCGTCGGCTGCGCGACCTAGCATGAACGCCGTGCGGCACGAGGGAGCAGACGTCGGCGAGCCCGGCGACGGCGTCGACGTCCCGGGCGCCGCGACGCCGCCGGACGAGGTCGACGACATCGTCGCCGCGTGGCAGCGCGAGCGCGCTGATCTCGACGTCGCGCCGTTGCAGGTGATGTCGCGGCTGGACCGGTTGGCCGGCGTGCTCGGCGAGCGCCGGGCGGCGATCTTCGCCCGGCACGACCTGCGCAAGCACGAGTTCGACGTGCTGGCCGCGCTGCGCCGCGCGGGGGAGCCTTTCGAGCTGCGGGCCGGAGCGCTGGCGCTGGCCACCTACGTCACGTCCGGCACGATGACCAGCCGCCTCGACGGGCTGACCGAGCGCGGCCTCGTCACCCGTGCGGCCGACCGCGACGACGGGCGGCTGGTGCGCGTCGCGCTGACGCCCGCGGGCCGCGCGCGGGTGGACGCGGCGTTCGAGGCGCTGCTCAGCGCCGAGCGCGAGCTGCTGGCGCCGCTGCCGCCGGGCTCGCTCGGCCCGCTGGCCGACTCGCTGCGCGCACTGCTCGCGCAGGCGACGACGTCCGGCCCGTACGGCGCGTCGCGGTGAGCGTCTGGGACGCGCTGATCGGCCAGGACGAGGCGGTCGGCGTGCTGCGCGCTGCGGCGGCCGCGGCGGCGCTGGTCGTCGACACCGAACTCGCCACCGGCCGGCAACCGGCGCACGCCGCGTCGGCAGCGATGACGCATTCCTGGCTGTTCACCGGACCGCCGGGCTCCGGCCGCTCGGTGGCGGCGCGCGCCTTCGCCGCGGCGCTGCAGTGCGAGACACCGGGCGCGCTCGGCTGCGGGCACTGCGCCGCCTGCCACACGGTCGCCTCGCGCACGCACCCGGACGTGCACTCCGTCGTTCCGCAGGGACTGTCGATCGGCGTGGACGAGATGCGCGCCGTCGTCGGCCGCTCTGGGCGCCGGCCGTCGCGCGGGCGCTGGCAGGTGGTGGTCATCGAGGACGCCGACCGGCTGACCGAGCAGGGCTCCAATGCGTTGCTCAAGGCCGTGGAGGAGCCGCCGTCGCGCACCGTGTTCCTGCTCTGCGCGCCGTCGCTGCATCCCGACGACGTGTCGGTCACCATCCGGTCACGCTGCCGGCTCGTCACGCTGCGCACGCCGTCGGCCGATGCCGTCGCGGGCGTGCTGCGCGACGACGGCATCGAGGCGGGCGTGGCGGCCTGGGCGGCGGCAGCGGGCCAGGGCCACGTCGGCCGCTCGCGTCGGCTGGCCCGCGACGCCGATGCCCGTGACCGGCGCGCCGAGGTGCTGGCCATCCCGGCGTCGCTGACGTCGCTGGGCGCGTGCCTGGACGCCGCCGAGCACCTGGTGCGCGCGGCCGAGGCGGAGGCCAAGGCGCTGTCCGACGGCCTGGACGCGGGCGAGACCGAGTCGCTGCAGGTGGCACTGGGGGCCGGGGCGACGGGCAAGGGCGTCGCGGCATCGGTGCGCGGGTCGGCCGGGGCGCTGCGCGAACTCGAACGCCGGCAGAAATCGCGCTCCACCCGCACGCAGCGCGACGCGCTGGACCGCGCGCTCGTCGACCTCGCCGCGTTCTACCGCGATGTCCTGCTGGTGCACAGCCACTCGCCCGTGGCGCCCGCGCATCCGGACGTCGCCGTGGACGTCGCCCGGGTGGCTGCGCAGGTCGACCCTGCGGGCGCGCTGCGCCGCCTGGACGCGGTGCTGGCCTGCCGTGCGGCGGTCGAACTGAACGTCAAACCGCGGATCGCTGTCGAGGCGATGACCGCGGCCCTGCAGCTGTAGCCACGGCCGCTGGGCTGTACCTGCAGGTGTACTACGCCCGTATTACACCAGCGCGGCACACGTGGGGGCTCAGCCGGAGTACGGCGCGCGACCGATCGGCGTGACGCCGGCGGACCCGAACGTCACCGTGGTCCGGCCGCGGACGTACCAGCGGTGCGTCGACGGGCGGTACACCGCGTAGTCGGCCTTGCCGTCACCGGTGAAGTCGCCGGTCACCGGGATGTCCCCGGTTGTGCCGTACTGGTAGCTCGACAGGCCGCGGACATAGAAGCGATGGTCGGCGGGCCGGTAGACGGCGATGTCGGTCTTGCCGTCACCGTTGTAGTCGCCCGGGACCGGGATGTCACCCTTGGTGCCCCAGACGACGCGTTGCGCGTTCCCGCCGGACGCCGAGCGGACGTACCAGGCGCCGGTGGACGGCCGCCAGACGGCGATGTCGCTTTTGCCGTCGCCGTCGTAGTCGCCCGGGACGGGGGTGTCGCCGGCTGCGCCGTAACTCACGCCGGACTGGCCGCGCACCCACCACGTGTGGGTCGACGGCCGGAAGACCGCGAGCACGGTGGGCTTGCTGACGCCGTTGAAGTGCGCCGCGACGGGAATGTCGCCCTGCTTGCCCCACTGGACCTGCTCGGCGACCTGGCCGGTGGGCGACGCGATGTACCACGTGCCGTTCGTGGGACGCCACGCGGTGACGTGCGCGAACCCGTCGCCGTTGTCGGTGATCTCCGGCTGGTCGCCCGAGATGCCGAAGGTGAAGGTGGTGCCGTAACCGTCGTCGAGTGCCCAGTGTCCCGCGGCGAAGGTGGCCTTGGTGCTGGTCTGCTCGAACGTGAAGTCGTGCGAGGTGCGCTCCTGCCGCGACGTCGCCAGCTGCACGTCGGCGTAGTACTTCGCGAGGATCACGTTGTACTTGTTGCCGGTGTTGCCGCCGCGGTTCTCGTCCGAGTCGATGCAAGCCTGCGTGCCGTACTGGCTGAGAACCTTGCCGTTGGCACCTGTCCCGCAGCTCTCGGTGGAACTCTTCAGATAGGCCTGGTACGAGGCCTGCAGGATCTTGCCGTTGACGCGGGCCGCCACCTGGCGCGTCGCCACGACCGCGGCGGTCGTGCTCGAATCGGCAGAGCCGGGAACGTAGTTCTGGAAGAGCGAGTCGTCAGTGACGTCGAAGCAGGTCTTGCTCGACCTGGTGCTGCCGAGATAGCCGCCGTAGTGCGTCACCCAGTACCAGGCGTACGACCGCACCGCGACCGCGCCGGCCTTGAGCGCGTCGCTGTCCCAGGACGCCTCCCACTCGTCGGGGAGGACGTTGTCCAGGTACTGCTCGAACGGCACATCGGTGATCGTGTATTTCCCGGTCTGCCCGCCGGTGCGGACCAGGACGCGGATCGTCGGCGGCGGCGTCGTCTGTGAGGAGTAACCGGTGCACGACGGGTCCGCGGAGTCGGTGTCCTTGACGATCGTGCACTTGTGCTCACCCACGCAGGTGGGCACGTCCTGCTCGGCTGCGGGTCGCACGTCGCCGGGCAGCAAGCCACCGGGGGTGGTGATCGGTCGTGTCGGCCGGGCGCCGGCGCTCGTGGCGGTGCCCACGACGACCAGGGCGAGCAGTGCGGCGAACAGCCGGCGAGGTGTGATCACCGCGGCACTGTAACCGCAGCACCTAAGCTGTCGGCGTGCCGATGATCTGCGCGGTCGTGTTCCAGCCGCAGGGACGGCTGTACTACGCCGACCCGGGCGCGCTGACGCCCGCAGGTCGGCGACCACGTGCTGTACCCGACCGACGACGGCGACGAGGTCGCGCAGGTCGTCTGGGCGCCGCAGTGGGTCAGCGAGGAGATCGGCGGGCTGCCCGTGCTCACCGGCCCGGCCGGCCCGGACGCCGAGCAGGCCGCGGCGGCCAGCCGCAAGAAGCGCGCCGCCGCGCGGGTCGCCGCGCGCCGGCTGATCCGCGAGCACGAGCTGCCGATGAAGATCGCCGGCATCGACCACCGTGCGCGCCGACAACCACGTGACGATCTACTTCACCGCCGCCGCACCGGGTGGACTTCCGCGCGCTGGTGCGCGATCTCGGCGCGACGCTGAACTGCCGCATCGAGCTGCGCCAGCTGTCCGCACGCGACGAGGCCCGGCTCACCGGCGGCATCGGCTCGTGCGGGCGCGAGCTGTGCTGCTCGACGTTCCTCGTCGACTTCGAGCCGGTCAGCGTGCGGATGGCCAAGGACCAGGACCTGCCGCTGAACCCGCTGCGCATCTCCGGCGCCTGCGGCAAGCTGATGTGCTGCCTGAAGTACGAGCACCCGCTCTACCAGGACTTCGCCGAGCAGCGCCCGCCGTCGGCGAGCAGGTCGAGACGCCGGACGGCGCGGGCACGGTGGTCGGGCACAACGTGCCCGGCGAGAAGGTCGTCGTGCGGATGGCCGCCGACGGGCGGCGCAGCCTGCGCGCTGGCGTCGTGTGCTCGTCGCGCAAGGCCTACGACTCCCGCGACGAGGATACGTCGCCCATGACGGTCCGCGACACGCCCTGGCCCGCAGGCACCCCGTGCTGGGTCGATCTGACCAGCACCGACCCCGACGCCGCCCGCACCTTCTACGCCGACCTGTTCGGCTGGCAGTTCGAGCTCGGCGGCGCGGAGACCCGGCTACGCGCTCGCGCGGGTGGACGACGGCGGCCGCCGGCATCAACGGCGCGCCGACACAGGGCGGTCACCCGGCGTTCTGGGCGACCTACCTGGCCACCGAGGACATCGACGCGAGCGTCGAGCAGGTGCGCGCGGCGGGCGGGCGTCGTCCAGGCCCGATCGACGTCCTGGACCGCGGCCGGATGGCGCTCGTCGAGACCCGGGCGGCGGTTCGTTCGGGCTGTGGCAGGCCGGCTCGCTACTCGGGTTCGGTCGCGCGAACGAGACCGGCGCGGTCACCTGGAACGAGTTCATGACGCGCGACTTCGCCGCCGCGACGCGCTTCTACGCCGACGTCTTCGGCTACACCTACACCGAGATCGGCGACGGCTTCGAGTACCGCACGGTCGAGGTCGACGGTCACACCGTCGGCGGCATCGGCGTGCTGCCCGACGCGGTCCCGCCCACGTGCCGCCGCACTGGCGGGTGTACTTCTCGGTGGCCGACTCCGACGACGCGGTGGCGCGCGCCGTCGAGCTCGGCGCCACCGTGCTGCGCCCGGCCGCAGGACATGCCCTACGGGCGGCACGCCGACATCGCCGACCCGCAGGGCGCCGATGCTCAGCGTCATCACGCCGGCGGCCGGGTGCCGCCGGTACCGCGGCGCCGCCCGTAGACTCGGATACAGTGCGTGTCACGTCGGCACTGACGCGCGCCGCCTTAGCTCAGTCGGCCAGAGCAACGCATTCGTAATGCGTAGGTCCGGGGTTCGATTCCCCGAGGCGGCTCCCTGCTCGTCCCGCGGTCAGCGGGTGATGCGCACCGTGCTGCCCACCCGGATCCAATGGAACAGCCACGCCATGGTCGTGCGCGGGAAGTGCACGCAGCCGTGCGAGCCCTTCGTCCGGTACAGCGACGAACCGTAGGCGAAGTGCTGCCAAGGGGAGTCGTGCATGCCGTACGCGCCGTCGTACGGCACCCAGTAGTGCACGTGGTACGCCCCGCCCGAGGCCGGGTGCAGCACCGTGTTCCGCACCTTTGCCTGCACCCGCCAGTGACCCGTCGGCGTGCCGTCACCGTGCGCGGACGCCCCCGTCGTGACCCGCGAGACCCGCACCTGCTGGTGTCTCTGGCACATCCGCGCCAGCTGCGCGCTGATGTCGACGAGCACGCTCTTCCTCGCGTGGGCGTGGGTGCACCCGCTGCCCAGCCGACTCGTCCACACCAGCGCGCCCGCGCGGGTGGCCAGCGACAGCACGCCGTCGTCGCCCAGCCGCAGCACGTTCGCCGCCCCCGAGCCACTGGTCGCCGTGCTCCAGTAGGTGCGGTTGCCCTTACGGACGTAGACCGAGCCGCTGCGGCTGATGCCGACGTGCGCCCCGGCGCCCGCCGCGGTGCTGCGCGGGGTGCGCCAGGCCCAGCTGCCGTCGCGCCGCGCGACCACGAACCGTCCGCCCCGCGAGGTGATCATCGCCTGGTAAGCGCCGTTGGGCGACACCAGCCGCGCGCCCGGAATCAGCAGCGTCCCTGCGCTCGCCGAGCTGCGTGGGGCGGCGGCGTCGGCCGGTTGGGCCACCGCCGCGGTGATCGCGCAGGCGCCGGCGAGCGTGGTCACGGCGACGCCGACGTTGCGCAGGCACCTCATGGGCAGGCCTCCCCGGTCTCGCCTCGGTGGCAAGCGGAGTCTAGGGCCGTCAGGGCTGGCCGGGAAGGAGCTGGACGAACAGCGCCTCGGCCTTGCTGAGCACCCGCCCGGCGCCGTCGAGGAGCCGGCCGGCCGCGTGGCGTTTGCGGCCCTCGACCGCTCCGGCCGTCGCCTCGAAGGTCAGCTCGACGTCGATCGGTGTCACCCATCGGTAGTCGACGTGCAGGTAGGCCGTCCGTGCGACGCCGAGGTCACCGAGCTGGCGGTTGACGGCCATCCCCAGGACGTCGTCGAACAGCAGCGGCTGCACGCCGCCGTGCACCACGCCGTTGCCACCGAGGTGGAAGCGGCCGAATGTCACGCGCCCGCGCAGCATGCCCGCGCCCCTCTTCGTCGATGACGTAGGCGGGCAGCAACGGATGGCCGCGGCCGGGCAGGTCGGGACGCCAGGCCGTCGACGCGCTCGTGCTCGCGCACCTGGTGCGCCTCGAGCAAGGCGTTCAGCTCGCCCAGCCGCCGGGTCACGTCGTGTGCTGCCGGCGCCGGCAGCGCCGCGCCGGCGAGCAGGTCCTGCAGCCGGCGCTGGGCCAGGTGCAACTCGGCCTGCGCAGGGCCGCCGCGCCGCGCCGTGCCGTCCACGCCGGCGAGCCTAAAGCGCGCGCCGGACGCCGTGCGTGCGCGCTCCCGCCCGTCGGCGCTCAGGCCCTGCCGCATCGGGATGTGCGCGATGCCGTCCTCGAGGTACTGCTCGCCGTCCTGCACGAAGCCGAAGCGGGCGTACCAGTCGTGCAGATGTGCCTGCGCCCCCAGCACCACCGGCGCGGCGCCGGCCAGCTCCAGCGCGCGGCGTCATCAGCCGCGCCGCGAGCCCGCGCCCGCGCGCGTCCGCAGCGGTCGCCACCCGGCCGATGCGCGCGGAGCCGTCCGGCGTCGCGGAGCAGCCGCAGCGTCGCCAGCACCGCACCGTCGCGGTCGATCCACAGCTGCCGCGCGCCGGGCTCGAGGTCGCGGCCGTCGAGGTCGAGGTACGCGCACTCCTGCTCGACGACGAACACCGTCGCTGCGCAGCGGCAGGATCCGGTACAGCGTGCACCGGGTCGAGGTCGGCGGCAGGCGCGTCGCGCACCACGAGGTCGGCGTCGCACGCCGGCGACGCTGCCAGTCGTGTTGGATGGGGCATGAGTCAGTCGACCGAAACCCGTCATCGAGTACCCCGGCGGCGAGGCGCCCAGCGACCTGCAGATCGAAGACATCGTCGTCGGCGACGGCGCGCAGGCGCAAGCCCGGCGACACCGTCGAGGTCCACTACGTCGGCGTCGAGTTCGACACCGGCGAGGAGTTCGACGCGTCGTGGAACCGCGGGCAGTCGATCGAGTTCCCGCTGCGCGGGCTGATCCAGGGCTGGCAGGAGGGCATCCCCGGCATGAAGGTCGGCGGCCGGCGCCAGCTGACGATCCCGCCGGAACTCGCGTACGGGCCGGCCGGCGGTGGGCACCGGCTGTCCGGGAAGACGCTCGTCTTCGTCATCGATCTGCTCGCCGTCCGCGGCTCTCGCGCCGTCCGCGGCGCGCGCCGAGCCACCCGGTCGCCCCGGCACTGCGCCGGCGAGCACCACGGTGTGGGCGTCGCGGAGCAGGAATACACTCGTCTCCGACAGCTCGTGAAGATGTTCACAAGCTCGACCGCGCAGTCGGTCACCCAGACACACGCCCAGCCAGCGACCGGACGAAGGCGCAGACGGGAGTACGCCGATGCTCGGCACCAACCGCTGAAGCCGGCGCCCCCACCGCGGGCGACCTCCCCGCCGCGGCCGGCACCGCGCAGGCGGCTTTTGCGGTCGACGGGCTGGTCCCGGGCGACGACAACCGTGCCGACGTCGTCGTGGTCGGCGCCGGCCCGAGCGGCAGCAGCGCGGCGTACTGGCTCGCGCGCGCCGGGCTCGATGTCGCGCTGGTCGAGAAGACGTCCTTCCCGCGCGAGAAGGTCTGCGGCGACGGGCTGACCCCGCGGGGCACCCGCGCGCTCGTCGACATGGGCATCGACGTCAGCGAGTCCAACGGCTGGCTGCACAACCGCGGCCTGCGCGTCATCGGCGGCGGCCAGCGGCTGCACCTGGACTGGCCCGAGCTGACCAGTTTCCCGCCGTTCGGCCTCGTCCGCCCGCGCGCCGACCTCGATGCGCTGCTCGCGCAGCAGGCGGTCGGTGCGGGGGCGCGGCTCTATCAGGACGTCAGCGTCACCGAGCCCATCTTCGACGTCACCGGCCGCGTCGTCGGTGTCAGCGGCCGGACGAAGGACAAGGCGCCGGTGCGCTTCCACGCCCCGCTGGTCCTCACCTGCGAGGGCGTGTCCGGCAAGCTCGCGCAGCGTCTGGACGTCCACCGCAACGACCGCCGGCCGCTGGGCGTGGCCGTGCGCCGCTACTACCGCAGCCCGAAGAGCGACGACGACTACCTGGAGTCGTGGCTGGAGCTGTGGGACGGCAAGCCGAACCAGTCGGACCTGCTGCCCGGCTACGGCTGGATCTTCGGCATGGGCGACGGCACGGTGAACGCCGGGCTGGGCGTGCTGAACTCCAGCACCGGTTTCCGCAAGACCGACTACCGCGTCGCTGCTCACCCGCTGGCTGGACAACACCCCCGAGGAATGGGGGCTGCGCGAGGCCAACGCCACCTGCCCCACGCGGGGCGCCGCGCTGCCCATGGGGTTCAACCGCACCCCGCACTACCTTCGCGGGCTGCTGCTGGTCGGGGATTCCGGCGGCAGCGTCAACCCGTTCAACGGCGAGGGCATCCCCTACGCCATGGAGTCGGGCAAGTTCGCGGCCGAGGCCGTCGTCGATGCGCTGGCCCGGCCGCAGGGCGCGCAGCGCGAGGCCGCGCTGGCCGCCTACCCGCAGCGGATGGCCGACGAGTGGGGCGCCTACTACCGTCTCGGCGGCGTCTTCGTGAAGCTGATCGGCAACCCGAAGGTGATGCAGGCCTGCACGCGTCACGGCCTGCCGCACCCCGCGCTGATGCGCTTCGTGCTCAAGCTGCTGGCGAACCTGACCGACCCGGCCGACGCCGGCAGTCGTGACCTGTCCGACCGGGTGATCAACACCCTGACCCGACTCACCCCGGCGGTCCGGTAGGGATGCCCCATTCGCCGGGCGCGCCGGGCGCAGGGATAGCCTGTGAAACGGCTGCCAGACCGCAGATTTCGGCACTGTCGCCGGACCAGACGCAGAAGGGAGAGCAGCCCTAGATGCTCGCGCCGTACCTGCCCATCGTGCTGCTGTTCGCGCTGGCGCTCGCCTTCGCGACGTTCTCCGTCACCATCGCGCCGTTCACCGGCCCACGCCGTTACAACAAAGCGAAGATGGACTTCTACGAGTGCGGCATCGAGCCCACCGAGACGCCGATGGGCCCGCAGCGTTTCCCGATCAAGTACTTCCTGACGGCGATGTTGTTCATCGTCTTCGACATCGAAACGATCTTCCTCTACCCGTACGCCGTCGCCAACAAGGCGCTGGGGCTGTTCGGGCTCGTCGAGATCATCTTGTTCATCGTGACGGTGTTCGTCGCCTACGCCTACGTGTGGCGCCGCGGCGGACTGGACTGGGACTGACATGGGGCTGGAAGAGAAACTGCCGGACGGCGTCCTGCTGACGTCGGTGGAGAAGCTCGTCAACTGGACGCGCAAGTCGTCGCTGTGGCCGGTGCAGTTCGGCCTGGCGTGCTGCGCGATCGAGATGATGAGCTTCGGTGGCCCGCGCTTCGACTCCGCGCGCTTCGGCATGGAGGTCTTCCGCGCCTCGCCGCGCCAGGCCGACCTGATGATCGTCGCCGGCCGGCTGAGCCAGAAGATGGCGCCGGTGCTGCGCCAGATCTACGACCAGATGGCCGAGCCCAAATGGGTGCTTGCCATGGGCGTGTGCGCGTCGAGCGGCGGCATGTTCAACAACTACGCGATCGTGCAGGGCGTCGACCACGTCGTGCCGGTCGACATGTACCTGCCCGGCTGTCCGCCGCGGCCGGAGATGCTGATCGACGCCATCCTCAAGCTGCACCACAAGATCATGAACGAGCCGCTCGGCCCGAAGCGCGCCAAGGCACTCGAGGACGCGAACGTCGAGCTCGTCCCGTCGTCGTACAAGTACGGGCGGTAACCGCGATGGCTTCCCCCACCGAGCGTCCGGTCCCGGACGACTCCGCCCCCGAGCAGTCGGCCGCCGACATCGCCAAGTCCGCCGTCGGCACCGGCGCGGGTTTCACCGGCGCGATCTCCGGCAACACCGCCGACGACACCTACGGCACCGATCGGCACGGCATGTTCGGTGCGACCGGCGCCGGCGACACGTCCGGGTTCGGCGGCCTGGTCCGCGAGCCGTGGACGCCGCCGAAGGCCGAGCGCCCGTACGGCAGCTACTTCGACGAGATCGTCGACGCGCTGTTCGACGCCTACCCGCAGGCGTCCGCGGCGATCACGAAGGTGGTCGTCGACCGCGACGAGCTGACGCTGCACCTCGACCGCGAGCACCTGGTCGGCATCGCGCAGGCGCTGCGCGACGACCCGTCGCTGCGGTTCGAGCTGTGCTCGTCGCTGTCCGGTGTCGACTACCTCGGCTCGGCGCACCGGCTGCACTCGGTGGTGCACCTGACGTCGATGACCTACCGGCGCCGCCTGCGCCTGGAGGTCGCGGTCAACCCGGAGGACCCGCACGTGCCGTCGCTGACCGCCGTGTACCCGACGGTCGACTGGCAGGAGCGCGAGACCTACGACATGTTCGGGATCGTCTACGACGGTCACCCGGCGCTCACCCGCATCCTGATGCCCGACGACTGGCACGGGCACCCGCAGCGCAAGGACTACCCGCTCGGCGGCGTCCCGGTGCAGTACAAGGGCGCCACGATCCCGCCTCCCGACCAGCGCCGGGCGTACACGTGAGCGGGCCGGCAACGACGAGGTCCGGCGGAGGTCGGCGATGACAGACTCCTACGTCCCGTCCCGGCCGACCACCGAGGGACCGGTCTACAACCTCACCGGCGGCGACTGGGACCGCGTGTTCTCGGGCCTCGACCCGATCCACGACGAGAAGCTCGTGCTCAACATGGGCCCGCAGCACCCGTCCACGCACGGCGTGCTGCGCCTGGTCGTCGAGCTCGAGGGCGAGACCGTCACCGACCTGCGCACCGTCATCGGCTACCTGCACACCGGCATCGAGAAGAACGCCGAGTACCGCACCTGGACGCAGGCCGTCACCTTCCTGACCCGTGCCGACTACCTGGCGCCGCTGTTCAACGAGGCGGCCTACTGCCTGGGCGTCGAGAAGCTGCTCGGCGTCGAGGTGCCCTCCCGCGCGCAGCTGATCCGGTTGATCATGATGGAGATCAACCGGGTGTCCTCGCACTGGGTGGCACTCGCCACCGGCGGCATGGAGATGGGCGCGCTGACGGCCATGACCAACGGCCTGCGCGCGCGCGAGCGCTGCCTGGACATCTTCGAGATGATCACCGGCCTGCGGATGAACCACGCCTACATCCGCCCGGGTGGTGTCGCGCAGGATCTGCCCGACGGCATCGTCGAGGCGCTGCGCGGCTGGATCAAGGACATCCGCGTCGAGATCGAGGGTCTGCGGCACCTGGTGCAGCAGCAGCCGATCTGGGTCAACCGGCTCAAGGACGTCGGCTGGCTCGGGGTGGAGGGCTGCGTCGCGCTCGGCGTCACCGGCCCGATGCTGCGCGCAGCCGGCCTGCCGTGGGACCTGCGCAAGACCGAGCCGTATCTCGGGTACGAGAGCTTCGACTTCGAGGTCCCGACGCAGGACGCCGGTGACTGCTACGCGCGCTTCCTGGTGCGCATGGACGAGATGTACGAGTCGACGCGCATCGTCGAGCAGGCCATCGAGCGCCTCGAGCCCGGCCCGGTGTGGGTCGACGACCCGAAGATCGCCTGGCCGGCGAAGCTCTCGATCGGCCCGGACGGCATGGGCAACTCGCTCGAGCACGTGCAGAAGATCATGAACGGTTCCATGGAGTCCCTGATCCACCACTTCAAGCTGGTCACCGAAGGCTTCCGCGTTCCTGCCGGGCAGGTGTACACGCAGGTCGAGTCGCCGCGCGGCGAGCTCGGCGCGCACGTCGTCAGTGACGGCGGCACCCGGCCCTACCGCGTGCACCTGCGCGAACCCTCCTTCGTCAACCTGCAGTCGACGTCGGCGCTGTCCATCGGCGGGATGATCTCCGACGTCATCGCCTCCGTGGGTTCCATCGACCCGGTGATGGGCGGGGTGGACCGGTGAGCGGACCGATCTCCTCGCACGACATGTCGTCGTCCTCGGCGTCGGCGCCGTTCGTCCAGCAGCCGACGCGCGAGACGCTGCCGACGAACGCCCCGGCCGAGGTCAGCGGGCGGACCAACTTCCGCACCTCGGTGATCAATCTCGACCGCCCCGGCGACCCGAACGTGTTCAGCGACGCCGTCCGCGCCGACGCCGCCGAGCTGATCTCGCGCTACCCGGCGGGCCAGGCCCGTTCGGCGCTGCTGCCGATGCTGCACCTGGTGCAGGCCGAGCAGGGCTACATCACGCCCGACGGCATCGCGTTCTGCTCCGACGTGCTGGGGCTGACCAAGGCGCAGGTGGCGGCGGTCGCGACGTTCTACACGATGTACAAGCGCTCGCCCACCGGTGAGTACCTGGTCAGCGTCTGCACGAACACGCTGTGCGGCATGCTCGGCGGCGACGAGATCTTCGCCGCGCTCAAGGACCACCTCGGCGTCGGCAACAACCAGACCACCGCCGACGGCAAGATCACCCTGGAGCACGCCGAGTGCCTGGCCGCGTGCGACTACGCGCCGGTCGTCACCGTCAACTACGAGTTCTTCGACAACCAGACCGAGGCCTCGGCCACCGAACTGGTCGGCCGGCTGCAGACAGGCGAACTGCCCACCCCGTCGCGCGGTGCGCCGCTGTGCACGTTCCGCCAGATCGAGCGCCAGATCGCCGGCTTCCACGACGCCGCGGCGCTCGCGCCGGATGCCGTCGGCGCGGGCGCACCGACGCTGGCCGGCGTGCAGCTGGCGATCGAGCGCGGCGACTCCGCGCCGTCGTACTCCCTCGCCGACGACGCGCCCGGGCCGGCGGAGCCCGGCGCCAGCGAGGTCGCCCCCGACGCCGGAGCCGAGGCGCGCGATGCCGAGGCGAAGGACGCCGGGACCACAGGTCCGGCGGCGAAGACGGCGGCGAACCAGCGCACCCGCGGGCGCAGCGGCGGGGCCGCGCGCAAGTCCGCGGGCACTGCCGGGCTCAACGAGCAGGAGGGCCCGAGCGAGAACGACGCCCCGCTCGAGACCGCCGTGTCCGACACCGCGCACTCGACGCGCACCGACACCGAGAAGGGCGAGTGACGACATGCAGCTGACTCCCGTCCTCACCAAACGCTTCGGCACCGACCAGCCGTGGAAGATCGACAACTACGAGCGCCTGGACGGTTACGCCGGCCTGCGCAAGGCCTTGACGATCGCGCCCGACGACCTCATCGCGATGGTCAAGGACTCCAACCTCCGCGGCCGCGGCGGCGCGGGCTTCCCCACCGGCATGAAGTGGCAGTTCATCCCGCAGGCCAAGGAGGGTGAGGAGCCGCAGCCGCACTACGTCGTCGTCAACGCCGACGAGGGCGAGCCGGGCACCTGCCGGGACCTGCCGCTGATGATGAACGACCCGCACGCGCTGATCGAGGGCGTCATCATCGCCTGCTTCGCGGTGCGCGCGGCACACGCCTTCATCTACATCCGCGGCGAGGCCGTGCACGCCATCCGCCGGATCACCGCCGCGGTGCTCGAGGCGCGCGCGGCGGGGTACCTGGGGACCGACATCCTGGGCTCCGGCTTCGACTGCGAGATCACCGTCCACTCCGGCGCCGGCGCGTACATCTGCGGCGAGGAGACGGCACTGCTCGACTCGCTCGAGGGCCGGCGCGGGCAGCCCCGGCTCAAGCCGCCGTTCCCCGCGACGAACGGCCTCTACGACGCGCCGACGGTGGTCAACAACGTCGGCACCCTCGCGAGCGTGCCGTACATCGTGCTGGGCGGCGCAGGGTGGTTCAAGGAACTGGGACCGGAGGGTTCGCCCGGGACGTCGATCTACTCGCTGTCCGGCCGGGTGAAGAACCCCGGACAGTACGAGGCGCCGATGGGCTCCACCCTCGGTGACCTGATCGAACTGGCCGGCGGCATGAGCCGCGGCAAGGACGTCAAGTTCTGGACGCCGGGTGGCTCGTCGACGCCGATGCTCACCCGCGAGCACCTGGACGTCCCGCTGGACTTCGACTCCACGCTCAAGGTCGGCACGATGAACGGCACCTCGGCCCTGATGATCTTCGACGAGGACGACTGCGTGGTGCGCGCGACGCTGAAGTGGTCGGAGTTCTACCGGCACGAGTCGTGCGGCAAGTGCACGCCGTGCCGCGAGGGCACGTACTGGTACGTCGGCATCTACGAGCGGCTGGAGAACGGCGAGGGCACCGAAGAGGACCTCAACACGCTCATGGACCTGTCCGACAACATCCTCGGCCGGTCGTTCTGCGCGCTGGGCGACGGCGCGGTGTCGCCGGTGACCAGCTCGATCCAGTACTTCCGCGACGAGTACCTCGCCCACGTGCACGGCCTCGGCTGCCCGTTCCGCCCGTCGCGTGCCCGTCAGCTCGCCACCGCAGGAGCACAGTAGATGATCATCTCGCGTACCGCGCTGCTCGCCGGTGAGAGGGGGCCGCGCCCATGACCTCCGCACCGGAGAAGACGGCTGCCGAGAAGGAAGAGCTCGTCACCGTCACGATCGACGGCCTGCCGATCTCGGTGCCGAAGGGCACGCTGCTGATCCGCGCCGCCGAGCTGCTGGGCATCTCCATCCCGCGCTTCTGCGACCACCCGCTGCTGGACCCCGCCGGCGCCTGCCGCCAGTGCCTGGTCGAGGTGCCGGACATGGGCAACGGCCGCGGCATGCCGAAGCCGGCCGCCAGCTGCACCACCACCGTCATGCCCGGCATGGTGATCAAGACCCAGCTGACGTCCGCCGTCGCCGACAAGGCGCAGCAGGGCGTCATGGAACTGCTGCTGATCAACCACCCGCTCGACTGCCCGGTGTGCGACAAGGGCGGCGAGTGCCCGCTGCAGAACCAGGCGATGAGCAACGGCCGCGCCGACTCGCGCTTCCACGAGAAGAAGCGCACGTTCCCGAAGCCGCTCGCGATCAGCTCCAACGTGCTGCTCGACCGCGAGCGCTGCGTGCTGTGCCAGCGTTGCACCCGTTTCTCGATGCAGATCGCCGGCGACCCGTTCATCGAGCTGCTCGAGCGCGGCGCCGACCAGCAGATCGGCACGTCCGAGGAAGTGCCGTTCCAGTCGTACTTCTCCGGCAACACCGTGCAGATCTGCCCGGTGGGTGCGCTGACGAACGCCTCGTACCGCTTCCGCGCCCGGCCGTTCGACCTGCAGTCCACCGACTCGATCTGCGAGCACTGCTCGTCCGGGTGCGCGCAACGCACCGACTGGCGCCGCTCCAAGGTCACCCGCCGGCTGGCCGGCAACGACCCCGAGGTCAACGAGGAGTGGAACTGCGACAAGGGTCGCTGGGCGTTCCACAACGCCGAGCAGGCCGATCGGGTTGTCACCCCGCTGGTCCGCAACGACGACGGCGTGCTGGTCGAGGCGTCCTGGCCGGAGGCGCTCGAACGCGCCGCGACGGGCCTGTGCGAGGCCGTCGACCGCGGTGGCGTCGGCGTGCTGCCCGGCGGCCGGCTGACCGAGGAGGACGCGTACGCCTACGCGAAGTTCGCCCGCGTCGCCCTCGGCACCAACGACATCGACGCGCGCTCGCGCGCGGGCTCGGCGGAGGAACTCGACTTCCTGGCCGCGCACGCCGCCGGCGTGACGCCGCAGCACGTGTCCTACCGCTCGCTGGAGAAGGCTCCCGCGGTGCTGCTCGCCGGCTTCGAGCCGGAGGAGGAGTCGCCCATCGTCTTCCTGCGCCTGCGCAAGGCCACCCGCAACGGCCGCACCAAGGTGTGGTCGCTGGCGCCCTTCGCGTCGGGCGGGCTGACCAAGCTCAACGGCACGCTGCTGGCGACGGTGCCCGGCGACGAAGCGGCCGGGCTGCGTGACCTGCCCGCCGAGATCACCGACGGCCCTGCGTGCCGACGGTGCGGTGATCCTCGTCGGCGAGCGGCTCGCGCTGTCCGCCGGCGCCCTGGGTGCCGCTGCCGAACTGGCTGGCGCCACCGGGGCTCGGCTGGCCTGGGTGCCCCGGCGCGCGGGCGAGCGCGGCGCGATCGACGCCGGAGCGTTGCCGAACCTGCTGCCCGGCGGGCGCACCGTGGCCGACGCCGCGCACCGCACCGAGGTCGAGGACGTCTGGGGCGCGCCGGTGCCGACCGCCGCGGGCGCCGACGCCGCCGGCATCTGGCGGGCCGCCGCCGACGGCGCGCTGGCCGCGCTCGTGGTCGGCGGCGTCGACCCGGCCGACTCCGGCGACCCGGCGCTCGCCGCGCGGGCGCTGGGCAACGCCGGCTTCGTCGTCAGCCTGGAGGTGCGGCGCAGCGCCGTCACCGAGCACGCCGACGTGGTGCTGCCGGTCGCGCCGGTCACCGAGAAGGCCGGCCGCTTCGTCAACTGGGAAGGCCGCCGCCGCCCGTTCGAGCTCGTCATCCGCGGCACCGGCGCCATGTCCGACGGCCGGGTGCTGAACGCCCTGGCCGAGGAGATGGACGTCGAGCTGAACCTGCCGACCGTCGAGGCCGCGCGCGACGAGCTGCTGCGCCTGGCGCCGCTTGCCGAACGCCCGGCCCCGGCTGCGTCGTCGAACACCGCATCGCCGGCCGCGGCCCCGACGCCACGGCGAATTGGGCGCGGGCGAGGCCGTGCTCGCCACCTGGCGCGAGCTGATCGACGCCGGCCGCATGCAGGACGGCGACGAGTACCTGGCGGGCACCGCGAAGCCGGTCTTCGCCCGGGTCAGCGCAGCCACGGCGCACGCCGTCGGCGTACAGGCTGGTGAGCTGATCGCGGTCAGCACCGAGACCGGCTCCGTCGTCGCGCCCGTCGCGGTCGAGGACAGCATGGCCGACCACGTCGTCTGGCTGCCGGCGAACGCGCGTTCGAGCGCCGTCGGCCCGGAGCTCGGCGCGGTTCCCGGCGCCACCGTGCGGCTCACCCGCCCGGCGGCGCCCCCGGTGATCGGTGCGGATCGGGAGGAGACGGCATGAGCCACGTATCGCTGACCGCGCACGCGCTGGCCGCGCAGCCGCTGGCGGCCGGGCAGAACCTGCCGGGCTTCGGCAACCAGCCGTTCTGGCTGTCGCTGATCAAGGTGCTCGGTGTCTTCGTCTTCCTGGTGCTGATGACGCTGTTCTCGATCGTGTTCGAGCGCAAGGTCGTCGGCCGCATGCAGAACCGCATCGGCCCGAACCGGGTGGGCCCGTGGGGCGTGCTGCAGAGCCTCGCCGACGGCGTCAAGCTGGCCTTCAAGGAAGAGATCATCCCCGTCCTCGCCGACAAGCCGGTGTACTTCCTGGCGCCGATCATCTCGGCGGTGCCGGCGTTCCTCGCGTTCGCGGTGGTGCCGTTCGGGCCAGAGGTGTCGATGTTCGGCCACCACACGCCGCTGCAGCTGACCGACCTGCCCGTCGGCACGCTCGTGGTGTTCGCGTGCTCGTCCCTGGGCGTCTACGGCATCGTGCTGTCCGGCTGGTCGTCCGGGTCGACGTACCCGCTGCTCGGCGGCCTGCGCAGCGCCGCGCAGATGATCTCCTACGAGGTCGCGATGGGCCTGTCGATGGTGGCGGTGTTCCTGTTCTCGGACACCATGTCGACGTCGGGCATCGTGTACTCCCAGCGCCACCTGTGGCACGTCATCCCGCTGTTCGTCTCCTTCGGCATCTACGCGATCTCGGTCGTCGGCGAGACCAACCGCGCGCCGTTCGACCTCGCCGAGGCCGAGTCCGAGCTCGTCGGCGGCTTCCACACCGAGTACTCGTCGTTCAAGTTCGCGATGTTCTTCCTCGCCGAGTACATCAACATGGTGACGGTGTCGGCGCTCGCGACGACGCTGTTCCTCGGCGGCTGGCGCGCACCGGTGCCGATCTCGCTGTGGCACGGCGCCAACTCCGGCTGGTGGCCGATCCTGTGGTTCACCATCAAGGTGATCCTCGGCATCTTCGTCTTCGTCTGGCTGCGCGGCACGCTGCCCCGGCTGCGGTACGACCAGTTCATGCAGCTGGGCTGGAAGGTCCTGATCCCGATCAACCTGGTCTGGATCCTCGCTGTCACCGCCATCCACGTGTTCCGCGACCGCAACTGGCCGGCATGGGAGGCCACCGTGCTGCCGCTGGGCGTCGTGCTGCTCGTGGTGGTGCTGCCGGGCGTGATGATCTGGGAGGGCTCGCGTGCCAGGCGCGAGGCCGATCTGCTCGACGAGGAGGAGGACGAGGCCGCGCTGCCGACCACGTTCCCCGTCCCGCCCATGAACCTGGTGGTGCCCAAGTCGCCGCGCGAACTCGCGAGGACGAACTCGCGCGTGTCGGTGGGCGCGAAGCCCGCCGGTCAGCTGACCGGCGGCAGTTCGGAGGATGAGCCCGATGAGTGATCTGCCAGCCACCCGCGGCGGGGGCGGCGGCCAGCCGCGGCCCAGCGGCCCGGTGTCGTCCGGGCTCGAGCCGGCCGGCAGCCGTGACCGGCTTCGCGAAGGGCTTCGGCCTGACGTTCTCGACGATGTTCAAGAAGGTCTACACGCAGCAGTACCCGTTCGACTACTACGGCACCAAGCCGCGCTACCACGGCCGGCACGTGCTGAACCGGCACCCGGACGGGCTGGAGAAGTGCGTCGGCTGCGAGCTGTGCGCCTGGGCGTGCCCCGCCGACGCGATCTACGTCGAGGGCGGCGACAACACCCCCGAGGCCCGCTACTCGCCCGGGGAGCGGTACGGCGCGATCTACCAGATCAACTACCTGCGCTGCATCTTCTGCGGCCTGTGCATCGAGGCCTGCCCGACGCGCTCGCTGACGATGAGCAACGAGTACGAGCTCGCGCTCGACAACCGGCAGGAGCTGATCTACACCAAGGAGCAGCTGATGGCGCCGCTGCTGCCGGGCATGGAGGCGCCGCCGCACCCGATGCGCCTCGGTGACTCGGAGAAGGACTACTACACCGTCGAGAGCCAGGAGCCGCTGTCGCACGGCGAGCCGATGTCGACGGCGAACGTCGCCGGGCGGCCCATCACCGGCCACGCCACCGAGGTCGGCCGGCACGGAGCGCGCGGATGAGCGCCGCCGCCGTGCTCGCCGCCGGCGCGCCGCTGCACAACGGCGAGGTCCCGCTCGGCGAGGCCATCGCCTTCTGGATCCTCGGCCCGATCTCGCTGGCCGGCGCCATCGGCATGGTGCTGTTCCGCAACGCGGTGCACTCGGCGCTGTCGCTGGTGGCGACGATGATGAGCCTCGGCGCGTTCTACGTCATCCAGCAGGGCCCGTTCCTGGGCCTGGTGCAGATCATCGTCTACACCGGCGCCATCATGATCCTCTTCCTGTTCGTGCTGATGCTGATCGGCCGCGACGCCTCGGACTCGATCGTCGAGTCCCTGCGCGGGCAGCGCTGGGCCGCCGCGCTCGCCGGCATCGGCTTCGCGCTGCTCGTCGCGCTGTCCGTCGGGCGGGCGTTCAACGGCGTCAAGCCGCGCAACCTGAACACGCCCAACGCCAACGGCAACAACGTGCAGTCGATCGCCCGGCTGCTGTTCACCAAGTACCTGTTCGCGTTCGAGTTGACGTCGGCACTGCTGATCGTCGCCGCCGTCGGGGCCATGGTGCTCGCGCACATCGAGCGCGACGGGCCGAAGCAGTCGCAGAAGTCGCTGGCCCGCGAGCGCATCCGCTCCGGCCGCCCGCAGCCGCTGCCCGGCCCGGGCGTGCTGTCCACCGGCAACTCGATCGGCACGCCGGCGCTGCTGCCCGACGGTTCCATCGCCCGCGAGTCGGTGATCGTCGGGGACGAGGACGTCGACGCCAACAGCGGCGTCAACCCGCGCGCACTCGACCCGGCTGACTACCACGACAGCGAGGTCCGCCGATGACCCCGACCTATTACCTGGTGCTGTCGGCGGCGCTGTTCACCATCGGCGCAGTCGGCGTGCTCGTGCGCCGCAACGCCATCGTGGTGTTCATGTCCGTCGAGCTGATGCTCAACGCGGTCAACCTGTCGCTCGTCACGTTCTCGCGCATCAACGGTGACCTCGAAGGCCAGGTCATGGCGTTCTTCGTCATGGTGGTGGCCGCTGCCGAGGTCGTCGTCGGGCTTGCGATCATCATGGCCATCTTCCGCACCCGCCGGTCCGCGTCCGTCGACGACGCGAACCTGCTGAAGTACTAGGAGCGACTCACCTTGATTGCCGCATCGGGCGTCCAGACGGGCGTGTGGCTGCTCGTGGCGCTGCCCGCGATCTCGGCTGCCGTGCTGCTGATCACCGGCCGCCGCGCCGACCGCTGGGGGCACCTGCTCGGCGCCGCGGTTCCCGTGGTCCTGTTCGTCTACGCGGTGATCCTCTTCTTCTCGGTGAAGGGCCAGCACGACCGCGAGGTCAACCGGCAGCTGTTCAGCTGGGTGCCGGTGGGCGGCTTCCACGTCGACGCCGGTTTCCTGCTGGACCCGCTCGCCCTGGTGTTCGTCCTGCTGATCACCGGCGTCGGCTCGCTGATCCACATCTATGCCGTCGGGTACATGGCGCACGATCCGGGGCGGCGGCGCTTCTTCGGCTACTTCAACCTGTTCATCTCGGCGATGCTGCTGCTGGTGCTGGCCGACAGCTACCTGCTGCTCTACGTCGGGTGGGAGGGCGTGGGTCTCGCGTCCTACCTGCTGATCTCCTACTACTTCACCCGCAACTCCGCCGCGACAGCCGGCAACAAGGCGTTCTTCGCCAACCGCGTCGGTGACGTCGGGCTGTCCATCGCGATCATGCTGATGTTCACCTACTTCGGCAGCACGTCGTTCGCCGGCGTGCTGCCGCAGTTCGGCGGGCACCACGCGTCCAGCGGCGTCGCGACGGCCATCGGGCTGATGCTGCTGCTCGGCGCGTGCGGCAAGTCCGGGCAGTTCCCGCTGCAGACGTGGCTGCCCGACGCCATGGAGGGCCCGACCCCGGTCTCCGCGCTGATCCACGCGGCAACGATGGTCACCGCGGGCGTCTACCTGATCGCCCGCAGCGCGCCGATCTTCGACGCCACGCGCCGCCGCGCGGACCGTGGTCACGATCATCGGCGCGATCACGTTGCTCTACGGCTGCATCGCCGGCTGCGGGCAGGACGATCTGAAGAAGGTGCTGGCCAACTCGACGGTCAGCCAGATCGGCTACATGTTCCTGGCGGTCGGACTCGGGCCGGGCGTCTACGCGATCGGCATCATCCACCTGCTCGGTCACGGCTTCTTCAAGGCCGCGCTGTTCCTGTCGGCCGGTTCGGTCATGCACGCGATGAACGACCGCATCGACATGCGCCGCTTCGGCGGCCTGTGGCGGGTCATGCCGATCACCTTCGGCGTGTTCGGTTGCGGTTACCTGGCGATCATCGGCTGCCCGCCGTTCACCGGCTTCTTCACCAAGGACAAGATCATCGAGGCCGCCTTCGACAAGGGCGGCACGTCCGGCTACATCCTGGGCATCTGCGCCCTGCTGGGCGCCGGCATCACCGCGTTCTACATGACCCGCGCGCTGGTCATGACCTTCTTCGGCAAGCGGCGCTGGGAAGACGACGTCCACCCGCACGAAGCCCCGGTGACCATGTCCGCGCCGATGATCGTGCTGGGCCTGCTGGCGCTCGCCGGCGGCTTCCTGCTGATCGTCGGCGGCGGGGTGCAGCACTGGCTCACACCGTCGGTCGGGCCGAGCGTCGAGGTCGGCGTGCACACCATCTCACCGGTCGTCCTGTCGCTGATCACGATCGTCGTGGTGCTGCTCGGCGTGGCCGGCGGCATCGTCGCCTTCCGCACCGTGCCGGTCAGCCAGCCGGTCGGTGTCTCGCCGGTCACCACGCTGGCACGGCGCAACCTGTTCGCCGACGCGTTCAACGAGAAGGTGCTGATGCGACCCGGCCAGTGGTTGACCAGGGCGCTGGTCTACTTCGACAACCGCGGCGTCGACGGCGCGGTCAGCGGCATGGCGGCCGGCTTCGGCGGCGGTTCGGCGCGGCTGCGGCGCATGCAGACCGGCTTCGTGCGCAGCTACGCGCTGTCCATGCTCGGCGGCACGGTGGCCATCGTCGCCGTGCTGCTGGCGGTGAGGTTCCAGTGACTCACCACGACCCGACGTTGCTGATCTTCGTCCTCATCCCGCTGGTCGGTTCACTGGGCATCTTCGCGCTGCGCGAGGCGCAGGCCCAGCTGGCGAAGCAGATCGCCCTGGGCATCTCGCTCGTCGAGGTCGTCTACGCCATCGTGCTGATCTGCCGCTTCGACACCGGCCGCGGTGCCGCCCGCTTCCAATGGATGTTCAGCGTCACCTGGGTCAAGGCGTTCGGCGCGCACATCGCGTTCGGCGTCGACGGCATCGCCTTGGTGCTCGTCGCGATGGCGGTGTTGCTGGTCCCGGCCGTCATCCTGGCCAGCTGGAACGCCCTCGACAGCCGCGCCGGCGCCGAGGAGATCGTCACCGGCACGCGCAAGCAACGCAGCGTCAAGAACTACTTCGCGCTGCTGCTGCTGCTCGAGTTCTTCATGGTCGGCGTCTTCACCGCCACCGACGTGTTCCTGTTCTACGTCTTCTTCGAAGCGATGCTCGTGCCGATGTACTTCATCATCGGCAGCTTCGGCGGCCCGCGCCGGCAGTACGCGGCGATGAAGTTCTTCCTGTACTCGCTGTTCGGCGGCTTGCTGATGCTGGCCGCCGTCATCGGCCTGTACGTCAGCAGCCCGGTGCACACGTTCTCGATCACGACGCTCATCGCGCACCCGCTGCCCAACGACGCGACGCAGAAGTGGTTGTTCCTGGGCTTCTTCATCGCGTTCGCCATCAAGGCGCCGCTGGTGCCGTTCCACACCTGGCTGCCCGACGCCGGCGCCGAGGCCCCGGCGGGCGGTGCGGCGCTGCTCGTCGGCGTGCTGGACAAGGTGGGCACCTTCGGCTTCCTGCGCTACTGCCTGCCGCTGTTCCCCGACGCTTCGAAGTACTTCGCGCCGGCGGTGCTGGTGCTGTCGGTGATCGGCATCCTCTACGCCGCGTTCCTCGCCATCGGCCAGCGCGACATGAAGCGCCTCGTCGCGTACACGTCGGTCGCCCACTTCGGCTTCATCGGGCTGGGCATCTTCGTGTTCACCTCGCAGGGCGGCAGCGGCGCAGTGCTCTACATGGTCAACCACGGCTTCTCTACGGGCGCGCTGTTCATCGTCGTCGGCCTGCTGATCGCGCGCGGCAAGAGCCGCAACGTCGACGACTACGGCGGCACGGCCAAGGTGACGCCGATCCTGGCCGGGCTGTTCCTGCTGACCGGCCTGTCGGCGCTGGCGCTGCCCGGCATGAGCACGTTCGTCAGCGAGTTCCTGGTGCTGGTGGGCACGTTCACCCGCTACAAGGGCTACGCGATCATTGCCACCACCGGCATCATCCTGGCCGCGATCTACGTGCTGTACCTCTACCAGCGAACCTTCCAGGGCGCGGTGAGCGAGAAGGTGACGAAGTTCCGCGACGTCAACGCGCGCGAGATCGCCGCCGTCGCGCCGCTGCTGGCGTTGATCGTGTTCCTCGGCGTCTACCCGAAGCCGGTGCTCGACATCATCAACCCCGCGGTCAAGGACACGTTGAGCAACGTGCACAAGACCGACCCGACGCCGAAGTACGGCCCCATCGCCGGAGGACGGAAGTAAATGAGCGCCACCTTGCTGGCCGCGCCCGCGATCAGTACGCCGTCGGTCGCGTACCACTCGCTGCTGCCCATCTTCATCGTGCTGGGCGCGGCGCTGCTCGGCGTGCTCGTCGAGGCTGTCGTGCCGCGCCCCGAACGGTTCTGCGTGCAGGTCGGGCTCACGCTCGCCGGCCTCATCGGCGCGGTGATCGCCGTGGCGCTGCTGCACAACGACACCACCGCCACGCCGTCGCCGAAGGGCAGCGACGTCCCGTTCGCCGGCTCGCTCGCCATCGACAAGACCGGTCTGTTCATCCAGGGCACGGTACTGGTGCTCGCGATCATGTCGGCGCTGCTGATGGCCGAGCGCAGCGTCGACGTCGGCAGCCCGATCGTCGCGTCGTCGGCGGTGACCGTCGGCTCGCCCGAGGATCAGCAGTCTGGCCACCAGCCAGCGCGTGCAGACCGAGATCTTCCCGCTGATGCTGTTCGCCGTCACCGGCATGCTGATCTTCCCGATCGCCAACAACCTGCTGCTGATGTTCGTCGCCCTCGAGGTGCTGTCGCTGCCGCTGTACCTGATGGCCGGCATGTCGCGCCGCCGGCGGCTGCTGTCGCAGGAGGCCGCGGTCAAGTACTTCCTGCTCGGCGCCTTCGCGTCGGCGTTCTTCCTCTACGGGCTGACGCTGCTCTACGGCTACGCCGACTCGGTCGACCTGCCGAACATCCTGCAGGCGTCGCAGACCTCCACGAAGTCCGACGTCCTGCTCTACGTCGGCCTCGCCCTGCTCATCGTCGGCCTGCTGTTCAAGGCGGGCATCGCGCCGTTCCACAGCTGGACGCCGGACGTCTACCAGGGCGCGCCGACGCCGGTGACGGCGTTCATGGCCGCGTGCACCAAGGTGGCCGCGTTCGGTGCCATCCTGCGGGTGCTCTACGTCGGCTTCAGCACCACCGTCGACGACTGGCGCCCGGTGGTGTGGGCGGCGGCGATCGCGTCGATGGTCGTCGGGGCGCTGTTCGGCCTGACGCAGACCGACGTCAAGCGGATCATCGCGTACTCGTCGATCGCGCACGCCGGGTTCATCCTGGTGGGCGTCGTCGCGCTGAGCAAAGCCGGCATCTCCAGCGTGCTGTTCTACCTGCTCACCTACGGGTTCACCACGCTCGCCGCGTTCGGCCTGCTGATGATGGTGCGCGACGCCGACGGCGAGGCGACGCACCTGTCGCAGTGGTCCGGGCTGGCGCGCAAGAGCCCGCTGGTGGCGATCACGATGACGATCCTGCTGATGTCGATGGCGGGCATCCCGTTGACGTCCGGGTTCACCGGCAAGTTCTTCGTCTTCCGCGCGGCGTACCACGTCGCCGGGCCGTTGGTGGTGATCGCGTTGATCGCGTCGGCGATCGCGGCGTTCTTCTACCTGCGCATCGTGGTGCTGATGTTCTTCGCCGAGCCGCCGGAGAACGGGCCGACGATCGCCATCCCGGGTTGGTCGACGACGGTCGCGCTGACCTTCGGCGTGGTGGTCACGGTGGTGCTCGGGGTGTTCCCGCAGCCGATCCTCGACCTCGCCACCAAGGCCGCCCACTTGACCGGGTGAACCGGTCGGGCAGGATGGCGCCGTGAGTCCCGCGGCGCTCGGCGTCACCTTCGACGACGCCGTGCTCGAGCAGACCGTGCGCGGCGAGCTCGACGCCATCGAATCCCTGCTGCACCGCTCGGTGCGCTCGGACGACGAGTTCGTCGCCGAGGCCGCCGGTTACCTGGTCGACGCGGGCGGCAAGCGGTTCCGCCCCATGCTCTCGGTGCTGGCGTCGCATTTCGGCGACTCGTCGCGACCGGAGATCGCTGCGGCTGCCGTGGTCTGCGAGATCACCCACCTGGCGACGCTGTACCACGACGACGTGATGGACGAAGCGCCCGTGCGGCGCGGCAGCGCGTCGGCAAACTCCCGCTGGGACAACACCGTCGCCATCCTGACCGGCGACTTCTTGTTCTCCCGCGCCTCGAACATCCTGGCCGACCTCGGCCCGTGGGCGGTCCGGTTGCAGGCGCGCACCTTCGAGCGGCTCGTCATCGGCCAGATCAACGAGACGCGCGGCCCGCGGCCCGGTGTGGACCCGATCGAGCACTACCTGGCGGTGCTGGCCGACAAGACCGGCTCGCTCATCGCCACCGCCGCCGAGTTCGGCGCCCACTTCGCCGGCGTGCCGGAGCCGGTCGTGGAGAACCTGCGGGTGTTCGGCGAGCGGATCGGGGTCGCGTTCCAGCTCAGCGACGACATCCTGGACATCGCGTCGGAGTCGACGGAGTCGGGCAAGACGCCCGGCACCGACCTGCGCGAGGGCGTGGCCACGCTGCCGGTGCTGTACGCGCTGCGTTCGGCGTCACCGAAAGCAGCGCGGCTGCGCGACCTGGTGTCGCGGCCGATCGTCGACGATGCCGAGCTCGCCGAGGCGCTCGCGTTGCTGCGTGCCTCGGCCGCGATCGACGAGGCCAACGCCACGCTGCGCTCCTACGCCGACGAGGCGCGCGCCACGCTGGCCGGCCTGCCCGACGTCCCGGCGCGAGCCGCGTTGGCGGCGTTGACCGAGATCGTCATCGCCCGCGTCGGCTGACCCGACCGCGGATCAGGACGCGAGCCCGCGCAGGTCCCCGAAGCAGTACGTCAGGCCGGATCGTTCGATTCCGGCGACGTCACCGTCGCGGGCATGGTTGCGGCTACCGCGGCAGGAGCGCCGTCGTGCAGATCCCCAGGCGCCGGGTTTCTGGCACGCCGTTGCGACCGGAGACCGTCGACGGTCAGCACGATCAGCGCCAGCCACACCAGGCAGAAGCCGATCAGTTCGGCGGTGGGCAGTTTCTCGTGCCGGATTCCCACGCCCACGGCGAACTGGAGCACCGGTGCCAGGTACTGCAGCAGGCCCAGGATCGACAGCGGGAGCCGGCGGGTGCCGGCGGCGAAGAACAGCAGCGGGATCACGGTGATCACGCCGGTGCCGGCGAGCAACACCGAGGTGGGCCAGCGGGTGCCGAACACCAGCTTGTCCTGCGCGCCGACGATCGCGATCAGCACCGCGGCGGGCAGCAACTGCACCATCGTCTCGACCGCGAGCGATTCGGCGGCGCCGACGTTCGCGCGCTTCTTCGTGAAGCCGTACATGCCGAAGGAGAACGCCAGGATCAACGCGATCCACGGCGGGTGGCCGTAGTCGATCGCGATCACCAGCACCGCCGCGGCGCCGATGGCCACGGCTACCCACTGCGCGCGACGCAACCTCTCGTGCAGCACCACCACGCCGAGCAGGATGGTGAACAGCGGGTTGATGAAGTACCCCAGGCTCGTCTCCACCACGTGCCCGGTGTTGACGCCGTAGATGTAGGTGCCCCAGTTGACGCTGACGAGCATCGCGGCCAGGGCCAGCAGCGCGAACTGTCGACGGTTGCGCAGCACGACCGCGACCCGGCCGAAGCCGCCGGTCGCGCGCAGCACGATGAGCATGGTGGCCAAGGACCACGCCATCCGCATGCCCAGGATCTCCAGCGTGCCGGCCGGTTCGAGCAGCGGGAAGTAGAGCGGGAACGCCCCCCACAGGATGTACGCGGCGGCGCTGTAGAAGACCCCCTTGCTCGTCTCGTTGTCGGCAGCAGCGGAAGAGCGTGGTGTCACACCTGCGAATCTACGAGTCGGCGCCAACCGGTTCGGCTCCGGACGGCGTCAGCGCCGACCGCGCGTCACGAGTAGTTGCGCGAGCAGATGTTCTTCAGCCCGGACCACGAGCGCCACTTGGTCCAGTGCGTGCTCCCCGGCCTCTTCTGCTCCCGGAAGTGCAGCTGGGTGTAGGCGTGCGGCCCCTTCGCTGAGCAGCGGCCCAGTTTGTAGGCGTGGAACTGGATCTTGACGGTCCTGCTGTAGTAGCCGCCGCCCGGCTTGAACGCGTACGTGCGGCCATGACCGGTGGCGCGGTGCGCGCCCCAGTGCTTCCAGTGGATGTGGGTCACGTAACCCGACGGATCACCGCCGTTGTCCAGCTTCGCGGGGCGATAGGTGCCCCACCCTTTACCGTCGGGTTCGAACAGGTGCTTCTTGCCGAGCACCGGCGTGTGGTGGTGGTGGGTAGCCGCGTCGGCACTTTGCGCACCCACGAACAGCAAGGTCAGTGCGGCGAAGGCCGCGATCAACCGGGACGACAGTCGCACGGGGAGCCTCCAGCACGTGATCAGGTGGCTGGGACCGTAGCGTGAGTCGGCGAAGCGTTGCCTGAGTATCCGGCGACGATCAGGAGACGATCAGTCGACGCGGGGGCCCAGGCGTTCATCGCGCGCCGCGCCTTCGCCGGTCGCGATAGGGAAAACCGGCTCGATGTAATAAGATTGTGAAATCACTTGGGGATAAGCCTGCGGGGGCTACGAGTGCGAGCGTCCGCAAATCTGCGGCGCTGCGCTGCAACGAATGCGTACCCACGTGACAACACAACCCGTTCGACCGTCCCGCTCGCTCCGTCGGCTGATGGCCTTCGGAGTCGCGCTCGCCGCGGCAACCGCGACGTGCATCTCCTTCGCCTCGGCCGCGCAAGCGGCGGACGTCGCCCTCGGCCCCGTCGCCAGCACCTTCGGGGTGCTGGCCGGGGCGGGAGTGACGAACACCGGCAACACCACCGTCAGCGGCAACGTCGGCACCAGCCCGAACACGTCCGTCACGGGATTTCCCCCGGGCAAGATCTCCCACGGCACCGAGCACGTCAACGACGGGGTCGCGAAGACCGGACAATCGCAGACCACGTCGGCCTACCTCCGGGCAGCAGCAGAGCCCACCACCACGACCAGATCCACGATCGGCAACGGCGAGACCCTGAAGGCCGGCGTGTACGAGTCGGGTTCGTCGCTGCAACTGAACGGATCGCTGACGCTCGACGGCGAAGGCAAGACCGACGCCATGTTCGTCTTCAAGGCCGGCAGCACGTTGAACGCGGCGAGTTCGAGCACGGTCAACCTGGTCAACGGCGCGAACGCGTGCAACGTCTACTGGCAGGTCGGCAGCTCCGCCACGCTGGAGACCACCGCGACCTTCCGCGGAACGATCCTGGCGCTCACGTCCATCAGCGCCAAGGACGGCGCGCACGTGACCGGTCGGCTGCTCGCCCGCAACGGCGCAGTGTCACTGATCGACGATCACATCACCGTGCCGGACTGCTCGTCCACCGGCGGCGGGAGCAGCACACCGTCCGGCGGGGCGTCGTCGAGCACCGGCACGCCCAGCGCACCCGGCTCCACCACCGCCGGCACGCCGACGGTCTCGGGCGTCTCGCCCGGCCACGGCTCCGCGGGAGGCGGCACGGCCGTCACGGTCACCGGCACCGGCTTCGTCCCGGGCCACACCACCGTCACGGTCGGTGGCACGACCATTCCGACGTCCGGCGTGCACGTGACCAGCCCGACGCGACTCACCGTCACCCTGCCCGCGCACGGGGCCGGCCGGGTGGACGTCACCGTGCACACACCACGCGGCACGAGTCGCCCGACCCACTTCACCTACGTCGGCACGGGCACGGGCACCGGCACGACCACCACGTCGACGTTGGCCAACACCGGTCCGCAGGTCGCCACGATGAGCGAGCTAGCCGTCCTGCTGCTGCTGGGCGGAACCGCCCTGCTCTACGTCAGCCGCCGCCGCGCTGTGCCCAGGCACCGCCGGTAAGCACGTCGCGCGGACCGCGCAACGGTCAGTCGACGGTCAGTCGACGGTCAGTCGACGGTCCACGTGTCGCTGCCCTGCAGCAACGTCTGCAGGGCGTCGCCGTCGACCGGCTTGGCGGCCGCGGCCGTCTCCAGTTGCTCGACCATCAGCTCGTCGTAGACGGGCCGCGCGACGTCGCGGAACACGCCCATCGGCGCATAGCGCGAATCCACCGACTGCAGCCGTGACAACGCGAACGCGTACGCCGGATTGCCGGCGTGCGCGTCGTGCACCACCACGCGCGGGTCGTCGGCGGCGACGTCCTCGGCGATGGACAACTCACCGTCGGCGTCGCGGACGACGGCGCGCGGGGCGACACCGTTCTCGTCCGGGGTGCCGAAGCGCAGCGGCTGGCCGTGCTCCATGCGGATCGTCCAGTCGTCGCGCGTCTCGGAGTCCTTGAGCACGTCGAACGCGCCGTCGTTGAAGATGTTGCAGTTCTGGTAGATCTCCACCAACGCGGTACCGGGGTGGTCAGCGGCCGCGCGCAGCACCGACTGCAGGTGCTTGCGGTCGGAGTCCAGGGTGCGGGCCACGAACGTCGCCTCGGCACCCAGGGCGATCGACACCGGGTTGAACGGGTGGTCCAGCGAGCCCATCGGCGTCGACTTGGTGATCTTGCCGACCTCGGACGTGGGGGAGTACTGGCCCTTCGTCAAGCCGTAGATCCGGTTGTTGAACAGCAGGATCTTGAGGTTGACGTTGCGGCGCAGCGCGTGGATCAGGTGGTTGCCACCGATCGACAGCGCGTCGCCGTCACCGGTCACGACCCACACCGACAGATCCGGCCGCGACGTCGACAGGCCCGTGGCGATCGCCGGTGCGCGGCCATGGATCGAGTGCATGCCGAACGTGTTCATGTAGTACGGGAAGCGCGACGAGCAGCCGATGCCGGAGATGAACACGATGTTCTCGCGCGGCACCCCGAGCTCGGGCATGAAGCCCTGCACGGCGGCCAGGATCGCGTAGTCCCCGCAGCCGGGGCACCAGCGGACCTCCTGGTCGGTCTTGAAGTCCTTCGGCTTGAGGCCGAGCTCGGTCATGCGTGATCACCTCCGGTGGTCGCTGCGGCGTCGTCGGTGTCGCCGGAAGCGCCGTGCACGACGCTCAACAGCATCTCGGCGAGCTCGTCCGCGGCGAACGGCAGCCCGCGCACCTGCGTGACGCTGATGGCGTCGATCAGGTACTTGGCGCGGATCAGCATCGCCAGCTGGCCGAGGTTCATCTCCGGGATGACGACCTTGTCGTAGCGCGCGAGCAGTGCGCCGAGATCGGCGGGGAACGGGTTCAGGTGTCGCAGGTGCGCCTGCGCGATCGACACGCCGCCCGCGCGCACCTGCCGGCAGGCCGCGCCGATCGGCCCGTACGTGGAACCCCAGCCCAGCACCAGCACCTTCGCCGGGTCGCCGGTGGCGGCTCCCGGGTCGTCGACGGTCATCGGCGCGATCGAGTTGGCGATGCCGTCGACCTTCGCCTGCCGCGTGCGCGTCATGAAGTCGTGGTTGTCCGGGTCGTAGCTGATGTTGCCGGTGCGGTCGGCCTTCTCGATGCCGCCGATGCGGTGCTCGAGACCCGCGGTGCCCGGCACCGCCCACGGCCGCGCCAGCGTGTCCGGGTCGCGCAGGTAGGGCAGGTAGGTGCCCTCTTCGTTGCCGGTGCCGTTCGGTGCGGTCGCGAACTCGACGGACAGGTCCGGCAGGGTGTCGACGTCGGGCACCTGCCACGGTTCGGACCCGTTCGCGAGGTAGCCGTCGGACAGCAGGAACACCGGGGTGCGGTACGTCAGGGCGATGCGCGCGGCCTCGATCGCGGCGTCGAAGCAGTCGCCCGGGCTCTGCGGCGCGATGACCGGCACCGGCGCCTCGCCGTTACGGCCGAACATCGCCTGCAGCAGGTCCGACTGCTCGGTCTTCGTCGGCAGGCCGGTCGACGGGCCGCCGCGCTGGATGTCGCAGATGACCAGCGGCAGCTCGAGGCTGACCGCCAGGCCGATCGTCTCGCCCTTGAGCGCGATGCCGGGGCCGGAACTCGTCGTGACGGCGAGCGAGCCGCCGAAGCTGGCACCGAGTGCCGCGCCGATGCCGGCGATCTCGTCCTCGGCCTGGAAGGTCCGCACGCCGAACCGCTTGTGCTTGGAAAGCTCGTGCAAGATGTCGCTGGCCGGCGTGATCGGGTACGCGCCCAGGAACAGCGGCAGCTTCGCCCGCTGGCTGGCGGCGACGAGGCCGTACGCCAGCGCCAGGTTGCCGCTGATGTTGCGGTAGGTGCCGGCCGGCGTCGCGGCCGGGCGCACCTCGTAGGCGACGCCGAACGCCTCGGTCGTCTCGCCGAAGTTCCAGCCCGCCCTGAACGCGGTGACGTTGGCCTCGGCGATGTCCGGCTTGTTGGCGAACTTCTGCCGGACGAAGGCGATCGTGCCCTCGGTGGGCCGCGAGTACATCCAGCTCAGCAGGCCGAGGGCGAACATGTTCTTGCTGCGCCCGGCGTCCTTGCGGCTCAGCGGGCTGCCGGCCAGCGCGTCGAGCGTCAACTGCGTGAGGTCGACCGCGTGCACGTTGAACTCGTCCAGCCGACCGTCCTCGATCGGGTTGCTGGACCAGCCCACGCGGGCCAGCGCCCGGGTGGTGAAGTCGTGCGTGTCGACGATCAGCGTCGCGCCCTTGGGCAGGTCACCCAGGTTCGCCTTCAACGCGGCAGGGTTCATCGCCACCAGGACGTCGGGACGGTCGCCCGCGGTGAGGATGTCGTGGTCGGCGAAGTGCAGTTGGAAGCTCGAGACGCCGGCGAGCGTGCCCTGCGGCGCGCGGATCTCGGCGGGGAAGTTCGGGAAGGTCGCGAGGTCGTTGCCGAAGACCGCGGTCTCCTGGGTGAACCGGTCGCCGGTGAGCTGCATACCGTCGCCGGAGTCACCGGCGATGCGGATGACGACGTGGTGGAGCTCTTCGACGCTCTTGGTCATGCGGGGTACTGCCTCCAGGCCGACTCGCGGCGCGCACAGCGCAACCACGCCAGTCTACGTTTACCGGCCCATAACGCGCGGTGGCCTCGCTCACCCGTCCCGGGAAATGCGTCAGGGCTGACACGCAGGGCCGTGCCCGATATGGTGCGTTTGCCCGTGAATCCGCTGGGCCGGGGCCGTGAGCGTCACCGGTGTGACGGGTACCTCGTTGGGGACCGAACGAGCACGAATCGATTGTGCCGAGCTCGAGAGGAACACATGTCCGATCTGGTGCTTCCCGCGTTCATGATGGACTGCCGCGACTGGATGGTCGTGAGCCCGCAAGACGCCGCGCTGGACGCCCAGCTCGAGGACGTTCCCACCGTGGCGGTGCTGTCCACGATGGTCATCGACGGCGACATCCACGAGGCCACCGGTGCGCTGACCGTCGGGTTGCTGGACGGCGACGAGCCGTTGGACACCCGTGAGGTCGCCCCCGGCGCCGACGCTCTCGAAGTGCTCGGCGGCGACGTCATGCCCGGCACCCGCCGTTACGTGATGCCGGCGCCCGGCCAGTTCGACGGCACCCAGAATCTCGCGCTGGTCGTCGAGTTCGTGGTCGATGACGCCGCCACGCCCGGATCGGCAGCCGCCTCGGACGAGGAACTGAATCGGCGCGTCGACGCGTTGATGTCCTCGTTCCGCTGGCAGAGCTTCGCTGCTTGAGCGCCCGGAATCAGTAGACCTCGGTGAGACGCCCCGACGTCACGTCATAGACGAAGCCGCGCACGCCGTCGCGGTGCGGTAGCCACCCACACGCGCGGATCGTGCGGACCGCCTGCGCTGTGTCGGCCTCGACGTCGGCGAAACCAGGGACGTCCCACGTCGGGCGCGTGCCGGACTCGTGTTCGAGGTCGGCGCGGAACTGCTCGTCGTCGAAACCCTGCATCCCGCACCGGGTGTGGTGCACGACGGCAATCTCCCGGGTGCCCAGCGCGCGCTGGCTGATCGCGAGTGAGCGCAGCGCGTCGTCGGTGGCCATCCCGCCGGCGTTGCGGATGACGTGCGCGGCCCCGAGCTCGAGGCCGAACGCGGCGAGCGGGTCCAGCCGGGCGTCCATGCAGGTCAGCACAGCCACGTGCCGCGCCGGTTCGGCGCCCTGCGGGCCGGCGAAATCCTGGGCATAGGCGGCATTCGCCGCAACGATGTCGTCGATCGTGGACATGCCCGCGAGTCAATCAGATCCGGGAACGCAACCGGGACGGTCGGGCGTTGTACCGGCATGCAGGGATTACGCAACGGGTTCAAGACGGCCGTCCTGTTCGGCGTGCTCGGTGTGCTGTTCGTGCTCGTGGGTGGGCTGATCGGCGGCCGGAACGGGCTGGTCATCGGGCTGCTGCTCGCCATCGCCATCAACGCGTTCAGCTACTTCAACTCCGACAAGATCGCGCTGCGCTCGATGGGCGCGCGGCCGGTGACCGAGATCGAGCAGCCGGCCATGTATCGCATCGTGCGCGAGCTCGCGACGTCGGCGCGCCAACCGATGCCGCGGCTGTTCGTGTCGCCGACGTCCGCGCCGAACGCGTTCGCCACCGGCCGTGACCCGCGGCACGCCGCCGTGTGTGCCACCGAGGGCATCCTGCAGATCCTCGACGAGCGTGAGCTGCGCGCCGTGCTGGGCCACGAGCTCTCGCACGTCTACAACCGCGACATCCTGATCTCGTCGGTGGCGGCGTGCCTCGCGTCGGGCATCACGATGCTCGCGCAGTTCGCGTTCTTCTTCGGCGGGTCGATCGGCGGCGGCAGCAACAACGACCGCGACAACAACATCTTCGGTGAACTGCTGATGCTGATCCTGGCGCCGATCGGGGCGTCGTTGATCCAGCTCTCGATCAGCCGCTCGCGCGAGTACCAGGCCGACGCGTCCGGCGCGCAACTGTCCGCCGACCCGCTCGCCCTGGCGTCCGCGCTGCGCAAGCTCGAGGTCGGCACCCGGGCCGTGTCGCTGGTCAAGACGCCGGCGCTGTCGAGCACCAGCTCGCTGATGATCGCCAACCCGTTCGGCGGCGCGAAGAGCCTGTTCTCGACACACCCGCCGATGGAGCAGCGCATTGCGCGGCTCGAGGCGATGGCCCGGTCGGACCCGCGCTTCCGCCACTGAGCCCACCCATGTCTCGGGGCAGCGCCTCGGGTCTCGGGGAGAGCCTTCGAGTCCGGCGAGCGGCGGCCGCTGGAGCAGAGCACAGGGAGGTTCTCGCAAACGCCAACTATTGGTTCCGGTCGGCAACTATTGGTTCCGGTCGGCAACTATTGGTACCGGTCGGCAACTATCCGTGGCGTTTCGCAGGAGGGCGCTGTGCACCCGCGCGGCCGAGCGGCCGGATTCCGGCATACGGCCCGGTTGGCGGCGCTCGGCGTCAGCGGTAGTTGGTGAACTGCAGCGGCACGTCGAGGTCCGCGTTCTTCAGCAGCGCCTGGACCT
The DNA here is from genome assembly GCA_963711775.1 of uncultured Actinomycetota bacterium. Classification (GTDB taxonomy): domain Bacteria; phylum Actinomycetota; class Actinomycetes; order Mycobacteriales; family Jatrophihabitantaceae; genus Jatrophihabitans. The sequence continues at coordinate 48,235 of CAVQFH010000001.1, read as the reverse complement.
CCTGCAGCTGGTCCTTCTTCTTGCCCGTCACCCGCAACTGGTCGCCCTGGATCGAGGCCTGGACGCCCTTGGGGCCCTCGTCGCGGATCAACTTCGCGATCTTGCGCGCCTGGTCGGAGTCGATGCCCTGGCGCAGGGTGCCGGTGATGACGTAGATCTTGCCCGAGGCGTGCGGCTCTGCGGAGTCGAACGCTTTCATCGAGATCGAACGCTTCACCAGCTTCTCCCGGAACACGTCCAGGGCGGCCTTCGCGCGTTCCTCGGTGTCGGCCTTGATGGTGACGCCGAGCTCGCCCGACCACTCGACCGAGGCGTTGACGCCGCGGAAGTCGAAGCGCTGCGACAGCTCCTTGGCTGCCTGGTTCAGGGCGTTGTCGACTTCCTGGCGGTCGACCTTGCTCACGATGTCGAACGACGAATCGGCCACGAAAACGTTCCTCTCCTGCTCGCTGCGCCGGCGACGCCCGACGGTAGTCGCTCGGCCCGCTCCGGTAAGCTCACCAGTCGTCGCCGCAGCGATGTGGTGCACGGCGGGTTGCCCGAGTGGTCAAAGGGAGCGGTCTGTAAAACCGCCGGCTCAGCCTACGTTGGTTCGAACCCAACACCCGCCACCAGACGGATTCCGGTCCTGGACGCACAAAGGCCCCGAGGTGTACCTCGGGGCCTTCGCGCGCGTGCTGGGTCTAGTGCAGGTCGTACCGGTCGAGCTCCATGACCTTGGTCCAGGCCGCGACGAAATCCGTGACGAACTTCGTCTTCGCGTCGTCGCTGGCGTACACCTCGGCGAGGGCCCGCAGCTCGGAGTTGGAGCCGAAGATCAGGTCGACCGGCGTGGCCGTCCAGGTCACCTGGTCGCCCTCACCGTCGCGGATCTCGTAGACGTTCTCCTCGTCCTGCGACGCCTTCCACCGCGCACCGGTCGAGAGCAGGTTGACGAAGAAGTCGTTGGTCAGCGTGCCGGGCCGGTTGGTGAGCACGCCGTGGCGCGACCCGCCGGTGTTCGCCCCGAGAACCCGCAGGCCGCCCAACAGCACCGTCAGCTGCGGCGCAGTCAGGTTGAGCATGTACGCACGGTCGACCAGCAGCTGCTCGGCCGGCACCTTGTCCTCGGCGTGGACCCAGTTGCGGAACCCGTCGGCGCGCGGCTCGAGGTAGCCGAACGAGTCGACGTCGGTCTGGTCCTCGGTGGCGTCGCCGCGGCCCGGCCGGAAGGGCACCGTGACGTCGTGGCCGGCGTCCTTCGCGGCCTTCTCGACCCCCGCGCAGCCCGCGAGCACGATCAGGTCGGCCAGCGAGATCTGCTTGCCGCCGGTCTGCGCGCCGTTGAACTCGTCGCGGATCTGCTCGAGCTTCGGCAGGACCGTCGCCAGCTCGTCGGGCTCGTTGACCGCCCAGCTGCGCTGCGGCTCGAGCCGCAGGCGGGCGCCGTTCGCGCCGCCCCGCCGGTCGGTGTAGCGGAAGCTCGACGCCGCCGCCCACGCCGTCTTCACCAGTTGCGGCACGGACAGCCCGGAGTCCAGCAACGTCGCCTTCAGCGCCGCAACGTCCGCGTCGTCGACCAGGTCGTGGTCGACGGCCGGGATCGGGTCCTGCCAGAGCTGCGGCTCCGGCACGTACGGGCCGAGGAAGCGGCTGACCGGACCCATGTCACGGTGCAGCAACTTGTACCAGGCCTTGGCGAACGCCAGCGCGAACTCGTCCGGATTCTCCAGGAACCGGCGCGAGATGCGCTCGTAGGTCGGGTCGACCCGCAGTGCCAGGTCCGTGGTCAGCATCGTCGGCTTGCGCTTCGGGGAGTCCGGCGTCGGGCCGGGCACGATCGCGTCGGCGTCCTTCGCCACCCATTGCTTGGCCCCGGCGGGGCTCTGCTCGAGTTCCCACTCGTAGCCGAAGAGGATCTCGAAGAAGCGGTTGCTCCACTGCGTCGGGCGGTCGGACCACGTGACCTCGAGCCCGCTGGTGATCGCGTCCTCGCCGACGCCGGTCTCATAGTTGCTCAGCCAGCCGAGACCCTGCGCCTCGAGCGGCGCGCCCTCGGGTTCCGGGCCGACGTACTCGGGGGCGGGCGCGGCGCCGTGCGTCTTGCCGAACGTGTGACCGCCGGCGATGAGCGCGACCGTCTCCTCGTCGTTCATCGCCATCCGGGCGAACGTCTCGCGGATGAAGTGCGCCGCCGCGGCCGGGTCGCCGCTGCCCTTCGGACCCTCGGGGTTGACGTAGATCAGCCCCATCTCGGTGGCGCCGACGACCGGCGACATCTCGGCCTCGCTGACGTACCGCTCGTCGCCCAGCCAGGTGTCCTCGGGGCCCCAGAAGATCTCCTCGGGCTCCCAGACGTCCTCGCGGCCGAAGCCGAAGCCGAAGGTCTCGAAGCCCATGGACTCGAGTGCCACGTTGCCGGCCAGCACGAGCAGGTCCGCCCACGAGATCTGCCGGCCGTACTTCTGCTTGACCGGCCAGAGCAGACGCCGGGCCTTGTCCAGGTTGGCGTTGTCCGGCCAGCTGTTGAGCGGGGCGAAGCGCTGGCCGCCGTCGCCCGCGCCGCCACGGCCGTCGTGCACGCGGTAGGTGCCCGCCGCGTGCCAGCTCATCCGGATCATCAGGCCGCCGTAATGACCGAAGTCCGCGGGCCACCAGTCCTGCGACGTGGTGAGCACCTGGGTGATGTCGGCCTTCAGCGCCTCGACGTCGACCTTGGCGAACTCGGCGGCGTAGCTGAAGTCGGCACCGAGCGGGTTGCTCTTGGACGAGTGCGCGTGCAGCACGGACAGGTCGAGCCGGTTCGGCCACCAGTCCTGGTTGGAGCGGGGGCGTCCGGTGCCGTGCGACTGCGGCCCCGGCATCCCCGGGTTCTCACTCTCGCTGCCGGTCTCGGTGGCGCTGTCGTGGGCGACGGGGCAGCCTTCGGCCTTGGGGTCGGTCATGCGTTTCCTTCCGCTGGATATCTCAGGTACTGGCGGTCGAGCAGGTAGGGCAGGTGCCCCAGTAGAAGACCTCTGCCTCGTCGACGGTGAAGCCGTGGTCGTCCGAGGCGGTGAGGCAGGGCGTGTGGCCGACGGCGCAGTCGACGTCCGCGAGGGTGCCGCAGGTGCGGCACACGACGTGGTGGTGGTTGTCGCCGATGCGCGCCTCGTAACGCGCGACGGAGCCGGCCGGTTGGATGCGCCGGACCAGGCCGGTGCGGGTCAGGACGTGCAGGACGTCGTACACGGCCTGGTGGGAGACCTCCCCGGCGTCGAGACGCACCGCGGCGATGATCGAGTCGGTGTCCGAGTGCGGGCGGTCGTGAACCGCGCCCAGCACGGCCAACCGCGGCCGGGTGACCCGCAGACCGGCGCCCCGCAACGTCTGTTCGTACGTCGGCGCCACCCCGCCATCCTGACGCAAGAACTTGAATCAATCAAGTGTCGACTCCGTTCGGGCGCCGCAGCCACGATCACCGGGCTGCCGCGCGTGCGTCCGTTATAAAGTCCCCGTATGACGAGCCCGGTCCGCCCGCTCGGCGGGGCAGCTCTCAAGCACGCCCGCCGGGTGGCCGGCGTGACGCAGGAGCAGCTCGCGGCGCAGTCCAACCTGAGCGTGCGCACCGTGCGCGGCCTGGAATCCGGGTCGATCCGCTACCCGCACCAGCACTCGCTGCTGGCGCTGGCGAAGGCCCTGGACATGAGCGGGCCGGCCACTGACGACTTCATCGCCGGCTGGAGCAAGGTGCAGCAGGCGCAGACGTTCACCGCGCTCATCGACGCCGGTCACGACGTCGAGCAGGTGCTGGCCGACAACGCGATCCAGACCCATGACGACTACGAGGACGTCTCCGTCACCGAGTGCGTCACCATCGGCCGCGACCGCCGTACCCGGCTCGACGACAACCTCGTCGCGATGCGCGCGCTGCACGACGGCCTGGACCGGCGACTGGTCATGTGGGGTCGCCGGATCTCCGACCAGGACCTCGCGCGGATCCGCCTCGACCGGCTGCGCAACTGCACCGTCGGCGAACCGTTGTGGCTGCCGAAGCTGGACCTGATCGCCTTCGAACTCGACATGGGCCGCCCCCTCGAGAAGGACGAGACCCACGTCTTCGGCTACCGCTACGACTTCTCCGACTCCTATCCCGAACCCGTTGAGCAGCTCGAGGACGAACCAGGCACGACCACCGAGGCCGCGCACGGATTCCGGCGTGCGCTGCAGATGTGGGTGCTGCAGGTCGACTTCGAGTGCCGGCCGCCGACGAGTATCTGGCAGTTCACCGGGCCGCCGAAACGGCGGCGTGTCGTGCGCGCCCTGGAGGTCGACCCGTTCGGGTCGGTGCACATCACCTGCCAGAGCCTGGCTGCCGGCGAGTACGGCATCGCCTGGGAGTGGTGAACCGGCGCCGGTGACCGGGCGCCGTAGTAGGCGCCGTCAGTGGGTGCCGATTCCGGCGGCGCCGCGGTCCGCGTGAGCGTCGCGGCCAGGAAACGCGTCAGGCCGCGCAGCAGCGTCAGCCGGGACTCGACGCGCCGGTACTCGTGACCCTCACCGGCGAGTTCCAGGTAGTCGACGTCGCGGCCCAGGTGGCGCAGCCGCGCGACGATCTGCAATGCCTCGCTGCGCGGGACGTTGGTGTCGAGCTCGCCGTGCACCACCAGCAGCGGGACGGCGATCGCCGCAGCGCGCGGCAGCGGCGAGATCTCGGCCAGCAGCGCGGCGTCGCGCACCGGGTCGCCGTACTTGGTCACCGCGGCCGCGGCGATCCACGGCTCGGTGTCGCGGTAGAACGTCAGCAGGTCCGACATCCCGCAGATGTCGACGCCGGCCGCGAACGCGAACGCGTGCTCGGTCAGCGCCATCAGCGTCGCGTAGCCGCCGTACGAGCGCCCGGTGACGGCGATGCGGTGCGGGTCGGCGAGCCCGCGGGCGACGAGCACCCGGGCGCTCGTCGCGACGTCGTGGATCGCGTCGAAGCGACCCCATCGGTCGTCGGCGTGCACGAACATGTGGCCGTAGCCGGACGAGCCGCGGATGTTCGGCGCGAACACCGTGATGCCGGCCGCCGCCAGCACCTGGTGCTGCGGATTGAACACCGGCCGCTCCTGCGCCTCCGGGCCGCCGTGCAGGCTCAGCATCGCCGGTGGCAGGGCAGGTGCCTCCGCGGCCGCGACGACGGGGTCCGTCACGCCGCTCGGGCCGCCGGGACGACGCGGGTTCGCCGGGTACAGCCAGCCGGACAGCGGCAATCCGTCGTGCGCGTCGAACTGGACGAGCTCGCGGGCGCACCAGGTCGCGCCGCTCGCCGCGCGGGCGCAGGCTGGACGGCGTCAGCGGCTGCCACGTACGCCGGGCGACGTCCAGGCGCCACAGCTGCCGCGGCTGTGCGGGCCCTCGACGGACAGCACGACGCAGCGCCCGTCGCGCGCCATGGCGACACCGCCGACACCACGTCGCCCGGCAGGCCGGGGCAGCGGGTCCGCGTCACCGGTGCGCGGTGTCGAGCAGCTCGACCTCGCTGCGGCCGTCGACGTTCCAGCCGAGCACCAGCGTCGTCCCGGCGGCGTCGGCGTCGGCGAACTCGAGCTCGGCGTCCGTCCGCGCGGCGAGCGCTCCGGCGGCGACGCGCCGTCCCGCCGCGTCGAAGCCGATGGCCAGCAGCTCGCGCCGCGGCCGGCCGGCGTCGGTGACCAGGTAGGCGACCCGGGCGAAGTCGTCGTACGCCCGGCGGCGGCGGGCGCAGCAGCCCGACGTCGGTGGACCCGGTCTCCGGGTAGGGCAGCAGCGGGTGGTCGGCGTCGGCGTCGCGGTCGACGAGCCGGCAGAACTGCGCGCCGCGGGTGCCGTCGCGCAGCAGCGCGAACCGGCCGTCGGCGGTCAGGTCGAGCATCGTGACCAGCCAGCCCTGCGCGACGACTCGGGCTGCCCACCGCGTCGCCGGATCGATCAGCAGGCAGTCGGTTGGGCGTGTCCGGCTCGTCCGAGCACACGGTGACGACGAGGCCGTGCCCGCGCCGCGCCCACGGGCCGAGCACCGCGTGCTGGTCGCCGCCGGCGACCCGCCGCGCGTCGCGTGCCGTCCGGGCGCACGACCCACACCTCGGTGCGCACGCCGCCGCCGGTGGCCACCGAGCAGGCCAGCCACTGCGCGTCCGGCGACCAGCGACACGTCGAGCACCGGGTCGTCGCTGAGCTCGATCAGCAGCGCCTCGGCGCTCGGGTTCGGCGTCCTGCACCCACAGCTGCGGGGCGTGCCGGTGCGGTCGCTGACGTAGGCGACGCGCGCGCCGTCGGGTGTCAGCGTCGGGGCCCAGCAACCCCACGCCTGCACCAGTTCGCGCGCCAGGTCGGCGACGTCGTCCCAGGCCGCCTCGCCTGCGCCCGACGCCGCTGCTGCGGCCGTCAAGCTGCGGTGCCCATCAGCCGACATCCATCGTCTGCAGCCACATCTCCAGCAGCGCCAGCTGCCACAGCGCGTTCGAGCCGAGCGTCGTGCGGGTGGTGTTCGGGTCGGCGAGCATCGCGTCGACCGCCGCCGGGCGGAACAGCCCGCGACGCTCGGGCCGCCGGGTCGGTCAGCGCGGCGCGCACGCGGTCAAGATACGGGCCCTCGAGCTGGCGGATCGCCGGCACCGGGAAGTAGCCCTTGGTGCGGTCGATGACCGCGTCGGGCACGATGCCGCGGCTGGCACGCTTCAGCACGCCCTTGCCGCCGTCGGCGAGCTTCAGCTCGCGCGGGATCCGGGCGGCCAGCTCGACGAAGTCGTGGTCCAGGAACGGCACCCGCGCCTCGAGACCCGCGGCCATCGTCATGTTGTCGACGCGCTTGACCGGGTCGTCGACGAGCATGATCTCGGTGTCGTTGCGCAGCGCGGCGTCCAGCGTGGTCTGCGCGCCGGGCCGGGCGAACTGAGCCTCGATGAACGCACGCGGCGCGTCGTCGGCGAGCAGCCACTCGGGCTCGAGCAGCTCGGCGAGCGCGCCGAACGGCCGGTCGAAGAACACCTCGGCGTAGGCCGCCGACCGCGGCGTCGCGCGGGACGCCGGCCAGCGGCGGGTACCAGTCGTAGCCGCCGAGCACCTCGTCGGCGCCCTGGCCCGACTGCACCACCTTCACCGACTTCGCGACCTCCTGGCTGAGCAGGTAGAACGCGACGCAGTCGTGACTGACCATCGGCTCGCTCATGGCGGCGACGGCCGCGTCGATGCCGGGCAGCAGCTTCGCCGACTCGATCTGGATCTTGTGGTGGTCGGTGCCGAAGTGCCGCGCGACGATGTCGGAGTACTCGAACTCGTCGCCGGACTCGTCGCCGGCCGAGTCGAAGCCGATGCTGAAGGTCTGCAGGCCGTGCTGCCCGGCCTCGGCCAGCAGCGCGACGACGAGCGAGCAGTCGATGCCGCCCGGACAGCAGCACGCCGACCGGCACGTCGGCGACCATGCGCCGGTGCGACGGCGGTGCGCAGCGAGTCGACGACCGCGTCCTGCCAGTCGTGTTCGGACCAGTCGGCGCGCGCGGGGTCGCGGGTCGAACGGCGGGTCCCAGTAGACGGTGTCGGTGCACGAGCCGTCGGGCTCGACCACCCGCACGGTCGCCGGCGGCAGCTTGCGCACGCCGTTGAGGATCGTGCGCGGCGCGGGCACGACGGAGTGGAACGTCATGTAGTGCGCCAGCGCCACCCGGTCGATGGAGGTGTCGACGCCGCCGGCGCGCCACCAGCGCGGGCAGTGACGGACGCGAAGCGCAGCCGCTCGCGGGTCTGGTCCAGGTACAGCGGCTTGATGCCCAGCCGGTCGCGGGCGAGGATCAGCCGGCCGGTGTCGCGCTCGGCGATCGCGAACGCGAACATGCCCTTGAAGCGCTGCGACGCAGTCCAGGCCCCACTGGCGGTAGGCCTTGCCGATCACCTCGGTGTCGGCGTGCGAGAAGAACGTGTGACCGAGCCCGATCAGCTCCTCGCGCAGCTGCTCGTAGTTGTAGATGCAGCCGTTGAAGACGACGGTGAGCGCCGAGCTGCGGGTCGACCATCGGCTGGGCGCCGGCCGCGGACAGGTCGATGATCGCCAGCCGCCGGTGGCCGAGCGCGACCGGCCCGTACGCCCACATCCCGCTGCCGTCGGGCCCGCGCGGCGCCAGGCGGGAGCATGCCCGCTGCACGGCCGCGACGTCCGCCGCGCCGCCGTCGAAGCGGATCTCGCCTGCCAAGCCGCACACGCGGGTGGTCTCCTCGTCGGTCGGGTGTCGGTGGGCGGTCGCGGGTGCGTCGCTCAGTCTTCGTCGGCGTCGGCGATGATCCAGGTGTCCTTGGCGCCACCGCCGCGCGACGAGTTCACCACCATGCTGCCTGCCGGCGCGACGCGGGTCAGCGCCAGGTCGGCCAGGTGCACCTGGTCGGCGCCGGTGCCGAGTCAGGTAGACGAACGCGCGCAGGTCGACGTGCCGCGGCTCGAGGTGGTCGCCGGCCAGCGTCGGGTGCGTGGACAGCGCGACGACCTCCTGCGCGATCCAGCCCGCCGGCGCCTGCTCGATCGCGCGCCGGCGCTCGTCGAGCTCGTCCCTCGACGCCGCGGGCCCGATCAGTACGCCGCCGCCGCCGTAGCCGTCGACCGGCTTGGTGACCAGCTGGTCGAGCCGGTCCAGCACCGGGCCGAGCTCGTCGGCGTGCCCGCAGCGGTAGGTCGGCACGGGGGAGAGCAGCGGCCGCTCGTCGAGGTAGTAGCCGATGATGTCCGGGACGATGCAGTACATCGCCTTGTCGTCGGCCACGCCCGAGCCGGGCACGTTCGCCAGCACGACGTCGCCGTCGCGCGCGGCCTCCAGGATGCGCGCGCCGATCGTTGTCGCCCTGCGCGGTGTGCAGGTCGGCGAGCTCGACGCCCAGGCGCAGGTAGAGCACGTCCACGCGCTTGCCGGCCGCCGTCACCCGGCCGTTGGCCACCTCGATCTCGCTGGGTTCGACCAGCAGCAGCCCGGCGTTCGCCGCGATCATCCGGTGCTCGTACCACGCGGAGTTGTCCGCGCCGTCGGACAGCAGCGCGACCGTCGGGTTCGGCCGCCACGAGATGTCGCGCAGCGTGCGGCCGATCAGGTCGAACGTCGTGCGGGGGTCGCGGATCGCGACGTCGCCGGTCAGCTCGGGCAGCGCCTCGCGCATCAGCCGCCGGATGCCGATCGCGTAACCGACGCCGGACGGCACCCGGGTGTTGTCCTCGAGCACCCGCCAGCCGCCGAGCGCGTCGCGTACCAGGTCGAAGCCGATCACCGGCGCGTTGACGACGCCCTTCGGCAGGTAGGACGCCGTCACGGTTCCAGCCCGGGCTGCGCGTGCACCGTCGCCCAGTCGACGAGGCCGTCGTCGACGATGCGCGCCGGGCCGTAGATGTCGCGCAGGAACAGCTCGATGCGCCCGGGCGCGCTGCGTCAGCCCGGCGGCAAGCGTGGCCCACTCGTGCGCCGCGATGATGCGCGGCACCATGTCGACCGGGAACGCCCGCTGCTCGCCGTCGACGCCGTAGGTGATGCCGTCGGCCAGCGCACTGTCGGCAGAGCGCCTGCCGGCGGCCCGCGCGCTGCGTCCGCGCTCAGCTCGTCGAGCAGCTCGAACACCGGCCGGTAGGCGGGGTACGGGATGCCCGAGACGGCCAGCGCCTCGTCGTCCGGGCGCCTCCGGGTAGTCGGCGCTGACCTGCGGGGTGTCGAGCGGGAAGGTCGACCCTGCCGCTGCGTCTCGGCGACCGCCAGCGGCGACGACGTCGGCGATCCGGCCGCGCTCGGCGAACCGCGCGCGCTGCCGGCGGCTCGACTCGCCGCGGGCCAGCAGCGCCGTGGTCAGCTCGTCGACGGCGTCCCGGTCGCCGGCGTCGTCGAGCGGGTCACGCAGTCGATCGACGAGTGCGCGCACGACGTCGCCCGCCGGCCGCGCCTCGGGCTGGTGCCCGGGGGTCAGCAGCAGGCCGGTCAGCCCGCTGCGCGCGGCGCGCCACATCGCCGCGCGATGCACCGGCTCCGGGCGCCCGCGCAGCTCGTCGCCGCGCTCGTCGGCGGCGATCGCCTCGGCGACCAGCGCGCGGAACAGCCCGGCGATAAGCACGCCGTCGTCGACCAGCGAGCAGCGCGTCGCACACCCGCAGCTCGACGGTCGGCACGTGCGCGGACGGCCGCGACGTCGAAGTACGCCATCTTGCGGTCGGAGATGATCTGCGCGCCGATGAGGTCGTCGACGAGCCGGTCGTAGTCGGCGGCGGTCTCGGCGTAGCCGAACCGGCCGGCCGTGGGCCAGCGCTGCCACACCATGGTGCGAAAGCTCGAGTACCCGGTGTCGGTGCCGTGCCAGTAGGGCGAGCTCGCGCTCATCGCCAGCAGCGTCGGCAGGTCCGGCGCCACTCGCTGCGCCACCCGCACGGCCACGTCGCGGTCGGCCACGCCGACGTGCACCTGCAGGCCGCAGATCAGCTGGTCGTCGACGAGGAAGCGGTAGTCCTGCTGCATCCGGCTGAACCGGCCGAGCGCCGTCAGCTCGAAGTCCCCCGCGTCGCGACAGTGGCGCCGTGCCGGTGGCGACGACGCCCAGCCCCTGTTGGGCAGCTGTGTCGTCGACCAGTTGGCGCAGCCGCACGATCTCGGCGCGCAGGTCGTCGAGCGTCTCGCAGACGGCGGTGTTGGTCTCGACGGTGCTGCGCTGCAGTTCGACGGAGAACCCGGTGTCCGGCAGCCCGCGCAGCAGTTCGGGCGCCCGTGCCAGCAGCCGGCCGCTCGCCAGATCGACGACGTGCAGCTCTTCCTCGACGCCGAGGGTGCGCCGGTGCGCCATCCGTCGAACCTAGAGCAGCACAGGTTTCGGACGTGTAACTCTGTGCATTCGCCCGCGGCAGGCCGGTGTCGTTACCGACCGCTCAGCAGAATCGGGCATAATCGACATGAGCCCAGGCGGGCGTCCCCCCCGTATGCCTGCCTGGGTTCCTCTTCGTCCCGGGACGGCTCAGGTGGGCCGACGCATGATCTTGTTGCCGAGCCACACGAGCGGGTCGTACTTGCGGTCGGCCACGCGTTCCTTGAGCGGGATCAGCGCGTTGTCGGTGATCTTGATGTGCTCGGGGCAGACCTCGGTGCAGCACTTGGTGATGTTGCACATGCCCAGCCCGTGCTCGTCCTGCGCGGAGTGCTGGCGGTCCAGCGCGTCGAGCGGGTGCATGTCCAGCTCGGCGACGCGCATCAGGAACCGCGGGCCCGCGTACGACTCCTTGTTGTCCTCGTGGTCGCGGATCACGTGGCAGACGTCCTGGCACAGGAAGCACTCGATGCACTTGCGGAACTCCTGCGAGCGCTCCACGTCCACCTGCGCCATGCGGTAGTCGCCGGGCGCGACGCCCGGCGGCGGCGCGAACGCCGGCACCTCCTGCGCCTTCTTGTAGTTGAAGGACACGTCGGTGACGAGGTCCTTCATCACCGGGAAGGTACGCATCGGCGTGACGGTGATGACCTCGTCCTGGCCGAACGTCGACATCCGGGTCATGCACATCAGCCGCGGCCGGCCGTTGACCTCGGCGCTGCACGAACCGCACTTGCCGGCCTTGCAGTTCCAGCGCACCGCCAGATCGCCGGCCTGGGTGGCCTGCAGCCGGTGGATGATGTCGAGCACGACCTCGCCCTCGTTCACCTTCACGGTGTAGTCGACGAGCTCACCGCCGTCGGCGTCACCGCGCCACACGCGAAAGTGCGCGTCGTAGCCGTCCTTGTCGTCCGCCGCCTTGGCCTTGACGTTCTCCAGCGCCTCGTCCGGAGTGACGCTCGCGTTCTCCTCCACAGCCGTCATGACTGCACCTCCTCGGGGACGTTCTCGCTCACGCCGGCGATCTCCTCGTCGGTGAAGTACTTGGACAGCTCGCTCTTCTCGAACAGCTCGAGCAGATCCGGACGCATCGGCGGCATCGGCTGCTGCGACGACGTCGATGCCGTCACCGGCCGCGTTCAGCGTGCAGACCAGGTTCACCTTGCGCCAGGCCGAGCTCATCTTCGGGTAGTCGTCGCGGGTGTGGCCGCCGCGCGACTCCTCGCGCATCAGCGCGGCGCGGGCGATGCACTCGCAGACCGCGATCATGTTGCGCAGGTCCAGCGCCAGGTGCCAGCCGGGGTTGAACGCCCTGGTGCCGGCCGCCGACACGTGCTGGGCGCGTTCCTTGAGCTTCTCGAGCCGCTCGAGCGCGTCCTCGATCTCGCTGGCCTTGCGGATGATGCCGACGAGGTCGTTCATGCACTGCTGCAGCTCGCTCGTGGATGTCGTATGCGTGCTCGCCCTTGCCCTCGAACGGGGCCAGCGCGACCTTCTCGCACGCCGTCGACCTGCTCGTCGGTGACGGTCGGGTACTCGCCCGTGCAGCGCCTTGACGTACGCCGCCGCGCCCTCGCCGGAGCGCCGGCCGAACACCAGCAGGTCCGACAGCGAGTTGCCGCCGAGCCGGTTCGAGCCGTGCATGCCGCCGGCGACCTCGCCGGACGCGAACAACCCCGGCACGCCGGTGGCCGCCGCGGTGTCGGCGTCGACCTCGATGCCGCCCATGACGTAGTGGCACGTCGGGCCGACCTCCATCGGCTCGGCGGTGATGTCGACGTCGGCCAGCTCCTTGAACTGGTGGTACATCGACGGCAGCCGGCGCAGGATCTCCTCACTGCGGCAACCGCGAGGCGATGTCGAGGAAGACGCCGCCGTGCGGTGACCCGCGGCCGGCCTTGACCTCGGAGTTGATCGAGCGGGCGACCTCGTCGCGCGGCAGCAGGTCCGGCGTGCGCTTGTTGTGCTCGGGGTCGGTGTACCAGCGGTCGGCCTCGGCCTCGTTGTCCGCGTACTGCTGGCGGAACACGTCGGGCACGTAGTCGAACGTGAAGCGCTTGCCCTCGGAGTTCTTCAGCACGCCGCCGTCGCCGCGCACGCCCTCGGTGACGAGAATGCCCTTCACCGACGGCGGCCAGACCATGCCCGTCGGGTGGAACTGCACGAACTCCATGTTCAGCAGCGACGAGCCGGCGCGCAGCGCCAGCGCCATGCCGTCGCCGGTGCACTCCCAGGAGTTCGACGTCACCTTGAACGACTTGCCGATGCCGCCCGTCGCCAGCACGACGGCCGGCGCCTTGAACAGCACGAACTCGCCGCTCTCGCGGTAGTAGGCGAACGCGCCGGCGATGGCGCCCTTCGCGTCGGTGATCAGCTCGGTGACCGTCAGCTCCGCGAAGACCTTCAGCCGGCCCTCGTCGGCGCCGGTCTCGCGACCCATCTTGCGGGCGTCGTCCTGCTGCAGCGACACGATCTTCTGCTGCATCGTGCGGATCAGCTCGAGGCCGGTGCGGTCACCGACGTGCGCCAGCCGCGGGTACTCGTGGCCGCCGAAGTTGCGCTGGCTGATCTTGCCGTCCTTGGTGCGGTCGAACAGCGCGCCGTAGGTCTCGAGCTCCCAGACGCGGTCCGGCGCCTCCTTGGCGTGCAGCTCGGCCATCCGCCAGTTGTTCAGGAACTTGCCGCCGCGCATGGTGTCGCGGAAATGCACCTTCCAGTTGTCGTTGCTGTTGGCGTTGCCCATGGCGGCCGCGCAGCCACCCTCGGCCATGACGGTGTGCGCCTTGCCGAACAGCGACTTGCAGATGACGGCGACCCGCAGGCCCGCCTCGTGGGCGGCGATCGCGGCGCGCAGCCCCGACCCGCCGGCGCCGATGATCAGGACGTCGTAGCTGTGCTTCTGGAGTGGCTTCTTCTCAGGCATGGGGGTCCTCAGTGGACGATTCGGGGGTCGCTGAACGCGCCGGAGGCGACGAGGGCGATGTAGGCGTCGGTGATCGCCAGGGACGCGAGCGTGGTCCAGGCGAGCTGCATGTGCTTGCCGTTGAGCCGGGACACGATGCCCCACGCCTTGTACCGCAGCGGGTGCGCGGAGAAGTTGCGCAGCCGGCCACCGACGATGTGCCGGCACGAGTGGCACGAGAGCGTGTACGCCCACAGCAGCACGACGTTGGCCAGCATGATGATCGTGCCGAGACCGAAGCCGAAGCTGTGGCCCGTTGTTGGGCCGGAACGCCTGGACGACGTCCCAGGTGTTGACGATCGAGATCAGCCCGGCGGCGACCCAGAAGTAACGGTGCAGGTTCTGCAGGACCAGCGGGAACTTCGTCTCGCCGGTGTAGCCGCCGTGCGGCTCGGCCACGCCGCATGCCGGCGGGGACGCCCAGAACGCGCGGTAGTAGCTGCGGCGGTAGTAGTAGCAGGTCAGCCGGAAGCCGAGCAGGAACGGCAGCGTGACGATGGCGAACGGGATGATCGGCGGGAAGTGCCCGAACCAGGTGCCGAAGTCGCGCGCGCCGGAGTTGCAGCTCGCGGTGACGCACGGCGAGTAGAACGGCGACAGGTAGTGCGGCTTGCTCGGCGAAGTACGCCGCCTGCCACACGGTGCGCAGCAGGGCGTAAAGCACCCAGCCGGACAGCAGCAGGAAGGTGACGACGGGCGCCCGGCGCCAGTTGTCCTTGCGCAGCGTGGGCTCGGCTATCGCGGCGCCTGCCCGGAGACGAGACGCCGCCCGGCATGCTCCTCGTCGCGCGCGTCACCGTGGTGTTCCGGCAAAAGCCGATCGGGTCGCAGCCGATCCGTCTCGCGTCATTGCAAGCTCCCATCCGAGCCGGCACCGGCGTCGTGCGGGCGGGTGCGGACCGTCGCAGGATGCCGGGTGCTGGCAACATTGCAGATTGTGCCAAGCCTGCACCCGGGGCCGCAGCGTGGGGGGCGCGAGTACCTGTGACGAGACCCGATTCACACCCGCGCGTCGTGTAGTCTCATCGGTCGGCGCGCCCAGCGCGACGCGCCCCCTTAGCTCAGTCGGCAGAGCGTCTCCATGGTAAGGAGAAGGTCTACGGTTCGATTCCGTAAGGGGGCTCTGCGTGGCCCGATGTCCTGCACGGACCACTGCTGGCGGGGTAGCTCAGTCTGGCAGAGCAAGCGGCTCATAATCGCTATGTCGCCGGTTCAAATCCGGCCCTCGCTACTCATGCGCACGTCGCTGACCGCGCACGTCCGCGAACCGAGAGAGAAGGAAGAGGGCAGCCCCGTGGCAGCCACCGACGTCCGTCCGAAGATCACCTTGGCCTGCCAGGTGTGCAAGCACCGCAACTACATCACGAACAAGAACCGGCGCAACGACCCCGACCGGCTCTCGATGAACAAGTACTGCCCGAACTGCAACAAGCACACCGAGCACCGCGAAACCCGCTGACGGCTGCCGGGCCGATGGCCGAGCGACGGCCCCGGCGACCGCACGCCGATCAGCCCGCCCGCCGAGCAGGCGGCGTGGACGGTCGGCGCGCGCGCTGGACCGCAGCACCGCGCCGAGCGGCGCGCCGCGTTCGTCGAGGCCGGCGTGCGTCGCCGTCGACGAGCACGGGCCCGGCGGCCAGCGCCGAGCAGATCGCCGAGGCCGCCGGTGTCAGCCGCACGGTGCTCTACCGCTACTTCCGCGACCGCGAGGACCTGCGCAAGGCCATCGCCGACCGCGTCGTCGACGAGGTCGTCGCCAGCGTGCTGCCCGCGCTGACCATCGGCCCCGACACCACGCCGCGCCAGGTCATCACCGCCGCCATCGCCGAGATCGTCGACTGGCTCGATCGGCGGCCGAACATCTACCGCTTCCTGCGCAGCCGCCGCGACGGCGGGCTGGACTCGGTCGAGACCACGCTCGCCGACAGCATCGCCGCGCTGCTGCAGACGGTCATGCTCTACCTCGGCGATCGACGGCGAGGTCGCCGAGCCCGGCGCGTACGGCATCGTCGGGTTCGTCGAGGCCACCGGCGGCTGGTGGCTCGAGCACCGCGACGATGCCGCGCGAGCGCTTCACCGAACTGGTCATCTCCGGCGTGTGGCACCTGCTCGACGGCGCCGCGCGCGACCACGGCGTGGAGATCGGCTTCGACGAGCCGCTGCCGATCGCGCGCCGCTGAACCTGCAGGGGAGCGTCTGATGGTCGACCGTCCGCCGGCGGCGCCGGACGCCGCGGTGGTGCCGTTCCCGATGCCCGACGTCGACGCCGAGCCGCGACGGACGACGGCTACGCCGGACCGGCCGCAGCTGATCCACGACGGCCGAGACCCACGGTCGCAGGTCACGCTGCGCGGGCACTTCGACCCGATCAGCGGCCACTACAGCTGGTACGGCCGGGTCGCGGCGTCGCCCGCAGGTCGCGGCGCTGGTCGCCAGCGGGGTGCGCACGGTGCGGCTGCGCACGCCGCACGGCGAGGTCGAGACCAAGCTGACCGACGTCGATCCGTGGGGCCGTCCGCGCGTCGAGGGCTTCGGCGCCGCGCCGTTCGAGGTGCTCGACACCCCGCCCGACGACGACGACCGCCTGATCGGCCTAGCGGCATGGCTAGCCTTTCGCGCATGCCCGTCAACCCGTCCTTCGTGGGGCGCGCGTACCCGCCCTCCGACCCCTACCGGGTCAGCCGCGAGAAGATCCGCGAGTTCGCCGACGCGATCGGCGACCCGAACCCCGCCTACCGCTCCGCGAGCCGCAGCGCAGCAGCTCGGCCACGCCGACGTCGTCGCGCCGCCGACCTTCCCGATCGTGCTGACGATCCCCGCCGGCGCACCAGGTGCTCAGCGACCCCGACGCCGGCATCGACTACAGCCGCGTCGTGCACGGCGAGCAGCGCTTCGTGCACGAGCGCCCGGTGCTCGCCGGCGACACCCTGCGGGTCACCGTGCACGTCGACGAGATCCGGGTCGCGGCGGGCAACGACCTGATCACCACCCGCAGCGAGGTGCGCACGACGACGACGGCGAGCTCGTCGTCACCGCGTCACGCGACCATCGTGGTGCGGGGGGCGGGCAAATGACGGTGTCGGTCGGCGACGAGATCGCCGGCGCGCGAGTTCCCGATCCACCGCGTGGACCTGGTGCGCTACGCCGGCGCGTCCGGCGACTTCAACCCGATCCACTGGAACGAGCGGTTCGCGACCAGCGTCGGACTGCCCGACGTCATCGCGCACGGCATGTTCACCATGGCGACGGCGATCCGGGTCGTCACCGACTGGGCCGGCGACCCGGGCGCGGTCGTCGAGTACGGCGTGCGCTTCACCCGCCCGGTCGTCGTGCCCGACCCGGACGGCGCGCCGCTCACGCGTCGGCGGCACGGTGCGCGACGTGCGCGACGACGGCCTCGTCGAGGTCGACATCACCGCGACCGTCGACGGCCAGACGGTGCTGGCGAAGGCGCGCGCGGTCGTGCGGGTGGCAGCGCCGGCATGAAGATCGAACGCGTCGATGCGGCACGAGATCTCGGCGCGACGAGGTCTTCGAGATGGCGAGCTCGAAGGCCTACCAGGACCGCAAGTGCGCCGACGCCGGCGCGCTCAGCTGGGACGTCCACGATCGACGTCGACGGCGACACCGCCGTGGTGAAGACCAAGCGCAAGCTGCCGACCGTCGGCTTCCCGGCGCTGGTGCGCAAGTTCGTGCCCGCCGGCGTCACCTCGACCGAGACGATCACCTGGGGCGAGGCTGGCCGCCGACGGCTCGCGCACCGGCGATCCTGCACGTCGACTTCCACGGCGCGCCCGGCGCGGATGAACGGCACGATCCGCATCGTCCCGACCTCGGCCACCGCGTCGGAGATCGCACGTCGACGCCGACTTCACCGCGCCGATCCCGGTCGTCGGGCGCAAGGTCGAGCAGCTCGCGGCGCCCATCGTCCTCGGGGTGATCGACGCGGAGGAGAAGACGGGCCGAGGCATGGGCGGCCGGCCACCGCTGAGCCCTCGCGCAGCCGGCTGGTCGCGGCCGCGCGCTTGCCGCGCTGACCTGCACCTCCGGCACGGCTCCGCCACGGGTCGGGCACCGCGCCGGCACGGCGCGGCGTCGACGCCGCCCGGCGCCCGGCGCCCTTCGCACGCTGCCCCGCCACGTACGCCGCGCCCGATCCGCACCGCCCGCGCGATGGGGCTGGACTTCACCGTCGACCCGTCGCTGCGCACGGTGCGCGGCACCGAGACGCTCGCCTTCACCCCTGACCGGCCGATCACCGAGCTCGTCTTCCGGCTGACCGCGAACACCGCGCCCACCGTCGCCGAGGGCAACCGGATCGTCGTCACCGTCGGCGAGCGCCGACCACGGCGCGCGGCGCTACAGCTTCACCGCGCGCGAACGCCGCCGCGTCCACGCAGGGCGGCCTGCTGCACATCCCGTTCGCGCGCCGGGTGCGGCCGGCACGACGGTCCACGCGCGGCTCGGCCTTCACGCTCACGCTCGGCGCCGACTCCTTCGACCGGTTCGGCACGGCGGGCGGCTTCGCGTACTTCGGTTCGGCCGAGCCGCTGCTGGCGTGGCAGCGCGGGTCGGCTGGCACACCGAGGACATGATCGACTTCCCGGCCGAGAGCGCGACCAGCGAGGCGATGGACGTCGAGCCTGACCGTCACCGCGCCTGCCGCCGACACGGTGATCATGTCCGGCGACCCGGCCGAGCCGCCGCAGCACGGCGCCACGCGCACCTGGCACGCGACGATCGCCGCGGCGCGCGACGTCAGCGTCGCGGTCGGGCCGTTCTCGGTCGAGCGACACGACGCGTCGACGCCGGCGGCCGGCACGGTGACGGCTGCGCGTCGGCGCGCCCGACGCGCGCCATCCGCGACGCGCTGGTGCCGGAGTTCCGCCGCGCGCTCACCGAGCTGGCGAAGCGGTTCGGGCCCTACCCGTTCCCGTCGCTGTCGGTGGCGCGGCTGCCGGCCGAGCGGCGGCGGCATCGAGTACCCGAGTTCGATCCTGATGCTCGACGGCTCCCGGCTCGTCGCCGTGCACGAGACCGCGCACCAGTGGTTCTACGCGATGGTCGGCGACTCGCAGGCGCTGCACCCGTGGCTCGACGAGGCGTTCGCGCAGTACGCCGAGCAGCTGGTCGACGGCGACCCCGAGCCGCCGCGGCGCTGCGCCGCGCCCGGCCCGGTCGACGCCAGCACCGAGTCCTACGGCACCGACGTGCAGCGCTACTACTTCACGACCTACGACAAGGGCTCGGCCGCGCTGGAGGCGGCGCGGCGCGCCGCGGGTGCAGCCGGCTTGGACGCCGCGCTGCGCTGCTACGTGGCCGCGAACGCCTGGCGCATCGCGACGCCCGGCCGACCTGGCGTACGCGCTGCGCAGCCTGCCCGACGCGCGTCGCGGTGCTGCGCAAGGCCGGCGCGCTGCGCTGACCCGGCCGTCGACGCGCGGCCCGGCGGGCGGGTTCAGCCCTCGGCGACGAGCTTGGCGATCCGGCCGACGCCCTCGACGAGGTCGTCGTCGCCCAGCGCGTAGGACATCCGCACGTAGCCCGGCGTGCCGAACGCCTCGCCGGGCACGACCGCGACCTCGGCCTCGTCCAGGATGATCGCGGCGAGTTCGGCGGAGTTCTCGGCCGTCCGCCCGCGCAGCGACACGTTCAGCAGCCCCTTGACCGAGGGGTAGGCGTAGAACGCGCCCAGCGGCTCGGGGCACACGACGCCGGGGATGTCCGACAGCAGCGACACGATCTTGCGCCGCCGCCGGTCGTAGACCGCGCGCATCTCGGCGACGGCCGACAGGTCACCGGACACCGCCTCCAGCGCCGCCACCTGGGCGACGTTGCTGACGTTCGACGTCGAGTGCGACTGCAGGTTCGACGCCGCCTTGATGACGTCGGTGGGGCCGATCATCCAGCCCACGCGCCAGCCGGTCATGGCGTAGGTCTTGGCCACGCCGTTGAGCACGACGACCTTGTCCGGCGCGGCGCTGTGCACGATCGACACCATCTCGGCGTCGCCGTAGACCAGGTGCTCGTAGATCTCGTCGGTGACCACCCACAGGTCGTGCTCGCGCGCCCA
This sequence comes from uncultured Actinomycetota bacterium, assembly GCA_963711775.1. Taxonomy (GTDB): domain Bacteria; phylum Actinomycetota; class Actinomycetes; order Mycobacteriales; family Jatrophihabitantaceae; genus Jatrophihabitans. Next base: position 28,406 of record CAVQFH010000001.1, on the reverse strand, counting down.
CGCGCCGATGGCCTCGACCTGCTCGCGCGGGTAGACGGCGCCGGTGGGGTTCGACGGCGAGACGAACAGCAGCACCTTCGTGCGCTCGGTGCGCGCGGCCTCCAGCTGCTCGACGCTCGCGAGGTAGCCGGTGGTCTCGTCGGTGACGACCTCGACAGGCACGCCGCCGGCGAGCTTGATCGCCTCGGGGTACGTGGTCCAGTACGGCGCGATGAGGATGACCTCGTCGCCCGGGTCGCACAGGGCGGCGAACGTGTTGTAGACGGCCTGCTTGCCGCCGTTGGTGATCAGCACCTGCGCGGCGTCGACCTGGTAACCGGTGTCGCGCAGCGTCTTGGCGGCGACGGCGGCGCGCAGCTCCGGCAGGCCCGGCGACCGGGGTGTAGTGGTGGTTCTTCGGCAACCGCGCCGCGGCGACCGCGGCCTCGACGATGTTCTCCGGCGTCGGGAAGTCCGGCTCGCCGGCGCCGAACCCGATCACCGGCCGGCCGGCCGCCTTGAGTGCCTTGGCCTTGGCGTCCACCGCGAGGGTCGCGGACTCGGCGATGGCGGCCACACGGTCGGATACTCGTTCACCCATGCGTCAATCGTGGCAGACCGGGCCCAGCCGGATTGGCGGGGCGGTCGGCGGCCCGGACCGGCGGTTTGGCGCTGACCCGCCCGGCCCCGTAGACTGGCCCGTCGGGGTCCGCTGCGAACACGGGTGGCCGTGCGTCAGCATGCCCCGTTGCTTCATCATGGAGCGCCGAGGGGCGTGGCTCAATTGGTAGAGCTCCGGTCTCCAAAACCGGCGGTTGCAGGTTCGAGTCCTGTCGCCCCTGCGCAGCCGCCAGGCTGAGCGAATGCAGTACCAGCAGGTGCAGGACCCGCGACGCCCGCCCTTGGGCCGCCGTGGCCGGCACCGCCGAGAGGAGAGCTCGTGACCGCGACCCGTACCGAGTCGTCACCGTCGCGCGGCGCCGGCCAGGCGTGGCGCACTGCCGACGCGCTACGTGCGCGAGAGCGTGTCCGAGATGCGCAAGGTCCTGTGGCCCTCGCGCTCCGAGCTCGTCACCTACTCCGCCGTGGTGATCGTCTTCGTGGTGATCATGGTCGCGCTGGTGGCGGGGCTGGACATCGGCTTCGCCAAGCTCACCCTGCTGATGTTCGGCTGACCACCGCCGAACACACCCCGTCCGCGGCCCCCGCGCCCGGGCGAACCCGACGAGAAAGAGAGAACGTGTCCGAGTACGACGACGCCGCGAGCGCCGACGAGACGCTTGCGCCCATCCGCAGCGAGTCCGCGCAGGCCGCCGACGACGGCCCGGCCGACCTCGAGGCCGCCGCCCGGCTGCTCGGTGACGACGTCGCCGCGGACCGCGCGACCGACGCCGCGAACGACGCGGACACCGACCTCGGCGCCGCGGGCGGCAGCGACGGTGAGCCCGGCGACGACGTCGACGCCGCGCCCACCGACACCCACCCGACACCGACACCGACACGGACACGGACGCCGCGACGAACGAGCTCGCGGCCGAGGCCGTCGCCGAGGATGCCGCGGCCGAGGACGAGGACCCGGTCGAGACGCTGCGCCGCGAGCTGCGCACGCAGTTCGGCGACTGGTACGTCGTGCACTCCTACGCCGGCTACGAGAACAAGGTGAAGACCAACCTCGAGAGCCGCATCACCTCGCTCGACATGGAGGACTACATCTTCCAGGTCGAGGTCCCGACCGAGGACGTCGTCGAGATCAAGAACGGCAAGCGCCAGCAGGTGCAGCGCAAGGTCTTCCCCGGCTACATCCTGGTGCGGATGGACCTCAACGACGAGTCGTGGGGCGCGGTGCGCAACACCCCGGGCGTCACCGGCTTCGTCGGCGCCACGTCCCGCCCGTCGCCGCTGTCCACCGACGAGGTCGTCAACATCCTCGCGCCCGCGACGAAGAAGGCCGCGGCCGTCGCCTCCGGCGGCAAGTCCGGCGGCGGCGCCGAGAAGCAGCAGACCGTCGAGGTCGACTACACCGTCGGCGAGTCGGTCACCGTCATGGACGGCCCGTTCGCGACGCTGCCGGCCACCATCAGCGAGATCGATCCCGATGCACCAGAAGCTGCACGTGCTGGTGTCCATCTTCGGCCGCGAGACGCCGGTCGAACTGTCCTTCAGCCAGGTCTCCAAGATCTGACCACGTCGCCCAGCCACCACCACGCTACACCCGAGAAGAGAAAGTCACATGCCTCCGAAGAAGAAGCTCGCGGCGATCATCAAGCTGCAGATCCAGGCCGGCGCCGCGAACCCGGCGCCCGCCGGTCGGCCCCGCGCTGGGCCAGCACGGCGTGAACATCATGGAGTTCTGCAAGGCCTACAACGCCGCCACCGAGAGCCAGCGCGGCCAGATCGTGCCGGTCGAGATCTCGGTGTTCGAGGACCGCTCGTTCACCTTCGTCACCAAGACCCCGCCGGCCGCACGGCTGCTGCTCAAGGCCGCGGGCGTCGACAAGGGCAGCGGCGAGCCGCACACCAAGAAGGTCGCGAAGGTCTCCATGGCCCAGGTCCGCGAGATCGCCGAGACCAAGATGGAAGACCTCAACGCCAACGACGTCGACCAGGCCGCCAAGATCATCGCCGGCACCGCCCGCTCGATGGGCATCACCGTCGAGGGCTGATGGTTTCCACCTGATGGGGATTTCCTCGTGGATGCCCGCCTGGCGCAGGGCAGCAGGGTCGTCCGCAGGAAACTCGATCGACAGTTCGCGTGGGAGGCCGCGACCGACCCGGCCGCTGACCACTGACAGGAAGAAGAACGAACACATGAAGCGCAGCAAGAATTACCGCAAGGCCGCCGACCTGCTCGAGGACGGCAAGATCTACTCCCCGCTCGAGGCCGCCGATCTCGCCCGCCAGGCGTCGCCGACGAAGTTCGACGGCACCGTCGAGGTCGCGATGCGCCTGGGCGTCGACCCCCGCAAGGCCGACCAGATGGTGCGCGGCACCGTCAGCCTGCCGCACGGCACCGGCAAGACCGCCCGGGTGATCGTCTTCGCCACCGGCGACAAGGCCGAGGAGGCCCGCGCCGCCGGTGCCGACAAGGTCGGCAGCGACGACCTCATCCAGGAGATCACCGACGGGTTCCTCGACTTCGACGCCGCGATCGCGACGCCGGACCAGATGGCCAAGGTCGGCCGCATCGCGCGCGTGCTCGGCCCGCGCGGGCTGATGCCGAACCCGAAGACCGGCACCGTCACCCCGGACGTCGCGAAGGCCGTCGCCGACATCAAGGGCGGCAAGATCAGCTTCCGCGTCGACAAGCAGGCCAACCTGCACCTGATCATCGGCAAGGCGTCGTTCAGCACGCAGCAGCTGGTCGAGAACTACGCGGCCGCGCTGGACGAGATCCTGCGCGCCAAGCCGTCGTCGTCCAAGGGCAAGTTCCTGAAGAAGGTCACCTTCGCGACGACGATGGGCCCGGGCATCCCGGTCGACTCCAACCGCACGCGCAACCTGCTCACCGACGGGGTGCCGCAGGCCTGACCCCGGCTGCTGCGACCGCCGCCGCCCGCGGCGCTCGCAGTGACCGGGCTCCGCGGGCACCGGCGAGGCGGTCCAGCGCGGAGGATTTGGCGGCAGTGCAGCTGCTCGCGTAACCTCGAACACGATCCATCCGAAGACCGCTGGTCGTCGCGTGCGCGCACGCGGCCCAACAGCTCCGAAGCGTCGGAGCGGCCCGCGCAGGCTGGTCGGTACGGCATGAACCTCGCCGCCCCGAGCGCCCTGCGCCGGGGCGTTTCTCGTCTCTCCGGGCTGTGCAGCACCAGCTCGACATGAACGAGAGGAGGCTGCAGATGCCCAACAGCGAGAAGGTCACGGCCGTCGCCGAGATCACCGAGCACTTCTCCACCTCGTCGGCCGCCGTGCTCACCGAGTACCGCGGGCTGACCGTCAAGCAGATCAGCGACCTGCGCCGGGCACTCGGCGCCGACACGACGTACGCGGTCGTCAAGAACACGCTGACCCGCCGCGCCGCTGCCGACGCCGGGGTGCCGATCGACGCAGCGCTGCTCACCGGCCCCACCGCCATCGCCTTCGTCAAGGGCGATCCGGTCGAGGCCGCCAAGGGGCTGCGTGACTTCGCGCGAGGCGAATCCGCCGCTGATCATCAAGGGCGGCATCCTCGACGGCAACGCAGTGTCCGCCGGCGAGCTCGGCCGCATCGCCGACCTCGAGTCGCGCGAGGTGCTGCTGGCCAAGTTCGCCGGCGCCCTCAAGGCGCTGCCGACCCGCGCGGCGGGGCTGTTCCAGGCGCCGCTGTCGCAGGTGGCCCGCCTGGCCAAGGCGCTCGAGGAGAAGAAGCCCGCGGACGCGGCGGCAGCTGCCCCGGCAGCGGACGCCGCCGAGACACCGGCCGCCGAGGCCGAGACGCCAGAAGCCCCGGCCGTCGAGGCGCCCGACTCCGCACCGACCGACACACCCGAAACTCCCGCCGAGCCGGCGGAGTAACAGCCCGTCCGCCACCGCGGGGCGCACCCGATCAGCCGGCTCATCCGGCGACAAACGAAAGGACGCCATCATGGCGAAGCTCAGCACCGACGAGCTGCTCGACGCGTTCAAGGAGATGACCCTCCTCGAGCTCAGCGACTTCGTGAAGCAGTTCGAAGACACCTTCGACGTCACCGCCGCCGCCCCGGTCGCGGTCGCAGCCGCCGCCGGACCGGGCGGCGCCGCCCCGGCCGAGGAAGCCGCCGAGCAGGACGAGTTCGACGTCATCCTCGAGGCCGCAGGCGACAAGAAGATCCAGGTCATCAAGGAGGTGCGCACGCTGACGAGCCTCGGCCTGAAGGAGGCAAAGGACCTCGTCGACGGCGCGCCGAAGCCGCTGCTGGAGAAGGTCAACAAGGACGCCGCCGACAAGGCGAAGGAGGCCCTCGAGGCCGCCGGCGCCACGGTCACCGTCAAGTAGGCCGACCGCCTGCAGTTCCCGTAACACCCCGCCGAGGGCGGTCCGCGCACGTCGCGGGCCGCCCTCGCGGCGTTTCCCAGCGACCCTTCCCTTGATCGAAGTATGGCGGCGGTCGGATAGCGACCGCCGCCATACTTCGATCAAGAAAGCAGGGACCGCAGCTGCTCGGCCGGCCGCAGTTCGCCGACCGGCAGGCCGCCACCGAGCACCGGCACCGCGGCCCAGCGGCGCACCGCCGGGCCGTCGAAGCCCCACGCCGCGAGCACCGCGGCGAGCACCGGGCCGAGCGCGCGCCCGTTGCCGTCGTGATCTTCGCAGCGAACGCCCGCCCGTCGGGCAGCGCCGCGGCCCACACGCCCTCGGCGCCGTCCTTGCACACCAGCCCGTCGGCGTCGGGCAGCAGCTCGGTCACCGGCCGCGCCGTCCCGCCCGACCAGCTGCGGGTGGGCGCGCATGGCCGCGCACACCCGGCCCGCCGGCGAGTCGGCAGGGGATCCCGCCACCGCGGCGAAGGCCGTCGCCAACGCGGTCAGCGACACCGCGTGCGCCGGCGCCCCGCAACCGTCGACGCTCGTCGCGCCGATCGGCTCGCCGCCGAAGCGCACCACGGCCGACGCGATCGCCTGTTGCAGCGGGTGACCCGGCTGCAGGTACTCGTCCACCGGCCACCCGTTGCGCACGCACGTCGCCACCATCGCGGCGTGCTTGCCGGAGCAGTTGTGGCACACCGGTGCCGGTGCCCGGCCGGCCCGCAGCCAGGCCGTCTGGGCAGCGATCGACAGCGGCAGGTCGGGTGGGCAGCGTAGGGCCGACTCGGTCAGCCCGGCCGTGGCCAGCACCGTCCGCACGCCGGCCAGGTGTACGTCTTCCCCGCCGTGGCTCGCCGCGGCCAGCGCCAGGGCGGCTGACGGCCCGTCGAAGCCTGCCTCGACCATCGCGGTGGCCTGCACCGGCTTGATCGCCGAGCGGGAGTACACCGGCGAGCGGACGTCGCCGGCCGCACACCGCACGCCGGGCGGTGCCCGCGGCGTCGCGGTCGAGCACGACGATCCGGCCGCGGTGGCGCGATTCGACAATCGCACCGCGGGTGACGTCGACAAGATCGACCTCTTCGGTCGGGTCAGCCGTGTGCATCTCCTCTCCTCGCCGGGCCCGGCGCCGGGTCGGGGCCCGTCGTCGACCGGGTGTCACACCGCTGCCGGTCAGGGTGCTCCGGGGCCGCGCACAGCAAGCACCGTGGCGGTCGCGGGCGGCGGGCGGCCGCCCACGACGGCGCGCTGAGTGCAAGGTATCGGTCGGGAAACTTTGGCGGGCGAACCGGCTGGAAATGTGCGACGCTGGGTCGCCACACTTGCATTACCGGCCGGTATATTGCCTGTTTCATCCGGTGACGGTGTGGCGACGTGCCGTCATGACGGGGTGTTTGCAGCGGAGGGTTGCTCGTGGGAGTCGAAGTCGCGGTCCACGAACTGACGAAGAAGTTCGGCCGCCAGACCATCTGGGGCGACGTCACTCTCACCCTGCCCCCGGGAGAGGTCAGCGCCCTGCTCGGGCCGTCCGGTACCGGCAAATCGGTGTTCCTGAAGTCGCTGATCGGCCTGCTCAAGCCGGACAAGGGCTCGATCTTCATCCGCGACGTCGACATCGCCCACTGCAGTGAGGGCAAGCTCTACGAGATCCGCAAGCTGTTCGGCGTGCTGTTCCAGGACGGCGCGCTGTTCGGCTCGATGACGCTCTACGACAACGTCGCCTTCCCGCTGCGCGAGCACACGAAGAAGAGCGAGCGCGAGATCCGTGACATCGTCATGGAGAAGATGGACATGGTCGGCCTCGCCGGCGCCGAGGGCAAGCTGCCCGGCGAGATCTCCGGCGGTATGCGCAAGCGCGCCGGGCTGGCCCGCGCGCTGGTCCTGAACCCCGAGATCATCCTCGTCGACGAGCCCGACTCCGGGCTGGATCCGGTGCGCACCACCTACATCAGCCAGCTCTTCCTCGACATCAACGCCGCCACCGACTCGACGTTCCTCATCGTCACGCACAACATCAACATGGCCCGTACGGTGCCGGACAACCTCGGCATGCTGTTCCGCCGCGAACTGGTGATGTTCGGCCCGCGCGAGGTGCTGCTGACCAGTGAGGAACCGGTCATCAAGCAGTTCCTGAACGGCACGATGAACGGCCCCATCGGCATGAGCGAGGAGAAGGACGCCGCGCAGATGGCCGCCGAGCGCGCCATGTTCGAGGCGGGCCACAACGCCGGCGGCGACGAGGTGTCCGGGGTGCCCATGCAGCTGCAGTGCTCGCCCGGCATGCCCGAGCGCAAAGCCGTCGCGCGCCGCCGCCAGCGGGTGCTGGACAACCTGCACACGTTGCCCGAGCCCGCCCAGGAGGCCATCAAGAAGCTGATGGCCGAGGAGGACCGCGAGACCGAGCGGACCCGCAAGCTGCAGGAGAAGATGGACAGCGAGCAACGCCGACCAGCAGGGCGAGCAGCGCGAGCGAGAGACCGCGGGGCTCGGTAACAGCTGATGGTCTCCCTCTCACCCGTTGGGGGCGTCAAACAGGCGGGCAGCCTGTTCGCCCTGTTCCTGGACGTCGGTCGCTACACGTTCAAGCGCCCGTTCCAGGTGCGGGAATTCATCCAGCAGGCGTGGTTCATCGCCAGCGTGACGATCTTCCCGACGATGATGGTCGCGATCCCCTTCGGCGCCGTCATCGCGCTCGAACTCGGCACGCTCGCCCAGCAGATCGGCGCGCAGTCGTTCACCGGGTCCGCGTCGGTGCTCGCGATCATCCGCGAGGCCAGCCCCATCGTGTGTGCGCTGCTGATCTCCGGCGCGGGCGGCTCGGCCATCTGCGCCGACCTCGGCAGCCGCAAGATCCGTGACGAGATCGACGCCATGGAGGTGCTCGGCATCTCGCCGGTGCAGCGCCTGGTGGTGCCGCGGGTGCTGTCGTGCATGTTGATCTCGGTGTTCCTCAACGGCCTGGTGTGCGTCGTCGGCGTGGCCGGCGGTTACTTCTTCAACGTGGTGCTGCAGGGCGGTACGCCCGGCGCCTACCTCGCCAGCTTCTCCGCGCTCGCCCAGCTGCCCGACCTCTACACCGGCGAGCTGAAGGCGCTGATCTTCGGCCTGTTGGCCGGCGTCGTCGCGTCGTACAAGGGACTGAACGCCGGCGGTGGCCCGAAGGGCGTGGGCGACGCGGTGAACCAGTCCGTCGTGATCACCTTCATGCTGCTGTTCGCGGTCAACTTCGTGATCACCGCCGTGTACTTCGAAGTCGTCCCGGCAAAGGGGTCGTGACATGGCCACCGACCTGATTGCCAGCGCGAAGAAGGCGTTCACCGTCCCGCTGGGCATCCTGGACGACTTCGGCGACCAGATGTCCTTCTACGGCCGGGCGATCGCGTGGACGCCGCGCACGATCACCCGCTACAAGAAGGAGACGCTGCGCATCCTGTCCGAGGTCGTCTTCGGCAGCGGCTCGCTGGCGATCATCGGCGGGACGGTCGGCGTCATCGCCTTCATGTCGTTCTTCACCGGCACCGAGGTCGGTCTGCAGGGCTATGCGGCGCTGGAGCAGCTGGGCGTCTCGTCGTACGCCGGGTTCATCACCGCGTTCTTCAACACCCGCGAGATCGCGCCGATCGTCGCCGGCCTGGCACTGTCGGCCACCGTCGGCTGCGGCTTCACAGCGCAGCTGGGTGCCATGCGCATCAGCGAAGAGGTCGACGCGCTCGAGGTCATGGCGGTGCCGAGCCTGCCGTTCCTGGTCACGACGCGCATCATCGCGGGCTTCATCGCGATCATCCCGCTCTACGTCATCGGGCTGCTGTCGTCCTACCTGGCGTCGTACGCGATCGTCGTCTACTACTACTCCGACTCCGCCGGCACGTACTCGCACTACTTCCATCTGTTCCTGCCGCCGCTGGATGTCGTGTGGTCGTTCTTCAAGGTGCTCATCTTCGCGATCGTGATCATCCTGACGCACTGCTACTTCGGCTACACCGCGTCGGGCGGCCCGGCCGGCGTGGGCGTCGCGGTGGGTCGTGCGGTGCGTCTGGCGATCGTGGCCGTCACCGTCATCGACTTCTTCCTGTCCTTCGCCATCTGGGGCTCGACGACCAGCGTCCGGTTGGCGGGTTGACATGGCCTCCGGGGACTCGTTGGGCAAGGTCGTCAAGCGACGGCTGCTCGGTCTGCTGTTCATCGCGCTGGTCATCTCGCTGATCTCGTTGTCGATCGCCATCTACAACAAGGCGTTCTCGACGTTCACCGACGTCACGCTGAAGTCCGACTTCACCGGAAACGAGCTGCAGAAGGACTCCGACGTCAAGATCCGCGGCCTGCTCGTCGGGTCCGTCGCCTCGATCGACTCGACAGGCGACGGCGCGGTGGTGAAGATCAAGCTGGACCCGGCGCAGGCCAAGAAGATCCCGGCCGACGTCACCGCGCAGATCCTGCCGAAGACCCTGTTCGGCGAGCAGTACGTGGCGCTGTCGACGCCGGAGGGCATGGTCGGCCCCGGCGTGCCCAGCATCCGCGCCGGCGACGTGATCCCGCAGGACCGCTCCAAGGGCGCGCTCGAGAGCCAGCACGTGCTCTCCGACCTCTATCCGCTGCTGAGCGCCGTCCAGCCCGCGCAGCTCAACGCGACGCTGACCGCGTTGGCCACGGCGCTGCACAACCGCGGCAACAAGCTCGGCGAGACGCTCGTGAACTTCGACAAGTACCTCAAGGTCATGAACCCGCACACCGCGCAGCTGGTCAAGGACCTCAAGAACCTCGGCAACGTGGCGCTCGAGTACAACAACGTCCTGCCCGACGTCTACTCGACGCTGCAGAACTTCCAGACCGGCGTGCGCACGATCGTGCAGAAGCAGGCGGGCCTCAACGCCTTGCTGGTCAACGGCGCCGACACCTCGAACGTGCTGCGCGGCTTCCTCGCCGACAACGAGCAGCGCATCATCGGGGTGTCGGACACCAGACAACAAGATCTTGCCGCTGCTCAACGAGTACTCGCCGGAATACTCCTGCCTGTTCAACGGCATCAACTACCTCTACAACTATTCGAAGAAGATCATCTACAACCATCAGGTGCACCTCGGGATCACGTTCGACAACACCAACCAAGGGCCCTACAAGCAGGGCCAGGAGGTCAAGTACGTCACCGGGTACGGGCCCAACTGCTTCGGGCTGCCCAACCCGCAGGACCCGTTCCAGATCCCGGGCAAGTACCGCTGCCTCAACGACGGCGCGCCGCTGACCACCGATCCGTGCGCGCAGCGCAGCGATTCCACGTCCTCCGACGACGACCAGGCGCTGAACTCCGGGGCTGAGAACGCCTACGTCAGCACGCTGATCTCCGGGCAGCTGCACACGACGCCGAAGAAGGTGCCCGCGGTCGACACCTTCCTCGCCGGGCCCCTGATGCGCGGCCAGTCGGTGGTGGTCAAGTGAGAGGACTGCTCGCCCCGCTGATCAAGCTGATCGTTTTCCTGGTCGTCACCGCCATCGCCACCTACGTGCTGGCCGCGACGATCAGCAACTCCAGCTACGGTGCCGCGCGGACCTACAAGGCTGCGTTCACCGACGTGTCCGGCCTGGAGATCGGCGACGACGTGCGCATCGCCGGCGTGCGCGTCGGCACCATTCAGGGCATCGCGCTGAAGAAGAACCACCCGGGCCAGCAGAGCACCGCGCTGGTCACGTTCACCGTGCAGAAGTCGCGCCCGTTGCCGATCTGACGTCACTGCGCGCCTGCGTTACCGCAACCTCGTCGGGCAGCGGTACCTGGACATCGAGCAGGGCGCCGGCAGCACCAAGATGTTGTCCAGCAAGTCGGTGATCCCGGTGAGCCAGACGTTCCCGGCGGTCGACCTCACCGTGCTGTTCGCCGGGTTCCAACCCCTGGTGGCGGGCCTCGATCCGACCGAGCTGAACAAGCTCTCGCTCGAGATCGTGCAGACGCTGCAGGGCGAAGGCGGCTCCTTGGAGCAGTTGCTCGCCAACGTGGCGTCGCTGACCAACACCCTCGCCGACAAGGACGCGGTCATCGGCGACGTGATCCACAACCTGACGGGCGTGCTGCAGGCCGTCGGCGAGCGCGACACCGAGCTGTCGAACCTGATCATCCAGCTCACCGGTTTCATTCATGGGCTCAGCACCGATCGCTCCACCATCGGCAACGCCATCGACGGCATCAACGACCTCACGACGTCAACAGCGGGTCTGCTCACGCAGGTGCGCCCCCCGCTGGCCAAGGACGTCAAGAGCATCACCGGGCTGCTTGCGCTGCTGAATCGCAACACCAGCACCGTGAAGTACGTTCTGCAGCAGCTGCCGCCCACCGTCGGCGGGCTGATCCGCACGGCCAGCTACGGGTCCTGGTTCAACTTCTACCTCTGCGGGCTCACGGGCACGCTCACCGTCGGCACGACCGAGCACCAGCTGTCGCTCAGCAACACCGCCGGCGCCGGATCGAGGTGCCAGTGATGAGCGACCAGGACACGGAGAGCTCGGGCACCAAGCCGCTGACCACCCGCAAGGCTCCGCGCATCGGCAAATCCTTCTCCTCCCGCAATCCGCTGCCCATCGGCATCATCGGGTTGGTCTTCCTGCTGGTGCTGCTCGTGGCTGCCTTCAACGCCGCATCGCTGCCGCTGATCGGCGGCGGCACGCAGTACACCGCCTATTTCAGCGAGTCGGCGAACCTCAAGCCCGACGACGACGTGCGCATCGCGGGCGTGCGAGCCGGGCAGGTCCAGACCGTCAGCCTGCAGCGCAACAACAAGACCGGCTACCACGTCAAGGTGACGTTCACGGTCAAGCAGGGCTGGGTCGGCAACCAGAGCACGATCGACATCAAACTGAAGACGCTGCTGGGGTCGAAGTACCTCGAGATCAACTCGACGGGGTCGAAGGCGCAGGCCAGCGGTGACCCGATCCCGCTCAGCCGCACGACCTCGCCGTTCGATGTCTACCCGGCGTTCACGGCGCTGACCGACACCGTGCAGAACATCAACACGGCGGATCTGCAGAAGTCGCTGCGCACGCTGGCGTCGGACTTCTCCGGCACGCCCAGCGACGTCCGGCCGGTGGTCACCGGGTTGTCCCGACTGTCCACGACGATCGCCAGTCGCGACGGCGAACTGACCACCCTGCTGGCCAATGCCAAGAAGGTCACCGGTGTGCTCGCCGCGCGGGACAAGAACCTGGCCGAGTTGCTGCACGACGGCGGGCTGCTGCTCGCGGAGCTGAATGCCCGGCGCGACGCGATCCACCAGTTGCTGCTGAACACGTCCACGGTGTCCGCGCAGCTGCGCGGGCTCGTGTCGGACAACCAGAAGACGATCGGCCCGCTGCTCGACCAGCTCGACGGCGTGCTGCAGACGCTCGAGGCCAACCAGGACAGCCTGGACCGCGGCCTGGCGCTGCTCGGGCCCTTCTACCGGGTGTTCAACAACGTGGTGGGCAACGGCCGCTGGTTCGACAACTACATCCAGAACCTCAGCCCGACCGGCGTGCTCGGGCTGCTCGGGATCGGACAGTCCCAATGATCGCCGCGCTGCGCAAGAACATGACCAACGTCATCGTGGGCGTGGTGGTCCTGGCGATCGCGCTGGGCTGCCTGTACTACTTCGTCCTGCGCGATGCGGGCAACAAGACGGTCACCGCGCGCTTCCCGGCTGCGGTCGGCGTCTACCCGGGCACGCCGGTGAAGCTGCTCGGCGTGCAGATCGGCGATGTCACGTCGGTGTCCCCGAAGCCCGGTTACGTCGAAGTCAAGATGGAGTACAGCAAGTCCTACAAGCTGCCCGCCAAGGGCGGCGCGGAGGAGGTCGCAAACTCCCTCGTCAGCGACCGGTACATCCAGCTGGCGCCGGCGTACAAGTCCGGCCCGGTGATGAAGTCCGGCGCGACGATCCCGTCCAGCCGCACCGGGGCGCCGGCCGAACTCGACGACATCTACTCCGCGCTGAACAAGCTCTCGGTCGCGCTCGGGCCGGCCGGGGCCAACAAGGGCGGCCAGCAGACCGGCGCGCTGTCGGCGCTGGTGAATGTGAGCGCGGCCAACCTCAAGGGCAACGGCGCGGCGCTGGGCAACAGCATCACCAAGCTGTCCGAGGCCGCACGGACGCTGGCCGACAACAGGGGCAACCTGTTCGCCACCGTCCGAAATTTGCAGCAGTTCACCACGACCCTGAAGAACAGCGACTCGGACGTCCGCAACTTCAACGCTCAGCTGGAGCAGGCGGCCAGTGACCTGGCCGGCGAGCGCGGCGACCTCGGCAGCGCCGCTGCACAACCTGGGCCTCGCGCTGAATTCGATCAACACCTTCGTCAAGGGCAACGCGGCCAAGTTCCACAGCGACTTCAACGGGCTGACGACGATCACCAATATCCTGGTGAAGCAGAAGGCGTCGCTGCAGGAGACGCTGGCGCTGGCGCCGGCTGCGCTGTCGAACGTTACCCACGCCTACCAGCCGAACGTGGGCGCGCTCGCGACCCGTAGCAATCTCGCGTCGCTGACGAACCTGTCACTCCAGACGCTGGCCGGGCAGGTATGCACCACGCTCTCGCAGGTCACCGGCGGCCTTCCCGGCCTCGGCGGCAACGTCAGCAAGGTGTGCACCGGGCTCGTCGCCGAAGCACCCAGCGGCAGCATATTGCCGACGCTGCCGGGATCACCGAGCCCGCCGAGTGTCGGCGTACCGAGCGGACCCGCCTTGCCCGCGCTGCCCGGCGCGACCTCGCTGCCCGACCTCAGCGGTGTGACGGGAGGCGGATCGTGACCCCGCGCAAGCTGTTCGCCGCCCTGCTCGGCCTGTGCCTCGTGCTGTCCGGCTGCGGGTTCCAGGGGCTGTACCAGACGTCTGTTGCCCGGCGGCGCCGATCTCGGCGACAACCCCTACACCGTGTCCATCGAGTTCCGCGACGTGCTCGACCTCGTGCCGCAGTCCGCGGTCAAGGTCAACGACGTGCCCGTGGGCAAGGTCGACAAGATCTCGCTGATCACCGACAAGGGTGTGTGGGTGGCGAAGGTCGTGGTCTCGGTGCGTGGGAGCGTGCACCTGCCGGCCAATTCCAGCGCCTCGATCCTCGACAGACGTCGCTGCTCGGCGAGAAGTACGTGTCGCTGCAGGCGCCGGTGCGCAACGCCGCCAGTCAGTCGCTGCGGTCGCACCCGGTGATCAAGCTCGCGCAGACGAGCTCCGCATACGAGGCCGAGCAGGTGCTGGGCGCGCTGTCGCTGCTGCTCAACGAGGGCGGATTACGCCAGATCCGAGCCATCGCCGTCGAGCTGAACAAGGCGCTGGGCACCCCGGAGCGCCAGCAGGCCGCCCGTGACCTGATCGCCCAGTTGACCACCTTCACCGGCACGCTGAACCGCGGCCGCGACGACATCACCGCGGCGCTCGTCAGCATCGACAAGCTCGCGGCGTCGCTGAACAAGAACAAGAAGGTGATCACCGACGCGCTGGACAGCTATCCCGCCGCGCTGAAGGTGCTGAAGGACGACCGCACGCGCCTGGTCGGGTTGTTGACGAGCCTGTCCAAGTTCGGTGTCGTCGCCAAGAGGGTCATCAACGCCTCGCAGACCCAGCTGGTCACCTCGCTCAAGGCGCTGGACCCGGTGGTCAGGGCGCTGACCGGTGCGGGGGACGCGTTGCCTGGCGCGTTGCGCATCGCCGGGACGTTCCCGTTCCCGCTGGGCCTGTCGCGCCAGTTCGTGCGCGGTGACTACGCGAACCTCGACGCGTTCGTCAACCTGAACCTCAACGACGAACTGTGCGCGCTGCTCAACGTCTGCGTCGCAGGGGCGTCGTCGTCGTTGGGTTCGCTGCTGCCCTCCGGCGCGACCGGCGCCAAGACCAGTTCGGCGTCGAGCAGCAAGACCGCGGGCGCCACGCCCGCGACCACCGCCAAGGCCGCCGACAAGACGAACAAGACCGGCACCAGCAGCGCGGGCGCCACCGCGCTACCCGTGCTCCCGGGCGCGGGGAAGTGAGCCGGCCATGCTGAGACGATCCACCAAGATCCAGCTGATCCTTTTCGTGGTGATCACGCTGCTCGGCGTCTCCTACGTCGGCGCCGAGTACGTCGGCCTGTCGAAGTACGTCACCGGCGACAACGGCTGCACGGTCACCGCCGAATTCCCCGATTCGGGCGGCATCTTCTCCAACGCCGAGGTGACCTACCGCGGCGTGACCGTCGGCAGGGTCGGTACGCTGCACTTGATCAAGAACGGCGTGAAGGTCGACCTCAAGCTCGACAACTGCACCTCGCCGAAGATCCCGGCGAGCAGCAGCGCCGACGATCGCCAACCGTTCGGTGGTCGGCGAGCAGTACGTGAACCTCGTCCCGCCGGGCAAGGGAACGGGCAAGGACATCCGGGCGGGTTCGCGACATCCCGATGAGCCGCAATCACATCCCGCTCGCGACGCAGACGTTGCTGCGGCAACCTCGACTCCCTGGCCAAGTCGGTCAACCTGGACAACCTGCGCACCACGGTCGACGAGCTCGGCAAGGCGGTCGCCGGCCGCGGTCAGGACCTCGGCACGCTGCTCGACGCCACCAACAGCCTGTTGGCGACAGCGAGCACGTCACAGAACGAGGCCGCGACGATCGCGCTGATCAACGACTCGCAGACGGTGCTGCAGACCCAGCTCGACGAGGCAGGTCCGCTGGACAGCTTCACGCAAGAATCTGCGGCTGCTGTCCGGGCAGCTGAAGAAGAGCGATCCGGACATCCGCCGGCTGCTCGACGACGCCCCGACCGACCTGTCCACGGTGCGTGACTTCATCTCGACCAACCAGTCCGACATCAGCGTGGTGCTCGACAACCTGCTGACGCTGAACAACCTCGTCGTCGCGCACCTGCCGGGCGTCGAAGAGGTGCTGGAGCTCTACCCCGCCCTCGCCGCCGGCGCCAAGACCACCTTGCACAACAATCGCCTGGCCCTCGCCCAGGTGCTGCAGGTGCAACAGACGCCGGAGGACTGCGGCGATCCCACCAAGAACAAGGAAGGGTACGACACCGTCCGTCGCCAGCCGGGGGCGCTGTCCCCGATGGCACCGAACACCGCGGCACGCTGCACCGCGCCCGCCACCGGCGCGGATGCCAAGAACATCCGTGGTTCGGCGAACATTCCGGGCGGTGACCCGGTCAGCGTCTCCGGCGGGAACTACGCCTACCCGCGGGTGGTCACCGACAACCTCAAGGCCGGCACACCGATCTCGGTCGGCACCTCGCTGGTGCAGCCGGTGAAGATCGGCGACGCGTCGTGGATGACTCTCGTGACGGACGGGCTGCACTGAACCGCGGGCCGGGGCGGCATCGTTCCCAGCCGACGCACACGCTGCCGGCCTAACGTCGGCGCGCCGCCCGCACCAACGCGTATGGTGCTCTCGCGCAGCTGGGCGCCGCAGCACACCGAGACCTGATCAGGAAGGACACCGCATGTCGACGCCACGACGAGGCGGTGCTGTGCCCTGGATCGTCGCCGGGGTCTGCGGCGTGCTGCTCGCCGCGCTGTTCCTCGTCTACTTCGTGTTCCTCGTGCCGGACAAGCGCGACAGCGCCGACATCGGCCAGCTGACGCGCACCGAGCAGGTGGCGGTGAGCGCCGCCGGCACCCGGGCGGTGAACCTGATCAGCTTCCGCCGTGCCGAGTTCGACGCCGACTGGAAGCGCGCCGTCGACGGCACCACCGGCTCGCTGAAGACCGAGATCACCGCCAAGCGCGCGGCCACGCTCTCCGCGCTGCAGAAGGGCAAGTTCGACATCGGCGCCACGGTCACGCACGCATCGCTCGAAGGGCCGACGGAGAAGGGTGCGAAGGGTTACATCGTGCTCGTGTCCGTGAACGGCTACCACCTGGACGCCAAGGCCCAGACCGTGCCGCAGAGCCTCGAGGTCACCGTCGTCCACCAGAACGGCCAGTGGCTGGCCAGCGACGTCGAGGCGCTGAACTTCCAGTGAGCGACGAGCATCCGGAGACGGCCGGCGACGAGCGCGCCGCCGCCGACGAGCCCATGACCGACCCGGCTCCCCGGGCGACGGCGAGCGGACGGTCGCCGCGGCCCGGCGCCAGTGCCGCCAGCCGCGCCCGGCGCATCGGCGGCCGGCCCACTGCCCGGCCGGTCCCGGGTAACGCCCCCGAGGGCACCGACGCCGGCGATCCCGTAGCCACTGGCGCCACTGGCGCCACTGGCGCCACTGCGACCGTCGGCACCGATGAAGCCGGCCGCAGGCCCCGGTTGCGCAAATCACGGCCGGCGCCCACCACCGCCGCTCCCGCCGACCCTGCAGAGCCGGGCGAGAGCGTCGAGGGCACCCGCCGCGCCGAGCCGATCGCCCTGCCCGGCTGGCTGCGCTGGGCGCCGGCGGCGATCCTCGCCGCCGGCGTGATCGCCATGGCGGTCGTCGTGTTCGTGGTCAGCAACGGGGTCTGGCGCAACAAGCCGGCGCCGAGCGCGCGGCGCGAGCAGGTGCTGGCAGCGGCCAAGAACTGCGTGGCGACGATCAGCACGTACAAGTACACCGATCTGGCCGCGTACAAGAAGAAGGGCCTGGCCTGCTCCACGGGGCAGTTCAGCAAGGACTTCGCCAAGGCCGTGGACACGTTGATCAAGCCGCAGGCTCCGAAGTTGAAGGCCGTCTCGACAGCCCAGATCAGCAACGGCGGGCTGCAGTCGGTCGAGGACGGCCAGTGGACCGTCGTCGTCTACGGGCAGGTGTCGGTCACGAACACGAGCACGCCGAAGGGCCGGGTCGACCCGCTCGCCGCCGTGGCGCAGATGGAGCAGCGGCACGGCAAGTGGTTGATCGTGAAGCTGGACCTGCTCAACAGTTCCTGAGCGGCTTCAGAGCCCGCCGGTCACGGCGCCCGCGACACTCGGTGCCCGAAATGCTTGACGCGCCGACGCCTGCGAGGCACTCTTTCTGGGCACGGCTGCGAAGATCTGCAGGGCTGGGTCGCCGTGGCAGGCCGGATCTGCGGCCGCTGCGAGCGCGATCCGCTGCCGATGTCGCCCAGCGCGGGCTTGCTCGGCGTGTCTTGACGCGCTAAGCTTCTAAGTTGCGCTGCCCTCTTCCCGCCCAATCGCCTTCGCAATGCCGTCCCAGTGCCGTCGCGGCCCGTTTTCAGCCGCCTGCGGCCGCTGCGCGTGGATGTCCTCACCGACATCGCACGTCGCCTCGCCGGACGGCACGTTGCGAGCGCAGGGCTGGGTGAGGCCGCGCGGTTCGGCCCGTAACGAAGTCCTCGGAAGGACGCATCTTGGCAGTCTCGCGCTCCGGCAAGTCAACCTCCGACTCCCGCGTAGGGGTCACCCGATCAGGAATTCCGGGGGCGCCTCCCCGAACCTCGTTCGCCAAGATCCGCGAGCCGCTGGAGGTGCCCAACCTCCTCGCGCTGCAGACCGAGTCGTTCGACTGGCTCGTCGGCAACTCCGCCTGGCAGAACCGGGTCTCCGGTGTCTCCGGCGCCCGCTCCGGCCTCGAGGACATCCTCACCGAGCTCTCGCCGATCGAGGATTTCTCCGGCTCGATGAGCCTGTCCTTCTCCAACCCGCGCTTCGAGGACGTCAAGGCGCCCATCGAGGAGTGCAAGGACAAGGACATGACGTACGCAGCCCCGCTGTTCGTCACGGCCGAGTTCACCAACAACACCACCGGTGAGATCAAGTCGCAGACGGTGTTCATGGGTGACTTCCCGATGATGACGCCCAAGGGCACGTTCATCATCAACGGCACCGAGCGCGTGGTCGTCAGCCAGCTCGTCCGCTCCCCGGGCGTCTACTTCGACCGCACGCTCGACAAGACGTCCGACGTCGACGTCTACGGCGTCAAG
The DNA here is from genome assembly GCA_963711775.1 of uncultured Actinomycetota bacterium. Taxonomy (GTDB): domain Bacteria; phylum Actinomycetota; class Actinomycetes; order Mycobacteriales; family Jatrophihabitantaceae; genus Jatrophihabitans. The sequence goes on along the minus strand of CAVQFH010000001.1, from coordinate 9,612 downwards.
GTCATCCCGAGCCGCGGCGCGTGGCTCGAGTTCGACGTCGACAAGCGCTCCACCGTCGGCGTGCGCATCGACCGCAAGCGTCGCCAGCCGGTCACCGTGCTGCTCAAGGCGCTCGGCTGGACCGAGGACCGCATCCGCGAGCACTTCTCGTGGTCCGAGACCCTGCTCGCCACGCTCGACAAGGACCACATCGCCACCGGCGACGAGGCCCTGCTCGACATCTACCGCAAGCTGCGCCCGGGCGAACCGCCGACGCGCGAGTCCGCGCAGGCGCTGCTGGAGAACCTGTTCTTCAACGGCAAGCGCTACGACCTCGCCAAGGTGGGCCGCTACAAGGTCAACAAGAAGCTCGGCACCGACGCCGCCGTCGACCACGGCACGCTGACCGAGGACGACATCGTCAAGACCATCGAGTACCTGATCCGCCTGCACGCCGGCGAAGAGGGTTACGAGACCGACGACATCGACCACTTCGGCAACCGTCGCCTGCGCACGGTCGGTGAGCTGATCCAGAACCAGATCCGCGTCGGCCTCTCGCGCATGGAGCGCGTCGTGCGCGAGCGCATGACCACCCAGGACGTCGAGGCCATCACGCCGCAGACGCTGATCAACATCCGGCCGGTCGTCGCCTCCATCAAGGAGTTCTTCGGCACCTCGCAGCTGAGCCAGTTCATGGACCAGACGAACCCGCTGGCCGGCCTGACCCACAAGCGCCGGCTCTCGGCGCTCGGCCCGGGCGGCCTGTCGCGCGACCGCGCCGGCATGGAGGTCCGTGACGTCCACCCGAGCCACTACGGCCGCATGTGCCCGATCGAGACGCCGGAAGGCCCGAACATCGGCCTGATCGGCTCGCTCGCGTCCTACGGGCGGGTCAATGCGTTCGGCTTCGTCGAGACGCCCTACCGCAGCGTCGACAACGGCCGCGTCACCGACGAGATCGCGTACCTGTCCGCCGACGAGGAGGACCGCTACGTCATCGCGCAGGCCAACTCGCCGATCGACGCGCAGGGCAACTTCACCGACGCCCGCGTGCTCGTGCGCAAGAAGGGCGGCGAGGTCGACCTGTTCGAGCCGACCGAGGTCGACTACATGGACGTCTCGCCGCGCCAGATGGTGTCGGTCGCGTCCGCGATGATCCCGTTCCTCGAGCACGACGACGCCAACCGCGCGCTGATGGGCGCGAACATGCAGCGCCAGGCCGTGCCGCTGCTGCGCGCCGAGGCCCCGCTCGTCGGCACCGGCATGGAGCTGCGCGCGGCCGTCGACGCCTCCGACGTCGTCACCGCCGAGAAGCCCGGTGTGGTCACCGAGCTGTCGGCCGACTACATCACCGTGATGGCCGACGACGGCACCCACCAGACGTACCGGCTGGCGAAGTTCGCGCGCTCCAACCAGGGCACGAGCTACAACCAGAAGCCGATCGTCAACGAGGGCGACCGCGTCGAGGTCGGCATGGTCATCGCCGACGGCCCGTCCACCGACGACGGCGAGATGGCGCTGGGCAAGAACCTGCTGGTCGCCTACATGCCGTGGGAGGGCCACAACTACGAGGACGCGATCATCCTCAACCAGCGCATCGTCCAGGACGACGTCCTCACCTCGATCCACATCGAGGAGCACGAGGTCGACGCCCGCGACACCAAGCTCGGCGCCGAGGAGATCACCCGCGACATCCCGAACGTCTCCGAGGAGGTCCTCGCCGACCTCGACGAGCGCGGCATCGTGCGCATCGGCGCCGACGTCGTGCCGGGTGACGTGCTGGTCGGCAAGGTGACGCCCAAGGGCGAGACCGAGCTGACCCCGGAGGAGCGCCTGCTGCGCGCGATCTTCGGTGAGAAGGCGCGCGAGGTCCGCGACACCATCGCTGAAGGTGCCGCACGGCGAGGCCGGCAAGGTCATCGGCGTGCGCGTGTTCAGCCGTGAGGACGGCGACGAGCTCGCGCCCGGGCGTCAACGAGCTGGTCCGCGTCTACATCGCCCAGAAGCGCAAGATCCAGGACGGCGACAAGCTCGCCGGCCGGCACGGCAACAAGGGCGTCATCGCGAAGATCCTGCCGCCGGAGGACATGCCGTTCCTGCAGGACGGCACCCCGGTCGACATCGTGCTCAACCCGCTCGGCGTGCCGGGCCGGATGAACGTCGGCCAGATCCTCGAGACCCACCTGGGCTGGGTCGCCAAGACCGGCTGGGAGATCGAGGGCACGCCGCGAGTGGGCGGCCCGGCTGTCGGCGAGCACGCCCGCTCGGGCGAGCCGGACACCAACGTCGCCACCCCGGTGTTCGACGGTGCCCGCGAGGAGGAGATCACCGGCCTGCTGTCCTCGACGCTCAAGACGCGTGACGGCGACCAGCTGATCGGGCCGAGCGGCAAGGCGAACCTGCTCGACGGTCGCTCCGGCGAACCGTTCCCGGAGCCGGTCTCGGTGGGCTACATCTACATCCTCAAGCTGCTGCACCTGGTCGACGACAAGATCCACGCCCGCTCGACCGGCCCGTACTCGATGATCACCCAGCAGCCGCTGGGCGGTAAGGCGCAGTTCGGTGGCCAGCGCTTCGGTGAGATGGAGTGCTGGGCGATGCAGGCCTACGGCGCCGCGTACGCGCTGCAGGAGCTGCTGACGATCAAGTCCGACGACATCCTCGGCCGCGTCAAGGTGTACGAGGCGATCGTCAAGGGCGAGAACATCCCCGAGCCGGGCATCCCGGAGTCGTTCAAGGTGCTGCTCAAGGAGCTGCAGTCGCTGTGCCTCAACGTCGAGGTGCTCTCCAGCGACGGCACCGCGGTCGAGATGCGCGACACCGACGACGACGTCTACCGCGCCGCCGAGGAACTCGGCATCGACCTGTCCCGCCGCTTCGAGCCCGTCCAGCGTCGAAGAGGTCTGACACTCCCGGCCGAGCGGCGCCCGCGACGGCACTCGAGCGCTCGGCCGGCCGGACCCAGCAACAACCCGCTCAACCAGCGAAAGAAGGAAATCTTGCTCGACGTCAACGTGTTCGACGAGCTGCGTATCGGCCTGGCCACCGCGGACGACATCCGCCAGTGGAGCCACGGCGAGGTCAAGAAGCCCGAGACGATCAACTACCGCACGCTCAAGCCGGAGAAGGACGGCCTGTTCTGCGAGAAGATCTTCGGTCCCACCCGGGACTGGGAGTGCTACTGCGGCAAGTACAAGCGGGTGCGCTTCAAGGGCATCATCTGTGAGCGCTGCGGCGTCGAGGTCACCCGCGCCAAGGTGCGCCGTGAGCGCATGGGCCACATCGAGCTCGCCGCGCCCGTCACCCACATCTGGTACTTCAAGGGCGTCCCGTCGCGCCTGGGCTACCTGCTCGACCTCGCGCCGAAGGATCTCGAGAAGATCATCTACTTCGCCGCGTACCTGATCACCACGGTCAACGACGAGGAGCGCCACCGCGACCTGCCGACCCTCGAGGCCGAGGTCAGCGCGGAGAAGTCGACGCTGGAGAAGAAGCGCGACTCCGACATCGACGCCCGCGCCAAGAAGCTCGAGACCGACCTCGCCGAGCTCGAGGCCGAGGGCGCCAAGAGCGACGTGCGCCGCAAGGTGCGCGAGGGCGGCGAGCGCGAGATGCGCCAGATCCGCGACCGCGCGCAGCGCGAGATCGACCGGCTCGACGAGGTGATGGACACCTTCCGCAAGCTCGAGGTCAAGCAGCTCATCAGTGACGAGCTGCTCTACCGCGAGCTGCGCGACCGCTTCGGCGACTACTTCGAGGGCGGCATGGGCGCCGAGGCGCTGCAGATCCTGGTCCAGAACTTCGACCTCGACGCCGAGGCCGACATCGCTGCGCGAGACCATCCGCACCGGCAAGGGCCAGAAGAAGCTGCGCGCCCTCAAGCGGCTCAAGGTCGTGGCCTCGTTCCTGGCCACCACCAACTGCCCCACGGGCATGATCCTCGACTGCGTCCCGGTCATCCCGCCGGACCTGCGTCCGATGGTGCAGCTCGACGGTGGCCGCTTCGCGACGTCCGACCTCAACGACCTGTACCGCCGCGTCATCAACCGCAACAACCGCCTCAAGCGACTGATCGACCTCGGCGCGCCCGAGATCATCGTCAACAACGAGAAGCGGATGCTGCAGGAGTCCGTCGACGCGCTGTTCGACAACGGCCGCCGCGGCCGGCCGGTCACCGGGCCGGGCAACCGCCCGCTCAAGTCGCTGTCCGACCTGCTCAAGGGCAAGCAGGGCCGGTTCCGCCAGAACCTGCTCGGCAAGCGCGTCGACTACTCGGGCCGCTCGGTCATCATCGTCGGCCCGCAGCTCAAGCTGCACCAGTGCGGCCTGCCCAAGGGCATGGCGCTCGAGCTGTTCAAGCCGTTCGTCATGAAGCGGCTGGTCGACCTGTAGCCACGCGCAGAACATCAAGTCGGCCAAGCGCATGGTCGAGCGCGCGCGGCCGGTGGTGTGGGACGTGCTCGAAGAGGTCATCCGCGAGCACCCGGTGCTGCTCAACCGCGCGCCGACCCTGCACCGTCTCGGCATCCAGGCCTTCGAGCCGCAGCTGGTCGAGGGCAAGGCCATCCAGATCCACCCGCTGGTCTGCACCGCCTTCAACGCCGACTTCGACGGCGACCAGATGGCGGTGCACCTGCCGCTGTCGGCCGAGGCGCAGGCCGAGGCCCGCATCCTGATGCTGTCGACGAACAACATCCTCAAGCCGGCCGACGGCCGCCCGGTCACCATGCCGACCCAGGACATGATCCTGGGCCTGTACCACCTGACCGCGCGTGCGTGCCGGAGGGCCGAGGGCGCCGGGCGGGTGTTCTCCTCGGAGTCCGAGGCGATCATGGCCCGCGACACCCGCACGCTGCACCTGCAGTCACCGGTCACCCATGCGGCTGCGCGGCGTCACGTCCGTCGACAACGGCAAGGCCGAGAAGTGGACGGCGCCCGAAGGTTGGGAGCCGGGCCAGCCGCTGCTGGTGCAGACCACGCTGGGCCGCTGCCTGTTCAACGACGCGCTGCCGTCGGACTACCGCTTCGTCAACTACGAGGTGACGAAGAAGGAGCTCGGCCAGATCGTCAACGACCTCGCCGAGCGGTACCCGAAGGTGCAGGTCGCGAACACCCTCGACAACCTCAAGGCGGCCGGCTTCCACTGGGCCACCCGGTCGGGCATCACGATCGCCATCGACGACGTCGTCACGCCGCCGAAGAAGGCCGAGATCCTCGAGCGGTACGAGAAGGACGCCGAGAAGATCGAGAAGCAGTACCTGCGTGGTGTGATCACCGAGGAGGAGCGCCGTCAGGAGCTCGTCGAGGTGTGGACCAAGGCGACCAGCGAGGTCGCCAAGGAGATGGAGAACAACTTCCCGAAGAACAACCCCGTCTACATCATGGTCAACTCCGGCGCCCGCGGAAACATGATGCAGATGCGGCAGATCGCCGGTATGCGCGGCCTGGTGGCCAACCCGAAGGGTGAGATCATCCCGCGCCCGATCAAGGCGAACTTCCGCGAGGGTCTGTCGGTGGTCGAGTACTTCATCGCCACGCACGGCGCCCGCAAGGGTCTGGCCGACACCGCGCTGCGCACCGCCGACTCGGGGTACCTGACCCGGCGCCTGGTGGACGTCAGCCAGGACGTCATCATCCGCGAGGAGGACTGCGGCACCGACCGCGGCCTGCCGATGACGATCGCGGCTCCGCGGCCCCGACGGCACGCTGATCAAGGACGCACACGTCGAGACCTCGGTCTACGCGCGGGTCCTGAGCGAGGACATCCCGAAGCCGGGTGGCAAGGGCACGGTGGCCACGGGTGGCACCGACCTCGGTGACGTGCTCATCGAGGAGCTGATCGCCGCCGGCGTCAGCGAGGTGCGGGTGCGCTCGGTGCTGACCTGCGAGTCGGCCCTGGGCACCTGTGCCACCTGCTACGGGCGCTCGCTGGCCACCGGCAAGCTGGTCGACGTCGGCGAGGCTGTCGGCATCATCGCCGCGCAGTCCATCGGCGAGCCCGGCACCCAGCTGACGATGCGCACCTTCCACACCGGCGGTATCGCGGGTGACGACATCACCCACGGCCTGCCGCGGGTGGCGGAGCTGTTCGAGGCGCGGGTGCCCAAGGGCATGGCGCCGATCGCGGAGGCCTCGGGCCGGGTGCGCTTCGAGGAGTCCGACGGCTCGAAGGGCTCCAGCCGGCGCATCGTGGTCATCCCCGACGACGGCGGTGACGAGCGGGAGTACCCGATCACCCGCCGCTCGCGGCCGCTGGTCAACGACGGCGACCCGGTGGAGGCCGGTACCCAGCTGATCTCCGGTGCCGTGAACCCGCACGACGTGCTGCGCATCATGGGCCCGCGCGAGGTGCAGCTGCACCTGGTGCGCGAGGTCCAGGAGGTGTACCGCTCGCAGGGTGTCGCGATCCACGACAAGCACATCGAGGTGATCATCCGGCAGATGCTCAAGCGCATCACGGTGATCGAGTCGGGGGCCACCGAGTTCCTGCCCGGTTCGCTGGTCGAGCGCTCGGCGTTCGAGGCGGAGAACCGGCGGGCGATGGCCGAGGGCACCGAGACCGCCTCCGGCCGCCCGGTGCTCATGGGCATCACCAAGGCCTCGCTGGCGACGGAGTCGTGGCTGTCCGCGGCGTCGTTCCAGGAGACGACCCGGGTGCTCACCGACGCCGCGATCTCCGCGCGAGTCCGACTCGCTGGTCGGGCTGAAGGAGAACGTGATCATCGGCAAGCTGATCCCGGCCGGCACCGGCATCCCGCGGTACCGCAACGTCGACGTCAACCCGACGGAGGAGGCCCGCGCGGCCGCCTTCAGCATGGCCGGGTACGACGAGAACGACTACTACGGGTTCGGCAACGCGGGTCTCGGCCCGTCCGTCCCGCTGGACGAGTTCGGCTACGACGACTACCGCTGAGCGAGGCGAGCGCCTGAGCGCCTGACGTCCGAAGGGCCGGTTCCCCGCGAGGGGGCCGGCCCTTCGTCATACCGGCGCCGAACCCACGATCAGTGGGGCAACCTCGTATCAGTGGCGCGACTTCTCGCGCCACTGAACGGAACTCGCCCCACTGAGCCGGGCGCCGGACCGCGAATTTGGCCAGCCGCCGGGTCCTGAGTACAGTTGAGCCCTGTGCCCGGAGTGATCCGGGTCCTGATCTGTGCCCGACGGTGCAGCGGTTCGACGGCCTCCGGGTCGGCGGCTCGCACCAGGGTCACGATCCCTGCGCAACGTGTCGCCGATGAAAGATCGGCGGTTGCGCTCCGCGAGCGGGCGACACGCCCGACCGCGGGGGTCGGAGGAGAGGTCAGAGGGCCCGGGAAACGGGGCCCGCGTGAGACCAAGGACAACAACAGAGCAGGCACGAGGTCTCGGGCGCGCCCGGGAGTACCCGCTCGAAACCGACGAACGAGGAGATTGCAGGCCGCATGCCTACGATCCAGCAGCTGGTCCGCAAGGGCCGCGCCGACAAGGTCGACAAGACCAAGACCCCGGCGCTCAAGAGTTCCCCGCAGCGCCGCGGCGTGTGCACCCGCGTCTACACGACCACGCCCAAGAAGCCGAACTCGGCGCTGCGCAAGGTGGCTCGCGTGCGGCTGACCAGCCAGGTCGAGGTCACCGCCTACATCCCCGGCGTCGGGCACAACCTGCAGGAGCACTCGATCGTGCTCGTGCGCGGTGGCCGGGTGAAGGACCTCCCCGGCGTCCGTTACAAGATCATTCGCGGTTCGCTGGACACCCAGGGCGTCCGCAACCGCAAGCAGGGCCGCAGCAAATACGGTGCCAAGAAGGAGAAGAGCTAATGCCCCGCAAGGGTCCCGCCCCGCGTCGCCCGCTCGTGGTCGACCCGGTCTTCGCCTCGCCGCTGGTCACCCAGCTGGTCAACAAGGTGCTGCTCTCGCGGCAAGCGCTCGCTGGCCGAGCACATCGTCTACGGCGCCCTCGAGGGCACCCGCGACAAGAGCGGCACCGACCCGGTCGTCACCCTCAAGCGCGCGCTGGACAACGTCAAGCCCACGCTCGAGGTGAAGAGCCGCCGCGTCGGTGGCGCCACCTACCAGGTGCCGGTCGAGGTCAAGCCGGGCCGCAGCACCACGCTGGCCCTGCGCTGGCTGGTCAGCTACTCGCGGGCCCGTCGCGAGAAGACGATGACCGAGCGCCTCATGAACGAGATCCTCGACGCCAGCAACGGCCTCGGCGCCAGCGTCAAGCGCCGCGAGGACACCCACAAGATGGCCGAGTCGAACAAGGCCTTCGCGCACTACCGCTGGTAGTCGGCCACCCCGACGACCCAGCACCGCCCGCTATCAAGAGAAGGAATCATGGCCAACAACGCCGAGCTCGCCAAGACCCGCAACATCGGGATCATGGCGCACATCGACGCGGGCAAGACCACGACGACCGAGCGCATCCTCTATTACACCGGTATCAACTACAAGATCGGTGAGGTCCACGACGGCGCCGCCACGACGGACTGGATGGAGCAGGAGCAGGAGCGGGGCATCACGATCACCTCCGCCGCCGTCAAGTGTGCCTGGAAGGGCCACACGATCCAGATCATCGACACCCCGGGCCACGTCGACTTCACCGTCGAGGTCGAGCGGTCGCTGCGCGTCCTCGACGGCGCGATCGCCGTCTACGACGGTGTCGCCGGCGTCGAGCCGCAGACCGAGACGGTGTGGCGGCAGGCCGACAAGTACAGCGTCCCGCGCATGTGCTTCGTCAACAAGCTCGACCGCACCGGTGCCGACTTCTTCCGCTGCGTCGACATGATGCGCGACCGGCTGAACTCCAACGCCCTCGTCCTGCAGCTGCCCATCGGCAACGAGGCCGACTTCATCGGCGTCGTCGACCTCGTCGAGATGCGCGCCCTCACCTGGCGCGGCGAGACCCAGCTCGGCGAGCAGTTCACCGTCGAGGACATCCCGGCCGAGCTGGCCGACCAGGCCGCCGAGTACCGCGACAAGCTGCTCGAGCAGCTGGCCGACATCGACGACGAGATCGCCGAGAAGTACCTCGACGGCGAGGACATCGACGTCGCGACCCTGAAGGCCGCCATCCGCAAGGCGACGCTGGCCGACCTCGTCAACCCGGTGCTGACCGGCACGGCGTTCAAGAACAAGGGCGTCCAGCCCCTGCTCGACGCCGTCGTCGACTACCTGCCCTCGCCGCTGGACGTGGGCGGGGTCAAGGGCACCCTGCAGGACGGCGAGACCGAGGCCGAGCGCAAGGCGGACGAGAGCGAGCCGCTGTCGGCCCTGGCCTTCAAGATCGCCACCGACCCGCACCTGGGCAAGCTGACGTTCGTGCGCATCTACTCGGGCGTGCTCGACAACGGTTCGCAGGTCCTGAACTCCACGAAGGACCGCAAGGAGCGGATCGGCAAGATCTACCAGATGCACGCGAACAAGCGTGAGGAACTGCCCCGCGCCGGTGCCGGCGAGATCATCGCCGTGGCCGGGCTGAAGCAGACCACCACCGGCGACACGCTGTCCGACGCCAACAAGACGATCGTCCTCGAGTCCATGACCTTCCCGGCGCCGGTGATCGACGTCGCGATCGAGCCGAAGACGAAGGCCGACCAGGAGAAGCTGGGCATCGCGATCCAGAAGCTGGCCGAGGAGGACCCGACCTTCCGC